>OZ252113.1:1940000-3752143 GCA_965248645.1 Acidobacteriota bacterium
GCGATAAAACTTGTGGAAATCAAGTTCGCCGAAAGTCTAAGGTTTCCTGGGCAAGGTTCATCCGCCCAGGGTTAGTCGGTCCCTAAGGCGAGGCCGAACGGCGTAGTCGATGGGAAACAGGTCAATATTCCTGTACCACCGTAGTTCTTTATGAGCGATGGGGGGACGCAGAAGGATAGGCGGTCCGGGTGTTGGATGTCCCGGTCCAAGCGTGTAGGTAGGGTCCGTAGGAAAATCCGCGGTCCTAATACTAAGGCGTGACGGGGAGTTCCGTAAGGAACACAAACCCGCTAAATCCACACTGCCGAGAAAAGCCTCTAGCCAGAGCGAAGGTGACCGTACCGCAAACCAACACAGGTAGACGAGGAGAGAATCCTAAGGCGCTTGAGAGAACTCTCGTTCAGGAACTCGGCAAATTACCACCGTAACTTAGGGAGAAGGTGGGCCCTCAGTAGGTGAAGCCCCTCGCGGGTGGAGCTCAAGGGGGTTGCAGAGAGCGGGCCCAGGCGACTGTTTACTAAAAACACAGGACTCTGCGAAGTCAACAAAACGACGTATAGGGTCTGACGCCTGCCCGGTGCTGGAAGGTTAAAGGGAGAGGTTAGCTCTTCGGAGCGAAGCTTTAAACTGAAGCCCCAGTGAACGGCGGCCGTAACTATAACGGTCCTAAGGTAGCGAAATTCCTTGTCGGGTAAGTTCCGACCTGCACGAATGGCGTAACGATCTGGGCGCTGTCTTGACGAGAGACTCAGCGAATTTGTAGTACCGGTGAAGATGCCGGTTGCCCGCGACAAGACGGAAAGACCCCGTGCACCTTTACTACAACTTAACCTTGGTACCCGGTCCAAGATGTGCAGGATAGGTGGGAGGCTGAGAAGCTGGACCGTCAGGTTCGGTGGAGCCACTGGTGAGATACCACCCTTTTTGTATTGAGTATCTAACCTCTATCCCTGAAACGGGAGGAGGGACAGGGTTAGGCGGGTAGTTTGGCTGGGGCGGTCGCCTCCCAAAAAGTAACGGAGGCGCGCAATGGTGGGCTCAGGCTGTTTGGAAATCAGCCGTAGAGTGTAAAGGCATAAGCCCGCTTGACTGCGAGACAGACACGTCGAGCAGAGACGAAAGTCGGCCTTAGTGATCCGGTGGTTCCGCATGGAAGGGCCATCGCTCAACGGATAAAAGGTACGCCGGGGATAACAGGCTTATCTTGCCCAAGAGTTCACATCGACGGCAAGGTTTGGCACCTCGATGTCGGCTCATCGCATCCTGGAGCTGAAGAAGGTTCCAAGGGTTCGGCTGTTCGCCGATTAAAGCGGTACGTGAGCTGGGTTTAGAACGTCGTGAGACAGTTCGGTCCCTATCTGTCGTGGGCGCAGGAGATTTGAGGGGAGCTGACCCTAGTACGAGAGGACCGGGTTGGACGCACCTCCGATGTACCAGTTGTTCCGCCAGGAGCATCGCTGGGTAGTCACGTGCGGAAGAGATAAACGCTGAATGCATCTAAGCATGAAACTCGCCCCAAGATGAGATCTCCCTCCCGATTAATCGGGACTGAAGACCCCTCGGAGATGACGAGGTTGATAGGCAGGAGGTGTAAGTCCGGTAACGGATGTAGCTGACCTGTACTAATCGGTCGTGAGGCTTGACCTGGAACTTTTTGTCGCACAAAGCCAAAGTGGTTTACCCTTTTTAAATTCCGATTCCTGTCGGCTGAATGGCAGTCGGTTTAAGGGATTGCTAGTCGCGATTTCTGGCGAGTGATAGCGGAGGGGCAACACCTGTTCCCATCCCGAACACAGCAGTTAAGCCCTCCAGCGCCGATGATACTGCATGGGAAGCTGTGTGGGAAAGTAGGTCCTCGCCGGATTTTATGCCCCCGGACTACTTCAATTCGGGGGCTTTCTTGTGCTGTGTCGAGGACGGGGCTATCTTGAGGTGGAAAAGATTTTTTGTCGCTAGCTTGGGGGGAGTGCTCTTCGGCACTGTCGCGATGCTGGGGATTCGTCGGAAAAAAAAACCAGAGTCCGATCCTCCGGAAGCCATTCCCGACGACATAGAGCGCATTGAGATCGAAACTGACACGAGGGAGCTGACGTACCGAGGGGAGGCCTGTGTTTCCTGGGGTGTGTACAAGTGCATCCCAACCCAGTTCCGCGTCTGGAAAATCCTTGACGTTCCAGCTTTGGGTCCAAAGAAAAGTCTGTCGGGCCAAAGGATCTACCATATAAGCCCACAGATATACTTTCGTCCAAAGCTTGATAGAGACCGCCAGGAGGAGATCAGTGACGAGAACTTTTACGCAACTCTCTACCTACACTCCCCTCTCCCGCAACAAGCTCTAGCGGATTATATTGCTCGTAGAAGGTATGTCGAGTTTCGGAAATGCCATGTGGGTGGCAGTTTAAACGGCGTCGAAGCGGGTGGAAAACTCATCACTACGACAACCGTTGCTTCTTATCGGATCATTTTGAAGATTCATTGACCACGAAAACTTGAAGCTTAACCGCCTACACTTTGAATCTTTTACTTCGGTGATTCTCACCATACGAGCACAGGATTTAGGACATGGTCAGATTCTCTTAAATCCTCTCAGTAGCTCCTCAATCCCCAATCTCAAGATAATGGGACGTCCGTGCGGACAGGTGTAAGGATTCTGACAACGGAATAGGGTATCGAGAAGCCACTGTATTTTCTCCTTTGACAGTGGAGTATTGACTTTAATCGCACTCCGACAAGAGAGGCTGATCGCTATTTTCTCCCGTAGGCGCTGCAACTCAGCCCCTGAAACCTCTAGCCCGTCACCTCGGTTTTCCCAACCATCTAGAATCTCGCTGATCAGTAGCTTCGGATCACAGCTAGTGGCTATGCTGGGGACACTGGTAATTGCAATGGTTCGGGGTCCAAACCACTCCACCTGAAATCCACTGGCACTGAGCTCCTGCACAATGGGCTCTAGAACGGCTTTCTGGTGAGCAGTGAGTTCCATGATAACCGGTAAAAGCAGTTGTTGAGTCGGACAAGCTTCCGAAGACTGTAAAGCTTGCCACGCTTCCTCATAGAGGATCCTTTCATGAGCTACGTGCTGATCAACCAGAAGAATACCTTCGCGATCAGCAGCGACCACAAAGCTCTCGACAAATTGGCCCATGGCCACAGGAGTAGGAGCGAGGTGAGCAGTCTCAGGAATGCAGTCAGGATGAGGGTTGCCAGAGGTGGCAGATGGAACAGCCGGCCCAGATGTGAATGCCCCGGCGAGGGATACGGCCGGGCGTTGTAAGTACTGCCCGGATACAGCCCTCGAAGCAACAGGAGCTTCGGCTCCAAACGGAAGGTGGCTTTTTCCATAGCCGGCTGTGCCCGGCTGGATATCCAAGATCCCTGGCGCCAAAAGCTGGTTCTCAGAGATCGTACAGGCTGTACTAGTAAGACTGGTCTTGTGCTTGAACAACGCCTCCTCTATGGCGTGGTACAGGGTAGAGTGGACAGAGTTTGTGTCGCGAAAACGAACCTCAATCTTACTGGGATGAACGTTAATATCTATCTGCTCCGGATCGATCTCGAGAAAGGCCAGGATAACAGGGTGCTTGCTCGAGGGAATGAGATCGCGATAGGCATGACGAATAGCATGCGCCAGCACTCGATCCCTCACCATGCGCCGGTTCACGTAGAGAAATTGGGAGGAGGAGCTGCTCCGTTGCTCATGTGGGAGGCAAGTGAACCCATGGATATATATGCCATTTCTCCGGTAATCTAGGGGCACAAGATTGTCCAGAAAAGTCTCTCCTAGTACCTGATACGCGCGCTCCTTCAGGCTGGACACAGCTGTTGCCTCCATGACAAGCTGTTGCTGATGCTTAAAGCGAAATTCAATCTCCGGATAAGCAAGCGCGTAGTGCAGAATGTGGCGACTAATATGCCCCAGTTCCGTACTGACCTTTTTGAGGAATTTGCGCCGGGCCGGTACATTGAAGAATAGGTCCTCTACCGTTACCTCAGTGCCCACCGGCCAGGAAATCTCGCGCAGACTCTGAAATTCTCCCCCCTCATACTCGATCTTCGTGCCCGTTGACGCTGCTGGAGACGAGCCTCGCTCGACGGTTGAGAGGCGTAATCGCGAGACCGAGGCGATCGACGGAAGCGCTTCTCCCCGAAAGCCCAATGTACTGATCGATGACAGGTCTTCAAAGGAGGATATTTTGCTGGTAGCGTGGTGCTGAAAAGCCAAGCGTGCATCTTCTCGATTCATGCCGTGCCCGTCATCGCGGAGGCAGATGATACGTTTTCCACCACTCTCTATATCAATGGAAATCCGCGTCGACGTGGCGTCAATCGCATTCTCCAATAGTTCTTTCACTACCGAAGCGGGACGATCTACGATCTCACCGGCGGAGATCTTATGAGCTAGGATCTCTGAAAGCACACGCACTCTAGCCATACTTCTAATTATAGTCTCGGACAATGACAGGATAGCCGTTTTTGGTAGGAAGGCTCAGATCGAGTTTTTTGCGTTCCCCGTATGATCCGTACCGACCGGGACAAGTTCTCGCGACCCCCGGCACGTGCGGATATGAAGTTCACGCAATTGCTCCTCAGTTACCAGGGAAGGGGAACCACACATGAGGTCGAGGGCTCGAGCCGTTTTTGGGAAGGCGATGACTTCCCGTATGGACTGCTCTTGGGCCAGAAGCATGACCAGTCGATCTAGCCCCAAGGCGATTCCGCCATGTGGAGGGGCCCCATAGCGTAGAGCTTCCAAGAAAAAGTCAAACCTGGTCTGAGACTCTTGAGGAGAAAAGCCCAGTGCTCTAAAGACCCGCTCTTGAACTTTTTCTTCGTGTATACGAATGGACCCACCTCCGATTTCCACTCCATTAAGAACGACATCGTAAGACTTTGCTTTTACTCGAGCCGGATCCTTTTCCAGAAGTTCCAAGTCCTCATCTCGGGGCGTGGTGAAGGGATGGTGAAAGGCAGCAAAACGCCCCTCGTTTTCATCCCACTCTAGGAGAGGGAAATCATAAACCCAAAGGGGTTGGTACTCACCATTGCGGATCAACTTCTCTCGGTGCCCCAGGTGCAGACGCAGTGAGGCCAATGCTCCATGAAGGTCCCGCTTGGATCCAGCCATCATGAGAAACAGGTCAGACGCTTGAAGCTTGGCAGCCCGGGCCACCCTGTCTCGCTCGGTTTTCTGAACTACTTTAGGAAGTGAGGCTCTCAGACCGGCCTCCGTGATTTTTAGCCAGTACAGGATCCCGCCTCCTTGATGCTGCACCAAACCACCTAACTCGTCTAAGTCCTTACGAGAATACGTCTCAGCTCCATGCGGAACCAGAATGCCTTTTACCTGACCACCCTGGCGGAGAATCTCTCGAATAGCCTCGAAGGAAGTTTCAGCAAGGGCATCGGTCACATCCACTAACTCGAGGCCAAAGCGTGTGTCTGGTCGATCAGTTCCGTAACGAGCCATAGCATCTCTGTACTCGAGACGTGGAAAAGGGGTGGGAATTTCTAAATCTACCAATCGAAAAACCCGCGCTAATAGCGCCTCCACCAGCGTGAAAATGGCATCCATCTGAACAAACGACAACTCGATGTCGATCTGGGTGAATTCCGGCTGTCGGTCTGCTCTCAAGTCCTCATCCCGAAAACAGCGAACGATCTGGAAATATTTGTCCACACCCGCAACCATGAGTAACTGTTTGAAGAGTTGCGGGGATTGCGGTAGGGCATAGAAATGCGCTGGGGACAAGCGACTCGGCACCAGATAGTCACGTGCACCCTCGGGAGTAGACTTGCTCAAAAAAGGGGTCTCGATCTCCAGAAAGCCTTGTTTGTCCATGAAGTTACGGATTTCTAGGCAGGCTCGATGGCGCAAGCGGAGATTTTTCTGGAGGCGATTGCTCCGCAAATCTAGATAACGGTATCGTAATCTGGTTTCCTCAGCACTGGTATCTGTTTGAGTTAGTGGGAAGGGAGGTGTTCGAGCAGTGTTCAGTACGTGAACTTCATGACCTTGGATCTCAATTTCGCCAGTAGGTAGTTCAGAATTGACGGTACTCGGATCTCGCCTTACCACCTGCCCGATTACTGCCCAGACGTGCTCAGAGCGAGCCTGCTTGGCCTTTTCAAGAGCAGCCGGGCTATCTGGGCTGAGAACGACTTGAATCACTCCTTCCCGATCGCGTAAATCCACGAAGATTAAATTCCCAAAATCGCGTCTGCGATCCACCCAACCCATAACTGTGATCGTCTGGCCGACTTGCTCGTGACAGACATCGCCGCAATAGCAGGTCCGATGAAGATTTCCCAGCATATTCATTTTCCAATCATAGAGGGTCTACTCGTGCCACGCCGCGTCCCGGCCCCTAACCCGCACCAAAAACTCTACTCCCGCAAGGCCTGATTTAGATACTTGGCAATTGCATTACGACCTAGCCTCACCTCTCGACCGTCAGACATTCTCCGAAGGGGAAACTGACCACTTTGAATTTCGCTTTCCCCAACAACACAGGTAAACATGGCTTGAAAACGATCGGCCTGTCGCATCTGAGCCTTTAGGCTTCGCCTCTCAAAATCCAAGTAGGCAAAGAGCCCTTGCCGACGAAGATCTCGGGCCAGCTTGAGACTCTCTTCCAGAGCGGGCTCATCGAGGTGGACCAGAAAGACAACCGGACGTAAAACACGATAGGATACCTCCCTTTTATCCGGGGGGGATAGAAGCATGAGGAAGCGTTCCATACCCAGCGCGAAGCCGAAGCCGGTTGTGGAAGTACCTCCTAGAGACTCGGAGAGCCCATCATATCGTCCCCCTCCCAATACGGCATTTTGTGTAGGTCCCAGCTGATCGCTGACAATTTCAAATGTCGTTCGAACATAGTAGTCGAGCCCTCGGACTAGTAGAGGTTCAATTTGGTACTCAATTTCCTGCAGGTCAAGGTAGTGAAGCAATTGCTCGAAGTGCAGCTGACAATCACCACAGAGGTGGTTCAAAAGAATAGGCAATTGCTGAATTGCAGGCTGGCAAGCGGGTTCTTTGCAGTCTAAAACACGCAGAGGATTGCTCTTGATGCGCTGTTGGCACTGGCTACAGAACTGCGAACGTCGGGAATCTAGCTCCCTCCGTAAACACTTAACGTAGGCAGGGCGACAGTCTTGACAACCCACAGAATTTACCAGAAGTCGAAAGGCCCCCAGACCCAGCTCGCGGAAAAACTGATCCAACATTTCGAGCATCTCAGCCTCCACCGCTGGGACCTCCGATCCTAACACTTCAGCTCCGATTTGATGGAACTGACGATAACGTCCCTTTTGAGGACGTTCTCGCCGAAACATCGGACCCACATAGTAAAGCTTGTGTGTTTTTGCGATACCGGAGAGATTGTGTTCAAGATAGGCGCGAACCACCGGGGCAGTGCCTTCCGGTCGAAGCGTAATCCCTTTCCCCTTGAGATCACGAAAGCTGTACATTTCTTTTTGAACAATATCCGTATCTACCCCAATGCTCCGAGTAAATAGCTGGGTCTCCTCTAACAGGGGAGTACGGATTTCCCTAAAGCCATATAACTCAAACAGACGGCGAGCACAACTTTCGACCTTTTGCCACAGTTCAACCTCACCGGGCAAAATATCGTGAGTCCCACGGATCGCTTTCAGTTTGGTCTTCATTGGCGAAAACACACATTATAGAGGTCCCGACTGTCAGATTCAAAAAGTGCACAGGTGCCTACTTTCCAGTCGTCATGGGCATGGCTTGTGGTACAAGAGAACATCCACATGGTGAGTTTGTGTGGGTCTTTTTTTATCTCGTGTGGGTCGAGAAAGGCTAGCCACCCCCCATTGAGGGAGATGTATAACCAGTTCGGCGACGCGCTCTAAGATGTGTTTCCGATGGGTACCTCCCAGTAGATTCGATGGCAGATTGGACAGCAGAAAACCGACTTTAGGTGTCGAAGAGGTAGCAGGACACCTGAGTTCGAACCTACTCACTTCTTCGGGCTACTATTTAGAGCGTCGCTGCACTCGATGCAACGCCCGCTCTAGAATTCCGCTCCCAAGAATTTAACAAAGATCGGACGGGAAGAAACCCTTGCCACGAAATTACTCCTCAAATTGCCCCATGCGTCGAAATTTTTCAAATCGAGCAGCCACAAGTTCCTGTGGAGATCTGTCGCTGAGCTCTTCCAGATTCCTCAACAAGCAACCCTTAAGCGTGGCCGCAGCCGCATCCCAATCCTTGTGGGCACCCTCCCCAGGCTCGGGCACAATCTCGTCGACTATCTGGAAATGAACTAGGTCTCGAGCGGTGAGTTTTAGGTTCCCGGCCGCCTCCTTGACATGTTCCTGATCTCTCCATAGGATTGCCGAGCAACTCTCGGGGGAAATCACCGAATAGATCGAGTTTTCCATCATTAAAATACGGTCCGCTAAGCCAATTGCCAGTGCCCCACCGCTTCCTCCTTCGCCTAACACGGTGGCCACAATTGGAACGCCTAGCTGCGCCATGGTGCGCAGATTTTGCGCGATGGCTTCGGCCTGACCCCGTTCTTCGGCGCCGATCCCAGGGTAAGCTCCAGGAGTATCGATGAAGGTGAGAATGGGACGATTAAATTTTTCTGCTAACTCCATTAGTCGGATAGTCTTGCGATAGCCTTCAGGCTTGGCCATTCCGTAGTTGCGGTACAGACGCTCGCGAGTAGTCCGTCCCTTCTGGTGGCCCATCAGCATCACCGGATGTCCTTCCAAAACAGCCATTCCGCCGATGATCGCATGATCGTCGGCATACTTGCGATCACCGAATATTTCACGAAAAGACACGAAGATCCGGTCGACGTAATCGAGGGTGTAGGGACGGGACTCATGGCGAGATAACTGGACATGGTCCCAGGCCGTGGGCTGGGTCTCAAGTTCCTTCTCGAGTAAGGAAATACGCCGCCGTATCTCACCCATCTTAGCACTGGCTTCAGGAGGAAGCTCACGAACCTGCCTTTTCAGGATATGGAGTTCTTCGGCGAGACTTGCCATGGCTACTGGCGGGAGTCGGTTTCACTTCGCTCAGACAGCAGCTCACGACCCCGGACAGCTGGTTGGCAGGTTAGCATGTCTGCTGCGTCTGGGTAAAGGGCTGTTTCCATAGGTAACATCGGAGCCAACCGGGAAAAGGATTTCCAAGCCTGCATCGCTAATGGTTCATTCAGCAGGATAGAGTGATGGAGTTTTTTCCAAAAAGGCCTTCCACCGCTTGAATGAAGTTTGGAGTAGGATCGACAGACAGTCTCTCCGTGGGTATCAGCCGAATACGATATTCTTTCCGTTGCAGAAGTACAAACTCCAGGGGACACTTACCTCGATAGAGGTCCAGGAGCGACTGTAGTTGTAGGATCTTTTCGGGTTCGAGGGAAGGGACGGGAATGGTAATTCGTGCTCGTTGAACGGCTCCATCAGCAAGCTTATCCAAAGGCATGATCTCGGAGCAAAGAAGGCGAATTTTCCCTTTACCATCTATCTCACAGCGCCCTCGCACAAAAACGGGCACATCAGATTCTAGCAACTCCCGGCAGCGCGTATAGGTGTTGGGCCAGACCAGAGCCTCCAGCGTTCCCGTCAAGTCCTCGAGCTGAAAACTCGCCATTGAATCCCCGTTACGCGTCCGAAGTCGGCGCAGTTGGGTAATGATTCCGCCAATGCCAATCTCCCGACCCGAAACCTGCTCGGTGATGTCGTTGGTGGAAAGTTGGGAATACTTCTGAAGCTGTGATTCGTACTTTTGGAGAGGATGACCCGTTACATAGTAACCGAGAGTCTCCTTCTCGTAGGTCCACTTTTTCTGATCCGGCCATTCGGGCTCATCAACTACCTCCCGAACAGCCCCGCCCGAAGCTTCTAAGGCATCCATCCTAAAAAGTCCCCTCTGCCCACTGAGCCGGTCTTTGTGGGCCTTCTGGCCTCGTTCAATGGCCTGATCCAGAGACTCGATCAGAGATTTTCTTCGATGACCCAACGCATCAAAGGTACCGGCCTTGATCAGCGATTCAAGCACCCGCTTGTTGACACAACGTAAGTCCACCTTCTCACAGAATCCGTAAAAAGTGGTGAACTTACCGATCTGGTCCCGGCAGGTAAGAATGGCACGGATGGCCGATTCTCCCACGTTGCGGATCGCGGCTAAGCCGAATTTTATATCCTTTCCTGAGGAGCAGAAATGCAACTCGCTAGCATTGATCTCCGGTGGCAATACGCGGATACTCATTTCTTTGCACTCGGCTAGGGCCTTGACCATCTTATCGGTATTGGACATCTCACTAGTCAGGAGGGAAGCCATAAATTGTAGGGGATAATGCGTCTTCAAATAGGCTGTCTGGTAGGCCAAGAGGGCATAGGCGGTAGAATGGCTCTTATTAAATCCATAGCCAGCAAACTGCTCCATAAGGTCAAATATTTTTCTGGCCTTGCTCGGTTTGATCCCTCGACTCTCACAACCAGTCAAAAATTTTGCTTTCTGAGACCGCATGGCCTGCTTTTTTTTCTTTCCCATTGCGCGACGCAATAGATCAGCCTCACCCAAAGAAAAACCACTCAGCTTACTGGCAATCTGCATGACTTGTTCTTGGTAGACGATTACCCCATAGGTCTCTCGGAGAATGCTTTCCAGTTCAGGAACTTCATAGTGGATTTTCACCCGCCCATGACGTCGGCCAACAAAGTCGTCGATCATCCCTCCCTGAATCGGGCCAGGCCGATAGAGCGCATTGAGGGCGACCAAGTCCTCAAATCGACTCGGTTGAAGACCTCTCAGGATGTCTCGCATACCGGAAGATTCGAATTGGAAGATCCCTGTGGTTTTCCCCTCGCAGAAAATCTGAAAGGTATTCTCATCATCGAGATTAAGTTGCTCCAGATCGAGATTTATCGCAAGTTGGCTCCGGATTTCAGAAAGCGTTTGTTCGATAATAGTCAGCGTGGTAAGCGCTAGAAAATCCATTTTGAGCAATCCCAAACGCTCCAAATCCGTCATCGAGTACTGGGTAGTGATCTCATCCTTATTGGACTTGTAAAGAGGAATCAATTCGACCAGTGGCCGAGGTGCGATTACGACCCCAGCCGCGTGAGTTGAAGCGTGACGGGCCAATCCCTCTAGTTCTTGAGCAATCTCCAAGAGTTCCTTATAGCGGACATCACTACTTTTTTCTTTCAGCTCCTTTACCTCCGTCAATGCTTTCCCAATCGTTGATTCGAGGCTCTGGGGAACGAGTCGCGCTAGCTTGTCGACCTCGGCATAAGGAATATTTAGACTTCGCCCTACGTCCCGAATAGCCCCTCGCGCCGCTAGCGTGCCAAAGGTAATGATTTGGCTGACATTCTCACGCCCGTACTTGCTTGTGACATAGTCGATTACCTCGTTGCGACGCAACATGCAGAAATCAATGTCGATGTCGGGAGGCGTGACCCTCTCAGGATTGAGGAAACGTTCGAACAACAGATCATACTGCAGCGGGTCCACGTTGGTGATCCTCATCGCATAGGAGACTAAACTACCAGCTGCGGAACCGCGTCCCGGTCCCACAGGAATCCCCGCTTCCCGAGCGTACCGGATGAAGTCCCACACAATTAAGAAATAGCTAGGGAATTTCATTTGTCGGATCATTTCTATCTCCCTCTCCAGTCGGGAATGATATTCCTCGAGGGGGTACCGCAGCCGACCACTCTTCTGCAGCTCTTTGAGTGGAGCAAGGCGATGCTCAAAGCCCTGACGGACCACATTTTCAAAATAGGTGTCCAGAGTGTAGCCGGGTGGCACCTGAAACTCCGGGAAAATATTCTCTTGAGAGTCAATTACGAAAGTGCATTTTTCAGCAATCTCCAAAGTATTGGAAAGCGCCCTGGGAACGTGCTGAAAACGGACCGCCATTTCTTCAGCTGTTTTGAAAAAGAACTGGTCACTTTGATACTTCAGCCGGTTGGTGTCATCAACTGTCTTGCCCGTCTGGATGCACAGCAAGATGTCGTGTGCACGGGCATCCTGCTGCCTCAGATAATGGCAGTCGTTAGTCGCTACCAACGGAAGATCTAGCTCTCGCCCAAGTTTCAGAAGTTCACCGTTAACCTTCTGCTGTTCCTCGAGGTCGTGGTCTTGCAATTCGAGATAGAAATTCCCCTTTCCAAAGATTTCTTGTAGTTGACCCGCTTCTCGCCGGGCCTCTGGGTAATGGTTTTGACTAATATTCCAGGCCACAGATCCTTTCAAGCAGGCCGAGAGTGCTATTAGCCCCTTGGAATTTTGCTCCAACACGTCGTAGTCTACCCTGGGTCGATAATAAAAGCCCTCCAGATAGCCAATCGATACGAGTCGCATCAAATTCTGATATCCGTCTGCATCTGCGGCCAGCAGCACAAGATGGTTGCTCTGGTCCGATCCTCCTCGTTTTGTTTTTCTACCCTCCCGGGCTACATAGACCTCGCAACCAATAATAGGTTTGACTCCGTGTTTCAGAGCTATATCGTGGAATTGCACCGCTCCAAACAAATTCCCGTGGTCGGTCAATGCCAGAGCCGGCATCTTCAGCTCGGCTGCGCGGCGGGCAACCGCATCGATCTTGTTAGCTCCGTCGAGCAAGCTGAAGTGACTGTGCAGATGAAGGTGCACAAAGTTTGTTTTGGACATGCGTCTCCAATCCCTCTCTTCTTGACACTCTAGCACTCGATGTTCTGTTCATAGCGGGAATAGTTGAGTGTCTTGGGGTTCTATTTACACGATCCGCCCACTCACTCCCATTCGATGGTACTCGGTGGCTTTGAGCTGATGTCGTACACAACCCGGTTCACTCCTCGGACCTCATTGACGATTCGGTGAGAAATACGATCCAGTACCTCATAGGGAAGAGGTACCCAGTCGGCGGTCATTCCATCCAAGCTGTGTACGGCTCGAACAGCTACGACGTTTTCGTAAGTGCGACCATCGCCCATAACACCCACACTCTTCACTGGAAGGAGCACGGCAAACGACTGCCAGATCTTAGCATACAGGTCTGCAATTCTTATCTCCTCCTCGACGACCCGATCGGCTTGCCGCAGTAGCTCCAAACGCTGGGTCGTTACCTCAGCCAGAATGCGAACCGCTAAACCTGGTCCTGGAAAGGGATGTTGATGGACAAATTCCTCGGATAGACCGAGCTCTTTCCCAACTCTTCGGACCTCATCCTTGAACAGATCTCGTAGTGGCTCGGCTAGGGAAAGATCCATCTTTTCGGGAAGACCGCCTACGTTGTGGTGACTCTTGATAGTGGCAGACGGTCCCTTGACTGGAAGCGACTCAATGACATCGGGGTAAAGAGTTCCTTGGACCAGAAAACGGACATCACCCACCTCGCGGGCCTGTTCTTCGAACACTCGGATGAATTCGTCTCCGATAATCTTTCGCTTCAGCTCTGGATCTTCAACGCCAGCCAACCGCTTGAGAAAACGATCGCTAGCATTCACACCGATCACCTTCAAGTCGAAGCTCCGCCCCAATGTCCCCATCACCCGCTCAAACTCTCCCTGGCGAAGTAACCCGTTGTCCACGAAAAGACACGTCAAGCGATCACCAATGGCGCGATGCGTCAGCAGCGCTGCCACTGTAGAGTCGATGCCCCCCGACAGACCACACACTGCTCGAGCATCGCCGATTTGTACAGTTAGACGGTTAATCGACTGGTCGATAAATGAAATTGTGGTCCAGTCCCCTCTGCAGGCGCAAATGCGAAAGAGAAAATTGTGAAGGATCTCTTTTCCCTGAGGCGTGTGAATCACTTCGGGGTGAAACTGAAGTCCATAGATTCTCCTTTTGGGATTTTCCATGGCCGCGATCGCGTCGACACTGGAGGCAATTGCTGAAAAACCCCGAGGAAGCCTTTCGATATGGTCCCCATGGCTCATCCACACCGATGTTCGGGAAGGAATCCCTGCCAACAATTCACTCGAGGCAGTCACTTCAAGTGCTGTCTTTCCATATTCACGCCGAGCCGCTGGTTCCACCACGCCTTTGAAATGGTGAGCCAAAAGCTGCATACCATAGCAGATCCCCAGAACCGGATTTGGGTATTCATACAAGCGGGGATCAGGCCGGGGTGAGTTCTCTCCAAGGACAGAATCTGGACCTCCTGAGAGGATCATTCCCCGAGGTCGACGGCGCTGAATATCCTCCCAGGGCGTGTTGTAGGGAACGATCTCAGAGAAGACCCCGGCTTCTCGAACCCTGCGTGCAATGAGCTGTGTGTACTGAGAACCAAAGTCTAAAATGAGAACCGTCTCATACCTGCTCATAGGAATTTAACAAACAGGTATTATACTGTGGAAACAGAGCTTTATATATCTTACTCTCATGTTACTTATAAACTATTATTTATCTGTCGGACGAAGGAAAACACCCCTCTTTCAGTATAGCACGCAGTCAGACGCCCAGTGGAATGGTATTGTTTCCGCCTACGGCGTGCTATAAGGACTGAGATGCATGTTGGGCTAGTCATCCAAGCCATCCTTCTGGGGATTTTACAGGGACTCACTGAATTCCTCCCAATCAGCAGTTCCGCTCACCTCATCTTATTCCCCTGGCTCCTGGGCTGGGAATCCATAGGGCTTGATTTTGATGTTATCTTGCATGGTGGCACCTTGCTGGCCGTGGTGATTTATTTTCGTAGACAGTGGAAGGAGATTGGACGAGAAGCGTTAGGCCGGCTAATCGGGTCGAGGCCAAACCCCTTGCTCAGTTCGAGGTTGCTCGAAACCTTGATCTTAGCCACGCTTCCGGCAGCCATTTTAGGTGCTTTCACCAGTTCTCAGATTGATCATCACCTCAGAAATCCAAAGCTCATCGCTGGGACACTTTCCGGGTTCGCACTTTTGCTAGCTTGGGCAGATCGCAGGCGGCCTCGCCGGGAGGTGAAGAATATTCGGCTCGTCGATGGATTGGTGATTGGCTTGGCTCAGGCATTGGCTCTAATGCCTGGGGTCAGCCGCTCAGGAGTGACGATTACGGCTGCCCTGATGCTCGGATACACTCGGACGGAGGCCGCTTATTTTTCTTTTCTACTGGCAGCACCCATAATCAGTTTATCCATAATCGCTAGCACATACAATCTCCTACAGCTCAAGACCAGCGGCGTCGCTTTAGGAGCTCCGTTGTTGGTTGGTATAATATGCTCGCTTGTGAGCGGATTCCTATGCATCAAGTATTTTCTGCGTTTTCTACAACGTCATACTTATCTGTTGTTTGTCGTCTATCGTTTGTTACTAGCCTCGTTTATATTGGCTTTATTAGTCTGGTAGCTGCAGGTCAGCAGAGCAGCGGGCAGGAAAGAGAGGAAAATGGGACGCCGGAGGCACACCAGAATCTTATTCTCCGACAATATTTTCGAGCTCAGTACCGCGACATCTTCGGTAACAGGGCGGCATCAACCCCACATAGCTGGATAGAGGAATACATCGATCGTCAGATTGATCAATTTCTGGCGAAGGTGAAAGGGAAGCTTAGTGTCCTGAAAGAAAACTTCGCGGAAGTGGAAAGCGCCCGTCAGGCAGCAACCTTAAACACTCTGGCTCTCGGCCAGCGAAAGAAGGCCAAAAAACGGTGGGAAAACGCGCTCAAGCAACTGGCTAGACAGGCGAGAGGATTACGTAAGAAGCTGTCCAATGTGTTTATTCACCTCAAAGATAAGCAGTCTACTCCCATCGAGATTGGTCAGAATTCCAGGCAACTTGGGTTCGAAAAAGAGACGAAGTTTATTCAGAGACAGATAGAAAAAGCGGAAAAGAGAATTCAAGACTATTTTTTTACTCTGACCAATGTGGTTAATGCAGCAGATTTAAAGAACCAAAACATGCTAAGTTATCTATACTTTGTTGAGACAATGTGTCAACAAATAGGCAAGCAACTCTAGCGCACTCCCCCCACCGGGGCTCAGCAGAACTACCATCAGGGTGATTGCAGGGTGCGTGCTAGGTCACGTCTGCGAGATCTCGAATCCTCCAATTGTCTTGGCTCTATCTCCAGCTGAGATCTTTTTCTCACCCGTCTCCCCCCTACTCAAAGCAAGTGTTCCAGTGCGGTGGAGGTCACTCACTCCATACAGGCGCAGGTTTTTTAAAAAGGCATCGATTTTGTCGGATTGGCCTGTAACTTCAAAGATATAATTGCGAGAACTGGCATGAATAACACGTACTCGAAAGACATTCACTAGAGCAAGAACCTCCGCCCTCTTTTCCCGAGTGACTCTGACACGCACTAAAGCCATCTCCCTCGCTACATGCACGGATGGATCAAAAGGAACCACTTTAATCACATCGATTAGTTTGTTGAGTTGTTTGACAACTTGCTCGGTTCCACCCCGATCAGTGCTCGTTGTCAACGTGATACAAGAGATGCTAGGGTCCTCGGTTGGGGCTACGTTCAGGCTTTCAATATTGTAGCCGCGTTGACTAAACAATCCAACCACGTTTGACAACACTCCGGACCTGTTTTCAACCAGCAGTGAAATTACCTGTTCCATGGCTGCTCCTGCCTTCCTTCTGAAAGCTAAACTCGTGCTTGCCACTCTCGCAAAGAACTATTTTAAACAAATCCAGCAGGCTATTTCATTCCTTGCGGCTAATAATCTCGCCGCGACCACGCCCCCCTGAGGGAACCGGAAGGGACGACTAACCGAACTCAAAGAACGCTGGTTAGACGAAATACAGAAGGGAACAAAAAATAGAGGCCACAGGGTGATCGAACCGCTGCACTGCCACCCCCTCTCTCCTTTGATCAGCGTACGGGCAATCCCAGTGCGCGTCAAGTCAGAATCAAGCACTTAGGTTACGCCTGCGCCAAACTGTCCAGAGTCATTCTGGCTAGACAGTTTTCTTTTTCCGTTAGCCCTAAACGAGAGAGATTCAGTAAAAACAGGTTTCCCTCACTTGTATGTCAGGTGAATAGCTCTCTCAAAAACCCTCGTTCTTGGGTCAATTTCTGCTTAGGTTCCTCCGATTACTGTGATGTTGAGTCCCCAAGTAAAACGTTTGATTCGCGAGATGGCCAAATGCGGCTACCATAATAGCACGCATCAGTCTTCGCTCAACTCACTTCGCCAGCTTTACCGTCAGCGTCGAGAGACCATTCGCCGTGAGTTTTTCATAGACCAGAATGCGCCCCGTACTCTCACGGTACTCACTCGCGAAATGGATGCACTGGTGGAAAGAGTTGCCAGTGAATATCTCCAACAGGAAAAGTTTTGTGTCCTCGGCATAGGAGGCTACGGTCGGCGAGAACTCTACCCCTATTCCGATCTTGATCTCCTTTTTCTATACCGCTCGTCAGAAAAAAGATCCGCGGAGCAGGCTGTTGAGGGTATGCTCCATGATCTCTGGGACCTACACCTCCTCCTGGGTCACCAGGTGTGGAGCCTCGAAGATCTACACTCTCTGAACCTGGACCAGCTAAGATTTGTCTTGGCATTACTCGCCGCCCGAATTGTCACGGGAGATCGTAGCATAGGGAGACATTTCTTGAGTCAGATATTCCCTACCTTTTTGAAGCAACAGCAGGCAGTCTTAGCCGAGCGAATCGTGGACATAACATCGGAGCGCCATGGCTCCTATCTCGACACTATCGATCAACTGGAACCAGATCTCAAGGAGAGCCCTGGAGGATCCCGGGATTTTCTGGTGGGTAAATGGTTACTTTCTTTCCAGTCCGACTGTGCTATGGTCCCCCACTATGAAGAACACATTGACCAGGCTCACCAGTTCTTACAAAAGCTGCGGACCGCAACCCATTTCTTGGCCAATCGGAATCACAATCAACTGACCCATCGACTTCAGGAGCAACTGGCACCTCTTTTAGGTTTCGCTAAGGCCAATTCCCAATTCGCTGTTGAATCGCTAATGGGGGAGTATTATCTCAATGCTCGCCTTCTGCATATGTTCTATCGGAAAACCTTGGAAGCAGCGGAAAATCCCTCTGCAACGGAGAGTATTAGGGTTTCAAAGGGGGGCTCTCTACAAAAGACCAGCGATATATTAAAGGTCTTTTGTCGATCACTCGACAAAGGTCAACCGTTAGACGACTCGACATGTGGTGCCATCCTTCGTTGCCTGCCATCAGTCTCCAGAAACCTGAATTTCCCCAGCCTCCGTGATGGGATAAAAGCTTTGTTCAGGCCGCGCAAAGGACTCTACAAAACCTTGAGTTCGATGTATGAGCTGGGAGTACTTGAGATCTTATTCCCCGAGTTTAGCAGCATCCGAGGTCGACTGATCCGTGACTTCTACCATAAATATACCGTTGATGAGCATTCCCTGCTAGCGATAAAAAACATCGAGGATCTTTCCCAAACAGAAGATCCGTCGGAATTTCGTTTCCTCTCGTTGCTCGAGGAAACCGTCCAGCCGGAACTACTCACGCTTTCCCTACTGCTTCATGATCTTGGAAAAGCACGACAAGGGAAGCACGTGGAGCAGAGTACCCGGATGGCGGCCAAGGCGTTAGCTCGATTTGGCTTTTCAAAGCCGGAGCTAGAGACGATCCTTTTTCTAATCCACAACCATTTGGCCATGTCCTCGGTTTTCTTGCGTCGGGACCTAGAACAGACCCACGTGATCCAGGAGTTCGCCAAACAGATCAAGAGCGTCGATCGGCTGTGCTATCTTTGCCTACTGACCTTCGCTGACATCAAAGCCGTTGCCCCAAATACGCTCACCCAGTGGAAAAAGGACCTGCTATAGAAGCTCTACGTGGCGACCTACCACACGCTGACACTTGACTACGGAAAGGCGAGAATTAAAGAGGGAGATATAGGACAAGAACTCCTGGACCGTCTACCCGCAAACTTCGATCGAAAAGCGTTCAAGCAATTTTTAGACAGTTTCCCGACACGCTATCTTACCTCGGTACGCAACCAAGAGATCTATCACCATTACCGCCTCGCGCATCAGCTTAGACCCGAAGGCCAGATTCAGTTTCGCCTAACCCATCAAGGAACCCATCATGAACTTTCTGTGGTGACCCCCGAGACCTCCCACCTCTTCGCCAAGATTGTGGGTCTTCTCTCCTACTTCAATATGGATATACTTAAAGGTTACGGTTTCTCCAATCAGCAGAGTACGGTCTTAGACTTCTTTCAATTTTCAGAATCCTCAGGAGACCTTTCGAGTTAATCCTCTGGAAAAGAAGCGATTTCAAGATTACCTCTCGAAAGTGCTTCAAAACAAGATTGCGGTCGAGAAACTCTTACTAACTAAGGAAACAAGTGTCATATTGCAGCCGATAGCCCCCCCTTCAAGCCCACCATAAGCTTCGAGACGGACGACGCACGAGGGTATACCATTATGGAAATTGTTTCCCCCAATTCAATTGGTCTCTCAATACCGAATAGCTCTCGAGATTTCGAGGTTTTCGTGCAATATAGAGCTAGTGTTGATCTCGACCGAAGGGAACAAAGCGATAGATGTCTTTTATTTAACCCATAAGGCGAGTAAACTGTCCTTGAGGCAGCAGCGACGACTAACGGAGCGAATTACAAAATCGGTAGGCTACCATCATGAAGCTAGTCAAAGCGATTGTTCGCCCTAGCAAAGTTGACGAGATCAAGGATGCACTCACCCAACTCAATATTTCGGGGATGACCATTTCCGAGGTGCGTGGTCATGGGCGGCAACGAGGGCACACGGCCATTTATCGGGGTCAAGAGTACAGCGTCAGTCTCCTCCCAAAGGTGAAGATTGAGGTTGTCATCCCAGACAAGATGGTCGAGGAAACTATCAAAACCATCACGGCCACTGCGCGTACAGGCGAGATTGGAGATGGCCGTGTCTTCGTCATGCCGGTCGAGCAGGGTTACAACATCCGTACCGGGGAAAAGGACATCTAAGGGTTGCGATCAGTTCCGACTAGATCCGAAGATCTAGTTGTACGTTTTGGAGTCCGTTGCATCTGGCGAAGGTACCGTTGCACGAGAGCTCGAGCGGCCGAGAATCCCAAGACACTAGCCGTAGTCCGCTTTGCAGAGGGATCGTTGGAAAGGCTGTTTGCGGGCCTTTCAGCCAAGCGGATTGTTGGCTCAAGGGTAGGAAGCTTTTCGACGTTCCTTCAAACTGTATACCCTAGACGTTGCACCGGATATCCATCGAACCCCCTTGACCCACCTTGAACTGATGGTGATTCGACTCCATTGCTCTGGCGATTTCGATCTCTTTCCCCTTCGTGATCTGATTCAGTTCCCGAACATCCTGTGCCGAGAAGGGCGGAGCCTAGACCATCGGCAGGACTAAGTTGCACAACCCCGTGGAAATCTGCTCCTACCTGATTCCATTCATGAAACTGAGTGAATCAAGTGAAAACCTCATCCAAATCCAATCGGTGAAGTCTTAAATAGAGTAGATGCGGGCTCAGATGTCGAAGTATAAGGCAAACTCGTAGGGATGGGGACGCAATCTTATAGCGTCTACCTCCTGAGTACGTTTGTAGTCCAACCAAGTTTCGATTACGTCTTTGGTGAAGACATCTCCCTTGAGCAAAAAATCCTGGTCTTGTTCCAAGGCATTCAGCACTTCGGTCAGGCTTCCGGGTACCGAACTGACCTTAGTGATCTCCTGGGCTGCCAAATCATACAGGTCTCGGTCCATGGGATCTGGCGGCATGAGCTTGTTTTGAATCCCGTCGAGTCCGGCCATGAGCATGGCCGAAAAGGCCAGGTAGCCATTGCAGGAAGGATCAGGGGGCCGAAACTCCACGCGTTTTGCCTTCTCACTCCGCGAGTAAGCTGGAATGCGAACACACGCACTGCGGTTTCGCTGCGAGTAAATTAGATTAATTGGTGCTTCGTAGCCCGGAACCAGCCGGCGGTAGGAATTGGTCGTAGGCGCACAAAAGGCCAGCAGGGCAGGGGCATGTTTAAGAAGTCCACCGATATAGTACACAGCCATCTCGCTAAGATCACCATAGGTCCCCGGTCCGTAGAATAGATTTTTCCCCTCCTCCCAAAGACTTTGGTGAGTATGCATGCCGGAGCCGTTATCCATGAAAAGCGGTTTCGGCATGAATGTGACCGTTTTGTCGTAACGACGAGCCACATTCTTGATAATGTACTTGAACTTCAGGAATTTGTCCCCCACGTTCAACAACGAGTCGAAGCGCATATCGATTTCACACTGCCCGGCGGTTGCCACTTCGTGGTGATGGACCTCAACCTGTATCCCTGCCTCTTCCAGGGTCAAAACCATCTCGGTACGAAGGTCCTGCAGAGTGTCCATGGGTGGAACGGGAAAGTATCCTTGCTTGTAGCGCGTCTTATACCCCAAGTTCGGCTTTTCTTCTCGACCCGTGTTCCAAAAACCTTCAACCGAGTCGATGAAATAGTACCCGTGGTTATAGGACTGATCGAAACGCACGTCGTCGAGCACGAAAAACTCTGGCTCGGGGCCAAAGTAAGCCGTATCGGCGATGCCAGTGGACAACAAGTATGTTTCCGCCTTTTGAGCAATGTAGCGCGGATCTCGGGAGTAGGGTTTACCGGTTATGGGGTCAGTCACGGTACAAATGAAATTTAGGGTAGATACCTTTGTGAACGGATCCTGGAAGGCCGAGTCCAGAACTGGAAACAACAGCATGTCACTTTCCTGAATCTCCTGGAAGCCTCGAATGCTCGAACCGTCAAAACCAAATCCCTCAACTAGATTCTCCTCGGTGATTTCAGTCGGACTCACGGTGAAGTGTTGCCATAGCCCAGGCAGATCGCAAAAGCGAAGATCTACGGCCTGAATCTCCCGCTCGCTAATCAGCTTGATGACCTCTTTAGCATCCATGCAAACTCTCCTCCCTGTAGCAGTCAATTAGACATTAACATTTGAGAACATACGCGAGTTGCGAAATCTAGCCGATCCGTGCCCTTCTTACAAGGGCTTTTCACCTTATGTGGGCTGTGGGAACACAAGAGGTTTAATGGGTGCGATGTTCTCCTACCACTCTCACCTTTCGTTACCCAACCAACCACACCAAGTGGTAGAAATCCGGCCATCAATGGGTTACTGCGTTCACATTTATCGCAAGACCGAACTGCGGTCAATGCCATCCACGGTATCGGGAATATCTATGTGCAGTAGTTTTGCTAACGTTGGAGCCAAATCAACTGTTTCGATCCGCTCTGATACCTTCTTACCTGGAAACCCGGGGTAGAGAATAAGGAGAGGGACGCGTGTATCGTAGTCGTATGGAGATCCATGTGAAGTACCCCCAGTTAGACCCGGAATATAGAATTTATTGAACTGGATAAACACATCTGGACTTCGACGGGAATGGAAACTGTTCAGGAACAGGTTGAAATACTGATCCGGATCCTCAGCTGGAGCTTCTAGTTGAGTCCGCGTCCACACCCGAGCCACAGAAGGGCATTGCTGAATCTGTCTGGCCAACTCGTTTTCCACGTCTTGACGGAGCACATTGCGGCGGCCGATGGTTTCGTAATTAAAATAACGGTCCGCCCAGAACCAATCGTCGGCACCGAACTTGTTCTCCAGTTTCTTTCCGACGCTTTGAACGCACAAGATGTCTTGGAGTGTCACCCGTCCACCGGGTTGACCTTTCATCGTCCGATATTCAGGGAGAGGCATTACACCATGATCGGAACTAAGTGAAACCACCACGTGCTTCATTCCGATGTACCGATCCAAAAACGCGAAAAATTCTCCCAACGCCTGGTCAAGGCGTAGCAGAACATCCAAAACTTCCCGGCTGTTCGGGCCATAGCGATGTCCCACTGAATCGAGGACCGAAAAAGAAAGAGCCAAGAAATCTAGATTGTCGTCCACTCCCAACGATTCGTTCTGAATCAGCGTCTGGGCAAACTGGATCAGGTAAAGATCCATCCAGGGAGTAGCGGAAAAGGCTCGGTAATAGGAGGACTCTGGAATAAAGGAGACCCTCCCCAGCCAGTGGGGAAATCCTCTGCGAAAAAATCCTGAATCAACTTTCTCGATGCCCATGCTTCGCAAAAGAGAAGTCTTGACCGCTATTGGCTCCCAGGCTTGACCAAAATACGACGCTGGAATTTCCTGCTCATGTAGTCTTTTCATCCATTCTGGGTAGGAACTCAGATAGTAGTGACTACTCACAAAATAACCCTTTGAAGTGTCAAACCAGAGTGCTGCGTCGGCCCTGTGGCCTGCGCTCAAGATGGCGGCCCTATCCTTGCGACTCACCGAAAATACTTTCGCCCTAGGATTCTGCTCTTTAATCCAATCTCCGAGAGTGCTCACTAACAAATTTTTGGGAGAACGACCGGTACAGGAGTCAACAGCATTCTCATCTGCTGTTGACTCCCAGCTGAGGATGGGGGAGGAACAGTCTTCCACGCAATACATCGGCTGCCCGGTTGACCGATCAAACCAGCCATTGTCTATAATTCCAGAGTGGCTCGGATACGCCCCTGTAGCTAAGGTATCATGGCCGGGGCCCGTGCTGGTGGCTGCGTGGTTCTGGTGGGCATTGCTCCAAGAGACACCCTCCTCCAATAGAAGCTTCAAGCCACCCTTAAAGCTCGGGCGAAAACGCACCAAATAATCAGAACGAGCCTGATCGATGGTCAGGAATAAGAGCAGTCTTGGTTCAGGCCTGGGCTTAGTTTTCTGCGCTCCCTCCAAGGCTAAGGTGGGCCACGACTGTGCAAAATAAATGAGGCTACTAAAGAGGACCACTTTGTTCCACAGCATTGAGACGACATTATACCGACATGCCGCGGCCAAAAAAATATTTTTTCATTTCCCACCTTTTCCGCCACTTGATTCCGTCACACTAGCTCGATACGATCTTCAACTGAATAATGAACGTTATGAAGGGGAAATAGGCTATGACCCAAGTGATCTCTGAAATGGAGAAAAGCTGGAACGAGAAGATCGTCTTCAGTGTGACCGAATTCCGGGGCAAAGAATATGCAGATCTTCGCATTTACTATGAAGATGACGAAGGCGACTGGAAACCAACTAAGAAAGGCCTTAACATTGCCCTCGATCGATTCTCGGAATTCAAGGAAAACCTTGACAAACTCGAAGGATTTCTTCGTGAAAAAGGCCACCTGTCCACTGACTGAACCAGTGGGTTACTGGTCTCTCTCAGACGGCCATATCACTGGACGGACGAAGGAGGATTCGCATGTCAGATTGTGTGCTCATGTGTAAAGACAACGGGCCCTTGCGTGTATCAGGAAATTTCCTCATCCAAGATGCCGGGGATACTTCTTTTGACCTGGCCGGGCGGACAGTAATTTCCCTATGCCGCTGCGGTGGCTCAGCCAATAAGCCATTTTGTGATGGTGCTCATGCACGCATCGGTTTCCGCTCTCAGATTAAAGCTCGAAAATTGGCTGCCCCAGGCTCCAGTGGCTGAGTGGCTGGCTCCTTCCGCTTCTGGTGGACCCCGATCTTTGGCGAGAGCGGCGTGGCGACGCGATGACACATGAGACGCAGGAGGGCGTCGTCGACGGTTGTATTTCTGGAATGCAACAGTAAGGTGAGCGAGAGAGGATCGAGTTGTCTATCTCCGCTGAGCCGTTAAAACTGGAGACGTGTCCCTGAGCTCGTGGTTGACTTTAGGTAAGGTGGAGAAGCTAACCATTCTTTACGTCGCATAATATATATTATGTAACCTTTTTAGACAGCGGCCCCACTGCCCCCTCTCACATCTTGTATTTTCCCAACTGTTCTGGGTTCACGTTCTCGAGCCACTTCTTAACGTCGTCAGGATCCAGGTTTTCCTTCTCTAAGCTGATGTTTCGGCTATTACTGATAACCTCTTCTGTAACGTAAACAGGAGAGTCGGTGCGCAGCGCTAATGCAATAGCATCACTGGGACGGCAATCGATTGCCACTTCCTCCCCATTCACGGTTAGGTGGATAAGAGCATAAAAGGTCGCGTCCCGCAATTTAGTGACGACAATTTTCTCCACCTCCGCCTTGAGGTGCAGCAAAATATTCTTGAGCAGATCGTGAGTCATGGGGCGAGGGGTATCAACTCGCTCTATTTGCAACGCAATTGCATTAGCCTCGAATACACCAACCCAGATGGGCAGTAGTGTATTTTTCTTAACATCTTGTAGGATTACAATTGGCGAATTGGTAATAGGATCCATCATTAGACCTTTGATTTTGAATTCTCGTTCCATCCTTCCTCCTATACCTGGGGGGCAATCGCTTCCTCAATCCTGTGACCGACTAAACTATTCGGCCCTATACCGGTTACGCGAACTTGCGCAAACTCCCCGGAAGCTTCGCAGCCCGGGAAATTGAGAATTTTGTTGCTGGTCGTCCGCCCGTAACGCTGCGACCCATCGCGGGCAGTACCCTCGACCAAAACTTCAAAAACGTTGCCTAGATATCGCTCCTGGTGCAGACGCAGCTGGATGCTCCTTTGCAGGCGCTGCAGCACCATCAAACGCCTCATTTTTTCGCTTTCAGGGATCTCGTCGACCCAGGACTCGCCTTCAGTGTGCGGCCTGGGAGAAAATCTAAAGGAGAACATCGACTCGAACTCCACCTCTTCAACCAGACTGAGCGTTTGCTCAAAGTCGGACTCGGTTTCACCCGGAAAACCTATTATTACATCTGTGGAGAAGGTTATGGACCGGCCACAGTTTCGAAATTTATCCACTAGTTTTAGGTACCAGTCACGACTGTATTGTCGGCGCATTTTCTTCAGCACGGAAGTGGAACCTGACTGAACCGGCAAATGCACTTGGTTACAAATTGAGCTCATTTGGGAAATGACAGCAATGGCCTGGTCGTCAAATTCCCGAGGGTGAGGCGATGTAAATCGAACTCGACGGATACCGGAAACAGAGGCCACATCGCTCAAGAGTTGGGCGAATTTAAAGCGCGGATTAGCAGGGTCTTTGTAACTATTCACCGTTTGGCCCAACAGCAACACTTCCACGTAACCTCGATCAACGGCCCTTCGCACCTCCTCCAGAATAGCCTTGGCTGGACGATTTCTTTCTCGCCCTCGCGTGAAGGGCACGATGCAGAAAGAACAACGTTTATTACAGCCTTCCATGATCGTGATGTTGGCGCGAAACTGACTCTGGCGTAAGGCCGTACCGATCTCCACTGGTGCCTTGTTAGGGAGAAATTCGGTAGCTACTTGGGGAACGGACCTGCCCTGTTGTGTAAGCTCCTCCAGAAGGTCTGGGAGAACATGATACATATGTGTCCCCACCACTAAGTCCACCAGAGGAGCCTTGCGAATCAATTCGCGACCTTCCTGCTGAGCAACACAACCGACCACGCCTATGAGGAAATTAGACTGCAGCTTTTTCCGGGCCTTTACTTCCCCAAGGCGGCTATACACCTTCTGGACAGCTTTGTCGCGCACACTGCAGGTGTTGAGAATCAAAAGGTCGGCTTCATCTAGGCGGTGAACGGGAATCATACCGCGATGGCAAAGCAAACCGGCAATTTTCTCCGAGTCGTGCTGGTTCATCTGGCAGCCGAATGTCTCAATCAAGAAGCGTTGCGCCATGGCTGGTCTCATTCTAGCGAAATGGCAATAGGGCAACAAGTCGAGGACACGTCGTTAGAAAAACTTACCAAGATCAAAGCAGGAGTGGACTAGAGCTCTATGGTCAAGGGTTCAACTGCCTTTGGGCCAGAAGCTCTCGAGCGTGCTGACGCGAGGTCTCCGTGATGGCATCTCCAGCCAGCATGCGTGCCAGTTCCTCAATCCGGTCCGAGTCCTGGAGAGGAAAAGCGTCGATAACTGTTCGGTCACCCCGACGGTGTTTATCGATATGAAAATGCTGAGTCGCGTAGCAGGCGATCTGCGGAAGGTGGGTCACGCAAAAAACCTGATGTTGAGTCGCAACTCTGGCCAGTTTTTCGCCTACGCGGGAGGCAACCCGGCCCCCAATCCCTGCGTCCACTTCGTCAAACACTAGCGTTTTGGGGTAGCCTTCTAGAGTCAAGATTGATTTGAGGCCCAGAATGATTCGGGAAAGCTCACCGCCTGAAGCGATTTTGGAAAGGGATCTAGGTACTTCCCCCGAGTTGGGACTTATGAGGAAGTCTACCCGATCAATTCCCTGCCCTGCAGGGACAGTCTCAGAACTCTGAAAGGTCACCTCAAAAACAGCGCTTTCCATGGCTAGTTCCGCCAACTCCTGTTCAACCCGTTGACACAACATGCGGGCATCTCCGTGCCTCTTACGGGAGAGCTGACCTGCACGCTCAAGATATTCAGCAAGAAGCCCCTGTTCCTTCTCGACCAATTTTGTCATCCGATGCTCGTCTACCGAAAGTTTGGCCAGTTCATGGCCAATCCGGGTTGAATAAGCGAGCATTTCCTCTACGCTAGCCCCGTACTTCCGAGAGGCCTTGTGTATTTCCCCGAGGCGCTCCTCGATCGCCTCCAGCCGAGCAGCATTCGACTCGATATTGGCTGCATAATCGCGAATCTGATAGGAGAACTCTTCCATCTGGTAACGCTCCTCGCGAAGTCTTCGCACCCATGGCTGAAACGTCGCATCGAGAGCGACCAACTCTTGGATCTTTTTCTGGACTTGATCGAGCAGGGTCAGCAACGAGTTGTCTCTTTCATACAGGAGTTGGTAACTTTCTTGTGCAGCCTGGCGCCGTCTTTCTGCACTAGTCAGGAGACTCCTTTCCTGCTGAAGTTCCTGGTCTAGACCAGGTTTAAGTTCGAGCCGTTCGATATCCCCGATCTCGAAGCGAAGAGTGTCCCGTCTGTGCAATCTTTCCTGCTCGCTGTCGCGCTGCTCCTGGAGTCGTCGACGAACTCGTTTGAGCTGTAAAAAGAGACCAGAAACCTCTTGGACGTCACGCTGATTTTCTCCAAAAGCATCCAGAAACTCAAGCTGCGTCTGAGGATGAAGAAGCTGCTGCTGATCGTGCTGGCCATGAATATCGGCGAGCCACATGCCCAAACGGGAAAGGAAGCTTTGGGTCACTAGCGTACCGTTGATAAAGATTTTGTTACTCCCAGAACGGCAGATCTCCCTACGAACAATCAGTTCCTCGTCGTTAACTTCAAGGCCAGCCTTTTCCAGCTCTTGACGAACCGGGTTTTGGGCATGGAGGCGAAAAGCACCGTCCAGGCGAGCACGGTCGAACCCTTGGCGGATCATTTCCTGAGATGCGCGTTCTCCCACTAATAAACCAACCGCGTCAACCAAAATCGACTTACCGGAGCCCGTTTCCCCGGTTATAAGGTTCAATCCTTGCTCAAACTCAACTTCCAGATGGTCAATTAGGGCAAAATTTTCAATCCGCAGGAACTTCAACATGATCAATGCAGTCAACACTGGTGGTAATGCATTTTCTCTGAGCAGAGGCAAGTAAATCTGTTTCCGGACTCACCCGGGACAAGCGCCGAAATCACCGTTCCAGGGCACCCTGGCTATGGTATATGAGCTTTGGGTTGGGTACAATCAGGGAGTGAGCAGACACCCGATTTCAGGGATCACCACTCGCCTCTCGAGTCTCAAAACAAGGAGAAGCAGATGGTCTTAGACGTATCAGTGGTCCTTTGGGAAAATTCAAGCTCAGCCGTAAAAGGGTAGCTCCACGGGGGAGTAGATTTTGAACTCTGTTGCCGATGTTCTGGCTCAGGGGGCAGCTAGTGGGTTTTGGGGTTTGGTCCTCAACAGCGGACCGATCGCACAAATAGTGCTCCTTATTCTCTTGTTGTTTTCACTTCTTTCCTGGACCATTATCTTCAAAAAAATAAGATTTTATAGGCAGGTCGAAGAGCAATCTTTACTCTTCTATGAGCATTTCAAACGCACCTCAACCCTCTCCGATATTTATCAAAGTTGCCACCGTTACTCGATGTCACCGTTAGCGGGGATTTTCAAGAACGGTTACGAGGAAGTAAAGAGCCAGATAGAGGTTACAGAGCAGGCAAGAGTGGGTGCGACCGAGCCACAGAATATCGTGACACATTTTAGTCGTGTCGAACGGGCTTTGCAAAGAGCAGCCATGGCTGAAATAACCACTCTGGAGACCTCTTTGAACTGGCTGGCCACGACGGGAGCGGTGACTCCTTTTATTGGACTGTTTGGAACGGTGATTGGGATCATCAATGCTTTTCAAGGCCTAGGTTCTGGGGCAGCCACTACTATTCAGGCTGTCGCACCAGGAATTAGCGAGGCCCTGGTGGCCACAGCTACAGGCTTATTCGCAGCCATTCCCGCCGTAATCGCCTACAATCATTTTATCAACCGGCTAAAAATATTCGGGACTGAAATGGACCATTTTTCGGCCGAATTGCTCAATCTGATCGAGCGCAGCTTTACCTGAGGAAATAGGAATGGCTTTTGCAACCCAGTCGAGTAGTACGCGAACTTCGTTGTCCGAAATTAACGTTACTCCTCTGGTAGACGTGGTGCTGGTCCTGCTCATCATTTTCATGGTCACCGCACCCATTTTGCAAACAGGCATCCAGGTCAATCTCCCAAAAACTAGAACCGTGGCGGCCGTAGACCCGGAACAGCGGGCTGTTGTAACCATCGGTCCAAATGAGGTACTCTACTACCGCTCGCACCCCATTAACTTCAACCAACTAGCTCAGCGCCTGCGGGCAGAGGTTGGGGACAGCGGAGCTCCTATCTTCTTACAAGCCGACGAAGGTGTCAGATGGAAAGCTATCGTAGCCGTGGTGGATGAAATCCGGATCACTGGCTACCAAAAAATTGGTCTCGTCACCAAGCCCTACCGAGGCGACCGGAACCAGTGACCTCACATGTGAAAGAGCAGAATTGCTGGAAAGCATACCTCTTTTCGCTGCTAGGTCACCTCTTTTTGTTGATTTTTTTCCTGTATGGCGCCCATTGGCTCCCTGGTCGGAACGTCCTGGAGATTAGCTCAACTTCTGGAGGTCCGATCCGCAATGATGTGGTGGGGGTTATGTTGACGGCTGAGCTAGGAGGGGGTCGGGGAATGTATAAACCTGCCATCACACCTCGTCCCGAAGTGCTCCAACTGCCTCCACCAGCGACGGCTGAGGCCGAAGCAGAACCCAAACGAAATAAGGACTTTACGGAAAAGGGCCGTCCTAAACCGAAGAAGAAGACCCGACCGACGAGCAACGTCCCCACCCAGATTAAAAAGCAAGTCCCAAAAGCTTCATCTACTGGAGCGCTTCCTATCCACCCGGAACCGGGAAGGGACGGTTCGTCAGCTCGAGGATTGACCTCCGGCCAAGGAGTCACTCTTGGGACGGGGCAAGGAAAGGGAACCATTGACTCCTGGTACGTTCGGCAGCTGGAGCGCCGCATCGGATCAAACTGGCTGAAGACGTCCTTGGGCCAGCTGAACCATCCTGTCCAGACCGTCTTGAGCTTTGAGATAGGGACTAATGGGGAAATCCGGAACATCCAAAAACGCACCAGCAGTGGCATTCACAGTATAGATATTGCGGCCGAACGCGCTGTTCGAGCTAGCAACCCACTGCCTCCACTACCCTATGAACTTCACCGCCGTACAGTTCGGGTAGTGGCCTATTTCGATTACCCGCCCCGTTAGCTAGAAAGGAAGCTTGGCCATGAAGCTAACAATCCTCACCCTCGGTATTTTTTTGACGGCTCTGCCACTGGCTCAGGGTATCCATGACCAGACAGATAGGGGATCCGACGTCATCATTATGCCAACACCTCGCGAGCAGCCTAAATTGGCAGTAGTCGACTTCGTAGCTTTGACCTTGGCTACCCAGAAGACTCGTTCAGCCCTGAAGGTTTTCAATGCAGTCTTGTGGAGCGATCTAGAGTTTTCCGCTTTTTTTGAAATCATTTCCAAGAGCTTTTATCCCCTCAAACCTCTCCGTCTCCCTAAAAACGTCGTTTTTGAAAATTGGCAGGTCCCAACCCTCGACGCCGACTTTTTGATTTTTGGTAATCTTCAGATCAGTGTAACAACTGTAGTTATAGAAGCTTACCTCTATGATATTAAAACCAAAAAGCAGGTAATCGGCAAACGTTACACAGTAGGAGACCGCCTACTGGTGCGTCGAGTTGCGCATGAATTCGCCGACGAAGTGGTTTTCCAACTTTCAGCGGGCACCAGCCGTGGAGTGGCTCGTACCCGCATTGCCTATACGTCGGACAAAGGGGGCAGCAAAGAGATTTGCATCATGGATCATGACGGAGCGAACAACCGAACGGTTACCGCTAATGGCGGGCTGAACAAGTTTCCAGCCTGGTCAGCCGATCAAACTAAACTTGCCTTCGTAACCAAGCTACCGAGCTCCAACCGCTGGGAGCTGTGGATACAGGACTTAAAGGGGGGCCGAAAAGTCTTGGATGTATCGAGTTCCTTCGTATCCTCTCCTGCCTTTTCTCCCGACGGACAATGGATCGCCTTTGCCACTCGGGGAGCTGGGCAGACTGACTCGGATATCTACGTGTCATCTGTTCACGGGAGCGCCAGAAGAAATATCACGAATCACCCTGGCACCGATATTTCGCCCAGTTGGAGTCCAACCGGTCTGCAAATCAGCTTCATTTCGGATCGCTCTGGTAGCCCTCAACTCTGGAGCATTGATGTCGACGGATCCAATTTGCAGAGGCTAGTCTCCGAAGGCGGACATTGCGACAGTCCCGACTGGTCCCCCGATGGCCGACTCATTACCTATTCCTGGCAGGCACCGACTCAATGGAAACACGACATTTACGTGATACAAGTTGCCTCGAGAAAAATCTTTCAGTTGACTTTCGGTAGCGCTAGCTCCGAAAATCCGCATTGGTCCCCGGACGGGCGTCACATCGCCTTTCAGAGCACCCGAAGCGGCTCCAAACAGCTCTTCATCATGAATACCAATGGAAAACACTTAAAGCAAATCACGGCTTATGGTATAAACGAAAGTCCCGCGTGGTCAGGGTATATGCCGACAAGCAGCGGCGATTGAGGGACCAGTTATTCACTGCACGGGACTTGGAGGAAAGTTTCTATGAAACAGTTTGTTGCGACGGTCGCGAGCTTGGCCTTCTGTGTTTGTCTTCTCCTCTCGTTTTCAGGTTGCAAGAAAAAAACTCCACCCTTGGCTCGACCCACTCAAATGGAAACCAGCCCACTCCCGGGCCCAGTGACACCCAGACCTTCGAAACCGACAGCAGAGATCAATGCTACACCCAGCACAATTCAACGGAGTCAGCAGTCCACCCTGCACTGGAAGTCCACCGATGCCGCATCCCTGGCTATCGATCCGGGCGTAGGCAATGTGGCCGAGTCAGGTTCCGTGATCATATCGCCCCATGAGTCAACCACCTACACGGTGACTGCCGTGGGGGCAGGAGGTGAGGCCAGAGCTAGTACTCGGGTAACCGTTCTGGACCGAAAAGAACCGGCATCCATTATCGGATCGGAAGACATCGCCACCTTGGAAAGCGCCCTACGGCAGGGAAAAATTCGTCCCGTCTTATTTGGCTATGACATGGCCGAGCTGACCTCGCAAGCTAGACGAATTCTTGCAGAAAACGCTCGTTGGTTTCGCCAGTTTCCCCGAGTACGCATTACCATAGAGGGCCACTGCGATGAGCGCGGGACCGAAGAGTACAACTTGGCTCTGGGGGACCTCCGCGCCCGGGTAGTTCTTGAGTACCTAGTTTCTCTGGGGGTGACCCCTGGGCAGGCAGAGACTATTTCGTTTGGAGAAGAGCGTCCTTTTACACCAGGACACGATGAGAAGTCTTGGGAGCAAAACCGCCGGGCTCACTTCGTCGTCCAGCAGTAAAATCAGGGCTAACTGCCCTGGCCGAGCTGATCTTATCTCTCCCTCGGCTGATGGGTGGGGTTACGCCTGGGAGATGACATGAAAAAAAAGATTACCTACTTTTTCTTACTGCTTTTCTGCTCCATTAGCCTGACAGTTGGGGGAACCAAAGAGGAGATCATCCGGCTCCAGAGCGATGTCCTTCAACTCCAGAACCAAATGCGCTTACTCCACAAGAGCATGGATGATCGCGGCGAGATCCTAAAATCTCTTCTCGAGCAACTCAATGATCAGGTGGCCGCGAGCAACGTACTGATAGAATCGATGATCCAGGTCAGACAGACACAACAAGTAAAGGATGCAGATTTAGCTGCCTCCATTGGTCAGCTGAACCAGGCGATCCAAAACTTGAATCTGAAGTGGGACGAAACCAATAACCGAATCGCAGCCTTGCATCAAAAGATGGAGGCGAATCAGCTCCACGTTAGTTCCTTGCGAAGGGTGCCATCTGTGGAAGGAGGAATGGTACCTCAGGCCGATCACGTATACGCTGCCGTCTTCAATGACTATCTGATGGGTAACTATGACCTGGCCATCGCCGGTTTTCAGGATTTTCTGATTAGTTACGAGAACAGTGAGTATTCGGATAATGCTTTGTACTATCTCGCCATTTGCTACTCCAAGTTAGGTCGCCACGAACAGGGTATCCAGACCTTCAATCAGGTCATCAACTTATATCCCAAGGCCGACATGGCCCCTCAGGCCTACTTTAAAAAGGCATTGGCTCTCCTGGAGCTTCAGAAAAATGCCGATGCCATAGAAACGCTCAAAAAACTCGCGGTGATTTTTCCCGATTCTCAGGAGGCCATTAGGGCCAGACAAGAACTTGAAACCCTGGGTGTTGAACCACCGGAGACGACGCTGCGGCGTTGAACCAAAAACACTTTTGGGTCTCCTTTTTTGAGCAGGCATCTAAACTGGACCTCAGAAGGGTATATCATCATCTCTGATGCCTAATTCCATGGCGGCACTGGCCGCTTCTTTGTTGTCGGTTTCGCCGACCGCTAGGTTCTTCTTTGTGACGAGGTGCGCCGTTTCGCGGTCGAAGGATACGCATATCTGAGGCCGCGATCTCTACAGGTCGGTACCCGTTACCGTCTTGATTATCCCACTCTCGGGTCTGAACTCTCCCCTCGATGTACACGAGAGTCTGCCCTTAATCAGATATTGGCTGTAGATCCCTGGTACTTCTTTCCACGTGACGATGTGTGCCATTCTGTCCCTGTCTGTTGATCCCCCCGTTTTAGTCCTTTCGCCATTTGTCCGTAGCCAGCGGACAAGTTGCCACTGGAATTCGGGAAGGGGTATGTCACATTTCTGGATCTCTTCCCAGGCATCCTATCAGGATAACTTACTTGACCACATAATGTTCATCGTTACTCCTTAGAGACTATAACTCCCGACCTAGAGGAATAACGATCCTGGCTTAAAAGTGAAATCGACGCCTACTGCCACGTCCCACCAGTTCTATGGTCTCCTCGATTTTTTGATGCCCACGGTAAAAGATGATAGCAATCTTCTCGCTTGGGCGCTTGTCCTGCACTATGCGAAGGATATCACTGGCTGAGCGGATCGGCTTTCCGTCCAGAGAGACCAGGATGTCTCCACCCACGATTACGGGGTGAAAATTACGAAAAAAAACGCGTCGTGTACCCCCCCGAATCCCCGCACGCTGGGCCGAACTGCCTGACTCAACCTGCTCCACCAAAAAACCCTCCTTCACGGGCAGATCACCCAAAGCTCGAGCCAACTGTGGACTCAGTTCCTGGCCTTGCACACCAAACCAGGGGCGTAGCACCTCACCGTGTTGGAGAAGATCCGGAACAACCTGCTTGATCGCACTGACCGGAACCGCAAAACCAATCCCGGCGCTCTCCCCGACCTGCGAATAAATAAGCGTGTTGATACCCACGACCTCACCTCGAGTATTCAGCAATGGGCCGCCGCTATTTCCCGGGTTGATCGCCGCATCCGTCTGGATTACCTCATCGATGATACCAGATCCTGTTTTGAGCGTCCGACCTAAAGCAGAAATAATTCCCGTCGTCAGTGTACGCTCTAAACCAAACGGGTTGCCAATAGCCAAGACCTTTTGACCCACCCTCAGACTTTCACTTCTGCCTAACTTAATAGGAGCACATTTCTCCCTAGGGCAATCGATCTTGAGAACCGCCAGGTCATTGACCGGGTCTATACCAACCGTCCGAGCCTCATATTTAGATTTATCGTAAAGCGTCACATCGAGTCGTTTAGCATCCTTGATAACGTGATAATTGGTGATAATATGTCCCCTATCGTCAATCATGACCCCGCTGCCAACCCCACTGCGGGGGATCACATCGAGCCAGAAATTCAATTCCAGGGTTGTGCTGGTAATATTGACTACGCCTTGACTTAGAGACTCATAGAGACGGATGTTAATGATCTCATCATCCGTTAGCGCGGTCTCGAAGGTATTGATCTCCGGTTGGGTAAACTGCGCCTCTGTACTCGGTGGCGAGGGCCAGCGCAGCAGGATGAATACTAGGCCACTCGAAATCAAACTACTAGCAAAGACAAGCTTCCAAAAAATGGCTCCCGCATTCCCCACTACTCCCATTCTTTAGACCTTTATCCTTGCAGGTCAGAGTACCTTAAATGCTTCTTGACAACAAGCCATTATTCCAAAAGTCAAGGAGAGAGGAAACTGAGCTAGCCCTTCGGCTTTGGTTCCTCTACGGCACAGTAGAGGACCAGGCTGCTAACCGAGGTTAGGAAGGCAGCCAAGCTAGTCACACCTCCAAATCCGAAATGTTCGTACAGACTTCCGGCTAGAAATACAGAAATTGAGATCCCAAGTTGTGAAAAGCCATTTCGCAGAGCAAGAAAAGAGCCTCTCCTATCGGACCTCACCAATTCCGTTTGAAGAGTGTGGAGCGCAGTCTGTCGAAAGCCGATACATAAGCTGATGACAAAAAAGCTAACCACCAGAACAATACCCCACTCGAGCCGGTGAAGAATGATCAATGGTAACACCATGACCGTATTCGCCACCAAGAATACGATGCGTTTGGTAAAGCGATCGCTTAACCATCCCGAGAGTGGACTACTCAGAGCTGCCGCAAGACCGAGGACCAAAATCAGACCGGAGATCTGTGAAGAAGTGACGCCCAGAGCAGAGACATAGGTTAGCAGCGCTAAAGTTCCTCCCGAAATGCCGAACGAAACCACCAAGGCTGCTAAAGTAGCTCGGCGGCAGAGCAGTGCACGGTACACATTGGAGCCGCTCGTTGAGCCCAACGAGCTCACCGTCCCTGGCAAGGTGAATAGGGTGCATCCGAAGAGTAGCGTCGCAAATGCCGAGAAAAGCAAAAAAACCTTTGACCAGGTAAACTGTTGAGCCATCCAAATTCCTAAGGGAACTCCCAGAATATAGGCGAAAAAATAGGAAGTCAGAATAATTCCCCAGACTCTTCCCCTCCGGTCGTAGGGAAAAAAATCACCGACAAAACTGGCCGTACAAGTGGAAAGCAAGCCACCGCCAAGACCGCTCATCATCCTCATAATACCGAGGACAATTTGCCCACGCGAAAAGGAGGTAGCGAGAGCCACTAGGGCCAACTGCACTAGGCCCCAACGGAGAAACAAAGTCCGGCCGAGTCGATCTGTCAGCGGACCGAGCAAAAGGTTGAAACAGGCGGCCGCCAGCGCATAGGCACTGACCATCCAGCCAAGTGTGCGTAGGGAAACGCCCAAGTCACGGCTCAGAAGGGGCATTAGCGCGATGAACAGGGGATTGTCGACCGAGGCCAGAAAGAGGATTCCGAAGAGGGTCGCCACCAGGCAGTACGCTGGAGGGTCAATCAGCGCTTTGGTTTTTGCAGTTCGGCATCGGAAGGACGCAGGTAGTTCGCACATATTCGTTCAGCTGAAAGGACCTGACCCTTGCACAAGTCTCGATAGGCTAAACCGCACAGCTGGCGTAAGAGGAAATTGTCCGTTTCCACCACCCGTGCCTTCGGGTGAGTGGACCGGATGGTCCGGTGATGAAGTCGGGCCCCGTCCCCGACAAATAAATAGTCATCCAAGGGCAATTTCGGCAGCCATTCCCAGGGATAAGCTATTCCCGGTTGTAGCTCAACCTTCAGACCCCTGCTTTCATGACGATATACGGCCCCAAAAATCTGCCCTCGTCGTGCGTCTATCATCACCGCAATCGGGCCTTCAGCCCAACGGAAACGATAGGCTAAAGCTTCAAGCGTGCTAATGCCGACTGCCGGCTTATTGAGACTCTGGCAAAAGGCCTTGAGTGTGGCTAAACCAACGCGCACACCCGTGAACGAACCTGGACCAGTAGCAGCAGCGAAACAATCGATCCTCCCCAGCTTAAGGTGGTGTCGACGAAGCAAAAAATCGATGCAGTAAAGGATGTTTTCCGAGTAATGTTCAGATGATTTTACCATCACCAGACCAATCACTTCAGCGTCGCAACTCAAAGCCGCTCCGCCGCTGTTCGTCGCCGTATCGATAGCCAGAATATTCATTGTGGACAGATCTCTCTCAACAGACCACAGGCCAGATCAATCCCTCTTGGATTTGGAAATGGGCTTCCTATCCTAGTATCCCATTTCAAAAACACAATGCCGGATGCTCCTTACGCTTCAAGTTCCTAGTTCTTGGTGTTCTGTGGGTCGTTTGTCAGAGCGCGCTTGGATTTCACTGATTTTGTCCAGGTGGTTGGAAAACAGACTCTCACTCGCTTTTGCACCCGTTAATTCCTCTATTATGGAGAGGGAGAACATTTGATCAAAGAGGATGGCATGTGCCAGAGCTTCGACAAGAGACACTATAAGCCAAAAAGTTCGCCGATGGATGTGTTCCTGCAGCCAACTGTCATAATCTCAACTTGCCGTGGGGACCCTTCCGAGATAGTGCGGAAGTGGACAAACTCACCATTACGATTGTGTCCGAGATCTCCTAGCCATATCGGCACCACCTTATGGTACAAACCTGGGTCTTGCGGTGCAGAAATAGCCCTCCAAGTCAGAGCTTAAACGAGCTTTTTTCAATGTCGCGCCTTCCTCCCAGTCTCCACTTCTTCAAAATTCCAAATGATCGCTCCCTCGCAAAACCTATCTGCAAACATCATCATATTTTGGCGAAATGGAACATCTAGACGGCCGCTAGGACTCCCCGACAAGCCCCAAAAACAGTCTCTGTTCTATTGCCGCAGCTCCTTTATTTCATACCGGTTTGTTAAAGTAAAGCAACATGAGCAACCTTACCCCCATGATGAGTCAATACCACAAGATCAAGCAGGATCACCCAGACAAGCTAGTGTTTTTTCGCTTGGGGGATTTTTACGAGATGTTCTACGAGGATGCTATCTTGGCCAGCCGGGAACTCGAGATCACACTCACTTCACGGAACACCGATCTCAGTGGTAAACCCATTCCCATGTGTGGTGTTCCTCACCATTCGTCGCAGAAATATCTGGCGCGTTTGGTTCAGCGAGGCTATAAGGTCGCCATCTGCGAACAGGTGGAGAATCCTCGGGTAGCGAAAGGAATTGTTCGCCGTGAAGTCACGCGTATCATCACTCCAGGAACGGTCATTGATAAAGACATGCTGAAATCCAAGGAAAACAATTTCATGGCAAGCCTACTGGAGCGGGCAGACTGCGTTGCTGCCTCATTTCTAGATCTCTCCACCGGCGAGTTTTCCCTGAGTGAGTTTTCGGGACTTCAAGCCTGGCGCCAAATGGAGGAAGAACTTCTCCACATCGCCCCGAGGGAGTTGATTATACCCGAGGAAGATGAGGCCCGGCTGGTCGGGCATCTCCCCGATCAGGTGCGCATTTCAGCTGTTCGAACTCCCCAAGCCAGCTGGCTCTTCAACCTCGATCATTCGAGGCGGATTCTTTTGGACCATTTCAAGTTGTCGACTTTGGAAGGGTTTGGGCTAAACTGGCAACATGTGGCCATCGCTGCGGCAGGAGCTCTATTGAGCTACGCAAAGCAGACTCAAAAGCTCCACCTGGACCACGTCAGCTCACTGCGCTTCTTTGAGCCGACTAACCATCTCAAGCTGGATGAATCTACTGTACATAATCTGGAACTAGTGCGGGGTCTGGATGGAAATAGGCAGTGGACGCTTCTGTCCACTCTGGACCGCACCAAGACGGGAATGGGAGCTCGCCTGTTGCGCAACTGGCTATTGCGACCCAGTCTGAAGCTAAAGGAAATCCAGTGCCGTCTGGACGCTGTCGAGGAACTCCAATCTTCCCTAACGACCATTGATCGGTTGGAGAAAATCCTGAAGTTAATCCATGATCTCGAGAGGCTGGTTGGTCGGGTCATTCTCGAGACGGCTACTGCGCGTGATCTTCTGGCACTGAGGGACTCTCTCAAGGCTTTGCCGTCACTCAGCCGGTTCCTGCAAGGTTGTCAGAGTTTTCTCCTAAACCAGAAAATCGATCTCCTGCTGGAGGTTGTCGATCTCCTGGAGCGCTCCATATCTGAGGACGCTCCACTCAAGCCGAATGAGGGGGGCACTATTCGGTCAGGTTTCAACTCAAAGTTGGATCAGCTGCGGGAGATTTCCGTCTCGGGAAAGACCTTTATTGCAGCTCTGCAAACGCGGGAGCGAGACCGAACTGGAATTTCTTCTCTGAAGGTCAAATACAACAAGGTGTTTGGCTATTTTCTTGAGGTTACGCGGTCACACTTGAAGGCCGTTCCGACAGACTACATCCGCAGGCAGACCCTGGTGGGATGTGAGCGATTTGTCACGCCGGAGCTTAAAGAGTACGAGGAGAAAATCATGGGGGCAGAGGACCGAATCGTCGAGCTTGAAAGAAAGCTGTTTAACGAGGTTCGAAACCAAGTTGCCCTGCAGACCAGACGAATTCAGGACATGGCTCGCATCATTGCCCAGTTGGATGTATTACGAGGCCTTGCCGAAGTAGCGAGAAGGAACCATTACATTCGGCCCCACCTAGACCCGAGCCAGGAGCTTCGAATTCGGGCAGGGCGGCACCCAGTATTGGAATTGCAATCAAGTAATCCTTTCGTCCCCAATGATCTTCACTGCGACTCCCGGAACAATCAATTACTTATCCTGACGGGTCCAAATATGGGTGGAAAGTCTACCTATTTAAGGCAAAATGCCCTGATCGTCATCATGGCGCAAATGGGCTCATTCGTACCTGCGAAAGAGGCTTTTATCGGCTTGATCGATCAAATTTTTACTCGCGTAGGAGCAAGCGACAACCTCGCCAGGGGAAGATCCACCTTTATGGTAGAGATGATCGAAACGGCGAATATTCTTCATACCGCCACGCCTCGAAGCTTGATCCTCCTGGATGAGGTCGGTCGGGGTACGGCGACCTTCGATGGGCTCTCCATCGCTTGGTCAGTGGCAGAATATCTGCACACCGAAAGCACCCATAAGGCGCGCACGCTGTTTGCGACTCACTACCAGGAACTAACCAAGCTAGAAAGGCTTTACGAAGGCATAAAGAATTACTGTGTCACCATACGCGAATCGGAAGGTGAAATTCTTTTTTTTCACCGGGTGGTCCCGGGGATAGCCAATAGAAGCTACGGAATCGAGGTGGCGCGTCTGGCGGGTCTGCCCAGGCCAGTGTTAAAGCGTGCCCATGAGATTCTATTACGTCTTGAGCGGAAAGCGATAGACTTGTCAGGCCAGCCCCGTTCCAGCTCCAGCCACCAAGTGATCGAGGAATTGCAGTCGACTCTGTTCTGAATCCTCCAGGGTGGACAAACATGTGCCATTCCGCCTAATGAAACCAATCTCCCTGGCACTCCTTCTGCTCTTTTCCCTTCCCTTCTTCGTGGCGTTGGACACGTCCTCGATTTGGGACACTAACGAGGCCTACTACACTCAGACACCTCGAGAAATGGTCGAACGGAACGATTGGATAGTTCCCCACTTCAACGGAGAGCCCAGACTAAATAAGCCACCTCTGGCTTATTGGATTGTGGCAGCAGTGTACAAACTGTTTACACCTTCGGTGTTTTGGGAGCGTCTGACCATAGCAAGTCTGGCCTTTGGCTCCGTGCTCGCCCTTTTCGTGCTTGGAAAGCTCCTGTTTGGAGAAGAAATTGCTCTTTTGGGAGCTGGACTTTTTGCCACCTCCTTTCGCTTTCTCATCCTCTCACGGCGCTTGTTAATTGAAGTTCTAACCCTTTCCTGTCTGCTAGTAGCCCTTGCGTTTTTCCTCTTTTGGCTCGAAAAAGGCGGAAAGGGTCGCTTTTCCCTGTCAGCCTTCTTTTTCGGTCTGGCTTTTCTCTCAAAGGGTCCTATCGCGTTGCTGCCGGTAATCATTCTGGGCACCTATCTTATCTTGTCCCGCCGAAGACTACGCCCAGCACCTTGGGTGACCGGAGGAATAATTTTTCTCTTAGTGAGCTCTTCTTGGTTTGTGCTACTCGGGTATCAAATCGGCTGGCAGCCAGTGATTGACTTTTTTGCTAAGGAGAACCTCGGACGTTTCATCTACAGCGACTTCGGACCCCAGCGCGGACCCTTTTACTACCTAGGTGTTTTTGTGACAGATTTTTTTCCCTGGTCTTTTTTCTTTCCGGGAGCCGTGGTTTGGTGGATCCGCAACCGGCCAAGAAGACCTGCTTCAAAGGATAAGCGGGCTCTGCTTCTGCTTTTTCTTTGGATCGCTATTTACATGCTCTTCTTTTCCCTTTCTCACAACAAGCAAGAATATTACATTCTTCCCGTTTACCCAGTTGCAGCATTGGGAATTGCTACCTTTTTACACCACACTCGTCTTTCCGTCTTTCTTCTGAGTCTGGTGAGCGTCATCATGGGGATGGTAGCATTGGCTTTGTTCCTGATCGTGAATGTCCTGCGTTTCGAGGGCACGTTTTTATGGGTTCCTTCTCTCCTCCTTCTCTGTACAATCAGTCTCCTGATTGTGCGAAAATGGAAAGGGGTAGCCGCCAGTCTGGCCCTTTTTTATTTTTCAGCTTTCGGCCTATACTCAAAGCCCCTGGAACAATATAGACCCGTAGTGCATTTCGCCGAAACGATTAAGCGCTTAACCGCTGATTCCCCCCATCCTCTCCGAGCTGGTTATTACCGCTTTGCTACCCCGAGTCTGGCTTTTTACCTGAACCGCCCCATTCTCGAACTACACAAGCTGGAGGACGCGGTGCAGCACCTTGAATCGCCTGATCCCCTCTACCTGATTTTGGCGGCCAGTGACTATCCTCAGTTAGCTAGAGTGACATCGGTCCCTCTGGAGATTGTAGAAGTACGCCTGAAGTTGTATACTACAGCGCGGGTGGTGATCGAAGGGTTCCAACGTGGCCGAATGGGTAACTTCCGACAAGTGTCAACGCCTTCCATCTACCTCATTACCAACAAGAGAACTGACAGAGCAAAAGCTCGAACTGTCGATCATCGTCCCAGTGTTCAATGAGAGGGATAACCTTAAGCCTCTCTACCTTGAGCTGAAGAAGGTACTGGAGAATCTGGGGATCGACTACGAGATTCTCTTCATTGACGATGGTAGTGTGGATGGCAGCAGCCATCTCTTGCAGGACTTGTCCCAGCGAGATGCCCGGGTCGTGCTACTCGAGTTTGTGCGTAACTTTGGCCAGACTGCCGCCATCGCGGCCGGTTTTGAGCACGCCCGAGGAGAGATTCTCATTCCTTTAGACGCGGATTTGCAAAACGACCCCGCGGACATTCCCACAATTATGAGTCAACTCGCATCGGGTTATGACGTAGTCAGTTGCTGGCGACAGAACCGAGCCGACCCATGGCTCACTCGCGTCTTCCCTTCCCGCTTGGCAAATCGACTGATCAGCTGGTTGAGCGGTGTCCGTTTACACGACTATGGCTGCACCCTGAAGGGGTACCGCCGCGATATCGTACGCCACATCCGCCTCTACGGAGAAATGCATCGCTTTATCCCCATCTTCGCCGCCTGGGCGGGGGCACGAGTAGGGGAAGTTCCGGTCAACCATCGTCCCCGTCTGCAAGGTGGCTCCAAATACGGGCTCTTGCGCACGGTCAAGGTATTACTGGATCTGATCACTATCAAGTTTTTGGAAAGTTATTCGACCAAACCCATGTATGTGTTCGGAGGTCTAGGTATATTTGCTTTTCTGGGTGGAGTCACCCTGAGCCTTTTAACTCTCTACCAGAAGTTTGCTTACATGGTGAAGGCCCACCGAAATCCCCTACTGCTTTTATCTGTCTTCTGTTTCCTAGTCGGGGTGCAATTTATTCTCTTTGGGCTCGTGGCCGAATTAATCATCCGCACTTACCACGAATCTCAAGACAAAGCGATCTATATCTTGAAGGAAAGCAGAGCGACGCTGCGCGCTCGTCCGTCAGCTGGTAAAGAGCCCAGTGTGGCAGACGGTCCAGATTAGGAAATCCTCTGCGCTTTTTTTGTTAACAAGCCAGTGCTGGGACACGCATTCTTACCTTTAAAGCAAAATGTTCTTCCTAAAAGGCAGCAGCGAGTCGTTAGCACCGTTGATCCAGGCAAGAGACATATCTGGAGAATCCCAATCTGGTCAAGGAGTTGGTCATGGCGAGACAACTGACAATTACAGTAATTTCACTTGATTTAGGCCGTTTCATGGGCTGGGAAATCCCTGAAGAGATAATTGATCCGGCCCGGCAACTGCTGGAAGAAGCCGTTGGAAACAGTAAGCTCCGCGGAGCAATGGTTAAGGTCTTTGGAGGGGATTTCCACGTCCACGTCACTACACAGGATAGAGATCATTCAGCTAGCGATGCACCAGATCCCTTCAGACCCTGTGTTCAAATTGCTCTTGAAGCAGCGCTTCTTGTCTTAAAAGATGGGCTGGCGACACAGCGGTGTTTGGATGAGGCCAGGAAGATCTTCGATCTTAAACGGGAAACGCAAGCCCAAACTCTGAAAATGCGTTGCCTTGACTTCCCTTTCACCGAAAGAGGAGCGGAGCCAATCTTCGTCGCCAAGGCTCTTGATGCAGCCTGTGGCTTTTTTAATCGTGCCCTGTTTAACCTCTTTTTCAACCCTGACAAAGGGTCGGGAAGACGGATAGAAGGCAATGACTACCTAGGCGTGGTGGAATCGATCGAGGACCTTTGCAGTAACCGGTCAGTCATTCGCACCTATGAGTTCGGTCCGGGGCAAGTCAACGAAATGCTAGCCTTAGTTGCTGACGCAGAGGAGTGGTGTTTAAGTCGAATTTATTCCGTGGCGGGAAAGTTTAGCCAGAGTGAACTGGGAGATGAGCCTGCCGCCGTGGTGGAGGGAACGTTCAATCCGGTCTTGATTGGTCGCTCTCAGTCCGGCCTGCCGGCTATCGGCGAGTTCACACAAGCTGTCGGAGAATTCTATTTTGGTCCCGGCGGAAAACAGGGCCGCTATCGCGTTGGACTGATGCCAGTCAACTTTCAGCAGGCCTGTTATGCTTCGTCCCCAACGGGATCTGCCCGAGTAGCGGCATATGCCTATCAGTCTTACGACAACGGAAGAATACCGGGTGACAAGGACGTGATCGATGTTTTTTCCCAGAACAGGCCTGAAACCGTGCGGCTGCAACGCGACGCAACAAGACTGATTCAGAAAATGACCAGCCACGGAGAATTTGAACCCTATGTCAATCCCCATGCTGCTGAGGCCCAGGCCTCGAAGGAGGGCAAAGGCCTGGAGTGGCGATTTGAAACCATCCCCAAGGGCACCGATCCTCTGCTCGAGGCGGCTAACCAGAAAGCTGTCTTCACCCTCTCCGACATCAAGGCAGACAGTGGTGGAAAGGTAGGACACACGAGTCCACCTCACCACTTCCGTTCCGTAGCCCAAGCGAGTCTCGAAGAAGCCAAGAAAACCGGACTGATTTTTGATACCTCAGAAATCATCGAGGTCGGTGACGATGGTCATTTGTTAATGACGCACAGCAAAGGGGCCGACAACAACGACATTCATCTGTTTGCCTACCGTACGTTTTTCCGCCAGGTTTGGGTAGCTGAGGTTCTCCGATACAAATGGTACGGCCTCGGCCAAGACCTCGTGGGCGAGGCCTCGGCCGGACATTCCACTGAGGAGCTGGCTCACTTGAATGACGAATTCCTGCAACTGTTGCCCCGCTTTCTTCCTCCTAAAGAGCGTGCACAAGCAAGTCTTCTCCAAGAGGCCTATCTTCGATGGAAAACAGGAACAGACAAGGGACGTACACCTCTCCAGGTGTTCTCGGGAAATGTGTCGGGACAGGGTCCTGGATTTGCAGAATTACCACTAACACGACCAGGACGGATAGGGCTCCTGGCCATTGACAAGGCAGGTCCATCAGCCTTCAATTTACCAATTTGGTGGAGCCTGAATCAAGCTCTCGACGAAGGACTTCTACCAAGATTCCTAAAGGAAAGAGGGGCTAGCGGAATTGTGCTGGAGGTCTGGGATGTGGAACACCATAGACGGATTTTTCTCGACTGGGAAAGTGAGGTAGCGAGCATCAGGAGGCTGCTGGGAGCGGTCGAAAGGTTCAATGTGAAGCGCGTGTGGAGCCGCATCACAGAGGATTGGAGCCCGGAAAATCCCGGCGCATCTCTGGGTGAGATTCTTCTGGCGGCTTCCACCGAGAAGTTAGCCGTCATCACCGGCGGAGAATACCGAGGCAAGGACGACCCGGTGCTCCTCTCGGTCGATCCCCTGGCGAGATCGCTCAATAATTTTATGCGCGATTGCTTCTATCTAACCCAGGGAGACGGCCGAGGTTCACACTTCATGTTTCCCACCCCCCTCTCCTTTCGAGATGCAGTGGCGACCATAAACAGCCGAGCCGTAGCCGTATCGGCCTGGATCTCACTGGATTCCACAGGCCAAATCCGGGTCATCCAGGATGTTTTTTCGGATCCAAGTTATGAAGCTGCGCGCGACCGAGCCTACCTTCTAAATAAAGCGATCTGGGATGCCCAGGGAGGGAACTTTATCCCCGTAGGTGTTGGCGCATCCAAAGTCGAGCAGTCCTACCCTCTGGCCAAGACCTTGGCTCGCATCACGGCGCCCGACTCCGGATTTGTCTCGAGACGAACAGCCCACCGGATCCAAGCTAACCACCTGGAGCAAGAGACGTAGTGGACAGTATCCAGGATTTAAAGCACACCATCCCATAAATATAGTAACAGGGAGTCACCAGGTTTCACGTTCCAAAGTTCAGCGCTCCTGGCGTTCTAGACAGATTTTGTGTGAACGAGCTTAGATTCCACTGGTTCCTCCAAGGTGATTCGGAAATCCGTTTTCAGTGGCTTCTACCACCCGACATATTTACCCATCCTACACATTTTCGAACGACGAATATCTCTGATTAGAATCCAACACCTGGGGGAGAGCATTCTAACCTTCTAACTAGTAGCGATCGACAGGTCGGACCCCTTGAATCTACCCAATCTGGTCATCCGTTACATCCGAGCAGACACCCCGGTCCACCGCTGCGATTCAGCTCCTCTCTGTCGGGCTCACTTTCCAGTCAGAAATGAAAAGACAAAATCTGGAACTTGGAACCTGGAACCTGCGAGAACAGATCATCCTATTTTAGAAACGGGTGAACTTGGGAGATTAAAGCATGGATCCATTCTGGAAACTGCTGGAAAAGTGGGTCCCCCTCATCGCCGATGATTACGTTTGGGGCTGGGGGCCTGGTTTTCTACTTGATGTGCCGCTCATGGTAATTTTTCTGTTGGGGACGGGGGTCATCCTCTCCCTCCTAACACGCTTCGTCCAGATACGCCGATTTAAAATTGCTTCCCAACTGGTAATAGCTGGTGCCTTCAAGAAAACTAGCACAGAGGGAGAGGGAGACATTACTCCCTTTCAAGCTCTCATGACTGCTCTGTCGGCTACGGTCGGCAACGGAAACATTGGTGGCGTTGCTACTGCTATCGCCACCGGGGGACCAGGGGCAGCTTTCTGGATGTGGGTGACCGCGCTTTTTGGCATGGCTACCAAATACGCGGAAGCTGTCCTGGGCGTCAAGTATCGCAAGATAGCCAAGGACGGTAGCATGGCTGGTGGACCCATGTACTACTGCGAATATGGCATCAGGGGTAGGTTTGGGAGGACCCTCGGCTTGTTTTTTGCAATTAACGGGGCCGCAGCCTGCTTGATTGGAACCGGAAATATGTTTCAGACGAATTCCATGGCGGTTGCCGCAAAACAGCAATTTGGTGTACCTCAGTGGGCTACCGGAGTGGCGGTCACAGTGCTGGCTGGTCTAGTCATCATCGGAGGGATAAAGCGAATCGCCGGAGTGGCGGAAAAATTGGTTCCAAGTATGATCCTCGTTTATTTCGCAGGGTCAATTCTCATCATTGCCCGGAAAATAATGGAGGTCCCAGCAGCAATCATGCTGATCGTGACGTCAGCTTTTTCGCCTCGAGCCGTGCTGGGAGGCACCATTGGCATTGGCATTCAGCAGGCCATCCGCTTTGGCGTAGCTCGGGGTATCTTAAGCAACGAATCAGGCCTAGGGAGTGCTCCCATCGCCCACGGCGCAGCCAAAACAAAGGATCCTGTCCGCCAAGGCCAAATCGCCATGATGGGAACCTTCATCGACACGCTTGTCGTTTGCTCCTTGACCGCCATTGTCATCACGGTCACCCAGGCCTATACACAAGGACCACTTTTTAAGTTGAAAACAGAAGCTCTCAACAGCATCGACATGACGACCTGGGCCTTCAACTCAGTCCTTCCCTTTGGGGGCGCTATCGTCACCCTGGCCTCCCTTTTCTTTGGCATCTCAACACTTCTGGGTTGGTGTTACTATGGAGAAAAGTGCCTGGAGTATCTATTCAGCGTCCGCATTCAGCGTGCCTACAGAATCACGTTTATCGTTGTAATGTTTCTGGGCTCCTTGCCCACCCGAGAGGGAATCCAGGTAATTGTAAAAATAGGTGATCTTGGCAACGCCCTGATGGCTTTTCCAAATCTCCTGGCCCTCCTCTGCTTGGCGCCGCAAATAGCGAGAATTACTCGTCGAGCATCAGCCTGTTGCAGGACCATATCGAAAGGATAGATTGCCTATTGCTCCAACCCTGCTTGACTGGGTAGAGGTCCCTTTTGCACAATAACCATCAGGATGGATATTTATGAAGAGATCGTTCGCTTGCACCGTGAGGGACAACAGGCGGTAGTTGCCACCATCGTACGACGGCTAGGGAGTACTCCTCGCAAGGACAATGCCAAAATGCTCATCTACCCGGACGGATCGAGTTTCGGTTCGGTCGGAGGTGGATGTGTAGAAGCACAGGTTTGGCAGGAGGCGCGTGAGATTGCGGAAGGCGGCCAGGCAAGGCTGTTGAAGTACCAGTTGACTGAGAAAGACGCCGAAGAAGAAGGACTTATCTGCGGTGGAACAGTCGAGATTTTCGTGGAACCGATCCGTCCGAATCCCAAGATCATTTTGATGGGAGCCGGTCACTTGGGGCAGGCGATCGCCGAGGCGGGCCACCGATTGGGAGCTCAGATCGCTGTGCTGGATGATAGGGAAACTTTTGCCAATCGGGACCGATTTCCCCAGACCCAGGAGATTGTTGTCGATTCCTTCGACAAGAGCCTTGAACAGACTAAGGTGACTTCAAACAGCTATATCTTAATCATCACTAGAGGCCACAACCATGACCAGGTAGCGCTGGAGAAGGCGATACAGACAAAGGCTCGCTACATTGGTCTCGTCGGAAGTCGCCGCAAGATCCACCTCATTGTTGAAAGTCTTCTAAAAAAAGGTTATTCGCCTGAACTCTTTAGGAATCTTTACGCACCTATTGGAGTCGAAATTGGGTCCGAAACACCTGAAGAAATCGCGATCAGCGTCTTAGCTGAGCTCATTGCCATCCAGAAAGGGATCCATCGGCGAAGCGAAAAGCAGCGCTTCGTGGTCAAACTGATTGAGCAAGCCAAAATGGAGCTAAGCCCGGAACGAGAAGTCACGGCTACTTGACCCAGGCCGACTTCCTGGGCACGAGACTGCTGATTTTCTCCCATGATCGTGGGCACAAGCTCGAAACCAAGGGCTCAATTCCCTGCTCTCCCCGCACAATACATGGCCGCCGCCGGGTCAGATCCACGACGATCGAAGGTTGGCTGCGGACCTCTCCAGCTTCCACGAACAGATCCACCCAGGGACCAAACATTTCTCGCAGCTCCTTGAGGGATTGTGCTGGGGGTCGCCCCGAAAGATTGGCACTAGTCGATACCAGAGGTCCCTCAATCGCGTGCATCCATTGCTCCAGAAAGACACCTTTTGGACGGCGAAATCCAACCTTACCCCGTTTTCCGCAAATCAGTGGAGAGAGGTTCGTGTTGGCCTTCAGTAAGAATGTGATCGGCCCTGGCCAGCAGTCCCGAGCTAGTTCATAAAACACTTTAGGTATATTGGAACAACATTCTTCAACCCAGTATAAATTTGGCGTGAGCAACAGTAATCCTTTATCGATTGATCTTTTCTTGATACGGAGCAGCCGCTCGACGGCACTCGGCTGAAAAGGATCACAACCCAGACCATAGACCGTGTCGCTCGGATAGAAAAGTACTCCTCCCTGGCGGGTAACTTGGGCCACCTTTCTGAGGGAAGATTGGTTAGGAGAATCGAGGTCGATTTGCATCGGCGGCCTTCAGCTTCTCTGCAGCGAGTTCAATAATGGCAGTATAGCAGCTGTCCCCCAAGCGTGATAAAATAAGTTTCGCTCCTGTGAGCTCCTCCTAATCACTGCTATGAACAGGAAACTTTTTCCTTCCGCCCCGCGAGAGGATCTGGGAACGACTCCAGTTAAGGCTCCCTTGGCTGATCGGATGAGACCTCGAAGGTTAGATGACGTGCTAGGGCAGGAGCATCTGTTGAATTCGGGAAAAATACTGCGCGAAATGATTCGCTTAGACGAGATTTCTTCCATGATCCTCTGGGGGCCGACTGGCGTTGGAAAAACCACTTTAGCCCGTATTATTGCTCGGGAAACTAATTCCCATTTCGTGGAGTTGAGTGCCGTAATGTCCGGAATCAAAGATGTGAAAAGAGTCGTTGAGGAAGCCAGCTACGAGCGAAGGGGTTCGGGTAGACACACCATTCTTTTCGTGGATGAGATCCACCGCTTTAATAAGGCTCAACAGGACGCCTTTCTGCCCCATGTCGAGAGGGGAACCATCATCCTCATCGGTGCCAGCACGGAGAACCCTTCCTTTGAAGTTGTCCCTCCCCTGCTTTCTCGGACCCGAGTGTTAGTCCTCAAGACCCTCAACCAGAGCCATTTAGTCGAAATTCTTAAGCGCGCTTTGGCCGACCACGAAAAAGGTCTGGCCACATGGAACCTAGACGTGGAAGATGAAGCACTTCAACAAATTGCCCTATTTTCCAACGGAGATGCTCGTGCTGCCCTCAACTCGCTTGAAGTCGTTGCCCAACTGGCTTATCCTAATCGTCCAGGCGCACGTGCCGTCACGCGTAAGCTCCTGGCGGAAGCTTTTCAGAAACGGACTCTCTTGTATGATAAGGCTGGTGAGGAACACTTTAACCTTATCTCAGCACTGCACAAATCCCTCCGCAACAGCGACGTTGATGCTTCCCTCTACTGGCTCGGACGCATGCTCGAGTCTGGAGAAGATCCCCTTTATCTGGCTCGACGCATGGTTCGCTTTGCCTCCGAAGACGTGGGAATGGCTGATCCGGCTGCTCTTGGATACGCCATGGATGCGATGCAAGCGGTCCACTTCATCGGTCTGCCTGAAGGAACGCTGGCTCTAGCACAAATCGCAATTTATTTGGCCCAAACGCCGAAATCCAATTCCGTTTACGAGGCTTACAGTCGGGTCAAGCGGGACATTGAGAAAGATCTGAACCAGTCCGTTCCTCTGCACCTGCGCAATGCAACCACATCTTTGGCTAGGCACTTGGGATATGGCAAGGGTTATCGCTATGCTCACCACGAACAACGCCGTGTGGCAAAGATGTCCTGTCTGCCCGAGCAACTCGTTGGCCGTCAATATTACCGTCCCAGCCAGGAAGGCTTCGAAAAGACCATAACGAGTCGCTTGCAAAGTATCAAGCTCCGCTCAGACTCCCCGAAACCAGGTGATCCAAAAACAGAGAAGAATTAACCGGTGAGGGGCTTCACTTCGCTGGACTATACGGTTCTAGCTGCCTACCTTTTCGTTACAGCATTGTTCGGTGTTCTCTTGGGGAGAGGGCAAGGAAATGTTCAGGACTATTTTTTGGCTGGCAAGAAGCTCCCTTGGTGGGCAATCTGCTTTTCGATCGTTGCCACGGAAACAAGTACCTTAACCTTCATCGGCGTTCCCTCTCTATCGTATGTTGGAAACATGACCTTTCTACAGGTGGGGATGGGCTATCTTTTGGGAAGGATTCTGGTCAGCCTATGGCTGATCCCTGCCTACTTTAAAGACGAGATTTATACAGCCTATGACCTGCTCAATTCCCGCTTCGGTCCGCACGTTCGGAATGTGGCCGCGCTTCTATTTCAAGTGACGCGAGTTCTGGCCGACGGGGTGCGACTTTATGCTACGGTTCTAGTGCTCTCCTTGGTTCTACCTATCTCAGATCTCTGGGGGCTAGTTATCATCGCCGCCGTCACTTTGACCTATACCCTTTGCGGGGGACTCAGAGCGGTTGTTTGGAACGACACGGTCCAGTTGGCATTGTACCTTACCGGGGCACTTTTAGCTTTTTGGACTTTGTTGGAGAGAATGCCAGGTGGATGGCCTGCTGGGGCACGGCTGGCCATCGAAGGGGGAAAGTTCCAAATCTTGGATTTTTCCCTCAACATTCAGGTTACGTATACCTTTTGGGCCGGGATCATAGGAGGCGCCTGTTTGACCTTAGCCACTCATGGTACAGACCAGATGATGGTTCAGCGCTATTTGGCCTGTGGCAGCAAGCGGGGTAGTCAAATAGCTGTCATCACCAGTGGAATCGTCGTCTTGGCTCAATTCCTTCTCTTCTCTCTCGTTGGCATCCTGCTGTTCATCTTTTACTTCGAAGTTCCTCGGATAGAATCGATCCCGGTCGATCAGATCTTTCCTCTTTTCGTGGTGGAAGAGCTGCCGTCTGGAATTTCGGGCTTGGTCATCGCCGCCGTTTTTGCCTCGGCCATGTCTACTCTGAGTAGCTCTCTGAACTCTCTTAGCTCCTCCTGGACCAACGATTTCTACCGCAATTATAGTTCGACGACAGCCACTTCTTCCCAATACTTAATGGTGTCACGCCTCAGTACCGCAGGGTGGGCCGTGATTCTGGTCGGCGTTTCCCTTCTGGCCCGCAACTGGGGAGAGGTATTGGAAGCGGGTTTGACGATCACCAGCATCTCCATGGGCGCAATTCTCGGCATCTTCCTCTTAGGGATATGGACTCGTCGTACTGGGCCAAATGCTGCTTTGGTTAGCCTCGTGGCTGGAATCACTGTCCCACTCACGCTCCATCTCAGTGGTATTGTAGCCTGGACTTGGTATGTCCTGGTCGGAACAGCCACGACCCTAACCATCGGATTACTTTGGGACAATGGTTTCGAAAAGGGAACAAGAGCCCCTTGATGAAGATTCAGCTAATGGGTAATATGAGGATATAGGAACACAACGGCTAAATCTAATGAAATCGAAAGCCGATCGGCCGTGTAAAGGATAGAGTATGCTACTAAGAATGATCTATTTACTCACCGCTATCTCCTTCTTCCTACTTCCCTCCCAGGCAGGAGGGCTGGATGAAGAGTTGCTGGCAGCCACGAAACGGGGAGACGTACCCAGTGTCAAAACCATGCTTTCCCAAGGCGCCGATCCAAATGCGAGGGGTAAGGATGCTTATACGGCCCTCATGTGGACTGCCTGGTACGCGCACACCGATGTGGCACGAGTCTTACTCGAGCACGGCGCCGATGTCGACCGGCAGGACAGGGATGGCGAGACCGCTTTAATTTGGGCAGCAAAGGAGGGCCGAAACAAACTCCTAACGGTGCTACTGGATAAAGGAGCGGATGTTAACATTCAGGACCGAGGGGGAGAAACTCCACTCATGTGGGCAGTTTGGCGGGGTTATAGGGAGGTTGTCAGAACTCTTCTGGAGAAGGGTGCAGATCCCAATCTGACCGATAAGGATGGCAATACTGCTCTAATCCGTGAGGCATCCTACGGCCGTACTGAGATCCTACAGGCGTTGTTGGAAGGAGGTTCCAAGGTCGACGCAACTGGTGGAGAAGATGAGGAGACAGCCTTGATTCAAGCAGCCCGCAAAGGCGACAACAAGACGATCACAATCTTCCTTCAGGCAGGTGCCGACGTGAATGCCAAAAACAAGTACGAGGAGACCGCTCTGACCTGGGCTGTCTGGAATGGGCACACCAATGCAGTGCGAGTCCTGCTCGATGGCAATGCCGACGTGACCATCAAAGCCCAGAATCCGGTTTGGAATGCTCTTGTGGGAAAAGAAGGTACCACCCCTTTGGCCTTAGCCCTGAATAAGAGTCACGGCGACATCGTTAGTCTACTAAAGCTGGCGGGTGCCACGGAGCAACCCGGGAATACTCCTTCCGTGCCTTCAGAAGTCAGCCCCTGAGCTTAAACTTGGCTAAAGGCGTTACAACTATCTATCTGTTTGTAACCCATTGGTTTAGAAGTGTCTGTGATCAAGTACAGGTGTCTTTGTCGGAAACAGTCCGGTAAGCCTATCCCGTTCACTGGCGTAGTCCTGGCCGTATTCGAGCATGCAGAAGATGAGGGTCGCTAGCTTGAGACCAACTCCCACTCCAAAGTTTCTCTCTGAATGATCTGCGCGCGGCAGGTGGTGGACTGGCTATTCGAGCCAGTCGGCAAGGAATATGTGCGTCTTTCCTCGCTGGTCTCCCGCTCGATTCGACGCGAAGAGAAGATGCTTGCCGTCCGGTGAAAAAACCGGAAAACCGTCGAACGTAGGATGGACCGTCACCCGTTCAATCTCGCCTGAGGAGAGCTGCAACAGGAAGAGATCGAAATTTCGAAAGTCCTGGTGATTGGAACAGAAAATGATTTTTTCTCCAGAGGGATGCCAAAAAGGGGCAAAGCTGGTTCCCCTCAAATGGGTCAATGGTTGAACCGCAGACCCATCGGCATTCATCCGATAGAGCTGTAAGGCTCGGTAGTCATCTCCTCTTGCGCCACGAAAAATAATTTGACTCTCATCCGGAGAGTAGAAAGCGCCACCGTCGTAGCCCGGCATAAAGGTCAGCCGGAGAATATCTCCTCCCCGTCGATCCATGGAATAGATTTCCAGATCGTTGTCCCGGGAAGACGTGAAAACGATTCGTCTTCCGGAGGGAGAAAACGTTGCTTCCGCATCATAGCCAGGGCTTTCGGTCAGTTGCTTCAGGATTCTTCCCTCTAAATCCGCCACGAAGATGTCAAACTTAGGATCAAACTCCCATTGGTAATCTGTTGCCCCTCCCGAGCCAGCAGGTCGAGTTGACTTCGGCCGATTATCCCTGTTCCTGAGGTGGTGTGTGGACGAGTAAATCAAGCGAGGTTTTTGGGGATCAAAGTAGGAACAGGTGGTTCGCCCAGAACCATCACTGATTTGTCTCAGCCGCGACCCGTCCAGATCCAGGATGTAGATCTGATCGAAGGGAGAACCCAATCTTTTGGACTGAAAAACAATCCGTTTTCCGTCCGGGGAAAAGTAAGCTTCGCCATTATCCCCTTCAAACGTCAACTGACGAATGTTTCCAAGATGCTTCTCCCGTGATACTTCGAGAAACGGTGTAGCACTGACGGCCAACAGGCCAAGGGCAGCAAAAGCTGGAAGCCAGCGCCTTGAACAAGTCCCGCCCTCGACTCCGGGCATCAGAACTCACCCTGACCGACGACCACCATTCCCAGGTTGAGGGTGCCGACTTTGACCTGAAGCACCCACTGATCCCTCTCATTCTTCGATAGTCTTGGGTAAAGCATTTCACCACTCATCGGGAAAAGGCCCAGTACTACCGGATGGTTGGACTCCGAGGCCTGTTTGCTGAGGTCCACCAACTGTTTGGAAGTGTAGAGTTGGTCCGGGCTATGATCTGTAGAAGCCGGGATCAGCAAGAGAAAATCGCGATACATCGTCACTCCCATGTGGTTTCCATCCATCGGTTGAAGCCCGTAACGAAGGGTGTATAAGCCTTCGCCAACAGTCCTACTCTTGTAATCAATCCATTTTCCCGGTATTGATGCAACACCGACCAGAGTGCTCTGGCCTATTTCACCAAAAGAAACACCGAATTGGCCCGAATTAGCTGTACCGAGAGGAAGGCTCTTACGAAGCCAGAATCGGATTAATATCGAACCTTCGCCACTGATCTCAAATTTTCTCGGCTCTAAAGTCTTACAAATATCGGCAGAAAATCCGTCAGGGGGAGGGAGGTTAACCACCTCGAGTTGAAGTTGCTCGGCCCTGAGTGCAGCGAAACACTGGCTCAAGGCCGGGAAAACGAAGAGAAGCCAGCAACACACCAATTGTCTAAAGTGCATATAAGGACGACCACTCCTAAGTCAGGAACAGACTAGTGATAATCAATGGCTGGTTCCGGCTGCACTACGGCCGAAGAGTCCAACAAAAGCACTGCGCTTATTTGGGCTGCTCCAGGTGCTATTGAGTCCTTGACCCCGAAACCAATGGGCGAGCGTGTAGGCAGGCGTTGGATTGATCACTTCGGCCAGAGGTGGATAATAAACCTCTTCATTCCCGCACAGATGATCGCCGTGATTAAGAGCCCGTGTCTTCAACTCCACAATATCTCCTGCCCTCAGGCTCGCTTGACCTATATGCCCATCGAAGGAGAATTCAATCCGAGCCCTCGTCACCTTAGCCGTGTTTCGCAATAGGTCTCCACCCATCGATCGGACGAAACTGATCAACGCATTCTGCTGTTCCTCAGTAGCCTCTTCATCAACGACGATTACCGTTCGGGCCGGATATGGACTAGCGTGTGGATCGCCCAGCGTGGCGGAGGCCTTGACCACTGCCACCACACTCAGACCCTCTAGAGGTACATCCTCCCAGGTTCCTTCACGGATACGCCATCCCAAGATGGCCTCTTGACCCACTAAATTTACTTCGGCATTCGCAAAGCAGGGACCAGTGAAAACATCTGAGGTGCGTGCCTCGACATAGTCGCCTCCAATGGTTAGGTCACGGCCAAGTACAGATTGGGCAACCCACACAGTAAGGAACATCAAGCTGATGATAATTCTCATTGGATTATTCTCCCTTCCTGCCTCCATTCTATCAAATCCATCCTTGCCGTAAGGCTAGCGAAGCTCGAAACACTCGCGCCCAGGTAGACAGTTTTCCTCATCTGCTATTTTTCGATCTGGGCCCAGGCAATTCATCGTATGCGAGCACCAGAAAAATCCATCACTAGTATTCGGAACGCTCGTATCTGCCTCCACTTCGATGAACATTCCTTTCGAGCGAAGATGCCGGCACACAGCAACCGATTTTCTGGTTCGATTCATCGGCGACATCACTTACACCTCCCGTCCTGCCGCTTGGAGGATTGCCCTCTTGACTGCCACCTGAGCCAGCTGAATCTTATATCCATTCCGGCTTAGAGCCTGCGCTCCACGTGTCGCAGCTTGCCCTGCTCTTTCAGCGACTTTTTGGGTCAACCTTTGCCCAGTCAGAAACTTTTCGGCTTCCGGAGCCGGCCAGGGAATAGGCGCTACATGACCCAACACGACTCGGGCACCCTTGATTCGCTCCCCATCCAACTCCACCACAGCCGCTGCTGAGGCTAGGGGCCAGTCGAGCACTTCTCTGTGCCGAACCTCATAAAACGCGCTTTTCCTCCCGGAAACCGAGGGAACCCGCACCTCTGTGATGATCTCGCCATCCAGCAATGCGTACTCCTTTTCCCCTTCCTGTTGAGGAATACGATAGAAGGACTCTAGACCAATGTCCCGCAACCCGTTGGGCCCAAAAACCATAACTTTTGCTCCCAGAGCTATTAGGGCAGGTGCGAGGCTAGAAGGGTTCACAAAATAAGCTGGGCCCGTGTTGCCGAGGATTGCATGGTAACGATTATCTCCCTGCTCGACCATCGATCCTCCATTTTGCGTCGCCAACAGACCGAAACCGTTTCGGTAGTACCAGCACCGAGGCCGTTGGCACAGATCTCCTCCCACTGTCCCTCGACTGCGAATCTGGGGGCTATGCACCCCTTGCGCAGCCTGCCAAAGGGAGGGGTATTCTTCCTGGATGGAAGAATGGTCCAGCAATTCCTCCAGAGTCACCAGCGCACCGAGACGCAAGTTTCCATCCTGACGACTGATTCCTTGTAGCTCTTTGATTGACTTAATATCAATGATTCTTTTTGGCACCACGACGTCATCCTTCATGAGACTCAGTAAGTCGGTTCCTCCGGCTAGAATGGCGGCCACCCCATCCTTGGCTCTCGCCAGCTTCACCGCATCCTGTTTGTTGGAAGGACGGGCGTATTCGAACGCTTGCATTAGGTAGTACCCCCTTTCTCTAGAGCGTGTAAGACGCGATCTGGTGTCAAGGGTAGATAGGAAACCTGGACTCCGATTGCATTGGCCACCGCGTTAGCGATGGCTGCCCCCGGCGAGATCACAGGAGGCTCACCCAGACCAATCACCCCTCGCTCATCGTACCCGGGTCCCGTCATCATATGTACCACCAACTCGCCAATATCACCTATACCGGCCAACTTGTAGAACTCCAAGTTGGCGTTAAGCATACGCCCGCTGACGGGATCAATGACTTTCTCTTCGCAGAGGGCGTAGCAGATACCCATGATGAGAGCCCCGTAGACCTGGCTTTCAGCTGTTTTTAGGTCGATAATAAGACCACAATCTTGTACGGCCACAATCTTGTTGATCTTCACTACCCCGGTTTCTACGTCCACCGAAACATCCGCCATCTGAACCCCACCCACGCCACTATCCGTAAGCTTTCCCTCTCCCGGGTTGGTACCCGTAGCGGTCACAGGGTTAACGCCGATTCTGGCGGCTGCTTGTCTCCACGTGAGACTTCTCCGGGGATTCCCTTTAACCCGAACCTTGCCCTCCACCGCCTCAAGTTCATAGGGCTCAGATTCTAGTTCAGAAGCGACTTTTTCAAAGACGGCCAGCAGGGCATTCCTAGCCGCTCTCCGCGTGGAAGAGCTGACACCTCCCACGGTTGTGCTGCCACCAGAAGGGCCGGAAAAAGGATAACGTGTATCCCCGATACTGACCCGGACAGCCTCGAGAGGTAATCCAAAGGTTTCCGCCAGAACAATGGCAATAACGGTTCGGGTCCCAGTGCCTAGATCTTGACTGCCCAATTTGGCCTCCACCTCACCGTCCGGGTAGACCACAACCTCGCAGTTACTGTTGTGAGCCCGCCCTCCCCAGGTGTGAAGGGCCAGCCCTAGGCCTGTCTTGATCGGGCCTTTCCCAGCCGCACCCCGAGCATGCCACTTTTTCTTCCAATCCATCAGCTCAGCCGCAATCGTTAGTTCCTGCCGATACGTGTTAGCCCGCGGTCCAGTCAAACCCACATTTTTCAGAAAAAGATCCAGGGGATCCATTTCTAAGGCGGCCGCTACATCTTCAAGAGCAGCCATGGTCAGAAAGCAAGCCTGAGGGTGGTTGGGGGCTCGCCAGGCCCGCGAACCGACGATATTGGTGGGAACTGATGTATGTCGATGCCGGCGGTTGGGCACTTGGAATACGTAGGGTAGCGGCGGACTTCCCGATCCTCCCAGACCACCGGATCCCCAAGACTGCGATGACCACGCGGTCAAGGACCCATCTCTCTGTGCACAGACCCGTATTTTTGCATAAGCCGAAGGACGATCTCCTGCTATGGCCAATTCCGCCTCGCGCTCGAGCATCAGTTTCACTGGCGCTCCGGTCTGGCTAGCCAGTCGAGCACATTCAATGCCCCACCTGTCGGGGCTGAACTTTGACCCAAATCCGCCTCCCATATAAGGTGTGATCACGCGGACATTGGTGGCGGGAATTGCCAGAGGATCGGCAAATTGAGAGGCTAAGGAAGAAACGGCTTGTGTGGAGCACCAGGCCGTCAGATGCTCGTGATCTTCCCATTCACACACCTGCCCATGAGGTTCGAGACAGCAGTGGGAAATAGATGGGATTCCATATTCTTCCTCGATGCTCGCCTCTGCAGATATCATCGCCGTATCCGGATCGCCTGTCACCTGTTCCGCGCCGGGCTTAGTCTCTGGAGCCTGGTCCGGATTTTCTTCGCTGACAAAGTGAGGTAGAACTGTGTATTCGACTCGGATGGCCCGCACAGCATCCTCGGCAAGGTCCTCACTAGTGGCTGCCACGACGGCAATTTCGTCGAGCGCCCACTGAATCTCTGCACCCACATCCTGAATGATTCGAACCGCTCGCACTCCTGGCATTTTCTCCGCGGCCGTAACGTCCAATTGAGTTATGGTGGCATGGGCATGAGGGCAACGGAGAATTTTTCCATAGAGCATACCGGGACGCTTCACATCATAACTGTACTTGGCGGTACCAGTCACTTTGGCAGGACCGTCTAAACGGGAAATTCGCTTTCCAATGAGCCTTCTTTGTCCTCTTTCTGGCCAGGAGTACTCAGACATGAATACCTCCTTCCGACTCGACAACCTGGAGAATCGCTTTTCGAATACCGGCGTAGGTACCACATCGGCACAAGTTTCCTCCCAGTCCAGACTCAATCTCCTGTACACTGGGACGCGGATTTTGATCCAGAAACGCCTTGCAAGCCATCACAAAACCAGGCGTGCAAAAGCCGCATTGCTGGGCATCATTTTCCACAAAAGCTGCTTGAAGAGGATGAAGGTGCTGGGGAGATCCTAACCCTTCGATCGTTTCAATCGGTTTGCCTTCAGCTTCGATGGCTAGCACTGAGCAAGCATACACTGGCTTTCCATCCAGAATGACTGTGCAGGAACCACAAGTAGCTCGGTCACAGACCTTTTTGGCGCCCGTCAAGTCTAGCTGGTTACGCAGTGCATCTAGTAGGGTGACCCGAGGTTCGATTTGGACCTGGTGAGTTCCGCCATTAATGTGCAACGTGAGCGGAACACTGTTGGGACCCAAGATCTCCACATTAGTTGCCGCCTTAGGCGCAGTGACGACTTGTTTGGAAAGTAACCCAGCCGACACCGCTCCCGTTGCTCCTCTTCGAAAAAAATCGCGCCGCGACAGCGCCGAACAACGTTCGTCTTGGCTTTTAGCTTTACCCATACACCCTCCTTTACCTACCATCGCTAGGAACGTAGACCACTATAGAGACCAGAAGGTGTGCCTTCAAGCAAAAACATGGAGTTGTTCTAGGTGGAAATAGGATGAGGTGGAAGGCTGAAGAAAATTTCCTTTCTCCACCTAGGCTATGTGTCAGAGGTTAACACCCAAAGAGGACACGCTGTTCAAAGAAAATCAGGACTCAACGCTGATGGATGAGGAGAATTTCTACCACTACTTAGAGTGTGAGTTCTTGCGAATCTGGTGCCGTCGCTTCCTACGCAACTTCCCGCGACGCTTCCGTTTTTTCTTCAGAACGCTACTCATGCTCTTATCCTACTCGAACGAGAAGGCTTTGGGAAGGCCTTTCGAAAATCCGCATCGCCTCGAAGGCTCAGGAGGTCTCCGACCGACTGGCCCATTAAACTACCTCACCACAATTTCTCGCCGAAGCGTGGAGATTATCTTAGCCGCCAATTGGCCTACAAAGACAATGAGATTGTAGATTTTTCGAGGAACGTCAACTCTTATATACCTCCTCAAACTCGGACGCTGATTCAACAAAGAACATCCATCTCCATGCACAGCCGCTTTCACTTTGCGAAACCACTCCGATGCGGTCATATCTAACGTGAGATTCTTCCTAAAAGCAATCTTCTCTCCTACCCATCTTCTATTTTCGGCGGCCAAAACGCCGAAAATCTCAACCGTACATCAGTAGTGATGGTCCTTAAAATCAAAAATAATGCCGCGGATCCTCTTACACTGACATCCACCACCTCCGACTTTAATCCCCGAGTATCCACACAGCAACTGGAAACCTGCGAGCGGTTGGCCTGATCAACGATGGTCCAAAACTTAAGCTCTGGGCTTGACAGAGAGGGTTTCCTTGCTCTCCTACCCGTGGTAGTGTCAAAAGCGTTCTGAAGATTCATTTAGGAACCTTTAGTCTTGATCCTCTCTTAAGGAGTTTTTTTTATGGAGTCTACTAAACTGCACTTCACATGGTTTCTTTCTCTCTGCCTCATCGATGGGGGATTCCTGTGGCCGCCGGCTCTTGGCCAGACCTGGGTGGAGGATACCTTCGAAGACTTTGCCGATGGGAAACTCGATGCCTCTGGGCAGAACCTTTACGTAAGCCGCGATGGAACCGTCCGGACGATTCACCGCTTTGACCTGAATCAGGATGGCTACCTGGATCTGATCTTCAACAGCACACACGACAACTACTCGTTCATTCCAGCCACCCTAGCTGCCGTGACTCCAACCGGTCAGATTGGGCAGTCTCCACTAGCAGTGGAAGGGAGCAAGCAAGTTGCCATTGAAGATCTGAATCGCGATGGCTATCCCGATCTTGTCTTTTGCCCGAACAACTCAGGTATCCAGCATCCTCGCCGTTTTCTCACTATCATCTGGGGTGGACTCGATGGCTGGCCTCCCCATCGAAGCAATGGCGTTCTTCCGGTACATGGCGTGTTGGCTGTGGCCGTTGCAGACTTGAACCTTGACCAGTGGCCCGATATCGTAGCCCTCAACGGTGAGGCGTGGCTTCCTGACCAACCCGTCGGTCACATTATCCGCATCTTTTGGGGAGGAGAGCAAGGCTATCTCTCGACAAAACGGCACGATGTTGGTGTACCCGAAGCGATCGCTCTGGTAGCGGCTGATCTTGATTCAAATGGTGGGGATGACGTGGCGGTTCTGACCGAGTCGGGATCCGTTCGTCTCCTGTGGGCTACGTCGCAAGGAGACAAGCTACGTATACCCGTAACTGACATATCGCTTCCCAGGCCAGGCACATGCATGGCGTCCGCCGATTGTGATCGCGACGGCCATACTGACCTCGTGGTGGGCACAAACCATGACGTTGTCTATCTCCTGCCTGGCGCGAAGGAGCGCTCTTTCACTGCTCCCAGGACAATACGCACTTCCAGTGCTTCCCACATTACTCTGGGCGAGCTCGACGGAGACGGATGGCCCGATCTTGTTCTAACTCGACTCGCTATCGCTACCGCAGGCGGAGGTGAGCTGGTGGGAGCCGGAGTTGGCACGGGGGATCAAGTACGGATCTTCTGGGGAGGGCAGGACGGTTTCCTACCCTCTCGCTCGGATGAGATCAGAGTTGAGAAGGCAGCAGCTTCGTCCATTGGAAATCTCAATGGGGATGGTTATGCAGACCTGGCCATTGCCGTCTATCAGAGCTCGGAGACGTTCCACGGGGACTCGCGCATCTTCTTTGGGAAGGGTAACAGGCAACTCGAAGAAGCCCCCGGACAAGTTCGAACCGAAGGAGCGAATCATGTGGCGATTTTGCCCCCCATTGGCTCATCCCCCGGCCATGCCATATTCTGCAATAGCCGGGGTGGATCCCTTGATGAAAAGGTTCCACTACACGTCTACTGGGGCGGAGCCGAGGGATTCGACGTGGGACAACGCTGGGAGATTCCCTTCTCCAGCGGATATGAGGCCAGTGCCGCTGACCTTAATGTAGACGGTTACGTCGATCTCGTCGCCCTCAATTCCGGTCATGTAGGAGAGGCCGCCCAACGGGATCCTCACCTAGGAGCAAATATCTTCTGGGGCCGCCCAGCCTTCCTACCAGCCCAGCTCAAACAAGGATTCGGCCCTGTGGGGTTTGATCTGAGCAAGCGTACAGTCTTGCGAGAAAACAACCTTGGTTCGAGTACCATCGGTGATCTGAACCGCGACGGGTACCTCGACTTGGTTCTGGGCGCCTTTGAAGGGCGAAAAGGTTATAACCCGCTAACGATCTATTATGGCTCGCCCAGAGGTTACCACCTGGATAACCGCCGTTCTCTCCTCTCCGAGGGCCGATCTCTTAGCCCCATCACTGCTGATTTCGACCGAGACCAATGGTTGGATATTGCCGTGGTCTCCACCATGACCAATCTCCTTCGTATTTTCTGGGGTGGGCCGGAAGGCTTTGACGAAAGCAGACAAGACCAACTACCGGTTCCCTTCTCGACAACCTTGGAAGTTGCTGACCTCAACGCTGACGGATACCTGGACCTGACCGCCGGCACCTATTACGATCCTGGTAGCCACCATCACGACACCGGACTCTTCATCTTCTGGGGCAGTTCGAAAGGTTTTCGCTCCTGGAACGCGCAGTGGCTCCCTGGATTCACGCCAGTCGGCATCACGGTGGCCGACTTCGACGGCGACGGGTTCCTGGATCTGTTCAGCCCCCACTACCACGGCGAACTGACCCGCGAATCCCTTCCCTCCTATCTCTACTGGGGTGGGCCAGAGGGCTTTGCCACTCGCCACCGAAGCCTTCTCATCACCGATTCGGCCCATGACGCCCTGGCCGGAGACTTCGACCGCGACGGCCTGCTAGATCTTGCTGTCTCTTGTCATACCAAAGACGGCGACCACTACACGTCTTCCAAGGTTTTCTTCAACGACGGGCAGCGCTTTGCTCATCCCAGAACCCTCTCGCTACCGACCCACGGTCCCCACTGGATGTGGGACCAGGACATGGGCCACATCTACGACCGTACCTGGAGTCAAAGCTATGAATCCTCGCTCTTTTCCTGGAAGGGACAAGCCAAGGAAGCACACATCGATATCCAGGCAGACCTACCACAGGGGACAGGACTGACGCTTGCTATCCGCTCGGCATCCAAAGACACTGACCTAGAGAAAAAAAGCTGGACCGATATCGAAAAAAGTAGTTTTCCCTTGTCTCGAAGTGACCGCTGTCTCCAGTATCGAGCTACATTCTCCTCGGACAACGGCGACCGCTTTCCGGTTCTGGATCAGGTCACGATCAGCTTAGTCGGGTCCGTGCCCTAGATAAGAATGTGAGAGAAACGGGAACAGGTCTTAATCTCAGCGAGTTCAGGGGAGTTCCTTCAACTGGACAGACCTTTGGCGTGGCTGCTAGAATGCCGCCTCCGTACGCACTCGTCCCCATCGTCTAGCCTGGCCTAGGACACCGCCCTTTCAAGGCGGAGACACGGGTTCAAATCCCGTTGGGGACACCTGTTTTTTCTTCGTTTAATTAATAACTTCTCGTAGGAAAAAGATGCACCCGATAGATTGCGTCCTAAAAATATGGCAGCTAAAGGGTGAGCAGTGTCTTCCCAGAATCGTCACTTTTCCAATGTCGGAGTAGCACTTCCAACAGAAGTGAGCATTCTTCCCGTGGTCGCTGTGAACGGTCCAAGACGATAGTCAGGCAATAGGTACAGAAGGCTACAGCATGATTACAGTTAGATCTTTTCCGACTGGTGCTTGTGTCTGTACACTGAGCTTCCTATTAAGAAATCTAGATCAAAGGATAAGCACAAAGGTCTGGAGGAACTTCCTCCAGACCTTTTCTCCATGGCGGTAGCGGAGAAGCTCCTACGTAATGCTGATTGCAAGGTTGCAGACGAGGACGCCCCTTAAGCAGTCAAGTCTGCCTGCGGAACCTCTTGATGGCAAACTCGACAATTGGTGCGCCGTTTTGCATTGAGCACGCCACAGCTTTGACAGCGGTGGTACATCGCTCGCCCAAAAAGCTGAGTCAGCACAGCACTGACGAGCAGGATCCCAGCTACCAGGAGAAAGCCAACCATAATCTACTCCTCAACTTTCAACGGCCTTCACCTGGAATCGATGGGAATGTCTCGGCAAATGGGCTTTTCCATCCGGCCTGCTCAAAGCACTCCTCTGCCTGATTTCGAATCCACTCAGTCACAAATGGGTGAGGGAGCAGTCCAACACCGTTACAGACATACGAAAGTCCCTTCAGAACCTCCCCATAGGGTCCGAATCCAAAGACACGAAAAGGAACCACGATCACCCGGCCCTCATCCTCATTTCCCTGCTTGACCAGCTGACGAATACGTCGTTCTGCCGCCAGGCGCTTCTTTTCCCAATCCTCGCGAAGCGTCTCGACCCAGACAGCTCGAAAAGGACCCAGACTTCGAACTTTTTCTGCAATATCTTCCATATGGATCAGCCAGCGTCGGTTCGCTTCCTCATCTCCTTCCCCGTGAGCCAGGATGAGGACGGACTCCCTCCTATAATCTCTGCTCAGGGGTTGCACCCGTTGGACCAAAATATCTGCTATGTAGTTTGACTCGGATAGTCCCTCTTGATTCAGAGACAAGGTTGCCTTGATGTCAATTGGGGGAGGAGTATCCTGGGCTCCGACTAAATCGATCGCTGCCTGATCGGGAGTTCTTTGCCTGCTGTGATGGGATTCGTTAAGAATCAATTGGGCAGGCGGATCAGGACGAACCCCCAAAAAATACTCGGTTTGGTGTCGGAAAGAATCTCCAGAAACGAACAGACGCACGACGGCAATACGCTCAACCCCCTGGGCTTCTAAAACCTGGATCGCTTTCTCCAAAGATCTTGGGTCCGCCATCCCAAAGGAAATTTCGATCGGACAGAAGTCTCGCAGCGTTTGAACAGCTTCCTCAACCGCTGAGTTCCAGATTGAGTCCGCTCCGTGGGCCATGAGTAGGATTCCCACCTTGACCTGGTTCGAGAGCAAACTGAGCACAGGAAAGAGGACGATGGAAAAGACCAGCACCATCTTGATGACCCGTTTATTCACTCTCTTCATAGGCTTGGCCTGACGCCCATATCGTACCCCAAAATGGCTGAGGTGAAAAAGAAAAAAAGCGATTAAAGGCCACTCGTCTGTACTCTTGGGCCGATCAGAGAGTGCAATTTTTCCCGGTGACCTTTCGAGCTTGCCTTGCATTGGGAGACCTTGATATATTGAGTCTCTCTCTGTGGAGTGTGCTCAAAGTAGTCCGGTACCCGAATAACGAAGGAGGTTCGATGACTTACATTGTCACAGAAAGATGTGTTGGCTCCCGTTACACTGAGTGTGTGGCTGACTGTCCGGTTGACTGTTTTTACGAGCTTCAAGATCCAGCTATGCTGATCATTAATCCGGATGAATGCATTGATTGCGATGCTTGTGTCGCTCTTTGCCCGGTGAACGCTATCTACCCGGAGTCTGAAGTTCCCGACGAATATCAGGAGTGGCTTGAAAAAAATGACGAATCTTTATGCACTGACGAGAATCGGATCACTGAAACCACTGACTCCCTGGATGGTGGGTTAACAATTGAAGAAGCGAAGCAAAAGGAAGAGGACAAGTTTGGTTCTGTGTTAGATGACCCCTCCAGTGCAGCGCACTGAAGGGAAGAGTACAGGTTGTTTCACCCCGGAGGTTCATTAGCCTTAGAACAGACTCGAGTCAGTCGGGAACCTTACCCTCCGGTAAGTATGTTGACCACCCAAAGATCCAGCGGTCAGTAGTTCCACCCACGCTCCCAGGAAAAACACCCTCTCACCAGCCTACTCCGCCCAGCCAGCGGACTGTTAACGGATGTTTCTAGAACAATCAAGTGTTGGAACACGCCGCCAGAAGCAATCTCAAACAGTTTTTTAACTACCTCAGAAAAGAAAGCGATCAATGACACATCTATGGATTTTTTCCTTTTTCAGCCTGCTTATCCTTCGCACAGTCGCAGTTTGCTGGATTAGACGGGATCGTTCCGCACCTATGCCAACATGGTACTGAGCCAGTGGCAAGTCACGTGGAAGTCTCACCTGGAAGGCATAACTTCTGTTTTCAGAAATTTCCAGAGACGGTCGAAGGAAGGTCCCACAATAGGCTTTTCACGCAAGATCGTGTGGTGGTTCCCTTCTTTTTTCTCGGCGAGGTACTCGGGTATAAAAGTCAGCCCCCTGAGAAGTTCCTCACGGCTGATTCCGATCTGTGTGGGTCGCCATCTGGCACGGCAAGTGTCCAGCCGCGAAGCGAGGATCTCAGGCTTCTCTCGACATAGCCAGGCGATAATCATTGCTCCTAGGGAAACTACCTCTCCATGGATCCAAGCTTTTTCGTTCACCAGTTCAATCGCGTGGAGAAACAAATGATCTCCGTGGGGAGCCGCCGAGTGATTTACTGCTCTTGAGTCTCGCTCCTGCAAAGCCTTCATGATGTAGTGTACACTCTCCGGCGTGAGATCCCCTTTCTGGTCCAGCGTCTGGGGGAAGTCATGAACAATTCTCTCATGATGCTGGATTGCCGGAGCGATAAGTTCTTGATCCCAAGCCTGGCCTAGTCCTCGGTTACTATCCCTTCTCCACTCGGCAAGACCCGCGTAACTGCACAAAATATCCCCTATTCCCGCTGTGTTAAGATGGACAGGTGCCTCCAATGTCAAATCATAATCTACCAGTACATGCTGGCAATCAACCCAAGGCCACTCTTCCGGTCTACCACAGAGAAGCCGTCCTCTCCACCTAGGGAATACTCCGTGAATGATTGCACCTGAAGAAACAGCGGTCGGGACTAGAATCAATGGCATGTGTTTGACCAGCGCTACGAATTTTGAGGCATCCATTGCCCGCCCTCCACCCAATCCAACGACCAATTCGGCATCATCCGGAAAATCGTCGCACAAGCCCTGCAGATATCCGAAATCGCACCAGTCGACGAAGGCGGTTCTGACGGGTTGGCGCGTGAGATACGGATAGGCTGCTTGGTAAGCATGCGGAGAAGTAACGGCCAGGTATCGGGGCCAATTGGAGCTTTCCCGCTTTACGCAACCGTGTCCGTAGCGGATTTCGATCTGGGAGGCCGGCTTCATTTTCCTCGGCTCGCTCCAGCCTAGTGGAGAAACCTTGTTCACTTTCTTGTTTTCCTCCTTTTCACCGATTTGAGCACCATCTTAGCATCTAGTCACCACTACAAAAGATGACCGGGATAACCGCATACTTTTACACCCGGTAGCTGTGGTACCCCCCTACCATTTTTCACACCCTTCTCACAACAGCTATAGTCCGGAATACAAAATGAAACACTAAGTCCCTTCATCGCCTTTCGTATTGAGTGGTAGATTTCGGAAATACGGTCAGGACTCACCCTTTCCCAGCTTCAGCCTGAATTCAAGCAAAAGTTTTTCGAGGTGGTGATCAGCTCTCGTCAATGATCCAAATCCCGGGATAGAGGTTTCTGGGTGTGACAAGCGACTGAGCACACGTTTGCGAATTCTCCTGGAGGAACCAGCGGAACCCAAGCTCACTCCAACAGAGAACTCACGGTATAGCCACAACCTGGAACAAGGGAAGCGTACATTAGCGTATTCCTGGAATGGTGTACTTGTACCCCCCCCCCCCCGAAAAAACTTCTGATTGGCATTCTAGCACCCGCCTGGAACGAGTTTCATCGCTACAGGACGACATCATCAGTAGCTCCAGCACCATTTTCTCATGCAACGTCGGCTCGGCCCTTCCTCTTTCCTAGACCCCGGGTATAATATCCCCCGTGCGATCAGTCGTATTCATAACCGGGGCAGGCACAGGTCTGGGGCGAGCCATGGCCTTGGCTTTCGCTTCCAAAGACTACCGTGTGGTGCTCACAGGAATCGAAAAGATTGACGAAACTACCTCTGAAATTCTGACCCAGGGAGGAGAAGCACTTGGTATCTCTCTCGATGTCACAGCTCCCCCACAGGTTGAACGCACTGTCAAAGAAATCCTGCAGAAATGGGGGCAGATTGACGTCTTGGTGAACAATGCCGGGATTGAGGGTCCCACCGCACCGCTGGTCGAAGTATCTCCCTCAGATTGGGAGCACACCCTGAAGGTCAACTTGACCGGTGCTTTTCTCTGCGATCGTGCAGTCGCTCCTCACCTAATGTCTCGCCGATCCGGCTCGATCATCCACATTTCTTCGGTAGGGGGTATGCAAGCCTATCCTCTACGGAGCCCTTATTCGGTCTCCAAAAGAGCATTGATTGCGCTCACCGAAACCTTGGCTGTCGAGCTCGGACCTTATGGTGTACGTGTCAACGCAGTTTGCCCGGGTCCAGTCGAAGGCCTGCGTATGGATCGAGTCATCAGATACCGGGCTCAGTTCGAGCAAAGAGCGAGAAGCGAGGTGAAACAGGAGTACGAAAAGGGTGCAGCACTAGGTCATCTGGTGACTCCTGCAGATATCGTTAATTTGGTTTTGTTCCTGGCTTCTGACCAGTCCCCAAACATCACTGGACAGGCGATCCGCGCCTGTGGAGGCTATAAACTCTGACCTAGGTCCCTCTCCTGGGACGATCAACGTGAACTCCGCTGAGAAACTCGACTCAAACGCCAGGCAACCAGAAAGGATCCGCAATGAACAGAGAGCGTGGGCTAAACATTTTGGAGGAAATGCTCGGGAAAGAAGGCGCGCATGAGATTCGCCGTAACTGGGAGAAGCTCTGTCCAGACTTCGAAAAGTACGTCGTCGGTTTCCTGGCTGGTGAAATCTGGGCACGCCCCAACCTCAATCGTAGGATCAAGAGTTTATGCACGGTATCGGTCCTCGCCGCCCTAGGACGCAGCCGCGCTCTCGAGTTAAATATTAGAATGGCGCAAAAAAACGGTGTGACGCGACAGGAGCTTCTCGAGACCTTTCTTCATATTGCTCCCTATGCCGGCTTCCCAGCCAGCTGGGAAGCCATCGCCCTCACCGATCAGGTGTTAGGTCAAGAAAGCGATTAATCCACATTTCGGAAATAGGTCGATCTCTCTCCGCAAGCACGAAATCCGGGGAAATCACGTAGTCCCAGCCGTACATGCTTTCGCTAACAAAACAACTACAGTAACCCTCCCCCCCCCAAATAAGTAAGCTACTGGAGATTTAGCCAGTACAAAAACTGGCTGAGTACATAAACATTCTCTCGACTCTCGACGGGTCTGTGAATCCTTAATGGCCGTTATGATGGGGCTGGATTGGCGATCGCCGATGGGTTGAAGGGGCAAGTCATGCCCCTCACCAATCAGTTCGAAACGCCAACACCGATTAACAATCAGCTATCGAATGTGCACTGGCCGAGCTCAACAGAAGTCGAGCGCATCGGTTCAAGCACCACGTGTGCCAGTCTGGATGTCTTCTCGGGCGCCTGGGCCTATCAGAAACTCCTATGCCCCGTCACGCAGAAGGGATAGTTAGCCTTTAGGTAACGTAATTCTAGATTGCTTTTGGGTCAGCATTCTTCTTTCTGAGTTTTTTATTCCGAACTCGTAGAGACACACGACAACTTCAGTATTATTAAAGTATTGCTCTCGATCAACTCGAACCGAAAAATCGCTGGACTACTTTATCCACTGGGAAGATATGACTTCTACAACCACGACTAAGTCAATCACTTGAAATCCGCTTGAGTTTCTAAACACTACAGGATTAACCCTTTACTTCCCTCCACTCGTACCGCCGCTTCATCTTCTCCGACTTGTCTTTTTTTGAATCTGTACTTCGAGATTCGGACTTCCTGAGTGTTTTCGGTGGGGCTCCTGCTGTACAAATTTCCAGCCGAAACGGCCTTTGATGCACAGTTGACCAGCAGCGACGCTGTGGTGGGGAGGGGAGGTGACAGTAACGATTTTGTTGTCCTGGACTTGAAGGCTGAGGGTACATCCCACACCGCAGTAGGGACAGATGGTATCGGTACGGGTTTGCCGGGACTCGTCCCAGGTTCCCTGGCGCCGCATTTCATGTTCAGTCTTAAACATCAAGGCACCCGTGGGACAAACATCGATGCAGTTTCCACAATACACACAGGCCGAGTCAGGCAGGGAGACGTCATATTCCGTGGAAATGCGAGCGTCAAAGCCACGCCCCGCCACGGCGATGGCAAATGTATTTTGGGCATCCACGCCACAAGCTTCAACGCACTTATAACAGAGGATGCACTTACTATAGTCACGTACGTAGAGATTATTATCGACTTTGACAGGCTGTGCGACCGAGACAGCGTGCGTTCCACGGGGTCGGGAATGATGTCCCGGACGGGCCCCGTCCCGTTCCCCACCAGAAGCTGGGGATACCTGGGGTCCAAAGCGTTGGGGATGGGCTCCGTACAGTCGCATATATGCTTGTAACTCGGGCGCTGTCGAGACGTCCACCGAGGACGCCAGCAGCTCTAGAACCAGCCGGCGGTTAAGGCGCACGCGGTCGGAGTCGGTTTTTACAACCATCCCCGACTCGACCTTCCGGGAACAGGCGGGAACCAACACGCGAGAGCCTTCCAGTTCTACCACACAGACTCGGCAAACGTTGATCGGGGTCAACCTCTCCGAATAACAGAGCGTGGGCGTTTTGATCCCGATCGACCGAGTCGCCTCCAAAAGAGAACTACCTTCCCGAACCGAAACAGTTTTCCCGTCGATGCTCAGTTCCACTTGCCGGGATACCGGTTCTTCCGGCACTCTTGGAATGGGCCCTCTGGGAACGGGCGTGAAAAACTGATGGGACGGGTAAGGCGATCCTTCTACCGATTTAGAACTCATGATTAGCTTCCTTCACTGAAGATCTGCCAGCGCTCTAGAACAGACTCAACGGCGCTCGAGGCGGTCTGACCCAACCCGCAGATGGACGAGTCTCGCATGACCTGTCCCAGATCGCGCAAAAGAGAAAACTCCGCCTGCCCAGAGCCTAAATACCGGCCATTGGCCAGCCGATGCAGCACTTCTTCCTGACGCACTGTTCCCACCCGGCAGGGAACACATTGTCCGCACGACTCATCGCGGAAAAAGGCGGCGATGCGGAAAAGAATTTTTCTCAGGTCGACCGTATCGTCAAAGGGCATCACCACCGCGGACCCCAAGGAAACTCCGACAGCCCGTGTCCCTTCAAAAGTCAGAGGAATGTCCAATTCCCGAGGAGAAAGGAACGAGCCGGCCACCCCACCTACCAAAACGGCTTGCAGGCGCTGACTTCCCGAAACTCCTCCGGCAAGTTCGATCAGATCACCAACGGTTTTTCCAAAAGGAACCTCATACACTCCGGGCCGCGTAACGTGTCCGGACAAGCAGAAGAGCTTCGTTCCGGTGGACTGTTCCGTACCCACGGAAGCATAAGTGTTGCCACCTTCCCAGACAATATCCAGAACATTGACCAGGGTTTCCACATTGTTGACCAGCGTGGGCCCCCCAAAGAGGCCGCACTGCGTCGGGTAGGGAGGTTTGTTACGCGGTTCCCCGCGGAAACCCTCAATCGAATTAAAAAGGGCGGTTTCTTCGCCGCAAATATAGGCGCCTGCTCCACGCCGGATTTCAAGGTCAAAGTCGAGCCCAGAATCCATGACGTTGGTCCCCAGTAAGCCGGCCCGGCGAGTCTTCTCAATGGCAACCATCAGCCGCTGCAGCGCTAGCGGATACTCGCCCCGGATATAAAGAAATCCTTGTCGACATCCGGTAGCCAAACCAGCGATTGTCGTGGCCTCGACTAGAGCGAAGGGATCGCCTTCCATGAGAACGCGATCTTTGAAGGTCCCTGGCTCCGACTCGTCGGCATTGCAGACCAGATAGTGGGGTTTTTTCTCGGCCGATGCCACAGCTTTCCATTTAGTGCCTGCCGGAAAGGCGGCCCCCCCTCGTCCGAGCAGCCGGGAATCGACCATTTCCCGTATGACCTGCTCGGGGCCTAGCTGCAAGGCTTTCTGGAGAGCACGGTAGCCCCCCTGGGACCGGTAGTCCTGTAAACTGTTGGGGTTGACCTGGCCGATACGACGGAGCAGCCTGAGATTCCTCCCGCCCGCCTGGGGAGTCGAAACGTTGCAGCTGAACATTTCAGCCGAATCATTCACTGTTGTGGTATAGGGGTTAGAAAGGTGAGCCCGGATTCCTTCCACCGAGGTGGGCGCTACCACCCTCTCCACTGGTTTTTTTCCGGCGGCAATCAGAAGCGCCGCCGGTGCGCGTTCGCAGAGGCCGAGGCATGGGCTCCGTTCCCAGGTCGTTTTCCCTTCCTCGTTCGGGGAACCGGCAGGGCCCAAAGCACTCTCCAGTTCGAAGCACAGTGTCTCAGCACCCCGAGCCAGGCAGGCAACGTCGTCGCACACGTGCATGACTGCGCAGGGACGGGGCGAGACTGAGAAGAGAGCGTAAAAATCCGCCACGCCGAAGGCCTCGGCGGGAGGCACGTCCAGACGCTGGCAAGCGTAATTCAGAGCGCCAGGACTGATCCAGCCGAGATGCGACTGGACAGAGTGAAGGACGGGCAGCAGGCGGTGCCGATGAGCCCGGGCATCCTGCCCGCCGAAGGAAGAGTGACCCTCCAGCTCGATGCGCCGCTCGCCTCCTCTCCAGCCTGACTTCGCCTCTCCTAGAATTCTGTCTACCGCACGCTTTTCCTCAGCAGTGGGCCGGTGACTGGTCAGGTGAAGATCCAATTCACGTTTCCTTTCCCGGTGTCGTACTAGACCACATTCCTTGCCCTCTCCTCAGAAGCTGAAAACACCCAGAGTCAAGAGCCATCTCGCGTTGCTGTTCTAATGCAGGATGCAACCCCGTTCAGATCTGGATTGTGGAAGCCCTCAAGGCAGCGAAGCTACTGAGGTTGGACTAGGAACTACAGATTGATAGTAAGAACGTTTCACCATCTTGCTTCCACACCTATCCCCCCTCCCAGAATTGCTATTTTAAGGTAGTTAAAGAGAACTAGACGCTACTGTTTCACTTCTACGGTCCTCTCGCCTATGCTACTTCCAGCCTCTCGATTCGAATTGCCGTGGCCTTAAATTCCGCCGTTCCAGACTTGGGATCAGTGGCATCAATGGTCAGTTGATTCGTGGCAACTTCGTCAGGAAAATGGAACGTCATAAAGGCAAGACCAGGGCGCAATCCAGAGTCAAAACGCACCGGGGCCAGCACTGAGCCGCGGCGTGAGCTGACGCGCACCGTGTCTCCTTCCTTGAGACCATAGCGTTGACCATCCTCAGGAGAAACTTCCAGCGCCTCGGAGCGACGTAGTGGTGAAGAGTACATACCAGTTTGAACACCAGTATTAAAGGAATCGAGGCGCCGCCCGGTTGTCAGGCGGATCGGGTACTGTTCATCGAGACGATCCACCGGGGGGGCGAACTCGACAACGTTGAAAGGTGCTCTAGGACCGACCACCGGTCGCTCCCAGAGACGGCTGTGCAGGAACAATTCTCCGGGGTGCGACTCGTCGTAACAGGGCCAACGGATCCCCCCCAAATCTTCCAACCGCTGGTAGCTCATACCGGCGTGGGCCGGACTAAGTTGGCGCACTTCGTTCCAAATATCCTCTGCCGTGGGTGCCCCCCAGTCATGACCGAGCCGTTTTGCTAGTTCATAGAGGATTTCAAGGTCGTCTCTGACGGAGGGGGGTGCCGCCATGGCACGGTGCACTCGTTGCACCCGGCGCTCGCTGCTGGTGACGGTTCCATTACTCTCGCACCAGCCCGCAGCGGCCGGCAGCACGACATCGGCCATCTTTCCAGTCTTGGTCAGAAGAAGATCCTGCACGACCAAAGTGTCTAGCCCTTCCAGCAGGTCCATAGCTCGCTTCTGATCGGCTTCCGAGTGGGCTGGATTCTCGCCAATCACGTAGAGAGTCGTTAACTCTCCCCGCTCCATGGCCTCGAACATTTCGCTGAGATGCCATCCCTTCTTGGCGGGGATCTTGGTGCCCCAAACCTTCTCGAATTTCAAGCGCAACGAGTCATTCTCGACGTGCTGAAATCCAGGCAGTCGATCCGGCAGGGCTCCCATGTCACCACCACCTTGCACGTTGTTCTGTCCGCGCAGAGGATTCAGACCGGATCCGTAGCGCCCCACGTGACCAGTCAGGAGGGACAGATTGATCAGAGCCAGCACATTGTCAACGGCGTTGTGGTGCTCGGTAATACCCAGGGTCCAGCAGATCTGGGCTCTTCCAGCCTTAGCGTACGCGTGAGCGAGCTCCCGGATCATACTGGCCGGCACTCCTGTTTCCTTTTCAGCGTAATCGAGAGAGTAACGATCAACGGCGGAGCGATACTCCTCAAATCCGCTGGTGGCATGCTCGATAAACTCACAATTTTCCAGCCTCGCGGTCATGATCTCGCGGGCCATAGCGTTAGCCAGTGCGATATCCGAGCCCACGTCTAAACCCAACCACCCTTCGGCCCACTGGGCAGAACTGGTCCGGCGCGGATCGACCACGTACAGTTTAGCCCCGTTATGGAGTCCCTTCAGGACGTGGTGAAAAAAGATGGGGTGAGTCTCACGGGCGTTGGACCCCCACAGGATGATAACGTCCGCGTCCTCGATTTCCTGGTAGGAATTCAGCCCTCCACCCATTCCGAAAACTGTCGCCAGACCGACGACACTAGGAGCGTGTCAGGTACGGTTACAGCTATCGATATTGTTGCTGCCCATCACCACCCGCGAAAACTTCTGGGCCAGAAAATTGACCTCGTTAGTGGCCTTAGAGCAACTGAAAAGCCCAAAAGTTTGGCCTCCATACCGATCGGTGGCCTCTCGAAATGAACAGACAACTCGATCCAAGGCCTCGTCCCATTCCGCCGGGCGGAGCCGTCCGTTCTCTCGAACTAAAGGTTCGAACAGCCGAGTTGGATTTGTTTCCTGAGAGGATGTTTTAGTCTTTGGCAAGGGTTTTCCTCCTGGGTTTGTCAATGTGCGTCGAGAAGTATAGCAAAGGGACAACGGATGTTCAATCGGCCACAGCAGTTGGCGGAGGACTAAATACCTCAATAGTGAGAGCGAGTGCAGCGGAGACGGTCGGATAACAACACCGCAGCATAGGAATCTAGAAAAGTCGTGCCTCTAGCCCACAACAAAACGCGGAGACAGTCGGCTGGATGGCTACCGAACAGGATAGCCACGCCCTTAAAGTTGTCATTGGCTACAGAAGCATAGGCCAGGAATAGCACCACTCCGATAAATCCCAAGCATTACGCTGCTACTAATCTACCCTGTTTGGTATCCACTTGACTCAGGTGACCCCAAGATGTAGTATGTGCCTTCGTGGAGGATTATCCACGCGACCTGCTCGAGTTCGAGGTACGCTTCGCCAGCGAAGAGGCCTGTCGCGACTATCTGTCCGCGTTGCGCTGGCCGGAGGGTTTCCGCTGTCCGGGATGCGGGCATGAGCGGGCTTGGCCGGTGCGCAAAGTGTGGTTCGAATGCGCTCGCTGCGGGCGGCAGACGTCGGTGACCTCGGGCACGATCTTCCAAGACACACGTAAGCCGCTGCGGCTGTGGTTCCGGGCGATCTGGCACGTCACTTCGCAAAAGAACGGGGTCAGCGCGCTGGGTCTGCAGCGCGTTCTCGGGTTGGGCAGCTATCCAACTGCGTGGACCTGGATGCACAAGCTGCGGCGAGCGATGGTGCGTCCGGGGCGGGAGCGATTGGCGGGCGTAGTCGAGGTCGATGAGACCTATTAGGGCGCTGAGTAAGAGGGTGTGAGCGGCCGGCAGAACGAGCGTAAAGCATTGATTTCAGTATCCGCGGAAGAGAGAGGCCGCGGGCTAGGACGGATCCGCATGCAGCGCTTGCGGAACGCATCGGCGGCCAGTTTGATGCCCTTCGTGGAGGAGTCGGTCGAGCCGGGAAGCTTGGTGCACACCGACGGCTGGCTGGGCTACGATCCGCTGGAGAAGAAGGGCTACCAGCATCGCATCGTCTTTCTGTCGGGCCGCCGCAAGCAGGCCTCGGAATTATTGCCGAGGGTGCACCAAGCGATCTCGTTGCTCAAGCGCTGGCTGCTGGGCACGCACCAAGGCGCGGTTAGCCACGAGCATCTGGACTACTACCTCGACGAGTTTGTGTTCCGCTTCAACCGGCGCAACTCACGCAGCCGGGGAAAACTCTTCTACCGCCTTGTGCAGCAGGCAGTCGCCGTGGACCCAACGCCGTATCGATCGATCGTCGCCGACTGGGACGCCGAGGCCCCGTGAGCCCAACCACAAGATGTTGGGGTTACCTGAGTCCAGTGGATACCCCATTCTACCCTATAGAGCTAAGCGATAAACCAACCGATGGGTTCAGCGCTATCAACAACCCAACAGACTCGCCCCCTGCGATCAGCTAACTACAGCTACCATCTGACAATCTCGTTTACTGATCCAGACAATGACGGTACAGCTCCTTAGCCGTACAGATCTTACGACTGCACTCGCTCTTCGAATCCACGCACACTGGGAATTTTCAAGACAACGCCGACAGGCTAACGACCCCTGTGCGGCAGTATGTCCATGCTCTCGACATCCCCATGACGCGTTCCAAGGCCGAGTCCTTGGAAGATCGAGATAACAGACTACAGGGATCCTTTGTTCTGGGTCGCTGAAATAGCTCAAACCCGTAAACCAGCACTCTGACACAAACTCTTACCGGCCAATTTTGTCTGTTGCATGTCATGACCCCCTTTTCAGCCACGAAGCAACCACCACTTGTTACCCCAGACGTTACCCAGTAGCTCACATAGTCCACTTTTACATCCTACCGCTCTGGCCCTTTCTCCATAAGGGTTTCCGTCCTAACTCCTCGATTCAGTTCCGTGTTATCAATTTCCATCAACTAAAATGATTCCGTCAAGTACTCCTATTGGTGACTAACTATGACGGCAAAACTCTCACAGGACCGTTTCCCAGGCAACCTCCTACCACCCTTAAAAGAGGTGTGTTGAGCCACTTCCCTACACGTCCTGCAAGACAGGCTAAAAACCTCTCTATTCTCTTAGGCGAAAAGATAAAAAGCTGCTAGTAACAAGCCTAGTAACAAGCCTTTCAGGAATATCAACCAAAGCATTCCGTAATCTGATATCCCTAGCTTATCCTGGAACCACGCCATATATCTTTTATGCCAATCTGTGAACCTTCTCATGAGCCTACTTTATGTGTAATTGAAACACAGGCGAAGAGTGTTAACATGCTCTTTTTCCATTCCTAGGTTCCCCGACTCGCGTTGCGACAGTTGGAGGAGCACCGCGCCTCGCTCCACATGTATCCACCCATCCCACTAGGCACATTGCACCCATACCAACCACCCGAGGGATGATCCGCACTTGACACTTTTGGGTGAGAAAACCGGCTATGTTGACCCCCATCATAATCCCCCCCCGAATGTGGGTACGTTAAACTTGACCTTTATACGTATCGAAAGACAGGCGTCAGTCATTCAATGGGGGAGATCATCCCGAAGGCATCGGCTATTAACGTATAGGAGCGAACCCGAGTCTCGTGGGCGTAGGCGTTGGTCACGATGCTTATGTCGCGTGTGGCGTAGCGTTCCGCCACAGCCAGGATGCCCTCATGCACCTGGCGGGGATCACCGTCTACATATCCCTTGCGGAACCCTTCAATGAACAGGCGAGCTTCGTCCGTCAATGGGTAGGCAGCGGCTTCGTCAGGCGACAGCAGCCCCTGGTTCAGGCCCAGCAACGTGCCAGCCTTGTTCAAGTTCCGGCTGGAGCCTAGAAACAGCGCCTCCTCTTCGGTTGGGGCGCACAAAGCCTGGACGGCGACGTTGAACTTGGGCTCAGCAAGTACCGTGGAAGGCCTGAACTCACGGCGGTAGAGGTCCGCCACCTGCGGGCCGTGGGGCAGATCGCCAAAAAACCCGGCGAACGAGAAAGGCAGGCCCAGTAGAGCGGCGAGACGTCCGCTGTAGTCGCTAGAACCCAGCAGCCAAACCTTTGGAGTGGACTCGCAGCTGTTCTCGCCAGGCTGGGCCTTGATCCCGGTGAAGGGATGGCCTGGCTCTAGCTCACCAATGACGAACCCCAACAGGTCTTTCATCTGCTGAGGAAAATGGCGGATGTCCACCTGCGAACGTGGGTATGCCAGAGCGGCGGCGGTGAGCTGATCGCTTCCTGGAGCACGCCCTATACCAAGGTCGATCCGGCTGGGGTAGAACGACTCCAGCACTCGAAACTGCTCGGCAACTTTCAGCGCCGAGTAGTGGGATAACATCACCCCACCACTGCCCACACGGATGGTTTGGGTATTGGCGGCGATCTGCCCTACTAGTATCTCAGGGCTTGTGCCTGTGAACGATCCAGAGCTGTGGTGCTCGGCGACCCAGTATCGGTGGTATCCGAGCCTCTCGACAACCTGGGCCAAGGCGACGGTCTCCCTCAGGGCGTCGGTGGCCGTCCCTCCCTTACGCATAGGAGACTGGTCAACCACGCTGAGAATAATGTCGTCACTCAAATGCTCCTCCACCTCTCTTCACCACAGAGGCTACTCCCTCCCCCATGCTCTACGTCCTCCGCTGTGAGTTTCTTCCTCTGCGGTTGTACGCCGGAAACAGTACCGGCTTTGCGGTAGACCGTCAAGGTACGGGGGGACTAAGCGCTCTCCGCAGGCTTGCCGGGCGTGGCTCCAATATCTTAGGGGCTATTTTTTGCAGGCGAAATATTTTTCCTGCTTTTTAAACTTCGCAAACTAATCTCCATCTTTATCTCTTCTCTAATTTAGTATCCTCCCCAGATCTGAGACAGCTCCTACTATCTTCCCACCGGGGCCAACACAATTCCGAGTTAGTTGATCCATCCTCCCAACAGACGATGGTCCTTAAATTGGGCTCTGCTGAACAGTTTCGCTGCCGATGTTTCAACATCTCGAAGAGTTGGGTGCTTCGAAAATACTTGGACAACACCTGGGATATAAACTCCTGGGAACTCCACAAAAACCACCGGATCCTTTCCGATACGCCTCAAGTAATGGATTGGGTCCTCTTCGCTAAACCCAGCCCCAGGCGTACACAATAGGAAAAGTTGACTGTATTGTGAAACATGCGCTTCCCTCGAAAAGAACCCGCGTTCGGATCGAACTCTTTTGTCTTTGGATTAAACACTACCCTTCTGCGGGGCCAGGATAATTCTAAATACAGTTTGGCCTATAGACCCTGTACGGGGTAATTATCTTAGACTCAACGCCGAATATTTTTGAGGCCCTTCATCTCCAATGTCGCAATATAACATTTCTCCCCGCACGTCCCCTTTTGGGGACTGGTTCCAGGTGACCCAGGATAGCCTTCCCTGATGACCTCGCTAGGATTGAGTGTTCTAAAAAGAGTCAATCGCCAATGTCCTGGATTCTAGGAAAGGGATGTTCGAAGCTGAAGGAATCACTCAGTTCTACATTGTCGTGCGTATTAAGCATCTGAAAACTCCTTGTTCCACTCAACAAAGCGTCGAGTCAAGAATTCTAGAAGGCTGGTTTTCTCATTCCACTTAATCTGTGGATACCGAATTCTCCAGTAGAGGAAGTTTAGTAGCAGCGCAAGAGCGGTTCTTACCTACATCCCGTGTGATTTGCAGCTCCTCATCGTGGCTGGATCCCTAGAAATCATTGCAGTGATTTGAAATAAATAGTGAGCCGTGCTGGACTCGAACCAGAGACCCTCTGCTTAAAAAGCAGATGACCACCCAAAACAGGGGTGAACGGGGATTAACTTTCAATCTAGTGCAAGCCCTTTAAACATAAAATGTTTCACCCTTTAATGGTAACATTATTAAACACTGGAAAACAGGGATTGACGGGCAGTCCGTTACCCCACACTGTTACCCTGAAGAGCATCTGTCATGAAAAAAGGAGGTCTGACCGCCAAGCAAGTGCAGCACATGAAAGCCGACCCGGCGAAGCGTCTGGAGGTTCCTTCCGGGCCTCCTACCGGCCTGTACCTGGTCGTTTACCCGAGCGGGAAGAAATCTTGGGCCTTTCGCTATCGCTGGCGGGGCCGACCGAAGAAGCTGACCTTTGAGGATGCGTACCCGGATCTGAGCCTAGCTGCAGCTCGGGCAGAGGCACAGGCAACCCTGGCGGACTTGGACCGAGGCGTTGATCCGGCTGCCAGGAAAACGGAGAAACAGGAGCGCGAGCCGGACAGTGCCCGCGAGGTCGCGACGGAGTGGATCAACCGATATGTGAGACCTAGGACCCAGACCTGGCCCGAAGCCCAACGTATCTTGAACCGCGAGGTCCTGCCGAAGTGGGAGAACCGACTTATTTCAGAAATTGGGCGCGCCGATATCTTGCGGCTCATGGATTCGATTGTGAACAGCGGTAGACCTGTTCTCGCCAACCGGACCCTCTCCACTCTCAAGCGCTGGTTTAACTGGTGTGTCGAGCGTGGGATTGTGGAGACGTTCCCCGCCGGCGGTATCCGGCCTCCTGCGAAAGAGAAAAGCCGTGAGCGGATCCTGGAGCCGGGAGAGCTGACGGAAGTCTGGAGCGCGACGGAGGCCCTGGACTTTCCCTTCGGCCCTTACTTCCGGCTGCTCATTCTCACGGCTCAGCGGAGGGCGAAGTGGCAAACATCCAATGGCCTCACCTGCACCTGGAAGCCGGGCTCTGGACTCTCCCGCCCGAAGCCACGAAACCGGGAAGGGTTCACGACGTGCCTCTTTCCAGGGCTGCCGTCGAGCTCCTGGATAGCCTGCCCCGTTTTGAAGGTCCCTATGTTTTTACCACCACCAGCGGTAGCCGGCCCATATCAGGATTTTCAAAGGCGAAAATCGCATTGGAAATGAGGATCCGTGAGCGCGCCGGGCTGGGCCTTGCCGATTGGACGATTCATGATTTGCGCCGGAGCGCCGCGACCTGGATGGCCGGGGCGGGTGTTCCTCCACACGTCTTGAGCGCGCTTCTAAATCACAGCCCAAGGCGTCACGAGCATTTACAACCGATTTCGATACGTTGAAGAGCGCCGGGAGGCGCTGGAGAAATGGGCGGCGCACGTCCTCGCCCTCGTGGAGAAGCCAACAGAGAAGAGTCAGGTTTTTTCCAATAAGATAGGCTTAACCGATAAAGGAACGGCGCTAGGGTAGCTTCCGAAAACCGGCGACCCTGGCCGGCTGCGCCGTTTTCCTTCAAGGGACCGCTGAGGGAGCGGGCATGCCGATTAAACGCGTAAAAACCGGAACGGGAATCACTGAGAAAGAAACGACGCGAGTCAGCCCCCCATTAGGAGCAGAGGAACTCGACTGGCTGCGCCGGTTTTGGAATCAGGACTTCAGTTTCGAGAATCGGTATGGCGCGGTTTTGGAATCCCAAGCGCGAGGAGTCTTGGAAAAGGCGGGACTGGCCGAGCCTGGAGCCGATCTGAACGAGCTGGCGAGTCTCGCCGTAGGAGCGGAACGACCGGATTCCCCGGAAGGATACGCTGTCCAGTTGCTGGAGAGGCTGCAGTGCGTCCGGATGCTGATCAAGCTGGCGAATTTCTCCGCAGCAGCGGAACGAAAAGAATACGTCATCCGACATGGAGATGTGGCGGAGGCGGCCCGCTTCGCCTTTGAGCTGGGCGCAATCTGGAAGGAGGCCGAGATGAAGTTCCGCTGGGAGCGCCTTGCGCTGAGTGGGAAGCAGCGCAGTGACGATTTGAAGGCGGCTAGGGCCACTTACAATAAACGCCGGCGGGCCGAGGCTGACAAGAAGCACGCGAAATGGCGAGAGGCCGCAAGGAAAGTTTGGGCAAAGCACCCCACCTGGGGCGCACTCAAAGTGGCCGAAGTCATTGCGAAGGGCGAGAACCCCGACTATATCCGACGTATCATCAAGACCGAAAAACCCGCCTGAAAATTGCTGGACACACTGGTTGAGTGAGTCCAGTTCTCATTCTTCATAATCAGGTCTCATGAGTAGGAATGAGCATGAGACACTGAAATGCTTGCGGTATTCCGACCTCGTAGCCCTCGGCTTGGTTACCAATCGAATGACGCTCAACACGCTGGATCGAGCGCCGCGATTTCCCCACTCCGATTCGGCTGGGGGCAAATAGGATCGCGTGGCGTGAGGTCGACATCAAGAACTGGCTCGAATCGCGGGAGCGTGTATGAGGCTGCAAAGTGTTGCGCTACGCCGATCTCCGCGCTCTCGGCATCATCTCAAATCGAGTGACACTGCGTCGTTGGGTGCTCGCTGGCCATTTTCCCGCCCCGGTCCGCCTTGGGCCGAACCCCATGAAAGGAGCGCACAAAGCATGAAATGTAAGGCGAAAAGCAAGGGAGTGGGAAACGGTGCAAAAAGGATGCGATTCGTGGAGGAACAGTCTGCGCCATGTACGATGGCAAAGCTCCATCTGAAGCCGAAGTCATCGATTGGTTGCAATCTTGCCAGCGCGTCAACGGGAAGAGAGCATGATGAATGGCCACCCGACTCAAGAAAACCCTCATTAACCGGCTTCAAGTCTCGCCGCGCCGGGTGGCTTAGTCTGAAGAAGAAGTCAGCGCATGGATACTGGAATTGAGGGTCACGCCAAGGCCCTTCTTTCCCCGCAGGCGGATTTCTTTTCCGAGCTTTTCGGAACGACTTCTAAGATGCGACGAAGTGGTGGCCATGGCCGGCTTGAGCCGCGCAACTTTGTGGCGCCTGCAGAATCGCGGGACATTTCCAGGACGGCTACAGGTGGGACCCAACTCAGTCCGTTGGCTCGAATCGGAAATCTTGGACTGGATCGCGACTCGCCAGCGAGTCACCGGGGAGGGGACGATTAAGACGAATTGTTCAACAACAGGTGAGAGGGTTTTCGAGTGAAAAATAGGGCGTGGCAGGAGATCCAGAGACTGACTGCAGCCGGCTTGTCAATCCTACATCACACTGCAAAGGGTTGGGGAGTTTTTCCCCAGATCCAACTCCGCCTGTTGCTGTGCTGCCGGGGAGGCGGTCCTGGACCTCCGCTAGACTGGGGTCGGGGACGCCGAGACACTTCAGGCCGTGTACTGCAAAGGGCTTGAGCAGTTCCTCCAACTGCTGCCGGTCATTCTCGATGATGCGTCTCTGGTCAGCACGACACGGCCCTCCAGCCATGCCCATGCACTCCAGCGCGGCTTTGAGCAGGCTGGTACCGTTACGCCTGCGCAGCACCGCTAGTGGTAGCAGGGAGGTGTGAATCTCCATCACGCGTCTGTAGTCCCAGCGTTGAGCTGCTTCCCACATTTCCACATAGAGGGCCGGTAGAAAATTGGCCAGGCCGCAGGCCAGGCCCGCTCCTCCCAGGACAAAATAGCAGGGTGCAAACGGGTCGCCTGCGCCGATGATGGACATGCGATTGCCCACTGATCGAACGATCTCGAAAAAGTCCTCCATGTTTTCACGCTCTTCTTTCAACGCCACCACATTGGACAGATCGGCCAGCCTGTGCAGCACCTCGATGTCGACCGATGCGTCGGCCCGGAAGGGCATCAGGCCGATGTCCACGGCCTCGGAGACCCGGGTGTAGTAGTCCAGCAAGGATGGAATGTCGGGAACGGCGGAGGCGTCCGGGAAGAGCAGCACCCCGTCGGCACCGGCTGCCTCGAGTTGGCGCGCCCGCTCAGCTGAAGCGGAAGCTCCCCCGCTGACGCCGGCGTAGATCAGCATGCGCCCGGCGGCCTGATTAGCGGCCGTCCGCACGACCTGGAGATGCTCTTCTTCCGACAGGTGCCATAGCTCTCCCACGCCGCCACAGAAGACGGCGACGGGAATACCTCCCTGCACGAGAAATTCCACGTTCTTTTCTACCCCTTCCTCATCGACGCTTTCGTCTTCAGTAAAGGGCGTCACGGCAAAAACTACGATTCCGCGGGTGCGCTGACGCAGTGTGTCTTTGTCCATGGTGTTCATCTCCTCGAGTGATCAAGTCCGAGGCTACCTTCGTTTCTAAACACTCGATCTGCGGCGCCCCCCGGTCTCCGCCGCTGCACTGTGACCGACATGCTCCCTATCAACTTCGGATCCCGGCTCCGCTGTCCTCCCCGTGATGACGGATCAAAACCTATCACTACTCTAGCCTCGAATCAACGCTTCTTTCCTCCTGAATCACCTCGTTGGCGCTAAACTGGATGGCATACAAAAAGCCCTTTTTCTCCAAGTATTCATAAATGTCCGGCTTCGCAAAGATGGCATCAGCACGAAAGTATTTGCGGGCGCGTTTCTTTTCGTACCGAGCCACGATTGGTTCCAGGAGCTCCTTCCAAACCATCCGCGCTGTGAACATTGCCCCCCCGAAGCATGGAACCTTCGCAATCTCCGCACTGGTTGAAAGCGTCTTCGGCATGTTCTAGAGCTAGCCCTCCGAAGCACACAAGAGAGGGAGAACCTCATCCCCCTGTTGAGGGTCGTCCTGGTTAGGCAATCATTTCCTGGATGAGATGGCCGCCCAAATCAGTCAGTCGCTTGAAACGTCCGGCGTGATAGTAAGTCAACCGCATATCGTCCAATCCCATCAAGTGAAGAATGGTGGCATGAAGATCGTTCAAATGGTAGGGTTTCTCGACCGCTTTCTCCCCTAGTTCATCGGTGGCCCCCACCACAGTACCACCTTTAACGCCGCCGCCGGCAAACCACATCAGCATGGCCGTCCGATTATGCTCCCGCCCCGGTATACCAGACCAGAAGTACTGCCGTAGGGCCTGGGGTGTACGCCCAAACTCTCCGCCCCAGACCACCAGGGTCTCCTCCAACAGGCCCCGCTGCTTCAAATCCTTCAGCAGGCCTGCTATGGGACGATCTGTTTCCTCGCCGCGCTTCTTGTGCTGGACGGCCAGATCAAAATGGGAGTCCCAGCCGCTGCTATAAATCTCGACGAATCGCACGCCTCGTTCCACCAGGCGTCTGGCCATCAGGCACTTTCTCCCCATCTCTTGGCTAACCTCGTCGTTTAGCCCATAGAGCTCCTTGGTGCTCTCCGGTTCGGCCTCGACGTCCAGTGCCTCGGGAACCGTCCTTTGCATGCGAAAGGCCAGTTCATAGTTCTTCATCCGCGCCCAGAGATCTCCTTGGAGGGGATTGCCTTCCAAATAAGGTTCATTGAACTGGTTGAGCAGTTCGATGTTAGCCTTCTGGCGCTCCGGCGTCATCCCTTCGGGAGGCTGAAGATCCACAATTGGAGTACCTTCGGTATTCAGCGGGGTCCCCTGGTAGATGGGCGGCAGGTAGCCGTTGGCCCAGTTCTGGGTCCCAAACAGGGAGCTCTTGATGGGGAGGACCACAAAGGCCGGCAGATCCTGATTTTCCGTCCCCAGGCCATAGGTCACCCAGGAACCCAGCGAGGGACTGCCTGGGATCGGCTGTCCCGTGTTCAGCAAAAAGGCGCCCGTGCTGTGCGCGTCCGAGTCCGTGTAGAGCGAGCGGACCACGGCCATGTCGTCCACGCAGGTGGCCAAGTGGGGAAACATCTCGGAAACTTCCATCCCGCACTGCCCATATTTGGCAAACTTAAAGGGGCTTCCCACATAGAGCAGATTGGAAGAAGCTCGGGGTTGGGAACCCTGACTGCACACGGTTCCATGGTATTTGGTCAAAGCTGGCTTGGGATCAAATGTATCCATCTGGCTGGGGCCCCCAGCCATGAACAGGAAGATGCACGACTTGGCCTTACCGCTATGATGCGGCGCTCGGACCGCTAAGGGATTGTTAGCCGCCGCGCTGGCGCCAAAAAGGCCCTCTTCCCAGAGCAGGGAAGACAGGGCAATGCTACCCAGCCCCTTTCCCAGGCGAAACAAGAAGTCTCTGCGCCCCACCTCTCCCAGACGCGGGTCTGGCATTTCTACTCGATTGCAAAATTCACATCCGGTTGGCGCCATGGGTAAACAGCCACTTCCCTCTTTTCACTAATAATAACATGCTGCCCCGAGACTGTAAAAATACAACTTCCTGGTCTTCAATTCCATCCTCGTATTGGTGTGGGCAACACTGTTTGCGACACTCAACACACTTCCTGAGGCGCTGGCGTGCAGCTTGTTGTCGGGGCTGGGCATTTTCAGTGCGAGACTGTGGGTGCCATTGGGAAATGATTATGTAGCTGCCTCGAAACTATACAGCACGACCGTGGAGAGGCTCGCCTGGATGGTTTGGGGGAATTCGTCCCGGCACCCAACGATTGTCAAGGTGAAGAGGGCGATATTCCTGACGCGGCAGCGAAAGCAGCGAATAATCCATTCACCTTGTTTCCGTTCAAGGGATGCCCGTAAGGGCGAACGGCAGTTTTCTCAACGGAAGACCATGTCGCTTTCACCATTGGAAGGCGATAAATCTTACGCTCTTTAAACCGACTAACTTCCAATAGAGGAGGGGATTGGCAGGTAATTTATATTTCATAGTCAAGGATAGTTGTCCACCCAGGAAAGGGATTTGATTGGTACCCCTATCCGCTCGATGTAGTATTTCGGAAAGGGACTAGTGTCCTGTTTGATTAATTTTGCCTAAGTGGAGTCGAGAAAACAATGTTCTCAGCTAGGTGCTCCAACGAGAAATATTGGGTGTATTGCAAGGTGGAAAACCAACGCTAAGGGCGTTTAGGGCCGACAACCATTGACAATAATTAATCAAACAGGACACTAGAGCGGGAAGGGGCACATGGTATACGTCGTTGGGATAGGTGCTGTTCTCGCGCTGCTACTGGCAATCAACGCGTGCCGAGCTGTGGCTCGACACGACAGAACTGCCCGCCTGATTCGTAAAACCCCTGTGACTACCATCGCAGACCTGGTTCAAGTTGCCACAGCGCACGCTGAACCTTCCACCCGAACACCCAATACCGCGGTCGAGGGTCGCGTCGTGGCAAGGAAGCTCACGCGTTTGACGGCTCCGATCACGGGTAGCTCCTGCGTTGCCTATGAGGTCCGCGTATTTCACGACGACGGTGATGAGGATGAAGTGGACAGAACCGAATGCTTGATCCACTCGCGTGCGCCGACTCAATGTGTAAGCTTAAACTGGTAAAAACGCCAAGGAGAAAAATCAAAGATGAGACAAACATTCAGCAAATTGATCCCCTTGTGTTTCTTGCTAGCGATTCCAATCGCGTGCAAGGAAGCTCCATTGAACGATTTGAAAAAGGGGGCCCAAGAGGCAATCGAAGATGCAAAGGTGAAAGCAAGGGAATGGCAGGAGTTGTCTGAAGAAGAACTTCAGAGGATCTGGGCAATCGAATACAAGACGATCAAGATGGCACATTCAGATCTAACAGAGCTGGGGGAGAAGCTTAATGAATTGGGAAAGGAGCGTTGGGATTGCTATCACGTGAGTGAAGATAGAGAAGGAAAGGTTCTCTACCTCAAGAGACGAAAGACCAATGCTGTTCGCTATCTCACTGCTCTGCTGAGGCTAGGATCTTTGACACTCTAACTTAACTGTCCTGGTTCAGGGGGAAAAAGGAATTTTTTCCCCGGTGAGGTTCGCAGGTTTTTGTTTTGATTGGGGGACGCCGTCCCCAAACCCCTGCTGGGAACCCAGGTCCCCAGACACCCCTGAGATTTATCGCTTTTGTACCAATCCCGAGGCCCTTTCCAAATTGAGGGCGCTCCTGCCGAGACCAGGGCGTGGTCTTCTTTTACTGGCTGGAGGGCTGATAGGTTTTTATCATCTTGGGGTAGCGCCCAGATTGGTGTTGAAATACAACATAAGCTTTGGGCGAACCCTCTCGCCAGCCCTTTGCCGTCGAGCTTGGACATTCCCCAGGGCCCCTTTGCGCGGCCGAGCAGCGACAGTTCGTTGACCAGCAGGCCATCGCCGGGCTGAAGCGTCCCCAGCAACTCCTCGATGCGGCGCTCAAGCGGACAAGAGACTGGCTTCCACGTGACGTCCAAGAAAAGGTGAAACACGGTCTATTTCGACGATTGCTGACTGTAGTATCCAGAACATTGTGTAGTCGGATAGCGTCGAGCAAGACGGTCGTTTTTATCGACACCCAGCCCGCCGGAGGAGCCGGATCAACGCTCGCGAGCTACACGAGCAGATGAACTCCTGTAGCTGCCTAACGTTGATTCTGGCTTGTATCATCTATTGGCAAGCCAAGCAGATCACGCAGACGGTGCGCTCGGGGGCTGTCGCAGAGGAAGGCATCGATGCGAGGCTGCTGCAGCACGTTAGCCCGATCGAATGGGACAACGTCATTCTCTACGGCCAGTACGTGCTCGATCGCGCCCTGGTCCGCTAGGAACAGGTCCTTATGTTGTATTTCAACACCAATCTGGTCGGTACCCCAAGATGAGGAAAAACACTTGCTCCATGGTTGGAGGGCTGATAGGTTTTGACCATTCACCACGGGGAGACCAGAAGAAGGTCCAGCCGAAGTTGATATGAGGAATGTTGGCGAAGACGTTCTCGAGGCGCGGGAAAAGCTGTCTGACGAATTACTTGCCTTCCGATCGTATGTGAGCGATCTCGCACATAGAATGTCAGCTGAACCCCACATACCTGCCTTCAAAGAGGAACTCCACCGCCTCAGTTCGATTACTGTTAGGCACGCCATTCTGGATCTTGAGCACAAAGTAAGAAGCTCTAAACGAAAGTTCTTTTTGTCATTAGCCCAGAACGTCGTCTCTGCGGCGCCTGTGTCTTTGTTGGCGACTATCGCCTACCCATCATGTCCTCCATTGGTGCTATGGGCTGTTGCAGTTGGAATACTGTCGGCTATTGACATGTCCCGACTTCAAGTGGATTCATCTCAGATTAACGACGTTAGTTTTCTCCTGTCGGCCCGAGATCTATAGGGCGGATTGGACTCGAGCGCCGCCATCGGAGGGTGCGACCAAATGACTGACACGCCGCCCAACAACAGCATCCCAACTGACGGCGCTCCACGCCGCAGCTGATGCTGGGCGTTAGCGCGACCATACAAGCGAGAGGGGAGGCTCATGGGCACTGTTATTGTTGGAACACTTGGAGTGTTAGCGGCATTTCTCGGGGCTGGAGTCGGATATTGGTTTGGCCGACGCTCAGAGTTTGCCGTGGCCGAATGGATGCGTGAGGTGAGATCCTGGGCATCAGAGGTAATCAAGGTTCTATCTCAGGATTCCTATGGCACTGGGGCCAAAGAGTCCGAGGACCTGGATAAGGTGATGTGGGCTAAAAAAGTGTCACTGTCCCGCTGGTCCTCCTGTCTCTGTAAAAGTTAGGCTCGTTGCGACCATAACGAAATGGGGTGTAAGATTGGGATCAAATTCTCCCAGTTCAAGCCGGAACATCTCACCCTGAGGTTGCACTGAAAAGGAGAAAAGCAATGCCATTCATTGAAAGAAACGGAATTCCCATTTGGGGAGAGCCGCAGGACAATGCGGTTGCCCAAATTGCCAATTGTCAAAAGACAGCGGACTACTGTGCGCTTATGGCTGACCATCATCTGGGGTATGCCGTTCCGATTGGTGGAGTGGTTGCCTACGAAGATCAGGTCAGCCCGTCTGGAGTTGGGTTTGACATCGCTTGTGGAAACAAAGCTGTTCTTCTGGATGCGGATGCCGGTGAGGTGTGCGCCAAGATCGACACCATCATGGATGATATCTGGAAAGAGATCTCCTTTGGTGTGGGCCAAAAGAACACGGAAAGAGTGGAGCATGAGTTGTTCGAAGACGACCCGGCTTGGGATATCAAGGCGGTGGGTCACCTAAAAGACCTTGCTCGGAAACAGCTGGGAACCGTGGGAAGCGGAAACCACTATGTCGATCTGTTCGTGGATGAATCCGACCGAGTGTGGTGCGGGGTTCATTTCGGATCCCGCGGCCCAGGACATAAGATTGCCACCCACTTCCTTCGCCTGGCGGGAGGCGAGGATGGAATGCATGTCGATCCGGCGTTGCTGTCCGTGGATAGCCAAGAAGGCCAGGAATATGTGGCAGGGATGAAGCTTGCCGGACGCTATGCTTATGCGGGCCGTGATTGGGTCTGCGCCAAGGTAGCCTCCATTCTAGGAGCCCATATCCTGGAAGAGGTTCATAACCATCATAACTTTGCCTGGAGAGAGAATCACAACGGCAAGGACCTGTGGGTGGTGCGTAAAGGAGCGACTCCCGCCTTTCCCGGCCAGAAGGGATTCATCGGTGGAAGCATGGGAGATGTATCGGTCATCGTACAGGGGGTTGAAAGCGAGGAAAGCAAGAAGGCTCTCTATTCGACGGTTCACGGAGCGGGGCGAGTCATGTCGAGACGACAAGCGGCCGGCAAGTTTCGCTGGAGAAGAGGCAAACGTATCAGGCAGTCTGAAGGGGCCGTCAGCCGAGACATGATGATGGAGTGGATTAACAAGGAAGGCGTTGTCTTGCGTGGTGCGGGGACAGATGAATCCCCTCACTGCTACAAGCGGCTGCCCGAAGTTCTGAAGTTCCATGAGCCGTCGATTGAAGTGCTGCACACGCTCCACCCTATCGGTGTTGCCATGGCGGGAGCCAATGAGTTTGATCCTTATAAGGATTAAACTTAACTTGCAACTTCCCCGCGCCGACACCGTCTCAATTCTCACCTATTGTGACATGAAGCAGGCTGCGGCTTTAATGGGCGAAACCGAAGCGAAGTTTGACTATGTTGAGCACGTACTCATCGGTTTGGAAAGCGTCGCTTATTACGGTCAAGATGAAAGTCATTGAAGTCGCCCTTGGTTGAGCCAAACGATATCCACATCGGATGATCCCCTGGAAGCCCTCCCGGCGCTGATCGTAGCTCTTGAACGTCAGCACCGAGTTAGCCCCGCTGACGTGGCGCACGTAGACGATTTCGACGGCTACGGGCACACCGGGTTGTTGACGGTATTCGCGTTGCATATTCGGATCTTTAAACGGCAGTAATTGGACGAACCTGTCTCTCTGTTTTGGGTAGCTATTTGTCAACCGTGGTTGACAAATTCTCTACTACATTTGCGGCAGTTCTTACGTGGATTTTGGTGGTTTTGATCGCTTTTTGTCCTCGGTGTTGGCTTGAAAATGGGATGAGTTTTCTTCTGAGGGTTACGCTCTTTGCAAATGCCTGAGGCCGCATCTCGTGTCAATTACTATCTGGAAACGACGCAAACAATAGTTGGGTCACCGTTCTAACTCACCGAAAAGGGGAAGTCCGTATGAGGCTTGTAGTGTTTGCTGTGTTTACCGTATTGATCGCCAATGCGCTATCGTTTACTCTCACTCCACCGCCGTGGCAGGGTAAAAGCGACCTGGCTGAGGAAATTCGAATCCGTTCTATTGTTCCTCTCGTGAAGGAAGTTAGGCGAGTTCATTCTCCAGGCGAAGGCTTAATCGCCCAGGGTTGCTGGCAGCTCACAACCGATTCTGATTATGTCCGCCTACCTGCCGTGAACTCTGTTGAGATCACCTGCTTGCGACGCGTTGGACTTTGTCTGGGGGCTTTAGCATTATTGCATACGTCTGTGGACGCCGACTTCGAATGGTTGTGGGATGGCAAAGTGAACCTCAGACCTAGAACGTTTGAATACCAAATTGTGGAGTGGACAAGCGAGCGTATTTATGCCCGCCACAGTGTGCCCCGGTAGCCGACATTGAAATCATCATCTGGCCAGAAAGGAATGCGACTGAGCGCATGTTTCGAGAGACGCCTAGCGATCAAGAGGAGACCCCTCTTTTACTCCACTGGATACTGGAATAGGGATCGTCGGCAGGCGGGGTTTCGTGCGTATTCTGCGAGTTCACAACACCCGGGGCGAGAGTCTGGACCAGATCAGCCGGGCCGCGTGGATCTGTTGGCAAAGAAAGAGTTCGGATATCACCGCTGACTTCAATTTGGAGTATTTGGCAGGGTCGATCTGCAACCCGCTCAAACGGCCCAGATTGTAACACTTTTGTAACCGCGCCAACCCAAATCCACCCAACTCTAGCCAAGATAAGCGGAAATTTTGATCGCCCGCCCCTTGCAGGGTTCCTCTGGCCAGTCGCGAATGAAGGGTGGTCACGGGTGGCGGTGTGATGACGCGCTGCTTGACGGAAGGCGATCCCCTCTTGATCACCTGAGTCAACCGCAACCGGATAACAAATTTTATCTTTCATAGTCAAGGAGGGTGAAAAGGCGGATTATCCACAGGTAGGGTCTTGGAGCAGATGGGGAAGGAGGGTGACGCTTTTTTATATGCAAGGCGACAAGAGGGGCTCTTTCGAGCCTCTTTGGAGGTGGGCCAGGAATTTTTCAGCCTTTCAGGGTGATCTCTGCTAACTTTGTCAAGAGTATGAATCGAATCCACGGACTTCGAATTAGACATCTATTGTTGCTCATGGCTGTTTTACATTCGGTCGTGTGGGTATCGGGGTTCGCCCAAATTAGCCAAGCCAGACGGCTTGAGCGACCAGTTGTCGAGGTTTCTACCGCATGGTCCGCGACGGCAGCGCATCCAGGCGAACGGATCACCTTGGCCGTGGTGATGGACATCCACCAAAACTGGCACGTCAACCCAAATAGACCTGAGGACCCCTTTCTGATTCCCACCACGGTGGAGCTGATCGACCCGCCATTATCGTTACTCGCCAGCACTCCGCTTTATCCTAAATCCCACCGGATTGCGTTCGGTCAAGAAGGCCAGAAGAAAATGGTGCCTGTGTACTCCGGCAAGGCCATCATCTACGTGCCGATGGCACTGGTGGAAACCGCTGAGATCGGTGAGTTGTCATTCAAACTCAAAGTGCGCTGGCAGGCATGTGACGACCGGGTTTGTCTACGACCGACCGATGTAACCCGATCCGTCGAGTTGACGGTGGCCGATACTTCCGTAGCCGTGCAGCCGACGAATGTCGACTTGTTCAAAAACCTCCAGGTTGGGGGAGAGCAGCTGAACATCCCATTCTTCGGGTTGGATTTCACAATCAATCCCAACCAGCTCTGGTTGCTTCTACCGATCGCGCTTTTGGGCGGGTTCCTACTCAACCTGACACCCTGTGTGTTGCCGGTCATTCCAATCAAGATCATGAATCTTAGCAACACGGCAGGAAATCGTCACCGGTGTTTCATGCTTGGATCTAGCATGTCGGGAGGCGTGGTAGGGTTCTGGTTGGCGTTAGGCACGACAATCTCAGCCGTTAGCGGGTTCAGCGCGGCGAATCAGTTGTTTCAGTACCCGACGTTCACGATAGGTGTTGGTTTGATCATCGCTGCGATGGCCGGAGGCATGTGTGGGTTGTTTGTGATCAATCTTCCGCAATGGGTCTACAGAATCAACCCAAGGCAGGATTCGATCATGGGCTCGTTTGGATTTGGGATCATGACCGCAGTGCTTTCAACTCCCTGCACCGCTCCGTTTATGGGAGCAGCGGCTGCGTGGGCGGCGACACAACACCCTGCAATTACACTCTCCACCTTTGCGGCGATCGGCGCAGGCATGGCATTACCTTACCTGGTACTGTCACTTTCCCCGGCTCTGGTGAGTCGCATGCCTCGCACCGGTCCCGCTAGCGTCCTAATCAAGCAGGTCATGGGCATTTTGATGTTGGCTGCAGCAGGGTATTTTATTGGAGCCGGCCTCAGCGGAATTTTAGCAAGCCCACCGGACCCTCCTAGCCGCTTTTACTGGTGGATCGTGACGCTGTTTGTTGCCGTGGCTGGCTGCTGGTTGATCTATAAGAGTCTTCGCATCACGTCATCTCAGGTTAAGCGCGTGTTGTTTGTCAGCCTGGGTGTGCTGTTTGTCATCACTTCGGTCTATGGTGGCCTCCATCTGACCGGCCCTGGCCCAATCAGCTGGGTTTATTACACTCCGGAACGACTGAATCAGGCGCATGCGGAAAGGAAAATCGTTTTGCTCGAATTCACCGCGGAGTGGTGCCTAAATTGCCATGTGTTGGAGCAAACGGTTCTTCACAACTCCAGGATTGTCGATCTGGTAAATCAGCAAGATATCGTCCCAATCAAGGTCGACATCACGGGCAATAACGAAATGGGCAACAAGAAACTACTGGAAGTTGGAAGCCGCACGATTCCCTTGCTGATCGTCTACGACTCCGACGCTCGTGAGGTCTTTCGGAGCGACGCCTACACGGTGCAGCAGTTATTCGATGTGATCACCAAAACCCGCCAGCAAACAGCCTCTGAGCAGAATACGCCATGAGGAAAAGATTTAATCGAAAGGAAAGAAAACAATGAAGAAGCTGCCGATAACGGTCGTGGCTGTTATGGTCCTTGGAACTTCTGGCCCGATGATTGGAAGGCCACTTTCTGCCCAGGAAGGCGCAAAAGTGGAGCCGAGACTGAGTAAGAAATCTGCCGTGGCCTGAGTGACCTCATGCTGCTGGGGAACCACCACAGACGGGGTCTATTCCGGGAAGGAGATTCTCTGAAGATCTCAGCCGGAGCGACGCTTCCCCTCGGAAAGACGGAAGAAGATCCATTCCGGCTTGGAAATAAAGGTCTCCAGCATTTACACATCCAGTTTGGAACCGGAACCTTCGATCCGCTTCTTGAAGCAAACTATCACATTCCGTTGTCTCAACACCTTTCCTTCGGGTTCTACGGTCTAGGCCGATTTCCCCTGTACGAGAACAGAAAAACCTACCAGGGCCCGCTGGAAATCACGTCTGGTTTGATGTTGGGCTATCGGCTAAACAGCCGTATCTCCCTTCACCTAAACGGCACCGCCTACTATCAAAAATTTGCCTATTGGAAGGGGGAGAAGGACATCAACTCTGGCCTTTTTTCCACCAGCGGCATGGTCGGCGTGGCCGTCAAGGCTGGGGAGGAAACCATGCTGGGTTTCGATCTGAGATTGCCTTTTTCGCAAAGGACGTTCTCAGTAGGGGACGCGTTCGAACAGGGTCCCACCCTGCTCTTCAGGATCTCACAAGACCTGTGAGCATAATCCGTAAAGGACTATCGTGAATGAAGGGCTCGGGCTTCGTAGCGTTGCCTTGGGCGCACTGGCCGGGCGGATTAAGCGGGAGGGATAGGTAGGGTGAAGATCAGATCGCGATCGTTGAATGGGGAGCGACAGGGCTGATCTTTACTTCACCATGCCGCAGACGTTAGTCCAAATGTCGAACCACCCACAACAGTCCGCGGAGCCCGTTAGGTTGTTGGTGGCCAGAAATGCGGTGCCAGCCAGCGCCACGAAAGCAAAAAGCCCAGCAATTAAAAGTTTCTTACGCATGTCCCTTCTTACCTCCAGTCTTTCGACACCCGCAAGTATAACAGAGGTCCTTATGGGGTGCAATTAAACAAAGGTACCAAATTCGTCATAGAAATAGGGCCTAATTACGGCGATATCTGTGGCCTCAGCGTGGGAGCTAGAGCAGGAGTGGGGTACCTCGCCGACCGCGTGGTGGTGCCGTCTCCCGAACCGAACTGTTACCCCAAATTGCCCACACGGCGGGGATCAGTGCTTCTCCGGATCCGGCTTCTCGGTAAAGCTGTCCTTGTCCTTCGGCGCTAGGAGGATCTCCCGGGCGATCTCCTTGTGCCCCTTCTCAACAGCGGTCACCACGATCCGATCTCCGACTTTGATGTCCGCGGCAGTAGCCGAAGTTTTTCCTCTAAGGCACTTCGTTTCCTTGTTCAAAACTACGGAGACTTTCTTTCCGTCCTTCGTGTCGATCTCCACGTGGCTTGCGTCCACGACCGCCACAGTACCCATCACCCTGTGCTTGTGGCCTTCATGCGCTAGAGGGCGCAGTGGTCAGCGAAGTGGGCTCTCGCCTCGGACAGGGCTTCGCCCGTCGGCGCAACCGGGTTTTCCATATTTCGAGCGGCGCTCGGAACAGCCAGCTGACGCAGGCGCCGGGCAACGAACGCTTCGAGAGCGGTGGGCTCGTCCCGTGCGCTAAATCCATGTCTGAGGATGCCTACCAAAGTGAGCACCGCGGCGAGCGTGACCAAAGCGAAAATCAGCAGGCCAATCTTGGTTCTTTTCCTCATTGGCTCTCCTGCTCCCCGATAGCTCCCTTTTTCGGTTTCAGCTCCATCCCACACTTCGGACATTTTCCTAGCTTGTCCTGTATGACCTCCGGATGCGTCGGACAGGTGTAGAGCGACGAGCCAGCGGCGGGCTCAATGGCACTGGGGAAATCCGGTGAGTCTACCGGCCCGGAGACCGTTCCTGGAGGGTTGTCGTACCAGCCCGGATCCGCATCGTAGCTCGTCAGATTATCCCGAACCTTCAGGATGGTGAACATCCCCCCCATCCCGACCAAGCCGAACGGCCCGTCTCCACCCATCATCGGGATGGTATTGGGAGGCCCCGCCATGCCCATCCCCTCCATCTCATGCATCCCATCCTGCCCCATGGCCATGTACCCCGGGAGAAGCTTCCGGATCTTGGACTCCAGTTCTGTCTGATCAACCCCTATCACGCTCGGAATGCCGTGGCCCATCGCGTTCATCGGATGGTGCCGGCGATGGCAGTGCATGGCCCAGTCTCCAGGGTTGGCGATGAACTCGATGTCGCGAGTTTGACCGGGGGCGACCGACACCGATGTTTCCGGCCACTGTGCCGAGGGCGGAATGTCCCCTCCGTCGGTGGCGACGACCTTGAACCTATGGCCGTGCAGGTGGATCGGATGGGACTCCTGGGAGACGCTACCGATGCGGATGCGAACACGGTCACCCGTGCGCGCGACCAGGGACTCCGTGCCCGGGAAGATGCGGCTGTTGAACGTGAAGATGTCGAAGTCCACCATGACGTTGGGATTCGGCCTCGCAGTGCCGGGAGGGATGGCCCACTCATTTAAGAAGATGGCGAAGTCACGGTCGATCCTCTGCTCCCGTTTCTTGGGATGGATGATGAAGAAACCCATCGTCCCCAATCCGATCTGCGTCATCTCGTCGCCGTGGGAGTGATACATCTGGGTCCCGTGTTGGCGAAGCGTAAACTCGTAGAGGTAGGTTTCGCCCGGAAGGATCCCTTTCTGGTTCAGGCCCTGCACTCCGTCCATCCCGCTGGGAAGCAGGATCCCGTGCCAGTGGACTGCCGTCGCTTCGGGCAGCTTGTTGGTGACGTAGATCCGCACTCGATCTCCCTCCACCGCCTCGATCGTGGGGCCGGGAGTCCTCCCGTTATAACCCCAGCACTTGGCAACCATTCCCGGAGCGAACTCCCATGTGATCTCCTCGGCGACGAGGTGGAACTCCTTCACGCCGTCCACTATTTCCCAGGGAAGGGTGCTGCCGTTAGGCGTGACGACTGGGGTATAGGGAAGCTTCTCTCCGTTGGGCCCGTAGTAGTCCCTGGCTTGGATCTCCTCCAAGGCGATCCAGCTACCCACCAGGACAGTGAGCGCGAGGAGGAGAATCGTTGGTTTTGATCTCAGCATAGCCATTCTCCTGGGTCAAATTACCGGTGAAACTGTTCGGATCCCTCAGATTCTTCCTGGATCGGGGCCAGCTGCGACGTGTTCCGCTCAGCGGAGGGCAGTCGCCCCCCCACCGCGCGCTCCAGGTCGCTCCTAGCGACCCAGTAATCGCGCACTGCTTCTATATAGCCGCGGTAGGCAGCGATCTCATCCTGTTTGGCTTGCAAGAGCTGGTAGACTCCGATCAGCATGAAGTTATAGAAGCGCTGCGACTCGGCCACCAGCCGCTCACGCAGGGGGATCATCACTGTCCGATAATGCTCGGCAAGCTCTCGGGCCAGTAGAAGTCGGTTGCGGATCTCCCGGACCTCTGACCGGATCCCAATGGCCAGCACGGTCATTCGCTGCTGGCTTTGCCGCAGGATGGCCTCCACCCGTGCGATCCTGGCCTGACCCTGATCGAAGATCGGCAACTGGATCGCCAGGGTCGGTCCGGTCACTCTCTCCCGATCTGTGTCCCTCTCCGTTTCTACGCCTACGTCAATCAAGGGAACCCAACGCCAATGAAGGGTGATCGAGAGGGCCCTGGCAATCTTCTTGACCTCCCACCGCTCCGCGACGAGGTCAAGACGCTGAGAGATGGCCATGGATTCGACGTGGTCCAGGGGTAGCTCCTCCTCGGGAAGATTCGGAAGACGCCCCTGTATCCTCCATCCCGTGTCATCTCCCCAGAGGCTCATCAAACGGGTCAAACGCTCCCGATCAACCAGAACCACCAACTCCGCCTTGGCTAGGTCTACCCTTGCCTGCTCGTACAGCCCCTGCTGGGCAACCAGATCCAGGTCGCTGATGTTGCCCGCCTCGTGCTGGTGCTGGGCGAACTCGTACCCAACTTGCGCGGCCGTGGCGATGGTTTGCAACACCGCCGTAACCTGCATGCTGCCTTGCAGCGTGCGGTAGGCAATCTTCGTGCCCGCGGCGAGGTTCAACACGGCGTCGGCAACTCGAAGCTTGGCCTTCTCGAACTCAGCTGCGGCCAGTTGCTTGCGCGCTGGGCGCAGCAGGATGTCAAGGAAATCCTGAACCACGCCAACCTCCGTATTCGTCACCGACGAACGCCGATTGGAATGTCGAGTACTACCGAAAAAAACTGGGTTGCGCAGCAGCCCGGCCTGCACCAAATCTGCCTGGGAGATACCCAGTTCCTCGTAGGTCATTTGCAGAGAACGATTGTTCAGCAAGGCGATCTGAGTGGCCGCGTCCACGGACAACTCGTTAGCAAGCATCGCCTTCAGCGCCTCCGCTAACTCGGCGTCCTCGACTGTGCCCTGTAACCAATGGAGGCGATGTCCGGCTCGCTCTTTAACGATCTTCGCCACATCGTTAAGCCCCCCCTTCCTGGCCACGGAGCAACCCGAGAGAACCACGACGCAGATAAGCCCCGCCGACGCGATTACTCTTGCGCCTGTCATTCTGATCGCTTCTTCTTCAGAGCCATGCCGCACTTTGGACAGCGCCCCGGAGTGGCGGCCTTCACCTTGGGATGATGAGGGCAGGTATAGACCTTTCCGGCTAGCGACTCAGGCTGGTTATCCGAGTGTTTCATCTGCTTTCCAACCTCCTGTTGATGATCGTGCTTCTCAGGATGCCCGCGGGGCGGGGAGACTACATCGCTCGCCGGCGCCGGCCCATTGCGCAGGGTCCTGGAGGGCACCTCCATCGGAGATTCTGGAGCTTCAGGATTCGCGGGATGGTCCAACGGCAGACGTTGCACTCTGATGGGTCTCGCACAGCTCAGCAATAAAGCAGAACCAAGAACAGCAAAAACCACAGATCTGAGCATATTTATCTCCCCTCTTCTCTAACGGGTATAGGAACCCGTTGGATGAAACCTTCCCTCGGTTAGCTTTGGGAAATGCTTTAGATCAGTAGCGTGCAGATCAGGCTCAGGAGGCTTCCCGACGAGTAGGACGGGGACAAGTCAGAGCTGGGGGTGAGGGGCTGAACTCCGTCCTGGGAGGTAACGAACACCGAGGCTGTAGCAAGCACCTCAGGAGTCCAAGGGCCACAAATTCCCTGAATCACCCGCTCGATCTTGGCAGTTTGTGTGTCCGGCTGCACGCAGTGGGCGCAGCCCGGATCGTGTTGAACAGGGGGGCATTCGGAATCTCGAACCGGTCTGTGCGTTTCGCCTGCACAGCAAGATGCTACGGGGTACTGCGCGTGGTTTAGCTCCTCGCCTGCTTTGTGGGCCTGCTCTGACGACTTCGCGCAGGTGCAAGCGGAACTCCCGATCAGCAGGCTGAGCACTGCTAGATGTGCCACGACGCGATAACCAAACAGTGTCTGTGGGCGCATTATAAGACGGCTCGGATCTCTACTCGACAAGTCTATCCTAACTATTTGTTCACAAAAGATCAACTTCTGGAAAAGGGCCATGTCCTATGACGGGACTCTTTCGGGTGCTTCTTCAGGGAAGTGTTGTTGACTTTCTCCAAGAACCTCGCAACACATGATTCTCACTGGATCTCCTGCTCGTTTTCTGGCAACAAACATATATGAAGCGGAGCAAGGAGTCCACTCGAGTCTGTCCGAACCCCAATTGCTGCTTTAATGGGCAGCTCGGCAAAAGCAACATCATCCACCATTCCTTCTACATCACCACACAGGGTAGACGGCGGCGTTACCGTTGTAATCAGTGCGGCAGAACCTTCTCTTCCACCCACGGAACACCCTATTATCGGCTACACAAACCCAGGTCTCTGTTCGATGAAGTCGTCCACATGTGTGTCCACGGGCTTGCCATATCGACTATGGATCGAATCGGCGGCTACATGCGCTACCCGGTTCAATGATCGGATGCTAAGAGGTTTCGTGATCCGTGAACTTCAGGCCGACGAGATCCGGACCTTTGTTGGAGCAAAGAAGCGGGTGATTTGGGTGCTGAGCACCCTGGGAGTGGGGTCCAGACTCTGGATCTCCGTCGGGATCGGCCGCCGTAACTTCGGAAACATCAAGCGTCTGATGCTCGACACCCTGCAGCGAGGCCGTATTGAAAGCCGCTTCCTGTTCACCACCGACGGTTTCGAGATGTACGAGTAGGCAGCCAAGAGGTTGCTCCCGGGTATCTGCCATTTACGGGCAAGTGATCAAGAAGCGCCAGGAGAATAGGGTGGTGTGTGTGGACCGGGTGTGTGTGGACCGTAGACTCCTTCTCGGAAGGCACGCAGATCTGGAGGAAGCACTCTTTCACTCCGAGGATTCCACCACCTTGAACACCAGTTTTGTGGAGCGCCACAATCTGACCATCCGCCAGGGCTGTTCCTATCTTGGCCGTCGCACACCTTGTCACGCCCGGCGCACGGAATTCTTTGAAGGCCAGATGGCTTTACTCAGGGCCTATTACAATTTTCTGCGACCACACAGGACTTTGAAGTTCGGTAAGACGCTACGGACTCCAGCCATACAGGCCGGACTAACCAAGAAAAGGCTCTCCTTCCGGGACGTATTCACGAGCCAGGTGGCGTTCTTTCTATTTTCTTGATAGTGGTTTTCGAACGGTACGCTAGATTGGATCTCAGGTCTATCCAGTTTGGGCACTGGAGGGGGTATGGCTCAACAACACTTGCCTGAAGAAGCACCCAATATCTGTTGGTGTGGGCATCTGAAACCACACTGATTCGGGAATTGAATGAAAAGTGCTGCCGTTCGTGAGTTCACCGTTGTCGTTTAGGGCAATAAACCCATGGGCAAGCCCCTCTGGGAAGCCGACAACAGTGGCGTCAAGTCCGTTCGTTAGTCGCGCCACAAAGAGATCGAAGTTTGGTGTGTTACTTGAATTGAAATCGAAGGTACCGGTCTCCCCCGGGGCAAATAGCGGAGAGAACCCAAGGGCCAGATCATAAATGATAGCCTCATTGAGAGGGCAGCCCGTCGGAGTCGGATTCTCACATTGGTTTGCTCCCAAAAAACCATAGAAAAGGCTAAATGTAGCCATCGGTGTGGCCATAGCCGAGAAGTCTTCGGGTCGAATAGTGTTCGGGCCACTACCTCCAGTACCTGTAAATTCTCTGAGTAGCACGGGATCTGCGAAACCTATCATCGGATGAAGAAAAAGCAGCGTGGCCGAGATTGTGACGAATCGGAGTGTAGCCAAAAACACCTCCCAAAAGACTTGATGGAAGGACCATTAAGTAGCACTCACGAGAAGGAATATCACTCCCGGGCCCGGAGGTCTGAGGAAGCAGGATTCCTAGGCAACCGGTTTTTATCCTCCATTGGACCTTCCAGTCCCCCAGCATCTACTCAATGTTGAGCCTGAAGAGAGGGGCCGCAAGCCTTGCCACCATGAGTCACCCAGCTTCAAGGCTGGCCAATGATCTTCCAAGGATGGTCCCACGGAGGGGCCGTATCAGAAGTGCCCGGAAAGCCCCTTCTGGAATGACCCGGATTAACCCCTGAAGGAGCCCGGGTCTGACTGGTGGCGGGCAGTCTTAGTGGCACGTAGCTCCCGCATTGCCACTCTTACTCTTTCAGGTAGTCCAGGAGATCGAAACTTGTGTATGAGGGACTTTCTGACAGATCGCGTATGCTGAACTGGTGAAGACTAATCATAAGTTCACCAGCAAAGGAAGCGATCCGCCGACCAGATCGCCCTGCCGATGTTCATCAGATATCATGAAGACTCTTACGCACCGCAGGAAAGATAGGAATTTCCTTTTTCGGGTTGAGGGTAGCAGGGACTGATATGGGGATCAAGTGTTGGTTGCCTCGCTTGCTCTAGCTGTGGGGACGGTTTAGGCTGTCTGGCTTCTTCCCGATGCTCTCCTTCGCCTGAACCTGATCTTAGCAACCTATTCGATTTATCGCCTCAAGATCATTGGCCGGGAGCATGTTCCTCTGGAGGGCGGAGCACTTTTGTTTTGACGCCTAATCATGTGCCGTTTGTCGATGCGCTCATGCTAATGGCCAGCCTCGATCGCCCGATTCGCTTTCTTGTGGATCAGGTTTATTTCGTCAGCGTGCTCTCGGTGTAGTAGACGAACCGTAAGCCGTGGCACTCCTCTTCTCCGTCTCATACCAGAGGCCGTGGAGCGCAACCCCGTCGGGTCTCAGCTAGTCGGCCTGGCGCCGCACCCTAGCTCTTCCCGAGTCAAGTGATGCAGCACTCTGTTCGAGTAGATACCGTCGAAGATTCGATTTGGTATCCCCTTTTCAGCCGTGAAACAACCGCAATTTGTTACCCCAGGAGTTACCCAGGAGCAACAATAGGCCACTTTTAGAGCCTCTAATAATTATTTAAATAATTGAAAATAAATGGTGAGCCGTGCTAGACTCGAACCAGAGACCCTCTGCTTAAAAGGCAGATTTATTGTGATTTCATGACGTTTCACTAGTTTTCAACAAGTTCTCCTAGACAGCTATTTATAAGCATTTTAACTGCTAATCCTGTTTCATTCCAGCCCGTTCTGTTACACTATATCTCACAGATTATGGCCGCTATTTGGCCACTAGACGCGGAGGAAATTGTGAAACAGAAGGCAGTTTCCTTGACTGATCGGTTCATCCGAAACCTGCGGACAGACCGCGCGCAGGAGGATTACTCTCGATGCCGTCTTCCAACATGGATCGCTCTCCCTGCGCGTCTCTAAGACCGGACGGAAAACCTTCCATCTTCGCTACTACACACCCGAAGGCAAAAGACGGCAGGTTACACTCGGCGTCTATCCCCAGGTGACGCTGGCGACCGTCAGAAAAAAGGCGCTTGGAATCATCGCCGAAGTTGCAAAGGGTTTGGATCCCGGAGAAGAGAGAAAGCGGCTTCGCAAACTGCCCACACTCTTGGTGTACTTCGAGGATTCCTTCAAACCGGCCTACATGGGTGAGGGCGCTTACCGGGCCTCGACCCGCGACGCCTATGTATGGGCTTTCAAGAAACACGTGCTGCCAGCATTGGGTGCTTTCCGCTTGGATCAAATTCGGCGAACCGACGTTGTGGCCCTCGTTACGGCTCTCGTGAGCAAGGGATATGCTCTGGACAGTATTTCGGACGTGCTGCGGTGCCTGAGGCGCGTCTTGAACGAGGCCGTGGAGGATAGGTTGATCCAGGAAAATCCGGTGAGAAAGATGACTCCTCTGTATCGTGGGGCACCCAGAAAAAAGAAAGAAGCCAATCCGCTGACTCGCGAAGAGATGGTCGAATTCCTGAGGAGCGCGAAGAAACTCTATTGCGACAAAGTGCCATATTACCTTTGCATGACAGCACTCCACACGGGTTTGCGCTCTGGAGAATTGGTGGCGCTCAAGTGGGAGGACATCGACTTTGAGGCCGGCTGGACCGAGGTCAAGCGAAATTACAGCCACGGCGAGATGAACGCCCCTAAGACCGCCACGGGTCACCGCTTTGTCGATTTGTCCGATTTCCTGATGCGGGAGTTGAAGAGTTGGCGAAAGACTCTTCAGGAAACGTGGCTGGCGAAGGGCAGACAGATTCCTGAGTGGGTATTCCCCAATGCGGCCGGAAACATGCTCGATATCCACAACGTCAAGAATCGGGCGTTCAACCGAGTCCTTCAGGACTCGGAGGTGAAGCGTGTCCCGTTCCACGGGCTCCGAGACACGTTTGCAACTCAGCTTCTGATGGCGGGTGAGCCGCTGACCTACGTCAGTGCCCAGCTTGGTCACTCCGACCCGCGAGTTACGTTGGCCCACTACGCGAAGTGGTTGCCAGGTGCCAATCGGGCCAGGCAATGAACAAGCTGCCCGCTCTTCAGTGACGCTTCTCAGTCCCCCAGGGGTACTTATCCGCCCACACCAGACAGTCTCTTAATGAGTAGGTTCGAGGTTCAATTCCATCTTTCTCGATTTTTTGAAATTCTGGGGAGAGATTTCGTTTTTTCTTGCATGAGCAAATCCATCAGCTTTACCGAACTAAAAATGACCACCACGCCTTTTCTCTGTTGAAAAAAGTGCGCACACAAATCCCTGGGTCCATGTCGCTAGTGCTTCCTTCTTTCGCTAAAGTAAACTGGCTTCTGAAAGTTCTGGGCAAGCGAAGGGATGGCTATCCGCTGCACAGCCTCATGAACCTCGACGGCAGCCTACCAAGCGACCTCGATAGCTGCCGCGGTCACACGACGACCGGCGAAGGCTATCATTACCACGTAGGCGAGGCGGGATGAGGTTCTTGACCGCCACATGGGATGCCCTGGGTGAGGAAGGATCTACACAAAAAAAGGTGGGAGGCAGAGCCTCCCACCTCAGGTTTATCCATGAAGTTCAAGGCCAGGCTGTGAACTTCATGCGGGAAATTATTGGGCAGAAACGGAAATCTGCTTCGGCTTTGCCTCCGCCTTCTTGGGGAGGGTGACCGTCAAGACCCCATTCTTTAGGTTCGCAGAGATCTTGCCAGAGTTTATCGAATTCGGAAGCTGAAAGTTCCGCTGGAAATCACCGTACCAGTGATCCACCCGGTGATACTGACGGTCTTCATGTTCCGTGAACTTCTTCTCGCCGCTGATCATCAGATGGCCTCCATCAACCGAAATGTCAACTTGGTCTTTTTCTACTCCCGGTAATCCAACCGAGAATACCAAATCGTTGTCGGTTTCATAGACGTCCACCAGAGGAGTCCATCTACCTTCAGTAAAGCTCCTCTCCGCGTCCTCCAAGGAGTAACAACGAGCATCACCGAAAAGCCGATTGATTGTCGATTGAACGTCCCGCACTTCCCGCCAGGGATTCATCCTTAATAAATTCATTCCATCTCCTTTCATTTCTGATTTTCTCAACAGTTATTATATAAGATCTGAGACCGACGCTGTCAAGTCTAACGGCACTGCAAATAACTGAAGAAAAAGAGCTTAAGTTGGATCACAACCTCATAACATAAGATGAGAATGGGTTGCTATCAAGTGCGGCGAGAAAGGACAATCGGACGTCGTTCGACATCAGATTTCCCCCAATTACTCCACGAGGTTTGGCGGTGCTAGGCATTGTCAAGTTAATGAATCACGGGGCCAAAAACCCCCAAGATGTTGGCATCGTCTCTTCTTCTGAACACTCGATATCGTGGCTATCAGACTCGGTCATACGTTAACTTGACAATACCCGTACATTCCTGTTCCATTGCTACTCGGACCCCTTTTTCAGGCGAGGATGATTCATGGCTAGACTATAGGCACCAACTAGGTGGGTGTCCACCTCGGCCCGAGTCATCTCTCATCGCAAAAGGAGGAGAAAATGGGAAAAAGTGGGAAAGGAAAACTTGCGGACTAGTAGAGGAAGAAATTGAGCCCCGTTATTCATTCCTCCCCTTCGGCTTCCACTCTCGTGATCGCCGCTTAGCCTCAGTAATCTGTTCTGGAGTCATCTTTTTTTCTAGTTCGTCCCGCGTCTTGACACCCTGTTTACTTTCGTCTTCTTCAGTTGAGTTGGCGACAGCTAAATTGATCCACATGTATGCAAGTACGTAGTCCTTGGGGACTCCTAGGCCGCGTTCGTATATGATCCCCAGGGCATATTGGGCCGAGGCATTACCTTGCTCCGCAGCCTTGCAGAACAACTTAACTGCTTCCTGGTCATCCTTGGGGACTCCTAGGCCGCCGTAGTACATAATCCCAAGCTGCCATTGGGCACTGGCCTCACCTTGTTGAGCACGACGAAGCAGTTGTTCGAGATACTCATCTTGGGCATAACCGCCTGCCCCAAGAATCACCAATGCCAGAAAGAAGAAGAGCAGCTTGCGTAGGGTGTTACTCATTCTTCCCCTTCGGCCTCCACTCTCGTGATCTCCGCTGAGCCTCAGCAATCTGTTCTGGAGCCTTCTCAAGCGTGGGTACTATGGAACCTATCACCGCATGAGCGTCAAGCATCTCCAGCGTTATGTAGATGAGTTCTTTGGACGTCATAACCTTCGGTCCCTGAACACCATCGACCAGATGGCGCGGATAGCTAGGGGCCTGGATGGCAAGCTACTCCGGTATCAAGATCTGGTAGCCTAATTATTTATTGCGAATAATGGCTGAAGAAAAATTCCATATTTCCTATTCTGGGCCAGCCCTAGAAGAAGGAACGATGGATGTTCGAGAGTTGGCACCCGCTCTCTTGGCTCTGGGAAAGCTCTGCGAGGAATCAAACCGGGTTATTAATGGAGACAAGGCCACCGTTGGGGTAAGGGTCAAATCAAATTTTCAGACAGGATCGTTTGAGGTTGATCTTCAATTGATCCAGGGTATCTCGGACCAGATTGCCGCCCTTTTCAGCAGCGAGAATATTGCGGCTGCCAACCAATTGCTCAAACTTCTCGGGATAGGAGGAGGGGCCGGCGCATTTGGCTTATGGCAACTCCTGAAGCGGCTGAAAGGTAAATTCCCCGAGAAGAGCACAGAGTTGAAGGATGGCAATGTTGTGCTTGAATACGAGGATGGGACTACCTCAGCCAGAGTTACTGTCAAATCTGGTGTTATCCAGCTATTCCGAGATCGTATGGTACGAGAAGAAGTCAACAAGGTTGTCGAACCTTTAAGGAAAAAAGGTATTGAAAAAGTCAAGTTCCAAGATGATGGAGAGTCGTCTGCTTCCAAGCAAGAGGTTGATTTCTTTAAAGTTCCTAATGTAGAGGGCCAAGATGAAGTGATTGATGACCGGACGACAGAGCAGGTTTTTTCAATTACCTCGTTGTCCTTCAAGGAAGAAAATAAATGGAGGCTGTCCGATGGAACAAATATCTTTCTGGTAGATATGGAGGATCAGGAGTTTCTCGCCAAGATCAATAACAACGAGGAGGTTTTCGCGAAGGGTGACCTACTCAAGATCAGGTTACGGGTCGTCCAATACCGAAAGCCTAACGGTGATCTTAAAACTTTCCACACGGCATTAGAGGTTTTGGATCACCGATTTGCCGGTGTAAAGCCACGCCAAATCAATCTTCTCAATAAAATCGTTTAGGTAGAATTTTCGATGAAAGGAGCAAAAGGTGGAGAAAACACATCTACCGATCTGTTAGGAATCCATAGTGCCATGAAGGAACCCAAAAGCAAACCCAAACGAGGCCGACCCATCACACGCAAGGTTGAGATTCACGCTACTGCAGAAGAGATCGCTAAGGCCATGTTTGCAGCGGCCAAGCCCCCAGACCCTTCAAAGAGGATCACCAAGAAGCCCCGGAAGGGGTGAGGAGGTTGGATAGTTTAATGGATAATTCCCTTTCACAGGGTCACCCTGAGGATCTCAAAATCCTCTGGGTGAAACGATCCGCCTTCTGGCCCCGGAAAAACGCCGGGGAGGGATTCCTGCCCGCCTGTCTGAGCTACTCCAGGACCCCGGCCAAGTAGAGGTTCCCGAAATGCCAGATGAGGGTGGCCTTCCCCGCCAGGCTTCCATATCCCGGCATCACATCGAAGGAGGAATGGTGGGCTGTTCCCTCGGAAGTTGAAAACCAGGACTCGAGGCGAATCAACTTGGACGGGTCAGGTGTGTGCCCCTGGGCTAGCTTCGGGTGCAGAACCAAGGTCCAATCGGTGGAGCCCCTAATAGCACCAATGGTGTACTCTCCGGCTGAAACCGAGGTGGACCCTGACGAAGCGGCACCTGACAGAGACAAAGTGGCGTGGCTGGGAACAAACCCTCCCACCTTGATCTTCTCAATGTGACTCATGTTGGCCGGAACGGTGTAGTAACTGACGCTGGCCTCCACCTTACTTGGCAGCGTCGCCTTCAGCGACTTGTTAAAATGAGGGTGGGAGAGAGCCGTAACTGATATCCCAATGAACAGAAGGGCGGTTAGGGAGTATGCGTACTTCATGGGTATTCTCCTTGTGGATAAGTTGACGGTTCAAACACTAAGACCGACATTCCTCATAGCAGCCTCGGATGGCCGTTCTTCTGGGCTCCCCGTGGTGAATGGTCAAAAGCTATCAGCCCTCCGACCCTGCGTCAATTTCATCCTGACGTTGTGCAATCCTGGCTTCGAGGCGATGGAGTCTCAGCTTGGAGAGACCCTGGCGTAGAGAGCCACCCGTTGTTGTTTAGGTGGGTGTCGCCGCGAGGGAAGCGGTAGACTGGAAACAGCCATGACAACCTCCATAACAGGTTGTGGTTGTCAGCCCTTGTTGGCTGTTTTTCGTTTTCAGCAGCCAGCAGGGGCGCTCTTACCACCTGGTTAACGTTTGCCCATTTCAGCCGCTGCGGAGGAAAGCGGGATCTCAGCCTTGCAGAAGGGGCATTGCATAAGTCTAGTCTAAACTAGGCGAGGTGTTTAGGGTAGAGTTCGCGATGCAGGGGGCCGGTCTCAAGGTTTAGAAGGTGTGCCGTACTCCATCTCAATCGGTTAATCCGAGACAACAGCTCGGCCCATATCTCCTTGCTTACTGCTACCTCAGCCTCTCTTTCGCTTGGCAATTCCCCTCCGTCTAGTTCTTTGTGTCTGAAGCGCCTTGAGAGCGGAGATGTTCTTTGCCAATGCGGATCGCTGCTGAGAGTGCCGCATCCGATAAGACGTTCCTCCCAGGATCTTGGATCACCGGATCGCCACCAGGTCCAACAATTTCCTGCCGGTCAGTCCAGCCAAAGTTCTTGAGCCAAAAGATTGCGCCGCCGGCGTTCTTAGAACTGAGTAACAACGTCTCGACATAGTTCTCAACCTTGGTCTTTGCCTTTTTTATAGCGTTTCCTAATTCGTCGTCTTGCTCAGCCCACTGACACAGGTATTTCCGACCAGTATCCAATGCGAGAGCCAAACCAGTGATTGTGTAGGGGGTCTTGGTATCCTTACAGGTCCGGAAGTAAACGTCGATCAGTTTTTGTGCTTGGAAAACGGTATACTTTCTTGGCCTTCCTACTGACCTCTTGGACACCTACCCCGCTGCCACGCGCTTTCCTCTGTTCTCAGACTTGGGTTTCTGCGTTCTCATTATGAGCCTCCTGGGATCGGTTGACTCGGAATGTGAAGCCTAGAAAAGTTCCACTCCTCACTTGTGGAAATCTTCCTCTTCGTCGGTGGTGTGGGTCCCTGCTCCAGCTTCGCCCAGGGGATAAAGAAACAGATCGTCCCGGACATAGTTCCCCTGGTCTTCTTGCCATGAACGCCTCGGGCCGTCTCCATGATTTCAAAGTCCGCCGGCACAATTCAGCCAGGAGAAGCGCATCACCCGTGGCCTTTGTGTCAGAGGATTGCCTCTATCAGTCGAAAAAATCCGTCTGCTTTAAAGCTGGTTCTACTTTCTTTTCTCCCTCAGTCCGTACAAACCACGTTCTTTCCCCTGGTTTATCGAGCCTCTTCATCAGCATCCACACATCAACCCTTCCGTCTGGCTTCGGTATTCGAATGTGTGATGATTCCCAAACCTGCTAGGTATGCCAATTGGCTTCTCCGGCCTGAACCAATTCGAGCAGCCCGGCCTTGTTTTTCTGGATCTCACCTCTCAAGTCCTCGCTCAGGCCACCAGGCATCTTTACTTGAAGCTGACCTTCAACAAGTCGTAGCCTGGCCCCGGAGTCTAGTAAGCGCCACAACAGTTCTTCGGCCTGGAAGCTGAATACACTCATGATGTAACGGTGTAACGGTTCAACGAGTTTGTAACGGTTCAACGAGTTTGTAACGGTTCAAAAAAATCCAGACGTTACTCCACAACCAACCGTCAGAACTGGGTTATAACTGGGTTGTAACGGTGTAGCGGTTCATTTAGAACCCCTCCCAGCAGTCAGGTGGTCGCGGTGGAGTGGGTATTCCTTTCTCTATACCTACGGTATCACCAGTTTCATCCGTTACACCCGTTACAACCCTTTGTTTACAGTTATTTAGGTAATTTTCCAAGGCGTTACAAGCCGATGTTACATCCGTTACATCCGTTACATTCCTTCCAGCTTCAGAACTGGGTTGTAACGGATGTGACGGGTCAGGGGAGAGATACCTGGAGAAAACGTCATCGAAGAATCCGGTTTTGTATCCTTTGGTTGGCCTTCTGGTGCTGTCAACACGGATCGTTGTCGGGTTCACTCCAAAAGGCTTCAGAAGCCGAGCGAGTTGGACCTTAGTAATCGGCTTCCCTTTCTTCCACTCGGGCCAGGGCCGGTCCTCCATCTTGACGAGTTCGTTAACGATCTCCTCCGACGAGAGGCAGTCGGCATCTTTGGCCACAAATAGCTGCTGAAGATCCCCGAGGAGTTGGATCCGCGCTGAAGCATCCTCGTTTTCGGTTGCGCCCGAGAGTCTCACAGCAGCCGCTCTGGATCGCTCGGGCCAGTCACCGCCAATGCAATCGGCGATGGCGATTAGGGGTCGCCAATTATCCTGAGCCCGGTCGTCGAGTCCGCCAGGAAGGATTGGATCGGCATCCCTAAGCCCGTCGAGATAGTCGGCCGTCCACCGCGCAGCCTTGCAGCGGATGGTTTCCAGCTCTTGCTCCACCTTTTCAAGCCGTAGGCGCTCCACTTGTTCGTCGGCTGTCTTGCGTCGCATTCGGATGACGATCGACCGATCCTGGATGGTTCCGGGCAGGTCACCAATGAGCGCGATGACCTTGGGACACCAGGTTTTGAAGAGCTTCGGTTCGTGGCTGTCACCCACCGTGCGAATCACAACTGCGCTGGTGCGTCGGTGGCCCGAATTGATCACACCGCGGAGTTCATCGCTGCGTTTGAGAAATGTGTCCGCTTCGTCGACCAGCAGCGTTGGCTTGTACTTTTCCACGGTTCTGAATAGCGCGGCCGTAGTGATGTTGGCTGTCGAAAGAGGCTTGACCACGAGGTGGAAGATCAGCTCCAGCAGAAGCGTCTTTGCACACCTTTTTTCGGGTGAAACTAGCGCCAGGATTGGTGAGATGATCGTGGCGAGCAGCGCGAAGGTATGCAGAATCCAAAGACAGATCGCCTCCAGCGCGCCGGTAGGAAGGACGACAAAGCGCCGTATGAATGTAGCCATCTCTTCAATCAGGGCAAGGCCGTTAACTTCGTCCAACCAAGGCTCGGGCTCGGACAAGAGGATGGTCTGTCCCGGGCTGTTCTCGGTCTCGTCTCCGTTGCCAGTGGATGATCCGAACGCGGCATCGAGGAACTTGGCGGGGGCGCTGACAACTCCTAGTTCCCGTAACTTGCGAATGGCGCTCTCTCGAAGGGAAACCTTTCGGATGCCGTCAAAGCCGTTAGCAAGACGCGCGAGGTTTAGCACAACCGTTTCCACTGAGTCGATGTCGCTACCTTCGACCAACTCCCCGAATCCGGCCTGTTCGAGAGCTTCGGAAACAGGCAACAGCGAAGGACCACCCCGATCAGTGGGAGAGTATCGTGAAATATTACCCGCGATCCGTTCGACTTCCACCTCGGGTAAAGGAGGAGTACACCGTCTGTTCTCCACTTTCAGAGCGGCTAAGATGGTGCCCCGGCTTCCGCCTTTCCGCCGCAGCGCCCCGGCCAGGCTAGCCAGGGAGTTATTCCGCTTTCCCTTTGGGATCTTCTGCTCAATCGGCTGGGTGGGTTTTGGCTTCTCACCATTGGAAACAAATACTTCGAAATCTGACAGGTTGTAGCGGCGTGAGTAATGGGCAAAGATGATTGTGCAGGGGACAACTTCCTTGAGGAACTTGTAATTCTTCGTATCTGGAACACGCAGTATCCGGGCTAGATCATCAACCATGTCAGAGCTAACTACATGTTGGACTCCCCGGAGGATGGCTCTAAACTTCTCGATGCTGTCCACAGATTCTGGCTCTTTGAATAACCAGTAAGCTTGGAACCCGTGGCCACTGTTGACCACTACGGTGGGTCCAAAGAAGAATTTCCGAAGAGCGTCTATAGCCTCAGTCTTTCCGCCTTTGAAATTCTTGAAATCGACATCAGCCCACACGCAGGTGATTAGCTTGACGGCTTCGCTGGTACCCTTTTTTCCCTGTCTCGGATTGACCCCATAGAAGTGGTCATACCCCGGCTTTTGTTCTAAGGCTGTGGGTAGAAATTCATCCACGGATGAGAAGAAGAATTGTTGTCTTTTATCCTCGTGTTGATTGATCGACCGGAGCTCAATATAGCGACCATTGCCCAGGCAGTCGCCATATAACTCCTGAAAGAATCTCTCCACTCTTTTCATTGCTGCCGTTCCCAGTACTTTAGGATTGCATCCTCTACGGCATCCTTCACTTGGTCGGGAAGCTCGATAATGGGCGAGTAGCGTTTCTTTCCTTCTCTATCGGTCCACTCTTGGGTGGGTAAAGAAACCAATGGCCTCTGATCCGCTTGTTGAATGATTCGGCAGGAGTAAACTTTGAGTTTCCCTCCAATATCAACTGAAACAAACACTTTCAGATTCCCATTGCCTACCGGCGTCAATTTAATGATTTCCACATTCATTGCATCACCTGTATCGCGTAGCTCCGGCTCTTCATCCACTCAAGAATCTCAGACTCGACCCAGCGGACGGCTACTACGCCGACCTTGCGCCGCCTTGGGAAATTTCCCTCCCGTTCGAGCCGCCACAAACTGACCCGACTCAACCCGACAATCTCAACTACTTCCTTCTCTCTTAGAAACCTCAAACCGACCTCCCTTCTGGTTCTTGCGGTTTTCGCTCATGCCATAATTCGCACATCTCAATTTCTCCAGCGGGACCCTGGGGGGGGGGGGGGCGGACCCAATCAGATTGCAAGCAGCTCTTCAGCTCTTTTCTTGAGACTTTCCGGAGTAGTCGAGAGAGCCTTCGCGAGTCTCTCTAACTCGCATCCTTGAAACCGTGCTTGCAGATGGGACGCTTGCCGCTTGGCACGCAAGGAAAAACACCCCTTTTCCACTTCAAGCTGATCGTTAGAGCTTCACCCAACATTGGATTTTCTGTTTTCATGCCTGACAGCTACTCGCCGTTCCGTTGCTCCATCTCTTGCAACTCCTCGGGACATGATCCAAGCACATGAGCCAACTCAGCCATGGACCTCGCTTTTGAATCAAAGACCTCATCTTCTCCCATCCCAAGGATTCTCCCGACCCGCACAATCTGATCATCGGACGGGCGAATGGGTTCAGCACCGTGGATCAGCTTTGAGAGGGTCGTTGGGTTCACTCCGGCCATCTGCGCAATGCGGTAAGCAGGCTCACGGTGCAACTTCAGCCTGATGATGAATACCTCTGATATTTTCATTTTGCCTTCATAAACAAGTTGCTAATTCTGAGAAAAGTTTACAGGGCAAGAACGAATTGGATCTGTCAGTTCCAGCTCCAATGGAGTAGAAGCCAGAGTCTAAGTAGCTGTTCTAGAGGTAGATATTAAAAGTATGAGGTGTGATGAAAGGCTGGGCGGGACTAAATGGGACTGAATGGAACTCGGGGACTGAATTACTTGTTCCAGAAACGGTCCCAGTTCCGCTGCATATCTTTTACCAAGTAGTTGGCAACTGCGTCATCTCGTTGGCTGTCCTCTTTCAGATCAGACCAATTCTCAATATGTTGATAATAGGAGGAGCTGATCATTGGGATTTCCTCTTTATCGAGGAGATCATAGAGTTGATGCCTGTGGGTTAGCCGCCGTAGGATTATGGCAGTTTTCCTTTTGGTGCCCATCTTTAGAGATGCCTGTTTCAAGAACTCGAACATCAACTTGCGGCGCTTTTCGACCTTCTCATCGCGGTCTCTACCTGGAACCGCTCTTAACCGTCGGGAAGAGGTATCTCTAGCAACTTGCCGCTCAAGTTCGGGTGCTGTCTGCGGAGTGCTACTTGCCTGACTATCTAAAATTTTCTGCTTCAACTTCTCCCATTCGACCCACAACTCGTCGATCGAATCGCCCATCGAAACGGCATCCTTCGCTCTCCTGAGGCTGTCCTTCGCTTCCCTGATGGAGTCTTCCCAGCCACGGAAGTCATAGCTCGGATTGCCGCGTTTCTCATTGTCAAGAATGGATTCCTCGCGTCTTAGTGACTCTTCTAGCTCCTTGATGACTCCATCACGTTGCTGTAGTACTCGTGCGCTGCGTTCAATGGCCTTCTGGCCCTCAGCAAGGCTGTGTTCGAATCCAGGGTCGGCGCGGCTCCCAAAGTCTTGTCTCGGACCTTGCACCGATTGTGTGTGCATTTGTGAAGGCACCGGACGCGGCCCCATCACTTGAAGAGAACGCCCCGCCTTATCATCTGACGTTTGCCGTGGTGGAAGCTCAACCCCCAGGGCGACCGCCTCCACTTCCATAGAAGCCAGCTTCTCACTGCTTTGGGCTATGAGAGCGCCTATTTCTTTTTTCTTCTCACGTAGTGCTTCAATTACACGCAGTCCTTTTCCCACAGCAGATTTCGGGCTCGGCCCTTTTCGACTGTCGGGACTTGGCCCCTTTGGACTGATGGTGGTGCTCGATCCATGTGGGAGAGGAATGATAGGCGGAGGGGCTTGCGAAACTCGCGCTCGGACATAGAAATACTTTGCAATTTTAGGGATAGCTCGAATTTTCTCTTCTTTGGAATCCCATTGTCGGAGTTGGTCTTTGAGTCGATTGTCTTTGGCGAGTTGCGACTGGTAACGCGATAGAAGGTCTCGTGGTTGGTTTTTCTTACCCATTTGCCCCTACCGTGGGCTGTCAAATTTTGGGAAGCCCGGCAGGCAGGATCGGCAGGATTCCTGCTTTTCGTGGATCAGGCTATCCGGGCTTGTTCTGGGTGCCAGATTACCATGAGGAGTATGACGTGGGGCTGCGAGACCGAAAAGAAGGCTCCCTACCGCGTGTTTGTTGGACCCTATTTAGGAAAAGCAACGAGTAGATCTAGAGAATTAGTCTATAACCTGTTGAAAAAACTGGTGTATCTGATTGGATTCGAACCAACGACCCCCCCTGATAGTAAGATTCTCTGCCGCTGTCCATCGTTAAATTGCACGCCACCCTCTTCTTGCAGAACGCGAAAATCGAGCGTCTCCACGATGGGTGGTATGTACTTCCCCCCACTAACAATTTTCTTGGTCCTTGTCCCTCTCCCATGTTGCCGAATATGGGTGCCAGCTTTTGAGAGTACGCAGTTCTTCGGAGATTATCTGCAAGGAATATCAGCATCTTCCATTTTTTCAGATTCCTTATCGGCGAAGGGTGAGATGGAGGCTGGTTTCTCCTTAATGAGGACTCTCAGTTCTCTTATGAGAGATTAGAGGTTACGGAAAGTCGGTTTTCGAAGCTTCCTAAGAAATCTGTGTGCATGCCTTGTGGGCCGGGCGAAAAAAGACTCAGGAAGTCTGCATATCGCCACTAATTGGCCACTAAACACGCCACAAACCAAGAATTCGTCACAGGCCATTAAGTCAGAACTCTATGTAACTATCTAATGATCATTTAGACAGTAATAGTGAGCCGTGCTGGACTCGAACCAGCGACCCTCTGCTTAAAAGGCAGATGCTCTACCAACTGAGCTAACGGCCCACAATATGGTTTTTCAGGGACTTAACCTTGGGCTCCTTCTCTAGAACTGAACAATTGCTGAACAGAATTTCACACCGATCTTGCCCATCCAACCCTCACAGAGTCGCTCAACCTTCAAATACCCATGAAGATCTGCGATCACCTTACCAGAAACACCGTCCTGCCATCCGACTTCCAGTGTTTCTCCCTCCAGCAGATGGGACAACCACTGACCGCCTTGATCAGACACCCGCTACGATATGGCCGTTTGGATTTTTGAGCCATGCGCTTCTTCTCCTGCCCTTCACTAGCTCTTTCTCCTCTAGCTGGATACCGCCCATTGTACCCGAAGTGACTGTCTGGCTCACCCGCTCCTCTTTCCACCCAGGAATCGCAGCATTGCTCCCTCCTCGAACCAGAGATACTTACCATTTTGATGTGAGGAAGACGCTCGCTGCTCTGGTGACAACCTTCTCCACTGTAAGGAGTTTGTCGAGTTCTCTCGCGGTGGATAGTTTTCTGAGGGCTCTATAACTTTCCGCACCGCTTTATGTCGTTCATCATTGTCTCGAAACCAAGGTCTGGCTCTCGACTGGAGTCCTGCAGACCCCACGAGGTCAAAAGCGTCTTCAACTTAGCTGTGCCGGACAGTTTCGCTCGCAAAATTGGAGATGCTTTGGTCTGTCTCGGCAGCCTTGACTCGAAGGTTGCGGTAAAACAAGGGATCACAATACACTATGAAACGGTGGGCTGAACTCATACCTGAGGTATAGATCCAAAATGCTACAACATGGAGACGCTGTTATCGCTAAGCGGCCAACACTGATCCTCAATTGGGCTTTACAGCTTACTTCGAATAGACAACCACTCTGCGAAAAGGCGCTCTGTCAAGGTTTATAGTTGACTTGAACTGAATTGAATCACGATTTGCCGAATACCGTCCGCCCAACTGCCGTGCGCTGGATGATTGCGGTACTGTTGGCCGCCGCCGGGACCATTGCCTATCTGGATCTCGTGGTCATATCGAACGTGGTCAAAGAGATCCAGGACGAGTTGCATCTTAGCGACTTACAGGCCGGCTGGGTGCTAGCGGCGTTTTTGATTGGCTACGGAACGTTGCAGGTGCCCCTGGGTCGGCTGGCCGATCTGCGCGGCATCCGCTTCGCCTTACCGACCATCGTGGTGCTTTGGAGCCTGATGACCGGACTGACACCGGTGGCGCAGACATTCGCCCTGATGTTCGCCGTGCGGTGTGCGTTTGGAATGGAGCAGGCAGGGAGTGTTTCCGCTGTCGGTGCCAGCGGTGCGCCGCTGGTTTGCGTTGGAGGGTCGGGCCACGGCCCAGGGGCTGATCATTTCGGCGACACGCGTGGGAGCGATCCTGGCCATGCTCGCCGCTCCGGCCATTGAGACCATCGGTTGGAAAGAGGCGTTTGTGGCTTGCGGAAGCGTCGGTATCGTCTGGGCGCTGATCTTCGTTTGGTATTTTCGCGACCGGCCCGACCAGCACCCGGCCACCAACCAAGCCGAAGTCCGGATGGCGCAGGTGCCCGAGGTCAAACGTTTGGTTCCACCACAGCTCCCGCCCTGGCTGCTGTTGACCAACCTAAACATCTGGGGCATGTGCTTGGCCCAGTTTTTCGGAGCGATGGGCTTCTACCTCTACATCACGTGGTTTCCTACCTACTTGCGCGAGCAGTATGGATTCGATCTGGGCGAAGCGGGATTGCTGTCAGTGGTACCGCATGTCGGTGGGTTTGTGGGAGCGGTCGTTGGTGGCCGAGTCGTCGACATTTTGTTGTCGATGACGGGCAGTTTGCGCTGGAGTCGTCGCGGCGTGTGGTTGGCGGGCAAGGCAGGATGCGGTGCCCTGTTCCTGCTGGCAGCTCGAATAGAGAACCCGTACATCGCAGTGGCCGTCATCGGTGTCGCGGCGTGCGCATCTGATTTGGCCGCTCCCGCATCATGGGCCATCGTGACCGACGTAGGCCATCGTCACACAGGAGTCGTGTACGGGCTTCAAAATACCGCCGGCTGTGTTGGGGCCCTTATCTGTCCGTTGCTCGTGCCCACCGTGGTTGCGTGGCGTGGCTGGGACGCCGTGCTGCCTGTTTTTTCCGGAGTGTTCTTCGCTTGCGCGTGCAGTTGGCTGTGGGTTGATCCGACGCGGCCCATCGATCGTAGCTTTCCGACTGACAATGCAGGGACATGAGCCCTCCAGTGTTCACCCCTTCCAGGATGCGCCTTTGACTGGTGGCACTCGGGGAAGTTGGGCACCCGAGAGTTCCCAAAGCGACGAGCAGACGAGTCGGGGGCATTTCGACTCGGGTTCCAGCACCGAATCGATGACCCGGTAGGCCTCCTCCCGCATCTTCCCGGGAAAGTCATGCCCGCAGTCCGGGTGCTCAACCCTCAAGTTGTTCTCTCCACTCAGGAGCTTGTAGACGGATCGGGTGGCCGCGATGCACCGGTCCACGCTTTTCCAGTCGAAGTTGCCGTCTCCCAGCGGCGCGCTGACGAAGACCGGACGGGGAGCCAGGGCGCCCAGAAGCTCCTGGAAATCGAACGGGATCTTCTCCAGCTCCCCTCGATAATTGGACAGAATCGGCATGTAGAGGATCTGGCACCAGCCCCTACCGAAGTTCCAGTTGTCTCGACTTCCCCCTTTGTAATCCAGATAGGAATCAAACCCGCAACTGCTGGCCAACACCTGAATTCGCTGGTCAAAGACGGCCGTATAGATGGAGTTGTGCCCACCCAGGGAATGCCCGATGGCACCGAATCCCCTAGAGGAAACCACGTGTAGGGTAAAGAGGCCAGCAGGTCGAGCCCGCGCGAGTTGTCCCAGATCGCCTTCATGGTTCCACTGACGTATCCAAGCCCGCTCAGATTGGGCCAGTAGTTGGCCATGTGCGGGTAGGAGGGGGACACAGGACGACGTAGTCCCGTTCGGCCAGCTTCTGCTGCGTAGGCGAGCCCCGTTCGGCCACCCAGACCCAGAACCATCTGGTGCCCGACCTTCCAGTTCGTGGGATGCAGACAGAGCACGGCCCGGGCTTTGCGCTCACCCGCCAACACCTCCCTGGGAATACACAGGTAGGCTGGGGTCCGCGACCCCGGCTCGGACTAGTACATGATCAGTCGGCGCACATATGAGCCCACCTCCACACTCTCCACCACGAGTATCTCCAGAGAAACACGCTGCTCCTCGGTCGGGAACCTGCCCATGACTTCCTGCATGTCTGCCAGGATTTCCTCGCGACGCCATTCCCAGTCGTCCGCCGTTGTGACCGGTCGAGCCGGGTGGTCTCCCCTGCAGTGGTCAGCCAACAACTCAAACCGAAAATCAGAGCGGATGAGATGCGTCCACAAGAGAGCAAGTCAGGTTCCCCACGGCCAGGGCGTCGCCACGGCTTCGACCGAGCGCCATGTCTTAACTCGAAGACTGAAACTGGAACAAAAAGAGTTTGGCATTCTTGAAGTGAAACCTCGACTGGACAGCTTTTCCTTCACGAGCACTCACGTTGTCCCTTCCCTGCCAGGTGAGCCGATACCTCCCCGTCACCCGAACTAGATCCGATTCATCCAGAGTGAAACCGGAGATGGAGCTCTGGTCGTGATCCAGGATCTCCACCCGGACTTCAGGCCGCCCTGAACCCCAGTTATGTTTGGCTGCCTGCATCCTGACGAACAAAGCAAAGTCTTTGCAAGCTACAACTGCCCTCCTACTAGGGCTGCCAAATTGGTGAACCCGACAGGCAGGCCTAACAGGAACCCTGCTTTTCGCTGATCAGCTTACCCGGTCCCTAGTTTCAGTCGAGTGGACGCGATACCCTCCGAGAAGGTGCATTATTCCTCATCCGAAGACTATTCGATTTCCTCAATCCAATCGGCATATCTATCGCCCAAGAGTCTTCTATTTACCGACAGGTCCCAGCGGATGCATTTTCGGATAACTTTCCGGAACAAATTACGCATGAACTAGTCACCTCGAGATCTTAACATAGCGCCATCCCTGTTTTCTTTCAGGAAGTAGTCTCAGATCCCCTCGGAGTAAAAGATCTTCATTTGACAACAATGGGGTATCCACTGGACTCAGGTAACCCCAACATCTTGTGGTTGGGCTCACGGGGCCTCGGCGTCCCAGTCGGCGACGATCGATCGATACGGCGTTGGGTCCACGGCGACTGCCTGCTGCACAAGGCGGTAGAAGAGTTTTCCCCGGCTGCGTGAGTTGCGCCGGTTGAAGCGGAACACAAACTCGTCGAGGTAGTAGTCCAGATGCTCGTGGCTAACCGCGCCTTGGTGCGTGCCCAGCAGCCAGCGCTTGAGCAACGAGATCGCTTGGTGCACCCTCGGCAATAATTCCGAGGCCTGCTTGCGGCGGCCCGACAGAAAGACGATGCAATGCTGGTAGCCCTTCTTCTCCAGCGGCTCGTAGCCCAGCCAGCCGTCGGTGTGCACCAAGCTTCCCGGCTCGACCGACTCCTCCACGAAGGGCATCAAACTGGCCGCCGATGCGTTCCGCACGCGCTGCATGCGGATCCGTCCTAGCCCGCGGCCTATCTCTTCCGCGGCTACTGAAATCAAGACTTTTCGCTCGTTCTGCCGGCCGCTCACACCCTCTTCCTCAGCGCCCCAATAGGTCTCATCGACCTCGACTACGCCCGCCAATCGCTCCCGCCCCGGACGCACCATCGCTCGCCGCAGCTTGTGCATCCAGGTCCACGCAGTTTGATAGCTGCCCAACCCGAGAACGCGCTGCAGACCCAGCGCGCTGACCCCGTTCTTTTGCGAAGTGACGTGCCAGATCGCCCGGAACCACAGCCGCAGCGGCTTACGTGTGTCTTGGAAGATCGTGCCCGAGGTCACCGACGTCTGCCGCCCGCAGCGAGCGCATTCGAACCACACTTTGCGCATCGGCCAAGCCCGCTCATGCCCGCATCCCGGACAGCGGAAACCCTCCGGCCAGCGCAACGCGGACAGATAGTCGCGACAGGCCTCTTCGCTGGCGAAGCGTACCTCGAACTCGAGCAGGTCGCGTGGATAATCCTCCACGAAGGCACATACTACTGGCCAGGCCAGGGACGGCACAGCGGGCCTTGTAAAGCTTGCCCATGAATGGGGACTATAGATTAACGAGCAAATGATACTGTGCATTTGGAGAATGGAGTACTGGGACAAGAGGGCTTAATGTATGACTAAATGTCTTCTAATTGTGGACGTCACTCTTCCCGTTACTTTGGCTGTTAGATAAATGGCAACCTGTTCCGGTTTGCAGTGCCGCCTATGTAGTTCCTCTGTCATCCCCTCTAAATCCATAGTATTAGTTGGGTGCAAACGCACATTGCACCACTCGACAGCCTTCCAGATTCTCCAGTACCCAAGTGTGGATGTTAGGAGGCCCATCAGTCGTGAATAGACCTCTTTCGTCCTTTTCTTGTTTCCTTCGGTAGACAATTTCGGCCGCCCAAGTTGTAGCCGAAGTCGATACTTGTGTTCAAAGTAATCTCGAAAATCTTTTCGCGAGTGTCTTAGTTCTCTGTTCAGCACAAATGTCATCGACTCCTCGAAGGCCCGATTCAGCCCTCGCTGGAGGTTCTCCCTCACTCTGATCAGCATTTCACACTCTTTCTTCACAGTTTTCTTCAAGGTCTCCGAACGATCGTGCTTCTGGCCGTCTGCAGAGGACAACTCGTAGAGATCAGAGAAAGTTTTGAGGATTAGCCTCGGTACGTCCATACTCACTTCAAACATGTCGTCGAACCGAATTCGCTCTACTTTATGCAAGCCTGTGTGTTCACAAATCAGATCAATCACTTTCTGAGTCACCTGTGGATCTCCTAAACCCGGAAAATCCTCAGTCAACCGAATTGTTTCCCCGGCTTCACAGGAGCGGGATTCCTCTGCATCTTTCTTCATTTCGGTCTCCTTCAGGATGTCATTAGCCTGTAGAATAGGTTGTGAGGGTACACCGCCTGACGAATGCAACTAATCGACCATCTATCAAAAAATATAATATCTTTTATTATTAAGATATTAAGGATAAAACTCTAGACATTATATTAGTAAGAGTCTGAAATCTAATTTACTCTCACGGATGTTAAGCCCTAAAGACCTTTGTATAAATACTTTTATATATCTCGTCTATAGTGCTTAAAGGATGGCAGGAGGGGTCCAGCAGTAATTCCCCCATCGACACAGATGATTTGTCCGGTGATCCAATCACTGTCGTGGCTGGCCAGGAAAACGGCGACTGCGGCAACATCAGCCGGTGTGCCAAACCTGCCCAGCGGAGTATACTGCATCCAGGCACGATCAAGCGGTGAATCCTTCAAAGGTGGCGGATCTTTAGCTACCGGGACCGCGCCCGGGGCAATGCAGTTCACCTGGATATTGTACTCGGACAGGTCGAATGCGGCTCCCCGCGTAAAGTTTGCAATCCCCGCCTTGGTGGCTTCGTAAAGCGAACAATAATGTGTTCCCCCAAGCCCATGGACTGATGACATCGTAATGATTTTTCCCTTTTCTTGTTTTGCCATCACTTCCCCACCGTAACGGACGCTCAGGTAGGTGCCCATGAGATTCGTGCGCAAAAGTCCTTCAAAATCGGCTGAGGTGGTCTCCAGCAGTGGTTTCACCAGCCCATAGCCCGCGTTAGCCACCAAAATGTCGATTCGGCCAAACATTTCGACAGTTGTGGAGACCATCTTCTTCACCTGTTTCTCATCACCCACGTCTGCCTGGACCAGGGCGCTCTTCCGGCCAAAACTTTTAACCTTCGCAGCGGTTTTCTCGGCCTCTTCCCTATCGGTGTGATAGGCCACCAGACAATTGGCACCTTCCCGGGCAAAGGCCTGACAGATCCCAGCTCCGAGTCCCCCAGACGCTCCCGTCACCAGAGCCACATTATCTTTTAGCCGCACCGAGCCTCTCTCCCTTCCCTCGAGCATGGAGCCGATCCATTCAGCAACGGACAACACTCGCCCCCATGTTCACGTTCTTATTTAGGAATCCTTATATTCTTCTCGAACCGGGGAAAAAACCTCTATCACCTCAGCCTCTTCCAAGACCTCTGCTGCGTGCTCCTGGTGGGGTCCAAAGACATATGAGTCCCCTGGCCCAGCCACGAAGGAACCCTCATTCCCTTTGCCCGAAAACTTGATCGAGCCGCTGAGAATATAGCCCGCCTGGCTGGCGCGGTGGCTGTGTAGCGGGATGCTCGCCCCTTTGGCCATCTGAAAGTGCCCCATCATGATCTCGTCGTTGTAAGCGAGAGTTTTACGCACAACTCCTTTAAAAGCTTCCTGTCCTACCACTTGTCCAATTGACTTCTTCATAACGATCACCTCCTGAAAAATGGAAAGTGAGCATAGCAACTCGCTGAACTAGATGCAACTTAATACCAGTTCAGAACAGGGTGACGAGAGGCAATCTTTTACTGATTTAAGGGTAGTAGCCAACCACCATCAACCGGCAGGGCCACCCCGGTAATCCAGGCTGCATCATCCGAGGCCAAAAACAGGCAGGCCAATCCGATATCGCGGGATGTTCCGAAGCGGGGCAGAGGCGTCCTCTTACAGGCCAATTCGATCTCTTCCGTGGTGAGATAGTCCTGAATCGGAGTCTCAATATAACCAGGGCAAATCGCATTGACTGTTACACTATCTGTGGCCAATTCCAGTGCCATGTCACGCGTTAGATTCACCACGCCGGCCTTACTGGCCGCGTAAGCAGGACCACTTCCTCCGCCAAAAGCGTGAACCGAGGAAATATTAATAATTCGGCCAGCCGTGGATCTCTTAAGATGGGGTGCGGCGAGTTTGCTAGCGATGAACAGCCCTGTCAAGTTGACCGCGATCACGCGATCCCAATCAGCCAAGCATATTTCCTGACTGTTTCCCGGACTGTTAATTCCGGCGTTATTCACCACAATATCAATTCCACCAAAGCCTTGCAGCGTATACTCGATCAGATTTTTCACATCGGCCTGATCTCCAATATCTACTTGTACGAAGAGTCCTTGACCCCCAAGTTTCCCAATCTCGGTGAGGGTCGTGGTAGAGATATTGGTTTCGTGATATCTGCCGCGTTTAGGAGCCTCTTGGATGTCAGCAACCACGACTCTTGCCCCGGCCCGAGCAAATTCCAGGCAGATACCACGGCCAATCCCCGAACTACCCCCGGTCACGATGGCGATTCGATCCTTCAAGCGCATCTTCCCTCCTTTTTTCCTGTCGTCTAACCTGAGCTTTCCTCTCGATTTTCTCTCCTACAGGTAGTCACACCGTCAATTCAGTTGTATTCTCTCCCGCGTGAACATTCTAGGCCTTAATTTTTTCCACGCTAACGCTGCAGCCTCCATCTTCGTGGATGGAAAACTCGTTGCGGCGGCTGAGGAGGAGCGTTTTAGTCGTGTCAAATTCTCTGCTGGCATTCCTCTCTGCTCCATTGGCTTTTGTCTCACCAAGGCAGGCTTGCACTTTAAAGATATCGACGTAATCACCTATGCTCGCTCTCCAAATACTCGGGTGGTCAAGGATCAAATTCACTTCCGGGAGCGCATCTACAAGATCAACTCTCCATATGACCAATACCGACTCAACTTGAAATTGATCAATTTCAAGGAGACCCTGGCCCAGCATTTCGAGATCCCAGTGGAGACTCTGGTTTTCAAACTTCACGAACAAGACCATCACCTCTCCCACATGCTGTCTGGGTTTCACTACTCCCCGTTCGACCAGGCCCTTTTGGTCTCCTGCGACGCTTTTGGCGACTTCGTTTCGCTCAAACTTGGTATTGGGCGAGGTCAGAAAATAGAGCTTCTCCAGCAAGCTAAATTCCCTCATTCCGTGGGACTCTTCTATACCATGGTAACCCAGTTCCTTGGTTTTCCTAATTACGGAGACGAAACCAAAGTCATGGGACTTTCGACCTTAGGTCAACCAGAGTACACCGATCGTCTCCGCAGCATTATTGCCTACGACCATGGCTCCTTGTCTCTCAATCTCGAGTACTTTGATCATGAGACCGGGGTAGGAACTTCTTGGTCAGAGCAACGTCCGGATATTAGTCAACTCTTTAACGAACATTTTGAGCACTTGATGGGTACCCCTCGACATCCCAATACCCCACTCGATAGTCGCCATCAAAGCATCGCGGCTTCCCTGCAGCATCTCACCGAGGAAATTATCTTCTCCATGATCGAGAAACTACAAAGAGAGTGTCCCATTCGTAATCTGGTCTTGACGGGAGGTCTGGCCTACAATTCACTGCTCAATAGCAGCATCTTACGGGAAACGGAAGTGGAGGCGATTTATATCCCTCCAGCCCCAGGAAACAGCGGTCTCTCCATCGGATCCTGTCTCGCTTCCCTGGGTTTGGACGCCCCTCGACAGGAAACATTCCATGCTTTCTGGGGCCCAGAGTACTCCTCCGCAGAAATTGCTCAGTTGCTGAAAGCCCGAGGGATCAAGTACCAGAAACTAGAAGACCCGATATCCGGGACCGTGGATCTTCTCATCTCTGGGAAAAACGTGGCCTGGTTCCAAGGGCGTATGGAGTTTGGTCCTCGAGCACTTGGAAATCGTTCTCTTCTGATCAACCCGCTGGCTGTAGATCCTCATCGAATCAAGCAGCGCGATTTTCTCAAGCCTTTCGGGATTTCCATACTGCAAGACAGCGTCAGCACCTACTTCCACAACAGCCATTCTTCTCCCTTCATGTCCCTCATGGGACAAATCCGAACTAAGCATCGCCGAGTATTCGAAAATGTGCTTCTGAACAATTATTGTCGCTATCAAACCGTGGGCCCGGAGAATCCCCGGCTTTATAATTTACTGCTCTCGTTTAGGGAAGAGACCGGCCTTCCCTTCCTGATCAACACTTCCCTAAACCCCAAAAACGAACCGGTCGTAGAGTCTCCTCAATTGCTCCTTAATCATTTCATGGAAATGCACCTGGATTCTGCCGTTCTTGAGGACCTATTGGTGGTCAATCCTACGGCTAGCCCGAGGATTCAAAAGAACACAACCCGGATTAGAAAGAACGAGTAAAACAGCCCGCAAGCAATCAGCACCCACTCGCGCCAGGGAGATCGAATTTCCCGCGGCAGAAATCTGCGGTTCAAAACAAAGATTTGAAAGCTGGCCACCACCAAGACAAAGGCCGAGACATTGGCTGAAATTTTGAAGAGGGTTAGCGGCTGGGCCAGCCGGACCGCGAAAAATGCCCAGAAAGTGAAGCCGACGAGCAGAACATAGTAGATGGTTTTAATACTCCCTACGCGCTGCCGCCGTGTCTCGGGTGAGCCCATCCAAATCACATCCGCCACGGTGCGAACCAGGATATCCGTATCCCCTAAATGGGTCGAGAAAAGGACCAAAAAACCGTTCAACAATGCCAATGTCCAGAATCCGGTCCAGAGATGCTCAGCCATGTACTTGGCTTGATAGGTGCCGGTCGCCATTCCCGAAAGATCTGTTCCCCAGGGGATCACACCAGTGGCTAGATTTACGTTCAGAAACATTCCGACAAAAGCCAGCAGGCCCCACAGGTACAACTGATCAGCATGAACAAACTTTTGCCACACCTTCCACCTTCGCATGTTTTCAGCCGTGATTGGAAAGATCTTGCCAACCGGTGAGAGCTGTAATTTGACCCCGCCGAAGGCACTGGGAATGGCTCCCACATAGCGAGCCATGCCCATTCCCTTGTCGCGCACCCAACTGGTCACCGTCAAGTTTCCGATCCCACCGGCGCCAGCGCTGGCCGCCAGAGCAGCCAGCAGACTCCAGTCCATTTTACCGGTGACTACGGTCAGCTTGAAAAACCCCTGAAGAGTGACCAACCACCGAGAAAGAGGGATAAACAAGAGGTTAACCACCAGCAAGAAGAGAAAAACAAAGCCCATGATGAGATAAGAAGCCCGCTCCAGCATGGTTTCGATGGTCCCGCCAAAAGAGAGAATTAACAAAACCAAAAAGATGACAATAGTGGCAATCCAATAGACGACATGGCTATCGGAATCTGCCGGCAAACGCCCGCTGAAGCTGGCAAACAGAGTGCTAGCAGAGGCGGACGCCAGGCCAGGCCAGCCGAGATTTAAAAAAGCGATCAGACTATAGTAAACTGCCCAGAATCTCCTGCCGGGGGCCAAACGGAGGAAACCACCATAAACGGGCTCCCCCGTGTAGAGTGTGTATCGGATCCCTTCCAGATTGAAAATTACCTGAAAGAAAATCGACAGCGTGGCGATCCACATGAACTCGACTCCGAACTGAACAGCCAGAGCCGGCCCCACCAACCACTCCCCACCCCCGATTGAGGCAGCCAGGAGAATTGCGCCCGGTCCAATTATCTTGAAAAGATTGTGCCGATCATAAGAGGGAGGATTGGGTAGGTTCGCCTTCCCCCATTTCATCTCCTCCTTATCTTTTTCCGACATAGCAAGATAGCTACTTAGCATAACGGAGACCCATGGCAAGAACAAACGCTCCCCAGCAGGTGGGACCTCCATTGTACTGATGCTCTGCGGGGAAAGGCCATCACAAATGGGGATCAACTGTTGATGATGACGATGCTGATGGCTGGTCTTACCACCTAAACCATGGCGAGCAGACAGTAATTTTACCCTTTACCGAGAACCGGATGGATGTTGCCCTCCAGAGTCTGAGACCCTTTCCTGAACCTGTCCTGACATGTTTTTTTCCTGGTTCGAGCCGGTCGAGTGAAAGACCCCCCTGCATCTAATCCAGCCACCGACTCGTCGCTCAGGCCAGCTATCCTCACTCTCCCTTTGATTCACTGCACAAATTGCAAACTGGCCCAGATCATTCAGAGGAGTACAATAGCCTGAACTACGAAATCGAAGGTGCACGGTCACAAATGCAGTCCACTAGATATCATCTCCCAAATCAAAGACATGAACAGGGCTATCTTGAGGCTTGGGCCGAGATGGCCACCAACATATCGCGATCTGGAAACCTGACGTGGCAGCTCTTTCGCAGAGATTTTCTCGGCGCTTACAAGAAATCCTTTATGGGTGCAACCTGGGTGTTTTTGTCGCCGATTGTCGGGATCATCGCCTGGATATTCCTTCAGAAAACGGGGATGCTACAATCGGGAGAAGTGGGTATTCCCTATCCGGCCTATGTGTTGATCGGAACCTCAATGTGGGGTCTGTTCATGGGCTTTTATGCTTCTTCGGCTGAAACACTGTCGGCAGGTGGTGCTCTTCTGATGCAAGTCAGCTTTCACCACGAGGTCTATTTTCTTGAGCAAAACGCGATTCAGGTTGTCAACTTCGCCATTGTGTTCCTTTTCAACCTACTAGCCTTGTTCTTTTTCGGTGTCCATCCCAGCTGGAAGACAATCTTTCTTCCCTTGGTGATCCTGCCTTTGTTCTTCCTCGGAGCAGCTATTGGCTTAATCGTGTCCATGATCTCTGCGATCACCCTGGATGTCAGCCGCATCCTCAGCATATTCATGGGCCTCCTCATCTGGATTACACCTGTCATCTACTCTGCACAGGTCGATCACGCACTAGTCCAATCGCTAATTCGGTGGAATCCGCTGACTTACCTCGTGTGCTCCGCACGCGACATCGTGATCTTCGGACGACTCTACCAACCTGGCAGCTACGCCCTCTGTACGCTGGGATCGCTGTTACTGTTTGTCTTCTCCTACCGCCTCTTCTACATTTCTGAGAAGCGGCTCGTGGAGAGAATACTGACTTGACTGGTATGGGTTCCACTTCCAACACGAAAAACTTTCCGGATACACGGACTGGGAAAACGCCCTCCCCACACCGGGCGGCTGCCGATAACCAGATCGTACTATCGGTTCGGAACGTCTCCAAGAAGTTCTGCAGACGCTTACGCTATTCGATGGTCTACGGGTTCACAGATCTGGGACGCGACCTCTTGAGCATACAGTCCCCAGACCGGTTGCGCAGAGCGGAATTCTGGGCTGTAGAAAACATGAGCTTTGAGGTTTGTAAGGGAGAAATATTGGGCATCATCGGCCTGAACGGATCGGGCAAGACTACGCTCTTGAGACTTCTGGCTGGAATCCTACCCCCAGATCGAGGAGAGATCATGGTCAAGGGTAGAGTGGCCTCCCTAATTTCCCTGGGGGCTGGATTTCATCCTCACATGACCGGACGTGAGAACATCTACTTGAATGGAGCGATCCTGGGTATGACCCGCCGAGAGATCGACCAAGGCTTGCAGTCCATCATCTATTTTTCGGGCATCGGTGACTTCATCGAGGCTCCCGTATCGACCTATTCCTCTGGTATGCGGGTGCGTCTCGGGTTTTCGATAGCGGTGACCATTCAACCGGATATCATGATCCTAGACGAAGTATTGGCCGTCGGAGATCAGCCATTTCAGGCAAAGTGTTTTCGGGAAATTGACCGCCTTTCACGCAAATCTACCATACTCCTAGCCTCGCATTCGATACAGAAAATCTCCCGAGTTTGCTCTCAGGTTCTGGTCATTGATCACGGCCGACTGCTCTGCCAGACCAGAGATATCTCGGCGGGTATCGACACTTACTATTCCCTCTTTGAGCTGGAAGAGGGCAGCAGGTCGGGACTGGGAAAATCCAAAATAGAGCTGGTCACCCTTTTTTCAGGGCAAGGGGCCAGCTCTCAGGACGGGTTGCTGAAAATTGCTTACCTGGATGCTCTGACCCTGGAAGTTACCCTCTCTCTCAGCCGTAGAATAGGCAGGGCTGTGATGTACGTCTCTTTCTTTAATCAGGAATTCAATCATGTAGCTGGCTGCAGGTCAAACCTCTGTGGTTTTGAAATACGGAACCTGGACCGGACGATTCGACTACGCCTCCGAATACCTCAGCTCGAGTTTACACCCGGGCTCTATAAGGTTTCGATAACCGTGCGGGATGAAGAGGAAAACGAGATTTTAGTCAAATATCATGCCGTCGAGCATTTTCAGGTGACTGGCAATTTCACTATCTTAGCCCCTATTCACCTCGCCGCTGAGTGGAGCCACATTGACTAGCCCACATTCATCACCTGCAACACCCTGGCTGAATATGCCGATAGAGCAGCAGTGGATTAAGCTAACCGCTCTCCAGAATGGCTTGACGGAACAGAATGTCATTCTCACTGGGCCTCCTCGCTCGGGCACCACGTTGACTTGCTTCCTGCTCAATAAGCTCCCCGAGACCGTTGCCCTAAACGAGCCAATGAGTCGGCACCATTTTCGAAGCGCGCGCTCATCTCTGGAAGAGATCGAGGCGACGTTCGAAGCCATGAGGAAATCCCTACTGGAAATGGGCACCGCTAAGGCCCGGCAACTCGACGGTAGTATCCCTGATAACCCGTTCGAAAGTTTGAAGGGTCGACCTCGCAACAGTCTGGTGAGATACGGTGAGGTTCGTTTTGAGAAGATGCTATCTGAAGATTTCCTACTGCTCATTAAGCAATGTCCGGCCTTTACTTTTCTGCTTCCTTACCTGCAAGACCGCTATCCCTGCTACGCGGTCGTTCGGAACCCCTTAGCAATTCTGGCCTCTTGGAACAGCATTGCAACCCCGATTTCACAGGGCCGTCTCCTGGTTCTTGAAACACTCTCTCCACTAGTGGAAAAACGTCTCTCCCGGATGAGTGACGTCCTCGATCGCCAGATCTACCTGCTCTCCTGGTTTTTTGAGCATTATCTAACCTTACCTCAGGATAAGATTTTGAGGTATGAAAAAAGCATCTCTTCCGGAGGCAAGTCCTTGTCGTTGGTGACACCCTTCGCGTCGCATCTGGCCGAGCCGCTCCGAAACAGAAATCAAAACCCTCTCTACGACTTCAGCAGGATGAAGGTAGCAGGCGAAAAATTGTTAGCCTCCCAAGGGGCATTTTGGGAGTTTTACTCTCCCAGTTGCGTGGAAAAACTTCTGTCGGAGATCTCGCGATGGGACTGAATTTTCTTCGGAGACCTAATCTCGAGTTGGTCTCCATTCACATACCAAAGACGGCGGGAACATCCTTTCGCAAGATCCTCGAGGATCTCTATGGAGAAACTCGCGTGGTTCGAGTGGACATTCCGCTACCCGGTGAAAGGCCTCACAAGCAACTTCCCACTCCGCCGAGACTCCCGCGAGAAGTCAAGGTTATACATGGCCATTTTTGTTATCTAGACCTTGCAAGAAACTATCGCTTGGACAAAAGCACCCCAGTCATCACCTGGGTTAGAGACCCAGTCGAGCGGGTGATATCCAATTATTTCTACCTTCAGAAGATTCTCAGACAGATTCTCCGAGAGGAGCAAAGGAGCGTGAATATTCTCTCAAGAATGGAGCGGAGCCTAATCGAGTACTCCTGCGTAGAAATCAATCGAAATCGTATGTTCCAGTTCCTGAAGGGCTTTCGGCTCCAGGATTTTTTCTTTGTGGGTATCCAAGAACATTTTTCTGACGATCTCTCCTTTCTGGTCCAAACGCTCGGATTTCGAAATCCCGTGGAATACAAGCATAATCAGAGTTTTGAGCAACGATCGGAAGTCAGCCAGCAAATTCGCGAGGAAATCCGCAGGCCGAACCACAAAGATGAAGCCATTTATCGGGAGGCACTTCACTTGCGTAAATTGAGAACTCACATGACAAGGCATGTCTGAAATTATTTCCATTCACATCCCCAAGACTGCCGATCCTTCAATGCCATCCTGAAAATGGCCTACGGGAGCCACAACGTCCTCACCCTCACTAGAAAGGTGATTGAAGAACTTGGTCCCGCCTGGACGCAGGCCCTCCCTGAGAAAATAGCGGTGCTTCATGGCCATTTCACCTTTCCCGAGATCCACGACCTCCATCAGAGATCCAATTCCCGACTGATTGCCTGGTTGCGACACTGCCCTTGCCCCCTAAAACGAGTCCAGTTTGAATGTTAGGATTTCCGGTTTAGGAAGGAGGCAAGGATGGCAGGGAAGCGGTTTAGGGCAGAACAGATCATCATGAAGCTGCGTGAGGCAGAGGTGGGTCTGGCCCAAGGACAGAGGGCGGGACAGGTGTCGAAGCAGATGGGGGTGAGCGAGCAGACCTACTACCGGTGGCGCAAAGAGTATGGAGGGCTCCGGTTGGACCAGGCCAAGAGGTTGAAGGTGTTGGAGAAGGAGAATACCCGGTTGAAGAAGCTGGTGGCGGATCTGTCTTTGGACAAGCAGATCCTGAAGGAAGTGTCCTCGGGAAACTTCTAGGCCCGGCGAACAGGAGACGAGCGGTGATGTGGGTACGAGAGCGATTAGGAGCAGAGCGAGTCTCCGAACGTCGGGCCTGCCAAGTGCTGGGACAGGTTCGATCGACCCAGCGAAGGGAAAGGAAAATTCCCGATGATGAGGCCCGATTGGTGGCCGGGATGGTGGAGTTGGCTACGCAATACGGGCGTTATGGCTACCGGCGGGTCACGGCGATACTTCATGGGGAAGGGTGGAAGGTGAATCCTAAGCGGGTGGAGAGGCTGTGGAGACAAGAAGGGCTGAAAGTCCCGTCCAGACAGCCGAAACGAAGGAGACTGTGGCTTAATGACGGTTCCTGTGTTCGGTTACGAGCGGCTCGCAAAAACCACGTCTGGAGCTATGATTTCGTGCATGAACGGACCCATGATGGGCGAGCCTTTCGGCTATTGACGATCCTGGATGAGTACACCAGAGAGTGCCTCGCCATTGATGTGAAACGGCAGATGAATCACCAAGACGTGTTGGACCGGTTGGCGGAGTTATTCGTTGATCGGGGAGTGCCTGAGTTTATCCGGTCCGATAACGGATCAGAGTTTACGGCACAGGCGGTCCGGGACTGGCTGCAGGCTGTTGGGGTAAGGACCTTGTACATCGAGCCGGGCAGCCCCTGGGAGAATGGGTACATTGAGAGTTTCAACGGGAAACTACGGGATGAGCTGCTGAACATGGAGATCTTCGACACGCTTGGGGAAGCCAAGGTGTTGGTAGAACGCTGGCGAAGGGATTACAATCAGGTCCGGCCTCACAGCGCCTTGGCCTATCGGCCGCCGGCGCCAGAGGCCAAACTACCTAGGTCTCAGGAGTTCAGTTCTATCCCGTGCAGGGCACTTCAAATGGCTCCGAGTCTAACTTAGAGGGTGGACTCGTTCGTGGGGGCAGGTCACCTTGATGAGAATAGAAGAAGTGGATACCGGTGTTGCAATCGACTCGATTCTTGCTAGCATTGGGTCATGGAGGGCAATCTCCACGACGATCTGGAGACTTCTATGAAGAAACCGGAGCCTGTAAGAGCTGAGAACCAGGGACCAGGGAGCGAGGAGGATTCTCAGGCTTCCTCGCGGACAGCCGTCTCTGAAAGTTCAAACGCGGAGCACTCTGCTGAGAAACATCTGCCCGACCGATACGTTGTCCGGCCGGGAAAAACCGGCGACCTGCTCTCCTGTCTTGAAACACCCAACATCGTGGCCCGAATCGAGCGTGGCTTCTGTCTCAGCGCTGCCGCGGCTAGAAAGCACGAACCCGGGGCTATTTTTATCGACGGAGCCGCCCAGGGACCGCCCTTTCTGGACACCGAAAAACATCTATACAACCTCGACCACCATGAGGATTGTGTGCGTTCCTTCACCCTGTCCACCTGCGAGCAAGCCTACATCCTAGTACGTAAGGGACTAAATCTTCAGGAGCGTGACTGGGTAATTTACGCAAACGACCCGGATCTGGACACGCTTCTGGCTATCTGGGTTTTCCTCAACCACCGCCAAATCAGCAATGAGTCCCACGAAATCCGCCAGAACATTCTTCCGCTGCTCCGATTGGAGGGGTTGATTGACGTGCATGGACTGGAAATGCAGGAGTTGGTTTGCTTCTCGAGCTCCCTCTACCAGGAGACCAGCTCCAGGATCTCACAGCTCTTGGAGGGTGAGTCAAACCTAAAGCAGGAAGGCCGCTGGGACAAGATTAGCTTTACCCACTACACAGCAGACACCTTACGGAAAATTGATCAGATGGTGTACGCTGCCTGGCACTTTGAAGCGTTCAATATTGTCGACGAACTGACCCGTGCCCAGATAACCGACCGCCACATTGCGGTTATCTGCTCTTCAAACGCTGGCATCTACGAAGTGGAGCGCGAGTTAGTGGCGGTTCACGGCCAGCGTCTGGGCATTATCGTCCTACAAAAAAACCGCTCGAACTACACCGTTCGCCAAGTCAATCTATTTCTTCCCGTCAATCTTCACCGGATCTATTACCAGCTCAACCTGATGGACCCTGCCGCCAGTAGAGGCAGCGCAGCAAATCGGTGGGGTGGCTCTGCTGACATTGGAGGCCAGCCACGGCACACTGGAACCAAGCTCAACCCTGCCCAAATCGCCGAAGCATTGCTTCGAGCCTTTCACAAACCCACTGCCCAACAGGTGTTCTCCACTAGTGCGGCGGCAGTAATCACCACTACTATCGTTTTAGTCTCGGGTTGGAGCACTTTCACAGTCTGGAAAGACAGTCCAGAGATCCTTACTGCCACTTTTCTCGCTTCGAGCGGAATCCTTCTGTTCCATTTTTCCAGGCAATATCCTCGAATTTACGGTTTTCAACTCCCGGTCGGAATAGATTGGCTCTTTTTGTTACCGGTTGCGGTTGCTGGTGCTTTACTGGGTGGAGCTTGGGTTCCGGTACAACTACTGGACACCACCAGCACCAGGCCAGCCGATTTTGTTCAGATGGCTATTCTTGGTCTGGGCGTTCCCCTAGCCGCGGAAATCCTCTTCCGGACTTTGGTGCATGGCCTCTTGGCCGAAGAGCTACAGACCCAACGAAGCGGTGGGCGCTGGTTCATCTCCTGGCCAGTGATAGGATCCTCGTTGCTATACGTGATCACTTCCTTGACCGTAGTGATGCCCAGCCTGGGAACAGCAGTAGTGCCGACTTTATTTTCGATCGGTCCTGGCCCAATTTCTTTACTGGTTCAATGCTTGGGTGCTGTCTTGCTAGCAGTGGCCTGCGGAATGGCTCGGGAAAGATCTGGAAGCATTGTTCCTGCCGTGCTTCTTCATTGCTTTTGCCTGATATTGCTGGTAGTGCGGGCTCTCTTACACTTGCCCATTCTTTCTTGAGCAATGATTCAACCCGTCTCAGCGGCCTAAGTGTGGCACGGGCTCCAAAACCCGTCCGCTTCTCCATCTAAGCTTGGTAGTCCCAGCTTGTGTCCTTCCGGTCCGCGCAATTGTGGTCACCTCCATCACGGACCGAACCGCCACACTTCGGACAAATAAGAAATGAAAGACGCTATGGAGCCCTGGATGGTAAAACCGAAGGGGCTTTTCTCTACTGCAGCAGCTAGACAGGCAAGAACTGGACACTGATCACGCTCAAGCCGGTGCCTCCTTCATCGAATCGTGGACTCTGCCGAGCCACTTTCGGGACGCCAGTCCATACTAGCCTAGCTATAGGCCCTGGACAGTGGAGACCAGGACCCACCAGGCCCTGAACTCCGTTCCACCTTCAGTCCAAGATGTGCTTCCGAGATTTCCTTCCTCCTCGAAGTCGAGGTCGCTGTTGAAGAAACGATGGGATCGTGTTTTGTATCAGGTCAGAGAAACTCTTGTCACGATTAGTGTAGTCTTCTGTGATATTGACGAGATCAAGCACCTCAACGATAGCTAGGATCATCAAGCCAGCGACGCTCTACTGATCATGGGAACTGGAGCACTGGCAAAAACGCTCCGTTCGCTTGACCTAGTTACCCGCTAAGCTGGGGATACCTTTATTCTAGTTCTTCCTAAGACAGCTAGCGCTAACGCTAGGCCAATCTACGAGCAGATCCCCCAAAATATTGCTGCCCGGACCAATCACTGCACTAACGGCCCAAGCCTGCAGATCACCATTCCAGAGGGCTGTTCCACTCATATAGAATTCCGTCAGTCCCACGGGCTCGAAACCCTACTGGACACTGCCAATCAACTGCTCTATGCGGGCAAACGAAAAGGAGGTAAGAGAGTGATCATGACACATAGCTACCAAAATCTAAGCCGGCTTGCGGCAGCATTGATTTGAGTTGCTGGCCCTTATTTCTTCTCACACCGGGCCGTAACACAGCAGAAAAGATCTGACACATTCACGCTAGAAGACCCCCATGTCCTCGATCGAGGTATGCTTTTTCCAACTCTTGTATTCTTGGAAAAACTTGATCACATCCCTACAAAACCCATCGAACAGCACCCTCCCCTTCTCACGACTCGCCAGTTCAGGTCGGTTGGCCGCCCCTGTGGGAAGAAAGGCAGTGAAAGGGGTGGACAGGCCAATGACGGATTTGGCCAAGTCCACATCATAATACTCACTCTTGAAGGTAGCTGGGATGGCTTTAGCCTGTTCACGCCGACACAATTCCGGAAATAGATGAAGGCCCAGAGAATACTCCCACTCGCCGGCATGAACCATCTGGGGGCTCTCGAATTTGATGCCCTCCAGCCCCTCGCTAACCGCTTTGCGGACGGTCTCCTGACCCAGTTGCCAATAGCCAGCGGTGCCTACCCACAGGTCAGGACGCTCGTGGCCTCGACTATACAATTCAACCAGAGCTTGTCTGCTAGGCACATCATTACCACCATGACCATTGAGCAAAAAGATCTTCCGGAAACCGTGGTGGATCAAGCTCTCGAGCGAGCGGACGATCCAACGGGTGTAAAGTTCAGGGTTAGCGGTCACTGTTCCCGGAAAAGGGAGATGGTGATCCGACATTCCCATCCAGTAAGTCGGAAGCAGCAGGATATCCTCATTCATCGCACCTTCCACCGCCTCGGCAAAAGCCGTCACCAGGAGTGTATCGGTCAGTAACGGCATATGGGGCCCATGCTGCTCGCATGAGCCAAGCGGTAAAAGGACAACCCTGTTCTTGTCGATCACCTTGATCTCGGGCCAGGTGAGATGTCCGTAACGCACATTAGACTCCTTCCTTTAGAGAGAGTAGTTCAAAGTAGAGGGATACGACCCGTATCCCACGATTATTTCCACATCTTCGATCCGGAGGGGACCTACCAAACCTTCGGCCCGTCTATCCAGCACGAACTCCAGTAGATTTTGGCCCCGGCGGGGACGCACGTTGCTCAAATGGAACTCCAGCCACTGGCCATTATAGGCATTTATTTTCGCGAAATCGCGCAGACAGGTCTCCTTGCTCAAGGACTTCCCATTTAACAAAATCCTCAGCCGGTCGGCCGAGACCAGATTGGTGATGTTAATTCGTAACCACACTTGGCGGATACGCTCTGGTGTTCCTTGAATATTATCGGCGATCACAAATGGAATTCGGTGCCTACTACGATCCGAAGCTGGAATTGTCAGGGGTAAGAGAGTCTGGTAGCCCACTATCTCGGCAATCTCAAGATGCTTGTTGACCAGGTAGTGCTTATCTCCTTCCCGGACTAGATCCGGGTCACCGAGCTCTGAGAGAATCCGGCGGGCAGCATCTCCTAGCGGCCACTGGAGAAACCAAGTGTACATTCCATCGGCCCCGAGGGCCCAGTAGTTGGCCACTGCCGCGCGCATCATCTCTGGAGTCGCCCACTCTCGCGTGTGGAGTTCACGCTCCTCGCGGTTGTAATTAGGTTGGATCATGACATAAACCGAGGTCTCGGATTGGTGGGCAGCCTTGATCAGCCACTCGATCGGCATCTGACTATCCACAAGCGTGTAGCCATAGACCATGGGGACCACGTAGTCGAGTAACCCATCGGCGAACCAGCTACGCACATCCAGACCACACTTGCGGTTGAGGGCCTCGGTAGGATAGACCAGAGCTCCCACCTGACCCGGTTTCCCTGGCCGGTTGCGCACCATTTCCGAGACTTTCCTAACCCATTGGGTCATCACCGGTGTATAGGCTTCGACGTCTTCCTCTCTAAAGTAATAGGAGGCACCGCCTGGCGGGGCGGCCAGGTCCAACTCAACCCCTTCGGTTGGATAGTCCTTGGCCAGTTCCTCCAGTACCGCAAACTGATGGTCCCGTACCTCGGGATGAACGAAACCCCGCCCCCCCGACTTGAGCTGGTGGGCCGGATCCATGCCCCCATAGCTGCCCAGGCGTAGACTGGCAAAGAAGTCCATGCCTTTCTCGTGGGCCCGGTCGATCAAGACCGTCAGCGGATCTAGCCCTCGATCGATCAAACTCTGCATGTTGTGCCAGACGCGCCAATAGGCTGCCTGGCGGAAAGCGGTTGAATCTCCTCCATATTTGAATTGCCTGCCGACCTTAGACGGATAAAACAGTCCATCTCCCCGTTCAACCCCGTAGGAGAACGTGTCGACCGCAGTCCCGGCCACCTCATCTATGGGCCGCCAGGCATCCTCCATCTTCATGGGTGGCTCAAAGACAAACAGATAGTAGTGGCGGGCGTCATTAAAATAGATGGTCCGACGCTTTAGCTTTCTAGCACCCCTCTGGACCAGCCCTGCCTGCGCCTTTTCTATGTTAAGGCCCAGACCGGCTGCACCCGCAGCCGTGGTTTGTATGAATCTTCGCCTCGTCACACCCATGCTTCCCCCCCTGACGGCACCCGATTTACTGGTACTCCAAAAGTCGTTCTGGCTTCGTTCATTCTAATGATTTCGGTTTTAACTTTGCGCTACGAACTTAGTTTTTCACTCAGGCGGGACTCAAGCAAACCGGAAACTACCCGGGCATCGTTCACCTTTGCGTCAGTAGGAATCTCATCAGTACCGTGGTGCTTATACGTCACACGAGTATGATCCAGTCCCAAGCAGTAAAGGATAGTAGCATGCAGATCTGGCACACTCACACGATCCACAACCGCTTTGTAGCCAAATTCGTCGGTCTCGCCATGGACGAAGCCCTTCTTAAAGCCGCCCCCTGCCATTACCAGGCTAAAACCGTGTCGATTGTGATCACGCCCGTCCCCGTTTTGGCTCACTGGAAGCCGCCCGAACTCGCCGGTCCACATCACGACCGTACTTCCCAGGAGTCCACGTCCTTTGAGATCTCGTATCAAACCCGCGAAGGGTTGATCGGTATGGGCGCTGATCGTCTGCAATTCGCTTTTTAGATTTCCGTGAGTATCCCAGGGCTGAGCTTGAGGATCCAGGGGCGGAAACACCTGAACAAATCGAACACCGGCTTCCACCAGACGACGAGCCATCAGACATCGAATCCCGTACCCTGCGGTCATAGGATTGTCCAGACCATAGAGCTTCCGGGTGGCCTCTGACTCGCCGGAAAAGTCCAAAACACCGGGAGCAGCAAGCTGCATCCTTGCCGCCAGCTCGTAGTTTTGAATTCTAGACTCCAGTTCGCGTTCGCCCGGATGTTCCCTCCGGTGAGCAGCATTGAGCTTCGCTAGCAGGTCCAAGTCCTCCCGCTGAGCGCCAGCGGGACGGGTCTGCGCCGGGCTCAGATGGCGCACGGGTGACCCACTCGAGCTGAACTCGACTCCCTGATAGAGTGCGGGCAGAAAGCCACTCGTCCAATTCATTCTCCCACCGGTGTTATAGCCCTCCGGATCGCGTAGCACAACATAGGCGGGTAGGTTCTGGTTCTCAGCTCCCAGGGCATAACTGATCCAGGCCCCCATGGTGGGACGTCCGGGGAAAACCTTGCACGTCTGTATCATGCTCAGTCCTTCGATGTGGTTATTGTGTTCAGTGTACATCGATCGCACCAGGCACAGCTCATCAGCGACACTCGCCAGATGAGGAATCACCTCGGAGAATTCCATTCCCGACTCACCGTAGTGCCGAAACCGAAAAGGACTACCCATCAGGGTATTAGTATTGGTCAATTGGGAAGTTTCGACGCCTTGAGGATGCGGTTGGCCACTGCGTTTGGTCAACTCAGTCTTTGGATCGAACATGTCCATCTGACTTGGTCCACCCACCTGCATGAGTTGAATGACGGCCTGAGCAGAGCCTGCAAAATGAACAGTCTGAGGTTTTAAACTGGCTGAGATCGATTTAGCAGAAGACGTTTCTCCCAAAAGTTGCTCTTCACCGATCAGGCAGGCAAGCGCAAGACCGCCAAAGCCCAAACCTGACAGCTCGAGTATTTCCCTACGTGAGAACCTGGGGTGCACGCGGTTTCGTAGATTTTTAATTTGTTTCATGGTACCACCTCAGACATTTGCTAAATTCTCTTGCTTTGCCCCTCTAGCGGCTACTCCACATACAGAAACTCGTTGGAAGCCAGGATCATATGACAAACGCTGGTCAGGGCCTCTCTGGCTGCTTTCGTAGCAGAGAAGGCCACTCCTCGGTACCGCTGAATTTGCCGTTGGAGATGTCCTCGGCAAAGCTCCCCCTCCTCCTCAGTGGGCTTGCGCGCAAGTGCCAAGAGAAAAATCATCTCAATCTGCTGGCCGACTTTGGCATCGACGCCGACTTGCTTCTCAACCTGAAGGACAAAATCCTTTGCCCGCTCCGTCACAAACTCACTGTTCAACATCGACAGAGACTGGAGAGGAGTAGTAGAGTTTAGGCGCCGGGTGCAATTCAGTGACATGATGGGTAGATCAAACAGATCCAGGAAAGGAAGGGAGTCGCTGCGTCGGGCCTCCAGGTACAGACTGCGCCGCCAGCGACTGGTGGCGTTGCGTCCTTCCTCGGAAATAACCACCAGTCCATCTTCAGTCTCGTCAAGCTGAGTGGGTGGCCCTCCGACAGATCGGTCCAGCTTGCCGCTGACCGCCAAGAGGCTATCACGCAGGGCTTCCGCTTCGAGGCGCCTAAGGTTCATTCTCCAGAGCAGAGCGTTCGAAGGATCATCTTGCCTGCCCTCACCCAAACGACGGGAAGATTGCCGATAGACCGTCGAAGTCATGATCAGCCGGTGCAGCCTCTTGATTCTCCAACCGTTCTCCATGAAGTCAACAGCCAGCCAGTCGAGCAGCTCGGGATGTGTTGGCGGCGAACCGGTGCGGCCAAAATTTTCCGGCGTCGCGACGATTCCATCTCCAAAGTGGTGCATCCAGACTCGATTCACCATGACCCGAGCCGTCAAGGGATGCTCGATGCTTGTCAACCAGCGAGCCAAAGCCAGTCGGTTCCCGCTGGACTTACCCACGGTTCCGACTGGGAGAACCAATGCTGATTGACTTGGAGAGGACAGCACGGCGAAAAAGCCAGGCTCCACGACGGGCCCAGGCGTCTCAATATTGCCTCGATGGAAAAGACGAATTACCGGTGTTTCAACGTTACTTTCCCACAAAGCTCGCACTTTCGCAAACGAGCGACGCTGACTCTCCAGCACTTTGATTTGCTCCCACAGTTCGCTGTTCCTCACCTTGTCGGCCCCTTTCAGCGCACGGTCGACCTCCTCGGCTGAGACCTCCAAGACCTCTTTGAACTTTTCATAAAGAAAACCCCGGATGGTTCGTCCCGGGGTAGGGGAATCAAAGGCGGACCGAATATCGGATTGCAGCAATTCTGGAACACTGAACTCATTCATCTTTGACTCGAACAGTCCCTGCTGGTAGGACCGGCGTAATTCGGCACGTTCTCGAGTTAATTCCTCAAGCCGACCGTCGATCGCGGCGTTGTGTTGGGCTATTTCCTTCTGCTCTCTTTTCGAAATAGCGGGGAGATAACGCTCCTTCGGCGTCTTCCATTCCTCAGGGTTATAGGCACCGGCAAAGATGGCCGCTAAACGATAGTAATCTTCCTGGGGGATGGGATCATATTTGTGACTGTGACAGCGAGCACATCCTGCTGTTAAACCGAGAACACCGCTAGTGAAAAGATCCACCACCTGGAACAGGACGTTGTAGCGTTCTCTTGCTACGTTTGCCTCGGGCGCGTCGGTCGTATCCTTTACCGTTCGCAGATACCCGGTGGCAATGAGTTTCTCAACAGTCTCCTGATTGTATTTGCTCTCCGTTCTCCAGGCAACTAACTCGTCACCTGCCAGCTGCTCCGTAAGAAATTGATCGTAGGGTTTGTCCTCATTAAAGGAGGAGGTCACGTAATCGCGATAACGCCACATCTCTTCAGCCTCATCGGTATATCCGGCAACGTCGAGCCAGTGTCGTCCCCATCGCTCACCGTAGTGTGGAGAGGAAAGAAGGCGCTCGAGGAGTTGATCATAGGCATCCGGGCGCCTATCTGAGAGAAACGACCGCATCTCCTCCAGCGAGGGAGGAAGTCCAATAAGATCCAAATAGACTCGCCGCATGAGAGCCTGAGGCGAAGCGTCGGCGGAAAAAGAGAGCCCCTTCTTTTCTAGTTTATCCAGGACAAATGCATCGATCGGGGTTCGCACGCGGCCCCGGTGTTTTATTTTCGGCACTGTCGGCCGCCGTGGCCTTTGAAACGACCAGAACTGCCGGTCCTTCAGGTCAATCTCTACAATCTTCGCTCCAAGTCGATCGCCAGCGGACGCGTTCCGCTCATCGGCAACCGTCAGGGCCCCGCTATCGATCCAGCCCCGGATGATCTCGATCTGCTGATCAGTTAGAGGCATTCCAAGGCTTGGAGGAGGCATGACGCGCGTGCTGATCTTGTGGTAAAGGTAGCTGTCTTCTGAAGCTCCTCGGACCACGACGGGCCCATGACTGGATCCTTTCCAGAGAGAATCTGCCGACTGCAAGTCGAGCCCTTCGGGGGCTGCTGATCCAGCGTGACACAGGGTGCAATGTGATTTCAAAATCGGCAGAACATCTCGCTCGAAGTGCAGGCCGGACGAACGTTGGGTCGTGTCCTGTGGAAACATCGCTAGGGAAAGAGACGCCCAGGCCATGACCAGCACCGGCTTCCATACGGACCAGTCAATCGTCAAAGACCTACTCTCTAGACCGCATTTCTCACCTCTGTTCCTCACATGATGCCTCTTGGAGCTGAAGGACAAGGAGCTTGAACACCCGACAAGTTCTCCTCTAAACGGCACCCAGCCACCAAAATCGCACACCCTTGGCTCCGATATAAACCTGCTCCAGGGTTAAATCAATCCCGTAATCATACATCTGAGTCTCGAGATGGACAAAATGGTTGACACGCCTGAGCACTTGCTCCCCTCTTAGAATCTGCATCCCTGCGAGTCCTATTCTGTCTGACCACAGTCGAGTTAGCAATAGATCCACAGCCTGGTTTCTGAAAGATGATCCAAAATAAAAGTCGATCCAAAAAGTCCTGTTAGGATCGAGTTGCAGTAGAAACATCGCTGTGATAACAGTCCAGGAACCTTACAACAGCTCGGAAAATCCAGAATGGTAAGAGCAAGTCAGAAATCGTCGCTTGCCCACTTTACCCGATCTAGTGGCCAAAGTCCGCAGAGGACGAGTTTCAGATCTTGCTGGGCAAAATTTACTCCACCAGCAGTGACGTTAACCCATTCCTTCACTAAGTCTCATAGCAGAAACCACCCGGCTCGAGTAAACTTTCTATTTCATCCTGGTGCAGGTAACCTCAGGATACTTGTATCATTGCGAGTGGGCGTGGAAGAATCTTTTTCGGTTAAGGGGTATTGCCATGGGTGACCATTGTTCAGAAGCTGCACCGGCATCGAGTGACAAGACCTGGGGACACAAATGGGGCTTTGCCGACACCTGCTTTCTCATCAAGGAAGATGGCTCCGTCTTACTCACGGGCAATCGGTATAACTTGTCCGGCTATAAAATGTACGGTTTCCTGCCTTACGTTGAGGATGTACTCGGGGTCAAAATCGATTGGACGGACCGTAGACAGGAAGTGATAAAAAAACCAGTTACCCCCCCCTATCGGAACAAAGATTTCTGTCTGTCCGTTGAAAGCCATTTCAATCCCCCTCAGTACACTTTCGAGGATGCGGAACGCCTCTTGCACAGTCACGGACAAGCTTCTGCCGATGAAGTGTCCAAGGTAATTTACTCCAGACTGCAGCGAATGGTAGACATGGTCTTCTTCTGTGAATCCCAGGAAAATGCTGGCAAGATCATCCAACTGGCAAAGGAGTACGACGTATGTCTGGTTCCCTTCGGAGGAGGAACCAGCGTAAGCAGCGCCCTCAAACTGCCACTTAGCGAGCACAGGATGATCGTATCTGTAGACATGAAACGCATGAACAGGGTCGAATGGATCGACAAAGAAAACTTGAGGGCCTGCGTGCAAGCGGGCATCACCGGGATGGAGTTGGAGCAGGAGTTAGAGAAAGAAGGGTTTCTTTGTGGCCATGAACCCGACAGTGTAGAGCTCTCAACGCTGGGAGGGTGGATCGCAACCAACGCCAGCGGTATGAAAAAAAATCGTTACGGAAATATCGAGCAGATCGTGGAGAAAATCATCATGGTGACACCCCAGGGTTTGCTCGAGCAGAAGGTGGCTACACCACGATCCTCCATGGGAATGCAGCCACAATACCTCCTTTTCGGGAGCGAAGGAAATCTGGGACTCATCGTTAAAGCCTTGATCAAGATCCATCCGATACCCGAGGTAAAAAAATACGGTTCACTGATCTTTCCCAACATGGATCTGGGCCTGCAGTTTCTCTATCAACTGGCTCATGGAGGTTTTCTTCCGGCCAGCATCCGTCTGGTGGACAACCTGCAATTTCGCTTTGGCCAGGCTCTGAACCCCACCACCAAGGGTCTGCAAGCCTTAACACAAAAGCTCAAGAAGTTTTACTTACTTACCCTTCGGGGCTTTGATCCGCACCAGATTGTGGCGGCAACGATTGTCATGGAAGGATCCCATCTCGAAGTGGCTTTCCAGGAGAAGAACATCTATGCTCTCTCCAAGCAGTTTAAGGGGCTTCCGTCCGGTGCTGAAAGTGGACAAAGGGGCTACATGCTTACCTATGGTATCGCCTATATCCGAGATTTTTTGGCCGATTTTCACATCATCGGGGAAACCTTTGAGACATCCGTGCCCTGGAACCGCATCTCGAAGGTTTGCCAGAAGGTCCAACAGACGATGCAGCAATGGCACAAGGAATTCAATTTGCCTGGAAAACCATACCTTTCCTACCGCATCACCCAGGTGTACCACACCGGTGTCTGTATCTACTTTATGTTGGGCATCTACGCTGGAGGAATCCAACGTCCTGAAGAGGTCTTTACTGAGATCGAACACTCGCTTCGCCGAGTCATCATCCAAAACGGAGGATCCATCTCGCATCATCATGGGGTAGGGAAAATCCGCAAGGATTTTATGCCGGATACTCTTTCCCCTGCGACCATCGAACTGCTCAAGAATATGAAGCAGTCTAGCGACCCACAAAATATTTTTGGCATCCGCAATAACATCTTTGCAGACTAATCCTGGCATCTTGAGTCACCAGAGACTAGCCCGGTACTATGTTGTGATCACTTCACCGGAGAACCTCACATTAGTCTAAGGGACAAAACGGCAATCATAACTGGGGCATCGTCTGGCCTGGGCAAGGCTCTCAGCCTTGAATTGGCTCAATGCAGGATGAATCTGGTTCTCGCGGCTCGTAGTGAAAGACCCTTGGAGGAACTGGCCCGACACGTCAAAGCCGCCGGTTCTGTTGCTCTGGTGCAGCCTAGCGACGTGATCAATGAAATGCAATGCAAAAAGATGATTGCCAGTGCCATCGAGCAATTCGGCACAATTCACTATCTGATCGCCAACGCTGGCATGAGCATGTGGTCACGGTTTGATCAGATCAAGGATCTATCCATTTTTAGAAAGTTGATGGAAATCAACTATCTGGGTGTGGTCAACTGTATTCATCCTGCCCTACCCCATCTCAAAAAGAGCCACGGTACAATCGTCGTTATTTCTTCCGCTCAAGCTGTTATTGGTGTTCCTGAACATACCGGCTATACGGCTACAAAACACGCCCTACGAGGATTTTTGGAGGCTCTGGAGCTTGAGATTGGAGACCAGGTACATATCCTTCAGGTCATGCCCGGCTGGGTGCGGGACACCAATCTCAGGGCACGCGCCTTCAACTGCTACGGAACCGCAATTGGAGAATCAAAGCGTAAACACGATAAGCAATCGGTGAGTCCGCAGCAGTGCGCAGATCGCATTGTGAAGGCCATGCAGGGTCGGAGGAGAGATCTTTATATCCCCTCTAAACTTCAGTCCCTACTCTGGCTGAAGCTGATCGCCCCGAAATGGCTCCGCTCAAAAATCAAACGCAGCGTCGACACGCAAGGATAAGGGGCTTCCTGAAGCTCATCTTCAACAAATGTGTCCCATTCCCACACAACCGAATCTACTCTATATGCTAGGATCACGGGCCTATTTTGGGTAGCTTGCAGCTGCGAATCAACAGTGGTGGTACCTAGTGAGCATCCGTGGCGGTCGGACCCGAGGGACCAATGCCCATCAGGAGCGCTCGGGAGCACTTGTCCCCGGTGCACCCGCCGCCAGTGAGGCAAGGCCCACAAATCTCCTCTCGATGTCCCCGATGCGCGAAAGGTTGCGGGACTCACCTATGACTAACAAAACTGTTTTCTAAAAAACTAAGCTGGTCTAATCTAGTTACTAAAAGGGAGGTTCAATGAAACGATTTATTGTTATCTTCGTGTGGATACTGTGCACCAGTACTCGAGGAGCAGATCGACACTTGGTTTTGGTTTCTATCGATGGGCTAAGCCCCTACTTTTACCTAGATCCGGAGCGATACGGCTTGAAGATCCCTCACCTTCGTTCTCTGGTCCGTTCGGGGGTCGCCGCAGAGGGTATGCGAGGAGTCTATCCGTCCGTGACTTATCCGTCTCACGCAACCCTGGTGACCGGAGTCAGACCAGCCAAACATGGAGTTCTGACCAACTGGAGAACCGACGGAAGCTGGTATCTGCACAGTTCCGACATCAGGACCGAAACCCTCTGGGATGTTGCCAGGGCCAGCGACCTTTCGACAGCCATCGTCACGTGGCCCAGTAGTTATGGGGCTGCGGTCGATTACTTGATCCCTGAGAACCTAACCACGACAGAGGGGAACGTATTGGCTCTAATCCGTGAGGGTGCAACCCCTGGTCTTTTCGAAGAGATGGAGCCTACCATTGGCCCCTTCGGGCCACTGCTCCCCTTCGAAGATCTGGAGGCTGGCGTACCTCTTGACACCATGACCGCTGACTGTGCAGCTGAGATCATACTACGCAAGAAGCCCAACCTTATGGCCCTTCATTTTCTCGATCTCGACCACCGAAGACATTCCTTTGGACCGCTCTCGGAGGAGGCGATCCGCTCCTTAGAGTTCATTGACCGCCAATTGGGGAAAATCATCCAAGCCGTCGACCAAGCAGAGATCAGGGATAAAACTACTTTCGTGATTGTCAGTGACCACGGTCAGGTGGCGGTTCACACCGCTATCAACCTCGAGGCCATCAGAAAAGTTCTTCTCGCTAACGCTTCCTCCCTCCGGTTCTCGCTTTCGGGTGGATCGGCAGCCGTTTACCTCACCGACGCCTTGTTTCAGGATCAGGTTGTGCAGTCTCTCCATCGGTACATGAAAGGACGCCTTGATGGTATCGTCAGTATCGTGGATCGTTCCGAACTGGACCGACTCGGTGCCTATCCTGATGCCCTCCTGGCGTTGGAGGCCGCCGACGGCTATATGTTCGCTAATGATGCCACATCAAGCCAAATTCTTGTCCCGACCTCCTGGCGTGGCACCCATGGATATCTACCCTCTAAGACCAACCTACTTGCTGCCTTCATCGCTAGCGGACCTGGCATCGACCTGGCTCAGAGAGGTCGGGTTATCCCGGTGGTGAGAATGTTGGATGTTGCTCCCACTATTGCTGCTCTTCTCAACTTCGAGCTGCCTCAAGCCGAAGGTTTTCCTATCGTAGGCATACTGGTGCACGAGCTCTCTCAGTAAAATCACAAAGCATTAAATAGGTTGAAAGGATCAAAACAGCTAGCCTAAATCTCTCACACCAGGCAACAGGAAAATGTCGGAAGGGCCGGCTTGACAAGGCGTTGCGATCGCGACCCCCGCAGACGTGCTGATACAGTACGTCGAGGAGGCCGACTGAGCACGACGCACTCAAGACAGATGATTTCACCGCTTCAGCAGGTAGAGTGTGAGAAATATGGGCTAGCCAAACTGCTGGGGGATGATGCCGCCCCCATCGGCCACTGGGGGTAGGTGCAACCACCGGACATCGTACAAGGAAGACTCAGCGTCGAAGATTCTACCATCCGGCAGCATGTACTGATTGGGAGTCGTTGGCTTCACGCCGGAGAGCACCTCCTCGATACGCTTTCGATCAGCTGCTAGCTGCCTGTGCACATACTCCCAACTGAAGCCACTCCTCAACGCCTTTCTCATCCGCTGGCAGCGTTCGCCATACCTCGGCTGACCCGCCAGATTAACCGTTTCACAAGAGTCGTTTCTCATGTCGAAGAGCAGTGGTAAACCTCCCTCGATCTCCACATACTTCCAGTCACGCTCCCGCACCAGACGCATGGCGGAATGAGAATCGTGTTCCGAGGCTCCCAAGGCGCCGCGAACCCGTACACCATAGCCGAAATAGGAACTGGGAACCCAGTCGCGCGGAGACACTGCCGACTCCGGATCGGCTAACACAGCGCTGAAATCGACGCCGTCCAACCCATCGGGGACCGGAAGTCCGATCAGTCCACACACCGTCGGAAATAGATCCATCAATGAGATCGGGCCCCGCACACGGTGGGGTCCTTCAGAGATCCCAGGACCACTGATCATCAGTGGCACCCGGACCGCCGGTTCGAAATAAATACCTTTTCCCCAAAGACCATGCAGACCTGCCATCTCGCCATGGTCACTCGTGTAGACAATGATGGTGTTGTCGAGCATACCTGCGGCGTCAAGACCCTCGAGCAACTCCCCGATACAATCGTCCACAAAATCAACACAAGCATAGTAAGCTTCCCGAGCCCGCTGTGTCACCTCGGCCGGCAATTCCGCTCCAGTTTCGCTCCGGCACAAGCGTTGTGCATAGGGCTCCAGCAGAGACTTGTCAAAGGGTGGCAACGGATTTAGACGGTCACGATAGCGTCGAATGTACCGGCCGGGCGCCGTATAGGGCGGATGCGGTCGAGCGTAAGAAACGCAAAAAAACCAGGGCAGATCAGGTTCCCGGTCCTGAAGCTCCAGCAGGTAGGCCAACGACTCGCGCGTGACGACCACATCCTGGATCAGACTTTCGGGAATCTGTGTCACACCAGCACCACCAGCTCCCGCATGGGATGGAAAATCCTCGATGGGGTCCGGTTGGTGCGCTAGACCGTGCCGTAGATCTCCGTAGGGACGGTGGTGAAAGCCCTGCATCTGATCCCGTCCCCCAAGATGCATCTTTCCGACCAAACAAGTACGATAGCCGTGCGCCGCCATATGGGCAGGCCAGGTAACATTCCCAGGAAAGATAACCCAGTGGTTATTCCAGGCTGCGCAGCGATGAGGTTCCTTACCGGTCAGCAGACACATGCGTGACGGCGTGCAGACTGGCGCCGCACAGATAGCCGTCTCAAATTGCACCGAGCGTGAGGCTAATGCATCCAGATGTTGCGTGTGCACCACTTCATCACCTGCAAAACCAGCGATCTGGGGTGCGTGCTGATCGGTCAAAAGGAGCAACACATTAGGATGACCTAACATAGCTTTCTCTCCTCTCCCCTGGATGAATCCAAACGCCTATGCATACTTACATCATCATCTTACAATTTTACACCTTGGAACAATCCCCATGAGTCTCCTCGGAACCGACCCCAAGAAAAGTGGGATTCCGACCTCAGCATCAACAATGGGTCATTGTAAACACCCCGCCGAGCTCTCAGGCAAATTTTCGGACACACTCGCGGGCCTCGGTGAGATGATGTCCAAATTCCTCAAATAGGGTGAGTTGAACCATGGCGCGCACTTTGTTTAGATCCACCGAGTCACGAGATTTTAACCTGAAATATGTGTCTCCCCGCAGATAATCGGTCAGGTAACGTACTCCAAGCTCCAAAGCCAGGATCTGAACTGCTTCAACCATCAGCTCCAACTCGGAAATCTCCACATCTCCCACCGTGGTCAGAAATCCATGAGCCAGGGCCTCAAAGACGTCCATATCCAGCCAGACCCGGGCTAACTCTCGTTTTCGCTCGCCGGCTAGGTTGGCAACAGACCGAACCATGTCCCCCCAATCCACCAACCAGGTGTGGGCCATGACGGTGTCAAGATCGACCAATGCCTTGACATGACCAGTCTGTGTGCTAAAGAGGAAATTTTCCAGTTTCGTGTCACCGTGAATTGCCGATCGTTGGACTCGACCTTGTTCGATGGCACAGTTTAGCGTGACAGCAAACTGCTCATGCTCCTTAGCAAGATCAATGAACCTTCTCAACTCGTCATCTTCCAGACGTCTGCGATACTCGTCCATGGGGAGATGGACTAAAAAGTACTCCTCGGTTCCCTGACGCACAACAGGATCTCGCGGTAACAGGGATCGAGCCTGGGCCAATGATCGGTTTCCGGCCAGGACCGAGTGAAGTTGGTCGAAATAAAGCGTAGTGTCTCGATATCCTGGCAGTGGATCCTCGAGCCGGGAGATATCCATATCTGCAGTTAGGTCACGATACATCGCCAGACCACGACCAGCTTCTTCGGCTACGTTCAGCTGCCTTTCCCGATCCGGTATTTGGTCGAGGCTTTGGTAACTCCTACAATCGGCAATCTTTTTCATAAGACGCCAGTAGCTCTCTACCTCTCCGGCTTCAAGCTTAAGATAAGCCTGACCTTGTTTAGTAGGAATCAAGATAATGGTTTCCCATCCTCGGACACGGGCAAAGTGGTCTCGCTTTAAGTTTCTCTCTTGAGCTTGGATACACGCCACCATGGCAGCCATGACCACTGCGGGCCGCGGAAAAACCTGCTGGTTGATCTGTTGCAGCAAGTACTCACCGTGCAGGTTAGGTGATCTATCCCGGAGGAGATAAGTGTGCCGGTGGATATTTCCCCGCCCAGGAAAAGGATAGGTCTCAACTGCGGTGCGCAGATCAAATCTTGAAGCGATTTTCCGTGCCAGAACTGTAGAGTACGCAGCCATGTTAGAAACCCTAACCGAATCCGTTACGAAAGCTACAGGTCGTCCTGGAATAAGGAACTGCGCATTAGCAACACTGTACACACTCCGATCCGGGAGCAAGTCTCTACTCAGAGTTTACTTTAAAAGCCAACACATATCCCACCGGAAAATCGTCCAACAATTTGACTCAGACGTACGGACTTGATAGTTTTATACCAAGTTGGTTTTCTGTGCCGGCGGCCTCTGGAACTCGAGCGAGCTGGGCAGCTCCGGAAGCCCTGCTGTCTCGAGACAATGCACAATCGACCGACCGATGGAATCGGTTCAGCTAGGCTTCACGGGAAAATGCACAGGATCTTTGGTAACAGTTTGTCTCTCCAAGGTGGCTGATTTGCCAGCCTATTGTCCCCAGCCATTATGAAAAGTTGGGGTCCGATTCTCTATTGTATCTGCTTGCTGCTTTCCTCATCGAGCTTTCCGCAAACTCCGATGGGTTCGATTGTTGGAACTATTAAGGATGGTAATGATCACCTCCTTCCAGGCGTCGAAGTGACTGCGATCGACGAGAACAGAGGATACACTCGTAGCGACCTAAGCAAAGACATGGGTGACTATGAAATCGACCTATTGCTTGAGGGGACCTACTCACTCACCTGCAAACTTCCAGGCTTTAGTACTTTTACTCAAATAGGGATCCCCGTGGCGAGTCGTTCCGTGATCCGTATTGACGTGAGGCTCGAACAGGGTGATGCATCTGAGCAGATCACCCTGGCAGCGGCGGCACCGATTGTGGCCAGTGAAACCAGCGAGGTGCAAGTGAATAGCTTAAGCCGCCAGATGGTTGACGGTATGATAGCTAATCCCAAACTGGGTCGAGGCCAATCGGCAGTCTTGTCCTCAGGTCGCAAGAACCCAACCGCCGGCGGTCTATACGAGGCAACCACTTCGACGCGGATCGGAGGACTGGAGACCTTGCAGACCTCATTGACGCCAGATTTCATTAACGATATCAAAGTCTCTTACGCCGGAAACAAAGCAGACCAACAATCGCCCCTGCAGGTCGAATCGTCTACCCTTTCCGGAACCAACTATCTGCACGGAAAGCTATCGGTAAACCTTTCCAATCCAGCCCTGAACTCTTTAGGACCCACTCCCTTGATCAAGCGAGACGAAGGACAAACGACGAACAGAATTTGGCACTGGGACCTCTCCGGTCCGATCTACATCCCGGGGCTATACGATGGCCGGGACAGGAGCTTTTTCTGGTTCGGTACCAACAGGACTAAATCGACCAGACTACCGAGGAGCCAGTCAGCCAGCTTCATTCCACCTTTGGCCTGGCGTGACGGGGACTTCTCACTAGCTCCAGCTGACATCTATGTCAACCCTTCTCAAACCCTCATCAACCCAGCGAACGGAGCAGCCTTTCCCGGAAACAAAATTGATCCTTCCCTAATCATTCCAGCTGCCCGCTTTTTGCACACGATCTACCCGGAGCCTAACTTTGGCGATGGGCTGGTTGACCCCGTCCACTTCGTTGGCAAGAACTACCGAACCATCAGCGTCCCGGGTGGTGTTTTCAACGCAAGTAAGAATGGCGCGGAAAATTTCAAGGGTGACCACAAGCTAACAGACAATGACCAGCTCGGATATACGCTGACGAGAAACCGCAAAGTTAACGCCTGGAACTTTGATGGAATGGGAGCCTGGGTGCTCGAGCAGTTCAGCAGTGATGAGACGCATACTGGTTACTGGACCCACGCTTTCTCCACCACAGTGTTTAATGAATTCCGTTTAGGTCGAAGCCATTCCAAAGGTGGATGGGGAGCTACCCCGGGAGTTAGTCCTCTTGGGTGGAGACCCATTTTTGATAGCGGAGGATTTGATGCACTGGAAAAACTGGGAATCCCGTGGAGACCGTCCATTAATCCGGCCAGCAGAGGTGCCAATGGTTTGCCCCGCCTATGCTTTGAGGGCATCAGATCGCCCCTTTGTGCAACCCGTGGAAATCAAAACGAAAGCCGTCGGAACCGGCATGTCTCCACATTCATCGATAACTTCAGTGTCCGTCGGGGTAACCACTCCATAAAAATTGGAGGAGAACTGCTATGGAAAGATCAGTTATTCGAACGGGTACAGGCCTTTGGCGACTTTAATTATGATGGCCGTTTCACTGGATTGTCTTACGCGGACTTTTTGCTGGGATTGCCGGCAACCGTCAAAATCAGAGCGCCGGCACCACCACAGGAAAGCCTAGCAACTCGCCAGGCAGTCTATTTCATGAATGACTGGAAAGTGCTATCAGAGCTGACGTTGGAGTTAGGCGTGCGCTTTGAAAATCACCCTACGCCCCGCGAGAAAAACTACCGAATGCTCAGCTTTGAACCCCTTAGTGGCTTGTTGGTGGTGCCCAATCAACAAGCTTTTGCGCAGATCAGCCCCAACTTCCCCATCGACCAGAACCCGGTGGCCATGGCGGCGGAAATCGGACTTCCCGAGTTGCTGCGTAAACATCCACAACCCTATTGGTACCCGCGGCTTGGTCTAGCCTGGCGGCCCTTTGATAATGCCAAGACGGTCGTGCGTACCGGAGGCGGTCAGTTTTCAGCACCCATAGGCTTGAATGGCTCGCTGGCCTCGGACGCACCTTACGTGCTCGACCTGAACTTCGACAATGCCCTACGAAGCGATGGTAAACCCATCGTTACCCAACAGGCCCCAATCCCATCTCCTGGGATAGCTTCGGCGCCAGTTCCCACGCAAAGTGTAGCTGGAATAAACCCTCACTTCCCGATTCCCTACTCGCACAACTGGAGTCTCACCATTGAGCAAGAGCTCGCGGCTCATCTGGGAATGCGCATTGCTTATCTCGGAGCCAAGGTGACTCACATGCCTTACCTCCGGAACCTGAATAAGCCAGAACCCCAATCGCTCTTGCCCTATCGGTCCGATTGTCAAGGACAAGTGGTTAGCACCTGTGTGGGACCCATCTACCCAAACTTTTCCCGTATAACTTTTGCCGAGGCAGGAGGAAACCAGACCTCTCATGGCCTACAACTAGAAGTGCATCAGCGCTGGTCAGCTGGGCTGGAATTCATGGTGGATTATTTCTGGAATAAGACACTCTCAGATGTTCGACAAGCCAGCCCTCTTTATCTGGGCAAAGAAATCGAAAATCCACGAGACCGATCTCGAGATAAAGGACTCAGCCGAAGTTCAGTTCCTCACCGTTTAGTCGTTAATCATGTCTGGGATCTCCCCTTCGGAAAAGGAATGCCATGGTTTAACACGAGCCGCCTGGCCGATTATGCCCTGGGCGGTTGGACGTTGCTGGGTTGGTGGGCCTGGGCATCTCCGGGATATGTGAGTCCTGTCTGGGTGGGTGCTGATCCCAGTAATACCAACAGCTTTAGCCTCAGACCTGATATGAAGTCGGGCTGTGACCCCAATCTCCAGGATCCCACTGTAAGCAAGACCTTCAACCGCGCCTGTTTTGCCCTACCCCAAGCTGGAATGTTCGGCAATGCAGCTTACTCCAGCCTCCGAGATGTGGGTCCCTCACTTTGGGGTAAAACGCGCTTCGGGCTTTACAAAACCTTTCTCCTAGCAGACATCTTAAGCGAACAGGGGCTGAGTTTCCGCATGGGAGCAGAATTTGACAACCCGATTAACCACCCCTACAAAAGGGGTATTCGGAGTAAAGTGTGCGTCAATTGCCCTGGTGGGGACCAGACCAGTATGGTTGGACTTCGCAATGTTAGACTGCAGTTGCGTCTGGAATTCTAGGATCGGTAAATGAGTGCTTCCCTCTGAGGTAGGTTTTAGGCATCGCTCGGGCTTCGTTTGCTGGAGGCACAACCCACGTGTCGTGATCTCCTACATGGTTTGATCAAGTTTACCGTAGGGGAGCACTCGCCTTCCCCTCTGCTCGTATCGGGGCTTTCCAGATATAAGTGCGGCCGTCCCTTTTGCGACGAACAGACACCATCGTTTAAGATACCCTGGTGAGAAAGCTTTCTCCCTGCCTAAGCAAGGAACTTTCTCCACCGGATGCCAGACAAACATCCCACAGCAATCGAGAATACGTCTCCTCAGGTCCCAGCTAGATTATGGGACAAAGTGATAGAGATAAACTCCTGTCTCATGTCCCACAATCACACATTGTGGTGCATGCGCCCGGTGGCCATACCACAAGACCACCTACAGGCTAAAGGAGAGCCAGACCGATGGCCCTAGCTGACAATCGAGGGCACCGAATCGCAACCTTCTGTGCTCTGTACGTGGCTCAGGGGGTGCCTTGGGGGTTTATGCTCATCACATTGCCCACCTTTCTTGCCTTCAACTACGACGTCAGCGATACGGAGATTGGGCGGCTCAAAGCCGTCATCTTGCTGCCCTGGTCGTTTAAGCTAATCTGGGCACCGCTGATGGACAGCGTCACGATTCGCTCCATGGGGCGCAGAAGATCCTGGATCATTGGGGCAGAATGGATGATGGCGATCACGCTACTGGGTTTATTGATAAAAGGAGAACTCAGCCAAGATTTTCAACTATTGTATTGGATGTATTTCCTACACAACTGTTTTGCTTCACTGCAGGATGTCTGTACAGATGCCTTGGCCGTGGACATCCTGCCCGTCTCGGAACAGGGACAAATGAACGGTCTGATGTGGGGCTCCAAGCTGCTCGGTAAGGGAGTTGCCGCGACTCTGCTGGCCTACGTCCTGCGGGACTACGGACTGGAGGCTTGCGTAATGGTACAGTTTGTCCTCTTAATCAGCGTCATGATGGTTCCACTCTTGATCCTTGAGCGAGAGGGTGAGAAGCGGTTTCCGTGGAGCCGAGGTCAGGCCATGACCACGGGGGATGACGGTAACCTGCGTAGACCTGGTCAAGTGCTCCATGATCTCCTCCTGGCCTACTCCTTACCGACTGCGCTGGTCTTTACTGCCTTCACCCTGGTGAAGATTGTCGGGGCAGGAATCAATGAGGTAGTGACAAACACCCTTTATACTCAACAACTTGGATGGACCGATGTGGAGTACTCAATGGTCTCCGGCCTATACGTCCTGGCACCCCAAATCCTGGCTACAGTGTTAGCTGGTTTTCTGGCTGACCGATTCGGCCACCGGAGCATCATAGCGTGTGGCTTCAGCGGCTTCGGCCTGCTGGCCGCGACGTTTGCCGCCTACTCAAACCTTTGGAAGCTTCGCTGGTTTACAACGACCTACATCCTGTTGTCCGAAGGATTCTTGGCCATGGCTTCGGTGGGCTTTCTTTCCCTATCCATGAAACTCTCGTGGACCAAATCCGCTGGCACCGTGTTTACCACCTACATGACGCTGTCGAATATCTCGCACATTATCGGTAACTCGCTAGCCGGACCGGTGCGCAACCTATTCATGTTTCCGAGTCGAGGCAATGCTGCCAACCTGTTCTCTTACAACCTGACCTTCTGGCTGGTGAGCGTCAGCACTCTACTTCCTCTATTACTCTTGCTGTGGGTGCGACCGAGCCACATCCGCCATGCCCGAAACACTAGTTCAGAGACAACCTAAATCATCCATCGTTATTGCTTCAGCTACATGCTGTATTCGTCGACCACCTTTTCAAATCTGTGCTTTTTGACCGGCCTCCCAGCGTTCCTCACCATATCAAAATCGTAAATGGTCGTTAGCCGATTAGGCAAACAGACAACGGCTAAGAGACAGTTAACGCCACTAGTGGTCAAGTTCTCACCAGTGTTGGAATCCATGTCCATTGGGTAATTTTAGCCCCTTACCGAGCTACCCTAGGGAACTTTCAGAGAATCGGGGTCAATCTCTTGTAGAATCTCGAAGGGTTTGACGCCTAGAGCCACACAGGGCTTGTGAGTGATGGCGGTGTCCTGGTGGCTGGAGAACTAACCCCCTTCAAGGTGTGTTGGCCAGCCTTTAACTCGATGCGTGCTTGGAATTCCGAAAACGGATATTCTCCGGCCACGATCTCGAACACCCGGATCTGTTCAGCGTCTACTTCGAGGATCATTTGAGCCACATTCGGCGCTTCCGGATCTCCGCCCTCCTTTGGCTCCACCCTCTCACGATGATCCACCACAGACAACTGCACCAGGTACTCCGCATCCAACGGGAAATGGTGCTGGGTTTGCAACACACCCTCTGTTGAAAAGGGAATGTCTCCATCCTGCTGGATATCACCTTCCGTGCGTGGAATCCGGGGGGACAGGTACTGCTGCACTGTGGGTTTGATCTTGGGTGGGATCACAATCGCTGATCGGGCAACCTTCTCGGCAGCCGCCAAGTATTTCTCCATCAGAATGGGGGACAGGGACAAAACATCCCCAATGTTGTCAAAGCCGTACCCCGTGTCGTCGATTGGAAAGGCATCGGCCGGCTGCGAGTCGATGTGGAGTAGATCCCGAATGGTATTGTTGTACTCGGATCGATTGAGGCGTCTGACCGTAACCCGACCAGGATCCGAATGTAGTTCCCGGGCCCGTTGACCAAGTTGGCTCCCAATCCACTCGAGGATCGGATTGACCTCGGCAACACTCGGGCGGGGCTAACCTGGAGGTGGCATCTCCCCAGACTTTAGCTTTTCAAGGACAGCAGACCAGAGGAGGTGGTTCTCAAGAACTGTCTCACATTCCAAATGATCATTGAGGTCCAGGTCGGCCATTTGTACCTCTGCGTTGTGGCAAGTGGTGCAATGGATAGCTAAAAACGGAAGAACCTTCTGCTCAAAGAAAGTTCCGTCTTCCCCTCTCAGCTGGTGTGGCTGAGTCACGGAAGGTCTGATCGCTAGACAGCTCACCACTGCAATCAAGCCACGCTATCTTGAACCCACCCTGCCTCATTCGAAGCCCAAACGGAATCAGTTTCAGGAATATCACCCTATTGACCAACATGAGCGCCCAAAACACTGTGTAGTCTGGTGTTGGTTTTGGGAATCTTGACATTCTCTCTGTACGAGCCAGCGCTCATAGCAAAACGGACACGATTTGCTGCAGAGGAAAAGCTCAGCGTGAACCAATGGCAAAGCCATACGACATGACCGACAATGTCCAGTGGGGGATGGTAACCTTGATATCGTGATTCCATGGATCGATTATCGCTGAGGTCACCTTAAGTTGACAGTACCCTTTTAGATACCGCTGGGCACAAAATGAGCACAATTGTTCTCGAACCTTGTCAAACGTAGAAAGGGCCACAGCTACAAGTGATTGAATGGCTCCTCAGGTAGGACTCGAACCTACAACCCTCCGGTTAACAGCCAGCAAAGCCAGGGGGTACTACACAGTGCTACACAGTGCTACACAGTACTACACAGTGCTACACAGTGCTACACAGTGCTACACAGTGCTACACAGTGCTACACAGTGCTACACAGTGCTACACAGTGCTACACAGTGCTACACAGTGCTACACAGTACTACACAGTGCTCAAGAGTACCACTTTCAGAGGGTTTGGAAAATCGGTCGTAGCAGCTCCTGCCACTGAGTGCCACCAAGAACGCTGGAGTTTTAACAAGTGTGGGCACAAAAATGGGCACACTTGACTGGGAGCCGGAGGAAAACTGTCCCAGGCACCCTTTGGCCAACCTACCTAGGGTGGGACCGTGGATGGGAGTTATTGGATTCTGATGGGAGTGACGGGCTTTTCTGGTTCAGGTATTCGGACGGGTCTGGTTGCCACGGCTTCGAGAGCCCGTCGTTTGGCCTCAGTGCGAATATGAGCGTATCGGCTCAGCATCCTCCGACTCACATGTCCAGCGATAGCCATAATCGTCTCATCGCCAGCACCGCTCTCGGCCAACTTGGTGATCAACGTGTGCCGCAAGTCGTGAAGCCGAATGTGGACATCCGACCTTTCCCGAACGTTGGTCCAGGCGGTCTTGAAAGTTACCATCGGGCGGGTTGGATCATAGTGTCTGCCCCTACTCCAAGGGAAAACGTAACGTTGAGGAGTCACGGCTCCCACATTGGTCTCGTACCACGTTTTGTACTCTGCCAGAACCCGCAGCAACTCTGTATTGATGGGAATTGTCCGTCCCGTTCCCTCCTTCGTTTTTGATTTCCCAACAACCAGAATCTGCTTGAAGAAATCAAGCTGAGCCCACGTCAACTGCCTCATCTCTGAGTCTCTCGTTCCAGTATTCAGGCCAAGGACAATAGCGGGAAATATAGCGGACGACTTGGACTTCCGTGCTTCAACTAGCAACCGTCGTTCCTCGTCAAGAGTGAGAGCCTTGCCGCAGTCTTCGCTCTCCGCCAACCTCAATTTGCCAGCCGTCTTCAACTTGATCCGAAGGAGATCGCCCGACCCACCCATGATCCGCAGCAGAGTGGCCACCTCCTCGTTAATCGTCTTGCCCGAGGCTCCCTCATGCAGCCTCGCTCTCTGGTAGTGCCCTACAGTTTGGTCGTTAACGTCGATTAGGATGGTGTCACCTAACAATCGCACAAGATGCTGAATACAGTATCGTTGGAAGCTTCTCGGATGCCTGGCCTCGTAGTCGGTTGCATAATCGTCGGCTGCCTCTCGGAGAGGCTTCACACGGGAGCTACGCCCATCGTCGGTGATACCGTTATAGCCCGTCTCAAGTTCCCTACGCCGCAGTTTCTCAGCATCTTTCACGAGAGTCTTGGATCGGGTCTTGGCACTCTCGCGAATGAGTCGGCCAGCAAAGTAAAACTTGTACCACCAGACGCTACCCCTACGATATACGCTCATGTCTCCCTCCTGACCCTTCGGCACTCTTTTGCGGTCTTCCACCTCGCTTGCCATTCTCACGGGACGCCTGGGCCTTCTTTTCCGACTTGGCCTTCCCTCGACAGACGGGACAGAAGCAGACCAGAGGAACCTTGTGAATTGGACAACGCATACTCAGATTATAACCTAACGTGTTCGGTTAATAAATCACTTTCTGATTATAACCTAACGTGTTCGGTTAATAAATCACTTGTTGAGATTCACTAGATTCTTCTCGATGAACTCTTCTAGGTCCGATAGGCGATATCGAATCAGGCGGCCAAGCCTGACGAAAGGCGGACCACGCCTCTCTAGCCGCCACCGCCTCAGCGCAGACTTGGTGCAGTTCAGAATACAGGCAGCCTCAGTTTCATCGAGCAATTTCATAGTCACACCTCGCTATTTGTCGCTATGAGCGGTTAGTGGTTGGGAGCCTGGATCAGGGCAACGGGCTTTCCGATCAAGGTGCCTCCTCGGTTGACCAGTAGAGCGTGCGTCTGGCATCAGACAGTACTCCTCGGATGCCTCCAGAGGTCTGGTCGAAGTGCCACTTGGCACATTTAACTGTGCTGTTCTTACGCCACTCATCTCACCGCGCCTTCCCTGCCCCCCTGCACAGGCCAGATATCCCCTGGATCGAAAGCAGTGGATCGCTCCTCTCCCTTCAGGTGGACCCGCGCAACATCCGAGAAAACCTGCAGGAGCCTCCCTGGGCCTTTAGGGGTCTCGACGCCCTTCAGAAGGAGAGGAAACAGCCTGGCGTACCTCCGTGCCACTCGCTGCTCTGACGAAAGGCACGCAGCAGGCCAAAAGGCTTCACCTAGTCCGATGAGCCTCAGGAGTTTCTCCTTGTGCAGCTTTAAGGCTTTTCGAAGCTCACCCGTAATCACCCCGTTCGGAGCATCAACCTGGATTCGCTCGCCTTTTGCCCCCAGAAGTACACCGTGACTTGCCAGTTCCGAGAGCAGCTCCGCCAGGCTCATACCCTCGAATCTTTCCCTACCATCTTCCGGGTGGCCATCGGGTGACTCATCGCTCTCAAGGCTCCGTAGATGGCCAAATTCCTTAAGGTTGCCACCTTGACCATCTACGGTAACCAAAGGGGTAGCGACGCCACGAAGATTGTCAAGTTGAGAGGAGGCTTGACCATCTTCGACTATGTTGTTTGTTTTATATCGGTTAGGGAGATCTTTCTCTCGAAGATGGTCAAGTTCTGTTCCTTTGCCACCTTCGCTGTCGGGGTGGCTATCTTCTAAGATGGTCATTTTGCGATCTTCGGGACAATTATCTGGCCAATACCAATCCCACTTGCCACCGCCAAACCCTTGCCTTCGACTCTTCATTCCTAGCTGATCCTTAGCTCGTCTCAGCGTCTTTTCAGAGAATCCAGCTTGCTTTCCCTCGGTCATAATCTGCTCCGAGGGGGTAGGCCCGTTAACCAGTTGGCCCCTGAGAAACTCTTTGGCTTGAGCAAGCTTTGAGGGACCCGTCGAAGGTGCCAAGATCTCCTCAGCGGACAAGTCAGATTTCCCGGTCCAGGCGAACTGCCCTTCGTCCAGGGTGAAACTCAGGGAATCACCCTGAGGGGAGAGGTTGTGCTTGGTGTGGACGATAACTCTCCGGGAATCCTCGTTCGGGTCTTTTCCTACGAGCAACACAGAGCGACAGGCAGCGTAAAAGTCGATGGATCCAATACCACGATAGGCTGCCTTTGCATTGTCGCTTTTGGTTAAGTGGCGAACGCAGATGATCGAACAGCGATGACGGTCTGCGAGACTTGCCAATCTCGACATCACTGCTCTGGCTTCATTGGCTCGGTGGATATCCATTCGGCTGCCCGTGAAGGAAAACAGAGGATCCAGGATGACCACCCTGGGTTGGTATTGCCTGACGTAGGATTCCAGTTGGTCGAAGCCTCCTTCCTCGGTGAGTACAAGAGGCTCATTGACCGCAAAGATGCTGGTGCAATTTGCCCCCAGAGCTTCGAGTCTCGGTTTGATCGTATCCGCGAGCCCGTCTTCCGCGCTCAGAAGCAAGCTTCTAGATGGTTTTGAGTCACTCATTGATCCCTCTCCGATCCCTCTCCCAAGGCTGATGGCTGTGGCGATCGCCACAGTCAACCAAGACTTTCCCAAGCCTGGATCGCCTTCGATTAGAGTGACTTTACCCAGTGGGATGTAGCGTTCCCAGAGCCACTCCACTTGTTGGGACTGAACGTCAGAAAGTCGCACTACCGGACCCGTTACCGGTGTTGCAGCCTCCAGGAGGGCTCTCAAGCTCTTCACCCCTTTAGTGATCAACTCGTCGGTCACGTCCCAGCCTTCTGGTCGATCTTCAGGCCATTTTGCCACCCGGACAGTGCAACCATGTGGAGCCAACGACTGAGCGCGTTTCTCTGCTCCTTTACGTCCAGCCTCGTCATGATCCATCAGGATCGTGATGGTCTTTTCCTCAAGTAGTTCAGAGAGGCTGTCGTGCCAGGTCTGGACTCCAGCAGTAACAGTAATTGCGGGGATTCCCTGTGAGATCGCAGTTAGAGCGTCCAACTCACCCTCCACCAGTGGCAGGCTAGGGTGCTTAAGTTGATCGATCGGGAAGAGTCGAGGTGCCCCATAACCCTGTGCCCAATGGAGAATTTTCGGCTCATCATCCCTCCTCTCCTTAGGGCTTAGCCACCTTCTTATATCAACGCAATTCCCTTCTGCGTCTCGGATCGGGATGGTCAAGCGGCCGTTTTGGACACCAAGTTTGTAGCGATCAATCACCTCGTCCGTGAGAGCCCTTTCGGTACGCAAAGACGCTCGGGCCTCAGGCGTCAGAGCAGCGTGCATTTTCTCTATCAGTTCATCCGGGATGAACTTCGCGGGTTCAACGGTGAATCTGGCAAGGTTGTTCATATGCTAATCCAGCAAATCGTGGTCCCTCAGCCAAGCGATAATCGATCCTTTTTCGGAAGGATGGCAACCCGCCAGGAAAGCAGCCAGCTGCCAAGCAGTTCCGCCAGCCCCGCACGGACCACACATCCAAACATCCTTGGCCTCGTTCACAAGCAAACTCGGGTCGTGGTCGTCATGATTGACGCAGACAAAGGCGATCTCGTTGCCGTGGCTTTTTCGCGCTTGAAGACCAGAGGCCCGAGCCACATCTAGGCAGGTGAACCTCACGAGTACTCCTCCATACCAGCCGGTGAACCGGTTGGTGGCAAGGGTTTTCGCGGAAACACCTCCTCTGGGCGTGCGTGCAAAGCACGACAGATCAATGCGATTTCGATATCGCCAGGTTCTGCATAGCCCCGTTCGATCTGGCAGAGCTAGCTCTGGCTTCGGGCCAATTTCCTGGTGAGATCTTTCTGCTTCATCCCTCGAAGAGTGCGCACTGCTTTGAGCTTGCGATTAACCTCCATCTTCACCACAACTCCAGTCTAGCTGGCGTATTGACAGAGACAATATTCGCGTAAAGAAAAATCAGGCTTCGCAGATAACTCTCTTTAAATTAGTTAGTTGAGATAGATTTTTTTCTGAGAGAGGGATTCGTGGGGGATGATTGAAGGATTTTGAGAGGGATAAAGGGATTTGGGAGGGATTTAGCTATACTTCTGCCAGTAGTCAGCAGGGATCTCGTTCCACCAACCCTTGGCTCGGGCTCTTTTTCTCAGCCTGTAGACATGATTGGCGAATCCTGTTGGATCGTTACGATACCAAGAGACCGGGTCCCCATGAGGGTAGGCAGATCGGCTTTCGTGCACCTTCGCCTTGTTCTTCAGCATCTTCGCCAGCCTTTCTAGATCGTGTTGGCCTCCCTTGTTGTAGGAGACGACTATGCACAGCTCCAAACCGCCACATTTTCTTGGACCGAACCTCTCGTCTTCGTCACCAGGGTCGGCCTCGACTGCCAGCTTGGCAAGATACTCTCGATCCAGTTTTCCCTTGGTTGTCGGCTGACCTTCGGCAATCCCGTTTTCAATTTCTTGTTCTAATACCTGTGCATTTGTCTGGGATGAGGACGACTTGGCCAAAACTCGTCGCTCTGCAGTGGTCTGCTGATATTCAAGGGCGAGCTCAAACAGGACGGACTTTATTTCCTCGCTATAGAGCGACCATAGCTCTGGCCAACCCCCTGATCTATTCCACCATTGAAGCCTTTCCTTCATTAGCACAACGTCCAAAGCAGCTGCGCGAGCCTTCTTTTCGCATCGGGCTAGAGCCCTCGGAAGACTCCCCTCCACGTCTTGGATAAACTCAAGTGCGGCTTTCGCTTCTATCGTTTCTTCTGTGCCTTCTTGGTGGTGCTTCGATGCGAATTCGTGTCTGAAAGCTTCATACTCTGGGAACGACTCAGCTCGATCACAAACGACTTTAATCCATCGCTTTTGCAAGTCAGCGTGCTTGGCCTCAGACAACTCCTTCCGCCAGAAATCTTCGCGAGCGGAGATGGCTGATTGAGCGAGTCTTGCCGCACGCCTGAAAACAAGTTCCTTTAAGTGGGGCTTACTCATACCCTCCCGGACGGCTTGATATAGCCCAGCCAGATCGCACGCGACCTGGAGGAACTCACAGATTTCCTCGTATGATTGATCGCCCTTTCGGTCGATGGTTACGAGGCGGGTAAACTGGCTTGCGTACCTACTGCCTTCCAGCTTTTCAGGCATCCGGTCTCGGAATTCGGAAACTAGAAACCACGTTGACCTTGCCCCCTAAAACGAGTCCAGTTTGAATGTTAGGATTTCCGGTTTAGGAAGGAGGCAAGGATGGCAGGGAAGCGGTTTAGGGCAGAACAGATCATCATGAAGCTGCGTGAGGCAGAGGTGGGTCTGGCCCAAGGACAGAGGGTGGGACAGGTGTCGAAGCAGATGGGGGTGAGCGAGCAGACCTACTACCGGTGGCGCAAAGAGTATGGAGGGCTCCGGTTGGACCAGGCCAATAGGTTGAAGGTGTTGGAGAAGGAGAATACCCGGTTGAAGAAGCTGGTGGCGGATCTGTCTTTGGACAAGCAGATCCTGAAGGAAGTGTCCTCGGGAAACTTCTAGGCCCGGCGAACAGGAGACGAGCGGTGATGTGGGTACGAGAGCGATTAGGAGCAGAGCGAGTCTCCGAACGTCGGGCCTGCCAAGTGCTGGGACAGGTTCGATCGACCCAGCGAAGGGAAAGGCAAATTCCCGATGATGAGGCCCGATTGGTGGCCCAGATGGTGGAGTTGGCTACGCAATACGGGCGTTATGGCTACCGGCGGGTCACGGCGATACTTCATGGGGAAGGGTGGAAGGTGAATCCTAAGCGGGTGGAGAGGCTGTGGAGACAAGAAGGGCTGAAAGTCCCGTCCAGACAGCCGAAACGAAGGAGACTGTGGCTTAATGACGGTTCCTGTGTTCGGTTACGAGCGGCTCGCAAAAACCACGTCTGGAGCTATGATTTCGTGCATGAACGGACCCATGATGGGCGAGCCTTTCGGCTATTGACGATCCTGGATGAGTACACCAGAGAGTGCCTCGCCATTGATGTGAAACGGCAGATGAATCACCAAGACGTGTTGGACCGGTTGGCGGAGTTATTCGTTGATCGGGGAGTGCCTGAGTTTATCCGGTCCGATAACGGATCAGAGTTTACGGCACAGGCGGTCCGGGACTGGCTGCAGGCTGTTGGGGTAAGGACCTTGTACATCGAGCCGGGCAGCCCCTGGGAGAATGGGTACATTGAGAGTTTCAACGGGAAACTACGGGATGAGCTGCTGAACATGGAGATCTTCGACACGCTTGGGGAAGCCAAGGTGTTGGTAGAACGCTAGCGAAGGGATTATAATCAGATCCGGCCTCACAGCGCCTTGGCCTATCGGCCGCCGGCACCAGAGGCCAAACTACCTAGGTCTCAGGAGTTCAGTTCTATCCCGTGCAGGGCACTTCAAATGGCTCCGAGTCTAACTTAGAGGGTGGACTCGTTCGTGGGGGCAGGTCGACGTGAAGCTGTCTAGGTCGTCAGCCAACAACATTCCCGCCTACAAAGGAACGCCTACAGAAAAAGGAAAGCGGCTCAGACCGGTGTAGGCGGGCCGGCTTTTCGGGAGCTACCCTAGAGCCACACAATTTTACCAATGAAAGCCGACGCTACGGCGCGTCGCTTGCTAGTTCCCTCTTTGTTACTCTTTCTCACCCTCTTTCAATTCTCTTCAGGCAGAAACGACAGGACCAGCTCCGGCTCCTCCTGTGCTCGTCCGCATCCGTTACCCTCCGCTACCCGCTCTAAATTGAGACAAGTGGGATAGGGAAGCCTTCGTCGCTTCAGGTCGGCGAAGGCGCAGGGCTGTGGGATTTTCCCCGGCTACCTGTCAGATACCTGAGCGATATTTACTTGCTTCTCGGCAATGTTCAGTTGAACCACTGGCCCTAACAACCGACGCACTTGGACTAGGGTCTTGATAGCAGAGAGATAGCGCCTTTGGGCACGGCCAATGGATCGCTGTATCGAGTCGCTCCATTTTCCAGTGAATCCGTGGTCTTCCACATTCTGGGAATAGATGGCCTCAACGTAGTGAACTTGCAGCCAACAAGCGGCTATCCGTCGCACCAGCAACTCTTCCAACGGCGCTGGAGCCGGCCCACCAAGCTCGGTTCTTAGAGATTTCAGCTTGTGTCGTAATGCCTCTTCGACGAGCGGATTTTGGCTAGCCGCAAGCCTCACCAGAGAATCTTCGGCCGAGCATGCTAAATCCCCCCAATGATCACACAGCGATGGTTCTTGCTTGAAGACTTTCCGCATCAACGAGAGTGCTCTTTCGTCACCCTCTTCGGCTTCTTTCACCAGCTTCAGTATTTCGGCTCTATCTTTCTTCGTTACGGCCGACATCTCCTTTCCATTACGCACGCTTGCGTCTCCATTCCCCACGATGGTGTCGGTGATAACCAGCGAGAAGTAGAGAGGCTCGGGCGAAAGCCTCAACTTCGTCGAAGAACTCTTCCAGGGGGGCGATAGCTGATTCAATCCGGTTGCGCTCGACCCGCCACGCGGCTTTCTGCGCCTGACGTTCAGCTCGCCTTTGAGCATCAGCAGCGGCCGCCAATTCTCCCGCTAATCCCGTCCCCAAATACTCGCGGGTTACCCGGCCACCGATTTTCCGTGACCGAGTGTAGTACCGCCCGCCTCTCTTACGTGTCTCCCAGGCCATCAATTGTGTTACCTTTTTTCGTCTGCCCCGTTCTGATTCGCCGAGCGGTGAACATTTGGTGAAATTATAGCACGTCAGGATCGCAGGTAAGGAAAGGCGCGAGCGTCTCATCTTCCCAAGCCTTCCAGTTCTCCGAGTAGTCTTCCTTCTTGACGGGTCGGTCAGGAGTCCCCCAGAGTTTCTCCCAAGCTGCTCTGCTTTCGTAGACCCAAATGGCTGCGTACTTGCCCCGACGAGAACCCTTTATCCCCTTTAGGAAGCGATACTCCACCAGGCCCGGTAGCCTCGTACAGCCTCCTGAATCGCTTCCTCGAAGTCTTCTGGATCTACGTAGGGTCTGAGATCGTATTCATGGATGGAAATGACTTTGGCCATCTGGTCAGTCTCCTCTAGGCTTCGATTGGGGCAATAGGGTGACGAAAGGATTGATCATGGAGTTACGGTGCTTCCCAGAGGACCTTACCATCTTCATCGAAGAGAACGAGTGACGAAGGAGCGCGAATCTCGGTTGATCCCGTGCTAGGGTGCTTTAGTTTGGTAGACCCGAGGAGAGCGCGGAGTTTGTCACCTTTTTCATATAGGCGCAAATTAGTAGGGCTCAAGGTTAGCTCCCCATCTTTACCCGAAAGGCTTAAACCTGGTCCATCTTTGAGTACAAAAGGCCAGCTTTTGGTTTCCCATCTCTACCCCAAAGCCTTAAACCTGGTCCATCTTTGAATACAGAAAGGCCAGCTTTTGGTTTCCCATCTTTACCCGAAAGGCTTAAACCTGGATAACTATCGGTCGCCAGCGCAACTCGGACTTCACCACCCTCGTCAAACAGGACTAAGTTAGCGGTCCTCAGTCTGGCCCGAGTCCTCCCTTCTCGATCCACTACGCGGAATTCTTCCGCTTCGATCACCTTGGGACGTGAATCCTGAGCCATGACTGACTCAGGCAGGAGAAAGCGAACGGAGATCATCCCTCCTAGAAGACCCGAGAGGATGACGAGAACTGCGAGAGTGGCAAATTGTCTGGAATTCATAGGTACCTCCCCAATGGTTTTGAAAGGTCGAGACTGGAGACTTCCTCAAGGATAGCAGCAGGCCCTCCTGGAGTCAGGGGAAAGTTAGCGGGCTTGGGCCCCTTGGCGAGGGTGCTCCCAGTTGTCAAAGATATTTTTGATTAAAGGGTTTAGCGGGGCGGTTTCAGGAGGATTTTTTAGACAGGCTGTTTTTGGATAGTTTGGTTACGGAGGCGGTGGTGCTGCTGTGGATGATTTGGAGCTTGAGCGATTCAAATTTTGCAGTCACACCTTTAGTTTGGGCGGAGCAACCGTGGTACAAACCTCCCCGTGCGCTTCATATATTCCCGATACTCGTCGTCGAACTTCTCGATCAGCTTTGCTTCCTCAATGCGTGTTCTAATGGCGAGCAGGACAATACCCAGGATGCTCATCAGCAGGATAAACCAGTTGGCCAACAGGAAACTAAGAGCAATGAACAGCAATAGGGCTACGACATAAAACGGATGACGGACACAACGATAGGGTCCATGGGTGACTAAAGTAGCATCTTTTCTCGTCACCACGGGGTCAGTTAGGTTCTTGCCCAAGCTGGTGAGAACCCAATAAAAAAGAGGAACACACATTGTTCCGAGACCCGCTCCCGTCCAACGTACCCAGGATGGAACTCGGAATGTCGACCATCCCATCCATGCGGGCTGGGTCAGGTAGATAATTACACCCAGCCAAGCAGCCAATCCGAAGAGCCGTAGCAAAATCAAGATTGGCATACCTTCTTCCTTTCTGGAGATCTTCGCATCAGGGCGATGCGCTCTGATGCGATGGTATACACCGATCGAGATCACCGAAGCGAAAACGGCAGGCGCAATGCCTCTGAAAATGGATTCTTGACTCATGGCTTACTCTTCCCAGCGTGGTTAGAATTTCTTCATTCTATCGTTATTGCCCTTGGCTTTGGGTGGAGAGTCGCGCCTGGATGGTTTGGGTCGGGAGGGGGTGGTGGCTCTGAAACGGGTAGAGGCCAATGGAGCGGTGCTGCGGGAGTCGATGAGATGACCGTAGAGGAGCTGAGGCCCTATCTGAAGGAGCACTGGCAGGTACTGACCGATCACCTCGCGGCGGCCTGGGTCTCCTCAGAACTGGGAGCGATTCTATTGTGAGTCATAGTTAAATACTATGAAACATGTTGCACCAAATCTTTGCTCGACACACCTTTAGGATTCATCTGAGACTTTTAGCTTGGTGAGACATAGCGCAGCACCGACGGGTAAGAACCATATTCCACTAGAATCTCCACATCTTCTACCTTGAGGGAACTGATCAAACCTCCAGCCCTGTGATCCAGGGAAATCTCCAGTACATTTTTGCCCTGGTTAGGACGTACATCTTTTAGGTGAAATTCTAACCACTGACTGAGGTAGGGGTTAACATGACCATAGTCCCGCAGGCAAGTCTCGTCAGCTAGAGACTGGCCATTCAGAAGAATTGTCAACTGGTCTGCCGTCACCAGATCATAGATATTGATCTTGAGCCGGATGTGCTTTGCCGCCTGGATATCGTCGGCCAGGTAGAACGGGATTCGGTGGGGTCTACCTGTGTCGGAAGCGGCAATCTCAATCGGCAAAGGAGTCTGGTAACCCACTGCTTTTGCGTATCCCTCAGTTTTGCTGATGACGTAGTGTTTGTCTGCTTCCTTGATCAGATCGGGATCGCCTAGTTCGCAGAGAATCCTACGGGAAGCATCCTCCAGTGGCCAGCGGAGAAACCAGGTGTACATTCCGTCAGCTCCTCGAGCCCAATAGTTGGCCACTGCCGCTCGCATCATCTCCGGACTGGCATGCTTTGCCGTCTCTCCCCAGCGGTAGTAGGGTTGGATCATCGGATAAACCGAGGTTCCCACTTCATGGGCAGCTTCGATCAACCAGTCGATGGGCATGTTGGCGTCTGTCACATTGTAGGCGTACACCATGGGAACTGCATAGTCGAGGAAGCCCTCGTGTAACCAGGTGCGCACGTCTAGTCCCTTGGCTAGGTTGATGGCCTCGGTAGGATAGACCCGAGCTCCCACCTGACCCGGTTTCCCTGGCCGGTTGCGCACCATTTCCGAGACTTTCCTGATCCATTGGGTCATCACCGGTGTATAGGCTTCGACGTCTTCCTCTCTAAAGTAAAATGGGGCACCGCCTGGCGGGGCAGCAAAGTCCAGCTCAACCCCTTCGGTCGGATAGTCCTTGGCTAGTTCCTCCAGTACCGAAAACTGATGGTCCCGTACCTCGGGATGAACGAAACCCCGCCCCCCCGACTTGAGCTGGTGGGCCGGGTCCATGCCAAGGTAGCTGCCCAGGCGCAAACTGGCAAAGAAGTCCATGCCTTTCTCGTGGGCCCGGTCGATCAAGACCGTCAGCGGATCTAGACCCTGGTCGATCAAACTCTGCATGTTGTGCCAGGCCCGCCAGAAGGCCGCCAATCGGAAGGCGGTTGCATGCTCTTCGTACTTAAAACGCTTGCCAACCTTTGAGGGGTAAAAGAGCCCTCCGCTAGCCACTCCGTAGATGAAAGTGTCCACCGCAGTACCCGCCACTTCATCGACGGGACGCCAGGCATCCTCCATCTTCATGGGTGGCTCGAAGACGTACAGATAGTAGTGGCGGGCATCGTTAAAGTAGATGGTCCGCCGTTTCCGGGTAGCCAAACTTTTTCTTTTGGGACCGGCAACCACTTCTTCACCTTTGAGCTTCAGAGCGGCTGCCGTGACAGCTGTTCCTTGTATGAATCTTCTTCGTGTTATGCTCATGGCTTCTTCCCCTTAAAAGTTTGTTTTCAGACTACCGCCCTTCTGAATTCCAGACCAATGACTTTAGAACCATTGCACGGAAAAGTCGAACTCTTACGGAGATCCTATAAGGATTGAAGATGAGATGTACATTCCGGTCCACTTAGGCCAAATGACCTTATCTGAACGGAGATTAGTCAATCGCTTGGTATGCCACCCGTGGCCAAAGAAGCGTTCGATAAATGTCGCCTTCCGTCCAAAATCGCGTCACACTTAACCACTTGATGTTTCATAGCCCTGTCCAGCTACGAAACAATCGTCCACTCAGCTTGCTGAAACGGCATCTGATAATTTAGTATTGAGCAAGAATTCCAATCCCGCTTGACCAGAGGAACCGAGAATGAAATATCCTAGCTGTGGCTTGGAAAATCCCCCTTCAGCCTTGCGCTGTGATTGCGGTGATAGCTTACAGAAGGGCCAGATAGAGGGCCGTCAGCCATCTTTTCATGGTAGCGCAGGGACCTTGTTTCGCATTTGGATCGTGAACCTGCTAACTCTCGGCAGCCACTATTTTGGGGGCAAAGTCAAGATTCACCGTTACGCCTATAGCCAAACCGAATTCGAGGGCGATCGCTTCGCCTACCACGGCACCGGAAAAGAGCTGCTCATCGGATTTTTGAAGGCTTCCCCCTTCATTGTTTTTATTGTTTTCTGTCCCGCGTTGGTACAATTGTTCTGGACGTTTTCCGCCGCCGAATTGGTCGCCGGCTTCTGCATGGTGGTAGCCATCGCGCTCCTGCTGCCCATCGCGACTGTGGGCGCTTCCCGCTACCGCCTCAGCCGAACCTCATGGAGGGGGATTCGTTTTTCCTTTCGAGTCCACACCAAGGATTTCCTGCGTTTGTACTTCAAAGGGTGCCTATGGCTGATACTCACTTTTGGGCTCTACAGAGCCTACTTTTAGGTGAGAAACCGGCGGTTCCTTATCGAGCACACCTACTTTGGCAATACTTCCTTCCGATTTAGTGGCAAGGCGGGAGAGCTCTTTAAGCTCTATTTTGTGGCTGGAGGAGTGGCGGCAATCGGGGGGATCTTGTGCTTTTTTTTGATAGAAATCATACAATCGCTTATCACAGGGCTATTTACTGGCGTGTTTTCCGGCAGCATTCCGGCTGTTCTACTGGTACCCCTACAGGCAGGGGTCCTACTCGGCATCTACTGTTTTCTCAAGGCGAAGCGAGAACGCTTCTACTGGTCGAATACTCATTTTGATACGGCACGGTTTAGGAGCACGCTGACCGTTGGTCAAGTGTTTCTGGTTGTGGTTGGGAACCTACTTTTGCTGATTTGCACCTTGGGACTCGCTTGGCCGCTGACTCAGGTGCGAAGCTGGAGACTTCGCTTCGAAAATCTTAGGTTGGAAGGGAAGATGGATCTGGAGGCCATCGCGCAGGAGGCGAAGTTGGTGCCTCCTGCCACCGGAGAACAGTTTGCGGACTTCCTCGACCTCGACTTGGGATTGTTCTAAACGCTCAAAATACGCTACCGCCTCATGATCACGTCACCCGAAATTGGCTGGCGGGGCTACTACTTCGATGGTCGGAGTTCCAGCCGCCATGGGGTGACGGTCCTATTGAGGTCGCACGGGCTCGAGATCGAGCGCGAAGACGCCACAAACTTGTATTGGGGTTATGACGAGATTCGCCAGACTCAAGGTGCATATGCCGGAGAGCAGATTCGCTTTGAAAAGGGTGAAGAGATCGCGGAAGCTCTGGTTGTTCTGGACGTAGCGTTTCTGAAAGCTCTACAAGAGATTGCTCCCTGGTTTCGAACTCCATTTCACAACCCTGAGCTGCGACGTTGGAAGATTACGCTGCTGGCGGCGGTCGGAATTGTGGTCCTAGGGCTGGCCCTGTATTTCTTTGGCATCCCGGCCCTGGCTGAGCAGTTGGCCGCGCACATTCCCGTTTCGTGGGAAGAACGGCTCGGGGAGGGGGTGGTGGCTCTGAAGCGGGTAGAGGCCAATGGAGCGGTGCTGCGGGAGTCGATGAGATGACCGTAGAGGAGCTGAGGCCCTATCTGAAGGAGCACTGGCAGGTACTGACCGATCACCTCGCGGCGGCCTGGGTCTCCTCAGAACTGGGAGCGATTCTATTGTGAGTCATAGTTAAATACTATGAAACATGTTGCACCAAATCTTTGCTCGACACACCTTTAGGATTCATCTGAGACTTTTAGCTTGGTGAGACATAGTTCAGGGTAGAGGGATAAGAACCATACTCCACGATAACTTCCACATCTTCCACCTTGAGTGGACTGACCAATCCTTCGGCCCTTCCATCGAGAATGAACTCTAGCCGATTCTGGCCTCGACGGAGACGCACCTTGCGCAAATGAAACTCCAGCCACTGACCATTATAGGGAGCGATAGGTGAGCCATAATCGCGCAAGCAGGTCTCCTCGGCCAAGGACTTCCCATTGAGCAAGATCCTCAACCGGTCGGCCGAGACCAAATCGGTAATGTTGATTCGTAGCCGCACTTGGCGGATGCGCTCGGCAATCCCTTCGATGTCGTCGGCGATGCGGAAAGCGATCTTGTGCGTGCTCCGGTCCGAGGCGGCGATCTCCAGCGGCAAGGAGGTCGGGTAGCCGACCAGTCCGGTGACCTTGAGGCTTCGCTTGACCAAATAGTGTTTGTCGGCTTCCCGAACTAGATCCGGGTCGCCCAGCTCTGAGAGGATTCTTCTCCCGGCATCTCCCAGCGGCCACCGGAGAAACCAGCTGTACATACCATCGGCCCCTAGGGCCCAGTAGTTGGCCACTGCCGCGCGCATCATCTCCGGCGTTGCCCACTCTCGTTTGCGGCTCCCTACCTCCTCGCCGTGATGATAGGGCTGGATCATAGCGTAGACTGAGGTCTCGACCTGGTGAGCAGCCTCGATCAGCCAGTCGATGGGCATCTGGCTATCCACAAGCGTGTAGCCATAGACCATGGGAACTACGTAGTCAATCAGGCCCTCACGCAGCCAGGTGCGCACGTCTAGTCCCTTGGCCAGGTTGATGGCCTCGGTAGGATAGACCCGAGCTCCCACCTGACCCGGTTTCCCTGGCCGGTTACGAACCATTTCCGAGACTTTCCTGATCCATTGGGTCATCACCGGTGTATAGGATTCGACGTCTTCTTCTCTGAAGTAATAGGAGGCGCCATAGGGCGGGGCGGCCAGGTCCAACTCAACCCCTTCGGTTGGATAGTCCTTGGCCAGTTCCTCCAGTACCGCAAACTGATGGTCCCGTACCTCCGGATGAACGAAACCCCGCCCCCCCGACTTGAGCTGGTGGGCCGGGTCCATGCCAAGGTAGCCGCCCAGACGCAAACTGGCGAAAAAATCCATGCCTTTGTCGTGTGCGCGGTCGATCAAGACCGTCAGCGGATCCATTCCTCGATCGATCAGGCTTTGCTGGTTGTGCCAGAGACGCCAGTAGGCTGCCTGGCGGAAAGCGGTTTTATGTTCACCATACTTGAAAGGCTCGCCCACCTTGGAGGGATAAAAGAGACCGTCCGCCCGTGCCACGCCGTAGACAAAGGTGTCGACGGCGGTACCCGCGACTTCATCCACCGGTTGCCAGGCATCCTCCAACGTCATGGGGGGCTCGAAGACAAACAAATAGTAGTGGCGGGCATCGTTAAAGTAGATGGTCCGCCGTTTCCGGGTAGCCAAACTTTTTCTTTTGGGACCGGCAACCACTTCTTCACCTTTGAGCTTCAGAGCGGCTGCCGTGACAGCTGTTCCTTGTATGAATCTTCTTCGTGTTATGCTCATGGCTTCTTCCCCTTAAAAGTTTGTTTTCAGACTACCGCCCTTCTGAATTCCAGACCAATTACTTTAGAACCATTGCACGGAAAAGTCGAACTCTTACGGAGATCCTATTAAGGATTGAAGATGAGATGTACATCCCGGTCCACTTAGGCCAAAGGTCAGCAGCAGGATCGTCAGCAGAGGGCGGCTCCTAGATTCTACGCCGTGATGAATGTTGTCCTGGATGGTTTGGCCTTGGTGCATGCGGTCGCCCCTTCCGTCTTCCCAGGGCTCGCCGAAAAGCATTGGGGCTGGTGGAGATTGCGATCAAAGCCCCCGTTGCTCTTTTTTGAAGCAGCCCGATTGCTGCAAGCTTCCCCTGTCCACTGGCATTGATGTTCAAAGTCCCTTTGAACTCACCCGAATGCGAGGCCAAGAAATCTCCGAACAGATCGGCCCCATCCACGAAGTCCACCAGCTGCTGGCCTGGATTCAGTGTCAGCTGCCTTCTGGCCACTTCAGTGCCAGCCCTCCAAAAGAATGAATTCAAGCTCAACTGGAGAGCTCTTGTCCGGGTTATAAAGGGCCACGCCGGTGTTCTCATCCTCGGTCACACTGACGTATGTCTGGTGTGAAGCGCGGACAGCAGAATTGCCAACTGACACGTGATTGCCGAAGATCTCGAATACAACCGTGCCTTCAATTTTCGAGTTGCCGCCCCGATCGGAGATAACTTCGATTGTTCCTGACTGAAGGCTGCCGGTCCCCGCAGTTTCGAGCTCGAAAGTATCCCAGCGATCAATCCAGTAATTCACGGTGCTGATTGTGATCCCACCAAAGGGAACCTGCGATGGGTTCCCAGCGGAATCTCTAAACTCTATTCTCCCACCGTCAGCGGTGTCACTATTGTTGCGGAGAATCAGCCGCGTTCTGTTCGGTGTTCCACCGATCTCCCCATTCACGTATTGAGCGAAGATCAGACTGGCGGCTGGCATTCCCTGCGGTCTCACCGTGACGGTGACTTCATCAGTGTCGACGCCTCCTCTGCCGTCTTCCACTGTGAGCTGAAACGTCAGATCAGTATCTTGTTCCACCTCGGGGGCAACGAATGTTGCTACTTGCTGATCGCTGTTCTCCAGTGTCACGGCTGGCCCGCCCGTTTGTGTCCAGGCATAAGCTAATTCATCGCCATCCAGGTCAGAGCCACTGCCAGGCAGGGTCACAGTTGCTCCCGAGAAAACCACCTGATCAGGACCAGCGTTCGCGGTAGGGGGAACGTTTGGGAGCGGTCTCACCGTGACGGTGACTTCATCAGTGTCGACGCCTCCTCTGCCGTCTTCCACTGTGAGCTGAAACGTCAGATCATTGTCTTGTTCCACCTCGGGGGCAACGAATGTTGCTACTTGCTGATCGCTGTTCCCCAGTATCACGGCTGGCCCGCCCGTTTGTGTCCACGTGAATGATAGAGGATCACCATTCGGGTCCGAGCTTTGCGAGCCATCCAGAGTGACGGTTGCCCCTTCTGTAACTGTCCTGTCAAGCCCCGCATTCGCAATTGGCGGAAGGTTGGAAGCTGATACGAAAATCGCCTTTGTGTACGCGTTATCGGTTTCGTCGCTCTCAGAGATATCAGAAAAAGAGTCCACTACCACGGTCAGCGTATGGCTGCCAGGCAGAAGAGTACCCAGGTTGTAGTCTCGCACGAAAATATAGAAACCAGAACCCTGAGCTAATCCGTCAAAAAGCGATGGATCAAAAACCCAATCCCCACTCTCCGTACCGTCCACAAATAGAGTTACGACGTACTGATCTGACACCGGTCCCTGGCCGTCATTAATCACCGCCAAGTCAACGAACAATGTGTCGCTAGAAGACAAGTTGTTGGAATCGACCGTTGTTCCAGAAACTCTTGAAACAACAATTCTGTCGTCCCAACCTGAAGGTTGAAAGGGCCGTAGATTCGGTGGTGGAAGATTGTAGGTGACTTCAAGACGCGGAGCCAATCCGGAGGCAAAAGCCTCGCCACTTTCAAAGACAGCATAACCGTCGACATCATCTTCGTCCTGCGACCGGAAGCGGAACTGCAAACGTGAGGAACTTTGGGGGCTAGGGCAAAGGCTAGTGAAGTCTTTACGTCGAGGTTCTTAGAGCCAGTGGACTGCTCATCACTGATCGTGCCTATGCTGCTGGCTATCGCCGATACACACCAGTCGTCCAGATTCAGGCTGTCACCGTAATCGACTAAGTCTGTGATGATTGGTCCCCCAGTGCTGTACGGTGAACCAACCACATCTGTTTGATAGAGGAAAAGCGTGGCAGAGAGGCTTTCTGCTCCCAGCAAAGAAGAGACGTCGAATGAGACAAAGCTTCGGTACTCATGCCATGAAACGGTCGTTGATTCCCCGACGCGTAAGGTGCTTATCTGATTGATCTCTTCACCGCTGTAACAATTAGACGTGCCCTGGAATCCGTCAACCCACCCATCTACAATCGGGTCCGAGTAAAACGTCGCGCTTAACGTCCCGGCACAGACCTGTGGAAACAGGAAGCCAATGGACAAAACGAAAACGGTGATAGCATGCCGGGACTTTCCCATCGGACACCCCCACTTGGTGAGCTAAGAGCCTGTAGAGAAGTTGCGAGCCATTGTCAAGGGAAATGATGACGGTGTCAACGACTCTCTTGCACTGGCCGCCACAGCCGCGCCTGTCATTCTCGCCGTGGTGGACCGAGGCCAACTGCGCCACCGCCTAGCGGGATAGATCCGGTCAACACACTAAGAGGCGCCAGCTGTGCCAGAGCAGGATCCACCATCGCGAGGACCCTGAGCCGTGCCGCTTCCCTAACCTGGGGCGCTGCGCCGCCATGCACCCGGCACACAGTTCCGCAGTGGGAAAGGAAAACTTGCGGACTAGTAGAGGAAGAAATTGAGCCCCGTTATTCATTCCTCCCCTTCGGCTTCCACTCTCGTGATCGCCGCTGAGCCTCAGTAATCTGTTCTGGAGTCATGTTTTTTTCTAGTTCGTCTCTACGTTTGACACCCTGTTCACTGACGTCTTCTTCAGTTGAGTTGGCGACAGCTAAATTGATCCACATGTATGCAAGTACGTAGTCCTTGGAACTCCTTGGCCGTTGGCGTACAGGATCTCTAGATTCGTTTGGGGGCGAAGGCATCACCTTCCTCGGCAGCCATGCGGTACCACTTAGCTGCTTCCTGGTAGTCTTTGGGGACTCCTTCGCCGTCGTAGTACATTAACCCTAGACTCGCTTGGGCGAAGGCATCACCTTCCTCGGCAGCCATGCGGTACCACTTAAGCCCTTTTCAACCAAAAGGTGGCGAAAGAACAGTTGATTCGAACATAGAGGGCTTTTTGATCATTCACAGCAGGGAATCCAAGCGACATCAAATCTAGGGTTAATATGGAGCCTGTCCCCCTAGTGTTTGACATAGAGCTAAAAACAGGATAGAGTTCTGTCAGTGTCTTCAGTATTAGGCCTCCTGAAGGTAGGTAAAGAAAACAGATTGAAGGCCTCATCCGTCTCACCTTGCAATAAATACCCCAAGGAACAACCGACTGGAGCCTGGCACCGATAAAATTCCACCATGTTCTGCTTCTTTGCGGATAGGATCTCAGGGTCGATGGCGAAACAACATTCTCTAGGAGGAGAACATGGGTACTAATCTATATGTTGGTGGTTTACCTTATTCCACCACAGAAACGCAACTAGAAGAACTTTTCTCGGCCCACGGGACTGTGGAATCAGCTCGAGTCATTACCGACCGGATGACCGGTCGCTCACGGGGCTTCGGGTTTGTAGAAATGAGCGCTGAAGACGAAGCTAAAAAAGCGATCGAGGCTTTGAATGGCTCTCAACTTGAGGAGCGGTCTCTTACTGTTAATGAGGCGAAACCGCGGCAGGAGCGATCCGATAGAGGAGGAGATAGAGGAGGAGGAGGGTACAATAGAAACAATCGTTGGTAGCTCCAACTCTAAACCCTAAGCAAAAAGGGGTGTCAGGTCGGTTCGCCCCTTTCCAAAAAAAAGAGTACAGATTTTCCCCTTGGCCTGCTTATTTAATTTGTCTGTGCCCCTCAAAAACTTATTCCTTTTCCTCTTCACGTCATCATCCCGATCTTTTCCGCAACACCCACCAGTGTCTCCACTTCAGGGCAATCCAGTAAACCGGCATTCCCCCCATATCAACTTTGGATCCGAGGTCCTCTGACCTCGTCGTGAGGAATGGTCGAAATCTACCAATATCCCGACGTTGGTGCAAGCGTTTTCCCCCTCGTCTTGGCCAAAGAAGGCCTCTAATCCTTGGGTTATATCCAGATACTGTGGGCAAAACCTGATCGGCAGCCTTGCGAAACCACTTGAGGGCTTCCTGGTAGTCCTTGGGGACTCCTAGGCCGTTGGCGTATATGATCCCCAGATCCGCTTGGGCCAAGGCATCGCCTTGTTGAGCACGACGGAGTGTTTCCCTTTGGGCATAACCGCCTGCCCCAAGAATCACTAGTGTCAGAAAGAAGCAGAGCAACTTGCGTAGAGTGGCCATGAGCGAACCTCAAGCAAACATTGGGTATTTGCAGTTACAAATAATCCTAGCAGCCCGCAGTGTGAAGGACAAACAGGGCAAAAGAGGGCTTACCGAAAGGCATTTAGCAAGCGGGACAAAATTTGGTAAAGATAAAGTTGAGGACTAGTAGATGTATTAGAACCCCAAATGAATCTACTCACATTGTTCCAAGACTGAATCAATCTTAATTCTTTCTGCGTCATCCATTCTGAGTCCCCAGTAACCTTTTGCATTGACCCAGTTTCGAGTGTATTCACAAATAAACTCTACATTGGGAGGTAGCCATCCAGCAGGGTGACCTGCCCCCACGAACGAGTCCACCCTCTAAGTTAGACTCGGAGCCATTTGAAGTGCCCTGCACGGGATAGAACTGAACTCCTGAGACCTAGGTAGTTTGGCCTCTGGCGCCGGCGGCCGATAGGCCAAGGCGCTGTGAGGCCGGATCTGATTGTAATCCCTTCGCCAGCGTTCTACCAACACCTTGGATTCCCCAAGCGTGTCGAAGATCTCCATGTTCAGCAGCTCATCCCGTAGTTTCCCGTTGAAACTCTCAATGTACCCATTCTCCCAGGGGCTTCCCGGCTCGATGTACAAGGTCCTTACCCCAACAGCCTGCAGCCAGTCCCGGACCGCCTGTGCCGTAAACTCTGATCCGTTATCGGACCGGATAAACTCAGGCACTCCCCGATCAACGAATAACTCCGCCAACCGGTCCAACACGTCTTGGTGATTCATCTGCCGTTTCACATCAATGGCGAGGCACTCTCTGGTGTACTCATCCAGGATCGTCAATAGCCGAAAGGCTCGCCCATCATGGGTCCGTTCATGCACGAAATCATAGCTCCAGACGTGGTTTTTGCGAGCCGCTCGTAACCGAACACAGGAACCGTCATTAAGCCACAGTCTCCTTCGTTTCGGCTGTCTGGACGGGACTTTCAGCCCTTCTTGTCTCCACAGCCTCTCCACCCGCTTAGGATTCACCTTCCACCCTTCCCCATGAAGTATCGCCGTGACCCGCCGGTAGCCATAACGCCCGTATTGCGTAGCCAACTCCACCATCCGGGCCACCAATCGGGCCTCATCATCGGGAATTTACCTTTCCCTTCGCTGGGTCGATCGAACCCGTCCCAGCACTTGGCAGGCCCGACGTTCGGAGACTCGCTCTGCTCCTAATCGCTCTCGTACCCACATCACCGCTCGTCTCCTGTTCGCCGGGCCTAGAAGTTTCCCGAGGACACTTCCTTCAGGATCTGCTTGTCCAAAGACAGATCCGCCACCAGCTTCTTCAACCGGGTATTCTCCTTCTCCAACACCTTCAACCTCTTGGCCTGGTCCAACCGGAGCCCTCCATACTCTTTGCGCCACCGGTAGTAGGTCTGCTCGCTCACCCCCATCTGCTTCGACACCTGTCCCACCCTCTGTCCTTGGGCCAGACCCACCTCTGCCTCACGCAGCTTCATGATGATCTGTTCTGCCCTAAACCGCTTCCCTGCCATCCTTGCCTCCTTCCTAAACCGGAAATCCTAACATTCAAACTGGACTCGTTTTAGGGGGCAAGGGCAAAATCGCTTTGCGCTTTCCGGGCATACGATTTAGTCTTCAAAGCAGCAGTCGAACAAAAAAGGAAGGTGTAGTCATGCGAGAGGCAGGAGAAGAGTCTCTGCCGATCAGATTTCGGCAAAGGCGCCTGGATAACTCAGGGCTTAGAGGCCGTTTTCAGCGGAAAGATGACGAGGGCATCGTTGACGCGAGGTTGGAGGACTGATAGATTTCGATTATTCGTCACAGGGAGGTCGGTGGACCCCCTATCCGAAGTTGATATGAGGAATGTCGGTTAATACGAGGTTAGACCGACGAGGGGAAGGATTTCGATGATTCATGTACCGGCTTTGATTCTGGCGGTACTCTTCGGATCGGTTGTTTTTTCAGTTCAGCCGCCATCTACGGTTTTCAAGGGGCGGCCTTCCCTCAAAGTGAGTGAGGGTGGTGTGGAGCGAACGCCGGAACAGATCACTTCCGACAGGGCGATCAACCTTGAATGCGTCATCAGTCAGATCTGGAACTCGTACTATTGGGCATCTCGAGACAACGTCCAACTTACGAGGGTTGGCAGTGGTGCGTTCACGACGTTCGTCGCGCTCAACGGTTCCGGCTATGTACGGATTATAAAGCCCGAGGCGAAGGCTGCGGCGGCTCTGATGAGTCCCACGGAAGAAACGTTCGACTATGTTGAGCACCTCGTGATCGGTCTCAGAAGTGTGACCTACTATGGGGCACGGCGGTAATGGACGGACTTATCTGGAAACCAGATATGGAGGTGCGTTGACCGTGGATCACGCTGCAGAAATGGCCACCGCTCTCGAGGCGGCACGCTGCAACTCGCACGCCATCCTTGATGCGCACGGTCACGAGCTCCCTCGGCTACTTCAGGACAAGGAGCTGTGGGCCACCATCGATAGGGGTTACGCCCGGTCCCTCCTCACCTCGGGAAGCTGCGTTCCCCGCGCTGAGTCGCTTGGGGCCTCGCTACGGCGACCACATCTAGCCATGGTGACGATCGAGGTCCTTCAGCTCCTCAGCGTGGTCGGTGCGCTGATTCTCGGCTTCCTTACCTTCCGATGGTGGGGTTTTCTCCTCCTCGTGCTCCTACCTGTGTACGTCATCGCAAGCTGGCGAAGTGCCCAGCTGCCTCACCGCGGTCGTCTTCCGAAGTTCGCGGGCTTGGTGTTCGTCATCAACACCGTCTACTTCTTTACACAGGCAACTCCATGGCCTCTATATTCGCTGACCCTCGCTCTCGCCCTGGTGTCCCTCTACTCGGTACTTCGGTATTCGTACCCATCGGCGGTCGTTCGGCGAGTCCTCGTGGAGCATCCGCAGCTCGCACCGGCCCTCGTCGACGCCAGTGCCATCACCCTCCACAGGGCCTCGGAGCTTCCCGAAATGCGCAACCGGAGGTGGTAAAAGGACTGGAGTCACCGGAAAGTTGACGTGTACACTGGACCTTCCGCACAGCTCCACAACCCGGTCAGTCGGTGGTGTGGGTCCCTGCTCCAGCTTCGCCCAGGGAATAAGGAAACTGACAGTCCCGGACATCTTCCCGCTGGTCCGAGAAAATCAAAGCCCCTTTCGATCCGACCGATGAAGGTCTTCTCGGATGTTTTTCCAGCCTTAGATTTAGAGAGGACAGGACCTGGTTCAGGTCCGTTTTTCGATGCGGTAGGGCACAAAAATGGGCACAATTCTCATCAAATGCCGCTGAAGTTCCGAATGTATGGCTGTAAACTGTTGAAAAAAATGGCTCCTCAGGTAGGACTCGAACCTACAACCCTCCGGTTAACAGCCGGATGCTCTGCCAATTGAGCTACTGAGGAGTAATTGGAAAAAGCAATATAGACAACCCCTCAGGCTCCGTCAAGGCGGTATACCTCAGGTCACTCCACCTTCTCCCAGTGCTGGATCAGCTATTAGTCATCTCATCTAGTATTTTCACATTTGGCATGAGACTACAGAGAAAATATTTACAAACTCTGTGATGATCCGGCCAACGCTTTCGTCCGGAGATGACTTGCGGTTTCCGCAAGCAAGAAGGCTCTCCATCCGCCAAGTGGTCGGCCTCAGTAAGCTTCCTAAGAGTTCTTGTTCCTCTCTGGAGAATGGCTTTTGTCGAATCAGCTTGCTAAACCTGCTAAAAATCCTCAACACTCTCGGTGTCAATATTACAAAAGTACAACCCCAAGAAACAGTGGGTTCCGGCCTCAAGAATCCATCTCTCCTTTCGATCTACACCCCATTCAGGGTTTCCTCTTTCACAAAGTAGCCCTACTCAGCGAGGAAACTCAGGCTTTTCTACTGCGCAAAAAGGAAAGCTGGAAAATTCTTTACTGGATCAGTCTAAGCAAGCAGCAGTACCAGCTGCTCTTGGAGTCGATCCCAAGTGGGCTGACATTGGATTGGGCGATTTGCGAGAGTACTGCGGACCTAGTCAAACCCTCACTCTACCTCAGACAGGCTTTGGTAAGAGAACCTGTCAGAAACTGATTTCTACTTATCTTGACCTTTGGTTTGCGCTTCACTTGTCCTCAAGATACTTCTACCTTACTCCTGCTTGGGTGGAGCTTGCTTCGGCTCTTCGCTGGTTTATTTGTTCGTTTTAGCTTTGGGCTTTTCCCGAGTTTCCAATTCTTTTCCCACTAACTCAATCAGTGCCAACTCCGCACGATCCCCTTCCCGAAAACCCAGGCGCACGATGCGAGTATAGCCACCAGCCCGATCGGTAAAACGAGGAGCAAGTGTATCGAATAGCTTATAGACGACCGACTTCCTACGGATTACCTTGAGCGCCTGGCGCCGCGCGTGTAAACTCTCCCGCTTGCCTAGGGTAATCATCTTCTCGGCAAACGGGCGCAACTCCTTGGCCTTGTGGATGGTGGTGACAATTTTCTCTTTGTCCAGCAATTCAGTCACCAGGTTGCGCAACAGGGCTTTACGATGGCTGGAGGTACGTCCCAGCTTTCGCCCCGCCCAACGGTGTCTCATCTTTTCCAGCCCTCACCAAACGACCAGCATACCGGAACACCGCGAAGGCGGAGGATTCCGGCGATCGACGTCTCCATTAGTCGGTTCTCAAGTTTCCACACTTTCCCTGATCGGATGCCCTTTTTGATCAAGTTTCATTCCAAAGGATAGTCCCATATCACTGAGAATATCCTTGATTTCGGTCAGCGACTTGCGCCCGAAGTTCTTGGTCTTGAGCATCTCCGCTTCTGTCCTGGTGACCAACTGGACAATATTCTCAATATTCACGTTCTTCAGACAGTTGTAGGATCGGACTGAAAGCTCAAGCTCTTCCACCGATTTGCTGAGGTTTTCGTTGATATTGCCCAGCTCTTCGTCCTCTTCCTGCTCGCGAACTTCTGGGTCCTCGTCGAAATTGATCAGAATATACAAGTGATCCTTGAGGATTTTACCAGCTTGCCCCACAGCTTCTCTTGGAGACACGCATCCGTTAGTCCACACAGTGAGGTTAAGCCGATCATATTCTGTAGACTGGCCTAACCGTGCTGCCTCAACGGAGTAGTTAACCTTCTTGATCGGCGAATACACCGAATCAATGGGGATATATCCGATTGATAGATCCTCATCAAAGTTTTTATCAGCGGGAACATATCCACGCCCTTGCTTGACTCGCAACTCCATCCTCAGTGTGGCCTTGTCGTCCACACTTGCAATATGCACTTCCTTGTCCAGAATATCGACATCAGGGTCGGACTTGATGTCACCTGCGGTCAGATCACCGGCTCCAGAGGATTCCAGATAAAGGGTTTTCGGATGGTCCACGTTCAGCTTCAAGGGAATCTGCTTTAAGTTCATGATTACGTCCGTAACATCTTCACGGACCCCGGAAATCAAAGAGAATTCATGCAGCACTCCCTCGATCTTGACCGCTGTAATTGCTGCACCTTCAATAGAAGAAAGAAGAATTCTGCGCAAAGCATTCCCAAGCGTCGCCCCAAAACCTGGCTCAAAAGGCTGAGCATGAAAATTCCCAAAGGTGGGACTCAGAGTTTTCCGATCACAGGCCAATCTTCTCGGTCTTTGAAAACTATTCATGCATTGCTCTCCTTTGCGGGTTCATAAAGTTCACATCACTACTCACTTGACCTTCGGAAGATGAGCCAAACAACGGAGCAAAAAGCCGAACGAACAGGGAAAAGGTCACTTCAATCCCTGCCTTGCCTATTTCGAGTAAAGCTCGACGATCAACGATTCCGAGATCGGCATCTTGATCTCGTCCCGCCTGGGCAACTCCAGTACCTGTCCTTTGAAGTTTTCGATGTCCAGACTTAGCCACTCGGGGACTTCACGTCCAGCCATCTCTTCCAGTGCCTCCAGAATCACCACATTCTTCCGGCTTTTCGAGCCGATTTCTACCTCGTCACCCTTTTTCAGCAAATAGGAGGGAATATTCACTCGACGCCCATTGACCAGAATATGTCGGTGGAGGGTAAACTGGCGAGCCTGCCTTCGTGAGCTAGCAAAGCCTAACTGGTAGATAACATTATCTAGGCGCCGTTCCAAGAATTGCAGGAGCAACTCACCGGTTATTCCCTTCTTCCGCTCAGCCAACTTGAAGTAGCGACGAAACTGCCCTTCCAAAATACCATAGCTTCGCTTGACTTTCTGCTTCTCGCGAAGCTGCAAGCCGTATCCAATGATTCTACTTCGCCTCCTAACATGCCGGCCATGTTCACCCGGGACAAAATTACGTTTCTCGATCGCACACTTTTCCGAATAGCAGCGCGATCCTTTCAGGAATAGCTTCATTCCCTCACGCCGGCAAACTCTACACACTGGACCCGTATAACGTGCCATCTAACTTCCCCTACCTACTCGACATAAGTCACCCAACTAACCATCGTAACTGTAAAACCTCAACCTTCAAACTCGCCTTCGCTTGGGAGGACGACATCCATTATGAGGGAGAGGTGTTACATCCCTGATCAAGCGGACCTCCAGCCCGGCCGACTGAAGCGAACGAATTGCCGCTTCTCTTCCAGAGCCAGGACCCTTCACTCGAACTTCACACACTCTCATCCGGTACTGGTCACGCACTGCAGAGGCTGCACGATGGGCAACCTGGGAAGCTGCAAAAGGGGTACTTTTCCGACTTCCTCTAAAACCCAAACCTCCTGCACTTGCACTCGAGAGGACATTACCGTCCGGATCGCAAATACTAATCATGGTGTTGTTAAAGGTAACCTTGATGTAAGCAATGCCACTAAAAACTGTCTTTTTCTCTTTTTTAGAAGCCTTTTTCTTAAATGCTTTCTTTGTTCCTTTAGCCATGATCAATCCTTGGGCCTATTTTTTCCTTCGCCGAATTCCGACCTTTCGTGGACCCTTTCGGGTTCGTGCATTGGTATGAGTCCTCTGGCCCCGTACCGGCAAACCCCGGCGGTGCCGTAGACCTCGATAGCAGCCAATATCCATCAAGCGCTTGATGTTGAGTTGGACTTCCTTTCGCAGATCACCTTCCACCCCTCCTTCATCCTCGATCACTTGACGAATACGAGTCGCCTCTTCCTCCGTTAGCTCCCCGACCTTCTTGTCAAACTCCACTCCCGCCTTCAGCAGAATCCGATTGGAACGTGACCTCCCTATCCCATAGATATAGGTTAGCCCAATTCCGAGCCTCCTGTTATCTGGCACATTCACCCCAGCTATTCGCGCCATGCCGTACTCCCAGTAGCCTCTTCCCCCTCCAATTTTCTCGTTTCCTTCTTCTCTTCCGCCATCCTCCGGATGGCGAACCACTTGTAATATTCGTACGATGCAGACCCGAAATCGAAAACGTCCTTTCTCATCATCCTTGTCTCTGTTTGTGTTTAGGGTTAGAGCAGAGCACCCGCACCACCCCCCGACGCCGAACGACCTTACACTTTACACAGATCTTCTTCACCGAAGCACGTACCTTCATGGCAGCATCACCGGCTGTTTCTTTTCTCTGATGGCTTTGTCTCCCCCAGTCGTGGTTCTAGCAGCCTCAGCTTTAGCTTCATTTCCCTCACTCAAAATCCACGGCTCGTTATACGTGACCGCTACCGAATGCTCAAAATGAGCACTGCACCCTCCATCGGCTGTGACAGCCGTCCACTTATCCTCAAGTACCTTCACCTCTCGCCCTCTACTGTTGACCATGGGTTCGATCGCCAGAACCATCCCCTCCAACAGGCGTGGACCGTGACCAGGCTCACCAAAATTGGGCACTTGAGGCTCTTCGTGCAGGGCTTTACCAATCCCATGTCCAACAAATTCCCGCACAACCGAATATCCATGTTGCTCCACATACTGCTGAATCGTGGCGGAAATGTCAGAAACTCGATTACCCAGGACTACTTTCCGAATTCCTTGGTAAAGGGACTCTCGAGTTACATCCAACAGCCGTTGGAGCTCCTCACTGATCTCTCCTACCGGGAAAGTCCAGGCTGCATCTCCATAGAAACCCCGATAGTAGACTCCTACGTCAATACTCAGAACATCTCCTTCCCGGATGCTCCTGTTATTGGGGATCCCGTGTACAATTTCATCATTGACCGAGGCGCAGAGGCTTGCGGGATAGCCGTGATAACCCTTGAAAGCCGGTTTTGCTCCAGCCCTTAAGATGATCTCTTCAGCGGCAGTGTCGAGTTCCGTTGACGTCACGCCCGGTCGGACCAGTTTCCCCAGTTCCCTGAGCACTGAAGCCACAATGAGATTCGCCTCCCTCATTTTCTGCAGCTCTACCTTACTTTTACAGACGATCATATTCAGTCATCTGCTCCCCAACGACCTACGTCCTGCCTTCTTGGGAGTTAGACCCACTCAGGATCCTAGCGAGTTCTTCAACGACGACTTCTACACCGCCGCCGCCGTCGACCCGCTGACAGCCTCCGCGGGCCCTATAAAAATCAATCACCGGTGTAGTTTGTTTTCGATAGACCTTGAGCCTTTCTCGAATCACCCCCGCCTGATCATCTGGACGTTGAACCAATCCCCCCCCACACACATCACAAACATCCTCCCTCTGCGGTGGAGAATAATGAACATTATAGATTCTACCACAACCCATACAAGACCGACGGCCAGATAGCCGCTTAATCACCTGGTCCCGAGCGAGATGGATATGAATCGCACAAACCGGAATCCCTCCTGTGAGCTTCTCTAGATATTCTGCCTGATCCACGTTGCGGGGAAATCCATCCAACAAGAAACGCCGCCCGGGCCTCGAGGACCCGATCCGTGCACTCACGATTTTTGCTGCCAACTCATCCGGCACCAAGTCCCCCCGCGCCATGATGCGGTTGACTTTCTCTCCCAATTGGGTTCCTTCTTTTACTGCCTGGCGAAGAATTTCCCCGGTTGATACGTGAACAACCCCAAATTTCTCCGCCAGTCTCTTTGCCTGAGTCCCTTTACCCGCTCCGGGTGGCCCCAGCAAAATGATTACTTTTTTCACGCGCCATTCATCCCCTGCGGCCTCGAATGCGCCCCTTTTTCAAAAAGCCCTCGTAGTGTCGCATAATCAGTTGGGATTCAATCTGTTGTACGGTATCCATGGCAACTCCCACTACGATGAGCAACGACGTGCCACCAAAATAAAAGGCAACTCCTATCCCCGTGGTAATGAAGTCCAGGTTATACCGATTGAGAAAGTCGTCCAACTGAGGACCAATCCCCCAAATGGGTTGGACCGGAAAACCCCCGATCAAAAACTGAGGCAATAAACAGACTAGTACCAGATACATTGCCCCTGCTGCAGTCAACCTACTCAGAACTCGGTCAATGAACTCAGAAGTGCGTCTTCCCGGACGGATTCCAGGAATAAACCCGCCGTACTTTCGGATGTTGTCAGCCACCTCGTCGGGATTAAAGATTATGCTTACGTAAAAGAAGCAAAAGAAAACAATCCCAACGATGTAAAGCAGATTGTAGAGGGGATATCCCGGTCGCAACTGCTCGGAAACACTGTTCATCCACTCCGTCTGCAAGACCATGGTTAGGGTCGATGGGAATGCAACGATCGAAGCAGCAAAAATCACCGGGATGACACCGCCTGAGTTCACGCGAAGGGGAAGGTGTGTGGCTTGACCCCCATACACTTTACGGCCAACCACCCGCTTGGCATATTGGATGGGGATCCGCCTCTGGCCACGCTCGACAAAGACAATTCCGCCAACTACCACCACCATCAGGGCGAGCAAGAAAAGAATTGAAAATATGCTGCGCACGCCAGTGGTCCAATCTACCCACATCTCGCCGGCCGCCTCAGGAAGACCCACCACAATCCCCGCAAAAATGATCAGTGAAATGCCGTTGCCTATTCCCCGCTCGGTGATTTGCTCCCCCAGCCACATGACGAAAGCAGTCCCCGTCGTCAAGGTAAGCATCGTCATAACCCGGAAACTCCAACCTGGATTCACTACAATAGGAGGACTCACTCCGGTGCTTTCCAAAGCCACAGCTGTAGCGAAACTTTGAAACAGGCTCAGGCCAATCGTCAGATAACGCGTGTACTGGGTGATCTTCTTGCGACCCAGTTCCCCTTCTTTGGACAAACGCTCGAGATAGGGCCAGACCACCGTCAGCAACTGCAAAATGATGGAAGCTGTAATATAGGGTGTGATTCCCAGAGCAAAGATGGAAAAGCGACTCAGGTTCCCCCCAGAAAAGATGTCTAAAAAACCAAATACGGTTCCGGCCTGCTCCTGAAAGAAGATTTGCAGGGCCGTACTATCGACTCCCGGCGTCGGGATCCAGCTTCCCACCCGATAGACCGCTAGCAACATCAGCATAAAGAAAATTCGCTTACGCAGGTCAGGGATATTGGTGATGTTACGGAGGGTTCCCAGAACGGGGGCAACAACCTGGGCCATCAGCTCAGGACCTCAACATTTCCCCCAGAGTGCTCGATCTGGCTGCGGGCCGAAGAACTAAAATGATGGGCCCGGACGGTCAGCTTCTTCTTCTCCAGCTTTCCTCCCCCTAGAATGCGTAATCCATCCTTGAGCTTTCTGATCACCCCTTGCTCGATCAGTAACTCGGGAGAAACCGTAGAGCCTTTTTCAAACCGATTGAGGTCTTCGACATTGAGGATCACAAACCGTTTGGCAAAGATGTTCTTGAATCCCCGCTTGGGGACGCGTCGATAAAGGGGCATTTGCCCTCCTTCAAACCCGGCCCGTGCAGAATATCCAGAGCGGGATTTTTGCCCCTTGTGGCCTCGACCAGCCGTCTTACCATGTCCAGATCCCGGTCCTCGGCCAATCCTCCTACGCTTCCTATTAGCTCCTTTACTGGGTCGTAGACCGTGAAGCTCTAAGCTCACTCTTTTTCTCTTCCAACAATCTGGACCAGATGAGATACCTTCGCCACCATGCCTCTAATCGAGGCTGTGTCGAGCCGTTCCACGACCTGATTCAAGCGGCGGAAACCCAACCCTTGAATGACTTCTTTCTGACGCTTCGGACGGCCCACGACACTACGTACATATTTGATTCTTAAGCTCTCTTCTTTCTTCGCCATCAAAGCTCTTCGGGTGCTATCCCTCTTGTCCGTGCGACCTGCTCGCGATTGCGCAATTCCCCCAGTCCGACAAAAGTTGCCTTTATGACGTTTTGGGGATTGGCAGAGCCCAGCGACTTGGTGACAACATCTCGGATCCCGGCAGCTTCCACCACAGCCCTCACTGCTCCACCCGCGATCACTCCGGTTCCTTCCTCGGCTGGTTTCAGCATGACTCTACCCGATCCAAAACGTCCTAGCACTGCATGGGGAATGGTTGAGCCATCCAGTGGGATCCGGATCATCCCTCTCTTCGCCTTCTCGATTCCTTTCCGAATCGCCACAGGTACCTCTTTGGCCTTTCCCAGCCCAAATCCCACTCTTCCACTCTGATCTCCCACGACCACCAAGGCACTGAAGCTCAGATTCTTACCACCCTTGACCACCTTGGTGACCCGGTTGATGGCCACGACTTGATCCTTCAGCTCAGCTTCGCCTGTCGCTATCTTCGCCACTTTCTACTCCTATGGTGTTCTATCTGCCTTCTTCTCAGTAGACTCCACCCAGGCCGCTCCTCAGAATTGCAAGCCTGCCTCTCGCGCGCCTTGCGCTAAAGCCCTGACGCGTCCCTGGTAGACGTAACCACTCCGGTCGAAGACAACCTGATTGACGCCCAACTCCTTGGCCCCCTGCCCCAGTGATCTACCGACTCTTCGAGCTGCTGCTAGGTTCCCTCCCTTTTCCAACTTCTTCCCTTCTAACTTCAAGGTTGAGACGGTGAGCAGAGTCCTGCTTCCCACATCGTCTACGAGTTGCCCCGACATGTGCCGAAGGCTTCTGAACACACACAGTCGCGGACATTCGGCCGTCCCCTGAATCTTATTTCGAATCCGAACCTGAATTTTTCTGCGACGCACGCTTCTCGTTATTCTTCTAGCCATCTCAAAAACACCTATTGTGGCGCATTCTTGACCTCGCCTCACCAGATCCATCTGCAAACATCATCGTATTTCCAAAATGGAACACTAAGTCAGACTCCCTTCTTGCCGACCTTTAAACGTAACTGCTCGCCAGCATAGCGAATGCCTTTCCCCTTGTAGGAATCTGGAGGACGTAAAGACCGGAGGTCGGCCGCTACCTGACCCACCTTCGCCTTGTCAATTCCACTGACCACCATCGTGGCGACGTAGTTCTGTATGGTTTTAGCCAACCGCTCAACCTGAATCTCGATTCCTTCCGGAAATGGGAACTCAATGGTGTGAGAGAATCCCAGGGAAAGGCTCAGAAACCGGCCCTTCAACTGAGCTCGATATCCGATACCCACTATATCTAACTCCTTTCGGAAACCGGTCATCACGCCCTCTACCGCGTTGGCCAGTAAGGACCGGCCCAAGCCGTGTAAGGCTTTCATTTTTTTCGCATCCCCTGCCCTCTCAGCGATTAGTTTTCGATCCACCACCTTGGCCCGGATGCCCACCGGTAGAAGAGTTTTCAGTTGGCCTTTTGGACCCTTGATCAAAACATGGTCCGTCTCCACTAGAACTTGGAGTCCCTCAGGAATCTCGATTGGCTTTCTGCCGACCCGTGACATTAATTTCTCGCCCGGCTCCCCCCCGGCTAATTGGCACCAGGATTCCCCTGTCGTAGAATCAATACACCTCGATCAGGATCTCTCCCCCCACTCCGGCTTTCTCCGCTTTCTTGCCAGTCATTATCCCCCTTGAGGTCGAGAGAATGCTTATCCCCAGTCCCGCCAAGACCTGAGGAATCTCTAGTTTCCCAACATACCTGCGACAACCTGGCTTACTGATTCTCTCCAGCTTTCGGATGGCTGGTTGGCGATCTTCTCCATACTTGAGCAGGATCGTGAGGGTTGAACAGGGGCTCTTCTGGTTCAACTTGTGGCCGAAAATATAACCCTCTCCTCTCAAGATCTCCACGATCTCGCCCTTGACTCTTGAGTAGGGAACTTCTAAAGACTCGCGGCCCGCCATTTGGGCGTTTCGGATCCGAGTCAACAAATCGGCAATGGGATCTGTCATTGACATATTCTATGCTTCCTCGGACAACAGGAGACACTCCCTGCAAAGACGCTGAAAGCTACCAGCTGGCCTTAATCACCCCTGGTATTTCTCCTTGAAGCGCTAGCTCCCGAAAACAGATCCGGCACAATCCGAATTTGCGCAGATACGCTCGCGATCGCCCACAGCGCTCGCATCGCGAGTACTGACGCACTCCATATTTCAAACGCTTCTTCTGCTTTGCAATGAGTGATTTTTTCGCCATATTTTCACTCTTTACACCGCCGGCATCCGCCCTTCTCCGGTTCTGGCAAAGGGCATTCCCAAGCTGGCCAAGAGGAAACGTCCTGCTTCATCCGTCTCGGCCGTGGTCACGATACAGATATTCATTCCTTGCTGCCGCTCCGTCTTGCTCAAGTCAATTTCTGGAAAAACAAACTGATCTCTTAGCCCGATCGTATAGTTCCCGTGCCCATCGAACGCCCGAGGAGACACACCCCGAAAATCACGTACCCGAGGAAGGGCAATATTCACAAACCGGTCCAGAAACTCATACATCCGGGTCCCCCGCAATGTCACCATCAGACCGATTGGCATCCCCTTGCGAAGTTTGAAGCTAGCAATGGCTTTCCTGGCCCGCGTAATAACCGGTTTTTGTCCCGTGATCGCGCTTAGTTCAGCTCCGGCAGTATCCAAAATCTTGATATTCTGAATCGCTTCTCCCAGGCCCATGTTGACGACAATTTTTTCAACTCGAGGCACAGCCATGACGTTAGCATAACCGAATTCCTTGATCAGAGCTGGCACGACTTCATTCTCGTATTGGCCCTTTAACCTCACCATCCGACTCCCTGCCAACTGGTTAGACACTCCGTTACTGGCGGATCACTTGTCGATCGTGCCACCACATTTTTTGCATATCCGCACTTTTTTCTTATCCGACAGCAAAGAGTAGCCGATCCGGGTGGCTCTGCCGCATTCGCCACAAATGACGCGAACATTGGAAAGGTGAATCGTGGCCTCTCTTTCTACAATTCCACCCTTGATGTTTTTCTGCGGGTTGGCACGGGTATGGTGGCGCACAAAATTGACATTTTCCACCACCACACGGTTTCCGCTGGGCAACACTCGAAGCACTCTTCCCCTCTTTCCCCGATCTTTACCCGCATCCACCAGAACCTCGTCTTCTTTCTTTACGTGCAACATCACCCTGACCGATCCGCTTGACTATTCACAGGACTTCCGGTGCTAGCGAAGCAATTTTCAGAAACTTTTTATCCCGAAGTTCACGAGCGACTGGCCCAAACACTCGTGTACCAATCGGTTCACCTTGATTATTGATCAAGACCGCCGCATTTTCGTCAAATCGAACATAGGATCCATCCCGCCGGCGACTCTCCTTGTGCATTCTTACGACGACAGCTTTCACCACATCTCCTTTCTTCACCCCTCCATCTGGACTGGCCTGTTTTACCGAAGCGGTGATAACATCACCTAGCCTGGCGCCTCGTCCAGTTCCTCCTCCCAGCGGCGTGATACAGGAGATTTTACGAGCTCCAGAATTGTCTGCTACGTTCAGAACTGTTCGCATCTGGATCATAGCAACCTCGACTAACCTTTAGCTTTTTCCAGGATCTCTCTGACAACCCAGCGTTTTCGCTTGCTCAAAGGGCGCACCTCTTCGATTCGCACCTTGTCTCCCAAATTACAGTCATTTGCCTCATCATGAACCATGAACTTGCTGGTGCGACGGATCGTCTTCCCGTAGAGACGATGTCGAACCAAGCGGTCGACCGCCACTACCACACTCTTGTGCATTGCCGCCGAGACCACCCGGCCGATTTCTAACTTTCGCTTTCTGACCACTGTATGCTGTGTCACCTGCATATTCCTGGAGGATCCCACCACGGGCAGACGGCCCTGGTTGAACCATCCCTATTCTTATCCGTCCTGGCTCAGCATCCCCCCCGTGGAACGTTCCCCAAGAATTGTCCTAACCCGCGCTAAGTCTTTCCGAACATGACGGATCTTAAACGGATTCTCGAGTTGTCCGGTGGCTTTCTGAAAACGCAACCGAAAGAGCTGCTGGGTCAGATTCCTGCCCTCATTCTCCAGTTCCTCCAGGGACATATCCCTGAATTTCCCCGCCTTCATGACTTACCCATACGTGTCACAAACCTGGTTCTAATTGGCAACTTGTGGGATGCCAGACGCATCGCCTCCCGAGCCACATCCCTAGTCACACCTTCCATCTCATACAAAACCCTGCCCGGGCGAACAACAGCCACCCAGCCTTCGGGAGTCCCTTTCCCCTTGCCCATGCGCGTTTCGGCTGGCTTTCTAGTGACGGGCTTGTTCGGAAAGATCCGAATCCATATCTTACCTCCGCGCTGGATGTAGCGAGTCATTGCTATTCGTGCTGCTTCAATCTGCCGATCCGAGACCCAGCCTGGGTCGAGAGCCTTTAAGCCATATTCGCCAAAGGAAACCGCGCTTGCCCGCCCCGCCTTTCCTTGCATGCGTCCCTTCTGCTGCTTACGATATTTGACCTTCTTTGGCGCTAGCATGACCTAAACAGCCTCTTTATAATCCCCTTGTATCCCGCTGATCCAGATCATAGATATCTCCTTTATAGATCCACACCTTGACCCCAATCACTCCATAGGTGGTGAAGGCCCCGGCGAAGCCATAATCCACATTAGCTCGCAGTGTGTGCAAGGGAAGCCGGCCATGCAGATACCACTCGGCCCGGGCGATTTCGGCCCCATTCAGACGTCCGCCGCAGCGCGCCTTGATCCCCTGGGCGCCAAAGCGAAGACTCGTATCGACGGCCCGTCGCATTGCTCGGCGAAAAGCGATACGCCGTTCCAATTGCTGAGCGATTGATTCGGCCACCAATTGAGCATCCAGTTCGGGCTTACTCACTTCCTGAATATTGATGAAAACCTCTCTTCCGGTACTCTCCTGCAGATCTATCTTCAGCTTGTCAATCTCACTCCCTTTGCGGCCAATGATGATACCGGGACGGGAGGTATGGACAATCACGGTTAGCTTGTTAGCCGCCCGCTCAATTTCAATACGTGAGACCCCGGCACGTGAAAAGCGCTGCCGGAGGGACTTCTTGATGCGCAAGTCCTCCTGGAGGAGTTTGCCGTAATCTTTTTTTGCAAACCAGCGCGACTTCCAGGTTTGAGTATAGCCTAAGCGAAATCCGTAGGGGTGCACCTTATGACCCAAGTTATACCTCCTCCGCTTTACCATCCGAGATGCGGATCGTAATATGACTTTGACGTCTCATCTGGTGATGAATCCTTCCCATCGCAGAGGGGCGAATCCTTCGACGCCACTTGGTGGGCCCAGAATTGACGAAAGCTTCTTTTACAAATAGTTCTTCGAGGCCTAATGCGGCCGACTTCTGTTCAGCGTTGGCAACTGCTGACCGAAGCACTTTTTCAATCGGTTTTGCCGCTCGCTTATGGGAAAGGCTAAGGATACCCAGTGCAGCCTCGACCTGCTTGCCACGGATCAGATCAACCACCAATCGGGTCTTTTGAGGAGACCCCTTAATATATTTTGCCGTCGCTTGTGCCTCCAAAGACGCACTCCCTGGCCTCACGGCCTATCTTATTCGGCTAGCTCTTTCCGTCCTGCTCGTATGCCCTCTGAAAATCCGTGTGGGCGCAAACTCACCTAGCTTATGGCCAACCATATTCTCTGTAAGGTAAATCGGAATAAACTTCTTTCCATTGTGTACGGCGATGGTATGCCCCACCATTTCTGGTGATATCGTCGACCTACGGGACCAGGTCCGGATGACCGCTGTTTCATTGGTCTCGTTGAGATGTCTGATTTTTTTAAGCAGGTGATCGTCAATAAAAGGTCCCTTCTTCACCGATCGAGGCATCCCTATTTTCCTCTCGCTCAGGGCGGTTTCTTACTTCCGTCTCCGAATAATAAATTGATCGGTGCGTTTATTGTTTCGGGTCCTGAATCCCTTGGTCTTCCAACCCCAAGGTGAGCAAGGGTGGCGCCCCCCCGAGGCCTTACCTTCACCGCCGCCCATCGGATGATCCACCGGATTCATCGCTACTCCGCGAACCTTGGGTCTTCGCCCACGCCAGCGGGTGGCACCCGCCTTCCCCAAGGAGACATTTTCATGATCCAAATTACCCACCTGTCCTAGTGTGGCACGACACCGGATATGCAACTTGCGAACTTCACCGGAAGGCAATCGGATTTGGGCATAATCACCTTCCTTAGCGATCAACTGGGCTGCCACACCTGCGCTCCTGACCAATTGGCCGCCTTGACCAGGCTGCATTTCCAGGTTGTGAACCGCGCTCCCCAAGGGAATGTTGTGCAGTGGAAGATTATTGCCTGCCACGATGTCAGCATCTGGACCCGAGAGAACTTGCTGCCCCACTTTTAATCCCAAGGGCGCCAGGATGTAGCGCTTGTCCCCATCTCTATAATGAAGACGTGCGATTCGTGCACTTCGATTCGGGTCATATTCAATGGCGGCCACCACACCCGGGATCCCGTCTTTCTGCCTCTTAAAATCTACAATGCGATATCTCCGCTTGTGCCCAGCCCCGCGCCGCCTGACCGAAATATGCCCCAGATTATTCCGACCGCTGATCCGCTTTTTGCCAACAACCAGTCTCTTCAGCGGCTTGATATCCGTCAGATCATCTCCACTTTGTACGCTTCGAAGACGAGAGCCGGGAGTCGTCGGTTTGTAAGTCCTAATCGCCATACAGGTTACACGTTTTCGAAAAACTCGACCGACTTCTGGCCTGGTCGAAGAGTGACGTAAGCCTTCTTCCAACTCGGACATCGCCCCCGACTCTTCCTTACTCTCTTCATCTTTCCTTGGAAATTAGCGGTTCGCACAGCTTCCACTCGGACATCGAAGATTTTTTCGACAGCTTCCTTAATTTGATACTTCTTGGCACCTCGGCGAACACGAAAAGTCAAAACCTTCCCTTCACCCTTTTCTTTTTCGAGAGTACTTTTTTCTGTGACATGGGGATAGCGCAAGATCTCATAAATGTCGATACTCATGTCTGCAGCAGCTCCTGGAGTGCGACCAGCGCGCGTTTGCTAATCAAAAGATGGTTGCAATTGAGCAAATCGTAGACATTTAAGGCCAGGGTGGAAACCATTTTAACCTGAGGTAAATTGCGGCAACTCAAAAACAGATTTCGGTTCTCCTTATCATCGACCACGAGCACTTTATTCTCCAATTCCAGGACCTTCAAGACGACCAGAAAATCCTTTGTCCGGTGGCTCTCGAACGACAAATCCTTCACCACTACCAGCTTCTGCTTCTGCAACTTATCGCGGAGAACCAGCTTCATCGCACCTCGTCGTTTCTTCCTGGGCAGAGATTGAGCATAGTTTCTCGGCTGAGGTCCGAAGACGGTGCCTCCTTTCCTCCACAGTGGACTCCGAATACTTCCGGCACGAGCACGACCGGTGCCTTTTTGCTTCCATGGCTTGCGCCCGCCACCCTGAACCCGGGCTCGATTCTTGCTGGCATGTGTCCCTTTTCTCTGAGCTGCTAGATACGCACGCACAACTTCCCACACCAGTGTCTCACTAGCGTCATAATTAAACACTCGATCAGCCAGTTTCAATCTTCCGACAACCCTATTGTTCAGGTTTATAACCTTTACTTCCAACTCATCAATGGCGCCGGATTGATCCTTCTGAACCGATTTTTCTGCTGCTTTTTCACGTCCCACGTCAACCTCATCGCTACCAATCTAATTCCGGCAACGAGTCACTTGGAGATAGGTGCCTCGACTGCCGGGAATGGACCCTTTAACGAGTAGCAAGTGATTCTCTTCGTCGATACCCACAACTTTCAGCCTCCGTATTGTGACTCGATTGTTACCCATCCTACCCGGCCCCTTCATGCCTGGAAAAACCCGACTGGGGGATGCGCTTTGCCCAATAGAGCCAGGCGCCCGATGAAACATGGATCCATGGCTGGCGCCGCCACCCCTGAATCCATGCCGCTTCACTACACCCTGGAAACCGCGGCCAATGACTCGACCCGCCACATCTACTCGGTCGTCGGGTTGGAACACCTGGTGCACCAAAACCTGATCGCCTTCCTCAATGGCTTGGTCGGCTTCTTTCGAGAAAGAAAACTCTCTTAAGATTCGACTCGCCACTACTCCTCGCTTTCGAAAATGCCCTTCCATTGGCTTGCTGACTCGCGGAGCTCTCTCGCCCTCCACCAAACCGAGCTGTAGAGCCTCATAGCCGTCTTTCTCCTTGCTTTTCTTCTGCACCACGATGCATGGCCCGGCTCGGATCACTGTCACTGGGACAACCATACCCTGTTCATCAAAGATCTGAGTCATCCCAATTTTTTTGCCAATTAGACCTTCCACCATGGCCTATTCCTTTTCTGCGCCAAAGGCTTTGATCTCGGCATCGATGGCAGCAGGCAGATCCAACTTCATCAGTGCGTCGACCGTTTGAGGTGTGGGGTCCAAAATGTCCACCAGACGCTTGTGAGTTCGTATTTCGAATTGCTCTCGTGATTTTTTGTCTACATGGGGCGAGCGCAAGACAGTGTACCGACTGATTTGAGTCGGCAGCGGAATGGGCCCCGACACACGGGCTCCCGTGCGCTTGACGATTTCTACAATTTCCCCCGTAGACTGGTCTAAGACCCGGTGATCGTACGCCTTCAACCGGATCCGAATTTTTTCGTTTATCATCTAATACCTAACCTCGAGCCCCTACTCCACAATTTCAGTGATGGTTCCGGCTCCGACGGTACGTCCTCCTTCGCGAATGGCGAAGCGCAACCCTTTCTCCATCGCGATCGGGGTGATCAATGTTACTAGCATCGACACATTATCCCCCGGAATCACCATCTCCGTCCCGTCCCCTAACACCACCTGCCCCGTTACATCTGTCGTCCGAAAGTAGAACTGCGGCCGATAGCCCGTGAAAAATGGCGTGTGCCTCCCTCCTTCTTCCTTGGTCAAAATGTAGGCCTCCGCTTGAAACTTCGTGTGCGGCGCGATCGACCCCACTTCAGCCACCACCTGTCCTCGCTCCACATCCTTCTTATCCGTCCCTCGAACCAACAATCCCACATTGTCTCCCGCCTGTCCTTCATCCAACAACTTCTTGAACATCTCTACCCCTGTCACCACTCGCTTAAACGTTGGCCGCATCCCCACGATCTCCATCTCCGTCCCCACCTTCACCTTCCCTCGCTCGATCCGTCCCGTCACCACCGTCCCTCGTCCACTGATCGAAAAAATGTCCTCGATGGGCATCAAAAAAGGCTTGTCTACCTCCCGCTGTGGAATCGGTATGTAGCGGTCTGTCGCTTCCATCAACTCCATGATCGCCTTTTGTGCCTCCTCGTCTCCCTCCACCGCTTTCAGCGCACTGCCCCGAATCACCGGTACCTCCTCCCCCGGAAAATCATACACCGTCAACAACTCCCGTACCTCCAACTCCACCAGATCTAACAACTCCTCATCATCCACCATGTCCACCTTGTTCAAGAATGCCACGATTGACGGCACCCCCACCTGCCGCGCCAGCAAGATGTGCTCGCGCGTCTGCGGCATCGGTCCATCCGCCGCCGAGACCACCAAGATCGCCCCGTCCATCTGCGCCGCCCCCGTGATCATGTTCTTCACGTAGTCGGCGTGCCCAGGACAGTCCACATGCGCGTAATGCCGGTTCCCCGTCATATATTCCACGTGTGCCGTCGCGATCGTGATCCCTCGCTCTCGCTCCTCCGGTGCATTGTCGATCGATTCAAACGTCCTCACCTCTACCCCAGGATCACTCTTCGCCAAAACCTGCGTGATTGCCGCTGTCAACATTGTCTTGCCGTGGTCCACATGTCCGATCGTCCCAATGTTTACGTGCGGTTTCGTTCGCTCAAATTTTGCCTTCGCCATTACTTTTCCCTCATGTTCTATTTCGGCAATACGATAATATTTGTGGCGCGCGCGACTGAGACAACTTCACGAAAGAGCGACGAACACGATACACCAGCGCATCGTGGAGCAGAAGCGAAAAAGAGATTGACCCTCCCCACTATTACCCTAATACGGGCATAAGGGGTTGCGGGAGATCTCGGCGCTATTCATCGTCGACAATTTCTCCTATCATCGCCTTCCTCATACCTTGACCTTACCTCGCAGGACCCATCTATAAGCATCATCGCATTTCCACAATGAAACACTTAGCCAGCCCGAGATCCGCTCAACAACCTCCCTTGTCCTCGGGTCAACAATTCATCCGCTACCTTGGCCGGCACCTGTTCATAGCGTTCAAAGTGCATAGTATAGGTTGCACGCCCCTGGCTCAAAGAGCGCATTGTGGTTGCATAGCCAAACATCTCGGAAAGGGGCACAAAGACACTCACGACATGACTTCCCCCACGTAGCTCCATGGTCCCTACCCGGCCCCTTCGACTATTTAGATCGTTAATGACGTCCCCCATGTATTCTTGTGGCACGACTACTTCTACCTTCATCATGGGTTCGAGAAGAACGGGACTACCCTTCTGGGCAGCAGCCTTCAGTGCCAGGGACCCAGCTATTTTAAAAGCCAACTCCGAAGAATCCACCTCATGATAGGAACCATCGTGGAGAACCACCCTGACATCCTCCATCTCATACCCTGCCAAGATCCCACCCTCAAGGGCCTCGCGGATCCCCGTTTCCACGGCCCGAACAAACTCGCGCGGAATCGCGCCACCCCTAATACTACTCTCAAACATAACACCCGTACCCGGCTTGCCTGGCTCGATCCAAATCTTCACATGCCCATACTGACCCCTCCCTCCAGTCTGGCGAACATATCTGCCTTCGCCTTCGGCACGCCGGGTAATTGTCTCCTTATAGGCAACTTGTGGTTTTCCAACGTTGGCCCCGACATCAAAATCTCGCACCAACCGATCCACAATAATCTCCAGGTGCAACTCTCCCATCCCGGAAATGATGGTCTGGGCTGTCTCCGGGTCGACGTGAACCTTGAAGGTAGGGTCCTCCTGCATCAATTTATTGAGACAGAAAGATAACTTATCTTGGCCGGCCCGTGTTTTTGGCTCGATGGCAACGGAAACCACCGGAGTCGGAAAATCCATGGCCTCAAGAATGATTTGGTCTTTCGGGTCACAGATTGTATCCCCTGTACTAACGTTCCGCAGCCCGACTGCGGCAGCAATATCGCCGGCAAAAACTTCACTGATCTCTTCCCGTTTGTTGGCATGCATTTTCAACAAGCGACCAACTCTCTCTTTGCGCGCGCGCGTCGAATTATAGACAGTTGAACCGGATTTAAGACTTCCAGAGTAGACCCGAATGAAAGCCACCTGGCCGACAAATGGGTCAGTCATGATCTTAAAAATGAGTGCGGAGAAGGGCTCCTGCTCATCAGCTTTCCGGATAACCTTCTGCTGGGTTGTGGGATGTACTCCCTGAACAGAGGGGATGTCCAAGGGAGACGGTAGATAGTTAACGATGGCGTCCAAGAGAGGCTGCACCCCCTTGTTTTTAAACGAAGCACCGCACAAGCAGGGGACAAACCGGAGCTCGCAGACCCCTTTACGAAGCGCTGCGTACAACCCTTCCGAAGACAGATTCTCACCAGCCACATATTGCTCCAGGAGACCATCATCCATTTCAACCACTGTTTCGAGCATCCGCTCCCTCCACTGACCTGCCGTTTCCATATAGTCAGGCGGAATCTCGATCTCCGTGAATTCAGCTCCCAGGGTCTCAGCTGGATAGATGTTTGCCTTCATCGTAATGAGGTTTACCACCCCTTCAAACTGCTCCTCTCGCAGCAACGGGATCTGGACCGGAACAGGGTTTGCATTCAACCTCTTCCTCATCGACTCTAGAGCGGCGGAAAAATCCGCCCCGGGCCGATCCATCTTGTTGACAAAGGCGATCCGAGGAACTCGATATTTATCCGCCTGGCGCCAGACAGTCTCCGATTGAGGCTCCACCCCAGCCACGGCGTCAAAAATAGCGACCGCTCCGTCGAGAACACGTAAAGAGCGTTCCACTTCCGCGGTGAAGTCTACGTGACCCGGAGTATCGATGATGTTGATGCGGGTATTCTCCCAGAGACAGGTCGTGGCTGCCGAAGTGATGGTGATCCCTCGCTCCTGCTCCTGGACCATCCAGTCCATTGTTGCGGTCCCTTCATCAACTTCTCCAATCCGATAGGTAATCCCGGTGTAGTACAGAATCCGCTCAGTAGTGGTCGTCTTGCCCGCATCAATATGGGCCATGATCCCGATGTTCCTCGTTTTCTCCAAACCTACTCTTCTGGCCACTACCATTTCACTTCCTGCAGATATACAGCAACTTATGGGTGAAGGACGATGGGCACACCAACGGCCGGAGGGACGACCATTCTCTCACCACCGGTAATGGGCGAACGCCTTATTGGCGTCTGCCATTCGGTGCACGTCCTGTCTCTTCCTTACCGCAGCCCCTCGATTATTGGAAGCATCCAGTAGCTCGTTAGCCAGTCTGTCGACCATCGTTTTCTCGCCCCGTCGTCGGGCATAGCCGATGACCCAGCGAATCCCCAAAGAGGTACGGCGTCGGGATCCCACCTCGATCGGAACTTGATACGTTGATCCCCCAACCCGGCGGGGTTTCGTCTCCAGCATCGGCTTGACGTTGTCCAGAGCTTTCTTGAAGACCTGCATCGGATCCTCACCCGCGCGCTCTTCGATCGCCGCTAAGGCCCGATAAAAAGTTTGCTCGGCAATCCCTTTCTTCCCCCGAGTCATCAGGTTGCTAACGAACTTGGCTACGAGCGGACTATTGTAAACGGAGTCCGGAATTACTTCTCGTTTCGGAACATCCCTTCGCCTTGGCATGCTACAACTCTCCCGGACCCACCCGCAGATCGTCCGGCCTAGCCCTTGGGCCGTTTTGTGCCGTACTTGGACCGACTGTTCAGACGACCCTCTACTCCTACAGCATCCAGAGTACCTCTGACCACATGATAACGAACACCAGGAAGATCCTTGACTCGCCCGCCTCGAATCAACACCATCGAGTGCTCCTGTAGATTGTGGCCAATCCCAGGAATATAGGTCGTCACCTCGATGCCATTAGTGAGCCTCACTCGTGCCACCTTCCGTAGAGCCGAGTTGGGCTTCTTGGGAGTTTGGGTATAGACACGAACACACACCCCTCTTCTCTGAGGACAACTCTGCAAAGCGGGACTTTTCGTGCCGGGCTTGATCCTCTTCCGTCCCTTACGAACTAACTGGTTCACAGTAGGCATTCTCTAAAATACCCCCCCCTAAAAACAAAAAAACGAAGCCGGAGCCTCATTCGTACTACACACTCAGATATGCTTCTATGCTCGAGTCGAACAGCATAGCCGAGCAGCCCTGTAGTGTCAAGACCACACCACAGATCCGAACCTTTTTGCTACGGTACCTATTTAGCAACCACGGGGGCCTATATTCCGGGTGACTTCAGATGACGTTTCTCCGTTGAACCAGAGGAGTAACAAATACTAGGATAAGGATCACTTTATAGAAATGTTTAGATTACTTATCTTCCTCTACCCTTTTCTTTACACCATCTACTTGCTAACCTATTGCCCTTTTTTTCTCTATCGCTGGGTCTCCAAAGGTAGGTATCCTGTTAACCTGTCTCAACGACTAGGGAAACTTCCCCCAGAAATTCCCGACCGGTCAGAGCCCAGACGTCCCGCGCTGTGGGTTCATGCGGTCTCGGTTGGAGAGGTCAATGCCATGCGTTCTCTGGTGGACAAACTCGGCCTTGAAAAAGATGAACTCTTCTTCTCCACCATTACCGAAACTGGCCAGCAGCTAGCTCAAGATCTTTTCCGCGACCGGGCCCACATCTTTCACTTCCCGCTGGACTGGCAATGGGTCTGCCGCCGCTACCTGCGCGCGCTTCGCCCCACCGCCGTCTTGCTAGTGGAGACCGAGATCTGGCCAGGATTTCTCCGAGCCGCTCAGGCCGATCAGATCCCCTTGCTTTTGATTAACGGAAGAATCTCGGATAAGTCTTTTCTTCACTACCAAAAAATCCGTTTTTTCCTGGCTCCTCTGCTGGCTACAATCGATCGATTTTGCATGCAATCTCGCCAGGATAAGGAACGTATTCTTCGACTCGGTGCTCCGCCAGCACGTGTGCATTGGATCGGTAACCTTAAGTACGATTACAGCTTGCCACAAGAGAACAATCAGGTTGCCCTGGTAGAGCAAATCAGACAGACCATCAAGCGAGATCCAGACGATCTACTCTGGGTCTGCGGCAGCACCCGAGATCAGGAAGAGGTCTTCTTGGTGGAGGCTTACAGGATCCTGCTACGAGATTTTCCTCGACTTAAATTGCTACTGGCGCCACGCCACCCGCACCGGGCCGAGTCAGCGGCCAGACTGCTGGAGGCAAACAAATTCAGTTATATAAAACGCTCTGATCTCCGTCCTGACTCCCCTGACCAGCTGGGTCGCACCAGACCCCAGATCCTGCTCTTGGACAGTATTGGAGAACTTGCCCACCTTTATCAGCTGGCCGACGTGGTATTCATTGGGGGCAGCCTGGTGCCGACGGGAGGGCATAACCTGATCGAAGCCGCCTACTTTGGTAAACCGATCCTGTTTGGCCCGCACATGGAAAATTTCAAAGAAATCTCTGGATCCTTTCTCCATGCCTACGCCGCCTTGCAGGTACACTCAACGGAGGAACTGATCTCGAGGATTCGGGAACTGCTGAAGGATCCCGGGGCCCGAAGCTGGCTGGGGAGAAACGCCCGTAAAGTACTCAAGGATAATCAGGGTGCAGTCGAGCGAACGGTCGAGATTGTGAGAGAATACCTGGGAGGTTGAATCATCGACAGTATCCTAGCTACCTAATAGTCCTGAACCAAATGAGCCCTTTTTGGAAGTGGCACCCTAGCAGGCCTGCGCAGCGCTGAGGAGCCGGCATGCGAACAAATTACCTTAAATGAGTTACCTGGTCTCAATACTCTACAAGTTAGCGGTAAGCCTTCGAGCTATTCTTTATGAAAAGGGACTGCTCAAATCGCACACCTTGATGCATCCGATCATTAGCGTCGGTAATCTGACGGTTGGGGGCACTGGCAAGACACCGTTCGTCCTGTATCTTGCACAGATTCTAAAGGAGGCTGGCTACCAACCAATCGTTTTGACTCGTGGCTACAAAGGTCGGGCCAAAAACCAAACCTTGCTTGTCAGCGACGGGCAGAAGATCTTTTGCAGTCCGGAGGAGTGTGGAGACGAAGCCTGGATGTTGGCTCAAAAACTTCCCGAAGTCCCCATTGTGGTTGGCAAGAACCGCTATCGTGCCGGCCGCCTGGTTGAGGATCGATACCAAAAGGTGATCCACATATTGGACGATGGTTACCAACATTTACAGCTGAAACGGAACCTGAACATCCTGTTTCTGGATGCAACTGACCCTTTTGGTGGTCACCAATTGCTTCCAACAGGCCGTTTGCGGGAGCCACTGAGCGCTATCCGACGAGCAGATCTGATCATCATCACCCGTGCTCATTTCCCGCTCGACCTGGATGAGATCGAAATGAACATTCGCAAACACAATCCAATTGTGCCCCTTTCCTACTTCTATCATGATGCGATCTCCATCGCCGACGTGAGAAATGGGCAGCTGTTCCGGCTTCGGGACTTTATAGGCAAACGGGTCGTGGCTTTGGCCGCAATTGGAAACCCCAACATCTTCTTACAAGATCTAGAACACTACCAGATGCAGGTCTTGGATCAGTTTTTGTTCCAAGACCATCACTCTTACGTGCAGGGAGAGCTGGATCAGGTCATCCGAAGACGCGCACAGTTGAAAGCCAACGCCATCATTACCACCGAAAAAGACGCCGTTCGCCTGAGAAGGCTGAGCTTTGGCCAAGATCAGATCTTTTCTCTCCAGATCGAGGCCAAGCCAGAAGACCCGCAAGAATACAAGCGGGTTTTATTGGAGGAAGTAGAGTCTTTACCGCTGGCCCATTAAACAAGTTTCTGTCGGCAGTAATTCGCAACAATAGCTCTGCTGAAATCATAAAGCTCGAGGTTGAAACTTGACAAGGATTTGAATGCACAATTCCTCCAAATTTGACAACCAGAACCATCCCACTCGATTTCTCATTCGAGCCAGCAACTGGATTGGAGATGCGGTCATGTCAGTCGCTGCATTGCGGGAAATCCGCCGTCTTTTTCCCGAGGATCATCTCACTCTACTGACTCGTTCCTGGGTAGCCGGGTTGTTCGAAGATCAGAACCTAGTGGATCAGATCATCCGATTAGAAACGGCCCCTGCGGGCCTGACGAGCTTCTGGACCCTGCGTTCCAAACTCCACGGCTTCGACCGGGCACTTCTGTTTCAAAACGCCTTTCGACCCGCCTTGCTCACATTTCTAGCCCGAGTCCCGGATCGGATCGGCTACGCCACGGACGGACGTAGTTTGTTGCTAACTCGGCGAGCTAGTCCTCGAACCAAACAATTGAAACGGCATCAGATATTTTATTATTTAGACTTGCTATATCAAACGGGGCTCTCCTCCCAAGATTACCTAAACGATCCCCACTTTCAACCCGACATCCGCCTTCAGGCCAGCCGAAAAGGAATTGAGACGAGTAAGGCCCTCCTCAAGTGGGCCGATGTAGATTCCACTCGCCACCTCATTGCAATGAGTCCGGGCGCCTTCTTTGGATCTGCTAAACGCTGGCTTCCTGACCGATACGCGGCTTTAGCCGATCGGCTGATCGGAGATCAGCGGGCGGAGATTTTGATCGTTGGGAATCGAGAAGAGTCGAGCCTGGCTCGCGAAATTGAAAATCGCATGCGCTACAGGCCCAAGATCCTGACAGGAAAGACGGGCCTTCCGACCCTCATGGGTCTGCTCACTCTTTGCCGACTCCTAATCACGAACGATTCGGGTCCGATGCACCTCGCCGCAGCCTTGGACCTGCCTCAGATAGCACTTTTCGGCTCCACGGACGAAACGGCCACGGGACCCTTCAGTCAGCAAGCTCGAATCATTCACAAACATGTCGAATGCAGCCCCTGCCTTTTACGAGAATGCCCGATTGACTTACGCTGCTTCACACAAATAGAGGTGGATGAGGTTTACGCTATGGCGCTTAGAATATTGAACTGTCGTGCGAAAAGTAAATCTTGATCAAGCTATTGTTTTCGACCGGGACGGTACCCTGATGGAGAAGAAGGGACACCTGCACCGAATGTAAAATATCTGTATCGATCCGTCTACCTTGGAGGCAATTGTCAGGGTCAACCGCAGTCGAAGTTTAGCCATCTTTATAACCAATCAATCGGCCGTAGCTCAGAGATTTGTGAGCGAGACAGAACTAGTCTGCCTGCACAAGTCCATGCGGCAGCTCTTCCAAGAAAGTAGAGCTCAAATAGATGCTTTCTATTACTACCCTCATCATCTCCGGACGGGACATGGGTCCTACACCAGCGCTTGCAATTACCGCAAACAAAACCCTGGCCTCCTTTTGCAGCCAGCCCGGGAGTTTTACATTGAACTGAGCAAGAGTCACCTGATTGGCGATCATCGCCAAGACATTGAGATGACTCGGCCAGCTGCTTATAGACCCATGTTCGTGAAAACTGGCCATGAATTGGCCAAACTGGAATATTCCACCCCAGAAAAAGAAAAAGAGCCAGGGGCTCACTTCCCTGACCTCTTCGCCAAAAACGCCCTGGAGATGGTGAACTGGATCCTAAAGGAGCAAATCGTCCCCCTAAGGGGCCCCCGACAAGGATGAAAATCTGGCAAAGGTTTCGTGTCCCGGTCGGTTTTCTCTATGGGGCAGTCTCTCTCTATTATGCTCAGCCCGAGCCTCTACTCTACGGCACCGGAATTGCCTTGTATACAATCGGATTAGGGCTCCGCCTCTCGGCTTCGGGTTACTTGAAAAAGTTTCACCGTCTAGCGATACACGGTCCTTATCAGTGGACTCGAAACCCGCTCTACCTAGGTTCTTTTCTCATTGGTCTTGGCTTCAGCCTAGCCAGCTCCCGGCTCTGGCTGATCCTCCTTTTTTTGTTCCTTTTCCTGACAATCTATTTGCCGGTCATCATAAGGGAGGAAGAGGAACTTGAGCAGACGTATGGCAAACGCTACACACTATACCAGCAAGAAGTGCCCAGCTTTTGGCCTCAACTGAGGAAATCGAGCAGATCCATCTCTCCCCCTGCCCACGAAGAAGACCTTTTCCTATGGCGACAAGTTCTGCTCAATCGCGAATACAAAGCCGTCATAGGGGTAGTGATCCTTGCCCTCGTAATGTTGATCAAAATGGTGTGGAGATGAAAAGAGGGCGGTCCTTCATTTTCGGGGGAAGTCTAGCCATAGTAATTTTCATCTCAAATCTGGCTCTGAAGAAAAGCCACCCGGTTCCACTGCTCCTACCTGGGCAATCTTATGCTGTCCCTTTCCAGGTAGGGGAAAGGCTGCGCTATGAGATCACCTGGAAACCCCTCTTTGTTACCCCTGCCTTCAAGGCTGGGGAACTCCATCTAATGATCAAGGAATCGCACTATCAGCAGAAACCGACCTATACGATCTCGGCACAGGCTCTATCGGAGGGTGCGTTGAGCAAGATCGTTGGTTTGGAAGTTAAGGACTCTTTCGAATCCATCATCGACCGTTATGACTTTCGTCCCTATCGAACCTTTAAGCAGACCCGCCGGGGCAAACGCAAACGCGACCTACAAGTCCTTTTCGACTACGATTTAGATCAGTCTACTGTGAGAGAAACAGATCTTTCCCTTGACCCCGCTAAGCAGATCCGTGATGAGACGATCAAGGGCCTTCCCGTCCCGATAGCCGATCTCCTTTCGATTTTCTACGTTGCCCGGTTACGAATCATGAAGCAGGGACAGCAATTCTTCATCTACTTGGCCGATGCGGGAAAGGTGCGACGGATAAATATCGAGGTCCAGAGTAAACACAAGGTGCAGACACCGATCGGCCAATTCCAGTCGTTTCAGATCAGTACAACAAACCGGATCTTCAAGGGTGGGGGGGAGCTTCGAATCTGGTATAGCAAAGACTCTTTCCGAGTGCCGGTATACTTTGAGGCGGATGTCCGGTTCGGCAGCATTTACGGACAGCTGATTATGCTGGAAACGGAAGGAATCAGCCGGGGCCTCGTCCATTCAGACTAGCCCTTTTTCCCTAACCCGGAGAGCTCCCAACAGCCAACCCCCACCCAGGTTATGTTAGAATCAGATGGGATGACAAGTAGAGAGGGTGCTCGCCGCCTGAGAAATCGGGGGGAGGAAAGTCCGAACACCATAGGGCAGCGTGCTTCCTAACGGGAAGGAGAAGTAACTCTACGGAAAGTGCCACAGAAAACAAACCGCCCTGGTGTGGCTTTAGGTCAGTCCAGGGTAAGGGTGAAACGGTGAGGTAAGAGCCCACCGCTTCGATGGTGACATCTGAAGGCAAGGTAAACCCCACGCGGTGCAAGGCCAAATAGGCTCCGCTTTTGGGTCGGCCCGGCCCATCTGGCTGGTTATGTTACAGAGGCGGAGCGGGTAGGCCGCTTGAGGATTGGGGCAACTCAATCTCTAGACGAATGAGCACCGCCCTTGACTCGGCAATCTTGCTCAGGTTCGACCAAGCCTGAGCAAGATTGCCGAGTCAAGGGGACAGAATTCGGCTTACATCTCTGCTTGTTCATCCCACAAGACCGACCACACAGCCTGCGCTGGTCCCACTACTGTAAACCCGGCTATTCCCGATCCGAACAAGATCGCTGAACACTTCCTCCGAAAACGATACATCCAAAAACCTGACCAAGGTTCCAAGAATCTGAATTGGGCACTTTACCCACTCGCTCTGTCCCACCGTCTATACGATGATTCCGGTGGATAAAGGCGAGGCCACCGCCAAAACATTCTTTAGGGCGTTCTTAAGGCCCGTAGAGTTCCCTATTATCCTTCTCATTTCAATCTAGCCTAAACCCAGACAGAGGAACTGCAGGTCCCCCCCCGAAAAAAGGGATGAAGGATCTTTTTTCTTACCCTATTCTAAAATGTGGCTCGGAGCGAACTACTGACAAACATCTCATAGGCCAAGGTAGGCTCAGCTAAAACCGTCTCTTGTTTATCCTCTCGACCTCCGAGGCGCACGAATGACTCCAACCTCTTTGATGGGTGAGATCGTTCCTTTTCGAGTTTAGTTTGCGCTAGAATAAACCCTCCTCAGGTGGGGACGTAGCTCAGTTCGGAAGAGCGCCTGAATCGCACTCAGGAGGTCGAGGGTTCGAGTCCCTTCGTCTCCACCATAATTTTCAATAACTTACAGCTTCCTTCTGTATAAACCACCAGCTGGTTTGGCGACATAGGGTCCATATAGGTCCGAAAAACACGCGGTAGGGGTCTTTTTTTCCTGGAAAAATCGGAAGGGGAGGCAGTTGGAAAATTGTTCTGAGGGAGAGATTTTTCGAGACTTTTCCGAATAAATTGAATTGAGCGGTATAACCCGGGATTACCTATCGAGCGGAGAGCTTCCGGAAGAGGGCGAACCCCTCCTGGACAGCCAGGACAACAGATTGCACGCTGTGAAGTTAGTGGAGGTGATTAGACGCCTATGAGAGTCAAGAGCCCGTTTGGTGACTTCTCGGAAGGATTATCTAGACGTCCTGACCGTTAGATCGGAATAAACACCGAAACCCTTAGATCTGGGTGCTTCTTCAGGGAAGTGTTGTTGATTGTCCAGCAGCCCCGCAATCTCTTGTGCCAGCTCGATCTTCTCCGGCTTTCCTGCCATCAAACATGTATGAAGCGGAGCAGAAGACGATAGCGCTGCTGTCCAAACCTCAATTGCTCCTTGAGAGGCCAGGTCGGCAAAGGCAACATCATTCGACACTCCGTCTACCGGAAAAACCACCCAAGGTAGCTCTAACCGCTTGCATGCGCAAGTTGCTTGCCATGCTCAACGCGATGTTGCGAACGCGTAAGCCCTGGTACCCAGAAAATGCTTGGCAAGAAAAACGTTTGCTCTCCGGCCAAATTCTCAATCTGTCGATTGTGATTGATCCTTAATGACCGCCATAGCGGTTGATATCATCCCGGCCAAATCGGAAAGATCTGATGGAATTATAATTGAATTGTTGGTCTTAGCCAGTTTCCCGAATTCGTTTATATATTGTTCAGCAACTCGCAGATTCACAGCATTAACGCCACCTTTTTCATTTATTGCAGAAGCAATTTCTCTAATTCCCTTTGCCGTCGCCGCCGCAACCCGCTCGATCTCTTCAGCACGCCCGATTGCCTCATTGATCCTTTTTTGTTTTTCGCCTTCCGAGCGCTCAATCATTTCCTGCTTATCTCCTTCCGCACGATTTATTTTAGCTTGTTTATCACCTTCCGATTGTGCAATGTTGGCTCTTTTCTCCCGCACGGCCCGCATCTGCTTTTCCATAGCGTCTTTAATGCTCTGAGGTGGAACAATATTCTTTACCTCGTATCTCGTCACTTTTACGCCCCAGGGATCAGAAGCCCTATCCACGGCATCCACGATTGCTGAATTCAGCGTTTCTCTTTCTTCAAATGTTCTGTCAAGCTCTAGTTTTCCAATCACGCTCCTCATGGTGGTTTGGGCAAGTTGAGTCGACGCAAACTGATACATATTGATGCCATACGCCGCTTTCTTGGGATCGATAACCTGCAAGTAAATAATCCCATCGACTTCCACCGCAATATTATCCTGTGTAATGCATGATTGAGAAGGAACGTCTATCGCTTGTTCCTTCAGGGTGTGCTTGTAAGCAACTTTATCGACAAATGGCACAAGAATATGAAATCCCGCATCGAGCGTCTTACTGTACTTGCCCAGGCGTTCCACAATAAAGGCTGTTCTTTGCGGAACAATTCTTACGGTTTGGAAGAATACGATTGTCGAAAACAGAATTACACCGATTAAAGTATATGTTCCAGGTTCCATGGCACACCCCCTTAAAAGTTAAAGTGATTTTACAGTCAGGGTTATATTGTCTTTGTTAAGTATTTCCACTGGAGCGCCGTTAGGGATAGTTTCGGATGCTTCCGCATCCCAGTATGTCCCTCGGAATTCAAATTTTTCTTTCCTGTTTGGCGTAATCTCTTTTGTAACAATGGCTTTCTTACCTAAAAATGCATCCAGGCTTTCGGCTTCGAATTGACTTGGTGCATCTCTTCCTGCGAATAATTCCTTGAACCATTTTCGTAAGGACACCAGGAGCAAAACAGAAGAAACAACGAAAATGAATAATTGTGTGTTTAAAGAAATATCCATAAATAAACATAACGTTGCCACTATCCATGCGCCGATCCCGAAGAAAACAGTAATCAGTCCAGGAATGGCAAACTCTAATAGTAGAAAGCATAAACCCACGATAAACCATATCAGTTGGGGCTTCAGCCATTCCTTTATATTATCCCTTCTAGCAGGAGCTTGAATAACCTGAGCTCCAGACATGCCTACGGTTTTTAACACCTCAGCAATGTCTTCAGCCTGATAATCGGCTATCTCATATTCCAATACCTCTTCAGTGGTAAGAGGTGGTAAGAGTTAGTAACTTACTCTTCTCAATTAAGCCGGGTATCTCAACAGATTCATCGACCATTGCATCTGCTATTCGGACAGGTCGTTTGTTCTTCTCAGCAGTTGCCCTCATCTCTGCTCTCCAATAAGATATTACCTTTTCCGAAGCCTTTTCACCCAGAAAATCACAGGGTTGATCAGAAACTTATTTGGGGTGGAGCCTGTTTTGGGGTTCTGAAACGGTCGATACCGCGCTCGCTTCAGTTTTCGGAAAAGATCGGAAAAGATGGGAATTAATCTCTGGGTTCGGTCTGTTCTGCCATTGTCACCTCCAAGAGCTTTTCCGCGATTGTACGGTAGAGCTACGCCCAAATCTTCCCTAGCTGCCTTCAAGCTTCCCTCCTGGCAAATGACCTTGCCCCCTAAAACGAGTCCAGTTTGAATGTTAGGATTTCCGGTTTAGGAAGGAGGCAAGGATGGCAGGGAAGCGGTTTAGGGCAGAACAGATCATCATGAAGCTGCGTGAGGCAGAGGTGGGTCTGGCCCAAGGACAGAGGGTGGGACAGGTGTCGAAGCAGATGGGGGTGAGCGAGCAGACCTACTACCGGTGGCGCAAAGAGTATGGAGGGCTCCGGTTGGACCAGGCCAAGAGGTTGAAGGTGTTGGAGAAGGAGAATACCCGGTTGAAGAAGCTGGTGGCGGATCTGTCTTTGGACAAGCAGATCCTGAAGGAAGTGTCCTCGGGAAACTTCTAGGCCCGGCGAACAGGAGACGAGCGGTGATGTGGGTACGAGAGCGATTAGGAGCAGAGCGAGTCTCCGAACGTCGGGCCTGCCAAGTGCTGGGACAGGTTCGATCGACCCAGCGAAGGGAAAGGAAAATTCCCGATGATGAGGCCCGATTGGTGGCCAGGATGGTGGAGTTGGCTACGCAATACGGGCGTTATGGCTACCGGCGGGTCACGGCGATACTTCATGGGGAAGGGTGGAAGGTGAATCCTAAGCGGGTGGAGAGGCTGTGGAGACAAGAAGGGCTGAAAGTCCCGTCCAGACAGCCGAAACGAAGGAGACTGTGGCTTAATGACGGTTCCTGTGTTCGGTTACGAGCGGCTCGCAAAAACCACGTCTGGAGCTATGATTTCGTGCATGAACGGACCCATGATGGGCGAGCCTTTCGGCTATTGACGATCCTGGATGAGTACACCAGAGAGTGCCTCGCCATTGATGTGAAACGGCAGATGAATCACCAAGACGTGTTGGACCGGTTGGCGGAGTTATTCGTTAATCGGGGAGTGCCTGAGTTTATCCGGTCCGATAACGGATCAGAGTTTACGGCACAGGCGGTCCGGGACTGGCTGCAGGCTGTCGGGGTAAGGACCTTGTACATCGAGCCGGGCAGCCCCTGGGAGAATGGGTACATTGAGAGTTTCAACGGGAAACTACGGGATGAGCTGCTGAACATGGAGATCTTCGACACGCTTGGGGAAGCCAAGGTGTTGGTAGAACGCTGGCGAAGGGATTACAATCAGATCCGGCCTCACAGCGCCTTGGCCTATCGGCCGCCGGCGCCAGAGGCCAAACTACCTAGGTCTCAGGAGTTCAGTTCTATCCCGTGCAGGGCACTTCAAATGGCTCCGAGTCTAACTTAGAGGGTGGACTCGTTCGTGGGGGGGCAGGTCAACCCGAACCGAGATAAAACAATCCGGTAAAGCCCTGGCGATTGTCTGTTGACCCTCTAACCCAAATAACCTATTCCCTTTCAGGTAATTGAATTTTATAGATCCCGGCTAGACAGCTTAAGATTGGCGTAACATTGACCCGCTGGAGAGAAGGTCTGAAGGGTGCAGATACACCCCACAAGCCCTAACCACCACAACCTGAGTAGGGGCTTGTAATGGCTGCCAACAGTCTATCCATCCCCACAACTCGTCCTAAATCAAGGTGCCCAGAGTGCCCATCTATGCTCGTATCTCGACCCTGGACCAGAACACCGTCAAGTACTGGACCTCAGACACTATGTCTCCGACCCAAAATAGCACGTCCCCAGGAGTACTGTGACACCAGCATCAGCCGCATCAAGAACTCCCGGGAAGAGTTCAATCAGTTCATGGACGATGCCAAGAATCACCGCTTTGACATGGTACTGGTCTGGAAGTCTAATCGGTTCACCAGGAGCCCAAAGTATACCTAATTCTAGTGCTGGAGGAATCCAGCAGCCTGATCCTGAACCTTGTGCTTCCTAACCGGTTGGATGGAGTATTTCGGGGGGACTCAGCCTCGGACGTGTCTACGCCGAAGTTCCCCTGGCTGCCGCGGCAGGCATGACGTACTCGTTCGCAATGTGCTGCTCGAGATGGCGGCATCCGGTCGGGACCGGCGGTCGCCGTCATGACGGGACCGTAGGCCACCGAGAGGTTGTACGCCGCGGCGGTCCTCTCTAGCTCATCCTGCAACCAATGGATGTCATCGTCGGCGTAGCGCCCAGCGTAGTTGATCGTAAACATTCGGCGATGGGTGCTACCTCCCCAGGAACTGTGCTTGGTCCTGTGGTTGAAGACGAGCACGTCGCCGGGTTTGCTTTCCAGCGCTACGGCGGGGACCTCCGACCCGCAGACACCCCACAGCTTCTCGCACTGCTCCTTACGGGAATCCTGCACGACCTCCTGGAGCAAGTCTCCGAACGTGTCCCCAAATCTATGACTGCCCGGAATCACCCGGAGGCAACCTGAATCGCGGTCAACTGGGTCGAGGTAGAAAGCAGCCTTGAGAGTCAACACGGGCTGCGGGCGGTACCTATCGGAGTGCCATTGGGTATCACCGACATAGTAGTTACCGTCGCTCGTGTGGTAGTTGTAATCGTCACCCATCAACGAGATCGCCATGCCGTCGAGGACCGGATCGTCGATCAGGGCGCTCAGATACTCGTTGCTATCGATGAACGGCACGCACTCAGTGCGGTTCTTGAAGTCATTGTCCTCGCTGAACTCAGCGTGCGTCCGCTCGAACTCGTTGGTGATTCGGTCAACCTTGTCAGCAAAAAGCCCTCGGAACATCAGAAACCCAAACGTCTCGAAATACCGAATTTGCTGCTCGGTCAGCTTCATATAACTCCTTCCAAATATGTCGTTGAGCGAGACAAATGACCTTCAGAAAAGACAGGGTGGTCAATCGATTGCCGGCCAGACATGATATTGGGAAGGTCGCTGACCGATAACAGTTCTGGTTTCAACAGCACATCTCCTAGCCAAAACCCTGCGTCAACTGAGCAAACCCAGCATCTACTTCTCCTCGAATCCAGCCCGAATCCACAACAATAACACTGTTATCTATCGGGGGCTCAGACCCTTGGGTTCCAACTGGATAATGTCGAAACGGTAGAAGGTAATCTCCCCGTAACTGGAAACCACCCCCTTGGCTGTTTCTACCAACAGGCCAATTGTTCCATCAGCCAGACGTTGTAGGACCGAGTAGGAGGCAAATCCACTGTTGAATTCAACTGGATTCATAAAAGTTTTTCCTTCATCGTAGCTGGTCCAGACCGTGATCTTGTTGCGGTTTAGGCCATTTTCCCCGCGCGGCCCAGAGAAAAGGATCCGATCTTTTTCCTGTCTGGCTCGTTGGGAGGAGTAACGGACCATCGAGCCATCTACTCGTGTGAGGGGAATGTTGTCTGGATTGTTGGGTCCCCAGGTAACTCCACCATCTGTGCTGATACGGCGGCGACGGAAATCGCCGTCACTTTGCCGCGCGTCCAGCAACACTTTTCCGTCTGTTAGCTCGACGACTTCATCCTCGCCTGCAGCAGGTCCAGGTGTGACGTTGCCGACTTGCCAAGTTTTACCGTGATCGTCGGAATAAAAGACAAACGGCTCGACAGTAGCTGGTCCTTCCGGTGTCCTGGATCCGCTTCGCTTAGCCGGAATAATCAGACGGCCGTTGCGCAACGCCTCTTCATCCTGCCATTGGAGTTGGATGCCGTTCCCCGGACCGGTTCCGGCGTGCCGCCAATAGAGTCCATCACTGGTCTCGTGCGGCTCGTCGGGATAAACCACCTGTTTGCGATCCGACCAAGTCTTGCCATTATCGGTACTCGAACGGACCCACACCACCTGGTTACCATCATCGGCGTCCACACTTTGGCCGTGTTTCGGAGTATCTGGACCAAGGTCCGGCCATTGCCCATAGAACAAGAAGACCGTCTTGGTCTCGGCATCTACGACCGGAGTCGGTTCGCCAAAGTCGACCAAATCACCGTTGGGACGGAATCCAGAATCGATCACACTCATTGGTTGCCAGGTCCGGCCGTTGTCCATGCTCCTCCGCATGACCAGATCCATGGGAGCATTCTCATCCTGACGCTGATCGCTACCATCTCCTCGGCGCCCTTCGGCAAAGACCAATACTGAACCATCCGGTGCTACGATCATGCCCGGAATGCGAAATGTGTGGTAGCGGTCCTTCTGGGTGACATAGCCTCCCTTGGGAGAAACAAATGGTTCTGTAACCGAAATGACTGCGGCGGCTACCTGAAAATGCAAGATCCAGATCACCAGAAAGACCAGGATCAAGATCCCAGGAACATGTATACTCGATCGCGTCCCACCCTCGCTGAGCTGGCCTCTGTTCTTATCGTGCGAAATAATCATGCCTTCCATCTGACTCTCCCTAGACCAAAAAAACCTCTAACTGATAGAGCCTACAGGAAGTGGAAACCAATGCTCAATGATTTATGTGAAATGCATAAAGGCAGATCGAAGGATTCTTTCTAACGTACAGAATCCGAGAGACCAGTGTACTCAGACCCACGGTACTACAGGGTACACCTCTTTCATGCCCTCCTATCAAACTGCTCGGTAATCTCGTAGTGCCAAGGATTAGCCGATCACTCTCTCTGGTGTTGTTAAGTTAAGTTGCCTAGAACACAAAAAAAACCTATTGTGGATGTCTCTCACCAAGCACTCGTGATCTCCCGCCATGAGAGTAAAGCTCACTCTTAAAAGATCCTGTTGATTGAGCGCGCGAGGTGATGTCGCCCGACTCGGAAGAAATTCTGAATCAGACCATGTTCCCCCCTGTGAGTGACCCTCTTCTCCCCAGGATTCAAACCTCCGGGGAAGGGTTTCTATCTCGAATGCCCATCTGACCAATTCCCACCACCAGTCCTTCAAGCTGCCCTTTGCTCTGGGGTCGATCTAGCAATAGCGATACGATCCAGCCAGTCAGCAAGCTGAAGGTGACGCTAAAGGTCAGATTCCAGATGGTCGCCAAGTGAAGCTCCCAAGGCCACAGCCACGCTAGGGCACGGTGGTCAGAAGCCAGAGTGGGTGCAAAGCTGATCCAGAGGGTGGCTAGTGTACCTAGGATCAAGGTAGTCAGCGCGCCTCGCGGTCCCACTCGGCGCACAAAGATGCCCAGCAGGAAGATTGCCAACAGCGGTCCGCCAAACGTGTTGACCACTCCGATCATAATGTCGAAGATGTCCTTCAGCTGACTCACCAGGATGGCTAGGGTGGTAGAAGCAGCACCAAGCACGATCACCAGCAGGCGTCCCAGCTTCAGCTCATCATGCTCATCCAGCTGTTCCGGCGACTTGCCCAGTCGGCGGGCTAGCCACTTGCGCCCAATGCCCAGGCGTCGGTGAAAGTCGATGATGGCAGCAGTAGAGATTGAATTGAGACCAGAGTCCATCGAGGACATCGCCGCTGCAAACAGGGCTGCAATGATCAACCCCGCTAAACCCACGGGCAGCTCGGTGACGATAAAGTGGGGCATCACTCGGTTGGTATCCACGTGTGGGTTCCTGCTGTTGGGTCTGAAACCCGAGAGGTCTAATTCGGAGCCTGGCCCAAGCTGCTGTCGCAACTCCACTCCCGGAGCTTTCTCCAGCAGTACCTGATAACGGCTAGGATTATCAGTGTAGAAGGCAAAGAGACTCATCCCCAGTGCGATCAGTAGGGGCATAAAAAACATACCTGTCACCCCACTAAAGATCAGTGACTGTTGGGCGGACCGCAAATCACGAGTCGTGAGGAAGCGCTGCAGCGTGATCTGATCAGCGGCAAAGCCAGAAAGGTTTCCCAGCGCGAAGTGGGGCAACATCGCCCACAATATCCAGCGGTCGCTCCAGTCAAACTTCAACTGAAAGATCTCGGTCAAACCGGCCATCGAGTTGATATCCCAAACCCGGCCAATGCCGATCCCGTGAGGCCCCCATACACAGTAGCCAACAATCAAGCATATCCCGCCCACAATCGCGCAAAATTGGGCCGCATCTGTCCAGATGACGGCCTTCATCCCACCTAAGAAGGTGTAGGCAGTGGTCAGGATTCCCAGCGCGATCATCAGCGTATAGAGCGCATCCGGACTCGTGTATTCGTCGATCCCCAGGGCAAACAGTAGAACCTTACAGGGCGCGTAGATGACCGCACCCAGCCAGAGAATCCGCCAAAGCACAAAGGCGATGCTGGAGGCAGCCCGAACCGCGAGGTTGAACCTCTTCTCAAGATACTCATAGGCGGTGTACAGGTTCAGGTTATAAAACAAAGGGACAATGAAAAGACAAGCCACCAGGACACCGAACCAACCGATCAACACAGTTGGCAGTAACAGGAGACCCGACTCGTAGGCCGCCGCCGGGACCCCTGTGAAACTAAGAGCTGAAAAGCCGGTGGCGACTAGACTCATACCGACCGGCAGCCAGTGCATGGCCCGCCCAGCTAAGAAGTAATCCTTGGTCGTGTGCTGGCCTCGGGAAAAATAGAATCCTAAGGCCAGGGTGGCCAGCAAATAGAGGGCCAAGATGTACAGGTCCAACGGGTGAAGGGTCACTGTAGGACTAGTTTAACTCATACGCCTGTTAGACCTGATCTCATGCCGGTACCGTGCAGAGTCCATCATCTACGAGCTTCCCTTTCCTCACAACCTAGGTGAGGATATCTCCAGGAAGATGGTCGTCTCTCAGCTTGGCGAGTATAACCTTCCTCATTTTATCTACAAGATCTATTATAACAGTAAGTTACAAAGGTAAAGTTACTCGTATTCATGCCTAGATAAGTTGATCAGCAATGGTGATGGAATTACTATTGAACGCAATTGGACACTAATCCACTAAGAATCTCCGCACAACGTTTGGAAGTGTTTGGTTAGCACAGATCAAGTCAAGTTACATTCATGATGTTGGTTCGCACCGATCATGGTTGATGAGGGTTAGAGGCTTTCTGACTGACACGTATGTGTCTCACATGGACATCTACGACCATATTACCTCGCCTGTCTTCTAGAACAAAACTGGTCTCATATTTGTGTGGTGCAAGAAAATGATCCACCATCTTTCCCTTTAAAAACCCTTCCACGAATTCGAGTTTCCACGTCATTGTATTGGTCTTTTGGTTCCAACTTCCAGACCAATAACTGTGCTCACCCTTTGAGTTAAACGTCCATTTTTGGTATCGCCCCCCATTTGGGTCATAATGATTAATTTCGCGGCTCTCCTCATCATCGCTGCGAGTTGTTGCCTGCTGAAATTGGTAATCAAGAATCCAGTCAATTTTTTTGGTTTCGGCTCGCTTCATTCCACCAGGAATCCAGGCCGAAGGTTTGGCGACCACGTTGGACTTCCACGATCCGACCCAGTGATCCAACACCTTCATCTCAGAGCTCTTTCCCGAGGATGAAGTTGCTACTGTTTTCAAGGTAATGAACATAAATCCCACCACAGAAAGTAATAATTTCCCCATATCTTCTCCTTCCAATTTTGTTCTTTCCGTTTCAGGTTAGCGTTGCCAACGTCGAAGATGAGCTTTACTTTTTGCCTGGATCCAATTGATGATCAGTCTTAAACCACCTCCTCCCTTAGAAATACGGCCCTTGCCAGACATATCCCAATTTAGGTGATTACTCGTGGTTCAGATAACGGCCAATTTGCTTCTCTGACTTGCCAAGAATCTAGGCAGTCAAGACAATCACTGCCCTCTCGGATCAACTCCCCATTTGATTGCCATTGCTGTACCTCATCCCCTGGAGGGAGAATCTTACGCTACAAATTGCCTCAGAGTAAGCTTGGGAGCACCGCTGAGAGAAATCCCCCACGAGTGAGCCTGACGGACCGTGCGCTTTCACCGCTAAATCTTATCAGTAACCTGATAGGTGACCTGACATCCTAAACCGGTATGTCAAATGGTTTCCCTCCGTCTCTATCGGAGCACCCTTCATAAACTTGACATCAGCTTGACTGACAGTCAGTGGAATGCACCAAAAGGAATCTTGGACAGGCGGTGTGTAAGGAAGTAAGCGAACCATGATAGACCCCTATAACTCCAGCCACGGGGAAGGCCAGAGAATTAGCTGTTCTAGTTCCATCGATCCTTTGGTCTCTAGGAAGAGTATGACAGTCCCCAGAAATAAAGATGACAGAAATATCTTCAGACCTACACTCACGTTATCCACTGGAGCACTTCATCTCGGTGCTAAATTCTCTCCAACGTTGCACTTCAGGTCCCCAGTTTCAGTCGAGTGTCTGTGACATTCTCCGAGGGGTCTATTATTTCCTCATCTCACAACACATAGTCCATTCTGAGCCATCTGATGTGACTACATGCCACAACAAAGACCCCAAGTGACCTTTAGAATTGTAGCCGTAAAGCCTCGGCTCACCTTTTGATCACCCCCGTGGCCCGTTCCTCTTGGGTTGCTCAGAACCCCTACAATTGCTCCGCTGGTTATGAAATAACTTAAATGGGGTATCCACTGGACTCAGGTAACCCCAACATCTTGTGGTTGGGCTCACGGGGCCTCGGCGTCCCAGTCGGCGACGATCGATCGATACGGCGTTGGGTCCACGGCGACTGCCTGCTGCACAAGGCGGTAGAAGAGTTTTCCCCGGCTGCGTGAGTTGCGCCGGTTGAAGCGGAACACAAACTCGTCGAGGTAGTAGTCCAGATGCTCGTGGCTAACCGCGCCTTGGTGCGTGCCCAGCAGCCAGCGCTTGAGCAACGAGATCGCTTGGTGCACCCTCGGCAATAATTCCGAGGCCTGCTTGCGGCGGCCCGACAGAAAGACGATGCGATGCTGGTAGCCCTTCTTCTCCAGCGGCTCGTAGCCCAGCCAGCCGTCGGTGTGCACCAAGCTTCCCGGCTCGACCGACTCCTCCACGAAGGGCATCAAACTGGCCGCCGATGCGTTCCGCAAGCGCTGCATGCGGATCCGTCCTAGCCCGCGGCCTATCTCTTCCGCGGCTACTGAAATCAATGCTTTACGCTCGTTCTGCCGGCCGCTCACACCCTCTTCCTCAGCGCCCCAATAGGTCTCATCGACCTCGACTACGCCCGCCAATCGCTCCCGCCCCGGACGCACCATCGCTCGCCGCAGCTTGTGCATCCAGGTCCACGCAGTTTGATAGCTGCCCAACCCGAGAACGCGCTGCAGACCCAGCGCGCTGACCCCGTTCTTTTGCGAAGTGACGTGCCAGATCGCCCGGAACCACAGCCGCAGCGGATTACGTGTGTCTTGGAAGATCGTGCCCGAGGTCACCGACGTCTGCCGCCCGCAGCGAGCGCATTCGAACCACACTTTGCGCACCGGCCAAGCCCGCCCATGCCCGCATCCCGGACAGCGGAAACCCTCCGGCCAGCGCAACGCGGACAGATAGTCGCGACAGGCCTCTTCGCTGGCGAAGCGTACCTAGAACTCGAGCAGGTCGCGTGGATAATCCTCCACGAAGGCACATACTACATCTTGGGGTCACCTGAGTCAAGTGGATACCAAATTAACTTAATTACAGGAAAGAACGTTTAGGGGTATAATGCCTTTGCATGTTTGTTTTTGCTCGTAGTTTTGTCTGGATATGTGTCGTGATCTTCATCGCAACCGTCCCTTGCGCCGCAGCCTGTCTTCAAGTTGAGACTGGATACAGAGCAGCCCAGATGTGCCCAGAAGCCACCTCACTTTGTTGCCGTAGCGAGTCGTCAGATAACGACTGCTTTAAATGTCTTGCTACGAAATTTGTCAGAGAGAGGAGCAGCCTAGAGGCTAGCCTCTTAACCCTGCAACCCGACTACAGCTTTACCGACCGGCTCAAGATCAATTCAGTGAACCAATCTCGGTGGAGCCAGATTCTGTTGCCTGTCGAAGCCACTTTGCTCAAAAAGAGCGTCCTTCGGATCTAGTCTCTCCTCCCATCATCATTTGGATGAATTTTGTGGGGCATCTCTCCGAACAAGGGGAGAGTGTGTGAGCACTCTTACGCTAAGAGGATGCGGCTGTATCGAAAGGAGAAATATAACGATGAAGCGTCTACTCATAACCGTCATCCTTTCTAGCATGGCAAGTCATGGACTGGCTTTTAGAGCCGAAGAGCGTCCAGTTACTGGGAAATCCGAGTTTGTCGTGGCAGGCATGTCCTGCTCAGGCTGTGCAAGGTACGCAACAGAAGCCCTGGAGAGGATTTCCGGGCTCACAGATGCTGCTGTGGACTTTGAGTCAGAAAGAGCCACCATCAAAGCCAACAGGAGAATCACCAAGAAGGAGATTCGGGAGGCCCTTGGCGTGCTGGGGTTTGAAGCTCGGTTCACAGGCAATCCTGTAGTGAAACTGCTATCCGAGGAACAGAAAGCACATCTGGATATCCAGATTGTTTCGGATGGTGAGGTTTTTCGACTCAGGGATTACTTAGCTCCAGGAAAGATCACCATCTTTGACTACTGGGCTGAGTGGTGCGGTCCATGTCATCTTCTCAGCCCAAAGTTAGAGTACCTGCTTTTGCAGTACCCCAACCTTGCCCTTCGCAAGATTGAAATCAGTGACTGGGAATCAAAAGTGGCCAAGCAAACCACTAAGGAATTTGGCCTGGCTGCCCTTCCCTACGTCCGCATTTATGGCCCAAAAGGAGAGTTACTTGGAGAGGTTCAAGGAAACCAAATCGAAAAAGTGGAAAGGATCATTCAAAGGAGAAGAGAATTGTGAGGTTGCTAACTGTCCTGGCCATCTGGATGGCAACGGAAACACTATTACTTTCTGTGTTTGGCGCAAGTTGACCAGCGTGAAGTAACCCCTCCATTCCCCGGGGGGTGGGATCCGGTACGGTTCTCAACAAAGGTTCTTTACGTCTGCAACTGAACACGTCCCGCGGGTTTTCCCTTCAGGGAGGACATCCAGAGACGAAGGGTCTCGGTCCCCAAGGGCAAGTCATTCAAGTCCCCTTACACGGACATGAGGTCTCTTTAGACTATCTCCGCCTGGAGCTGGAACTGGGTTATGCGTTCGCAGAGAACTGGGGATTTCTTTTTCGCATTCCCTTCGATCTCAAAAACCAAACGGCAGAAATAGCCTTCGCAGAACCCGTGAGTCCCCAGGAAAGAGAAGCGATCTTGAAAAACCAAGGCATTCACCACCGAACGGAAACATACCGTAGCGTGAGTGATCTCATGCTGTTGGCTACCCACAACCAACAAGGGATATTTCACGAGGATGATTTCTTAAAAGTCTCGGCAGGGACCACACTTCCTGCTGGAAAGACGGTGGAGAACCCTTACAAGCTGGGAGAGGAAGGGCTTAAGCACCTTCATATTCAATTCGGAGCAGGAACGTTCGATCCACTGCTTGAGGTGGATTATAGGATACCCCTGGCTCGACAGTTATCACTCGGTGCATACGCCGTGGGACGGTTGCCGTTGTACGAGAACCGAGAAACCTACCAAGGTCCAGTCGAGATAACATCTGGCCTGATACTGAGCTATCGTCTGAGCAGCCGGTTTCTTTTTCACCTAACCGGCACTAGATACTATCAAAACTTCGCTCATTGGGATGATAAACAGGACATCAACTCAGGTCTTATAGCCACGAGCGGCATGTGCGGAGTGGCTGTTAAAACATCGGAAGATACAATGCTGGGCTTAGATGTTCTGTACCCCTTCTCACAACGGACGCTTTCAAGGGGCGATGCCTTCGAAAAAGGGACAACCTTGTTATTTAGAATCTCATGGGACCTACGGTGAGCTATCCCGTACTGGGGGGCTGCCACGTGCCAAGGCGGGCGACGTTGGACGGAAGACGACAACAGGAAATACCACTGATTCAAAGAATCCGCCGCGTTTAGGTCCTACTTTCCGTCGCGTCCCTCGCACCCGCCAAAGATTCTCGACTGGCGGTCTGTTCTCACCCACCCTACCGAGGAAGAAATGGCAAACTGGAAAATAGAGACAGCAGAGGGCGCTCACGGGAAGATCGAGCCAGACTCCTGACATTTCGGCTCTGGAACTCGGGGCATGGGAAGTACTGGTAGCCTCGAGCCAAGAACGATTCAACTGCTCAATGTAGGGAGTGTTACTGTGACACTATCCATTGGACTGTTCAAGTTAGCCCATAGGGATCGCGACCTGGTTTTCAACCTAATCGACAGGCGAGATGCCTACCGAAAAGGCCAGGCCGACCAGTGACGTCATCGTTTTTCCGTATCGATTGAAGATTTCGGGTTGCAAGATGCGGCTACCCACCTTGCAGTAGAACAGGCACTTGGTTGGAAACTCCACAGTGATCTAACGGGGTTTCTCAATATACTTCAGAAGATCTCCTTCAGTGGTCAGGATGAGGATGGTGCTTTGGTCAACCACCTCTTCGTAGATATCCATGCTTTTCATGAAGGCATAGAAAGAAGGATCTCGACTGTAGGCCTCGGCATAGATCCGCGTAGCCTCGGCATCTGCCTTACCGCGCGCTTTCTGAGCCTCCCGATAGGCCTCCGATTGAATTAGCTTTAACTCGCGTTCCTTTTCTCCACCGATCCGCGCCGCCTGCCCTTCCCCTTCCGAGCGATAGCGTTGGGCAACTCGTTGCCGCTCGGCGATCATGCGAGCAAATACGTCCTTTTGCACCTCCGAGACATAATTGATCCTTTTCAGCTGCATATCGATGAGCTCGATCCCAAAATCTTGTACTGCAGGAGAGGCACTCTCCAGAATCTCCTCAATGATCGCCTGTCTCCCCTTGGCGACTTTTTCTAGAACAGAGGTCTCCTCTTCCCCATCCAGAGATGTGGCGGGTACCCGATTAGTGCTCCGGACTATCTCCACTAGATCATGTCGAGCTACCGCATTTCGCGTTTCCCCGTCCAAGATATCGTCCAGTCGTGACTGGGCCCCTCGTTCATCCCGCAACCGTTGAAAAAACTTTAGCGGATCGACGATTCTCCAGCGCGCGTAGGTATCTACCCAGATGAAGCGCTTATCTTTAGTTGGAACCTGATTGGGAGTGCCGTCCCACTCAAGAAATCGCTTGTCAAAGTAGTTAGCCTTTTGGATAAAAGGAATTTTGAACTTGAACCCGGGACTATTCACCGGTTCGCCCACGGGCTCTCCCAACTGAGTAATGACCACCTGCTGGGTTTCGCTCACGACATAGGTCCCATCCAGCAGGATAATAAGCGCACCCAATACGACCGCCCCAAGCAATAGGTGTTGACGTTTCACTGGCTGGCCTCCTCGCGCCTTGATTGTCCAGAAAATCCCTTCCTCAGCACGTCGAGGGGAAGCAACGGCACGACTCCCGTGGCATCCTTGTCCAGAAAGATCTTTGCACCCAACTTGGGCAGCATCTTCTGCATGCTCTCCAGATACATACGTCTTCGGGTGACCTCCGGAGACTGGCGATAAGCGTTATAGACATCCTTGAAGCGTGCAGAGTCCCCCTTGGATCGATTCACCCGATCCAGCGCGTATCCCTCAGCCTGCAAAATAGCCTGTTGGGCCTCCCCCCGGGCTCTGGGTATCACCTTGTTATAGTCTCCCCGTGCCTCATTGATAAGACGGTCTCGCTGCTGTTGGGCCTGGTTCACCTCGTCCCAAGAGGGCTTAACCGGATCGGGAGGATTCACATCCTGCAAGACTACCTGGTCAACGGTAATCCCCATTTCGTACTGTTTGCACAACTCCCGGAGTTGTGTTTCCACAGTCACTTCGATCTCCTGACGTCCCACCGTAAGCACCTCCGTCACGGTTCGGTCTCCCACTACGGCCCGCATCACAGCTTCATTCATGTCCCGAAATGTATCTTCCAGATTCCGCACTTTGAACAGGTAGCGATAGGGATCCGACACTCGGTATTGAACAATCCACTCCACCACCGCTACGTTGAGATCTCCAGTCAGCATCAAGGATTCCTGTTCATAAGCCCGCCCCGAATACTGACCGCGTGCGCCTGCCTGCGCCGTCCGGAATCCGAATTCCTGCTTTAGCTGCCGCTGCACGGGAACTTTGATGACGCCCTCGACCAAAGGGATTTTGAATTTCAGACCCGGCTCAGTCGTTCGCACATGCTCACCAAAGCGTATAACAATACCCAGCTCCTCCGGCTCCACCTGATAAAAGCTACCAAATAGTACCACCAAAGCCACGACAACGAGTGCGCTGACCCAAATTGCCTTAGGCGGAATATCCGCCGGACGCAACTTAGACAGGTCAACTACATTACCATTCATATTCTTTAACTTCCCGGCTAAGGTTAGCAGAAAAGAAACGAGAAGTCCAATGACAGTATCAATTGATGGCACCGAACAGCTACATCTCGCTGTGTTACAATTAGCGAGATGTAGTATTCGTCTGGAATCTTTCCCTCATCGTCTGTTGGACTTTGATCTATTCCCGACTCAGGGATGACCAAGTTGCCTGGGAGCCATCTATGAACTTTTCGTCGATTCCCTACCAACCCCTACCCGCAACTTTTCGGATAGCTCCTCTGGCCATTTTGATCATTTCGGTACTCTGCTCGGAGTGTCAGTCAGGATCCCCAAAGTTACAAGATCCGAAGAGACCCAGAGTGTTAGCCTCCGTCAACGATACCCAGATAACTGCGGCAGAAGCCGAGGCGGCCGCTTACCAGGAACTCGACCATCTTGAGTTTCAACACGAGATCAGCCGATTGCAGTCCGAGGCCAACTTAACCCAGCAGCGATATCAGATCCTGGAATCCCACCTGAATCGTATCGTGGCAGAGCGGCTGCTAGAGGACGAAGCACTCGAGCTAGGTGTTTCGCGAGATTATCTGTTGACCGAGGAAGTGGAAAGTAAAGTGACTAAACCTACCAATCAACAGGTCAGAAGGTTTTACAAGGCCAGGAAAAAGCGAATTAGTAAGCCCCTGAACGAAGTCTCCCAGCAGATTCGGCGCTATCTGAGGGAGGAGACCCGTAGGAAGGCCTATGAGGCATTCATCGTCAAGCTGAAGAAAAAGCACAGCGTGGACTATTTCCTTGAACCGCCTCGACACAAACTAGACAGCGTTGGGCATCCGAGTAGTGGTCCGGAAACTGCGGCAGTCACCATCGTAGAATTTTCAGATTTCGAGTGCTCCTTCTGCTCTCGTATCGCTCCCACTCTGAAACGGATCCAGCAGGAGTACGGTGAAAAGGTGCAGATCGTTTTCCGCCAATTCCCACTGAACAACATTCATCCTTTGGCGGCAAAAGCGGCCCAAGCGTCTTTATGTGCCTACGAGCAGGACCGATTCTGGGAAATGCACGATCTACTCTTCGAACAGCCCAGGCGCTTGCAACCAGATGACTTAAAAACGAAGGCAGCCAAACTAGAGTTGGACATGGAGGCCTTTTCGGCCTGCCTCGAGTCAGACGAATATGCCGGAAGGGTCAAACAAGACTTGCGTGAGGGAGCCAAGGTGGGCGTTACGGCAACTCCGGCTCTGTTTATCAATGGACAAGCACTGTCGGGATCACGGCCCTATCAGGAAATCGTCCCATTGATTGAAAAAGAGTTGCACAAAGATTCCCCCTCCCAGGCGCAATAGAATGCGCATCCGGTCTATAAACATGAGCTAAAGACAGGAAATCTTGGGTGAGAATGTCACGAGTTTTCTCCCATCGCCTTCAGGTTCCTCGAACCAGTCTCCGAGGAGAGTGCTGAGAAAGGTGCGCTGTCCTCGACTGAGTGGAGTAAGTTCCAATCCAACGTGGTAGATCCCCTCATTGTAGGTGGGATGCTGAACTGTCCCTATCAGCGGCGTCCCTTTTTGTACTTGTATCTCAATCTCCATAGGTCGAGTTGGAATATCTTCTCCCACCAGGACGCCAGAGCTGTCCAGCGAGAGGTCTTGCAAACGACCGATCAAAGCCTCTCCAGATTTTCCTCCAGTATAGCTTGTGGCGAGATTGACCTTGGATCTTTTCTGCCGCCGGAGCAAATGGATAACGGCTTGTTGCAGGTATTCCAGACAAACAAGCGCGATGTCTGGAAACACGGGAGAGAAACCGGGCACGCAGCACATACCCCTTGCCCCTGGATCACATAACTGACTTCCCAGACCACCCTGGAAGGTAGTCGGTCCGAGTCAGTGGCGCGTCGAGGAGAAGATATTTAGCTGGTAACCAACCGCATAAATGTGAACGCATTCGCGCCCGCTTCCCGCTCCTATAATCGATCACCACCTGAGTGCCCACGAGTAACACGTGCTCATCCCACTCCACGGTTTTCAAGGCCACACCTTCTTTTTTTCATGCGTCTACCGCTAATGACACGGTTACAATGGATGCATCGGTTTCAATCTAGGCGCAAACTACAAGCCTTTATATCGTCCGGTGGGAAAGAAAAGTCATAGCCTAGACGAAACAATCAACCAGGTATTGATCTAGCCATTATCATGGATCACGCACTCAGAGAAAGATCGTTCATAGGACCGGCCGATGGCTCGCCCAGCCCGGAGTGTGCAAATCTACGCATCCGGCGAACCCCTACGGGGGGACACGCCAGCCTGTCCCTGGTACCCCGCTGGCTATACTGCGCCTACCCCGAGATTCTGTTCTACCAATACCACTATAGACAACTACCATGCTATAACCCTCTATAGTACTTGCGTAAGCTGGAATGTTTGGCTAGGGAGCAACTCATGGATCTTTTGCTTCATTGCCCAAAACGAGTCGTCAGCTGGACTACCGCTGCACGAATGGGACAGCTGGGACGGAGTTTTGCCGGATTCCTGGTCGGCAAGATAGAAAGAAATATCTCCTAGAGCTGAGTTGACTGGAGTTGACAATGGCCAGTTTACGGGATCAGCACAACTCATGATTGAAGATTTCTCCACAGTAGACACTTACCGAGGGCTCTTCCCGATCGATTATGCTGCCATCGCCCTTTACTTCTCCCTGATGCTCTGGTTGGGGTATTTTTTTGGGCGCCACCAGAGGGACACTGAGGAATACTTCGTGGCGGGTCGGAACATGCCTGCCTGGGCAGTGGGGATTAGTATTTTCGCCACTCTGCTGTCCACCATCAGTTACCTGGCCGTGCCCGGAGAAATGATCAAACATGGGGCGGGCATCCTAGCCGGTCATCTGAGCATGCCCCTGACCTTCCTCGTGGTGGGCTATCTGATCATTCCCTATTTTATGCGCCTGCGCCTGACCACCGCCTACGAATATCTTGAACAACGTTTCGATCTGTCCACACGGATCTTCGCAGCCCTCTTGTTTGGATCGATCCGGCTGAGCTGGATGGGAATCATTGTTTTCACCGCCTCAGTAGCTATGACCAAGATCATCGGCATGCGGCCGGAACAGACCTGGATCGTGGCCCTCGCAGTTGGGACAATCGCGATCGCCTATACCACCATGGGGGGAATACGCGCCGTCATCTGGACGGATGTTGGGCAATTTCTGATCCTTTTCGGGGGAGCAGTATTCACTGTCTGCTATGTGGCTTTCTACACTGGAACCGGACCGCTCATCTGGTGGCAAGATGCAACGGCAATGGCCGCTAACCGGGTGTCTCAGCCCTTGTGGAGCTGGGACCCGTTCACACGGGTTACCTACGGCGGCATGATCATTTCGGTTTTCTCCTGGTGGCTCTGTACTGCCAACTCGGATCAGGTAGCGATTCAACGCTACTTCAGCACACCCTCCACCAATGCCGCCCGACGGTCCTTCGCCATCAACCTGATGGTGGGGCTTCTGGTCTCCATTTTCCTCACCTTGTGCGGGATCGCTCTTTACTCCTACTATCAAGGAAACCTCCCTGACCGGCCTGACGAGGTCTTCCCCCACTTCATCCGGCACCAGCTACCTCGAGGGCTGGCCGGATTGTTAGTGGCTGCCTTATTTTCCGCCGCTATGTCCAGTTTGGATTCGGGTATGAACTCGCTGGCAACCGTGGTGACGATTGACTTCTACCGTCGTCTCTGGAGGAAGAGACCGGATGCTCAGACCGAGCTGACTCTGGCCCGCATGATCACCGCGGGTGTAGGCATCTTAGCCGTTTTCATCTGTGTCTTGCTAACCTGGATCCCGGCCGAAAAACGGGGCAACATCACCGACGTGACTAATCAACTCAATACCTTCGTGGTGGGTGGATTGGGTGGGCTATTTTGCATCGCCATGTTCCTGAAACGCTGCACCGGACCCACTGCCATTCTAGCTACTCTGCTGGGCATGACAGTAGGTTTCATCCTAGCACTGGGGCACTGGATCGTGGATCTAGGGGTCGATGGGCTGGGAAATCCACGGCAGTTCTCCTGGATGTGGGTGATCCCGACCTCAACCCTAACAACGCTTCTGGCCGCACCAGTTATGGATTGGTTTGTGAGGCGGTTAAATCCCCGAATCCAGCCCTAGAGATTCTCCACCAGACTTAGGAACTTGTTTCCAGCACATCCTCCAGATGTTACTCCTTCCGAGAGCCACCTAGGACGGAGTGACTACATCCAAAGCGATAATGGACTTCCCAGTCCAAAGCTCCCTGTTTAGGTTATTCCCTGGGTATTCTGTTCCCTGATTGTTAGTAAAACCTCCAGTTCCGGGGACAGACTGTCGCCGAAGATCTGTGCTAGAAAAAGTCTTTTCTCACTCAACTCGACTTTTCTTATCTTCATGGAACCGGAATTCCTGGCCTCGTCAATCCCTGCGGTATGTCCCGAGGTAAGCAAACCTCCATGGTGGCGATGACCAAGAAAAACGGAACTATGGGACCGCCCCTGTCAAACTCCGAGCCGTAGCTAACGGTCGTGCACAACTGGGTGCTACATTGTCCAGGTGGCAAAGGCGTTCTAATCTCGACCTCGCCATTCGCGTTTCTGAAATTGTAGGCGCCTGCAATTACCAGATCATCGATCCTGATCGCGGAGAACCCTTGACTTCCAACCTCAGCCGATGCCACGGGAAGGCCACCTTTCGAGCGCTTCTCAGCCGTCACGAAAAATGGTGTTGCACTTTTTTACATGGCAACGCCTCTGCATCAGGAAAGCCACTTTGATACCAGCAGTTCTTATTATTTTTTCAGTCCGCGCAACCGCCTCCAGGATAATTTCCTCCACCTTGGCTCATACCTCCAGATCATTATTCATCCTGGTGTGTGCCCCGCGAAAAATCATTTTGTATCAGGGGATCCCGTAGAGATAGACCAACTTATCCCGATAGTCGAATTCAAAGTCTCCGATAAGACTCCTTCTTACCGCTCTCTTGTACACGGATCTCGGACTCGCCGCGAATAACCCATCGAGTGGATTGGTAAAGGGTGGCAACTATAAGAAATAAAGGATCAGCCGAACCTGCCGCACTACTTTGCCTCCAGTCTTCCATTGCTGTCACGGTCAAAGGCCTTTCAATCAACTCAATAGCCAACTGTCGCTTTTTGTTTTCGAGGGTTTCGATATGCACACTCGGCAAAGACTTGGACTACCATTTCAACGCCAGTTTTCGAACCTCTGTCTTTCATCATTCCACTGATCCCAGCCTCCTATGAATCCCAGAACAAGAATCTAGTTTCGCGCTAAAGATGTCTGAATCGTCACATGGTGGTAGCGTTGCCTGTGAAAAAAGAGGCAGCCTGGACGATCCAGAGAATGATTTCCAGAAAAGAAAAGAACGAGTTTACCAACAACTCGAGCATTTTTTCTCATCCCAATCACCACCCAATACGACGAACCTTAGGCGGAAACAACCTGCCTCGGAATCTCGCTAAAATCCGGTGGATTCGTAGTACACATCTTTCAAGCCATCAAAGATAATGCAACATCAAGGGCTGAATTTACTGCCGTTTCGTGATAAGAAATGAGGAGTACATCATGCCGGGAAACAGTTTTGGTACCGCTTTTCGAATCACCACCTGGGGAGAGAGCCATGGAGACACCATAGGTGTGGTGGTAGACGGCTGCCCACCTGGCCTACCTCTAGAGCCAGCCGACATCCAGCGGGAACTGGATCGCCGGCGTCCAGGCCAAAGCCGGCTTACGACCCAGCGCGGTGAAACCGACCAGGTACGCATCATGAGTGGACTCTTCCAGGGTAGAACACTGGGAACACCAATCGCCCTGATGGTAGAGAACAAGGATGCCCGACCTCAGGATTATGAGACCATGAAGGAGATCTATCGTCCTTCTCATGCCGACCTGACCTATGACTTCAAATATGGACGCCGGGACTGGATGGGCGGGGGGCGGGCTAGTGCTCGTGAAACGGCGGCCCGGGTGGCCGCCGGCGCCATCGCCCAAAAATGGCTGCTTCGACAATTTGGAGTCGAGATCGTAGCTTGGGTAAGGAAGATTCAGGATCTGGAAATCAAAAACGTCAACTATGAATCGCTCGACCGTGAACAAGTGGAGCAAAACCTTGTGCGCTGTCCGGATCCGGAAATAGCCCGGAAGATGGCTGAGCGGATCGACCATACCAGAAAGAACCGAGATTCCCTGGGCGGGGTGGTCGAGGTGGTGGCCCGCGGCTGTCCCGCGGGTTGGGGCGAGCCCGTCTTCAATAAGCTGGATGCTGTACTGGCCCTTCACTATATGTCCCTTCCAGCAGCTAAGGGAATAGAGATTGGCAGCGGCTTCCAGGCCGTGGCAATGACCGGTAGCCAGCACAACGACCCGTTCTTCCTCAAAGCTGGGAAAATCTATACTCGAACCAATCACAGCGGAGGCATCCAGGCAGGCATCTCAAATGGAATGCCCATCATCGCCCGGATCGCTTTCAAACCCACCTCCACCATCGCCAAAGAGCAAACCACCGTCAACGCCTACGGTGAGGAAGTTGTCCTCGCTGCTCGTGGACGTCATGATCCTTGTGTTCTGCCGCGTGCCGTTCCCATCGTGGAAGCGGTGACCGCCATCGTGTTGATGGACATGGCTCTTCAGGATCGGGCCCAGATGGGCCCACGCCAACCCTCGCTGAAGCCCATCCGGAGACGAAACAACTGATCACTCCTGAGTCAGAAATTCAAAACACGAAACAATCTGGAATGAAGGAGATTAAAACCTTCACTTTTTCTTCTATTGGCCCCTTATCATGAATCCGAACATGAGGCACCGGAAATCAGTGAACCGGGAGGCCACACAGGCCGCCCTCTAGTCGATTTATGCTCACACTCTGCTCAATTTCCAGATCTTACGCAAAATCATCCTCGTGGTGATCTCGGTTATGGTGGTAAGTGCTGCCCCGAAGGCCTGAAGAATCTTGTCTTGCTTCAGATGTCTAATCTGATGAAGAGCCTCCGTTATCCACAGTGAGCCATTTGTTCAACTTTTTCTGCAGATCGGTAATGGTGTAGGGTTTCCAGAGCACATCTTGCCCGCCAACGCGATAAACATCTTCTTCATTTCCCGGCATTGCTTCGGCGGTTATGGCCAGAATGGGGACATCTTCTAGAGAAGAACTTCGAATTTGCTGGATTACCTCATATCCTCCCCCGTTGGGGATCATCATATCCACCACGATCAGGCATGGGGAAAACTGCACCAAGGAGCAAAGATAGGGATCCTTTGAAGCAAAGGACCGGACTCGGAAGCCAAGGCTTTGAATGATGAATTTGACGGAGTAAATGTTGTCGGCCACCTCTTCGATCACGCTAATAGGTCCCGGGCCGACCCCCACTTCATGCCTTGATAGCTTCATCGTCTACCCACTCTTGAGCTTCTCCCGCAGCATCTGATTTACCAGCTCAGGGTTAGCTTTCCCTCGGGTTTCCCTCATCACCTGACCTACAAAAAACCCCAGCAAACCGTGCTTTCCAACCCGATAGGTTTCGACCTTTTTAGGATTGGCCACTAGGACTTGGGTGATGATCGACTCCAACTGAGCCTGGTCACTAATTTGTTCCAATCCTTTCTCAGAAACAATAGCTACTGGATCCTCTCCTGTTTGGTACATCTTTTTAAACACTTGCTTACCCATCTTTCCGCTGATTACTCCATGATCAATCAACTGAATTAATCGTCCCAGACTCCTGGGGTCGATTGGGCAATCATCAACCTCCCGATTGTCCAATTTGAGACTGCGGGTCAGATCTCCCATCATCCAATTCAACACCGGTCTTGGCTTTCCAAAGACTTTCACCACCACTTCGAAATAATCAGCGAAGGCAGCTGTTTGGGTAAGCAGGAGTGCTTCTTCAATACTAAGTCCATACTGGTCAACGAATTGTTCCTGCCGCTCCCTTGGCAACTCCGGGATTTCCGATCGAAGCTGTTCCAGCCACTCTTCCGAAACAAGGATGGGAAGTAGGTCAGGCTCGGGAAAATAGCGATAGTCGTGGGCCTCTTCCTTACTGCGCATCACCACGGTCCTTTGCCCTTCTTCACTCCAGAGACGTGTCTCCTGTTCTACTAAACCTCCCCGCTTGACAACCTGAATTTGGCGCTGAATCTCGTAATCCAGCGCTTTTTGCAAGAATCGAAAGGAGTTCAAATTCTTGATTTCTGTTTTTGTCCCCAGGGATTTTCTTCCTGCGGGACGGATGGAAACATTGGCATCGCAGCGCAGACTGCCCTGCTCCATATTTCCATCACAAACGCCAAGATAGAGAAAAACCCTTTTTAGGTGGTCCAGGTAGTCGTAGGCTTCCTGGGAGGATCGGAAATCCGCTTCAGAGACAATCTCGATCAGGGGAACACCCGTTCGGTTCAGATTGACGTAAGTGCCCACCCCAGGCATATGAACAGACTTGCCGGCATCGTCCTCTAAGTGTACACGAAGAATACCGAAACTCTTCTTCCTGTAGTCGGTGATGTTCCCACCGCTCAGTCGCCTTCCACTCCATAGGGTGATCCGCCCGCTCACGGCCAGCGGTTGTTCGTACTGGGAAATCTGGTAACCCTTGGGCAAATCGGGATAAAAATAATTTTTTCGAGCAAAATTTGAAGCTCGATCGATCCGACAACCGAGAGCAATACCCACTTTGAGTGCCATCGCAACGGCCTCCCGATTTACGACTGGAAGAGCTCCCGGCAATCCCAGGCAAACCGGACAGGTATTCGAGTTAGATGGAGATCCAAACTGGGTGCTACAAGCACAGTAAATCTTGCTCTGAGTCAGCAGCTGGGCATGTACTTCTAGACCAATAACCGCTTCAAATTCCATGCCTGAGACGGGAGGTTGGAAACTAAGCTGACACCGGAACCACGCTTCCCTTTCCCTGCTGGGTGAATCTATATAAGATTTTCCCTGGCCTCCTCAAAAAGCTGAAGGAGCCGTTTGAGGGCAGCGGGATCCTCACCCGGGAAGGGTATCCACCGGATATCTTTCTCTTTTCGGAACCAAGTTACTTGGCGCTTGGCGTAACGTCTTGTATCCCTACACATTCGCTCTAAGGCCTCTGCTCGACTCAGTCGCCCACTCAGGAAGGCAGCAACATGCCGATAACCCAGAGCCTCAAAGGCCTTGGCCTCTCTGGACACCCCACCACTTAATAGTCGTTCAACCTCTTTGATCAACCCTGAACGAAACATCGCCCTCACGCGCCTATCGATTCTATCATGTAGAACTGGAGACGGTAAATTCAGTCCTACCTTGAGCACGGAAAATCCGGAGAGTGAACGCCGGCGTTTGTGCAGCTCGCTGATCATGACTCCGGTGGAGAAGCAAACCTCTAACGCTCGGACAATGCGGATACGATCAGTGGGTTGAATTCGTCGAGCCGCCTTCGGATCCCTGGCTGCAAGCAAATGGTGCAAATAGAGTAAACCCTTGCGGCGACTAGTCTCATTCAGTCTTCGCCGAATCTCTTCGGATCGGCCGGGCCCCGGAAAGAGTCCTTCCAGAAGCGCCCGAAGGTAGAGTCCCGTTCCTCCGACCAGCAACGGCACTCGCCCTCGTTTAGCGATCCCCCTGCAGATCCTCCGACCTAAGAACATATAGCGACCCGCACTGAAATATTCGTGTGGATCGATAATATCGTACAGGTGATGCGGCACGAGTCGACGCTGTAGCTGGCTGGGCTTAGCCGTACCAATCTCAAGCCGGCGATAAAGTTGCATCGAGTCGCAGTTCACGATCTCGGCCTCAAGAATCTGAGCTGCCTTTAAGGCCAAACTGCTCTTTCCGGAGGCCGTTGGTCCTACCACTGCCAGCAATAGATCGATTTTTCCCTTATCTGCGTCTGATTTGCGCACGAGAGGAATGCTCTTGCCCTTTGTCCTCCCAACTGGAGTTATTGATCGGACCTACAGTCAGCCCCTACATTTCTCAAGAAGGACATCATCTGAAGAACTCACCCCCGCTCCGGGTTCCCTATAATCGTTGGGGCGTGTTCGGTTAGAGCTAGGTTGGACCCACCGATACTTCAAGGTGATGGAGACTGCAGAATTTCCTTCCAGGCAGTCTAGACCAAGATAGTTCCCTATCCTCAAAACAACGAGTGATCGCTACTCCGAAAGCCCCCTACTCGTATCCACGCCAAGACGCAAAGAGTCGCGAGATTACTTCCGAAACAAAAAGTCACAATCTAGACTAGAACCTGAGAAAATACGTCACCCTATTTCCCCCAATCGAAGACTCAGCACTCCCGGAGCAAGCTGACCCTATTGTAGTAATACTTGAGGATCCGGTCAAAGACGAACCCCTGGTAGGCCAGCTCCACACAACTGATCTGACACAAATCAACACCGTGATCCTACCCTCTCCCTTTCACGGAAGACTCCGTAAAATAACCAGCTTTATCATGCCGAGACTCCATGGAAAGAATCCAATTGCTGCACAATCCCAGGACAAAACGGAGATTCACCTGCACAAAACGTTTACCTTTGCTTCCCACGAAGGGCATTCCGACCATCCGCCAAAGGAACTTGTGGGTAGGGGCTTCAACTGCCTCCCGCGACCTGCTTTCACCAGTTGATTTAATTGGTACTGTATGGCCACCGTCGGAATATTCTCTTCCTAGACAGGGTAGTGGTTAGAGTCATCCGGGCAACGAACTCCTCCCCTCAGATAAGGGAACGGAACCCCTTAGAACATGAGGTCATGACTTTCGGTCACTCTATCGCAAGTGGAAGAATAGAAGACCCGGATCGGCTTGCGGTGATAGCGGCCAGGATCCCCCGGGTGTCCCAGATCGCTTGGTCAAACTGAGAATGTTCGCTTTCGAGACCTCGATAGATTTGCGAGTCCATGTCTGAGTAAAGGTCAAAGTCCTCTCTCGCGCAGAGGTCTATCCCTGAGAACGCGTAGGTTCTGGCTGCCACACTTTGGGATTTGATGGCTTCCACTTGTGGAGAAGCCTCAGGGTTGAGTTCATTCAGTATGACACACCGTCCAGGTACTCTTCGAGACACAACTCGTTGGCGATGACCGGTTTTCCCACCGGACCGATGAAGACTCCGATTGTTTCTCGATAAGCAACATCATCCACCTGGAGCCAATGGCCGGCTCTTCGAGCCCGCAACCCGCAGTGTGACCGAAACACCTCATCTCGGCTGGTTTCTCCTTTAAACAAGTGGATGCCGTGCGGGCTCACTCGAACGGTCAAAATAGCTGCTCACCGTGCGCCTTCAATCCAGGCCATGCAGAAGCTCTCCCTCAGCAGCACCTGAATCCGGGGAGAACCTAGAATGGGTGGAATCGTAGCTGGCCCCGAGCCTTCCCAGAAGGGAGAAAGCACGGGTGGAGAGCGCTCCCCCCCACAACTTCCCCCCGGCCAGAAGAAGAGAGCTACGCAGCAAAGCGGCCCAAAAAAGACTGACCTTGTTTTCCGGTCCCTCTTTTCAACCTGCACCTTAAACACCTGACAACTCGCCATTGACCATCAAAGCCGCCGTGGCCCGTTTCCATCACGCTGTTTAACCCAATTGCTAAATCCATTCCTTCACTTCTGGATTGCGTTCAGAATCTGTAGACCTAAATCCAGTGCGCGCCGGCCCTCCTCACCGGAGCATCCGCCGCCAGCTTCTCGATCTGAGCCGCCAACGGCAGCCAAGAACGCTTGGATCTCTAGCCTCAACGGCTCACCTCGGTGAATATCGAATCGCCGTTCCACTATCTTAGGGTGCAAGCTACTGTTTATGAGACTGTACATTTCAGCCTTCTGCTCATTGAGGTCCAAAGAAACGTAGTCATGAGGCTGGAAAAAGCGCAGTTTTCGTATTTTTTCCTTAGAAACCCGGCTGGCCGTGAGATTGGCAATACAACCACTTTTGAATTCCACCCGAGCGTTAGCGATATCGATCCGGTGGGTCAGTACGGGAATTCCAACGGCTCGAATTTCCTCAACTGGTTCTCCAACCAGGTGCAGGATGAGATCCAGGTCATGGATCATCAGATCCAGCACTACATCGATATCCAAGCTCCTGGGAACAAACACTCCCAACCGGTGGGCCTCAAAAAACTGCGGTCGAGTCAAATAGGGTTTGATTACCTGGAAGGCAGGGTTAAAGCGCTCCGAATGACCGACCTGTAGCACACAGCCTGTCTTTTCCCGAGCCTCAATGAGCTGTTCGGCATGAAGCAGGGTCCGGGAAATCGGCTTCTCAACCAGGACGTGGATACCACGCTTCAAGAATGCCCTCCCGATCTGAGCGTGTTTATGTGTCGGGACGGCCAAACTGATGGCCTCTACCGCGTCCAAGACTTCTCGATAGTTGGTGTAGGATTGACAGCCGCAGGCACGCGCAACTTCCCGCGCCCTTTCATCCTGACTGTCGACGACTCCCACCAGTTCAACATTGGGCAACTCGCCATAGACGCGGGCGTGGTGTTTACCGAGAGCACCTACGCCCACCACAGCCACCTTGGTCAGAGCCATCACTATCAATCAGCCACAATAGCGATCTCCAGACCGTTCGCTTTACGAACGAACTCGTGATGGTCGAGTATGAGTGTTCTTCCCGCATCGATGGCCATTGCCGACACATGACATTGTTCGAGAACCTGAAGTGTTTGCAACCCGATGACCGGAACGTCAAATCTCATGTCCTGGTTGGGTCGGCTCATCTTGACCAGGGTTAACCGCTGGCTGCCCACCAACCGTGCGGCACGCCGGATCGTCTCATCGGTTCCCTCCATGGCCTCAATGGCCACTACAGCTCGATCTCTAACCACGACGCTCTGCCCGAGGTCGAGCTGAGCCAACTGACGCGCCAGCGGGCGACCATATTCAATGTCCTCACGCTCCTTCCGATTAGGCGCTCTGCGGGTGATGACTCCCGCAGTGGCCAGTGATTCTCGAAGAAGATAAGTGGAATCGAGTAACTCAATCCCGTGGTTGCTCAAAACAGAAGCCACTCCACCGATGAGGGACTGCGTGTTTTTGCGAGACAGAGACAGCAACAACCGCGTCATTTTCCAATCAGGCAAGGCACTCAAACCACCTTTACCTTGCATCTTGGAGGCAAATATCTTCCGATGCTTGACCTGTCCGGCCATAACCACTTGCACCACGCCTCGCTCCCGAAAAAGGCGGATTAGCTTCTCGAGTTGTCCCAAGCCTAACCAGTGCACGCAAATCCGAGCATTTTGGGAAACTCGGATTCGAGACGCCAACTCTTCGATTTCGGGTAACGTCTCTTCCTTTATGGCCGCCACCACAAGGGAGATCTTTCTGCGGGCGGCTTCCTCAAGTACGAGAAAGGGAAACTTCCCATTGCCCGCGATTAGTCCCAATCGTTCAATGTCCATGATCTAGTTCCGTCAAGGAATTTTCATCTTCTCAGAACCTCTCAGGCAGAGATCATGAGAGCTTCAAGTGGATATCCCTCCAGAGCTCTGGATTCTTCCTCAAACATCTAACGGACGAACCCTCTTTGCGATACCTCGATGAATCGCGTGAGTTGAGCTACGTCACGAGTCTCCAATCCCTCTTGCCGAATTTTCTGAATCGCTTCCTTGATTTTTAACCTTTTTTGAAACAGGTAGCGGTACGCAGTCCTCAGCGCTTCGATGCGCTGAGGAGAAAATCCCTCCCGTTCTAAACCAACCCGGTTGATGCCGTAGGTTTTGGCTTGATTTCGCTGGCCTACGGTAATGGTGAAGGGCAACGCGTCTCGCGTTAAGACGGAAAAGGCACCCACAAAAGCATAGGGGCCCACACGGCAAAACTGATGAATGGCAGCATAGGCCCCTACTCTGGCATGGTCACCGATCTCCACGTGACCCGCTGAAGTCGCCGCGTTGCCAATGATCACCCCATCCCCAACACGAGAGTCATGGGCAATGTGAGCGCCGCTCATCAGAAGATTGTCGTTTCCAACGATGGTTTTCCCTCCCCCATTCGAGGTTCCACGATGGATCGTCACGAACTCCCGGATCAGGTTTCTATCGCCGATAAAGAGAAACGTTCTCTCTCCTCGATACTTCAGGTCTTGCGGATCATTTCCGATAGCCGACTGACCAAAGATGCGGTTGTGTCGGCCAATACTAGTCGGTCCCTGAATCACACTGTGGGGACCCACACAGGTACCCGAGCCAATATCTACCTCATCGCCAATAACTACATAAGGGCCGACTCGGACCTTTTGACCAATCTTGGCACTCTCGGAAACAGCTGAGGTAGGATGAATCTCACAGGTCCGACTAAACATGGTGCGGTTACGGTCGATCCCCCACAGAAAACATCACCTCGGCCTCGGCCACCAGATCTCCTTCGACGTAAGCTTTTCCAGCCAGCTTTCCGATTCGCGTTCTCATCCGAATCACCACAATCTCCAGACGCAACTGATCTCCCGGCCGAACCGGCTTACGAAACCGAGCGTTTTCGATACCAATGAAATACACCAATTTCTGCCGGTGATCCTGTAAAGTCTTGAAAACTAGAATGCCACCCACCTGGGCCATCGATTCGAGAATGAGCACCCCTGGCATGATCGGCGCGCCCGGAAAATGGCCCTGAAAAAAGGGCTCGTTAATGGTCACGTTCTTGATACCCACTATTTTCTGTCTCTCTTCATACTCAATAACCCGATCCACCAGTAAAAATGGATAGCGGTGAGGAAGGTAATCCATAATCTCCTGGATCTCGAGCATTGTAATGGCTTCATTCATTCGTCTTCCACTCTCCCCTTCCGCTGTCGCTCAAAACGTTTCCACCTCGAGTAGAACTCGGGCAGACGGCGAGTCAGTGCTTCAATCCTCATGGCCTGTCGGTGACTCATGGCTGGTTGACCCGAAATTACACTCCCCGAAGGAACGTCCTTGGTGACTGCTGTCCTGAGCATAACTGTGACCTGATCTCCGATCTTAATGTGATCCATGACTCCAACTTGACCAGCCAGGATACAGTTCCGACCAATCTCCACGCTACCGGAGATTCCCACGCAGCCTACGATCACCGTATTTTCGCCGATCTTACAGTTGTGACCGATATGAACGAGGTTGTCCAGTTTCACACCACGTTCAATAATGGTAGCCCCAAAAGTACCACGATCCACACAGCTGTTGGCTCCAATTTCAACATCGTCCCCAATGAGCACTTGTCCCACCTGGGGAATCTTCACCTGCCTCTGACCATCAGTTACATAACCAAAGCCATCGGCACCGACCACTGCGCCGGCGTGAATCACTGCTCGCTGTCCCAAGATGACGTCGTCGTAAAGGGTAACGTTCGGAAAGAGAACACTGTCCGCTCCGATCCTGCACCGACTTCCCACCTGAGCACCGGAAAATAGCGTCACGCGTTCTTGAATGACGACTTCATTACCGATGTGTACAAAGGGCTCGATGACCACCTGCTCGGATAGCTGACAACCCTTACCGACCCTGGCCAGTGGGGAGACACCCGTGGGCTTGAAGGGTCTCCGGTGAAAAAATGCCACCAAGTGGGCAAATGCCACTTTGGGCTTGGGGACTTGGAGCAGTGGTTTCTCAGGAAAAAAGACCTGCGCCGAAACAATCACTGCTGAAGCCTGAGTTTCCTTCAGGCTGTTCAAGTACTTCTTTTCTACTGCCAAGGTGATTTCACCCGGAACAGCCGTCTCAAAAGGACCAACTCCCGTGATCTCGAGTTCAGGGTCGCCAACGACCTTCCCCTGGACATGATCACTGAGCTGCTGCAGTGTATACACTGATGGAATTTAACCTCAGCCTGCTGGAAAAGGTCAATAGTTGTTAGACGAATTGCCTTTTTGAATCGTCGCAAAGACATCGATTTCCCCTATCTCAATTGGGCCAATGGGGACCAGAAAGGCTTGGACCATCTTTTGGGAAGTAGTAGGATGATGTTTATAGATAGCCTTGTGCGAGGAGATCAAGGCGCGAGACAAAGATATCATCGACACGAACAATCGCAGAGCGCACCCTCCCATCTGCCCGAAGCGTGGTAACGTTTCGATGGCCATAAACATTCCCTTATGGCTGAAACAAAACAGCTAAACTTACTTCGCGGTAGGGGATTGGCTCGAGATGCTGCTCGCAGCCACAGGATTACGCTGGTTATAGACCCGTATAATTTCGGAAGTCAGGTCAAAACTGGGAGCTACATAAACCTGGAAGCTCGAGTCACGCAGGAATAAGGCACTAAAGTTATTCTGTTGGGCATACTCGCTGACAACCCGTTGAATCTTCTCTCCCAATCTGGTTAGCAACTTATCCCTACGCCGATTGAGCTCCAGTTGAGCATCTTCCTGGAAGCGTTTCAACTTCCTATCCTTCTCTTCGATGCTTCGCTGAATTTCGAGGCGGGTCTCCACATTTAACGTCCGTTGTTGAGTTTGCAATTGTTGCCTTAGCTTTTCTAGTCCGCTCGCCTGGGATTCAAACTCTCTTTGCTGGCCACTCGCATACTCCTCCAATTTTGCCAATTCGCGCTTCCCTTCTCCGGTGCCCTGAAGCACTTCAAAGGTACTCACGAACCCAACCTTAAAGGCACTACCAGTGTTTTCCACACCGCTACTTTGTGCCAGGCCGATTCCACTAGTTCCCATCAATAGTAGTGCGCCAGCAATTATTTGAAACCTGGTCAATGAGCTCATTATCTCCCCTTTTCTTGTCGTCCGTTGTTAAAATGTGTAGCCAACAGTGAATTTCATATTCCGCCTAGGTTCTTTGAGCTTAAACTTGACACCGTTCACCACTACATCCGTGTCCATGATCAATGGATTGTAGGCAAAGATCAAGCGAAAGGGTTGGTTGATCATCGGCATGATAAATTGGAACTCCCCCCCGGTCGAGGCACGCCAAACATTGTTGGTGTTCTCCTGGAGATCAATAAAGGTACGCGGGCCAAAGAGGATTATATTCCTCTTCTTCAGCACGGTCGAAGTCCCAAAGTCCAGAAAAGCCGCCACCTGAAGCGGCCCAGCCAGAGGTACCCGGTACTCGCTAGTCATCACCACACTGGTATCTCCCCCCACCGGCAAAAGACGCTCATTGATAATGGGCAGTCCCGTATTTAAGTCCACCACAGGATTGCCCATCTCATCGAGGCGCGGGGTTCGGTTAACGGCCCAGGGACTAATGGCTCGGATGTCAAAGCCTCGCAGGTCGTATTCGCCTCCGGAAAAAATGCGCTCAAAAAAGGGAATCGACATAGGGGACCCATTCGACAGTTTTCCGAATGGGAAAATGTGCATAACCTGGACCCTCAAGGCTAGGGTATTACGTCCTCCGCTGAAGTAGTCGTCAGGCATGAAATGTTGGAATTCAACAAACGGTTTAATAACATTAAAACTCCCTCCCAGCGGTCCTCCAGAAAAGGGCACCTGGACAAGAAATTGGCTGCCCTTATGCGCCCCATAGTAACTATCCTTGGTATTGCGCATGAAACTGGGACTGACCTCGCTCCGGATGATCCCTCTCTGAGCTTCCTCTGCACTCCCGCCCGGCGTGAATCCGATGAGCTGATTGACGGCAAAGTCCCGATACAGGTCGTCAATATCAGAAATTCGGATCGTCTGTAAGGAGTACTGTAAACCGAATCTACTCCAGCGCTGGATGGGGTAGCCTCCGTTGACATTGAAGCCAGTGCTGGCCTGGGTGAACAGGGGGATATTGTCGCTGGGGGAAATCTGTCCGAAGAAAGCAGCGAACGTATCGTAGCGAAAGCGCTGACTGAACACGGACCAACCCATCTGAATCCTACTGTCCATAAAATACGGTTCGGCGAAGGACAACATCAAGTTGGAGCTCCGAGTCCCCGTCAGAACGTTGACATCAATTCTCTGCCCCTTCCCCCGGAAGTTGTTGGTAGAATAGTTAACCCCAAAAAAACTACCACTGATTCCACTCGCCCCCGCCGTGAGTCCAATCGATTGCATGCTCCGTTCTTTGACCTTGACCACAACGTCGGCTGAAGACTCCAACGGTTTCTTAACGACCTCGTAGTCCTTTTCCTCGATCTTTTCAAAGAAACCCAGTTGATTGAGCCGCCGAATGGAACTGTCGAGCAAGTCTCCACTAAACGGCCGTTGCTCCTCTAGCAGAAATTCGCGCCGTAGCACCTTGTCCCGCGTTTTAGTATTGCCCGAAAAATCGATCCGGTTGACGATGTACTGCTTGCCCTCCGTCACTTGAAGTACGATGTCCATCGTTTTAGTGCCGCCGGGGTCCACATTCACCTCAGGAACTGAATCCATGTCCAGATAGCCCAAACCGGAGTACAGCTTCTTTAACTCGTCGCTATACTCCTTCATCCGGGTCCAGTTAACCGGTTCTCCCGACACCACCTCGAAGCGTTTCTCGACAAGCTCAGTGTCGAAAGCCTTGATTCCTGCGACCCCGAAGTTTCCGTGAAAAAACTGTGGGCCCTCTTCGATTGGCACAACTATGTAGTATTGCTGTTTCGTCTTGCGAAAACCATAAAGCCAGCCCTGAGGCGCCTCCACAATCTCTACCTTTGGCTCACCGGCTCTAGCTTCCATATAGCCCCTCTCCCGGTATTTCGCCAACATGTTCACCTGGACGTCATACTCCAATTTATCGCCGATGTACTTGTCGTGGCCCTTAAAGATCGTAATCGGGCCCCGGGTCTTCGTTAATTGAAGCGCCTCGCGAAGTTCACCATCTGAAACGACGGTGTTGCCTTCAAACTGGATGTCCCCGATCCGAACCTTAGGTCCTTCGTCGAACTTGAAAATCAACTTGATCGCCGAGGAGGTGATCTCTTCGATGGCCACCTCCACCCGCCCCAAGGGTCTGCCATGTGTGTCCAGCAAGATTCTTAGTGCAAGGCGAGCCTTCGGGATTCTGGATTCATCAAATGGAGAGTCGATCGTAAGGCCGACGCGCATATCCCGAAACCTCTCCAAGACATCCGATTCCTTGAACGATTTCATCCCTTCATATAGAATACGCCGAACCAGGGGACGTTCCTTCACCTCAAAGATGACGATGACCCCAATTTCTCCTTTTTGAATCCTGACCTTGGCATCGTGAAAGAAATTCGTGTTGAGAAGTCCTCGGTAATCCCGAAGAATTTGCTCCTCGCTGTAAAAGTCCCCCTCCTTACTCTGGATGTAATAGAGGATAGTGCTTTCCTGAATACGCCGGTTACCGACGATGCGAATTTCCTCGATCTGCTCCACCTGTCCCATGCGAGCACACAACGGAGAGACCAAGCAGATAAGACCGTTGATGAACCAGACAAACATCACAGAACCACCCACACCGGCCGCCCGAAGACGCAGGATCCACCCTGCCCACCAACTTGAGTATCCAGACAACTCCCGGCAACGCCACATTAGATCATTCCAAAGAATTTATTTTACCGAGCAAACGTAAAGGAGAGCAAGCTGGTTGACCCAGTACAGCCGACACCAACGCTTATCGTATTTTGAACGGGAAAGAGATACTGAGTGAAGAAAGAAAAGCCTATCCACCGCCTTTTACCCGAGGAATTCTTCAGACCCCATACGACAGAGGAACTCCCTTTTTTTTGGTACCCTTGGCCCGGTAGTAGAGCTCCCCATCCTTCCTATAGACGATGAGCGTATCTTTTTCTTTCAATTGGCCCTGAATAATGCGTTCAGAAACGGGATCTTCAATGTATTTTTGGATCGCTCTTCGCAGGGGTCGAGCTCCATAAGAGCGATCTCGGCATGTCTTATCGATGATCCATCCCTTCGCATCCTCCTCCAACTGGATCACAATATGTTTGGGAACCAGATTCTCATTCACCTGAGTCAAAAGTAGATCGACTATCTGGCTCAATTCAATCTCTGTCAGAGCCTCAAACAAGATGATTTCGTCCACCCGGTTGAGAAACTCCGGGTTGAAAATCCGCTTGACCTCGCTCAGAATGACATTTTCCATCTTCTTCTGACTGTCCCCGACCAGATCGGTAAATCCCAGGCGCGGTTTATTAGCCAAATAACGCGCTCCTATGTTCGAGGTCATGATAATGATGCTGTTCTTAAAATCGATTGTAATGCCATGGGAATCGGTCAACTGGCCATCCTCAAACACTTGCAAAAGGAGATTAAAAATATTGTAGTGTGCCTTTTCGATCTCATCCAGCAAAAGCACCGAATAAGGATTACGTTTCACTTTTGTGGTCAGCTGGCCACCTTCTTCGTGACCCACATAACCAGGGGGGGAACCGATCAACTTGGATACCGAATGCTTCTCCATATACTCAGACATGTCGAAACGTATGAGTGTTTTCTCGCTGCCGAAGAGGAACATCGCCAATGACTTGGCCAATTCGGTCTTACCCACCCCGGTCGGACCAAGGAAAAGAAAAGATCCCACCGGTCGATTGGGATTTTTCATTCCCGCCCGACTGCGGCGAATTGCTCGAGACACCGCCGAAACGGCCCTGTCCTGGCTAACGATCCGCTGGTGCAGCTCCTGCTCCATGCGCAGCAGTTTCTGAGTTTCCTCTTCCTGAAGGGACATAACCGGTATCCCGGTCCAACGGGAAATCACCTGCTCCACGTGTTCTTGTTCTACTGGAGAAGGGGTTCGATGCTCAAGTTTCCAACGCTCCTTGATCACCTGAAGGTTTTCACGTTCCATCAGCTCTTGATCTTTTAGCCGAATAGCACGATCGAATGCTTTAGCCGAGATCGCATCATCAATCTCGCGCACGATGACCTTGATCTTCTTCTCGCTTGCCATTACCTCATCTGGGGGAACCGTGTGAGTTAACTTGACGTGAGCACCCGCTTCATCCAGCACATCAATAGCTTTATCCGGCAAAAAACGATCCGGAATATACCGACTAGATTGATAGACCGCTGCGCGAATTGCTTGATCTGTATATCGCACTAGATGAAAGGATTCGTAACGGTCCTTAATTCCATAAATAATATCCAGTGTTTCTTCCGTGGTCGGCGGCGCCACTTTCACCGCCTGGAAGCGACGCTCCAGGGAGCGATCTTTTTCGATGGACCGACGGTACTCGTAAGGAGTGGTCGACCCGATGCACTGAATTTCCCCTCGCGACAAAGCGGGCTTCAGGATATTGGCTGCATCCAGGGACCCTTCCGCCGACCCCGCACCGACCAGGGTATGCAGTTCATCGATAAAGATCACGAAATTGGGATTCTCCACCAATTCTTTCATGATTGTCTTAAGGCGCTCTTCAAACTGCCCGCGGTACTTGGTACCGGCCACGATCAAAGAAATATCCAATGCCAAGAGGTGCCGACCACTCATCATGGAAGGCACCTTGCCGTTCACGATCCTCTGTGCTAAACCTTCGACAATAGCCGTCTTTCCAACTCCTGACTCACCAATCAGCACTGGATTATTCTTCGTGCGGCGGCATAAGATTTGGATCACTCGCTTGATTTCTGCTTCCCGCCCAACCAGCGGATCGAGAGCTCCATTCAGTGCGGCTTCGGTTAGATCCCGGCTAAACTCGGTCAGGATTAAGGAATCCTTTGGCTTGGAGGAAGCCGGTTCCCCCAAGCTCAACCCAGCTAACTCTTCCCGCACTCTCGAAAGTCTGAGACCCTTCTCATACAAAATTCCAGCCGCTACCGATTTTTCTTCCCGCAGCAAACCGAGCAGAATGTGTTCAGTCCCTACGTAGGTGCAAAGTAAACGATCGGATTCCTCAGCAGCAAAGGTCAAAACTCGCTTGGATTCGTTGCTCAACGGCAACTCAACGGAGGTCGAGACCTTTTCACCCACAACCCCATGTCCCTCAATCTGTTTACGGATCTTTTCCACAACGCCTTCTGCTCGATGAAGAAAGCGGGTGGCCAGAGCCTTATCTTCACGAAGCAAACCCAAGAGAATGTGTTCGGTCTCTATAGAGCGTGACCCTAACTGACTAGCCTCATAGCGTGCGAAAAAGATAACGCGTCTCGCCTTTTCCGTGTATTTTTCGAACATATCGTCTGCTTATTTTTCCGGCGTTTTCTACTTTTTACTTAACAAACTGAGTAGTTTTCCATAAATTGTCATTATATCCTTCTAGCGTGATAGAAATTAACTTCTCTCCTATTTCCTTCAGGCACCAGCGCCTTCCTCCCCACATCTTATCCTAGTCTGGCAAGCCTCATCTGCAAACACCATCCTATGTCCGAAATGGACCACTAAATCAATGACGACTTTCCCTCAAGGAAGTTTCCCCCCCTGCATGCTTTTCTCGTAGTCGCAGCGCCTGGCCAGATCCCGGTTGTGAGTGACAATGATGGCAGTCAACCCAAACCGTCGGTGGGCATCGACCAGAGATCCAAAGACGAGGTCGGCAGTGTCAGCATCCAGATTCCCGGTGGGCTCATCGGCCAATAGGAGCGAAGGTTGGCCAGCCAAAGCCCGAGCAATGGCCACTCGCTGGCGCTCTCCGCCAGACAACTCCCCGGGCCGATGGTAGATGCGTTTGACCAGTCCCATTTCCCCCAGGTAAAAACGTGCTTTGTCAGCCGCCTCTACAGCCGATGTCCGCCTCAGAAGTAGAGGGAACATAACGTTTTCCAAGGTTGAAAATTCCGGCAGCAGGTGATGAAACTGAAAAACAAAACCAACCTTTTCATTCCGAAACCGAGCCAATTCTCCTGGACTCAGTTGAGTGATATCCGTCTCCTGGACAAGAATTTGGCCAGCATCGGGTTTTTCCATCCCCCCCACCAGGTGTAGGAAGGTACTCTTACCCGATCCGCTGGCGCCAGTTACGGCCAGCATTTGGCCTGCTTCGACCTGCAGCTTGAGATCGACTAGGATGTTGAGTCGTTCTCCCCCGGACCAATAGGCCTTAGACAGGCCTTGGACATTGAGGAAGTTACTCATATCTTAAAGCCTCTACAGGATTAAGACAGGCGGCGTATCGAGCGGGATAAATGGTGGCGAAAAAGCTGATGAGAACCGCCAACCCAGACACCAATAGCAGGTTTCCTAAATCAAGCTCAAACGGTACATAGGGAATGGCATAGACCTGGGGCTCGAGGCGGAACACTCGGTAACGATCGAAATACCAGACAGCTGTGCTCCCCAAAAGGTCTCCAATCAGGGTACCCACTACACCAATAATTAGCCCTTGGAGCATGAATATTTTCATGATGGTCTTCGAGGTGCCCCCCATAGCCGTAATGATGGCAATGTCTCGACCTTTGTCCATCACCATTAGAGTGAGCGTCGACACAATATTGAGAGAAGCCACCAACACAATCAACCCGATAGCAATGAATATCGCCCACTTCTCCAGCCTCAAGGCCGCGAACAGAGGTCGGTTTAACTCAATCCAAGTGGTCGTTGTATAGTCTGGTCCGGCCCGCTCCTGAATAGTTTTGGCAACCTCACCCGCCGTTTCGGCTTGCTCGATGCGAAACTCCAGAACTCCGATCTGATCCGAAGAGAATCCCAGAAAGCGTTGTGCCGACTGCAACGGAATGAGAGCAAAATTCGCATCGAATTCCCACAAGCCGGACTCCAGGAAAGCCACCACCAGAAAGTTTTGCACACGAGGCATCTGGCCTAAGGGAGATAGTTCCCCTCTGGCGCCCAGGACCCGCACATACTCACCCACCAGTACCCCGAGCGCTCGAGCGAGATCTTTTCCCAATACAATAGGAGGAACAGGGCCCTGACACTCGAATTCGGCTAGCTCTCCTTCAAGCAACATCGAATGAATATAGGACAGGGAAAAGGCTCGTCTCGGGTCAATCCCTTTAAGCATTGCTGGTTGCTGGCGAAGATCGCTTTGGATCAGAGCGTGGCCGTAAATGGTCGGAGAAACGGCCGTAACTTCCGGAAGCTGAAGCATGTGATCGACCAGTCTTTCGTACCCGGAAATAGATGGCCTGTCCAATCGCATCAAATTGACATGTGGAGTCGCACCCAAGATACGGCTCTGAAATTCCTTCTGCATGCCCGTTTCCAAAGCAAGCGCAATATTTAAAGCGGTCACCCCAGCCACCACTCCAAGCAGTGATATCAGTGTGACCACCGAGATGAAGGCCTGCTTGCGATGGGTTCGCAAGTATCGATAGGCAACCAAGAGTTCAAACTTCATCATCCACAGCACCTGAGTTCAGGTCTACCGAGCTGTTTTCCAGAGCAGCCAAGGGCACGGCTGGGACACTCAGACACAACTTCCCCAAGAGCATCCACAAGCCAATCTGGAAAACTAGCCATCCATGTGCGGTCTTAGTTGGGGGAAGAAAATAACCTCCCGAATGGACTGAGAATTCGTTAAGATCATGGTAAGACGATCAACACCAATCCCTTCCCCTGTGGTAGGAGGCATCCCGTAACACAGCGCCCGCAAGTAGTCTTCATCCATGGCATGGGCTTCCAGATCTCCACAGTCGCGAGCCTTCAGCTGTTCCTCAAAGCGCCGTTTCTGCTCTGTAGGGTCATTGAGCTCACTGTACCCATTAACAATCTCCAGACCAGCGACGAATAGCTCGAATCGTTCGACAAACCGAGGATCTGACTCCTTCCTCTTCGACAATGGTGACAGTTCGACGGGAAAGTCGTAGATAAAGATGGGTTGGATCAAACGCTTCTCCACCACCACTTCGAAGAGAAGACCCAACAATTTTCCCCAGCTCTCTCCCTTATCCGATTTAACCCCAACGGCTTTCAGGAGTCGAACCAGCCCCGCTCGCCGGCCCAGCTCGTCCGAAGTAGGAGGTTGATCTTGGGGCCAGAATTTCTGGATCGCTTCGATCATGGAATAGCGCCTGTACTGGTCAAAGTTAATCCGCTCGTCCCCGAATTCAACCTCTAGGCCTCCAGTGACGCTTTCAACCACCGTCCTCAGCATATCCTCGGTCAAATCCATGAGATCCCAGTAGTCGCTGTAAGCCTGGTAGAATTCAAGCATCGTGAATTCCGGGTTATGTTGAGTAGAAATTCCCTCGTTGCGAAAACTTCGGTTGATTTCGAAGACTCGATCAAATCCTCCCACCACCAGCCGTTTCAGATAGAGTTCAGGTGCAATTCTGAGGAACAGGGGTATTCCCAAAGCTTCATGGAAGGTCTTAAAAGGTCGCGCGGCTGCCCCTCCTGCCACAGGCTGCATCATGGGAGTTTCAACTTCGAGGTACCTCCGTGTCTCTAGGAAGCAGCGCAGTTCAGAGATGATTTTGCTGCGTCGAATGAAAATATCTCGGACTCGTGGATTAACAATCAAGTCCAAGTAACGCTGCCGATATCGCAGCTCGACATCCGTCAGTCCGTGCCATTTTTCAGGCAGAGGCAGGAGTGACTTAGCAAGCAAATCCACATGGTTGGAAAAGATAGTTAACTCGCCGGCGCGAGTCCGAAACATCACCCCTTGCAAGCCGATTATGTCCCCAATGTCAAACAGACGGTATAACTGGTAACACTTCTCCCCGACCTGATCCTGACGAACATAGATCTGGACACGCCCACCTTCTCCAGTAAGATGAGCAAAGCTCACCTTACCGTGACTGCGCACCGCCACGACGCGCCCGGCGGTCTGAACAGCCACCTTCTCACGATCCAGCTGCTCGGCGGACTTGACCGAAAACTGTCTCACCAGTTCTGGAATTGTATGGGTTAGATGGTACTTGTTCGGATAAGGGTTACAGCCCAGCTCGTGGATTTGCTTGAGTTTTTGGTATCGCTGCTCAACGAGGTCGGACTTGCTCATATCGACCTTTCGGCTCGGATACCTGAGCCAAACGAATGACATCCAAAATACCATTGACAAACTTCGTAGCTTCTTCTCCACTATATTTTCGGGCGATCTCTATCGCCTCCGCGATCACCACTATCGTAGGAGTGTCCAGGCACAAGAGCTCCGTCACCGCCACTCGCAATACATTGCGATCGACAGCCGCCATTCGTTCAATTCGCCAGTGTTGTGCGTGCTGCTGGATGAGCCCATCGACTCTGACTCGATTTTCTAAATACCCAGTAAACAGTAGTTCCGCGAACTCGCGAGACGTCTGATTGACCGGATTTGAGACCCAAAAAGTCTCGCGTATCTCCTCGGCTTTCGATCGTCCAATATCTTGCTGATAGAGTAGCTGCAGCGCTAACTCGCGAGCCCTACGCCTGCGCCCCATGACACCCCCTATTTACTGAACCACACAGCTGCAGCACACCCATACAGAGAACCACCGGTCAACTATCTGTTTCCGTACTAAGTTGTCTGGACAAATTCGCCATTTCGACTGCGCTCAGTGCAGCCTCGGCACCCTTGTTTCCTTGCTTGAGACCAGCACGATTCAAAGCCTGTTCGACTGTCTCCGCAGTGATCACTCCATAAGTAACGGGGAGTTTATGTTTGAGCGAAACCTCCCCGATGGCCCGAGTAACCTCAGTCGCCAGGTAGTCGTAATGATCTGTTTCCCCTCGAATCAATGCTCCCAAACAAATGATGGCTTCCACTTGTCCTAGCTCGGCCAATCTCTGAGCAACCCAAGGAATCTCGAAGCTTCCCGGAACGCGAACCACCGTCAGATCAGATTCTTTAGCACCCATTCGACACAGCACATCCAAGGCACCCTGAAGCAATTGCTCGCTAACCATCCCGTTGAAGCGGCTGACTACGATTCCAATCTTCAGACCCGATGCATTAAGCTTGCCCACCCGTTCCCTCACCTGTCTCCTTCCCCCAATACTAGTTCAAGCCGACGGCTCAAATTGTTCGCTGCACCATAGGGCTTCTCCTATGCCTATTTCTCCACCTGGGAAAAATATCAACCCGACACAGTACCAGACCATTCAAGCTAGAAACCTCTCTTTTATAATGACCCAACCAATATGTCGGCTAGCCCCTATCCATGTCCCGTTCCCCCCGCGGGCGGACACCCCGGCCCGCCCCTACACCCACCCCATCCATGTTAAATACGCAGGTTAAGTTTCAGGTCATTGGCTTTGATTATACTCGAATAGTGTCATTCCCCTGGCGAAATAGTGCAAACCAGAAATCAAGGTCAATGCTAGGGTCAAATAAAGCACCGGAGTAACTAGCACCCACTCGGTTCGTAAGTAGTTAGCGATTAGCACGCTCAGGACGGTCAACAACTGGCAAACAGTTGTCGCCTTTCCAATGAGGGATGGCGGGAACACATGACGTCCAAGAGTAAGGTTAATGATCAATACACCGAGCAGCAAGAAAACATCCCGACTAATGACCGTAATGGTCAACCAAAGAGGCAGTCGCATGGTGAGCTCCAACTCACCCAGCGAAAGCACGATGAGAGCGCTAATCAGTAAGAGTTTGTCAGCAATCGGGTCCAGGAACGTTCCTAAAGGAGTCTTTTGGCGTAGTTTCCGTGCAATTAAACCGTCTAATAGATCGGTTGTTCCCGCCAAAACAAACAACCCAAGTGCATATCCAAAGCTCTCGTAAACCACCAGCATCACGAAAATGGGGGCCACAGCCATACGGAGAATTGTGAGTTGGTTGGCAAAAGTCATTCTCTCGGACTCTAGGAACAAGCAATGATCCGCGATCACCAGTTGCGAACCACGACTCCACTCGCCGCTATTTTCTAGATCTTATCAGAAGAAGCTTCCCCCACTCGCTCACCCGTTGTGCAGGTCTCGATGAATTACATTGGCTCGATGACCGGTCTTTCCCAAAGCCACTTTGAGGGCATTAGCGGCTACCACAGAGCGGTGCCTGCCTCCTGTACAGCCGATGGAAACTGTCAGATAGGTTTTTCCTTCCTGGGAGTATTTAGGTAGCAGATACTCCAGCAAAGACTGAATCCTAGTCACAATTTCTGCAGTTTCTGGACACTGGCTCATGAACTGGATCACTTCGGGTGCATTTCCCGTCAAGGATTTCAACTGAGAGACGAAATTCGGATTAGGCAAGAACCGAACATCAAAAACCAGATCCGAATTATAGGGAAGGCCATACTTAAACCCGAAGCTAATCACCGAAAGGAGCGGAGGATCCTCTCGTTTCATGGGCTGAAACTTCTCATATATGAAGTTTCTCAACTGGTGAACTGAAAGTTGACTAGTATCAATAACAAGGTCAGCTAATACTCTTATATATAATAATTTACGGCGCTCTATCCGAACTCCCTCGAGGAGAGTTCGATCCTGGGCCAGAGGATGAACTCTCCGAGTCTCACTGTACCGGCGCGCCAGCACTTCATTGGAAGCATCCATGAAGATAATGCTAGACTGGTAGCAGGCCTGCTTGAGCTCGGCAAACAATCGTTCAAAACTAGCAACGGATTCCCGCAATCGAACATCCACACCAATGGCCACTTTTTCAATCTTACCGCCGGACACTGTACTCAACCGAATAAGACGAGAAATCAAAGGTGTCGGCAAGTTGTCGACACAAAAGTATCCCAGGTCCTCAAAGGCCTTGTAGGCGGTATGCTTGCCAGAACCACTCATTCCCGTGATAATGACTACCGATTGGAGCCTGCCCGAGTTCTTCACAACACTACTTCCAGAATCAGCGGACCCCGGTGAAGCTAAAATATCCCTTCGAGATTCAGAGACCTTCCGTCCTGTATGATGGCCGAGAGCATCTCTTGAAAAAAGTGGTGACTCTCCGAGACTCAAACCTTACGAAAAGACTGTCGTTCTACGTTCTCGTGATCCGGGGATCCTCACCTGGTCCCGGTATTTGGCCACCGTTCTGCGGGTAATCTGGATACCTTTTTGGTTGAGAAACTGGGTTATTTTTTGATCAGAGAGGGGTTTCTTAGTGTTTTCGTTGGCTATGATCCTCTTGATCTTTTCCTTTACGTGAACAATGGACAGACTCTCACCTTCAACACTCTCTACCCCGACTGTAAAGAATTTTCGCAGTTCGATTACCCCTTGGGGAGTATGAGCATACTTATTGGCAACCACCCGACTGATCGTCGACGAATGCACCTCCAACTCCTCCGCCACATCCTTGATCAGCATTGGTTTCAAGTGCATGATACCGCTCTCCACAAAACCTCGCTGCCGGTTCAGAATACAGGTGCATACCTTATGAATGGTTTGTTGTCGTTGATCGACACTTTTCAGCAGCTCGACGGCTGATCGTAAGCGTTCTTTGATAAAACTCTTCGTTTCCTTAGACACACTGTCCCTTCTAAGCAGTTCGCGGTAGGCCCGATTCAATCGGAGTTTGGGCAAACCATTATCGTTGAGATCAATCTGGTAATCGTTGCCAACCTTGTAAATGTACACATCGGGTTCGATGTAAACCGGATCACGCTCGTTGTAGCGTTGTCCTGGTCGGGGCGAAAGACTGCGAATAATCTCAAGGGCATGGGAGATTTCTTCCACATCACAGCCTAGTTCCTTGGAGATCTCCTTAAATTTTCTTTGTTGAATCAGGCCCAGATAGTTAACAACTAGCTTTTCAGCCAGAGAGCCCCCCAATTCCGCAGCACGGATCTGAATAAGGAGACATTCCCGAAGATCACAACTAGCGACACCAACCGGGTCAAGGCTTTGAACCACCCGTAGAGCTCCCTCCACACAAGAGCTCTCGACACCAAGAGCCTGGGAGATCTCCTCAACGGAGAGCGTGAGATATCCGTCTTCGTCCAGGTTACCGATGGTGAAATAGGCGATGTCGTGAATCTCCTTTTGGACTTCGCAGAGATTCAACTGCCAGTTGAGATGGTCACTCAGGGACGAGGGGGAGGCCACAAATAGTTCGAAGGAAGAACGCTCATCTATGTCTTGCGGAACTACTCCTCTGCTGGGTGAACTCAGATACTCATCGAAGAAGTACTCGTAATCGAAGTCTTCCTCCAGCGGTACCTCCTCCTCTTTTTCATCCTTTTTATCCTCAGCTCCTCCCTCGAGCGTCTCGACCAACTCCTCCAGCACAGGATTCTCAGCAAGTTCCTGGTTCAATAAATCCGAAAGCTCCAGGCGACTGAGGGTGAGGAGCTCGATCTTTTGCAGCAGCGCCGGGGTTATCGCCAAGCGCTGAGAAAGACTCATGCGAAGAGTAGGCTTTAGTTGGTATCCTCCCGCCATAAGACAGCCTGCTTGTGCCTCCCCAAGCACCTCCTTACATCACCTGTGGATCGCGCCCGACAAACTGCATAGCAAAAAATCGGGTCGACCGTTTATCTCTCTTATTCTCAGGGCCCAGGGCACCCCCTCGGTGACAGTTCTTCCCGCTAGTATAAGTGGAAATGTTCTCCCAGGTAAACTCTTCGCACCTCGATATCTGAGGAGAGCAGATCGGGTGTACCAGTTTTGAAAATCGTCCCCTCCTTGATGATGTAGGCTCGATCAGTAATTTTCAGCGTTTCCCGAACATTATGATCGGTAATCAAAACTCCAATGCTTTTGGACTGCAAACGGGCAATGACCTGCTGAACGTCCACCACTGCCAAAGGGTCAATACCGGCAAAGGGTTCATCCAACAAAATGAAATCCGGCCGGATCAACAACGATCGGGCAATTTCCAGACGCCGACGCTCTCCCCCGGAAAGCGTGTAGGCAAGGTTCTTGCGGACTGGCGCAATACCAAATTCCTCTAGCAATTCACTCACTCGCTGATCGGCAATCCCCGGCGCCAGGGTAAGGGTTTCAGCAATCGCGTAAAGATTGTCCTCAACCGATAATTTGCGGAAGACCGAAGGTTCCTGTGGCAAATAGCTAATCCCTCTTCTTGCCCTCATATACATAGGGAGATCACTTATATTGTCTCCATTGAGATAGATGCGTCCCTGATCTGGACGTGCCAGACCCACAATCATATAAAAGATGGTGGTTTTTCCGGCCCCATTTGGCCCCAACAAGCCCACCACCTCCCCAGAAACAACGTTGAGACTGACCTGATTCACAACCTTTCTACCTTGATAGTATTTGTCCAGCAGTCGAACCTCCAACATCGGGCTAACTTGTTTTAAGGTCATTATTTTATAGAGGAGGTAGGTCCTTCGACCACGAGCCTATCATCGCCCAGATAGAAGGTCAATCGGGTGCCAACAGCACTGCCTTTGCTCAGTTCACTGACTTGCACATGCTCTCCAGTAAGCACAACTTTCTCCTCACCGGGACTGTAGACGGCCCGCTGGCCCTTGGCTTCTCGATCATGGTCCTGAATGCGAACTCCACCCCAAGCAATGATTTCCTTCAGCTCGGACTGTTCGGATGGCGGAAACAGGAGGTCCGCAAAAGGGGAACGGAGCGTGAAATGCTCACTCTGGAGTCGTACATGACCCCGGTATCGAGCCCGACCCTCGGTTTTCTGGTAGACTAGATGATCCGCCTCGACCCGAAACGCTTTTTGACTCCCTTCGTCATCCTCTAACAGCAAGCTCCTCACCCGGCCATCGACCACCAACTCTTGGTCCCGACTGTGGTAACGAAGCCTTTCTCCGCTAATGCTATTTTTCTCCTGTAGGATTCTTGCATTACCTCGGTAGTCGACCCATCCGGTTTTCGGATCAGCTTCCATGAAATCCGCTACGATCAGAAGGGTTTCCTCTGCCTCACGCACCTCGGTTCTTACCCCACCAGTGGCTATAATCTTTCCCGTTTTTTGATCTATGTGGAATCGCCGTGCAACCGTCTCGGTGGGCCTTCTCCTGGGCAGGGCTAGATCCTCCGCCTGAGAGATCCCGTGGCGAAGCACTGGAGGTTCGTCACCCATTACCGTCAACACCTGATTGCCAGGATTGTAGACGGCTCTATCGGACCACATATCCAGGGTTGAAGACGGATTAACCTCCCAGAGATGAAAGTTCTCCAGCTGCCGGATCTCCAACAATCTTCCTTCTTGGAAACTAGCCTCCAGAAGTTGACTGCTCGTGTTGATGATCCCACGTGCCCCTTGTCGTTCAAACTCAATACCTGGATGCGCTCGAAGCGCATCCAGCAGTCCTTGCTCGTAGAAAACTTCGATATAGGGGGCTCGCAAAGAGTACACCTCTTGAGAGGCCTTATTCTCGGTCTGCAGGCGACAATTTTGGGAACCCTCAATACGGGCTACCATCCCTTCCCTGTATTGGACCTTGATCATATCCCTAGCCAAGAAATGTTGGGACTCCCTCTCTGAATTCAATTCCAAATCCACATTTTCCTTGGCGATCGCTTGATCCAAGACTTCCCCTCCCTTCAATTGAACATTCAGCTGCTGACAGTAAAGCCGCTCCTGTCGGAGAATCGCGGACCGCTGGTCCACTCTGAGAAGCCTCACACCACCCCTCAAATCCAGTTGTTCCAGATACTGCTCTTCACCAGCAAAGAATGCCACCAGAGAACTGGCAGAGGACTCTTGGATGTCCAACACAGAAGACTTGAAAGACACATCGTCTTCCGCCACAAATCGCTGCAGAAGCAAACCAGTCCTTTTTTGCACACCTAGCCAAGGAACAGCCGTTATACGATTTGCCTCCAGATGATGAGCACCGCCTTTGACTTTCTGCTCGTAAGTAGCGCGCCGATTCAGGACGCTCCCTCGCCCTGAGAGAACTTCAAAATAGGTGGGTCGTTGAGATTCTGAGCTGAAAAACAAGTTGATCTCTTGGCCGGAAAAGCTACGTCTTAATCCCGCATCAAGACGAGCATGTCCCGCAGTGCGGATTTCTCTAAGACGTTGCTGCTTCGTGAAAAGCAGCAACGTTCGGTCTGCAGACAGAGACATGTCCAGTCCTAAAAGTAACACCTCTCCAACCAACTGAATTCTTTCCTGGGAAAGATCGTATAAGGCCTCCGAGGCCGTAACCTCCAGAGGATTGCCGCTTGAGATGTCGAGCTGAAAACCCTCGCCAATCTGAATCTCTTTTGGTCGGATCCGGTAGATCATCGACCGACCCTCTCCGATCATTGGGCCCTGCTGAAAACGGAAGGACTCATCGATCACTACCACTTCCTGCTTAAGGTCGACTTGAACACGGTTGGAGGAAATGTGAGTACCGCCCACCAACTCAATCTCTACATCTCCCAACAATTCGATCTGCCCTCCCTCCGGATCGTAGGTTCCACTGTGGCCAGAGATCACATCAGCAGGCTCGCCAGTATCTCCATAACTAGTTAACTTTACATCTCTTAGGGAATGAACTCTGGCTACGGTCTCAGTGCTTTCTTGCGCTCGAACGGTGAAAACGAGACGGCTCCCTTCGTAGTCTGCATATTCGAATTCCGTGGTCCTATAGCTGATTTCCGGAGAAAGAAAATTGCTTTCCGGGACGACTACCCTCAGCTGGCGGCGGCTTAAGAAACTGCTCAGAATTAGAATCCCGGCCACCGTGAGGAGGACAATGAAAGTAACCCTGAGCCATTTCCAAAAATGCATCTTAGACTGTACAGTGGTGTGCCTCGTGTCTCCGTAGCAAGACTCGCAGCCCTTCTTGCCTCAATTAAGCGGACAGAAAAACACGCCGGCGTTGATATGGAAGATCAGAGCTATCTTAAATCCCGGATGGTCAGCAACAACTTTCCCTCTCCCTGATAAGCATCCTGAGTAACGGTATACGCCAGGTCCAAATGCGATCCCAGGGTTATGGTATCAGCACGACTTCCGTTTTTCCACCAAATGGCGTCTAGTCGAGACCCATTTCGCTGCACCTGCAGTTTGAGATGTTGTTTTTTCAGCACCCAGGGACCTGCAATGACCTTCACCTTTTGGGACACAAATATGGGGACAGGATTACCAACTCCAAAAGGGGCCAGCTGGTTAATCTCTCGGTAAAGCGAAAAGGAGAGGTCTTCCAAGGGAAGGATTGCCTCAATCCAAAGGGAAGGAATCAAATCATCGGGAGAGACCGTAGACGCCACGTAAGCATCTAGATCATGGCTCAACTTTTGAATACATTCGGGCGTGCAGGAACCATGGTCAAGGGTACATCCGACCGCTTGCGCATGCCCTCCGAATCGAAGAAATCGCTCCCGGAAATGGTCCAAGGCCCGGAGCAGATGAACGCCGGGAATGCTGCGACCTGAACCCTGCGCACCAGAGTCACTGACTGACAAGACCAGAACGGGTCTATTAAATCGCTCCACTAGACGCGCAGCAACAATTCCGATCACACCACGGTGCCAATCCTGGCCTGCCACCACAAGAAAGTTCTTCTTGAACGCGGAGGGGTCCTTTCTGATCCGCTCATCGATCTCGGACAGAATCTTGCGTTCCTCCTGCTGCCGCCTACAATTCTTCTCATTCATTTCTCGCACCATGACCTCTGCTGACTGGCTGTCTTTGGTCCAGAACAAATTGACCACTTCGCGGCCACCGCCCATGCGCGTCACTGCGTTGATTCGAGGAGACACTCTAAACTGTATATCCGTCAAAGAAACCTCGCGTCCTACTCCGACGCTCTTTAAGAGGGTTTTCAGTCCTAGATTGGAAGGCTGCGCCAACCCTTTGAGACCAAAACTCACGATGGCCCGATTTTCGCCACGAACAGGTACCACATCGGCCACAGTTCCGATCGCGACCAGCTTCAGAAAGTGTTCTACCACACTCTCCTTGCCGGACCTTCGGAAAAGGGCCTGGACGAGTTTGAATACGACCCCTACCGCAGCCAGACTCTTCTCGGGATAAGCACAATCGCTCCGACAGGGGTTCAGAATCGCGTAGGCAGGTGGCAGTTGCTTATCGGGCAGATGGTGATCAACTACGATTAGATCTAACCCCGCCTCCCGAGCTATTTGACAGGGCTCAAAGGCCCGCACTCCAGTATCCACGCTGATCACCAAATGGTATCCATCCAGCACAGCCTTTCTCAAAACCTCTTTCTGGAGACCATAGCCTTCATCCAGTCTCTTGGGCAAATAAAAACCCGTACAAGCGCCCAACATTTCTAGCGCCCGCTTCAACACCGCGGTGGATGTGATACCGTCTACATCATAGTCTCCATAAATCAATATTCTTTCCTTCCCTCGCAGCGCTCGGAAAATCCGATCGACCACCCGATCCATATCCTTCATGAGGAAGGGGTCGTGAAGGTCCTGAAGACGGGGGTGAAGAAAATGCCAGGCTTGGTCCGGATCACTCAGACCTCGGTTAATCAGAAGGCGGGCGAGAAGGGAGGAGATTTCCAGGTGCTGGGAGAGAGACTTTATTTTCTTTAGGTTACCGGCATCCTGGTTCCAGAGAAACCTCACAGCAAGATTCTAGCAACAGGCTGTGACAGCTCAGCCCGGATATATCCAATTGGTGCAACAGGCGGACAAGCTGGCTCGCCCCTAGTCAATCTCTCCCTCCACATGAGTATCCAGTTGGCTGCACTCTAGGTCAGTTCCACCCTGGGCCGCGTCAGTCCATTTGACCTCTTCTTCCTTAGCCCGAAGAGCGAGAGCGAGGAACTTAGTCCAAACCCTCCCCTTTCTCTCCTACAACGGATAAGAGAAAGACATTAGCCCCTTGGAAAGAAGTAACCGAAGAGGAATGAGCCCTGGAAAGGATAGCCCTGGTGACGATTGAGCTTTTTCGTCACCCTGCCATCTCCGTCACCTCCGAAGGTGCGTTAGGCTTCCAGCACCAACTGGTATATCGAGCTGATCCAGGTGCAATCTGACCGACTCTCGAAAGGCCTCAAGAGCATCCTGGACACCATATCTAAAGTCTTTGTGAATCTCCTCATATTGAACACAGACCCCTACAGAAAGATCCCGCACATAGGCCATAACCTCCCCGATCCGATCACTTTGAGTGAGAGTAAACTGCGCTATGATTTCTTTAAATCTGGCCAGTTCTCCTTCAAGGTATTCTGTGAAATCATGAATAGCGATCTGTTGGCTGGTAATTTTCTCGAAATGATACCCCATGATGGCGAGACGAACGGCGTCTGGAAACGCTTTCGGTTCATCCTTGAGAACCCGGATCAGAAAGCGGAGATAGGCCGGACCTTGTCGGGACAGCAGTTGCCGTCTGAGCGACTTTACAAAAGCCATCAATTCCATTTTGCCAAACCCACTCACACTTCTCCTGGTGCATTTAAGATGCCCTAGCATGGTCAGACAACGTTCAAAGTAATTCTTAAGAGTAGGCTCATAAAGAGTTGTCAAAACGCGCTTATATCCATCAATCAGGGTTTGTCGATCCATCTCAGTGACAAAGTTCAAGTTGACGCTGACATTGTTACCATTCGACTCCCCAAGCAATCGGCCCTCCTTTTCGAGACGCTGGTACAAGTCAGTTCCTTTCAAGGCGGACAGAAGCCCGACCATGGCCATTGGGATGCCGGCCTCCTGAATAAATTGGATCTGAGTATCAAAAATATTTTCCCGATCACCATCCAGCCCCAGGATGAATCCTCCCGTAACTTCGATGCCTTTCTGTTGAATGGTCCGCACGGCTTTAAGAAGATAGTTTTCCTCTCCTTTCCTCGTGTTCTGTTTCTTCTTAGTCTTCAGCAAAGTGTCTGGATTCGGGCTTTCGATGCCCAAAAACGTCATACTGAATCCAGCCTCCACCATGGCATCCATCAACTTTTCTAGCCGAGCCAAATTGACACTGGCTTCCGTAAACACAGAGAAAGGATAATTTCTCTCCTTTTGCCACTTAGCAACATCGGGCAACAGACGCAGAGCGGCCCGCTTATTGCCAATAAAGTTGTCATCCACCAGAAACAGATTCCCCCGCCAGCCCAGGCGATAGAGGAGATCGAACTCCGCTAAAACTTGCTGGTTGGACTTCGTACGAGCCACGCGGCCAAACAACTTAGTGATGTCACAAAATTCGCAGTCGAACGGGCAACCCCGAGAAAACTGGAGTGCCATCGCGCCATATTGCTGAATATTGATGAGGTCATAGCGCGGCAACGCGGCTTTTCTGATATCAGGCTTCTCAGATGCCCGGTAAATCCTACGGGCAGTTCCATTCTTGAGATCCTGGAAAAATTCAGGCAAAGTGTCCTCAACCTCATCCAGCACGTAGTAATCTGCCCCTTCGATCTCTTCGTGAAACGTCGTGGGATGAGGTCCACCGACAACAATAGGAACCGTGAACTGCTTGCATCGCTCGATGACCTTTTGCAAAGAATCCCTCTGCACCATCATGGTGGATGTCAAGACCAGATCTGCCCAATTCAGATCTTCGTCCGTTAACGCTTCGACGTTCATGTCGACTATTTTGAGCCGATATTCTTCGGGAAACATTCCCGCCACCGTCAACAGTCCCAGAGGCGGCATGGCTGATTCTTTCCCAACAAAATCCAGAGCAAATTTGTATCCCCAATAGGATGGAGGGAACTCTGGATAGACCAAAAGCGCATTCGGCATAATCGATCCCCCGTAGTATCACACTTTACGTGTTCACCTAATAGCCAGAACCACACTCGTATTTTAGCATATTCGAGTGACCAGCTTGTACCTAATTTTGAGCCACTTTTCCAGGGCTTCAGCCCAAGATAAAGAGACAGCTTTTAGCCGTTCTCCTTCGAGTATGATTTGGATGGCAAAATATGACGGTTTCTGGATCGAATCTTCATGGAACAGCAAGGAAGATGCGTAGGCTCAGTTGGTCTCCCGGGAAAATAGATGCAAGCCGGTATCACTCGGAGCAGAGAAAAGCACACAAACCAACTGCTCTCTATGCCGCGACACAATGGGAAACGATTGTTCTAGGTGCGGATCACCTGATTAGGACTTATTAGGTTTCCAATTCTCCTCACGTGTAAACACCCACCTGTTTTCCGACGACACAGTATCATCATAGGAGTAACCCTGACAGTTAAATCTTTTGATGCTTTCCGCATCCTTCAGGCTGTTTCTAATGATATAGGAACTCATCAACCCGCGTGCTTTCTTGGCGTAGAAACTGATCATCTTATATTGTCCGCCTTTGGCATCTTTGAACTCCGGAGTGATAATACGAGCATTAAGCTTCCTGGTGAAGATAGATTTAAAGTATTCATTCGAAGCAAGATTGACTAGCACACCATCCTGACCCTGCAAATCTGCTCTGAGTCCCTTGGTGATTCTATCACTCCAGAACTCGTACAGATTCTTCCCTTTCTCCGTCTTCAGCTTGACCCCCATTTCCAGCCTATAGGGCTGGATAAGATCCAAGGGACGTAGCACGCCATATAGCCCAGACAGAATTCGAAGATGTTGTTGGGCAAAATCGAAATCGGCATCATTGAAGGTCTCAGCAGATATTCCTTTGTAGACGTCGCCGCGGAATGCCAAGAGCGCCTGTTTTGCGTTCTCCAGCGTAAACGGAATCTTCCATTGGCGATAGCGCTCGTAATTCAACAGAGCCAGCTTCTGACTGATCCCCATTAACTCGGACAACTCTTCTGGGGAGAGTTTGCGCACAGCTTTGATCAGCTCACGAGACTCTTCCAGGAAATCTGGTGTCGTGTGAGTCTTGCATCGCACTTGTCGGCTGACGTCAAGAGCCTTTGCTGGTGAAATGGTTATCAACATGAAGCTTACCCTTCAGTTTTAGCTTATTTCTCGGTGTTCCCTGATAACCGTTCCATTATAACGCAAGGCCATCTAGAAGGGGCAGGTCTAGCTACTTTAGATGACCACAATAACCTGTATCTGCGGTGATTCAGATGTCGCGCTGTTGAAAAACTCAACTATATCTCAAATCATCGGCAAGATCTTGCTTGCAGAATCCACATTTTCCCAGTAAATGATCGAATAATCCAACTTCATCTTCATGAATGGTCCGGACCCGTTCTTTTCTCTCAATGCCTATGTGGAGCACTTTAATCAAGTGCGTTCAACTCAAAACAGCTCCGCTGCAGGTCCTTGAAGGCCGGATGCTTGAAGCCGCTGATCTTCTTCGCTTAGAAATCACTACGTCGTGCTCTCAGACAGTTCACGGGCCAATCTCGCCTGTCACCTATCAATCCTATAGACTGCATTACACTTTTTCAGCCCTGGATTCAGTCCCTAGGATTCTTTAGGTGGCCAACACCCACTGGGAAAGAGGCTTCCCTCGAACCTCCCAAAGCCTTGCCTAACATCTCGTAACAATCCGAGGGTAGGTGCCAACGACACGAATTGCTCAATGTCAGCTCTATTGACCTGCCCCCACGAACGAGTCCACCCTCTAAGTTAGACTCGGAGCCATTTGAAGTGCCCTGCACGGGATAGAACTGAACTCCTGAGACCTAGGTAGTTTGGCCTCTGGCGCCGCCGGCCGATAGGCCAAGGCGCTGTGAGGCCGGATCTGATTGTAATCCCTTCGCCAGCGTTCTACCAACACCTTGGCTTCCCCAAGCGTGTCGAAGATCTCCATGTTCAGCAGCTCATCCCGTAGTTTCCCGTTGAAACTCTCAATGTACCCATTCTCCCAGGGGCTGCCCGGCTCGATGTACAAGGTCCTTACCCCAACAGCCTGCAGCCAGTCCCGGACCGCCTGTGCCGTAAACTCTGATCCGTTATCGGACCGGATAAACTCAGGCACTCCCCGATCAACGAATAACTCCGCCAACCGGTCCAACACGTCTTGGTGATTCATCTGCCGTTTCACATCAATGGCGAGGCACTCTCTGGTGTACTCATCCAGGATCGTCAATAGCCGAAAGGCTCGCCCATCATGGGTCCGTTCATGCACGAAATCATAGCTCCAGACGTGGTTTTTGCGAACCGCTCGTAACCGAACACAGGAACCGTCATTAAGCCACAGTCTCCTTCGTTTCGGCTGTCTGGACGGGACTTTCAGCCCTTCTTGTCTCCACAGCCTCTCCACCCGCTTAGGATTCACCTTCCACCCTTCCCCATGAAGTATCGCCGTGACCCGCCGGTAGCCATAACGCCCGTATTGCGTAGCCAACTCCACCATCTGGGCCACCAATCGGGCCTCATCATCGGGAATTTGCCTTTCCCTTCGCTGGGTCGATCGAACCTGTCCCAGCACTTGGCAGGCCCGACGTTCGGAGACTCGCTCTGCTCCTAATCGCTCTCGTACCCACATCACCGCTCGTCTCCTGTTCGCCGGGCCTAGAAGTTTCCCGAGGACACTTCCTTCAGGATCTGCTTGTCCAAAGACAGATCCGCCACCAGCTTCTTCAACCGGGTATTCTCCTTCTCCAACACCTTCAACCTATTGGCCTGGTCCAACCGGAGCCCTCCATACTCTTTGCGCCACCGGTAGTAGGTCTGCTCGCTCACCCCCATCTGCTTCGACACCTGTCCCACCCTCTGTCCTTGGGCCAGACCCACCTCTGCCTCACGCAGCTTCATGATGATCTGTTCTGCCCTAAACCGCTTCCCTGCCATCCTTGCCTCCTTCCTAAACCGGAAATCCTAACATTCAAACTGGACTCGTTTTAGGGGGCAAGGTCACTCTCCCGACCTGGGGATGGGGCAGCACCATGACAGGGACGACGGTATGCTGCGTCAGAACGTCCAGATGTGAACCCAGACTGTAGGGCCATCTCCACGCCGTACTATGGAGGTTTCGATACGTACATATCAGGTCCGGAGCCTCATTCAGCACGAGGTGGAGAAGATTTTCAACCGTCTGGAATTCGTCCCCCGAAACGTCCCGCCAAATCAGGTTTCTCCGATCCCCCAACACCTTAAGGAATGATCGGACTTTGTCGCCGAACGTCTTGACGTCCCGCCCAAGTTCATCCGTCACGACCAGAATTTTCCGGAAATCAATCGAGGTATGCTTAAAAACAGTCTTAGCGGCAGCCTTGAAGATGCTTTCGAATTGGTCGATGGTGGTCATGGGAAAGTTGTCAATAATCAGTTCTCAGAGGATTCAATGACTGTACCAGCCTCCTTCAAGTCGCGAATGACCCAGTCGCTGTCTCCCGGTTAATACTAAGGGTCCACCACACTTGTGTCCCTCTCCAGCAATTCGTTAGGCATTTGGTACTAGCAATCGCACAGGTGAAGATGTTCCAATGAACTTTTCCGGCCCTCGTAATTCAGAATACTCCTTCATGGCTTCTTCCAGAGTGATCTGCCCTGTGAGCAAAACATAAGATGTTAATATTATTTTACGAGTGATGTTATCGCGACCCATCCAATAGCCGACATAGTTCGAGCCTTTCTGGTGAAGGGCTCAGAGGATTGAAGTAAAAAGGAGCAATATCTCTCTTTCGAACTTGTTCTCGCCCAGTACACTTCACCCATGCCACCAGCACCCACCTGTGAAAGCACCTCTGGCCACGGTCCCCCAACATTTTAGTTCCATGAACTTGAAAAGATAGCAACAGTGCCCATGATTATACCTTTTGGAGATTGGCCTTACATAAGAGCCACCGGCGTCCGAGGTTCGGCTTTGACTACTTCGCTGGTCCCAGGCCCATGGCGCGGCGCCAGGCGGCGATCTGTCCCAAATGATCCATTTCGTGTGACGTCATCAGGAACACCGCGAAGTCACCCACCGTTGGGAAGTACTTCCGGGCGCTCTCGTTCGGATGTATCCGGTGCAGCGTTTCTTGATCGGCCACTGTTACAGCCTTGCCGACCTTTTCGTGGAGCTCACCGAGGACGTTTAGTAATTCGTCTCGTGCCGGATAGGAGCCAACCTCGGCGCTGGGAGTGCCACCCGTGCGGAATGCTTCCTCCCAGCCTTCGGGTACGGGGGATTCCACTCCCAAGAGTTGGCAGAGATGACCCTCGGAAACCGCAAGGTGACCGAGACTCCAGGCCGGGTGATTGATGACCCCGTGTGGCTGCTGGCACATCTGGTTAGTCGAGAGGTCGTTCACGAGAGTCTTTGCAAACCCCAAGTTAATGCCGTAGGCATGAAGCACGTGTCGTAGCATCTGATTGCTCCCTCCAATGATGATTATCGTCAAGCAGCCGGTTCGATGAAAGCAACCGCCGCGTAGCGAGAAAAACAGAATTATAACATGGCGAACGCCCTCTCCCGACCGGGAGACCGCCCCGTTGAGGTATTCGAACCTAGGCGACGTGACGCTGTAGGCGGAAGATCCACACGACCCCCAAGACTCCAACCACGAATTTGAGCATCTCAAGAGTCGTATAGGCAACATGTAGCAACCCAAACGTACTCATACTTGTCGGCACCGGATCGCGCGGAACGAAGTCTAGACTACGGCCAACGACCAGAATCTGAGGTGTGATCCAGACCGTCAACAGAGCGACCGTCACCAGCATTCCGATGATAAGCCACTTCACCCTCGCCGCTTGCGGGATACCCAGGACTAGCCAGAGCGCGACCCCTCCGATGCCAAACTGCGCAAGGTTCCACAGCTGGAAAAACAGCCTGTTGAGTTCCGAAACCAGATACCGCAGAAAGTTCCGAGCCTTGGCATGGCCGATTTGCTCGACCATGCCGGCAAAGGTCGCGTTGCTGGGGTCGGAAAGCAGTCGATCGATCGTGTAGAAGTCTTGCATCGCGACCACGCTCACGCACACCGTTCCCATCAACCATACACCAAGACAAAATGCGACAGCCTCCTGCCTCATCGCGGTGGAGAACCCCTCCTGCGCCGCTCATATTCCTCTCGCAACTCAGGCGACAACCGATAGTCATTTCGAAATGGGTGCATCCTCGATCGCAGCAGCTCTCGCTCATAGTCCTCGAGAGCCTCCAGGAATATTGAGTAACCATCTAAGTCTCGTGTGGAAGAAAGACACCATCTCGTGCAGGAACGCATTTGACCCCTGTGCCTACCAGAAACTGCATAGCCCATACTGTGCCACGCGGAATCAAAGCCGGTTTCTTCTACTTCAGCTTTACATCCACCCAGTTCCCAATAAAACCGGGCACACCCGTGATTTTGTACCACCCGCCGCGACTATCGATCTCCACCGTCTCACCACCGGCATAGATGGCTCGCTGATGATAGCCTTTGTCATCCAGCACTTGATGGTTGATCATTGGCTCGAACCCGATGTACTGGATGGAGTTTGGCGGCTATTTTCATGCGACTAAGCAGGAGTTGCTCTCGAGCCTCAAGTTCAATCTCGTCGGTCAGGTTAGGGATGTGCACTAATCGGCTGCCGGGCGTCTGCAGTCCACCAAAGCTCATGGGCACGTTGGCGGTGAGGAGACAGTCGAGGAAAAGATCGAGTTCCACCCGGACATTCCCCTTATCTTAGCTCCGATAATCCACATATTTTCTGCTACAGCTTCGGCATCATCCAGACTAGAGTAGGGTGACTTTGATGTTACGCCAGCGGCACTTTGCCCCTTCTGGCCAGCCCGTACCTCCGTGCACCTGGACCGCGATCCGCCCTTCGGCTCCCAGTTCACTAGCGACTTTGTTCCGGTCGTAGCGTGGGTGCTGAAAGGTGCTTCCGTCAAACTCTGAGACCTTGACCTCATTGATCCAGATAGTGATCTGGGGTGGATTTCCGATCACCCGAAGCCGGGCCGTGTTCCACTCACCCAGCTTCCAGACTTTGATCCACCTCTCTCCAGTGATCGTATATTGCTTGGAGAAGGTTGTATCCAGCGAATTGGTAGTAAGACCGATCAGTTCTTCCGCCGCGTTGTAGAGTCCGTTGATGTCAAAGGGTCGATTGTTGAAGCCTCCAATTCCTTCTCCATAGATATGGCCGATGTTGCCCTTGTTGTGGTAATCGACCATCATCTGGAAACACTGCCCCTGGTCGTTTCCCCGCACGAACACACCGCTGCAAACTCCCCAGTCAGGTTTCATATCGATGACCAGATCGAAATCCCCAAACTTACGGTCGGTCAAAAGGATGCCTCCATTTCCACTGCCGGGAGGGTCCTGTTCTCCAACGATGGCACCGTCTTCGACACTCCAGCGGCTTCCGGTTCCATGACCTATAGGCTCAGGGTTGGTGTGCCATCCTTTCAGAGTTCTTCCGTCGAAAAGAGAAATAGAACGATCCTTTGGACCGGCTCCGGCGCAGCCGAGCAGGCCAAGCATAGAGAAAGATATGAAGCAGACATTCCTCATACTAAGTTTAGAATCCGAGTTCCTCTGACCTCCAAGTGATGAATGATCACAACCTATCAACCTTCCCACATTGGAGCAAGCATTCCTTCTCATATTTCGGCTAAAAGGACCTCTGATCCCCCAGTTTTCCAGGTGCTTTTGTCAAAAATCTGATCATGGAGAAACCTCTCTAGCCGCTTGATCCGAAACTGTTCGCGCTAGGCAGTCAACCATCTCAAGCGGTCAATCCAAGCCAATAATTGCTGGCCCACCCCTGACGAGAGAACTCGTCTTGAAAAGTACCCCCCCCCCCCCCCGCCTCACCAATGGTGTCACCCAGAAAACATCCCCCAAGCTAGACTAGCAACACGAGCAGGCCTTTCGAAAACCCTATAGAGCCGGTTCAATAGATCACAGACTGCGGAATAAGTTCTCGGCCAAGAGACCTGTTTACTCGTCTGACCTTGCCCCCTAAAACGAGTCCAGTTTGAATGTTAGGATTTCCGGTTTAGGAAGGAGGCAAAGATGGCAGGGAAGCGGTTTAGGGCAGAACAGATCATCATGAAGCTGCGTGAGGCAGAGGTGGGTCTGGCCCAAGGACAGAGGGTGGGACAGGTGTCGAAGCAGATGGGGGTGAGCGAGCAGACCTACTACCGGTGGCGCAAAGAGTATGGAGGGCTCCGGTTGGACCAGGCCAATAGGTTGAAGGTGTTGGAGAAGGAGAATACCCGGTTGAAGAAGCTGGTGGCGGATCTGTCTTTGGACAAGCAGATCCTGAAGGAAGTGTCCTCGGGAAACTTCTAGGCCCGGCGAACAGGAGACGAGCGGTGATGTGGGTACGAGAGCGATTAGGAGCAGAGCGAGTCTCCGAACGTCGGGCCTGCCAAGTGCTGGGACAGGTTCGATCGACCCAGCGAAGGGAAAGGCAAATTCCCGATGATGAGGCCCGATTGGTGGCCCAGATGGTGGAGTTGGCTACGCAATACGGGCGTTATGGCTACCGGCGGGTCACGGCGATACTTCATGGGGAAGGGTGGAAGGTGAATCCTAAGCGGGTGGAGAGGCTGTGGAGACAAGAAGGGCTGAAAGTCCCGTCCAGACAGCCGAAACGAAGGAGACTGTGGCTTAATGACGGTTCCTGTGTTCGGTTACGAGCGGCTCGCAAAAACCACGTCTGGAGCTATGATTTCGTGCATGAACGGACCCATGATGGGCGAGCCTTTCGGCTATTGACGATCCTGGATGAGTACACCAGAGAGTGCCTCGCCATTGATGTGAAACGGCAGATGAATCACCAAGACGTGTTGGACCGGTTGGCGGAGTTATTCGTTGATCGGGGAGTGCCTGAGTTTATCCGGTCCGATAACGGATCAGAGTTTACGGCACAGGCGGTCCGGGACTGGCTGCAGGCTGTTGGGGTAAGGACCTTGTACATCGAGCCGGGAAGCCCCTGGGAGAATGGGTACATTGAGAGTTTCAACGGGAAACTACGGGATGAGCTGCTGAACATGGAGATCTTCGACACGCTTGGGGAAGCCAAGGTGTTGGTAGAACGCTGGCGAAGGGATTACAATCAGATCCGGCCTCACAGCGCCTTGGCCTATCGGCCGCCGGCGCCAGAGGCCAAACTACCTAGGTCTCAGGAGTTCAGTTCTATCCCGTGCAGGGCACTTCAAATGGCTCCGAGTCTAGCTTAGAGGGTGGACTCGTTCGTGGGGGCAGGTCAGTGTGCACACAGTTAATTTTCTCGCGCCTCCTATATTCATTAGCTTCAGGGGTGCGTCTGTTACCCAATTGGGTTCGTCGTTTGCACACAACTACTTGACCATCAGACCCACCCTGCTCCTACATATTCTGGTATTCTCGACCTCAGCATCCAAGGTAGCGGCCACAGGTGACACACTGGCCACGGAGCTGCTGGGCGGTGCGGATGCTGTGGCCGTGGGTGCAGCGGGTGATAAAGTCGAGCGTCCGGTCAACGAACCGGCCTTCCTCTTCGAAAGTTCCCTGGACTTCGCGGAAAGGAGAGGTGCCGGCTTGCTCGGAATCGACGACGTGGACTTCTTTGATTTTGATCAGTCTGTCAGCCATGGTTCGTGTCCTTGTTTTCTTTACGAGGCACCCGCGAGGGACGCCCCTACACCGGACCCTTGCGGTGGAGCCTAGAAACCGCCGAAGCCGCTTCCGAAGTTGCCGCCAAAACCTCAGCCGAAGTCCCCGCCGATTCAGGCCAGAGCCGATGCCGCCCCCTGAGCCGTAGGCACCGGAGCCGGTTCCCCCGTTTCCGCTGGAACTCGCTCTCTCTCCGCCCGGTGAGGATCCAGCCTCTCCACCAGACGACGCTAATATTGTGACGCCTGCTTCCCCGGTTTGGCTGGTTTTCGAGGATCCGTCCGAACTGGTCGCCTGATGATCTGGACCTGTGCCCTCTCCAGAAGCCTCTGAAGGGCTCTGTCAAGTTAAGATCGGTTAAGCAATTCGGGAGACAGAATACGCCCCAGCAGTGTTCTGCTCAGCGGGCGCAGGTCGCCTCTCTCCAGTCTGCAAAAGCACGGTCGCGAACCAGACGATGATGAACAGCTTTGAGATGATTCCTGCCAACCCGAAACAGATTCTGAACTTGCCCGTGGACGGCAAGGAATCACTGAGCCTGCTCAACTGATTTGAACCGTCGCATCTAGCGTTCTTGCTCGCGAGTATGTTGATGGGCGACTTCGGCTCTGTTGTTTTCATATTGACCCGTTCGATGCTCGACTGAGGGAAAGACCTCGCGATGCGCCGCAGGATAGCTCTTGAGCTTATCCGTGATGAGCTGCCACGGAGGTTTTCCTTGGCCCTTCAGAACCTTGGGGAAGAACCGCTTGGCAGCTTGCTTGTTCCGCCGTCTAGTGACCAAAACGTCCAGAACATCACCGTCCTGATCAACGGCAGGCCAGAGGTAAACTTGCTGCCCGTTGATCTTCAGGAACAGCTCATCTACGTGCCAGATGTCGCCCAGTCGGCTTTGCTTCTTTCGGATCGAGCGGGCGTATCCTGGCCCGAACTTGAGACACCAGAAGCGGATTGCCTCGTAGGAGACGATGATCCCTCGTTCGGCCAGCAGATCCTCGACGTCTCGAAAGCTGAGTGTGAATCGGTGGTAGAGCCAGACGGCATGACTGATGATTTCCGCTGGGAAACGGTGACCTCGATAGTTTGGTTCCATTGCCGCATTGTCGCCGACTGCCGTTCAACTTGACAAAGCCGTGCCGTGCAAAGACACGTTGTTCCAGCAGGTGCAAGTCCTGCCCCGGTAAAGGTCGTCCCGACCGGGTAGCTATCCCAGCGGCCATGGAGGTAACGAAATGGTTGAAGCCTGGGAGACACAAGGCGGCGCAAGGCCGTCTGCAAGTTGATAGTCCGTAACATGCGTAAACATCGAGGCGGCCCCGAAAGGCACGATGCGAAGGCCGACCCTGCCTGGACTGGGGGAAGGCTGGTACAAAGCGAACGTATTTGTCCGGACGACGAGTTCGCACCGCTTCGCCGGGGTGGTGGGTGACGGCATGTCAACAAGGAACAACGGGCAACACGGGAAACCCGTCTGTAAGGCCCATCGGCTGGGCCGACAAAGGCGCAAGGCCTTTGTGTGTAGGCGGGTGGCGGAGGGGCCCGTAATGTGCGCTGGGCAGCGCCCAGATCGGGAGGGCTAAAGTCCCTCTGGCGCTCGGATGAGGGGCGCCATATCCAAAAGCGGGGGTAAGGCCTCGCTGGCCGGATTCGAATAAGGAGAACCCGAAACGGGCACGCGATCGGAAACGATGGATACAGCCAAGGGAAAGCACCTAAGTTCTGTCGCAAGATACCCGGAGGACAGGGTGTCCACCGCGAGGTGGAATCCGAAGGGTTTGAGGAGAAGTACCGGGCCGTAATCGAGGGGGCCACCCCGTTGATGAACCGGTCGGCCAAAGGTGGGGCAAGGTCGAGCCTGCACTATGGAGGCGAAGGCGTTACTCATTGACCCACCGCACCAAGGTGTTTGCGGACGGTACGGTACAGAAGATCTGGACGTGACCCCAGGAGGGCTCGTGTTGGTTCCCGGGTGGCGCTGGGGTAAGCGACCCTATAAGCCGCAAGGCGAAGTGGGAAGTGAAGCCGGGCGAGTCGTCGGACAGCCGAATAGTACCTGAAGCGCGGTGAAAGCCGCGTGACCGAGATGATCGGTAGCCGAGTGGGTTGGGGAAGGCGGCTGGCAAAGGGGGTGGGTGGAATCCATAACTGGAGATGAGCAAGGGCCATGACGCGGATAAGTTCCTTAAGTGAAAGACCCAGGAGTGATGGACCGAGGAGACTCTCGGAGTGGCTGAAGCCGACGGATTCAAAGAAGGTCCACTCGTTGGTGGACAAGGTTTACCAGCGGAAGAACTTGGAGTTAGCCTGGCGACGGGTGCGGGACAACCGTGGGGAGGGTGACATCGATGGACAAAGCCTGAAGGAGTTTGAGGAACTGCTCGATGAGCAACTCGATCGACTTCACGCGGAACTCAAGAGCGATAGCTATCGACCTCTTCCGGTCCGACAACGTCTGATCCCGAAGCCGGGTCAGCCGGGGAAGTTTCGCCCCTTGGGCATTCCGGCTATCTATGATCGGGTGTGCCAGCAGGCGTTACTGAACCGGCTGGAACCGATTTTCGGACCGGTGTTCGATGATGCCAGAGCTTTGGATACCGGAGGGGAAGATCGGCCAAGGACGCCCTGCGTAAGATCTGGCGAGAGTTGCAGGAGGAACGCGAGTGGATTGTCGACGCCGACTTGAAGGATTTCTTTGGGTCGGTAGATCATGACAAGCTGGTGACCCTGGTAGCGCAGCGAGTTTCGGATGGACGCGTCTTGCGTCTGATCCGAAGCATGCTCAAAGCCGGATGCATGGTGGAAGGGCGTCGTCTTGCCACCGAGCAGGGAACCCCTCAGGGTGGGGTGGTCTCACCCGCGCTCAGCAACGTCCTTTTGACTCCGTTTGACCGAGAGATGCGTCGTCGAGGCTATCGGTTAACGAGGTGCGCTGACGGCACGCCGGTACAGGCGTGAGACTCGTGGGGTGAAAGTCCCCTGGCCGTAGTGTGCCAAAACTCCGCCGACCGGTATCGAATGGTACTCAGATCCTGTGCCTCTCTTTTCTGATGGCCATTTCGTCTGACCGATCTGGAGGAATGGAATACGATAGCCTTCATGAACTTGCCTTTGAAGTTTCTGCTGCTGATGTGGGTGAGTTGGGTCAATCGTGCACAGCAGAATGCAATCGATTACCTCAAAGAGGAAAACCGCACACTCCGTGAACAGGTTGGTAACAAACGGCTGCGCCTCAGCAACGCCCAGAGACGGCGGCTCGCTGAAAAGGCCAAGGTCGTAGGACGAACGGCCCTGAGAGACCTTGCCTGCATTGTCACACCCGATACGTTGCTGCGTTGGCACCGAGAGCTGATCGCCAAGAAGTACCACGGCAGCGAACAACGCAGACCAAGTCGCTCCCGGAATTCGCAAGAGATACAGGCCCGTCCTATCCGAAAACTCGGTCGTGACCGTTCCGGGGCCAATGACATCATGCTCCTCGGGTCAAATCAGCTCCAGAGGCGTGTAGCCGTCGAGATCCTGAACCATCGAACTCATTTGGATTTCGAACCACTCCTGGAACATCCGCGGCGTTCGCTTCTTGGGCCAAAACGCCTCGTCCGTCACCCAGCCTCCCAACATGGCTTCGAATAAGGCTGGCCAGAACTCCTCCAGCACCTCTTGCTGCGACGTGGGATCTTCGTATTCAGGAAGGAGATACACGTGCGGTTCACGTCGCAGATTTTCAAAGACTAATTCAGCAAACCCCTCGGCATCGTCCCCCTTGGCCCATTCGAGGTAGGGTCGAAGTGGCTTTACGATCACAACAGAGCGATTGAGCGCTTCCATGGTCATGCGGCCCGGTAGTAGTGCTTGAGAATCCCGCCGAGTCGTTCCCGACACCGAATCTCGCCCTCGGGTGTGGCTTCATAGTTCTCAATGCGGTCGTTCCCCAGGCCCTGGTGTGCTCGCCCGGCATGATAATGATCCAAGTATTGTGCGATTGCCCGACGCAGTGAAGCTTCACCGAAAAAGATCATCCTCCATAGGCACTCCGACTTGATCGACAGCACAAACTGCTCCGCATAAGCGTTGCAGTTAGGGGCCTGAATGGGTGTCCGGATCACATCGACGCCGGCGTCTTTGAGAATCCGTCTAAACTGTTCGGGAAACTTCGAGTCCCGGTCGCAGATCAGAAATTGATGCCCCGTCAGAAAGCCATCGACAGCATCAGTCAGGTTGCGAGCGACCTGGGCCATGAAGGATTCGCTGGGGTTCGGCGTCGCTCCCGCGAAGCGGACCTTCCGGCTCTTCAGATCGATCACAAAGAGGACGTAGTAGGTCGTCAAGCCACGCGGTGTCCACACTTCGCTCGTGAAGAAGTCCATTCCGGCGATCTCGCCCCAATGGGCCTGCAGAAAAGTCTTCCAGGAAGACGGACGGTCCGGCGCGGGTTTGATCCCATTCTCTTTTAGCACCTTGGCTATCGTGCTGGGTGCTACCCGGTGTCCAAGCTGCTTGAGTTCTCCCTGGATCCGGCAGTATCCCCAGCCCGAGTTCTCCAGGACCATCCGCACGATCAATGCGGCAATCCTTTTCATGAGCCCAGGACGGCCAACCCTCTTGGCTTCGCAGGTCCACTTGGGAGCTATCAATCGGTGGTACCATCGCATTATCGTATCCGGAGTCACGATCGTTACGATTCGATTGAGCGTCTTCCGGCCGAGACGTTTGCCCTTTGCAGCGAGTCGCCGCCGCTGCTCGTCGGTCAGGCGGAGCCGACGACCCTTCATCTGCTCCTTCAGGACGCGATTCTCTTCGACCAAGTAGTCGATGACTTCCTGTTGGTGGCGGTTCACCCAGCCAGCGACGGTCACGAGTAGCACTTGAAGCGGGTAGGTATCGGCCTTCATGCGGCCATTGTACGTGCTTACAAGTCGAACTCATGTCATTGGTTACGACCCGGACTAATTTTCGGATAGGACGGTATCCTTGATGCGAAGTTCCTCGCGCAGCAAAGCGATCCCTTCCTGCAAACGATCGTTCTCGGCAGCTATCCGGACTCGAGCATTTATGCTGTTGGCGGCCCAGCCGCGGACATAGGTAGCTGAGAAGTGAGCCAGTGAGATAATCTGGATGACAGCTGGCTTGACATGCCAGGGCCAGCCTTTGGGTAACGCAATTCTCGATAGTTTTTGGGTCGGCATCGTGCTCTCTGCGTATTTTATTTCCGAACTCGTAGAGAGACACGATAACATCAAAATTATTAAAGGGTTGCTCTCTATCGACTCGAACCGAAAGATCGCTGGCCCACTTCACCCGCTCAAGAGTGAGCCGGCCGCCACCAGATCCACCACCCGGCCCCGACCGCGGCGAGCGCCGCCGCAGCTACCGAAATCACCGCCCCCGGAGGGTGGAAGTGAAGCAGCGAGCTCTTCGCCTCGCCGCTCCAACTGTTCGGCACGGGGAGATCCAAAGCCATCTCTTCGGGTTTGAGGCACTTCTCCTCGTCACAGGCCTGGATCGTCAGCTTCATCCGGGCGATCCTGGGCCGGTCGACTCCATCTACCTCGAGAGTTGCTCGAATCGAGACCGTACCCTGGAAGACGGCAAGCGGCTCGTCCTGGAAACCGAGGGTCACGAGCTCTGGCTCGGGGTAGTCCACCGCACCGAGCGCCGTCCCGTCGCCTGCCGCGGTGAGGCGTGTCCCGATGAGCTCCTCCGAGAGCGGCTGGTTGGAGTTGACGTGCCAGCCTTCGGCGAAAGCGAGGAGCACGGTCAGACGGCCGCCGTCGAGAGAGGCTTTGGCTCGCACCACGCCGCGTGCCCCGTACTCGAGAGGTCCTGCGCCGCCGTGGAGCAGCTCGTCGGCCCCGAGCAGCATGTAGGCAAACGCCGTCGGTTGGCGCCGGATCTGGCCGGAGAAGGCGGCCAGAGATGCCTGGGCCTTCTGCCGATAGGTGGCTTCCCCGCTGCGGTCGGAGAGCATGGCGAGGGCTCGGACAGCCACTGAGTTCCCGGACGGGATGGCCCCATCCGTGGGGCTCTTCGGCCGCACCAGGAGCCGGCCGTCGTGGTCGTCCTCGCTCATGAAGAAACCGCTACCCGCTTCGTCCCAGAAGCGCAGCACCATGACATCGGCCAGGGCGCTGGCCCTCTCCAACCAAGCAGCCTTCCCGGTGACGTCGTAGAGTGTGATCAGCGCTTCGACGAAGTAGGCATAGTCGTTGTGGTTCGCCTTCACCGACGAGTTGCCACCCAGGTGGGCGCGCCAGAGTCGCCCATCGTCACGGCGATTTTTCTTCCAGAGGAATTCAGCCGCCCGTCGTGCGGCGTCCGTATAGCGATCCTCCCCGAGGGCATCGCCGGCGCGAGCCAGCGTCGTGATCATCATGCCGTTCCAAGCCGTCACGATCTTGTCGTCGCGCAGCGGATGGACCCTGTCCTCGCGCACCTCGTAGAGCCGCAGCTGGATGCGGTCGACCCTCGCGAGCAGCTCGGCGAGAGGGATATCCGTCGCCGCCGCCACCTCGGGCAGGGACTTCGGCAGGTGAAGGATGTTCTTGCCCTCGAAATTTCCCCCCTCGCTAACTCCAAAAACCCGGATCGCCAGATCGGCGTCCGCGGCCGGGAGCACCGCCCGCATCTCCTTCGGGGTCCAGACGAAGAACTCACCCTCCTGCCCCTCGCTGTCAGCGTCGGTCGCCGAATAGAAGGCACCCTCGGGGGAGGTCATGTCACGCAGGACGTAGTCCAGCGTCTGCCTCGCCACCCGCTCATGGAGCATATTCCCGGTGAGGCGAGAGGCATCCAGGTAGGCTCTGGCGAGGTGGGCCTGGTTGTAGAGCATCTTCTCGAAGTGCGGCACCAGCCAACGGGCGTCGGTCGAGTAGCGGTGAAAGCCCCCGCCCACCTGATCGTAGATGCCGCCTCGGGCCATGTGGTCGAGGGAGGTCTCGACGACAGCGAGCGCTCGAGGGTCGCCGGATCGCAACGCTCGCTCGAGGAGGAAGAGAAGCTCCGGTTCGTGCGGAAACTTGGGCGCCGGTGAGAACCCTCCGAGACGTTCGTCGTGACGGGAGATGCTCTTGTCGACGGCAGCCGCGATCAGCTCGGTCCCTACCTCGGCGGCTTCGCCCGCGGCGGCAGTCACGCGGGAGACCCTGTCGGCGACCTGCTCGGCTTGTGCCACCAGCTGGGGGCGCTGTTGCTGCCAGGCGCCCGAAGCCTGCTGCAGCAGATTCACGAACGCGGGTCTCGGGTAATAGGTACCGCCGAAGAAGGGCTTACCGTCGCTCGTCAGGAAGCTCGACATCGGCCAGCCGCCGCGGCCGCCCATGACGTGCACTGCCGTCATATAGACCTCGTCGACGTCCGGCCGCTGCTCCCGGTCCACCTTGATGCTCACGAAGCGCTCGTTCATCAGGCGCGCCGTTTCCTCGTGCTCGAAGCTCTCCTTCTCCATCACGTGACACCAGTGACATGTGGAATACCCGATGGAGAGGAAGATCGGCTTGTCCTCCCGCCTAGCCTTCTCGAAGGCCTCGGGGCCCCAAGGGTACCAGTCCACCGGGTTGTGGGCGTGCTGGATCAGGTAGGGGGAGTCTTCCAGGATCAGCCGGTTCACGTACAGAGGCCTGCCTTCGTCCCGCAGGTGCTCAGTGCGAGGCTCGTAATCGGGACCTTTCGCCTCGTAGGCTGCCCAGAGCCGGGTCGCGAGATCGTCTGGGAGCGGGGTAGCGCCGGGCGGGCTGAGCGGCGGGGGGTCTTCCGGGATAGCGCCGGTGGGCTCGCTTTGCGCCGCCGCTATGCCAGCGAGAGACAGGAGGAACATGACAAAGCAGCTGGGGAGATTCCGACCCCAGAGTGTGCCGGAAAGCGCCCACGCACGGCGGTCACGTCGTCGCATCGTATCGGCTCCTTTCTGCGGCCGTTCCTGTGCATCTCTCCACGTGAGCGGAGAGATGCTACTGGGACACCGGGTCCTGACGAAGTAGACACTCCCTGGCGGGATTCTCTTCCCCGTTGGGCCCTAGAGGCCGACCTTCGGCGACCCCTCCCAGCAGATACGCCATCCAGCTGTTGTCCCCATGCGTAGCCGAGCTGTCTACATCGACATCCTGTACTTCGATGTACGAGTTCTCGACACTCTCTGCGACTGCGGGCTCTCTCGGCCAAGCTGGCCAAGCAGGGGGTGCTTCTCCAGGGAAGTGTTGTTAATTGTCTCCAGCAACCTCGGAAAGCACGATCTCACCTGGATTTCTGGACTTTGCTGAGTCGTCAAACATGTGCGAAGCACGGAACATGCCTGACGGAGGCTATCCGAGGTAACGGTACACCGGATCTCAAGCAGTCCTGGTGAGGAGTACTCCCCCTTCAACAACAGTTGACTGAAGAAGCACCGGATCGCTTTCATCAAGAGTTCTTCCAAATTGACAGTGCCATTAACTGCCTCAGGATGGAACAAGTATATCTTTACCCCAGAGGTCGGCAAGGATTTGTAGCCGCTCCAGTCGGCTCAACTTTTTCTGGACTGCTCCCGATTCATGCGATCGTCCAGAAGAAAAACTGGAACACACAGAAGTGAATAACAGACCAAGGATCAAAAAAGATCGGATTTTCCTTCTCATAGGGCCATCCATGGGTTCTGCCAGAATGCCGTCCCCTGATCAGGTCATGGATCTGAGGGTTGAATTCATTCTTCACCAACTTGGTCCTGGGATTGAGTCAGCTCCCAAATCCGGACGGTTCTGTCAAGGCTACTCGAGGCAGCCCAACGCCGCAACTCCCGTATTGAGTCTTTAAGAGAAACTCCCGGTGGCCTCGATTCGGCCTTGAATCTCTCTCTGACCCAGGAGAGTAACCTGGGGCCATCAATCACTGGCTCGGTGTTCGAGTGAGCTTTTAGGAATTCCTCTCGAATCCACTTCGTCCGTGGAAAGATGTGAAAATGAAATGAGCTGTCCTGTTCGCCGAATCTTGCGAAGTAAATTCTCTCAGGACTCAAAACCTTTTCAAGCAGATTGGCCCTCAGCGCAAATGTACCACCCAGAAATTGAAGCACTTTGGGATCCACATCTCTCAGAGATCGTACGCTCTTCCGAGGACTCATGATCAGATATCCCGGAATCGGGCAGCTCTCGCACTGTTCAACATCTGTAGTGCTTAGTTTCGATGATTAGGTAGTCATTGTTCATTGCGAAATCACCCTCGCTACTTCCAAGACCTGTAAAGGGATATCTCACTGGGACAAAACCAGCTTCTCGCCAGTGAGATGAGTGTCCATGTGGCCGCTAACACCTTTATTTACTAAGTCCTGAGAGGGCATCAATGATTTCCTCCGGGCCGACCCGGTGGTGGATACTGTCCAACCAGCGAGCACGAATAATCCCGTCGGTGTCGATCAGATAAGTACTCGTAGGGCTGTACTTGTCGACAACCTGTAAATGTTCATCGTTTGCCATAGAGAATAATAGATCTTGACGCTGAACCGTTTCAAGCGTCCCCAGTTGGCTGCATTCCACATGGATGGCCAACACTTCAGCGCCTAGATTCTTTATCTTCTCGTAGGCCGTGTTCAGCTGGACCAGCTGCCGGGTGCACGGCGGTCACCAGTGTGCCCGGGAGAATACGAGAATGAGCGGGTTCTTGCCTTTGAACTGTGACAGTGTGAACTTTCTTCCCTGGATGTCAGCAATCGAAAAGCCGGGTGCTTGTTCTCCTACCTCCGGCACACCGTGAAATTTTTTCTCCCGTTGATCCTGACTCGGCTCGACCAAAGGTGCAGCAGCCAATATAAACGCCCCCAGTGCATCAAGCTGCTCCGACGTCGTTGGCACCTGGGCTCCTACACCGAACATAGCTGTCAAGTCTGCGTACGTATCACCCACGTCTGGCTCATGATTTCCAGGGAATTCGGAGAGATAATCCTCCCAACGATTGCGGGGCCAATAATGAGGAACCCAAGTGTGGCATGAGGTGCACGCCTGTTGAAAGATATACGTCCCGGTGACCTGCAGCCATTTAGCCGCTAGGGTCGAGTTCCCAGATTGCCAAGCTGGGGGTGGGATCGAATCGATTGAATTAGATTCGGTTGATACGTCTTGGGTGGGGACTGGTTCAGATTCTTCTCGCTCTCGACTGTGATTGCAGCCACTACTGATCAGTTGTGCCAGCGTAGCCAATAGAGTGGCGACGAGAGCTAAGCGACTCCCCATACAAGTGCCTCGAACGGACGTACCGTTGTTCTTTCGCAACCTACTGCCGGGTCTGACCGATGAAAAGTCCGCAGTTATGCTTTGCCATTATCTTTCATATATCTCCTCGGGTCTTCGAGTGGAAGAATCGGTCAATTCGCTGTGATCCACGGCCGCCTAAGCAGTCACATAATTGCTTTGGCAAAGATGCCACCGGCTCGCATTTCAAGGGAAAACCCATCTCCATACTCCCGAAATTAGATTGCTAACTGAAAGGCTTTTGGCATTTGTTTGATGACCTGGCAATGTGGAAGATACCTTTCCATGTCCAAGCGAAGGGGAAAGAACTGCACCGTCTCGACCGCAAAGCCGGCTTGTCTGAGAAAACCTTCGTACTCTTCGAAAGTGTTGAAATCGACGTGTCCCGTCGACTCACGCTCCGATGAAATGAATACGTGATTTAGCATTTCGTGGAATTGGCCCGATTCGGGAACGACTTCTATGATCAAATATACTCCTCCCAGCCTGAGTATTCGACAGACTTCGCGAAGATGACCCATCAGGTCCGGAAAATGATGAATCGAAAATCGGCACACGGCGTAATAAAAGATGCGTCGGAAAAGGGAAGGCTTGACTCGTTGGCAGCCACAAAATCATTGCTATGTGTGTGATCAAGTTCTCTCGCCTTTTGAATCACCTTTGGTGAAATATCGGTGCTTCTTCAGGGAAGTGTTGTTGATCGTCTTCTGGAGCCTCGCAACACATGATTCTGCCTGGATTCCCTCCGCTTTTTCTGTCATCAAACATGTATGAAGCAGAGCAAGAACTTATCTCGCGCCTGTCCAAATCCCGATTGCCAGTTGAGCGGACAATCCGGTAAAGGCAACATCATTCGCCACTCCTTCTACATCACCACGCAGGGCAAACGCCGACGTTACCGTTGCAAGGAATGCTGTAGAACCTTCTCTTCCACCCACGGAACACCCTATTATCGGCTGCACAAACCCAGGTCTTTGTTCGATGAAGTCGTCCACATGTGTGTCCACGGGCTTGCGATATCGGCTATGGCTCGAATCAAGCGCATGGCCTGGGGCACAGTCGCTCGGTGGCTTGAGTTGGCTGCGATACATGCCGAACGGTTCAACAATCGGATGCTCAAGGGTTTTCTCATCCATGAACTTCAGGCCGACGAGATCAGGACATTCATTGGAACCAAGAAGCGGGTGATCTGGGTACTCACGACCCTTGAAGTTTGGTCCAGGCTTTGGGTCTCCGTAGTGGTTGATCGCCGTAACTTCCGACACATCAAGGCAGTGATTCTCAACACCTTGCAGCGAGGCATTGTTCAACACCGCTTCCTGTTCACCACGGACGGTTTCGAGATGTACGAGTGGGCGGCGAAGAGATTGCTCCGCGGAGTCTGTATCTACGGTCAAGTGATCAAGAAGCGCCGGGAGAATCAGGTGGTCCGAGTCGATCGTAGACTCCTTCTCGGAACACAGTCAGACCTGGAGGAAGCACTCTTTCATTCCGAGGATTCCAGCACCTTGAACACCAGTTTTGTGGAGCGACATAACTTAACCATCCGCCAGGGCTGTTCCTATCTTGGTCGTCGCAAACCTTGCCACGCCCAACGTACGGAATTCTTGGAAGGCCAGGTGGCGCTGCTCATGGCCTATTACAACTTTCTGCGACCGCACAGGGCTTTGAAATTCGGCACGACTGTGAGGACTCCAGCCATACAGGCCAGACTAGCCAAGAAAAGGCTCTCGTTCCGCGAGGTATTCACTACCCAGGCGATTTTCCTTTTGTTTATTCTGATCGCGGATTCGATTCCAAGCCACGGTGGAATGTCGTCAAGACTCAACAACAGTTGCCTGAAGAAGCACCAGGATATTTCTCAGAAGCTTGTAGAACAGCTTTCTCACCACCGGGATTGGGAGAGGAATTGCTGAGATCCTCCTGAGCGAAAACATGGTCGCCCTCGAAGACGTGACATATTGCCTTTGCACGCCCTCCATCCATTCCTTGCCCCGGCTTCTTTTCCGTTAATCTTTCAGATCCGCTTCCCGGATCGCTTCTTTGAGCAGGCATGTCAGCGCCTCGTCTTCGTGGGTGATTCGTTTCGCGACTTCCTCCATCCGCGCTGAAAGACGTCGGTACCCCCAAATGCATCGGCGCTTGGTTTCCTCCCACCCCTCGCGCTGATAGTACAAAGGTAGATTGACCTCAAAGAAGGAGAGACTGTCTGCATCCTTGAGTAGGTCCGAGCGGGAATCACCCCCAACCTCGTGAAGCATGACCAGCCGGCACGCTTCGTCAGCGGTAGCTTTGGGGACACTACACTTCTCCAGGATGGCTCTCAAAAGCTTTGCCCCATTTCGCGCATGGGCGCGCTTGAAATCGTTAAAGTCATCATAATCGGAGCGACGCACCTTTTCCGCCTCAACAGCCCGGTCGATATCATGGGCGAGAGCGGCGATCTGCATCGCCTGGTCAGTTTCGGGATCGAGCCCCAGCAGCCGCTCCAGGGTGTTTTCGGCATGGCGAGGGTCTTCCGGCACCTCGGAGTCCGCGATAAGCGCTCGGATTCTTCGCTTTGCACACTCAACGCTATCCATGTTTGCAGCAGATGATGACGCGATCGTTTCAAGATTCATCAGGACCTCAATCACGACCAGCGCCAAGTAAGCCTTGATCAAAAGGTCTTCTCAAGCACCTCCATGCCGAATAACCTGGAGGTGTCGTCTACCCGTAGACTACTGAAAATACCGGATTTAAGCTAGTTATAGTTAAGTTAGACGTAGAAAAGTGATGGGCCACTTAGCGGAAGATCCAATCAGATGGACGTGTGCAACTCGGAGCTAACCATCATAGCTCGACTGGAAAACTGGAGGTCCGGTATACGTGGCGGAGATCGAAGGCTCCCTGATCACGGCCCTGGGCGGGACCCGACGCCCTAGCGCTCCTGCTCATCCGAAGCGCGGGCCGTGAAGAGTTTGAGGCTGGTCGAGGCAAAGCTCCTCAAGGCTAACGAGTAGGTGCCGGCCAGCCTTGAAGAGACCTACATCACCTGGAGCCGAGACTTGAGAGCCGACCTCCAGCCCCAGAGCCAGCGTCGGGCCAACCCAGTTGCCGACCTTGAGAGCTACCTGTCGGAGAAATACGGCTAGCCTACCTTTGAAGGATTTGTCTCACGCCCATGATCGCTGTCTGGGCCTGGTATCATCGAGGTGCTTGGAAATCTTCAAGTCCAATCCACAGGAGGCGTCATGATTGCCAACGCGTTGGCAGACTCAAGTCAGTGTGACACGAGTGGAGGAGCAAACGACGATGTTTGAATTGCAGGTGGCCAAGGTGACCTGGGGAAGGTCATCGCAAAGCAAGGACGAACGGCTCATGCCATCCAAACACTACTGGGAGCTGCAGCCATGAAGCTTCGAAAGTGTTTCATCCTGGAGATCCTGGAGTAGTTGGATCATTTAATGGACATTGCTTTAAATTAGTCAAGACACGAGAAATCAAACCCAAGGCACCCCAGCCTTGTTGGCCAATACACAAAATAGGACTACCTATTTTTACCTATTTACCTCCTAAGAGAAGTGGATTAAGCGGTTATCAGCTTCTTGCCGAATGAGTGTGAAATCAGGTGGAGAATAAGCTAAGTCAGTCGTCTCCTCCAAGATCGGTACATCACTAGACGAAAACCAGAGGTTTGTGGCAATAGTGGAAAAGGCAACAGAGGGCCAGCGCAGTGTGTTCGACGTAAGAAAGAACTCACTGGTTGAAGTTCTGTCATCCGTTCTTTTTAGGATCCCCAAGAAAAAACGATCGCAAAATAACCCAGAATAATTCCTAGATCCAAATCCAACAGTCACCTGCTCGAGTCGATTGAATGCTCGATTAGTGTCTGTTCACGAAAAAGTGAGGGAGGGGTTCTTCCTTTTGAAGACTGCCCAGATCCCTCGTGTGATCGCCAAAGATCCGGAATCTCCAACGTTGGGCGCTTTTTCTGGCTCGGCCCGAGGCGTTCGAAGCCTAACCTGACCTCCAGACCAGGCCTTCGTCAGATTCATAGCGGCATTCCTTGAATTCCGATGGGAAAGCACAGAAGAAAAGGTCTCCATATTTGCTAACATGGGCCAAATGCAGTATTCTTTTTAAGGCGAATCCCCTCTGACAGGTAGTGTGGTGTGCGGCCACTCCTGTCTTTTAGAATTATTCCGACGAACTATGGGGGCCGGTTATCCCAGGTTCTGAGCGCAACTTGGAAGACCACGCTTCGCCGAAAATCTTTTGGCGCATTTTTGTGGTATTGTGTCACCAAGATGTGTATAAGAAGAGGAGTTCTATGAACTATCTCGATCGCACGAGATTACGATCCAACCAATGAGGAAAACTGCGATCTCGCCTTCGGTGGTGGTGTTATCACATGTCCTTCCGGTACCAAATCCCGCACTGACGGTGGCAAAAACCAGACTGATCGACGTTCCATTCTCGAACAGTTCGGTTCACAACTCCCGTACGGTACTGGACGTGGCCACCGGGCGGCCGGCTCAGCAAGGATGTCAGGTGATCGGGTTTGGGCCGCGACGCCCAGCTGCTCGTTCAGGCCGTTCGAAAAACCAGGTTAACAAAGGTCTCCGTTCCGGAGGTATTGGCTCGGCTGAACGATTGCCGCTGCCTTCAAACAGTGTCTCGTTGATGCTTCAACGAAGGCGATCCACCTCCAAATCCAGCGGGAGTGTATAGAGCGAGTACTCGAGTCACTGGATGAACTGGCATTTGAGAAGCCGATATCTTGCGATCATCTCGCCGGCGGCGTAAGTACTCGACATTCGCACTCTCCAGTCTCGGCTCTGGAATGGAAGCAAGGACTTCGGCGTCTCGGAGGTAGGTCGAGTTGCTTTCAAGCACGCTAGTCGTGTGCTTTCGCATCTAGTGTTTGGCCCTGCCCACTCACCTGAGCTAGGAGGAACATTGCAAAGATCCATTTTCAAAACCCTATTAACTGTCACCCGGAAGGCAAAATGAGCACCAGTCTGCTTATCTATGCCGTTGAACTCTAGCGTTTAATTAATTTGAGTAAGAGACGATGAAAGAGCGGCCGAGCGGTTTTATCGAGCGGATGAACAAAAGGTTGACCCGTCCTATCGCCCAGCGACTGGCCAACGTATCGTGGATTACGCCCAAAAACATCACCTGGGCGTCCGCCTTTTCAGCTGGCGTATTTGCCCCCTTGGCTATCATTGCCGGACTAAATGTGTATGCCACGCTGCTAGTGCTGGCCGGTGCCTGGTTGGACAGCCTTGATGGCGATCTTGCCCGAGTCCGTAATTGCGGTACGACGGCTGGCGAGATTCTGGATACAGTATTGGACCGTTATGTCGACTTTTTAATCATTGCAGCGCTTATTTGGCAGACCCCCCATTGTTTATTACCCGGACTGACCGCGTTACTAGGGAGTCAAATGGTGCCCTACTTGCGTGCTTGTACGGAGGCTGCCGGTAAACCGTCCGTGTCAACCTTCGGTTCCCGTGATATTCGCAATATGGTGCTCGTAGCGGGATTGATTAGTGGATGGCATTGCACGCTGCTGATCGTCCTTACGGTCATCTCAAATGCTTCTGCCTTCCATCGTTTCTATCATGCAACCAAGGAGAAAACATGAAAGCTGTGGTATTGGCGGCGGGCCAGGGAACACGCCTGCAGCCTTTAACGAATCAACTACCCAAGCCTTTAGTCGTCGTTGGCCAGCGGACCTGTCTCGATATTGCATTAGAATCCCTAAGTACCGTGGTGGATGGTGTTGTGGTGGTGACAGGTTATTTCAGTGAGAAAGTCAGAACCCACCTGGAAAAGCATCCTCCAGGGCTTCCCTTTCATCTAGTGGTAAATTCGGACCCAGGGAAAGGTAACCTGACATCGCTCGCGGCGACGCGTTCCTTGATTGAAGATGAAGGTTTTATTCTAACTAATGCGGATCATTTGCTTCCCGCAGATTTCTATACCCGCAATTTCGTTGCTGGCGAAGAAATCATTGTCGCGGCACAAAATGACCGCTTCATCATGAATGAAGAAATGAAGATCGCGTTGGATGAATCAAGCCATCTCAAGGAAATTAGCAAAACATTGGCCACTTATGAGGGCGCTTATATTGGGACCACACGGATTCCTAAAAACAGGTCGACTGCCTACTGGACAGCTTTTGACCAAGTATACAAGTCAGTCGATCCCAAACGAGCTTGCGTGGAAGGTGTGCTGAATGAACTTGCTGGAACTGAAACGCCCCCTAACATCAAGTGGGTTAACGGAGTTCGCTGGCATGAAATCGATACCTGGGAAGATCTCGACAAGGCGCGTAAGGAGTTGGCCTGATGGATGTTCGATTGGTGATCTTTGACCTAGACGGTACGTTGATTGACACCATGGGAGATTACACCAACAAGGCCAGTGCGTTGATCGCAGAACATTTTCAACTGGATTCCTGCTTGGCACGTAATCTTTATATTGAGACTTCCGGCTTGCCTTTTCGCAGACAATTGGAACAGCTTTTCCCGGGAAATTATAAAGACGACCAGGTTGCTGCACTTTTTGAGGAATGGAAAAACGATTACTTGGCGGATGGTATCTCTCTGCCATCAAACATTCGCCGGACACTGCACCACATCCGGAGGGCAGGTCTAAGAATTGCGATTTCTTCCAATAACATGCAAAAACATCTGGAAAACCTAACGCCAGGATGGCCTGTCGACCTGGCTATGGGTTTCGTAGATGACCGGTTTTGCAAAGGTGAACCTCATTTTGTCTGGCTTGAGCAGCATTTCGGCATAGCAAGGGACTATATGGTTTTTGTCGGCGATTCGCTCAACGACTTAATTCTTTCTACAGCGTCTGGTGTATCCTTTCTGGCGCTGTTAACAGATCTGTTTTCCGAAGAGGATTTCAGGTTATTGAACCCTGCTGTGCACTTGCTTTCGGAAATCATCGAATTGCCAGGTCGTATCGGGATCGAGCCATTAAGACTGTTCGAAAAGATGACACCCGGAAATGGACTCATCACCCGATCCTGATCGTAGATTATGTTGCTGACAAGATTATCAGTGGTAGAATGGCCCGGCAGCGTAGCTTGCCTCGCCCGTGGTGAGATCCGACTTCGATTGCCCGAGTGTCGTACTAACAGCACTCGTTCAATTATTGTTGCTTGTGCTCCGCTTGAGAAGAAGACTCGCAAATAGTTTATCTCAAGTAGTGTCTGGAGATGACTACTTTCGTCCTGACTCACACCGTGGTCAGACATCCCCGGAAAAGCCGGTGGCTTGATGGGAGGAGCCGCCTCAAAGGCGGTCGCCCCAGGGATTCGTGTCCGCAGTCAATGCGCGGAGGTCACAGTTCTGAAGTCCGATTAGGGAAATAACCTTGACCAGTATACTAAAGAACTGGCCAAGGCAGTGGGCCTCGTCGGGCGCTGGGGGGGGGTGACCTGCCCCCACGAACGAGTCCACCCTCTAAGTTAGACTCGGAGCCATTTGAAGTGCCCTGCACGGGATAGAACTGAACTCCTGAGACCTAGGTAGTTTGGCCTCTGGTGCCGGCGGCCGATAGGCCAAGGCGCTGTGAGGCCGGATCTGATTGTAATCCCTTCGCCAGCGTTCTACCAACACCTTGGCTTCCCCAAGCGTGTCGAAGATCTCCATGTTCAGCAGCTCATCCCGTAGTTTCCCGTTGAAACTCTCAATGTACCCATTCTCCCAGGGGCTGCCCGGCTCGATGTACAAGGATCCTTACCCCAACAGCCTGCAGCCAGTCCCGGACCGCCTGTGCCGTAAACTCTGATCCGTTATCGGACCGGATAAACTCAGGCACTCCCCGATCAACGAATAACTCCGCCAACCGGTCCAACACGTCTTGGTGATTCATCTGCCGTTTCACATCAATGGCGAGGCACTCTCTGGTGTACTCATCCAGGATCGTCAATAGCCGAAAGGCTCGCCCATCATGGGTCCGTTCATGCACGAAATCATAGCTCCAGACGTGGTTTTTGCGAGCCGCTCGTAACCGAACACAGGAACCGTCATTAAGCCACAGTCTCCTTCGTTTCGGCTGTCTGGACGGGACTTTCAGCCCTTCTTGTCTCCACAGCCTCTCCACCCGCTTAGGATTCACCTTCCACCCTTCCCCATGAAGTATCGCCGTGACCCGCCGGTAGCCATAACGCCCGTATTGCGTAGCCAACTCCACCATCCGGGCCACCAATCGGGCCTCATCATCGGGAATTTGCCTTTCCCTTCGCTGGGTCGATCGAACCTGTCCCAGCACTTGGCAGGCCCGACGTTCGGAGACTCGCTCTGCTCCTAATCGCTCTCGTACCCACATCACCGCCCGTCTCCTGTTCGCCGGGCCTAGAAGTTTCCCGAGGACACTTCCTTCAGGATCTGCTTGTCCAAAGACAGATCCGCCACCAGCTTCTTCAACCGGGTATTCTCCTTCTCCAACACCTTCAACCTATTGGCCTGGTCCAACCGGAGCCCTCCATACTCTTTGCGCCACCGGTAGTAGGTCTGCTCGCTCACCCCCATCTGCTTCGACACCTGTCCCACCCTCTGTCCTTGGGCCAGACCCACCTCTGCCTCACGCAGCTTCATGATGATCTGTTCTGCCCTAAACCGCTTCCCTGCCATCCTTGCCTCCTTCCTAAACCGGAAATCCTAACATTCAAACTGGACTCGTTTTAGGGGGCAAGGTCAGAAGCCAATGAAGGATAAATTGGCGGGGCCGACGAGACTCGAACTCGCGACCTCCGGCGTGACAGGCCGGCGTTCTAGCCAACTGAACTACGACCCCGCAGAGCAGTAGAATGCATTATAGAACAAGTCTTTGAGCGGAGCAAACGTCTCTGCCTCTTTCTCCGCTAAGTTCCTGGTCGCCTTGACGCGGACTCTACCCGCAACCTCACTTTCTCCATGATAGCACACTAGAAAACACATAAGGAGAAAGGCATGAAAGAGCAGATTTCCCTTTAGGTCGTCTATTGTTAAGAATGAAAGTACACATCCTCCGGAAGGACGATTCGAAATCAACCTAAACGAGAAGTTGATCTCTTCTAAGCTCAGAGAGAGCCGCTTTCCTGAACCCAAGAAACTCTACAAAGCGACAGAACCTGTCTAAGCCTGAACTCTACTTCGCTGTCGCGCTAGAGTTACCCTTAATTTATGACGAATAGCTTGGTGGTCTACATCCGCGACCTTGCACCAATAGGGAAACCCCTCCTGGTCGCTGGAGATCCACTCGATAGCCTTCTTTTTGAGCAAGCGATGATCCTTACGAGAGGACTCCTTGACCGCCCGCAGGTCGAGCGCAGCTTCATGCCAGGCTTGGCGAAGAATAGCCACCGCCAAATTCCTCTCGGAACTCGGATCTACTTGACCATTCCGACTTACGAACGTACCTGAGGAAAGGCTCCTGAATCGCATTAGCCCATCGTAACATAAATTCAGCGTTTTTCTGCCAAAAAATTGTGCGCCTTTTTCCGGCAACGGACCACCTCAGTTCCGACCTCCACGAGAGTGCAAGATGCCTCACACTGGACCGAATTCCTCCCCCCTCAAAACAAACCCGTCTATCACCCACTAATTGGTCACTCTTCCCCTTTTTCACGAGTCCAGTGCAATCTTTCCGAATCCGAGCTGCGCTCCTTGAAACTGATGGTAACGTTGTGAGCAATGAGCAGCGTTCCAATAGTCAGGGAACAGCTCTTCGGGAAGAGGAGCGCGTGCTGATAACCGCTGGGAGAGGTCGTCATCATCAAGTGCTAATGCCAGCCAGGAAGAGTTCCCATCACTCCCGAATCCATGAACTCCCCATGACCTGCTGATCGGTCAGCTTCTGCGATTCCGAGCGCGCACTCAGATCACCTATCCCAAGGACCTGGGACTCATTCTCGTTCGAGGTGAGATCTCCTCGGGAGCCAGAGTGCTAGAGGCAGATCTGGGTCCCAGAGCAATCTCCTTAAATTTGATATCCACTTGACTCAGGTGACCCCAAGATGTAGTATGTGCCTTCGTGGAGGATTATCCACGCGACCTGCTCGAGTTCGAGGTACGCTTCGCCAGCGAAGAGGCCTGTCGCGACTATCTGTCCGCGTTGCGCTGGCCGGAGGGTTTCCGCTGTCCGGGATGCGGGCATGAGCGGGCTTGGCCGGTGCGCAAAGTGCGGTTCGAATGCGCTCGCTGCGGGCGGCAGACGTCGGTGACCTCGGGCACGATCTTCCAAGACACACGTAATCCGCTGCGGCTGTGGTTCCGGGCGATCTGGCACGTCACTTCGCAAAAGAACGGGGTCAGCGCGCTGGGTCTGCAGCGCGTTCTCGGGTTGGGCAGCTATCAAACTGCGTGGACCTGGATGCACAATCTGCGGCGAGCGATGGTGCGTCCGGGGCGGGAGCGATTGGCGGGCGTAGTCGAGGTCGATGAGACCTATTGGGGCGCTGAGGAAGAGGGTGTGAGCGGCCGGCAGAACGAGCGTAAAGCATTGATTTCAGTAGCCGCGGAAGAGATAGGCCGCGGGCTAGGACGGATCCGCATGCAGCGCTTGCGGAACGCATCGGCGGCCAGTTTGATGCCCTTCGTGGAGGAGTCGGTCGAGCCGGGAAGCTTGGTGCACACCGACGGCTGGCTGGGCTACGAGCCGCTGGAGAAGAAGGGCTACCAGCATCGCATCGTCTTTCTGTCGGGCCGCCGCAAGCAGGCCTCGGAATTATTGCCGAGGGTGCACCAAGCGATCTCGTTGCTCAAGCGCTGGCTGCTGGGCACGCACCAAGGCGCGGTTAGCCACGAGCATCTGGACTACTACCTCGACGAGTTTGTGTTCCGCTTCAACCGGCGCAACTCACGCAGCCGGGGAAAACTCTTCTACCGCCTTGTGCAGCAGGCAGTCGCCGTGGACCCAACGCCGTATCGATCGATCGTCGCCGACTGGGACGCCGAGGCCCCGTGAGCCCAACCACAAGATGTTGTGGTTACCTGAGTCCAGTGGATACCCATCTCCTTAATTCCTAACTGCCCTTTCTGGGTCTAGAGGTTCACCTGATTTCCTATGAATCACGAGAGGTCTACCCCAACTCGCATCCCAAGATCTCAAGACTACGCATGAGGTATTCTGTCCCCCGCCCGCCCGAAACTCCATAGCGGTTCGCAATGTCTATGAGGGAATCGACGAGCATGACCTGGACACGATTCTGCTCGACACACCTAAACCTGAAGGAACAGTTCCCTTTGCGGTCCAGACCCTGCCTCCCGAAGACATCCTGCTCTTGTTGGCTCTCGACCACCCTGGAAGTACATCAGTTGGTGCGTCAGCTCCAGAAGAACCCCCACCTGGGGACACCGTCGAGACTACGGAATCCCTGTCCGTCCCTGAGCCGTGAGAAAGAACTCCATGCGAAACGCCGAACGCATGATGGCTCACACCGGATTTTTGATCCGCAACCGGCTAGTAAGTCCTCTGTAGGAACCAGATCTCTGCTCCAAGCATCCGCGCCAGAATGTCCATTAGATACGTGGTAGAGTATTGGTTCCGTAGTAGGTAAATTCGACACAACCGCAACTCAGCGGCGATCCGTCTTTACCCCTTCCATCAACTACCCCTTCCCAACGGGACAGATCACGCACGATCAGTTTTCCTGGTCGGCTCCGGTAGGATCTACAGGTGCAGTCCTTCCTCGAGCAACTTGAGGGCCCAACCAGAAGGGTACCAAATCCCTGTTTTCACACTGGTCCAAACATTGGTGACGCTCACAAGCCACTGACCCGGACTCAGAATAACGAGTCTCTCCAGCGACTGACACCAGACTGACAAAGGCGGCATCCACAGCCCTCATCTTCTCGTATGGCTGATAGACCATGATCTCCCCGCTCGTCGTCTCACTACGAAACAAACTAATCCCAGCCGGGATAGCCTACTCCCCTGGATAGATACGGATGGGGTCCATGAATGTAGCCTTCCATTCTCCTGCCGACACTCGCCTGGACTCATCAGGATAATATGGTGTTGGCTGAGGTACAGAATAAATACCTGTCAGATCTCCCTAGTGAGCACTTCTGACCCCTACTAGAATCGGTCGATCAATACTTCAGCTGGGTGGGACTGTTTAGGAACGGTCTCGCCAAAGATCCCACAACCTTGCAGTGGCACTGAGAGAGACCCTGGGGTTGGATACAAGAGCCCCCATCAGTTTCTAATGGGCATTAACCTTGACAATTCTTCTGGCCAGCGGAGTAGCATTTGGCATCCCGGAGGACATCGAGTTCCTCTCCAATCTTCAAATCCTCGAATTCTCCGACAACGCTATCCGAGACCTCAGTCAGCTAACGGGGCTGAGCAGTCTGGAGCATGTTGGCCTGCTCAGAAACTCAATTTGGGATCTCAGTCCACTAGCCAAACTGGCGCCCTTGTAAGGATCTGAGGTTGGCCTTTAACAACACCAGTAACATTTCCTCCCTGGCGAGCCTGACTCATCTCCTCAAACAACATTGCCAGATCACCCCACTGTCTGTTCTTACCCAACTGACCACTATACACCTGGAGCTAAACACCATCTAAGACATCGGTCCTCTGGCTGAGCTAACTTGACTGCAAAGCTCCCATTTTAGTATAAATTACATTACTAATATTAGCTCCTGGGCTGGTTTTATACACTTACAGGCACTCAATTCGAGTCAAACTCTGACCCGCTAAATGAGTGCTCTCGTTCACACTATTTTCCTGTGTAGAGGGAGATCGAATCACTCTTCGTTTAACGCCCCCTATGAAAACACTTCCCAAACTTTCTAACATTGATCGAACGTGAGGCAGAGATGTTACATGATGTCTCCTGTTCCTAGAGTCAGCCCTTCTGTTGCTTATCACCGACACACGTTACTACCTGTTATAACATTGACCTGAATCACTGCCTACAATCTCACATTGATTATCTTATCAGCGGGAGCGGATCTAAACTTCTTCCAACAGCTGAGGTAACGGTGTGGGCGACCGAGCCAAAACATCGGTTGATCCCTACAGTTATCCATCTCTCAGGATCCGGAGTTCTATCGGGTGGTACAAATAGGACAGCCTGCTTTAGATCGATTCTCACACAACTCCAAATGTCCCCGGTGCAGTTCTTTCAAACCGACGACCCAGCTTGATATAACGCTGCAGCGATGTCGTTACGTTAACGGGTGTCGTTTTGACACCTTTTACGACCATCTTTTCGGTCAGCTGGCTGACATGGAGTGGCCCTGTCTCTTTCAGAACCTGTTCAGCTGCGTCAGGGATTGAAATCTTGAATCGTCGACGCGCTCTCTTCCCTGAAGGGATTTTTCTTGTTACTCGATGCTGGTGGCTAGGGAGTGTAGGACCGATATTTTGCAGGATGCTGCGGGCGTTTTCGAGCGCTTCAATCTCCTTCCTGAGCTTCTCGACCTCTTTCTCTTTCTGGTCGATTACAATCTCAAGTTCTTTCATAACGGAAGGATAATATAGAGCTAGAGAAAAGTTGTCAATATAAATGTTACCTTTTATTCAGTTGCGCAATCGATAATTTATCTCAATCGAGAACATTTCATAACCAATGATCAGGATGAAACAAAAGTTGCCTAATAAGGACCACTGTTAGTGTCTTGTTTGAGTAGAGTTGGAGTTAATAACATTACTCTTTATTGGCTTTTCAACTTTGCACAGGATTGAAGCAGCAACCCTTGGTCCAGCAAAAGGGCTTGGCTAGTTCCTGATTATATACACGATGTAACGACGGATTTCATGGCGCCAAGTGATACGCCCCACCATTTGACCACTGGACACATCGAAGGCAGCGTAGGGCTAGCCGTGGCGTAGTGTTTGTAATCGTGGGTTTGGCGCTCGATCTAACCGGAACACATCGACAATAGAAGTTGAGGTCCAGTTCCTGAACTTCAGTCTTTTCATTGATGGAGAAAACAACAACGTTGTCGGGAGGGTCCAGGTGCAAGCTAAAGACATCGACTACTTTTTTCGGCAAAGAGGGGATCGTTGCTGATCTTGAAGGTCTGGATACGGTTAGACCTCAGATCAGCTGCCTTCCAGACTTAGTAAATCTGATGCACCGCGACATCAGCTTGCGCGGCTATCCTTCCCTGCGAGCCTGGATAGCTCGGCTGTGTGGGGTGTTGCGATGACACAACCAAGAACAAAACTCGACTTGATCTTGTTTTGAAACAGTGATTTTCTTATGAGGGCTAGCCGTGGATAATGATCGCAAAGACCCCTGGGAATTATTACTCGGAATTAAATCGGATAGAAAACTAGATGATGCTCGTTTAGCCTACCCGGCCCTGGAGGCTCCCATCGGAAAAAACGAGATGACCCTATAAAGGGCAAAGGACAACATCACAATCGTACATGTCCACAGCAACAGATCCACCATTAGACCAGGTCTCAAAGCTGGTTCCGTCCTCCTATAACGCAAGTATATAGCAGAGAAGGCAATGACTGGCAACATACACGCCTGTGCTGTACCACCGAAGATAATCATGGCCACGGGCTGCCCTAAAAGCAAATACCAAGTAGTGGCAATTGACAATAGAAAAACTACCGCCATCCGCACACGGTGCCAATGGCCCAACTCGTCCGTCCTCTTGATGAAGCCAACCAACTCGAGAAAATCTATCAAAACCAGCGAATTTGCAGCTGTGCCTGTAAAAGTTGTCGAGTACAGGACAAAGAAGGCTCCTAATAAAAAGAGGTAAAAGGCCCAACTCCCCAGAGTGCCAGTGTACATGTTGGAGAGTGTCCGCACCATTTCGTATCCGATAGGGACTTTTCCCATACCGTAGAGAACACCGGCACCCAGAATGTAGAAAGCAATCGTTCCCACCGTATAGACAAACATCGCCATCAGGGAATCGAGCTGCATTACCCGAATCCACCCGCGAGCCCGTTCGAGCCAAGCCTGCGATTGATCGTTAGGCCCAACAAACCGGGCGTAGCCTTTTTCTAGGCACCAGTACGGATAATAGATCAACTCGGTAGCACCCACACCGGTGATCCCAAAGACCGCGAAGGCGACTGTGACACCCCCAGAGGGCAACCGGAAGGTGAGACCTTCCATGACGTCTTGTAGATGCAAGGCATAGGGAGTCCAGGCCAGCATGACAGCGCAGGAGATGGTAATGAAAGAAAAGCTCACCACCATGAAAACCGAGGCCCTCTCAACGTAGCTATAGCGACCGCCAAACAATAATACGACGGTTACAATCGAGACAATCACAGTCCAACCGGAGGCACTCATGAATGGGAAAGCCAAATGAAAAACCTGTCCCACTCCTCCCAAAATACCCCCCACCTGCAAGGTCACAGCCGCAAACATGAACATCCAGCACCAGACAACCCAGGAAGTGCGCCAGCGAGGCCCAGGAACCTTGTCCAGAGCTTGGAAAGTCGTCTCACCGGACACAATCACGTAGCGGCCAAGTTCCTGTTGGACTACCAGCTTGATGATGCAGCTCAGGATAATCAACCAGAGCGCAACGAAGCCAATCTGGGAACCCAGAGTTGTGGTCGCGATTAGTTCCCCAGAACCGACGATCGAACCGGAGATAATGAGGCCAGGTCCAAACTGTCTAAGTGTCTGGATGATTCCTTTGGGTGGCAGACGTGGTCCGTTTTCCACAATGAAAAACTCTTTGTTTACTCTATTCGAGCCTAGGGCGTAGAGTCGACAGCAAAGGCTCGACTGTTCAACACGACCTGCTGTAGTCCGCCCAAAAAGGCTTCCTCTCGCTGGTTTTCGTCGAAGAACATGACCGAATAACCTTTACGCTCCAAAAAGAATTGCCAGGCCTGGAGCTGGCCGGAGAGTCCACTCAGGATAATCTGTTGACTCCGGCCGTGCAGCAATCGTTGGCTTCTCAGGGATTGAAGGTCAGCTTCCACTGTAGCTCCCGCGAAGATACTGTAGAGTTCCTCTACCTGATAAGAGCGACCCATCTCGAGAATACGGATCAGGAAGAGAGTCCGGGGGAATCCAAAACGTCTGAGCCATTCAGCCCCTTTGAGAAGTAACTTCTGGTTAAACCGATTCCCCGGCTGGGCCAAAACATGGCTGAGCACAGTCCGAGTGCGGACAGCCTCCATCAATTCGCCTGTCAGCGTACTCACGCTACTCACAATTCGATTCCTTGAATCTACGCGAATCGCCTTTGAATGAGAACCGAGATGGATATAGAGTAGAGGTCCACGAAGAGAAAACACGTCCAATGCCCCAAAAATTTCTGTTTCTTCCCCACGGATTATATCGACTTCAGGTGCTTGATCCAGCGTGAAGGGAAAAGGTCCGCTCCTCACTCCCGGGACGAAATAGATGCTGAGATTATAAAGGTCAGCAAAGTCCACACGTCGAACCGCCCTAGCTAGGTTCCTCCACCCGGTAGGTGCAGGCACGTGGGGAATCTCAACCAGACCCAACCCCGAGGTTATCATTCCAGCAGCAAGCGCTAACGAGGGAGGACTCTCATCCCTCTGCGCCAGCGCTTGGGCAACGGCCTTTCGGATTCCTTGCTTTAGGAAATCAAGGCTCCCGGTCCGGGAAGTATCTCGCACTCCCGCCTGGACCTTAGCTTTTGCCAGAACCCTGCCTGCTCCAATCAGCCACACCCGAGTATTCGTGGTCCCCGAGTCTATGGCCAGAAATGACTTCGCATCCCTCATCTCCACTACTTGTTCAGACAGCGCCCTCGGCAATCTTCACCAATCGCCTCAGTTCTTCGGCGATGACGTCTAGCCTACCCTGCTCGACCCACTCGGGTTTTATGATGCTACTGCCCACACCCAGGGCCACGGCACCCGCTCGCAGAAAATCGGCTGCGTTTTCGCCGTTGACTCCCCCCACCGGAATCAGCCGCAACTGTGAAAGGGGAGCTCGAACCACCTCCAAGTAGGGAGGTCCCAGCATGGATGCCGGAAAAAGCTTGACAAAATCGGCTCCCCCCCGATAGGCCGCGAGAATTTCGCTGGGGGTAAAAGCCCCGGGAATCGAAACAGCCTGGTAACTCGTGCACAATTCTGGAAGAAAGGACTCCCAGGTCGGACTTACCAGAAACCTCGCACCTGCTTTCAGCGCAGCCTCCGACTTCACTGGGTCAACAGCGGTTCCCGCCCCCACAAGAAAACCAGATCGCTGCAACAGTTTGATTGACTCGAGGGCTAGCTCAGAGTTCAAGGTCACTTCCACCAGCCTTAACCCTGCCCCTTGGAAGATTCCGGCCAGGCTTTCCAATTGCACTAGGGACACGTGGCGAAGAATTAAAATCAGGCGGAACCGTTCGATGGCTTCAACAACTTCATTCATCAAGACTCTTTCCCAACGCGCTCCACTAGGTTCGCGATCTCACTGCTCGCTTCTCTACAGGTGGCCTTTCCTCCCACATCAGGAGTCTTGTTTTGGCTCTCCCTCAGGTAAGCAGCGACGCTATTATGTATGCACTGGGACCCCTGCAGTTGGCCCAAAAACTCAAGCATCATTTGTCCCGCCAGAATCGCCGCTACTGGGTTGGCGACTCCCTTTCCCGCTATGTCGGGGGCAGATCCATGGATGGGCTCGAACATGGAAGGATAGTGCCCCTCGGGATTCAGGTTGGCACTGGGAGCTAGCCCAAGACTGCCGGTCACGGCCGCAGCGATTTCGCTAATGATGTCTCCAAATAAATTAGAGGCTACCAGAACGTCAAACTCCTGCGGTCGGCGGATGAGGTCCATGCAGGCCGCATCAACGAGAATGGATTCGGTCTGAATCTGGGGATACTGCTGAGATACCTCACGGAAGACCTGGTCCCATAGGCCCATTGTGAACCCCAGAGCATTCGATTTGGTGATCGAGGTCACCTTGTGCTTTCGGTTCCGCTTGACGGCCAGTTCAAAGGCATAGCGGATGATCTGTTCTGCACCGGAATGAGTAAAGACTGAGGTTTGCACGGCCACCTCTTGGCCCTGATTCCTATGGATCCATCCACCCACCTGTGAGTACTCCCCTTCGGTGTTTTCTCGTACTACCACACAATCAATACTTCCCGGTGATTGACCGGAGAGGGGAGAAGCGACCCCGTCAAATAGGTAGGCTGGCCGCACGTTGGCGTATTGCTGAAAGGTTTGACGGAGGGGCAGGAGAAGCCCCCCCAAAGTGACATTGTCGGGAAGACGAGGATCGCCCACTGCACCTACATAAATGGCATCTGCGCCCTTTAGTTCTTCGAGCCCTGTCCCGGACATCATCGATCCATTCTTGAAATAGTACTCGCTTCCCCACGGATATCGCTCAAAACGTAAAAGGAACCCGTAGATGGAAGCAACTTGTTCGAGAACACGGATTCCTTCATTGATCACCTCTGGGCCAATTCCGTCCCCTGGGATTACCGAAATATGGTAGTTTTTCATGGTTTTCTCTCGCAGAAATCAGATCTCCAAGGTGACCAGCTTCCCCGAATGCTCCAGAGACCCGTCTGCCTTAAGACTGCTCCCAATCCAGCCATTTTCCCGGGATTCTTTCAGAGAAGACCCCCAGCGTCAAGGCATGCTCTTGATCCTGCCGTCCCGGTCAAAATACAATCCTTCAAGACCAAATCATTCCCAACCGGAGGTTGAGTCATTCCGATAGAAACGCTATTGCATGAAATTGATGTGGCTCAGACCAGATGGGTCTCCGCATGGCATCACACCGAGCCCAAGAAATTCCCTCGGGATTTCCTGGGACTCCTTGCCCGTCAGCACGCGCAGAATTTTCGGTTATGGCATTTGGAGGACCACACCCGAGACACGCAAGCCAGTGACGCTGAAATCGCTCGGGCCAAACGGAAAATTGACGTCCTTAATCAGGAGCGCAATGATCTCACCGAGAAAATCGACGATTATCTGTTTTGTGCCTTACGTGAGCAACGAATAGCTATGAACCCCAAGGCACCACTCAATTCTGAGACTCCGGGAAGCATGATCGATCGCTGCTCCATCATGGCTCTCAAGATCTATCACATGCAAGAAGAAGTGCTGAGAGTTTCTTCAGAACAGCAGAAGAAACGGGCCACCCGCAGACTCAAGATCTTACTTCAACAACGGACCGATTTGATATCCTGTCTCTCCTCCCTGATGAGGGAAGTCCGGCTGGGAAGACGCCGCTTTAAAAGTTATCGACAGTTCAAAATGTATAATGACCCCACTTTAAATCCTAGGATTTATCGGCACAAACAACACAAGAGAAAGTAGAGCTATTGCCCCCCTTAGTATCCCTCAGGTGCGTAAAGGAACCCAACGCTCATCTTCTACGACACGGCCACGCAAATGGATAAACCAAACCAACCTGTTATTCATTCTTTCCGACCAGCACAATCGAGATACCTTGGAATGCTACGATCTCCCGATGGTTCAGATACCAGACCGGAATGCTCTAGCAGCGCGTGGCGTCAGCTTCAGCGCAGCCTGCACAGACTGTGTCCGATCTACGTACCCGTCCGCTTGATTCCTAAGAGTCAGCGGGAAAATAGTTCAAAAGGCCTCACAACCCCAAATTTGACAACGTCTTTTGTAGACCATAGACTCCTCCCGAAAGGTGAGTTGTTGGACTGGAACCAACCTATGAAGCAATTTTTCCGGTTGTGCTAGCCCGAGGTGTAAGCGGGCTGCCGGGGAGATCGCCAACACATCAGTTGGCGACTACAAAAGGGAAGTTTCTCGCCTGAGTGGTCCAATACGGTTGGGACTCAGCTAACCCACGTTTTTTATACCGGGACGAAAACTATGGACGAGTCTCCCGGTTCAAGAGAGGCATCGAGTTGATCTCGAGAATCAAGAAGCTGGTCCTCTATTGGCTATGAGTAGATCCGCTGTTGTTGGATCTAGGTGAGGATCTGCAGGCTGGGTACCCTCACCCAGCTCGATTGAGAGCATGACACCAGCCCGCATGAACGACCTACACAGTTTGTGGCTCAGGCTCGCCCGTGCCTGCCCGGGAAAGCCTGAGCCGGTTCGCTGAGGTGAGGACGACCACGGACAAGACGATCCATTCACGCCAGGAGCACCTCGAGTTCTGGTAAGACAGCGAGGGGGGTATGAGAAATACCGACCTGCGGGTACACGTGGGCATGCTCGCGGTCATCCTGCGAGCGGCCGGTCTACCCTTGGTGGGAAAGCTGTTTTGGTCACCTGATTACCGAGAGAAGAACATTTATGAAAATCACTGATGTCCACACCTACGTAGTGGGGAATCCACCTCCACATCGCGGAGGACCCTATTTTATTTTCCTAAATTGACCACGAATGATCAGATTGAAGGCTTTGGTGAAGTCTACGGAGTGCCGTTTCACCCGCACCTGGTGGCCAAACTGATTGAAGACGTCGCGGAGCGACATGTGGTCGGCTGGGAACCATTCCAGATCGAACGGTTGTGGAGAATCATCTACTCCAGTGGCTACAGCCAGCACCCTGACCTGACCCTGGTGGGAGTGCTAAGTGGCATCGAAATGGCCTGCTGGGACATCATCGGTAAGGCACTCAACCAGCCAATCTATAACCTGTTAGGTGGCCAGGTCCACGAGAAGCTTCGCTCCTACACCTACCTTTACCCAGCATTTGATAATTTGGCGTCGGGGAAGGAAGCCCAGGATGCGCTGGCGATAGCCGACATTTTTGGCGACCCGGAGCGAGCACCGAAAAGGGCTGTCGACTATGTTGCTCAAGGCTTCACGGCCTTGAAATTCGACCCCGTTATGCCCATGTCTGCCTTCGACCCGCGACAGCTTTCTCTGGAGGCGCTGGATAATGCAGCCTTGGTCACCCAAAACATACGGGAAGCAGTAGGAAGCAAGTGCGACCTCCTGATCGGAACCCACGGCCAGATGACGACCTCCAGTGCAATCCGTCTCGCCAAGCGACTAGAGCTATTCGACCCGCTCTGGTTTGAGGAACCCGTGCCGCCAGAGAATGTAAAAGAGATGGCTCGTGTTGCTCGATCGACTAGCATTCCGATCGCCTCCGGTGAACGCCTAGCGACCAAGTATGAGTTCGTGCAGTTACTGGAAGAGCAAGCAGCAGCCATTCTCCAACCCGCTCTGGGACGAGTAGGAGGCATATTGGAAGCTAAGAAGATTGCCGGTATGGCGGAGGGGCACTATGCCCAGGTTGCCCCGCATCTTTACTGTGGTCCCATAGAAGCGGCCGCCAACATACAGTTAGCGACCTGCAGCCCAAACTTTTTAATCCAGGAAAGTATCGAAACCTTTGGCGGTTTCTACGCTGAGATACTGAAGGAGCCTATTAACTGGGAACAAGGTTACATCATACCTCCCAAAAAGCCTGGTCTGGGCATCGAACTTGACGAGGCTGTTGCTTCGAGGTACCCCTACACCGGAAACCTATTCCCAGAGATGGTGGACCAACCAATTTGAAGTCAGACTTGCTCGATAAGAAAGGTTTCTCCCTTATGTGGCGGTGGATCTCCTAATGCAAGTCTGTCCTCTATTTGAAACGATAGATAAGACGACCTCGGGTCAGGTCATAAGGAGAGAGTTCGACAGTCACCTTATCCCCAGTGAGGATTCGAATACGGTGACGGCGCATTTTTCCGGAAATGTGGGCCAGAACGACATGCCCGTTTTCTAGCTCTACTCGAAACATGGTATTCGCCAAGGGCTCAATGACCGTCCCTGCCACTTCAATGGCATCGCTTTGAGCATGTGTCGGTTCCTCGCGTTTAGCTTGAACAGTCTTACGCTTTTTCTTGGGCCACGGACGCCTGCGACGGACCGGCCTTCGAGCCATATTGGTACTCAGTCTACAGGCACAATCGAATATGCGCAATGAGGGCTGGATATTCGGGGCCTTCGCCTCAATCTCGCGCAGTGCAATCCAATTGTCGGCCAGACCATAAACTTGAGATCCCAGACACCGATTACTCTACTACTGGCACCAATTTTAGACCGAATCGGTCTAAAATTGGGGGGGGCGCCCACTGCGCGTCAAGCAGCTCTACCAGGACGGTTCGTATACTGACCTGCTGGAAAGCGAGCAGACCAAATTCCACGCCTTGCCTCGTAATTCTGCCCTCCAGGGTCTGATCGTCACAAACGACGGCAAACCCTCCGTGGACACCCTGGAGAAATGGTGCTACCTTGACCCAGGATCAAGGCCGTTTAATACACCGATTGTAGATCAAGTGTGTTGGGTTCAGAAGGGACTGATGTGATTCTTTCGCAGAAGGGCACGAACGGCAATCACCCATGAGCAAGTCAGGTTCCATGAAGGCTTCATTCATCGACTGTCCACCATTTCTACACCAGCTGTACCGGGGAGAACTAGCCAAGATCGTCCCCGATCTCGACATCAACGTCGGCAGCCCAACCCGTCAGGAAGTGATAACTTTGCTGGCCGATAGCTCCTTTGCCCTGAATGACCACACTACCATGGATCTGGCCCTGTTACGTGCCTGTCCCAAACTCAGGTTGATCGTGTTCCTGGGTACGGGAGCGGCTAGCTATATCGACCTGAAGGCAGCGGAGCTTCTTGGTATTCGGGTTCGCAGTTACGGAGGATTTGGCGATCGTAGTGTTGCCGAACATGCAATCGCATTGATGTTTGCAGCCGGACGCAAGATCGCGACCATGGATCGAATCACCCGAAACGGTCACTGGGAGCCCTTGAACGGAATCGAGCTCGCCACCAAGATCCTGGGAGTGATAGGCACGGGTGGTATCGGCCAAACCGTAGTTCGCCTAGCAGCCGGACTCGGCATGCGTACCATCGCCTGGAACCGAAGCGGCGTACCGGATAATCTCCCTTGCACTCCTGTCGAACTTGATGACCTGCTGCGCCGAGCGGACATCGTCTCGTTACATCTGGCCCTGAACGATCAGACCCGCGGCCTGATCGACCGCAGGCGGATCGGCCTCCTGCAACCGAGTGCAATCCTGATCAACACGGCCCGCGGAGCCATCCTTGATGAGGAGGCTCTGATCGAAGCTCTGAGTCAAGACCAGCTGGCGCACGCCGGCCTGGATGTCTTTACAAACGAGCCACTCGGCCAAGATCATCCTTTGACCAGGCTGGCCAACGTCACGCTTACGGCACACGCCGCCTTTATGACCAGCGCGGCTTCGGAGCGACTTTTGCGGATGGCACTCGAGATCCTGGCTGAGGAACGGCCGGAGTTCGGCTGAACGATCTCTCCTAGCGTCTAGTTCACCATGCGCGTCCAACCAACTCACCATTTAGTAGCTACATATTCAGCCAAGAATTGGGGCCGACTCGAATTTACTGGCTCGGGGGCTAGGACTCGAACCTAGATCGGCGGCTCCAAAGGCCGCTGTCTTACCACTTAGACGACCCCCGATCGCAATCCATACTTCTCACACCTTGACCATTGCAGCTATGGCCCGGTGATATAACCCAAGTCACCCAACCATTACTCACCGCCGTGGGAGCCACGGGACAAACACTATACCGTAAATGGACGGGCCGAGGAAATTCAAAAGCGCTCACAGGAAACGGGCCATTCGCGGTGGAGGGGCCTGACCACAAATATAACTCCTGCACTCCAGCAACGCGCCCCGGTGGTCTGTATAATATAAGGAACTACCAACTAGATGGTTGTCAAACATTTGCACGACGGTTGCCTCGGGTACCCGATAGCGCTTACCAATATGAGCAAGTAGTCGTCCATAAATCTGCGGGAGCGAAACATCGCGATAACTGGAGACCGGCTGTTCCACTAGGGTGAGGCGCTGCACCTGCCCGATGACGCCTCCGCTCAAGAGGACATCTAAGAAGGGTAAGATTTCGCAGGCAAAGGTTAAAATCTCGCGGTTATCGGGAACTGATTGAAGACACTGCACTACTCCTTGCGCTGCAGATCGATTATAAAGCCGATACCCACTTTGAGCGTCTAGGGGATAGCCATTCCAGTAGCATTTATCGACTACCCGTCCTTGTCGGGCTAGGAGAAACTCAGCCAGGTCGGTAGCCACCTGATTAGTCAATCGCTCCCATTGGTCTCTGAGCCAGCCCATCGGTTTCTCCAGCGAAGGTCGAGCCCCGAACACAGAAATTCTCTCTGCCTCGGGTTCAACTTGGATATCCTCGGCCATGCGCACCAACCGTACGATATCCTCAATGGCATGATCTCCATCGCAGTCCCGTGTGACCAGATAGGTAGCATCCGTCATCTCGAGTAACCGGGCAAAACCCTCCTGGACGGCACCCGCCTTGCCACGATTACGCTCCAGCACGTGCTGGGGCACATCTCGCCACGGAGACTCGCTTGAAGCGAGAGAGAGAACGGCCTCCGCAACCGAACCCTCGTCAACCACGATCAGAGCCCGTTGTGGAAAGCAAAACAGATCTTGGTCGGTAAAGGTCGCCTCCAGAATCCGGAGAACCGTCTCCTCGTCGACTGAAGAGTCAAAATAAACGGGGACTAAAACGGCTACCAATCGGCGTGTTTCCTGACAGGAGAGAATGAGCTTTTTGTGAACCCTCAAGCTTGTGCCCGTTAGAGAGCAATCTTTAGCTACCAGCTGCTTCCACCTTTGGGAGGGATTGGATAATACCGATAGCCATCTTTACCTTTTCCTCGATTTGGGCAGTTATATCCGCGTTCTCGCGAAAAAACTGTTTGGCATTCTCGCGGCCTTGCCCCAATCGCTCTTGCCCGTAGGAGAACCAGGAACCACTCTTGTCCACAATCCTGTGGTTGACCGCCAGATCCAAGAGTTCCCCTTCGAGCGAAATACCCTGGCCGAAAATGATGTCAAACTCAGCCTCCTTGAATGGCGGAGCCAACTTGTTTTTCACTATCTTGGCCCTGGTGCGATTACCTACGTTTTGGTCTCCTTCCTTGATGGAGGCGATACGACGAACTTCCAAGCGAATGGAGGAATAAAACTTGAGAGCGCGGCCGCCGGGAGTCGTTTCTGGATTGCCAAACATGATGCCGATCTTCTCACGAATCTGGTTGATAAAAATCAGGCAAGTATTGGACTTAGCTACAATCCCGGTCAACTTTCGAAGCGCCTGCGACATCAAGCGTGCTTGCAATCCCATGTGAGAGTCGCCCATTTCTCCTTCCAGTTCGGCACGAGGAACCAGGGCAGCCACTGAATCGATGACCAGGATATCAACTCCTCCACTCCGTACCAGTAACTCAGCAATTTCCAAGGCTTGCTCGCCACTGTCCGGTTGTGAGACTAGCAGCTCATCGATATCGAGTCCAAGATTTCGCGCATATCCGGCATCCATGGCGTGCTCTGCGTCGATAAAGGCAGCGGTTCCACCCACTCGTTGGGCTTCCGCAATAGCATGCAAAGCAATCGTGGTTTTACCACTCGCTTCTGGGCCATAAATCTCCACCACACGTCCACGCGGATACCCACCAATGGACAGAGCCGCATCGATGGCGAGAGAACCCGATGAGATCACCGGCACAGTCAGCGTCGCACGGTCCCCCAACTTCATGATAGATCCTTTTCCAAACTGCCGCTCAATCTGTGTCAACGCCATTTCTACGGCTCGTTTCCTACTGTGTTCCTCGCCCATGTCCGAATTCCCTTTCCTGCTGCCCACACTCACGCGCCTTCGAGGTCTCATACCTCACAAAGAACAAAAACGACGACATGAAAACACTTACCGACCCTTTTTGAAAGTATATAGGACAACCCTGAGAAGAAATGACCCACCGCCGTTTGTCCTCCCTGGAAATAACGTTGGATGATAAAAATCCGTGGGGAAACGTGACATCGGGCTTCCCTGGCTTCCTGGACCCGACTCATGGTCTCGCAAAGATTACTGGTTGACCTGAATGCGCAACCTTGGGACCTCCATCATCACTTTTGAACTAGGGGGAACACTGGCGACAATCCAGACGTTTCCACCAATGATCGAATCTTGACCAATGACAGTCCCTCCCCCCAGAATCGTGGCCCCGGAGTAGATAACGACGTTGTCCTCGATGGTAGGATGACGTTTCTTCCCACGCATGCTAGCTGCTCCCTCCCTAGGAAAGCTCAAAGCACCCAGCGTTACTCCCTGATAGATTTTGACATTGTTACCAATTTCGGTGGTCTCCCCGATCACCACTCCTGTGCCATGGTCGATGAAGAACCGTTGCCCTATTCTGGAACCCGGATGAATGTCGATTCCTGTCTCGCGGTGGGCGTACTCAGTCATGATACGGGGAAGGAGAGGCACCTCGAAGCCGTGCAACTCATGAGCGATACGGTAAATAGTAATCGCGGTCATTCCCGGGTAGCTGAAAATAATCTCATCGTAGCTCTTGGCAGCGGGATCTCCATCGAATGCGGCCTGGAGATCCAGTACCAGAAACTGCCTCAGCTTGGGGATGGTGCGCATAAATCCCAAACAGACTTCCTCCGACTTGTCCTGGCATTCTGCGCAACTCCCCACCTCTCCATGCGGACAAGCGTGAAGAAAAGCCTTATAGATTTCATCGCTCAGTAGGTCAAAACCGTCACACAGTTTCTCACCCACATAAAAGTTCACCCTGGCCTGATCGACATAAGTCCGATCGAAATATCCCGGAAACAGGATCATCCGCAGTGTGGATAGGAATTCGACGATAGCACCTTCGCTGGGGAGGGGCGTCTCTTTCAAATGGTGCAGAGCACGCTCACTGCCCTTATAGGTACGGGTTATTTCACCGATGATCCCGGGAAGCTCTCCTCTTTTCTTGAAAAGTCTGATCATTGTCGCATCCCCCCCAATTATCATATCAGATTTCCTTAGCGCCACATGAGGCGGAGCAGAAGATCTTTTGGCGACCTGCTACCGGCCTTGTAAGACCTTCCGCCTCAGTTTATGATTGAGCCTGAGGTTGAGTGCCCAGGTGAAGATTGTGCAATCCCTTCCAATGGTGAGACTTCCCTTAACCGAGCTGGCCGAAGAGGAACGCTTATTCAAGGAAACCATCGCGACCTTCGCCCAAAATAAAATTGGGCCCCACGTCAAGGAGATGGATCGGCAAGGAATTTTCCGGGCTGAACTGATACAAAGATTTTTCGACCTCGATCTTATGTCCATCGAGATCCCACAATCTTTGGGAGGGGCTGAATCGAGCTTTTTCATGTCGATTCTGGCCGTGGAAGAACTGAGCCGTGTCGATGCCTCAGCGGGGCTGATTGTCGATGTTCAGAACTTGGTAAACACGGCACTTCTGGGCTGGGGATCAGACCAGCAGAAGCGCTGTTACTTGCCTCGCCTTGCCTCCGAGTGGGTAGGAGCCTTCGCCTTGTCGGAGGCCAGCTCGGCGAGTGACGCTTTCACCCTGAAAACCCAGGCGCAGCCCCGAGGAGACACGTTTGTCCTCAATGGCCGGAAGCTCTGGGTCAGCAACGCCGAAGAGGCTTCCCTCTTCATCATCTTCGCCAATGTAGCCCCTGAGCGAGGATACCGGGGAGTCACGGCATTCCTGGTAGAGCGCGATTGCCCCAATCTGGAAGTAGGAAAAAAAGAAGACAAACTGGGCATACGAGCCTCCTCGACCTGTGAGCTAATTCTGGATGACTGTCCAATCCCCTCGTCGAACGTCCTAGGAGAGATCGGCAAAGGATACCAGATAGCCATCGAAACGCTGAACATTGGACGGATTGGCATAGGTGCCCAGATGATCGGTTTATCCCAGGGGGCTCTCGAGTACTCCATCCGATACGCCAAAGAGCGCGAAGCCTTCGGACAGCGAATTGCTCATTTCCAGGGTGTCCAATTTCCCCTGGCACAGGTAGCCACTGAAATCGAAGCGGCCAAGTTGCTCGTATACAACGCAGCTCGACTGAAGGATTCGGGAAAAAGTTTTCTCAAGGAGGCAGCCATGGCCAAACATTTTGCCTCCCAGGTGGCGGAACGTGCCACGTCTGAGGCCATTGAGATCTATGGAGGCTATGGCTACACTAAAGATTGCCCGGTTGAGAAATACTTTCGCGATGCCAAAATTGGCAAGATCTACGAAGGAACCTCTAACATGCAATTGGCCACTATTGCTAAACAGATCCTGAACCTGGACCCTGCGGAACCCCATCTTCCAAGGAGCTAACCAGTGCAGCAGTTCTCCGATCAGCCAACCATGCCACCCCGGCAGCGTATTAACACCACCACTGCCTAATGGACGAGCTACCACAACCTCCCATACCCATCTGGCAGTTCGCTTCCCACCTACTGGACTGGTATCGTCACAACAAACGCAGTCTACCCTGGCGAAAGCACCCTAGCCCCTATCGTGTTTGGATCTCTGAGGTGATGCTCCAGCAGACTCAGGTCAAGACCGTGCTGCCCTATTTTGACCGTTTCATTGAACGCTATCCGAGCCTCGAAACCCTTGCCCAGGCCAAGGAGACTGAGGTGCTATCGCTGTGGTCCGGGCTGGGTTACTACAACCGTGCTCGCAACCTGCACCAGGCAGCTCAAGTGGTCTGCGAAAAACATAACGGCCAGTTTCCACGAGATTATCAACAAGCCGTTCAACTACCGGGCATTGGTCGTTACACGGCTGGTGCTATTCTTTCCATCTCCTACGGAGAGCCGCTGCCCATACTGGAAGGCAATATCCGCAGGTTGCTCTCGCGTTATCTCAAATCGGAAAATCCGGGAATCCTCACTGATCCAAACCTCTGGGAGTATCTTTCTCAGATGGTGAGCGAGCCGCTAGTCAGGCAAAGAATTTCTGATTTCAACCAGGCACTGATGGAATTAGGGGCACTAGTCTGCACACCTCAGCACCCCGACTGTCCCCGCTGCCCACTGGCCCCCACTTGCCAGGCTTTAAAAGCAGGCCTCCAAGATAAAACCCCCATTCCCCGTCGGTCACGTCCGGTTCAGGAGCTCCATTACCTAGTGGCTCTTGTCCACAGTCAGGGTAAATATCTACTAACCCAAAACCTCAAGGATAAATTCTTGAGGGGCCTATGGGAGTTTCCGAGGGTCGAAGGGAGGCCTCAAACCAACATACAGAAGGCCTTCCAAACGAGCTACGGCCTAAAGTTGAGGGTGGAAGCCGTAAGTCCTCCTCTTACCCACTACATCACTTTCCGCAAACTGCAGCTCCATCCTGTACGAGCCTCACTACTTCATCGAATCGCCAAAGGGCAGTTCCTGTGGGCAAAGCCAGGACAAAACTCGCTTCCCGTTCCTTCCTACGTAAAAAAGTTGATCTCCAGCACCCGAAACTGATCCTTGAATCGTTCAATTCAAACCGGAACCGCTTTCGCGCCGGATCATTCTGGAGAGACACTCAGTCCCGAACATGCTCAGTCAGTCTATGCCAGTCTGCCCCCTACCAATAGTCCATAGACGTGAAAATTATTTCATATCGACTAACCGATGTGTTAGCTAGCCCGAATCGCGAGCGCAGGATCCATGAGCGTAAACAGGGTCCCCTCACTTGCACTTGGGGTTAATGTGATCGGAAAAACCCTCTTTATCGGTCAGTTCCAGTTCAGGGTGAGCGTCAATCCACTCTTAATACCACCTTTCCAAACTGCTTTCCGGCCTGCAAGTACTGCAGTGCCTGGTTGACTTCTTGGAGCGGGAAAATCTTGTCCATTACGGGCTTGAGCCTGCCTTGACCCAAAAGTCTTACCAATTCCCTGTACTCTCGGCGATTGCTCATGGTCGATCCGAAGATCCCGATCTGCTTCCAGAAGACCAGTGCAAGCTGGGTCTCTACATTAACTCCGGTAGTGGCCCCGCAGGTCACGATGCGCCCACCTCGTCGCACTAGCCGAATGCTTTGCGCCCAGGTGGAGGCTCCCACATTATCGACCACTATGTCCACGCCCCGCCTACGCGTTTCACGAAGAACCTCTTTGACCACATCGGTCTGGGCATAGTTGTAACAAAAATCGGCCCCCAAATCCCGGGCCCGTCCGAGCTTTTCATCGCTCGAGGAACTCACAAAGGCGCGTCCGCCCGCCAGCTTCACGATTTGCAGGGCCGCTGAGGAAACACCGCCCCCCACTCCATGGATGAAAACATCTTCGCCCGGCTCGATGCGTGCCCTCGATTTGATCATGCGCCACGCAGTCTGAAAAACCAGTGAAAAAGCTGCCGCCTTTTCAAAAGACAGGCCATTTGGAATCTTCTCCAGGTTTGCCTCCGGAACCAGAAAGTACTCGGCATACGCTCCCGCCACGTGCTCCCCTATCAGCCGCAGCCGTGTGCACAGGCTCTCCTCGCCTTGAATGCAAAACTCACAGTACCCACACCACAGGCAAGCATTGAGCATTACTCGATCTCCGACAGCCAAGCGATCCACTCCCTCTCCCACCGCAGCCACCTCACCGGCGGCGTCCGATCCCAGTATGTGAGGCATTGCGAGTTTGAGCCCTGGAATTCCTCCCACCACAAACAAGTCCAGATGATTCAGGGAAGCGGCCTTCGTCCGTACCAGAATGCGACCTGGTTTTACCTGAGGGGTGTCAACTTCTTCGAGCCTGATCTGTTCTAAACCTCCATGTTGATGAATCAGGACAGCCTTCATAGCAACCTATTGTACACCGCAATTTCAAGAAAGATAGCACTGCGGCCTGTAGATTCGCAGTCGAGGGAAAACTCCCAGAACAGTGCTACTTCCCCTTAAAAACTGGTTCCCGCTTGGAAAGGAAGGCCTTCACACCCTCCTTCATGTCTTCCGTGTTGAAGGTGAGAGCGAAAGCCTCTCGCTCAATCAGCAAACCAGCCGAAAGGGGTGCCTCCAGCCCTTCACTAATCACCCGTTTGATTAGGCATATAGCGATCGGAGCTCGGGAAGCAAGTTGTCGGGCAAATGCCCTGACCTTGGTCTCAAACTCCTCGTTGGCGAAAACACGATCGGCCAGACCCCATTGGTCAGCCACATCGGCCATGATCCGCTCACCCAGCATACACAACTCCTTGGCTCGGGAGGTTCCCAGAAGACGCGCCAAACGCTGGGTTCCCCCACCACCAGGAATAGTACCCAGGTGAATTTCAGGTTGACCAACCTGGCTGCGTTTGGAGAGCAGACGAAAGTCACAGGCCAGAGCCAATTCCAGCCCCCCTCCCAAAGCATATCCGTCAATTGCCGCAATGACAGGCTTGGAACATCTGGTCGGCGCATCAAAAAACTCTCCCAACTCGATTAGATCCTGTGGGTTACTCGCTTGCAACTCGGTAATATCTGCTCCAGCCGAAAAGGCCTTTTCCCCTTCCCCTTGGACTACCACCACCCGGACCTCTTCGTCGGCTCCGACTTCTTCAAGAGCATGGAGCACCTCCTTACGCATATCAGCATTGATGACATTGAGTCGGTCGGGACGGTTCAATGTAATCCAGGCAATCCCCTCGTTTCGCTCCATCTCCATTCTTATGACACTGTAGTTCATCTTTTCCCTGCCTCCCTATGTGCACCCCTCTTGCCAACTGCGGTGTCCCACACCTTTCTCTCAGTTCTGCCCACGCGGGGAGTCACTGAGTTGCCAGTGCAAGCGCCTTCCCACTCCAAATACCGCAATCCCGCGGAATGCGCCCAACCTCTTCTGGAACGCATCATAACAAAAAGATCTCGACCCCACTGAACGACTCCTAGAACCGATCAAACCCGTCAACTAGTATTCATCAACTCGACTGCAAATGACTAGAATAAGGGGGGAAAAGTTATATTTTCAGGCTCCCTTTTTTTCACCTCATCCTGCTAAGGAGAAACCCGCAAATAGTTTAACTAACACAACTTAAGATAACTCCAGAGTTCCACATATGCGAATAATTGTAAAAACCAAAGACCGCTCAGTCTGCTGTAGCCAGATTACCTCTTGAGCAACGAGCTGCAGATAATTTCCTAGATCCTGAATAAAATTGCCAAAACTCTCGAGTTGCTTCTACACGATATCTCTGACAAAGACGATTCTGAAAATAGCTCTCCAAGTCTGAGTGCCGAGCAAGTGCTACAGGCCGTGGAGCTGAAAAACTAGCATCAACTCTCTTACCAGTAAGCTGGCCTCTTACCTAGCCGACTCAATAAGCTTCGGAAAGTTTTTCCAGTTGCCTCTAGGCTGGACACTGACCAAAATCTACTTTTAATCGTCGGCTTCCAGCCCGTAAACTAGTGTGCCCCCATCATCTATGAGAGCCAGCTGGAGAAAGTCCGATTGGTGAAGTTGACCCTTTAGTCGTTGAAAGACCTTTATCACCCTTCCGTGCTGATTCCAACTCCATTAGAAAAAGCTAAACAATTTAAAATCACCCGGAATGGGAACCCAATCGTGGTCAACAAGGATACGATTGCTAGATTCTCAAGCCGAGGTTAACTTCTAGAGACTCAATCGACCAGCGGAGAAAGCTTATTGTATATCATAACAACGATTCTGTGTTCTATAGTAGTCGCAACCTCATCGATACTCCCCGCGGTCAGATTCGAATGCACATGAACGGAAAGAAACCCAAATCTCTCCCCAAAATCCCCACTCTGGAACAGAACACGTTGGAGCAACTGTACGTCTTGGGGGGATCAGAAAAGGATTTGGAAGTTAGATCCGGAAAATCCTTACTAAGTGAAGGCTGTCTCAGTTGCCTACCCTAGACTTGAAAAACTGGTCAAGTTGAGGATTAACAGCTACGATGCTTTTTGCGCATTAGAAAACGATCGGCGTCAGCTTCTGATCTTCAGCGGCAACGGGATCCCACTGGCTCATGTCGATTCCGAGGAGTACCCAGTGAATCGAATTGAGGACTTTACCCTGGATTATTTCGACAATATCTAGCTCCTAATCGAACCATAAGTTACTCATTGTATAGAATATCCACTGTACTATAGGGAAGCTAGAACTACCTAGCTCGCATCACGGTCCCAATACAAAAACCGCGAACTGCGGCCGTGGATATCTCCGGTCAAGTCTATGTCTCAGACAGCCAGAAAATTCTTGTATTCAAGTAGAATTGGCCTGTTCCTGCCGGAGTCTCTTGACGAGCGCCGGCACCACCTCGAAAAGGTCCCCGACTAGTCCATAAGTGGCGATGCTGAAAACGGGAGCGTTGGGGTCGCTGTTAATGGCCACGATGCACTCTGAGTTTTTGACTCCTATGATGTGTTGGATTGCTCCCGAGATGCCACAGGCAATATAGAGCCGAGGGGAAACTGTCTGTCCTGAGCTTCCAATCTGGCGCTCACGATCCAACCATCCACTGTCCACCACGGGTCGACTGGCACCGATCTCTGCCCCTAGAACTCGAGCTAGTTCCTCAATGATCGCCAGATTGTCCGCTTTCTTGATGCCCCGTCCCACTGATACGATTCTCTCGGCTTGACTCAGCTTGACCTTTCCTTGAGTCACTCTGTAGGTTTTCAAAGACCTGCGCCGCCACTCGTTCTGGGAAAGATCGACCGTCCGTTCGACGATTGACGTCTTTCCTGGCTGTAGTTTGTCCGCATCATAGGCCCCGGCCTGCAGAGTAATGATCCACGGATGGGAGGATCGGATCCGAATGTCTGCATTCAGTTTATTTCGAAACATCTGACGAACAAAAATCAAATCCGCTTCTTCCTTTCGATATCCTATACAATCGGTAACCAAGCCCTTTTTCAGAGCAGCAGCCAACTTGGGTGCCAGATCGATGTTCTGGTAGGTATGACCCATTAGAAACAGGTGAGGTTGGTCTTCACTCAAGATCTGGCATAGACACTCACAGTGGGTGTCCGGATTGTACTCGCTTAGCTTGTCGTGCTCGATGAGTAGCAACGATCGGGCCCGGAAACGGGAAACTTTCTTGGCCAAGGCCTCAACCGTCTTTCCCAACAGGACTGGATGGAGGGAAAGTTGCCCTTCATCCGCTAGCTTCTGGCCAAGAGTCAAGCTCTCCCACGAGGAGATCACGATTTGGCCATTACTATGATCCATCAGGACGTAGATCTTGCCGCGCATTTTCACCTCGGAACAGGTACGCCTTCGGTAGTGGCTAACCAATGTGTCGGCCAATCCGAAAGCGCTCAACCGCGCATCCTGTTACCTAACTGGTGAACCCACTGGCCCAACCCTACCATCAGCCCCGTCGATATGAGTGTCCGGTTAGGTTCAGTTTCAGGTCACAGGACCCTGGCTTCCTTTCTCAGCTTTTGTACCAGTGTGGCCGCCATCTTCTCAGGATCGCCTTCCAACATTTCCGCCTTCTTCCCCGAATCCGGAAAATAGATCCGCAAGATCTCCAGGTCAGGAATCGAATCCCAGTCGATATTCAGATCCGATAGCTCGACCTTTCGAATCTCCTTTGTTCTTGCCAACATGATCCCCTTGAGCGAAACATAGCGAACCTGAGAGATGCCAGCTTGAATGCTCAAGAGAGCAGGCAGTGGCATCTCGACCCATTGAAACCATCCACTCTCCATTTCTCGGAGCGCCTTGATCTTGCCTTGTTGACGATCCGCTTCGATCTTCATCACAATCGTGGCGTATGGTAGACCCAGAAGTTCGGCCAGGATCACCCCGGTCTGGATATAACTATGGTCATCGGACTGGGTGCCGGTCAGGACAAGATCATACTCTTCCGCCTTGAGAACTTCGGCAAGTGCGGCCGCCACGGCATGGGGCGCACGACCCTGCTTGCCCTGGTCCCGAATCAAGATTCCCCGGTCAGCTCCCATCGCCAAGGCCTTGCGCATCGATTTCTCAGCCCGGTCGCGGCCAAGGGTAAGAATAGTCACCTCCCCTCCCTGCTGCTCCTTCAACTTGAGTGCCTCTTCAAGAGCATATTCGTCGCACTCATTGATCTCAAAACCCAGTTCACTCTCCTCGATCCAACTCTCTTGAGCATTGGGTCGATACTGGGCTTCTCGGCTAGGCACTTCTTTTAGGCAGATGATGGTTTTCATTTTTTGAAGAGCTGGTCAAAGGCTTCCCGTGGATTTAGCGAACGCTGAGGAGCCGAGCCGGTCTTCTTTTCTATTCTTGTCCGAGCCTTAAAGAATTGGCATTGATTACACGAGTCCTTGCGGACGATCCGCTCCGTCACAACCTCGGCACACTCAAAACGACTGCTGGGGTCAAAAAATGTGCAATTCTTGCAGCTATGCAGACCGGCTCCGCATTTAGGGCATCGGGTGGAAAAATTAATTTCGGTGGAAGTGGGGGGGAGGATCGCTCCACACAAGGAACAGCGAAAGACTTGATGAAACCCGGGCATCCGTGGAGATCGGGGGCCTTCACTCGCGTTCCTTGGTCGAGAACTCCTTCGTTCCTCCTTCTGCTCCTGTTTTTCCTGATAGCCGGATTGACGATATTTTCTATTCATGTTGGATAACTGGCTTAATCGGACAATCGACGAGCCCGAAACCACCGCGTTTGGAGGAACAAACTTCGCAGGTGAGTTGTCCCGATTTCCGGCGGACAGCCAACTAGAAGCTCGCACCGCTAGGGCCAGGAGAAAACGAGCAAACCCATCAAACTGGGACTTAATCGCTCTGCAAAAGTCCGATTGTAAGGGAGAAACCAACTCGATGCAAATTGATTTGTCCGTCGATTCCCATACTGTGAAACCGCCAGCTGTCGCCCTGAAGGGTTAATCTTCGGACCCACCTGCTTACCCATCCTATCTTCTCATGCTATGGTGTGAGTTTCTCCATGCCCTTGGATTATGGTTTCTTGAAAGGCTTGGCCGCCGTTTGGCAATAAACGTGTTGACCTCGTGCAAGACATCTCGGGAGGGATTTTCAAAGATCTGAGATGAGCAACTATCTCTCATCCCCATCCTGCTCTACCTGCCAAGGGTCGGGGTGGGTGGTAAAGAGCCGAGAAACGGTAGAGGAGGTGCTGCCCTGCCCCTCCTGTCGATCCAAAGTACGTTTGGAGAAACTGTTGCTCCGTGCCAAGATTCCAGCTCGTTATTTCGACCGGGGATTCGATGTTTACCTGGCGCGGGGCTCTCTACAGGAAAGAGCCTTGCGCCAGGCTATTGAATATGTTGAGACCTTTCCCCAGGTTCAACGGGGGCTGCTCTTCGTCGGCCCCTGCGGAGTGGGAAAAACTCACCTATCGGTGGCTATTCTCAAGTCCCTGATTCAGGAGAAGATGATCAGCGCCACCTTCGTGGATGAGGCGGAGTTGTTGCGGCGCCTCCAATATTCATACGACCCCACCTCTCCCGAGACTGCACGAGAGGTGTTATTACCGTTATTGAATATTGACTTGTTGGTCTGGGATGATCTGGGTGTGGGACGGCCTACCGAATGGGCCGCAGAGACCATTCGAACCGTCATCAACCACCGTTATACGTACAATAAACATACCATCTTCTCTACCAACTGGCCCTTGGAGTCGGCGCTGAAACTGGCTTGGAAGGGAGAGCGCGGAGCCGAGCAAACGCTGGTCCAGCGAATCGGCCACAGACTCTTTTCCAGGATCATGGAGATGTGTGAAATCGTTGAGATAAAAGGTCCAGACGGGAGAATCGCAATCCACAAAGCCGGTTTGGACTTTCGAGCTGCTGCTGCCCGGAGAAACCAGCTAGTCGTCCCTTCAGGTTTGCTGAAATGTCCCTATTGTGAATCGCGACAGGTCAAGCAAGTTGATCTTTTCGAGACCCAAAAGAGCACGGGCGGCCCGTTTATAGATGCTGGGTGTGTGTGTGAAGAATGCAGCCAACAATTTGTCGCCCGCTTCTTTTCCGAGACTGCTCGTATTGAGTACCCTTCGACCCTTTGATAGGAAAAATCCCACTGCTCGCTCAGTCCCCCATTTTCTAAAACAGGAACACTCAAATCTCAGGGGGTTTAGAAGGGCGCATCTCAATACGGCTGCTTAGGCAACGGGGGTTGCGTTTTAATGTCTCAACCACGACCTCCGCTACGTCACTCGCCGACAACTTCCAGGAGGTCTCCCTCCCCGACCGAGTTGTGGAAAAGCTGGTGTCTACACTCCCCGGCATAATATAGGCAACGCGGATGTTCTGGTAGCGGACCTCCTGCATCAGAGCTTCGCTGAAACCGGTCAACGCGAATTTGGAAGCATTGTAAGCCGCGCCTCCCGGGAAAGCCCTCGTAGCGGCCAGACTACTGACGTTGATGATAAACCCTTCTCTGTTCTTCTTCATCTCGGGAACTGCAAAATGGCAAGCGTAAAAGACTCCGTCAAGGTTGGTTCCGATGACATTGTGCCATTCCTCAGGGGTAGTTTCCTCCACTGTTTTGAAAACACGGATTCCTGCGTTATTGATGAGGATTTCGATGCCACCCAGCTGCGTGACACAGAAACCAATTAGCTCACGAACCTCCTCAGCCACTCTTATATCGCCCGCTTTACCCAACACCTGGGATCCGCCCGACCGACCGATCAAATCCACAACCTGGTCAATATCTCTCTGATGCCTGGAATTGACAATAACGTTCACCCCTTCTTGCACCAACATTCGGGCGATGGAAAGCCCAATCCCCCGAGAGCTACCCGTCACCAGCGCACGCTTGCCTTTCAAATCCATACCAGTCCTCCCGTCAGGTTCGACCTCGTCAAAACTACGTGCTACAAGTTGAATTAAACTGGGCAACGCTACTATCATGAACCTTCTCTATTAACCTGTGAAGGTCTTATTTTAGTATCTGTTCACCTTCCCAAAGGCACAGAAAATTCGATTATAGGAGAGTCAATGTGTAAACATTCGTGGAAATTGAGAGGGATATTAGCGGTCTACCTGACTAGCATCGTTCACGGTCAAGTGGACAAACTAAGCGATGTCAGCAACTTCACAAAGCAGGCAGTCCTGCTGGACTTCGAGAATCAGGAAAACGGCGCTCAGGCTAATGAACTGTTCTCAAAGTGGGGCGTGGTTTTTCCGAGAACTCCTTCCTCCGTCCCAACCACGGTCACGTTTTTCCTCTTTTCCCAGGTGAACACTGTGCTGCGCAACAATATCTCCCAGGGTTCATCGGCCAATCTTCCCCTCATCATCAACTTCAGATTTCCCATGCGGCGGGTGGCCTTCCGAATTGGAAATGGAAACAACAGTACCACCGCCACCATCCGAGCCCTCGATGTATTTGGTGATGAACTGGGCTTGGTTCAACAGATGGGACTGGATAGTGAACCCCTGGTCGGGGTGGAAACTCTGGCGGCGCAGGGAATCTCAAAAATTGCTCTCGACTATGGTGGGGCCGAAAATACCGAGCAGATCGACGATTTAATCTTTGACTACATCTCGCGACCTTCTTTCCGCACCTACCTCGCACAGATCGGCGACGGTCAAGGACTCAGGACAATCATCGTAGTAGCTAACCTGACCAACTCCACAGCTCAGGGCGAGTTACGCCTGTTCGATGATTCTGGACATCCCTTATCACTGGATCTGAACGGTAGTGTAAATGACACCTTCAATCTCTCCATTGCTCCTTTCACCTCATCGACCTTTACCAGTGCTGGAATAAGTTCTCCAGTGGTTCCCGGATACGCCTGCATTGAGACAAACGTACCCGTCGTGGGTGTCCATCTTTCAGATCCTGGATTCGGAGAAACAGCCTCTCTCATAAGCGGGTGTGGAGTCAACCATGGGAAAGTTTTTCGCCTCAGCAGTAGTTCAGCGCTTCGTCGACGGGGATTTCAACAGTGGCGTTGCAGTCGTCAACACGTCCACCACCCAAGAGGCTTCTCTGAGTATACAACTCTACGACGAGCAGCTAGGAACCTTGATCGATAGCACTAGACTACCACTGGCACCCGGAGAACATGTGGCACGCTTTCTAATCGAACTCTTTCCCCAGTTCCTCTCTGAATATTTTTCCGGGACGCTGATCATTTTTAGTGACCAACCCGTCGCCCTGGTGACACTACGTACCCGTGGAGGTCTGGTCCTATCTAGCCTACCGGTGGGGAGCACAGAGAAATAAACCTTCCCGAAACCCTCAATGTCGCACCACGTCTGCTTGGCCCTTTCCCTAAGTGTTCCATTTCGGAAATACAATGATGTTTGTGGCGAGCACGACGGAACCAAGGTCGCGAAGCGGAGACGAACACGATGCCGTACGGCATCGTTGAGGAGAGGGCGACAAAGAGATTCACCCATCCCGTTGGCACCCCTTTAGGCAGAGTAGAGTTGCTGGCAATCTCGGTATTACTCAGCGTCGATGATGCACCGAGACAGCGCTTTCCTCCTCGCGCCTTGGCCTTACCTCGCAAGACCTATCTGGCAAATATCATCGTATTTCCGAAATGGAACACTTAGCCTTCTCAAACTCACGCCGGAGCCCTTCCATCATTTTCGGAAGTCGATCATACAGGTGGCGCCCTTTACGAGGAAGGTGGTTGGCAATTGCATAGGCCGTCAAAATAGGCAGCGCAACAGTCCAATCCAGATAGCAGACAACCGCCTCGGACAACCTGTCTCGATCCACTTTTCCCCAACTGACCGCTTGTCCGCAGTTGCTCCGGACAAGCCTCCCGTATCTGGACGAGCATCAGTGATCTGGAGGAAATAATCGTGACCTTTCTCCTCAATAGACAGGACCTCTTGAAGTTGCGGCTCAGTTTGCAATAGAAAATTCTTCGGGGCGCCTCCTCCCAGAATAAGAACTGCACTTTTCCCTTTGAATTGCTTGGCCTCCAGCACAATCGCCGCCGTCTCGTTGACGTCCCGGCAAAATCTAACCGCAGCTTATTTCTCTCGAGAGCCTTGGCAGCTATATTCAGACCAATCGAACTATCCCCCGGTGAAGGGGTGTATATCGGTACTTTGTACGCATGAGCTGCAGCCAGAAGTGATTTACCTTCGGTTCCCAACCACTTCTCCCGTTGCGCCACGTATTTCCCCACCCTATAGTGAAACTCCGCAGTGCTCATTTCCCTTTGAAACTCATCCCCCGAAATCATTTCATAAAAGAAGTGATCCGTAGAGACCAGCACATCATAATCAAAGAAAACATCATAGATTCGGACTACCCCTTCCCGCCGCAAAACAGGGTCACTGACCTGGGCAGTGCCCCGATGCATGGAAAGTCCCATTGCAAAGTGGGTATCATGATACAGATTAGCCCCCGTTGAAACGATCCAGTCGATAAAACCGTATTCAATGAGCGGAACTAGGCAAGACACCCCCAGACCCGCCGGAGTCATTGCCCCGCTCAAGCTGATACCAACGGTCACATCGTCTCTTCCAACATCCTGTCAACAAACAGGTGGCAGGCCTCCCTCAGTCGAGCCGCATTGTAGGCATCAAAAGTGCGATCCACTAGCTCGGTTAGACTGGTAGTTGGACCGATTGGTTTGGGATCTATTTTCTTTCCACCCAAGTGTCTCTTCATGTCTTCCCCCCGTTTGATGGTAAAGACAAGCTGCCCATCCGAAAAGTGTAGCAAAACTTGGGTGCGTCCTATAAGATTTCCTGACTATGGCTCAACTATTTCCTTTCCAAGGCTACCGATTTTCCACTGAACAGGTTGGTCAAATTGAGGATGTCATTAGCCAACCATACGACAAGATCACTTCCCAAATGCGACAGAATTATCGACAGCGCCATCCCCACAATATCGTCCGGATCATCAAGAACTCAGACTACGCGGAGGCCGGACACTACTGGACCCAATGGGTCCGCAAGGGAATATTACGGGCCGACCAGTCTGCCAGCTTTTATCCCTATGAACAGACTTTTGACTTTGAGGGAAAACGCTTGTCACGCTCGGGACTCATCTGCCTCATCTCGCTAGAAGAAGCCGATCCTGCCGTCAAGGGGCATGAAAAAATTCTTCACGATCCTCTGGAAGATAGATTGAACTTGATCCGAGTCACACAGGCGAACGAGGGGTTGATTTTCATGCTCTATTCAGACCCGTCTCTCCAGGTTGATCGACTCTTGTCGGAGTTCACAAAGACTCACCCACCCGTGACACGAGCATCGGACGAACACAAAGTCCTGCACCGTTTGTGGCAGATGACAGACAGAGATGACCAGGAGAAAATCTCTGGCTGTCTAAAGACCGCTCCGTTCTACATTGCCGATGGCCACCATCGCTTCGAAACCTCGTTGATCTACCACCGTGAGTGCCTGAAGAAGGGGTGGAAGACCAGAGGAGTGGAAAGCTTTGACAAGCGAATGATTGCCTTGTTTAACATGGAACATCCGGGGGTGAAGATTCTTCCCACCCACCGAGCTATTCGAGGCTTAGGCAGTTTTAGACCCGAGAAGTTGCTTTCCCATCTAAAATCCTTCTTCCGAATCGAAAAAGTTCCGAGCATAGAGCAGCTACACGCCTCCCTTAAGGATTCCAAACATCGTATCGGTCTGCTACTCGGCCCCCCGACGGAAACTATCTATCTTCTGGAACTGGTAGAATCCAACCAAGCGCGGCTTCCTTTAATGGAAGCAATGTGTGGACCGGCCAGAGATCTCGAGGTCAACATTCTCCACGAGGGCATCCTTCGTCCGTATCTGGGAATTGGTCCCGAGGAACTAGCCAGTCAAAAGCATGTGGACTATTACCGGGATCAGACTGAACTGTACGATCTGGTGCGCCAGGGACGATACCAAGTGGCGTTCCTTTTACGCCCAACTTCCATTCAACAGGTGCGTGAGATCTCGGAGCTAGGTGAAAAAATGCCCCAGAAATCGACGGATTTTTACCCAAAGCTAGCGACGGGCCTGGTACTGATGAAAATGGGAATCGACAAGAGCGGCTTGTAAAATAGTTGGCAATCAGTGTGACCATTGAGATTGGACCAAGCTAGCTCTATTGAGGACAATCAATCGGCTGATTTTTGAGACCCCGAGGTGGGCCCAGTCGGCGATTTTCAGCACCCAAAAAGGCACTTTTCGTACAACCAGCTTTCGTACGGTCCAGATTTTCCGTCACCTCTTCCCCTCTCCAGATGGACTCGATGTCGGATCCAACCCGTGCCTAGCAACCCTTTAGTCCAAGTAGGATTGTGTTGAAGATCCCGCTTTTCCAAGAGTCTCACAATGCCTTTCTGGTATGGACAAGTAACCTCCTATCGGCTCATTCCCTGGTGCCATTCCCACACTGTTCACATCTAGAAGACAATTTCCCTAGTGGTGTCCAAACAACTCTCTTAGAAAATCTGAGACTTGAGACTTAGCCTCGGGGATTTCCAGCTCCAGACCACCTACCACTCGACGAGTCCAGTCTCTAGTTTCTGCACTATCCAGCTGACACAGTCCTCCGTCACTGCTTCCACTGGCAAGTCCGTGTGTCTGTCTGGTTGAAGATCATCTGGTAAGCCAGGCAATCGCTCAACAACCAATGATATAACGTAGTGTTTCAGTACAAGAATATGATGATTTTTTCAGGTGGAGGCTTGCCCGGCGAGGTCAAGGCGCGAACAGAAAAGCGGCGATTCTCGAATTCATCATCGACGACGAGCAACGACGCGATAACCCACAACCCCCATCTGCAAACATCATCATAATTTCCGAAATGGAACACTAAGACTCTAGACTCAGGTTTTGATACACGATTCAGCACCCCTTAACCTTACAAACGCCCTAAAATCTAGTTTACGTGAATCTCCAACCACTGATTGAGCCACATCTTACAATCATCAAATGACTTAATGTGGTCCGACCTGCAGCCACTGGACTAGTCACCTCATTGTTTGAGAACTTTTTCTGGGGAAAGTCGATAACCTTTCTGGATGTACCAGTCCATCTGGCTCAAAATACCGCGTATAATTTGCACGTCTCGGGGCGCCAAATCAGCCTGTCCCAATAAGCTTTTAATGGCTCGCATGATATGAGCGGGGTTTTGCGAACTCAAGAAACCGATGTCGGACAGCACCTGTTCCATATGTCGGAACATCTGCTCCCGTTGAGAATGAGAGGCCAACTGAAACCGCTCTCTGGTTGTCACATCTTTTACTGTAGAGATTTCATAGCCTAGGATCATGACAGTTTGCGCCACGTTCAATACCGGTTGCTGGGAATGAGCCGGTACCGAGACCAGATGCTGGCACTGTGCTAACTGAGCATCGGTCAAACCACGATTCTCAGGTCCGAAAACGATCGCCACCTGATTCGATTCAGCGTAGGTGTAGACCAAGGGAGCAACTTGGCGCGGAGTATACAGTCGCTGTCGGACCTTGCGTTTTCGACTAGAAGTGGTGCCAACGACCAGGTTGTCTTGTGCAACTGCTTCCTCAAAGGTGCTGTAAAGCTCGGCCTGGCTGACCAGTTTGATGGCTCCTGCTGCCATCTTCCGGCACTCTAGGTTGAGAAGAGAAGCGGGCTGTACTAGCTTCAACCTGCTCAAACCCATGTTTTTCATAGCGCGGGCAGCTGAACCAATGTTGCCCGCTTGCTGGGTCTCAACCAGAACTACCGATATGTTGGACAAGGGATCCTGATCCATGGGATTCTTGATTAGGGAGGTTCCTCGCTAAAAGAATACCACAGCATCGTCAGACGGATATCTGGAGGGGGGAGAACCTCGTCCAGGATTGACTCCCTTCTTGTCCCAGATAGGTGCCGTTGATGGTAGAAATTATTCAAAGGAAAATCACTATGAAACTTGGCCTTTTGGTTTGCCTCTGTTTTTTGTTTGTTCCATCGATACCCACTTTGCTCCTGGCCTTTCCAGACGGTCCTCTACCCGCTCTCACGGGAGGCTTCGGGGAGAAGACTTGTGTTGCTTGCCACAACAGTTTCCCCCTGAATGAAGGCCGCACTCAAGGAGGGACCTTCCATCTGGTTAATGTTCCACAGACCTACAAGAAAGGAGTGACCTACTCCGATCACTGTCTTGATCGGCCAACCCGGTCAATCCCGATGGGGATTTGAACTGTCTTCTCGGTCGGCTGCATCCGGTCAACAGGCGGGCCAGTTCCTCCCCAGGGACCACCTCACTCAACTGAAGGAGGATACAGGAATTGAGTACATTGAACATACCTTGGCAGGAACTCGAGAAGGGAAGGGGGATGGTCCCATCGAGTTTCACTTCAACTGGCTAGCTCCAGATCCGTCGACAGGACCGATTCTGTTCAATGCTGCGGGTAACGCTACCAATTCAAGCGCTGATCCCAGTGGAGACTACATCTACACCGCTAGCGCCTACAGCAGCTCTTCTGAAGCCTCGGCACCAACCATAGCGACATCGAAAGATATCAAGAGAAAGAGGCGCCTAACCAACGACTCTCGTGTAATGCATCTTATGGCGCCCTCAGATCGAAAAACAAACGATGTGGAGATACTGATCCAACACCGGTTTTTTGGCCCTATTGATGCCGGCTCCGGAGATGCCTTTGGTCTCGATCAGGGGGCTAACATCAACCTGGCTCTGGGTTATTCCCCTACTGATCGTTTGTCTTTCGGGGTCTCGCGATCACGCTGGACAACCTCAGATCCCGTCGATCCCTTCTCGGGAAAGATCGTTACTATCGATGGAATTTTTGAAATTGACACAGGCCAAGATGCTCTATGGGACATGGATCTTCGAATCGGAGTAGAAGGTCAACAAAACTTTCACAACCACTATTCGCCCTTCATCGAACTACCAACCGCTTTCGACTTAGACAGGATTCGCGCCTATGTTGTACCGATTCTGGTCCTTAATTCCCGTAAAGATGAAGGAGTTGATCCAGAGTCGGCTGCCGTTAACCTACAGAACAACTACAGTTTCTCCCTGGGCCTGGGAGCCGACGTCATGCTGAACCCTCGATTCTCGATCCTGGGAGAGTATATCCCGCGACTAGCCGGTTTTGGAGGAGCACCACTACCGTTCATCGGACCACTTGGCAAGAATAATCCCACTGTGGGAGCAGGAGTAAAAATCCGTACCTGGGGCCATATCTTCAGTGTCCTTCTGTCTACCAGCCGGGACTTCACCCCTTCCCAATACGGCGTCAATACTGGTTCAAGGGACCTCTTTCTGGGCTTTAACATCTAATTGGGTATCCACTGGACTCAGGTAACCCCAACATCTTGTGGTTGGGCTCACGGGGCCTCGGCGTCCCAGTCGGCGACGATCGATCGATACGGCGTTGGGTCCACGGCGACTGCCTGCTGCACAAGGCGGTAGAAGAGCTTTCCCCGGCTGCGTGAGTTGCGCCGGTTGAAGCGGAACACAAACTCGTCGAGGTAGTAGTCCAGATGCTCGTGGCTAACCGCGCCTTGGTGCGTGCCCAGCAGCCAGCGCTTGAGCAACGAGATCGCTTGGTGCACCCTCGGCAATAATTCCGAGGCCTGCTTGCGGCGGCCCGACAGAAAGACGATGCGATGCTGGTAGCCCTTCTTCTCCAGCGGCTCGTAGCCCAGCCAGCCGTCGGTGTGCACCAAGCTTCCCGGCTCGACCGACTCCTCCACGAAGGGCATCAAACTGGCCGCCGATGCGTTCCGCAAGCGCTGCATGCGGATCCGTCCTAGCCCGCGGCCTCTCTCTTCCGCGGCTACTGCAATCAAGTCTTTACGCTCGTTCTGCCGGCCGCTCACACCCTCTTTCTCAGCGCCCCAATAGGTCTCATCGACCTCGACTACGCCCGCCAATCGCTTCCCGCCCCGGACGCACCATCGCTCGCCGCAGCTTGTGCATCCAGGTCCACGCAGTTTGATAGCTGCCCAACCCGAGAACGCGCTGCAGACCCAGCGCGCTGACCCCGTTCTTTTGCGAAGTGACGTGCCAGATCGCCCGGAACCACAGCCGCAGCGGCTTACGTGTGTCTTGGAAGATCGTGCCCGAGGTCACCGACGTCTGCCGCCCGCAGCGAGCGCATTCGAACCACACTTTGCGCACCGGCCAAGCCCGCCCATGCCCGCATCCCGGACAGCGGAAACCCTCCGGCCAGCGCAACGCGGACAGATAGTCGCGACAGGCCTCTTCGCTGGCGAAGCGTACCTAGAACTCGAGCAGGTCGCGTGGATAATCCTCCACGAAGGCACATACTACATCTTGGGGTCACCTGAGTCAAGTGGATATCAAATTCACATCTTTAGAAGATTGAGGTAGGATGTCTTTGACAGTTATTCGATCGCCAGTACGAGTTAGAGGCCCAGTACGCCTGCGTCTGGTCAGTTTGGCGACGAAGCTGGCCACGGGATTTTTCTGCATCCTTAAGAACCTGGGAAAGAGGTTTTCCAATGAGCATTGCTACTTCGTCTGAGCCGAATTCTTCGAGTGCAAAAAGGACAAAAGATTCTCGAATTGACTCGGACAGTTGAGTGGAGAGTGATTTCCGGTCTATGTGGGCGTCGCTGGGAAGAAAATCCAGAGGATTATTGGCCATCTGACACTGCGAAACAGGGTATCTGGAGTGGTGGTCGCAAGCCTCAGCGATGAGGGTAATACCTACTAAAGGATAGGACCCAGAGCCCTAGAGTTCGACCTCAATGAAAACGGCGAGAGATTTCTGGGCCATTCTGAGATGCTCGTTTCGTTTTAACAGGCCCTTCTTTACTTTGTCCTAAATCGTTCTTTCTGAGCAATCCGCGATGAAGACAGCTTCTGTAATAGCAAGACTGAATTTTCTCTCAAGCAGAACTTTCCGACATAAGACCTTCACTCGATGCTAAACCTGCTCACGACTGATTTGAAGGATCTAATGCTCCAATGATAGACATTGTGGTTTATTGGCAACCTGAGACGACACTTCCAAGAATACTTCATCGACCAAGGCTTGAGGCTACACTAGTTTGGACAGCAGATTCTCGAATATGGCCTGATGGCATAACTCGTGTCGAATTGTAGTTCCCGACCCGATCCAGGTGATCGTCGATCGTCAGTTTCAACTTGCCCTTATCAGACATGTCTTCAGATCCACCAACCGGTTTTGCCTGCCCGTATTTTTCCCCGTTCAGCTGACTGTTGTACTTCTTCACCGGGCGCACCAACTCATCGTAGGCAGGGAGAAGACAACCTGAGACGTTGTGCTCAATGTCTTTACCACTCGAATGGTTTTTGTGGAGTAGTCAAATCCAGTACAGTCTCATACTGGCTATTTCTAGGCAGTTTCTCGATCGCCACGTGGAGTTCAAGATCGTGCCTAGAAAAGCTAGGTACAATTTTTCAGATCTTGCCAGACCGCCTCTAGTGTACGTTGGGAAATAAACGAAAAGGTTTAGGCTGAATCTTTATGTTCATTGGAAAACTTATATGCTCCTTGCGAATAGGTCACAACCAAACATAGAAAAGAAATGGGATCTTCATGGCGAGCCTAGGGCTTCAGAGCTCTCAAACGTGGGCAGGATGCTAGAATACTCAGATGTACACGACCCCACTTTCCAACGTGAATGTGAAGCAGCTGGAGGCTATCTTCGAAGAGGAAATTCGCTGCTGGAGAAAGGAATTGTTCTGGGACTACTTTCCGTCAGTCACGCTAATTAAACAGTTTGTCTCTTCCCGTAGTTTACCTGGCTTTGCACTGCAAAACGAAGTGGGTGCTGTAGCCGGCTACTGCTACTATGTTGTTGCTGGCCCAATTGGCTATATCGGAAACCTATATGTAAAACGTGAGGTTGCAAATGACGAGGCTTACCACAGCCTGCTGCGAGCAACCTTCTCCGCATTGAGATCGTGGGGTGAGGTCGAGCGGATCGAATGTCAAGTGTTTTCTTTCAATTGTGACCTGACGCGGATCTTTGAAAGTCTGGCTTTCCGATCACTAAAACGCTACTTCCTTTCCCTCTCGGTCAGAAAACTGGATCGATCTACTTTGCCAGCTCGAGAAGCCGACTTTCCGATTCTGAGCTGGGAATCAAAATTTTTTACCTCTGCGGCGGAAGTCATCTACGACAGCTATTGTGATTCTGCTGACTATCAGCTTTGCTACGACTATCAATCGGAGAAGGGATGCTTAAGGTTTCTGCGAAACCTAATCTACAATCCAGGCAGCGGAACGTTTAATGCGGAGATCAGCTATGTCATTCTGGATCAGCAGGATACGCTTTGCGCCGTACTTCTGACTTCCAAAACGAGTCCCGAAACTGGCATGATTCCCTAAATTTCGGTTAGGCTTGAGTACCAGGGTAAGGGATTAGGTACTCGGCTTCTTCATACCTACTTCCGGGATGCCAGCAAGCGTGAGTTGAAGCGAATTACTTTATCCGTGTCGGAAGCGAACAAGAGAGCACATCAGCTGTATCTCCGTCTGGGTTTTCAAAACACCAAGATATTCCATGCCTTTGTCTGGTACTAGCAGGTTGTTGGACTTTCGAGGTCACACGCAACAGGCATTATTAGGATGTGGGCAATCGATTTAAAACGATAGATTGAGATACTCCTGATCTGTTGTCCTCCTCGGTGTAGGCATGGTCTCCGGAAAAGCATCTGGCCTGCTTCGTAGTTGATATTTTCCTGCTGTCCCAGGCGATGGGATTTCTGAAACTAGGCCAAGTGGAGTTTGGATAGCACGAAGGTGAAAGCCAATACCTCCAAGCACAGTGCCTTGAGCTGGGAACAGATCCAAAAGCTGGAAGCGCAACTGCGAGAAGAAGTAGAAGAGTTGATGTAGCTGGCCCAGCGGGCAACCGAGTGACAGAGAACCGAAAAGGCTGAAGATGAAGCCAAAGTGGCCAGCCGGGAAACCCACCATTTACCACAAACAGAACGATGGAAAGAACCGGAGCCACCCGGGAAAAACACCGATGCGGTGGGGTAGATGAGGTGCCGGTTAAAGATCCCCGCGGGTCGAGCCATTATGGGCAGCGCACATTCGTCCCCGAGCTCGTCTTTGGGATCATCAAATCGGTGATAGGCTTTGCCAATTCTTTCTAAGAGGAGAGGTAGTGGTGAATGGGGAGTGAACTCTGGCCAGCACCGCCTGGAATCTGCAGAGGATGTGCAATCTCTCCTGCCACCAGCCAAAGATCGCCTTTTTCACCATCTGAAGAGATGGCCAGGTCGTTTCAGTGGCTTAATCCCCTCCCCAGATGAAAGCCTTCTTGTAGTTAGCCATACAAAACTTTCGATCGAACGCTAAATCTCAGAAACGCCTGCAAGTCAAGTCCGACAGCCTGCTAGGCTAATGGATTCTGACATCCGAAGCACCACTCGGAACTTGTCCCTCGTGTTCACTCTGGACAAGAACTTAGCACGAGGCAAGAACTCGATCGCCCGTTGTAGCTGGTGATCGACTTCCAAGGATACCTTAAAGCCTTCTCGCTCTCCCAATAATTTGAGAAATAGTTCTCGCTGCAATCCGTTCCGTATCGACTTGCGATCCTCATCGAAGCTAGGATCGGTAAACTTTACCCCCTTTGCATTCAAGAAAGCTTTGAACTCTCCCAGAACACTTTCACTAACGGTCAACTGCTGCCGAATCCTTTCCTGTTGTTCAGCCTTCAAATCCTCCCACTGCTCTCTCCACTCAGGATATTCACTGGCAGAAGAGATCGCCCCCGTGGTGAGCTTAATAATGAACTCATAGAAAAGATTCTTGCGTTTGATCAGCCTGACGAGCTTACTTGTAGATTCTGGTCGGACCACTTCGTCCGGAGTAATTCCTCCCCCACCGTAGACCACCCGTCCTCGGTCGGTTCGGTACTCCTCTCGCTTTAGACCTTCTGTTTTTGCTCGACGGTACATGTATTCGTAGAAGCTCTCCGAGTAATCCCGCTGAATCAAGCGATCGCTGGGCGTATAGTATTTTCCGGTGGTCAGAGCCAACCCCTTGCTACCATCCAGGGGATATATTGTCTGCACCAAAGCCTTACCAAAGCTGGTCTCTCCGACGATCAAAGCGCGGTCATGATCCTGCAAAGCACCCGCCACGATTTCGCTGGCACTAGCGCTATTCCCATTGATCAGAACAATCATCGGATAATAGTAACGCCGACCTTCGGGCGCCCTGTGTTCTCTTCCTTTAGGCTGATGTTCGGCCCGATGCTTTCTCTGATTCCGAGTACTAACAATAAGTTGTCCTTTCTCTAGAAATCGATCCGCTACTGCGATGGCCTGGCTTAGCGACCCACCGGGATTGTCACGAAGGTCCAAAATCAAGCCCTCCAGACTAGCTTCGTCTAACTCGTCGAGGGCTTCACCCAGTTCTTTATGTGTTGTCTCGGAGAACTTATTAATCCTCAGATAACCGATTCGGGGACGGATCTCAACCACAAACTTGATGGTATACAGAGGGATGGCATCACGCTCGATGGTGAAATTGATCGGCTCAGACTCTTCCGCACGGTCAACGGTAATCCTCACTATCGTTCCCCTAGGGCCCTTCAAGTTGGGGATAACTTCCCTATTGATGTCCCAATCTTCAATCGGCTCGCCTTCAATTTTCGAGATCACATCACCGGCTCTTAGACCCACTTTATAGGCAGGTGTGCCGGGAGCCGGAGGTTCAACAATCACTACTCTACCGCTTCCTGGAGCCTCCGGGCGTATGGTAATTCCTAGACCATAGTATTTTCCCTGTTGCTCCTCTTGCAAGCGATTGTAGTCAGTGGTGGAGAAAAAAGAGCTATGAGGGTCCAGGGTTCTAAGCATACCGCGAATAGCGCTCTCGACCAGTTCCTGCGAGGAAACTGGAAGCGCGTACTTGGTTTGAGTGGTATGGAGCACCTCGGTAAAAGTCCTCAGCAGGCGTTCTTCCTTCAAGGAGAAGGCAGCATGTACCTGCCCACCCCACCGACTGACCGTCACAACGGCAGCTAAAATAGTCAGTGCAGAAAACACACCAATTCGATTGATCACAAAAAACCCCCGTTAAACTGTTGCTCTCCAAGCCTGATCATCACCGCTGACCTACCTACACACAGTACTGGATAGTACCTCATTACCCCGAAAACGAGCAATCTCACTTAGAGCTCAACTTGGGCTCCTCCGCCGTCTGTTGACTTAGGCTGGCTCAATAGCATAGACTGGCGTGCGGAGGGCTGGCGGAAATGTGGAACCTAGGATTTCAAGAGCTGATCATCGTTTTCATAATTGCTTTACTGATTTTTGGTCCACGTAAACTGCCTGATTTAGGTCGATCCCTGGGTAAGGGCCTGGCTGAATTTAAGCGGGCTTCCAACGAGCTCAAGCGAACCTGGGAAGAAGAGGTCCGAGCCGAAGACGGGTTCCGAGAGGTCAAAAAAGACATTAAACAGATCCGGAATAGCTTAGACTCGAATTAATCAAGAGATCGATCGGCATGTGTCCTCCGAAGGGTTGAAGGCCGCCGCAAAAAGGACGTGTGTTCGTCTCTAATCTTCACATCTTCTAACAACCTTCGCCAAAAGCTTCCGCCTCCTTCTTATGACGGATCGCTCTAGCAAATCCACACCTTCCACCGAGAAGGCAGTGGAGGATTTGGCTACTCTATACAACCAGGGGTCGCCATCCAGCCTCCCGCCTCCCTCGAAGCCAACGGGCACGGGACCTTCAGATAAAGAAGAAGATCTAAGTTCCAAAATGACGTTCCTGGAACACCTGGAAGAACTGAGGAAGAGAATTCTTTACAGTGTTCTCTCTCTGGCAGTGGCCTTCTGCGCCTGCTGGTTTTTCAGGGAACAAATCTTTAGTTTCCTACGTGCACCCATCGACCAAGTGGTCCCTCAGCTTGTCTACACCAAGGTAACCGACACCTTTACGATTTGGTTGAAAGTAGCCTTTACGGGAGGGGTCTTCCTGGCCTCTCCCCTCATTGTCACCCAACTGTGGTTATTCATCGCTCCCGGCCTCTACAGGCGGGAGAAAGCTTATGCGGCACCTTTTCTTCTTTCTGCCACCAGCTTATTTCTCTTAGGTGGTGCATTTGCTTATTACATCATCCTACCCACTGCCTTAAGATTTCTGGTCGAAGAGTTCGGTACTCCCTTTGTCCCTATGTTGACTGCCATCGACTACTTTAGCTTCGAGGTCACTATTCTAGTGGGAATGGGAGCGATCTTTCAGCTACCAGTCGTTGTTGCTTTTTTATCCCTATTTGGCGTGATCACCCCCGGATTTCTATGGAGGAACTTCCGTTATGCGTTACTCCTGATTGTGATCATCGCAGCTATAGTCTCACCCACCGCTGACGCCTTGAACCTTTTGCTTTGGAGTGGTCCGATGACCCTCCTCTACGTTGTGAGCATTGCTATATCCTGGATTTTCGAGCGCCGCCGCAAAAAACACCCGCGCTAACGAAACTACAACCGGCCTAGGGAGTGGCTGTGATACAGCGGCTACAGCAGACAGACATCAATGTCCTCCTTTTCCCTGCTGCCGCCTAATGGATCCTCGGCTCTGATTGCACCCACTGAATGGACCGCTGTAAGCCCCCTTGCCAACTCCGCGGAGCTAGCTCCTTTCATGAAATCCCCCAACTTGCTCTGATTGCCTCCAAAATACTGGTCAACAAACCGCTCGAGTAAGCAGCCTAGCACTCGTAGTCGACTGACTTCAGGCCAGTAAAGATAAGCTTTTCCTTTTTTTGACCGCCTGACGCTCCCCTTACGGGCCATCTTATCCAAAATCGTCATGACCGTCGTATAGGCGACCTGCCGCTGTTGGCGAACTACGTTCAGCACTTCAGCCACGGAAAGGGGGCAATCACTACCCCACAGTATCTGCATCATCTCAAATTCAGTGGGAGTGAGCTGGCGTGAATCCTTCACCGGCCCTAAGTATAAGCCCCGGGTCCGTCTTTTTTGCGTATTCCCTCTGTGGCTTCGGAAATCTCAGTATCGATGTCCTGTATGACGCCAAACACTTTGGTCTCGTGGAGCATTACCTGGTATCGATCAGAACACTCAATAGGTGATTTTTTCGCATTTTAGATTCCCGGCTCCATGATTCGTCGCTCGTGAAACTCCTCTCGAATCAAAAAGCTCAGGTCAGTCCAACCCCCAGATGAGCCGGACCTTTCAAGCGAGCTTCTCTACTTTAGATCCGTGAGCGTGCGGATCTCGTTGAGTAGCATAACTCTCTATACTGGGAGACTACACGTTACGATTAGAACAGAACCAGATCATTTCAGAGTTTTCCATTCCTGATCTTCTTCCCTTCAGACTTCAAACTTTCGTCTATGATCACGATCGATGCAGTCCGAACCAGTTGTCCAAGATAGTCTTTGATAGCGTCTCGCTCCTTTTGGGCGATCAGTTTTCTAAAAATCTCTTGTTGGACCTCATAGAATTTTTGTGCGTGTCGCTGAACACGCTCTTCCATCATGAAAATATGGTAACCATAAGTAGAATGGAACACAGAGCTGATCTCTCCAGGCTTCAGAGAAAAGATGACTTTTTCAAATTCTTGAGGCAAATCTCCTCGTTCAAAGACCCCCAAATCTCCATCCGCCCAGGCGGTCAAACCGGTGGACTGGCGCCGAGCCCAGTCTTTAAAAGTGCGAGCATCCCCTGAGTGAAGCTGTCCACGAATCCTCTCTGCCAGCGCCTTTTCCGCCACTAGTATTTCCAAGATGTGGGCCCGCTCCTGAGCAACAAACCCTTCTATATACTCCGTATAGTAAGTTTCTAGTTCCTCCAGATTCACTTTTACCTTGACACCAATCTTGTCTCGTATGAACTTTTGAACCCGCAGAAAGTCCCTAACAGCACTTGCCAGTGTAGAACTGGGTTCCTGATCTGGCAGCATCCACTCCTTTATTTGCCCTTCTACTTCGCTTTCCGACACGGTAATAGCTGCTTTTTCAGCTTCTTGTATCACGACTTCTCGCATCACGAATTCGGTGAACAAGACTGAACGAGATGCCTCCAGACCCCCAGCCTTCAGAGTGCTTTGATCCAAGTCTACAAAAGCTTCGAACTTTTCTCGTGTTAAAGATCGACCGTTAATAATGGCGATGGGCTCAGAATCGCGGAGTCTAGGTGAGACCGGCAGATTCTCCATCGTACAGCAAATGTGAACTGACTCTGCCAGAAAAAGCACCAGAAGCTGAAGACAGGCCCCGCATTTTCCATGAAGATTCACTAGAAGCGGAGACTGCATTTGCTTGACTCGATCACCTTATGATAGGCAAGAAAGCTCGTCCAGGGCTGAGTTGAGCTCCTGAAACATTCCTCCGGGCCCGGTTGAGGACAACGACACAGAAACAACCCCGTCGAGGCTTAAAGAGAACTGACCGTTCCGGCCAACTAAGCAAACCAGATGCTCGACAGAAATGGGCGTATCCTCCCTGAACTTCAAGTAAGCCTTAGATCCCCTGCGGTCCAGAGAAATGATTTTTAGCTGCTTGGCACGCAGTCTCAGGCGAGCATACTCAAAAAGATTCGACACCGCACGAGGATATTTTCCAAATCTATCCCCTATCTCCCCCTCCAGATTTATAAGGGTTGATGCGGTGGCAGAGTAGATCCGCTTGTAAAGCCACAACCGTAAATTTGAATCGTCTATGTAGTGCTCTGGAATTTGGATGTCCACCCGCAAATCGATGTTGCTCTGCACCTCCGGTGGGACGTCTTCGCCCTTCAATTTTCGAATGGTTCTTTCCATGAGTCGGGTATAGAGCTCAAATCCCACCGCCCTAATCTGGCCGTGCTGTTCTCCTCCCAAGAGATTGCCGGCACCCCGAATTTCCAAATCCAGTGCGGCGACTCGGAAACCAGCTCCAAGCTCACTGAACTCTTTGATGGTTGCCAGTCGTTTACGGGCGTCCGGAGTGATGGAATCTTCGGAAGGAGTGAGTAGATAGGCATAGGCGCGCCTGCTGGAACGACCCACCCGCCCTCTCAGCTGATACAACTGGGACAATCCAAAACGGTCAGCTCGATTGACAATCAATGTATTAGCCCTCGGAATATCCAAGCCATTCTCAATAATGGTGGTGGAAACCAGGAGATCGTATTGATAGTCAAGAAAATCCATCATGACTGTCTCGAGCCGGTCTTCCGACATCCTCCCGTGAGCCAAAGCTACCCGAACCTCGGGAACAAGTTTCTGAATCATATGTACTGCAGAATCAATTGTTTCTATTGAATTGTGAAGAAAAAATACCTGACCCCTCCGTTTCAGTTCGAGATCGACAGCGCTAGCGATAATTGCTCGGTTGAATGGAAGGACCACTGTTTGGATGGCTAACCGATCCTTGGGTGGGGTCTCGATGATCGAAAGGTCACGTAAACCAATCAGGGACATATTCAGCGTTCGCGGGATTGGCGTGGCGGAGAGAGTGAGCACATCGACTCGAGTTTTGAGTTTTTTCAATTTCTCCTTTTGGGCTACTCCGAAACGCTGTTCCTCGTCCACGATGATCAGACCCAAGTCTGGAAACTTAACGTCCCGGGACAGCAGCCGATGAGTCCCAATCAGAATATCGACAAGCCCCAGAGAGGTACGCTGCAGAATATCCCTCTGCTCTCGTCGATCCTGAAAGCGGCTAATCATTTCTATGGTCACCGGGAAACTCTGAAACCGTTCCCGAAAGGTACGGTAATGTTGAAAAGTCAACACCGTAGTCGGGGCCAACATGGCAACCTGTTTACTGTCCTTAGCAGCCTTGAAAGCAGCGCGGACTGCCACTTCCGTTTTCCCGTAACCTACGTCACCACAGACTAACCGATCCATAGGACGCTCGGACTCCATATCCCGCTTCACATCCTGAATGGCAACAAGCTGGTCCGGAGTTTCCTCAAACTGAAAGGCTTCGTCGAACTCTTGACTCAAAGCATCGTCGCACGAAAAAGCATTTCCCGTTGTAATCTCCCGTTGGGCATACAGCCTCAGCAGATCCTCGGCCAAGTCTTGCATCGACTTTTTGATACGGCGTTTTGTTTTCTCCCAGGAAACCCCGCCGAGGCGATCCAGCTGAGGTTTGGAACGGTTCAGACTAGTGTACTTCTGTACCTCGTCCAAGCGATCGACGGGAACATACAACTTGGCTTCGTCACGGTAGCTTATCAGGAAGAATTCCTGACCTACCCTCCCTACATTGAGACGCTTGAGACCTTGAAAGATCCCGATACCGTGATCGATATGGACCACATAATCCTTCTTCCTCAAGTCACGAAAGTCGGAAAGAAAAGTCCCGGCTAGGTCGCGCTGAGCTACCTTACGAGCCGCAGGCTTTACTCCAGTCTCACCGAAAATATTTTCCTGGGTCAGCACACGAAGTTTCAAGCTGGGGGAGTAAAAGCCCTGGCTTAACTTCCCGTAGGTGACCGACAGCAGATGAGAAAAAGTTTGGTCAAATCCCTCCTCAGCTAGATAGGCTTCCACCTCATAATCCCTAAGGATATCCATCATGCGTTCGGCCATTCCTCGAGAAGCCATGACCAGTATCACCCGCTCAGTCTTCCCATTGGCCTTTTCAATGTCGGCTAGAAGTTCCTTGAGCCGACCTTGGTACTGGCGTTCTCGATGAAAATCAAAGTGGGCTGAGCACTCGGATCCCTGGGCCAGTGCCTCCAAGTAAAATACTTTCTCAGAGCAAATTCGTCCCTTCAGCCAGGAGAGCTCAAAGAACAGGTTCTGGGGAGGCAGTGCTAGTTCCCCGGCCGCTTGTTGCTCTTGAAAACTGTGAGTCAATTGGGATTGAAGTCCCTCGAATGCATTCCAAAAATTTTGAGCCAGGATGACACGTACAGGGCTGGCTGAGATTCCGCTGTTCAGGAATTCCCACAGGCTGTATCCATTGTCGATGATCAGTGGCAGGAGATATTCAAAACCATTAAAGAGTTCTCGATTCTGGGTAAACTGCAGTTTCTCTTGCAAAGCCAGGGAAAAATGGGCTTCGCTCCAAAATCGTGGAGCCTCCTCGTTCCACTGGGCGATCTCTCGTTCGGTTATGACCATCTCCCGCATGGGAATGATGTTACAGTGAGGAACCAGGGTGATGGAGCGTTGGGTGACCGGATCAAATTGGCGAATGGATTCAATTTGATCACCATCGTACTCAACTCGCACGGGATTTCTACTCGAAGGGGAATAAATATCGACAATTCCTCCCCGGCGCGCATACTCACCGACCCCACCAACCGAGTCCTCCGCGACGTACCCGCTGTCCAGAAGTCTTCGCAAGAGATGGCCCAAGGGGATAAAATCGCCTACTTCAAGCTGGATACAACGGCTTAGGAAATCAGCAGGAGACGGCAACCGACTAGCAATAGAAGCCAATGTGGTTACCACAAATCCCTGGAAGCCTTGAGTTAACTTCCAGATACCCAGGACTCGCTCCTGAGAGATGCCGGGATGGGGAGAAAGACCTCGGTAAGGATCCGACTCCGAGCCGGGAAGAACAAGTACCTGATCTCTGCTCTCCTTGGGCAGAAAGAAGCGGAGATCGCGGCTGACCTGTTCCGCTTGGCGGTTGTCTAGACACAACCAGAAATAAGGACCAGGTGCATGGCGAAATAGAGCTGAAAATACTAGGGCTGCATCCGACTGACACAGACCCTCTATAACGCCGCCTTCACCAACCTTTCCCGACAGAAATCTGAAACACTCGATCTTATCGACGGGATCTGGATGAATCTGAAGCTCGGATACGTTCGATGATGTTGGATGTAGCGAATCCTTCTTCAAAGTTTACCGCCACCACCTGACCACCCCTGGACTCGACAGTCCTAGACCCCACGATCTGAGTTTTGGACCAATCGCCACCTTTCACCAAAACATCTGGTAGCAACTCCTCTACCATTTCCTGAGGAGTCTCTTCCTCAAATGTAGTCACAAAATCGACACAGCCCAGCCCACTGATGACTTCAGATCGTTCCGTCTCCCTTAAAATGGGACGACCTCTGCCCTTCAGCTTTCTCATCGAGTCGTCACTATTCAGCGCAACGACCAAAAAGTCTCCCAGAGTTCTAGCCTTCTCCAGGTAACGCACGTGGCCTGGATGTAAAAGATCGAAGCACCCGTTAGTAAAAACCAACCGCTTCCCCTCCTTCTTAAGGCGAAGCACAATGACCTTTAATTCGCCCCTCGATTTGATTTTATCTCGAGAGCTCTTCAAGAGATAGCCCCGGCCAAGTGTTGGCGAAACTGGGCTGCAATGGATTGAGCATGAAGCTGGATCTGATCCTGTTTCTCTCCCTCAAGCATGATGCGAACCAGTGGCTCCGTCCCTGAGTATCGGACCAAAACACGCCCGCCGTCTCCCAACTCATTTTCGGCGAGCTCAATTACCCGTTTAATTTCTGGGATCTGCGAAAAGTCCCGCTTTTCCTCAACTTTGAGATTGAGCAACACCTGTGGAAACTTCTTCATCCCTCGACTCAAATCCGCCAGAGAACAACCTTTTTCACAAACAATTTGAGCAATGGTTAGCGCCGTCAAAATGCCATCTCCAGCTAGAGAGTGTTGGCGGATAATGATGTGACCAGACTGTTCTCCACCCAAGATGTGATTCCCGCGCAACATTTCTTCGAGAACATAACGATCTCCCACCGGAACCCGCAGTAACTTTACCCCCTGTCGGCACAAAGCCACCTCCAGACCCATATTGGCCATGACCGTGGCCACCACGGTTTTGGACTCGGTTGATCCACCCTGGAGGAGCGATCGGCTAAGAATATAGAGAATGTAATCACCATCCAATAGATTGCCATGCCCGTCGGCGAAAATAGCTCGATCTGCGTCTCCATCGAAAGCGACCCCGAAAGAGGCTCCAAAATGGACCACGGCCTCTGCCATTTGCTGTGGATAGAGAGAACCGCAGTGGAGATTAATATTGTGCCCATTCGGTTCTATATTCAGCGGGATGATGTCGGCACCCAGTTGGCTAAAAACACGGGGTGCTATATGATAGGCGGCTCCGTTTCCACAGTCGAGAACAACTTTGAGCGACTCGAAAGCATAAGGAGTCACTCTGCGCAGAAAAGCAAGATAGGAGTCGACACATTCCGCATTCGACCACGTCAGGCGTGCCAGAGGAGCATCCAATTGATCGTTCTCCATCTTATGGTCGGGACAAGCATGACTCGCAGAACCCTTCCGGAGAATCACTTCGAGGCGATTCTCCTCCTCACCTGAAAGTTTTATCCCCTTACTGGAAAAAAACTTGATCCCATTATCGCCATAGGGGTTGTGGGAGGCAGATACCACGATTCCTGCCTCAAACGGTCCCAGGCGAGAAAGGAGCGCGATGCCTGGAGTGGTCATAACACCTGCCAAGGTTACTACTACTCCCCGCTCGACCATCGCCTGGTGGAGCACTTTCTCAATCCACAGGCCACTCTCTCGCGTATCTCGACCAATGATCACGCTATGCCTCCCCAACTGGGTCAAGGCCTTTCCTAACCTGAAGACGGTCATCGGATCGAGCGGGTACGTCCCCGCCACCGCCCGGATACCGTCCGTGCCAAACAGTTTTGCCATTCTTATCGAACTTTCCGGACCTCAATCCACTCCGGTTTAAGTGATTCTACGTGAAACAGGCCCTGTACCTCCTGGGGAACCACGATCTCTGGTACCAGTCGGTAAGGTTCGGCTCGAACAGCTAGATTCTCCAAGTTCACAACGGCACTCAAATCGGCAGCCCTCACGTTGCCCTCGTAAGAGATAGGAAGCGTACCAACCACCTCCAACTGTCGGCTCAACAGGCGAACTTTAGATCCTTTGGGAAACACTTGAATGGGAACACCGCTAAGCCGTACGTGGCGTCGCTTTTCCTGGATGGTGATCAAAACCATCACCGAGACGGATTTCTCTATCCTCAGTTGAGGATCCTGTAAATCAACGAAGACTCCCTGCTGCACACTCGAGAACAGACCTTCAATGTTAATTGTGGGCTCAGTACCAACTCTGACTAATCCTTCGACCCGAGATTGGGGACCACTCACCGTCACTTCGCCGGGCAGTGCCTCACTGCTGGTTAATTCATATCCCGCGGCCGGCTCACCAATCACGGAGGGCTGCACCTTGACTACCCTTGTCAGAGTCGGCTCCAAGGCGAGTCGAATCCGGGGAGGATTGACGCTGAGGATTTCCACCCCATAGGGCTTGTTTTTAATGTTCTCTGCACTCAAAAGGAGAAGTTCGGTTCCACTAGTTGCCCCCTGCAAGTCCACGACAGCGGACATTTGGAGTCCATCGATAGCAGCGGTGCTACGCCAAGAGCGGACTATCACCTCGACTCGTTTTTCGTATTCATTGGAGATCTCCAGGTGGGATGGCATATTAACGAACTCAACCGGGATGGAGACGTTCCTCTGAACGGTTTGCAGGCTAGCCACCTGTAGCCAGAGCAGAAAAGCCAACAGCAGGGACAGTGCCTTTAGCCCCAAATTACCGAGAAAAAGCTGACGCAGCCAGTTCATATCGCTTCTGATTGCCGTCCTCGCTCGGCCAAGCTTCCCTCTTGCGACTTCTCTGACGTTTGCAGAATCTTGAGCAAGCGCGGGCCATCCAGGTTGCGGGTCATCTTCCCTTTCACCACCACCGAGATTTTTCCGGTCTCCTCGGAGACCACAATAGCGATAGCATCCGCTTCTTCCGTTAATCCGATAGCGGCTCGGTGCCGTGCACCGAGTTCCTTGCTCAAATAGGGATCCACGGTCAGGGGAAGAAAACAGGCCGCTGCACTCACCCGATCGCCTTGAATGACCACCGCACCGTCGTGAAGCGGGGTCTTGGGATTGAAGATTGTTACCAGCAGATCATACGTGAGGAATGCATCTAGATGGATGCCTCTTTCCACGTAGTTCCTAAGCCCGATTTCTCCTTCGATGACAATCAACGCCCCAATTTTCTCGCTGGAGAGCGTCGTGACGGCCACCACAATTTCTTCGAGCCGAGCCCGGCTGCTGCGGCCCACAAAGCGACGAAAGAAACGGCCTCGTCCTAGTTCGGCCAGACCTCGCCGAATCTCCGCTTGGAAGATCACCACCAAGGCAAAAATAAAATAGGTGAAAAAATTGGTTAGCAGCCATTCGATTGTGCGCAGATCTAGATAGCGGGTCAATTGGTAGAACACGATCAACGAGCTGATGCCCAGTGTCATATTCCATCCGCGAGTCCCCTTTATCAGGAGGAGGATATGATAGATGAGAAAGCTTACCACGACGACATCGACGACGTCACGGAAAGCCAGGCGAGATAGTGCCGAAATAAACTCTGTCATTACGACGCCATTTGCTCCTCCAAAATGCTATCGGTCACCTTGACCACCTGTTGAATCTCTTCCACGTCGTGCACTCGCACCATATGTGCCCCGCGCAGGATAGCAATCACGACGGAGGCGGCAGTTCCCCACAATCGCTCTTGAGGGGGAAGATCCAACACTCTGCCCAGAAAACTCTTTCTGGAAGGTCCAACCAGGATTGGGTGGGACAAGGCTTCCAAAAATGACAAGTTGTTTAAAACTTTTAAATTATCTTCGAATGTTTTTCCGAAGCCGATACCTGGATCGACGGCTATTCTATCACTCGCAATCCGGTGCTCACACGCTGTGTCCAAGGCTACTTGAAGTTGCTTCCGAATCTCAGTCAGGATGTCTGGACTTGGAGAAAGCTTCTGCATCGTCTGTGGGTTTCCTCGCATATGCATGAGAATCACCCCCGCCTTCCATTGGCTCACCACTCCGGGCATCCGGAGATCAAAACGGAAGGCACTAATATCATTAATGATATCGGCCCCCGCTATCAGCGTCTGCCGGGCGACCTCCGCCTTATACGTGTCAATAGAGATGGGAACGGATACGTGCTTGCGCACCTCCTCGAGGACGGGCAGGAGCCGGTCTAGCTCCCGCCCCACCGAAACTACCTGAGCCCCGGGGCGTGACGATTCCCCACCCAAATCGAGGATGTCCGCACCTTCTTCAACCAACTCGATACAGTGTTCGATCGCAGCCAGTGGATCCTCAAGACGCCCTCCATCGAAAAAGGAGTCCGGCGTTAGATTGACCACACCCATTATTCGGGTTCGAGGACCCAACTCTACCTTTTTTTCACGGGGACAGAAAAGATAAGGCCTTCTACCCATGAACTGGAGCCAACCGATAAGCCATGAGATAAGTTCATGCCGGGGCAGGCCGTTCTTCGGGGTTAACCAGTGATGCTAACGGTTGCTCCTTCCCTTTCTTCTGAGCTTCGCGTATCCTGGGAGCCTCTTCCCTGACTGGGTTGGTATGTATTTCTTCACCTCTGACGACGGCCTTGATTTCCTCCGCATCCAAGGTCTCGTACTCCAGCAGTGACTCAGCTAACCGTACCAAAGCCTCACGGTTAGATCCCAACACCTCCCGGGCCTGGCGGTACCCCTGGAGCACGATCTGCTGGACCTCATTATCAATCCTGACAGCGGTTGCTTCACTATAGTCCTGGTGTTGGGCAATCTCCCGCCCTATGAAAATCTGTTCCTCCTTCTTGCCAAAGGTTAGGGGACCCATTGCCTCACTCATCCCCCACTCACAGACCATCTTGCGCGCCTGGTCCGTAACGCGATCCAGGTCGTTGGAAGCACCCGTGGTGAAACTTCCCAAAAACATCTCTTCTGCAGCACGCCCCGCCAGAAGAATCGCAATTGATCCCTCCATGTATTCTTTAGTGTAGTTATATTTATCCTCCTCTGGCAGTTGCATTGTTACGCCCAAAGCACGACCCCGAGGGATTATTGTGACCTTGTGCAGTGGGTCGGCTTCTGGGACACAGTAAGCAACCAAAGCATGTCCCGCCTCATGATAGGCTGTGTTGCGCTTTTCCTTTTCAGTCATAACCATCGATTTACGCTCCTTGCCCATCAATACCTTGTCCTTAGCCTCCTCGAAGTCAATCATGGCCACAGACTTACGGTTGTATCGAGCCCCATTGAGTGCCGCTTCGTTCACCATATTGGCCAGTTGAGCGCCCGAGAAACCTGGAGTACCTCTCGCTAGAACCGCGATATCGACGTCATCCTCCATAGGAATTTGCTGGGTATGTACCCCCAGAATTCCTTCCCGCCCTTTGATGTCAGGGAGCATAACCACAACCTGCCGGTCAAAACGACCGGGACGTAGCAAGGCGGGATCGAGGACATCTGGCCGGTTGGTGGCTGCAATGAGAATCACTCCCTCGTTGGACTCGAAACCATCCATCTCCACCAGCAACTGGTTCAGAGTCTGTTCACGTTCGTCATGTCCCCCGCCCAGGCCCGCTCCGCGGTGGCGTCCTACTGCATCAATTTCATCAATAAAAACAATGCATGGTGCATTTTTCTTCCCTTGCTCGAAAAGGTCCCTCACGCGACTAGCACCCACGCCCACAAACATCTCCACAAAGTCGGAGCCACTAATACTAAAAAAGGGGACATTCGCCTCTCCGGCGATGGCTCGAGCTAGAAGGGTTTTGCCCGTTCCAGGGGGACCCATGAGCAGAATTCCCTTAGGAATATGCCCCCCCAGCCTCTGGAACCTTGGTGGCTCTTTGAGAAATTCGACGATCTCCTGCAACTCTTCTTTGGCTTCTTCCACTCCCGCTACATCCTTGAAGGTAACCTTCTTTTGCTGATTAGTCGAAAGCTTGGCCCGACTCTTCCCGAAAGATAAAGCCCGATTACCACCACTTTGCATCTGGCGCATGAGGAAGATCCAAAATCCAATGAAGAGGAGAATCGGGAACCAGGAAGTTAAAATCGAAAGAAACAGTGACCCCTGCTCATCGTCTATCACATTAACGATTGCACCGTTTTCATGCAGCGTACTGGCAATTGCTTCCTCCGACCCTTTAGGGATAATGGCACGGAATTTTCGATCCAGCTCCGAGTCGTCGTCATAATACCTGCCTTCTACCTTGTTTCCAGTCAAAACCACGGGGGCATTCTTATAGCTGCGTATCTGGCCATCTTGCACGAATTCAATGAACTGGGAATAGCTGATTTCTTCGAGATTGCCCTCCTTGAAGGTGCTCAAGAAATTCCAGAGCACGACCACCGTCACAATGATCACAATCCACAGAAAAACATTCTTTGCAGTTGCATTCATCGCTCTACCTCCACGCCTGAACGCAGAACCTCTTATTATAGGGGATCCGCCTTTGAATGGCTAGGAAACCGGTCGTTCGAGCCCATATCCACAACCCTCAAAAAACCGTTCTGCTTGAAATCAGTCTTCCAGATTTGATTAGACAGCCAAACGTGGCCTCCCCCTGTTTATTGCCACTTTTTCCGCCGAAGTTTACCATCCTTCCGACGTTCCTTCTCTTGAGCCATTCCTTCTATCCAAATCAGAAGTGATCCAACTTCACAAAGTTCCGGCAATGACCTCAATTTCCAAAGCCTGTTGTGCACCCTTTGAAGGTTTACGATGAGGTGGGAGAGGTAGATCTTCGATCCAGATAATGCCCTGGTTCGACTCCAGAACAATGAGTCGATCGCGCAAACCTCTCGGCACGCGCCTTTCCTGAAATATTTTTTTCAGTTTTTTCTGAGACAAGGAGGAAGTGTGGTAGCGATCTCCGGGGCGACGATTTCTTACCAGGAGGAAATTCCCCTCAAACGCCAGCAAAACCCCTTTCTGTTGCCCTGGTCTCACTTCGATCCTTCTCACCACAACTCGCTTAGCTACCTCCTCTACAAATATCTCCCCAGGAATAGTCAGCTGGTAGACAAAGGGTAAGGGGTCGAAAGTAGAGGTAAAGCACAGATCATCAAATTCCCGCCGTACCTTCAGGCGACGAGGTAGGTGAACTTCCCGACCACTTGGACCACTCGCTAACTTCAGAACATCTCTGACATGACTAAAGGTGAGTCCCTTCAAATCACTCTGGTATTCCCTGACGGCCTGGCGCACAACCTCTCTCTGAACGATCAGAGGAAGGCGACGTAGCAGGGGTAGCCGTAACCTCAGCTCGGGTTCTCCCTCAGTCCGGCATTGTCTGAATGCTTGCTGCCCTACCTCAGCTAGGTATTCCTCAGTTTCACGGAGCAGGCCAGCCGTACGCCCCAGATTGAAAAGCACTTTTGGGTTCAGCTTTTCGGCAAGCAGTGGAACCAGCTGATGCCGAACCCAATTCCGGTCAAAGCAAAGATCTTCATTGCTGGTATCTAGGCGATACGCCAGCTTCCGCCCAGCCAGATAATTGAGTATCTGGGTTCGAGTCGTCTCCAGTAGGGGTCGGACCACGATCGCAAAGGGCTTTTTCCCGGCTCCTGTTTTCCCGGCTCCTGGATGAGGGTTTCTCTGCAGTGGATAAATGCCGGAAAGACCCCCTGCACCAGCGCCACGACAAAGTTTCATCAGGAAGGTTTCAGCCTGGTCGTTTAACGTGTGCCCGGTGGCCACTCGAGCATCCTTTTGTCGAACCAACTGGAAGAAGAACTCATATCGCTCCTCGCGGGCAAGAGCTTCCAGATTGCCCCTCGAAGCCTTTGAAGAAAAGTGGACGCGGGGGTGCTTCACCTCCAGGGAAATGTCTAGTCGCCGGCACAGCCGACGGACAAATTCCTCGTCCTGCTCAGATTCCTCTCCCCTTAATTGGTGATTCACATGAGCGGCGGATAGGTGCAGAGAATGGATTAAGCTCAAACTACGTAGTGCTGCCAATAAGGCAACCGAGTCTGGCCCTCCCGAAACGGCTACTAAAACTCGATCGCCCGCCCGTAGAAGGCCATAGCGCTGGGCCGTACCCCAGACCCTGTTCTCAAACTTATCCATACCCAGCTTGACAGCTTCTTAGACCCAGCGTATCATTTCGCCTGGGGACTTATCAAGGGTTGTGGAGGAGCCGATCCCAGGATACCACAGTAGCCAGCCTCCAAGAGAAAGCTGGATGCTGGGTCCTGCATGTTGTTTGGAAGATGAGCCGATCGTCACCAGATATTCCGCGTAACCCTTTCTCCTAAGGAAGGGTTTTTTTATTGCTTCCGGAAGGACGCAAAGAAGGTGTGACGGTGGAGGTTAGTGATGCATTTTATAAAGGGTCTAGAATGCAAAGAATGCCATACCTCCTACCCAGCTGACCGAAGGTTTATCTGCACAAACTGCCTCGGTCCTTTGGAGGTGGTTTACGACTATGAAGGCATCAAGGCCCATCTGAGCCCTGGCCTGATTGCTGAGCGTGACAAGAGTCTATGGCGCTATCGTGAATTGCTGCCTCTCGAGAGAGAGCCGATCACCGGTTTTCACTCTGGTTTCACACCTTTGTTGAAAGCCCGAAGACTGGCCCAACATTTAGGCGTCAAGAACCTCTACCTGAAGGATGATTCGGTCAACCACCCCAGTTTTTCCTATAAGGATCGGGTTGTCTCCGTGGCCCTCAGTCGAGGGGTAGAACTCGGTTACTCCGTCTTCGCCTGCGCCTCGACTGGCAACCTGGGTAATGCCGTGGCCGCTCACTCCGCGCAAAGCGGTTTTCCTAGCCTGATTTTCATTCCCCAGGACACCGAATCCGCGAAGATTGTGGGCTCTTTGATCTACAAACCGACCATCGTAGCGCTGAAAGGAAACTACGACGATGTTAACCGACTCTGCTGCGAGATTGGTGATCACTATGGCTGGGGGTTTGTCAACGTGAATCTGCGTCCTTACTACACGGAAGGGGCCAAAACCGTAGGCTACGAAATCGTGGAACAGTTGGGCTGGAAGTTTCCGGATCACCTAATCCTGCCCACAGCCGGCGGTACGCTTTTGCCCAAGGTATCCAAGGCCTTGCGTGAAGTGTCCCAACTCGGCTGGGCGAAAGGGAAATGCCGTATCCACTGTGCTCAGGCCGAAGGATGTGCTCCGGTGATTCGAGCCCTTCATCGAGCCAGTACCCGAATTGACCCGGAAAAGCCGCAGACTTTGGCACGCTCTATTGCCATCGGCGATCCAGCCGACGGCCCTTACGTGCTGAAAGAGGTACGCAACTCTGGAGGCTGGGGGGAAACCGCAACGGATCCGGAGATCCTCGAAACCATTTCACTGTTGGCAGAAAAAGAAGGTATATTCACTGAACCCGCAGGCGGCACTACTCTAGCGGTAACGATCAAGTTGATCGAACAGAAACGGATCGATCCCGAAGAGACGATTGTGGTGGTCATCACCGGAAACGGATATAAAAGTGTGGAACTGTTGGGATCCCATTTGAAAGTCGATGCGGTACTTCGACCCAATCTGACCATTTTTCGCCAGTGGTACGAGACGCAAAGGGACATTCATCAGCACGCTTACCCGACCGAAGTGGCTCGTTGATCGAGTTACCCGGGAAATCCACCTATCCAAAACCGTAGTCGCTATATAAGACCGATCCATACCGAGGGGTTTTTCCTACCATCCATCCCCATACCTTCCCTGATTCCTCTCGCTGATGCTTCAGGCTAATTAATGTTGTATTTTACCTCTGGATTGAATCTATTGATCGGACTGAAACATCGGGCGCCCGCTGGGGAAGAAAGCAGTGTTGGATATTTCATCCGGAAACGGGACACGATATTTTTTTGCTAAATAATATAGTGCTGCCGGTCGCCTGGCTCCCTGACAGCTCCCAGCCCGTTGTACAACCCAGCTATTTCGGTTTATCATTCCGACCTCGAGCGGCGGTGTAGCTCAGTGGTTAGAGCGAGCGGCTCATATCCGCTATGTCGGGGGTTCGAATCCCTCCACCGCCAAGAAGACCCCTGTCAAGCCTGAATACAATGAGGTAAGCTCCTAGATGGACGATCGCTGAATCATGACACCATACTTTCGCCCTCGACGACTGCGTGAAAACCGAGTCTTGAGAAGCATGGTGCGAGAGACTCGCTTGAATCTAGACCAGCTGATCTACCCCCTCTTTGTGCGCGAAGGGCAAGGAATCCGGGAAACGATTCCTTCCATGCCCGGCCAGTATCGCCTCTCAGTCGATCGACTAGATGAGGAAATCCACGAGTTGCGTGAGCGATCGATCTCCGCCGTCATCCTTTTCGGTATTCCCCTGGAAGCCAGTAAGGATAAGGTTGGAAGTGCAGCCTACGCTGAAGACGGGATCATCTGTCGGGCGTTAAGAGAAGCCAGAAAGGCTGACCCCGATTTGTTACTCATCTCCGACGTCTGCCTGTGCGAGTATACGGATCACGGTCACTGTGGAGTGCCCAAAAAGCGAGAGGGGACGGAAATCATCGACAACGATACGACTTTGGAACTCCTGGCCCAAACCTCTGTCGTCTACGCTCAGGCAGGTGCCGATGTAGTGGCCCCTTCCGACATGATGGATGGGCGCGTCTCTGCCATTCGTGAGGCTCTCGATTCCAATCATCTCCACCACATCCCCATTTTGTCTTATGCAGCCAAGTATTCGTCAGTCTTCTACACACCTTTTCGTGATGCTGCTCAATCAGCCCCCAGTTTTGGTGATCGAAGAACCTACCAGATGGACCTGGCGAACTCCAGGGAGGCACTCAAAGAGGTCTCACTCGACCTGGATGAGGGGGCTGACATGGTACTGATCAAACCTGCTTTGCCATGCCTGGACATCATTTGGCGGGTGCGAGAGCTCAGCCAAGTTCCTGTGGCTGCCTACCAAGTCAGTGGAGAATACTCGTCCCTGGCGGCGGCATTCGCTCGAGGATGGCTACCAAGGGAGGCCGTCATCCGGGAAACCCTGCTAGCTATTCGACGGGCAGGAGCCGACCTCATTATTACCTATTTCGCCAAGGAAGCAGCTCAGCTTATCCAGAGAGGAGACTTTTAAAGGGAGACCGGCATGTGCACGACGACAAAGAGTAGAAACGCCAAGCTTTTCAGGCGCGCCTGCAAAACTATTCCTGGCGGTGTAAACAGTCCGGTTCGCGCCTTCCGCGCGGTTGGTGGGAATCCTCTCTTCATTTCCAGAGGACAGGGCTGTTACATCCAAGACGAGCAGGGGCGCCAATACCTCGACTACCTGGGCTCCTGGGGTCCTTTGATCTTAGGCCACGCCCATCCAGAGGTAGTAATGGCTGTCCAGCAGGCGGTAGAGCTAGGAACCAGCTACGGAGCACCTACCGAGTTGGAGGTTCGACTGGCAGAAAAGATCTGTACTCTCTTCCCGTCCGTGGAAAAAGTACGCCTGGTCAATTCAGGAACGGAAGCGACCATGAGTGCCCTACGCCTGGCCAGGGCCTTTACCAGACGCCCCCTCGTTGTGAAGTTCGATGGTTGTTACCATGGACATTCAGACAGCCTGTTGATCAAAGCGGGATCAGGAATTCTGACCTTGGGCTTGGCAGACAGCCCTGGAGTTCTTCCGAATGTTGCTCAAAACACCTTGAGTTTACCTTTTAATGACCTCTCCACCTTGGAAGAAGCCTTCGCAACCTACCCAGCCCAGATAGCGGCCATCATTCTGGAACCAGTTCCCGGCAACATGGGTGTCATTTTACCCGAGAAAGGTTTTTTGGAGGGAACCATCGAAATCGCCGAGCAAAATGAAACCCTGGTGATCTTCGATGAGATCATTAGCGGATTTCGCCTGGCTTTGGGAGGCGCACAAGAATTATTTTCCCTCTCAGCTCCGTTGACCTGCCTGGGTAAAATCCTCGGAGGGGGCTTTCCAATTGGCGCTTACGGAGGAAGGAGAGAAATCATGGATCTGATCGCACCCCACGGGCCAGTCTACCAGGCCGGTACCCTTTCCGGAAATCCGGTAACGGTGGTGGCGGCATTGAAAACACTAGAGATCCTCGAAAGAGAGAAACCATTCGACGATTTGGAACGGAAAGCAGCTCAATTGTGCAGTGGCCTGCAGCAAAAGGCTAAAAAATACGGTGTAAACTTCCACCCGCAATACTGCGGGTCTATGTTCACCCCTTTTTTTCGGGAGGGGCCGGTAAGCGATTTGAGGGGGGCTAAAGCATCCGAGACGGACCGCTTCAGCCAGTTCTTTAAAAAAATGCTGCGGGCAGGGATCTGTCTAGCGCCTTCACCATTCGAAGCTAACTTCCTATCTACGGCTCACACCGAGACTGAAATCGATCAGACCATTGAGAGAGCGGAAGGTGCATTCAAGGAAATAGTTGAAGGCCATTGACGCAGGCGGCACCTTAAAAGAATACGGCGCTATGCCGTCCCCGTTTTCATCCGCTCATAGACCGACGTGAGAAGGGTCTCAATCAAATCCTCGACCTCTTTTGCCGGCTTATCCCTGACCATGGCTATTTCAGAGACAACTAATTCACGAGCTCGGTCGAACATCTTCTTTTCTCGAAACGACAGCGCTTTTCTAAGACTCAAGAAATAAAGGTTTCTTAGAACCGTGGCGACCTCAAATATAGAGCCTGTCCTCATTTTCTCGATATTCTCTTTGTAGCGGTTTTTCCAATCTTGATCGAGCTCACAATAGTCATCTCTCAGGATGTCGAAGAGACTCTCCAACTGCTTCTCGTTGCACAACCGGCGCAGCCCAACGTGATCAACGTTGGCGATCGGGATCATGACCCTTGAGTTATTGGAGGTGATTTTCAGCAGGTAAAATTTCTGTCGCTGACCTCCGATTTTCCTTTGACAAACCTCTTGGATTACTCCCACACCTTGATTTGGGTAGATGACCTTATCTCCGATTTTGAATTGCATAAAACCTCTCCCTGCAGAAAAACAGCACTTTTATTGTAAGCGATGTGTGAGTTTTTGTCAAAACCATTACCTATTTTAAATAAATAGGTTATCTAGATTCTGGGAGTGCTCACTGAGGAATACAGCTATCACTTGCTGACTTGAGGACGCGGCGGAACAACCCTCCTAGCAACTGACCCTTCTGCTGGATAGCTGATCGAACTTACCCAATTGGGTGGCCACATGGTGGGCCCTGACCAGCACCAACTCATTCAGGAAATAGAGCATTTAGGACACCAATTACAGCGGCTTTCCCGGCGGCAAAGAGATGCCACTATGGCCAATATCAGTCGCCGGCTCAGGGAATCGGCTCGCGACTTGCGTCGGTTTCAGTCGTCAGTCAACCATCAAGAGTCCCAAATGTATTCCCAACGAGCTCTGGAGCGCTTAACCGAGACTGCTACTGCTCTCAGTCGGCAACGAAGAAAACAGCTGAGTCAAGACATTCAGGCACTCAAGGCTGATTCTCGACAACTCATGGAAGAACAGGAAGAAGTGGTCCCTCAGCTCAATCGCTTGAGTCAACACTCCCAGCCGAGCCAACTGAATCACAGTCTCCTAAAAGAGCTGTACGGCGTGTTGCATCAGCAATCGGAGCAGCAGAAAACTCTTCTTCGCTTGGAAGGTAATCTCCACGAAGCTGCTCGACTAACGGCTTCTAAACAGCCCATTGTCTCCCGCAGATTGAAAAAGGCGGCTCTGAATATCCGCGACCAAGAAACCCCCATGAAGATGCAACAAGGGGTTGAACTGCTCTCCCGTGGCTGGACGTATATGGCCCGGGAGCTCGCAGAGGAAGTCCGTGGTGACCTTCAAGCCCTGTCCAAAAAGATCCAACAGGCGGCGGAAGAGGCCTTTCTCCCAAGCAGCCCATTCAACCAGTCCAACCAAAAAGAGGGATTGCAAGATGCCTTGACCCAGCTTGGAGTGCTCTTGGAACGTCTGCCGTCTCTGAAAGAACGCACCTCACAGAATCATCCCGGCCAAGGCCACGCACCTTCAGCACGTCGGAGCTGGGAAGATCAACCAACAGAAGGCGAAGGAGAACTGAACTCGGTCACCAGCCAACCATCTCAAACCCCACAGATCCAGTTGACTGAAAGGACAACCCGAGCACCACGAAATGACTCTGATGCCCCCGGCCCGAGGGACGGTAGCCACGCCGGTTTAACATCGAGCAGGAGCAGAATCCAGCTACACCAGCTGCAAAGCGAATAGAACGAACGTCTCACGGACGTAAAAAAGATCAATCCCCTTTTGAACCAATCTCCTGGATTGGCCCAAGACATCAAGGTCCTGGACCAAAGAATGCACCGTCTCGCCAGTGAGAGTCTCTTTACCGATCCTCGGGAGGTGGTGCGCCTTCAGTCTCAGATCATTGATGGCTTCCGCCAACTCGAACTCGAGATCCATCAGATCCTCAATCAGCGCATCGAAAAACAACTCGGGGTCCTCAGCAAAGACAGGGTCCCGGAAGAATTCCAGGACAGAGTCGCTGAATACTATCGAGCTCTTTCCAAACAGAAGGCCCCCTGACTGGCGCTGGAGCCGCTTTTTAGGAAGAGTCTAGGTAGTGGCCAACCCGCGGCGCACCCTCCCCCGGCATATCCGGGCATGCGCCGAGCTAGACACCCGCTTGCCTGGAACGATCGCCAGAGTTCTATCCTACCTCACCATTCTGATCAGTCACCACAGATGATAGTGCGCTTGTTTTCATGGATCCTCACCCATTTCTCACGCCTTCTGCCACATCACTGGAATCATCCGCCCGTGCGGTAGCGGTGAACCCATGGCCGAGGGCTCCCTAACAGGTTCGCAAGTCCAAGATCAGACTTGGCTCATCAGTCGAATGCCCACTAGAATATACTAATTCGGTGGCCGGAGTGGCGGAATTGGCAGACGCACCAGACTCAAAATCTGGCGAGTGGCAACACTCGTGGGGGTTCGACTCCCCCCTCCGGCACCAATGGAATTAACGAGTTGAGAAACTCTCAGGAGATAACTCATGTAGGCTTTACCTCGATGTCTTCCCAATATCGTCCCACTCTGTAACACTTCGAACCGATGGTAAGAACTTGTTCTCAACAAGTTGATCCACCTCGGTCTTCTAGACTTCGTTGACGGATCTAATGGTGTGAGAACGAGCAAAGTGGGCGTTTCGCCTGATGGTCTTGATGCCGGCGTGGCATAAGAGTTCCCGCACGATTCTCAGGTCCACACCGTGCGTCACCCACTGGATCGACCAGAAGCGCCGTAGGTCATGGAAGCCTGCCTAATTCAGTCCTGCAGCCTTTTTCCTTTTGTCCAGCGTTTCCCCGGGATCTCTCCAAGGAGTGAGGTCCGGCTTTGGGAAGAGCTAGGGGACACCAACAATCCTGTCCAGCTTCGATGGCCACGTCAGGGCGTAATCACTTAGCGGAAGGTCGCACTACGATTTCGGCCTTCGTCGTTTCTAATTTTTGTGACGCTGGAAAACTAGTTCCGAGGGTCAATCGATGCAACTAGCAATCGGCGGCGCACTGACATCAGCGGGACTTGACCTTGCCCCCTAAAACGAGTCCAGTTCGAATGTTAGGATTTCCGGTTTAGGAAGGAGGCAAGGATGGCAGGGAAGCGGTTTAGGGCAGAACAGATCATCATGAAGCTGCGTGAGGCAGAGGTGGGTCTGGCCCAAGGACAGAGGGCGGGACAGGTGTCGAAGCAGATGGGGGTGAGCGAGCAGACCTACTACCGGTGGCGCAAAGAGTATGGAGGGCTCCGGTTGGACCAGGCCAATAGGTTGAAGGTGTTGGAGAAGGAGAATACCCGGTTGAAGAAGCTGGTGGCGGATCTGTCTTTGGACAAGCAGATCCTGAAGGAAGTGTCCTCGGGAAACTTCTAGGCCCGGCGAACAGGAGACGAGCGGTGATGTGGGTACGAGAGCGATTAGGAGCAGAGCGAGTCTCCGAACGTCGGGCCTGCCAAGTGCTGGGACAGGTTCGATCGACCCAGCGAAGGGAAAGGCAAATTCCCGATGATGAGGCCCGATTGGTGGCCCGGATGGTGGAGTTGGCTACGCAATACGGGCGTTATGGCTACCGGCGGGTCACGGCGATACTTCATGGGGAAGGGTGGAAGGTGAATCCTAAGCGGGTGGAGAGGCTGTGGAGACAAGAAGGGCTGAAAGTCCCGTCCAGACAGCCGAAACGAAGGAGACTGTGGCTTAATGACGGTTCCTGTGTTCGGTTACGAGCGGCTCGCAAAAACCACGTCTGGAGCTATGATTTCGTGCATGAACGGACCCATGATGGGCGAGCCTTTCGGCTATTGACGATCCTGGATGAGTACACCAGAGAGTGCCTCGCCATTGATGTGAAACGGCAGATGAATCACCAAGACGTGTTGGACCGGTTGGCGGAGTTATTCGTTGATCGGGGAGTGCCTGAGTTTATCCGGTCCGATAACGGATCAGAGTTTACGGCACAGGCGGTCCGGGACTGGCTGCAGGCTGTTGGGGTAAGGACCTTGTACATCGAGCCGGGAAGCCCCTGGGAGAATGGGTACATTGAGAGTTTCAACGGGAAACTACGGGATGAGCTGCTGAACATGGAGATCTTCGACACGCTTGGGGAAGCCAAGGTGTTGGTAGAACGCTGGCGAAGGGATTACAATCAGATCCGGCCTCACAGCGCCTTGGCCTATCGGCCGCCGGCACCAGAGGCCAAACTACCTAGGTCTCAGGAGTTCAGTTCTATCCCGTGCAGGGCACTTCAAATGGCTCCGAGTCTAACTTAGAGGGTGGACTCGTTCGTGGGGGCAGGTCACTGCGGGGCTGGACAGTGCACAACAAAATGAAGCCTGCCTCACGATCTATCGGATAATAGCGAAGAGACAAAGACTGGTCAAAGTCTCCCATTACCACTTTTCCAGCACAGGTGAGACACCACCACGGCAAGCAAGTGTGTGGTAACTGGACGTCTACTCGATCAGCTGCATCCCATATGGTTTCATCCTCAGCCGTGCGAATAGCAATGCACTCCCCCGAGGGTATGAAGAGTTCGACGGTGAATCTCTTGGGACCAGCTGCTTGGTCAGGGATTGTAGAAACCCGTGTTTTTACTATAGGGAGCCTCGCCCGGGGCACCGCGACGGAAATGCCCAGAGGGTCGGGAAACCTGATCGCGTTCCATGCTCAGTAGCTCGATGAACCAGGCTTCGTGCTCAATTTCCTCTTGCAGGATCCGGGAGGCCATATCGTAGGTACGAGGATCTTTACCGAGCGTGAGGTCACAAATCTCATTCCAGGTTCGTACAGCGCAGCGCTCTGCCTCCAAAAGGACGGTTAGTATGTCCACCACGGTCGCAGTTCCTAGAAAATACGCATCCGGACAACCAGCCCGGTCAGAGAACTTACGGATATCTCTAGGCAGTCCTCCCCCTAGCTCATAAATCCTGGGTGTGATTAGCTCAAAATGAGAACGGTCCTCGAGTCGAGCATCCTCACAGATTTCCTTATAATCTTCCTTTCCAGGTAAGTGCATGCGCAGTATAGTATAGTAGTAGCACGTGGTGAATTCAGCCCCGGCCGCGCCGGTTAACTTTTCTATCAGATCATCTACGTCCAGATCATCTACGTCCAGATCATCTACGTCCAGATCATCTACGTCAATACCACGGCTCTTTATTTGTTCGACCCCGACCCGCTGACTGGCATCACCAGCAGGGACCCTTCCCGTGGCGTGCGGTTTCGGTCTGTCTGCCATGATCAACCTCCTTTACAAGTGTGGTGGTATGAATTGATCCATCGCCCCTGTTTATTTACCTTGCCCTGATTTCGCGCGTGGGCCCTATTGCATTTGTTCAAGGTTATCAAGTCAGAGCAACCCTGCTTTGCTGGAGGCCTGAAGCTGCGGATTAGCTCCTGCTACTGGTTCAGCAATCTCCGGATGAGGCTTGACCAGACTTCTGTTCATTGTTAGGCTGAAATCTCTATTTTAAATCTGTGTCAGGGTACAGACGAAACGGGAAGTGGGTGAGAGCCCCACACGATCGCTTCACTGTGATCGGCGAGCGACCTTCAACGGGCGAAAAAAGCCGCCAGTCACTCCTAGTCTGGGGGGAAAGGTTTTGAGGGCCGTGTCTGAGCCGTCAGTCAGGAAACCGGCCTTGGCCAACTCGTTCATGACTCTTCGCGTCAAAGAGTTGGAGACCGGTCGATTTTCCCTTTTGACGTCCTTTAGCAGTAAGGATATGCCAAGCAGGCATTTCTCGCTCGGCTTTGCCAGTTTGCCCGAGGGAAAAGGTGTGTAAAAATGGAATCCATCGACCGTCCACCGAAGTCATTACCTCGCCCCCCTCGGCAACACTCTCAATCAAGAATACCTCCGGATGCTCGATTTTTCCGCTCTAACATTTTCTCTTCGCTCTGGCCTCTGACTCGTCCCTCACCCAGTCGTTCCCTATTGATGAGCTCCGGTTTGATTCTTCTTCTAGCCCTGATTGCGCGACAACATTTTTGTGTTGCAAAAACCGCTCTAGCGCCCGTCAACGACGATTTCCGTCTCGTCTCTCTCGCCCCTAACCTGACCGAGATCCTGTTCGCATTAGACTGTGGACCGCAAATCGTGGGAGTTACAATGTACTGCCGTTATCCTCCCGAGGTTCAAAGTAAAGAAAGGGTAGGCGACTTCATCCATCCGAACCTGGAAAAGATTATCAGTCTCCAACCGGATTTAGTTGTAGCAGAAAGGTGGATTTCCTCGAAAACAGTTCCCCGTCTGCGCCAGTTAGGGCTGACTGTAAAGGAGGTAGGCAGTCCAAAATCCCTCTTGGAAATTTACCAGCTTATCGCTGGAATTGGAACCCTAGTGGGAAGAAGCGAACAGGCCACCTGCCTGATTGCAGACATGAAGGCGCGAGTGACAACGATTCGAGAAAAGGCTAAACAATTACCTCACCGGCCGACCCTCTATATCGAGATTGACCCTCCTTCTTGGACCATTGGTCGGCACAGCTTTATCACGGACGCCGTATTCACGTGTGGGGCTCGCAATTTGTTTGAAGACATAGAGAGACCGGCTCTACAAGCCTCGAAAGAAAGCATCGTTCAACGCAACCCTGAAGTCATTCTTTCCTTAGAGGCGAGTGCAGAAGAAATTGGTCGAAGGGCAGGCTGGCATAAGATTCGTGCAGTACGGAAGGGGAATATCATTGACGATCTAGATCGGAATCTGCTCTCCCACGCTAACCATCGGTTAGTGGAGGCAATGGAAATCCTTCAACGGAGACTCCAAGTATTCCTGGACACCAGCCCGTGAGGGACAAGGAACAAGCTGGGCGACTGGAGGAAGAATAGGTCCAGTACGGATACCGTTTGAAAATCGATTTCGGCCTGACAAATATCATTCGACCCCTTTTTAAAACCCATGAAATCTGGTCTATCAAGGCTTCTCATCCTTTTTATGCTCACAGTTGTGGCAGCCACCGCTTCTCTGTTCTTCGGAGCCGTCCCTTCACCCAGTTGGACCATCGTATGGGAAATTCGCTTTCCTCGAATTTTGCTGGCGCTCCTGGTGGGTTTCGGACTGGCCGGTGCAGGATCGGTACTTCAGGGAGTCTTGCGTAACCCGCTGGCTGACCCGTTTATCCTGGGCACATCTAGCGCCGCCGCTGCAGGAATAATTTTGGCCGGTCTCATGAACTTCTCGCACTACTCCATGCTCTATCTAACAGCTCTGACTTTTTCCCTCCTCTCTATTTTTTTGGTCTACCGAATCGCCCAAGTCAACGGAAAAACTCCAATCCAGACGATTGTGTTGGCAGGGGTAATCGTCAGTCTGTTTTTTAACGCAGTTGTATTTATCTTTTTTTCAATCTTTTACCGAGAATCCTATCCCGTTCTTTTCTACCTTTTGGGAACTCTAACCGAGGGGAATCCTACCCTATTGGTCATTTCAGGTAGCATAATTGGGGCAGGGTTACTGCTGACCTGGCTTTTTTCTTGGGAACTCAACATCCTCACTCAGGGGGAAGAGCCAGCCTTTCATCTCGGAGTACGGGTAGAGAGGGCCAAGAAGATTCTTTTCGTGGCAGCCTCGGCAATGGTAGCTGCAGCTGTTGCAGCGGCTGGAATGATTGGCTTTGTGGGTTTAATCGTACCCCACATAATGCGCATGATTGTGGGTCCGGATCACCGCTTGCTAATTCCTGCATCGGCCCTCGGCGGAGCCATCTTTCTCATTGTCGCCGACGTGTTGGCTCGGACGGCGATTCCGCCTCTGGAAATCCCCGTCGGGGCACTCACCGCATTGCTGGGATCCCCATACTTTATCTATCTCTTGCGTCGGAAGCTGAGAATGGGAGCATTCTAGTGGCTTTATTGCATTTGGATCGCCTGAGCTTTTCCTACCCCAACAGATTCGCCCTCCGGGAGATTAGCCTGAACGTTGCGGAAGGTGCCTTTATAGCTCTGATTGGCCCCAACGGCAGTGGAAAAACCACCCTGCTTCGTCTGATGACCGGGGTGCTTCAGCCAGAGAAAGGTCAAATTTATCTGCAAGGCCGGCTGCTGAAGGACTTCAGCCCTCGACAACTCGGTCAAGAGGTGGCGGTAATTTCCTCGGAGCAATACTTTGAATTCCCGTTTCCAGTAGCTCATATCGTGGCTATGGGACGCTTTCCCTACCTCGGAAGGCTCAAGAAAATGTCGAGACAAGACTGGGAAATTGTCGAGCGATCCATGTCTATGACCCAAACAGATCAGCTAAGGGAGTGTCCGATTGATCAGCTGTCCAGCGGGGAACGCCAGCGAGTACTCATCGCCCGAGCAGTAGCCCAAAGACCAACCTTGTTGATGCTTGATGAGCCCAACGCTCATCTGGACATCAAACATCAAATAGAGACTTTTCGCCTCCTTCAATCCTTGAATCGAGAAGAGAATTTGACTGTCATCATGGTACTTCATGATCTGACAGTGGCGGCCGCTTTTTGCCAATCGGTCGTCTTACTTAACGAAGGACGACTGGTTAGCCAAGGCACACCGCAAGAGGTCATAACAACCGATATTATCCGCGAGATATATGGAGCGGATATCCTGATCCAGCGTAGTCCCACCGCCAACATGCCACAGGTTTCTTACATGCCACTGCCTTTGGACGAGAAAATCTAAGGAAGGATAGCATTTGTGGCGAGCGCGACGGAGCTGGGGTGGCGAAGTGAAGACAAACGGCGGTGCCTCAGCGTATCGTGGAAAACAAAGAGATTGCCTGTCCCTCCGCCACCTTCTGGCCAGACGGGGTTGCGGGCGATCTCGGCGTTACCCGTCGTCGACGATGCACCCTGGCGTTGCCTCCCTCCTCGCGCCTTGACCCCACCTCGCAAAACACATCTGTGCAGACGTCACCCTGTTGCTGAAATGGAGCACTGAGGAGATGGAGCACTGCAAAATCGGATACAATAGGCGTGCATTAGAGTATTGCATGTACCGTAAGAGCTCACATGGGCTAACTCGACTTTTTCCCACTCGGCTTACCACGGGGGAGCGATTATCCAGCTTGATTGCCTTTCGCCCAGTCTCCCTCCTCGTCACACTGCGCCGAGTTCGCCTCTGGAGCCGTCGGAGGCCAGCCGAGCCCCCGTCAGCACCAGACCATTCAAGCCAGAAAATTTTCTTTTGTAGTGGCCAACCGATGTATCGGCCAGCCCCCGCATCCCGTTACCCGCTGGCTGACATGCCGGTCCGCCTCTACACCCGCCAGTCCATATGAAAAACGTGGTCCGGTTAAGTTTCAGGTCAGGAGTTTCCTCCGTTTTGGTAACGGTCACAGTTTTGGTTGTAATTGCACTTAGGAATGATCCTTCGACACCAGCAATGGAAACCATTACTGCAGCTGAATTGAAATCGAATCTGTATTTTTTAGCTTCCGACGAAATGCGAGGTCGGGGTACGAACACACCCTTCAACGCAATCACTTCGCGCTACTTGGCCCACCGCTTTGAATTGGATGGTTTGAAAACGGCCCGAGATCATTCGAGCTATTTCCAATCTTTCGGACTGGTGCAAGCCCAACTTTCATCACCCAACAGACTGGAAATTCAGACAGCGGATTTTCCCCTTGCCAAAATGGGACTGGTCCAAGAAGACTTCTACCCATCACCGATCACTGCCAACGGAAGGGTAATCGGATCTGTGGTCTTTGCCGGATACGGTATTACCGCCCCGGAACATAGCTACGATGACTATGCTGGAATCGATGCCAAAGGGAAAATGGTATTGGTGATGCTCAGCGAACCCGGTGAAAGGGATTCCGATAGTCCTTTCGAAGGTGCGATCCAATCCGAATACGGGGGAGCTTTACACAAGATCCTGAATGCCCAAAAACATGGAGCGGCGGAAATTCTGTTGTTTCGAGGCCAGGCCAAGAACTTCAACCAATCCATCTTCCCCCAGGAGATGCGACGGGTTTGGCCTGAGGAGCCTAAGCGGGCTCCCTACAGTCTACAGATCTGGGCTGATCGGGTGAGAATTCCCGCCATCTCCCTTTCACCCAGAATGATAACTGTCATCCTTGAAGGCATTGAGCCCGATCTTGAGGAAATTTACGCAAGAATCCACAAAACCTACCAACCTTACAGTTTTGAGGTGCGAGATGTGAATATAAGCGTTGAGACCACAGTCTTTCACAAAAAAATCCAAAGTCGTAATATCCTGGCATATCTAGCGGACAGTCAACCGACTTCCCAGGAGGAGATCGTGATCGTCGGGGCTCATTTTGATCACATTGGGGTCCAAGAGGGAAAGATTTACAATGGTGCTGACGACGATGCTAGTGGTATAGCAGGTTTCTGGAAATCGCCCAGGCCTTTGCACTCAGTCCCCAAAAACCCAAACGTTCTATTCTCTTCGCTGCCTGGAACGCTGAAGAACCTAGCCTTCTTGGCTCGTTTTACTATGTCAATGAACCAAACTTTCCGATGAAGAAGACCGTGGCCATGTTCCAAATGGACATGATCGGTCGTAATGAAGAGGTCCTGGATCCCAGCGATTCTCGCTTTCAGAATCTAGAAAAGCAAAGCGCCGAGCAGAACACTAACTCGGTCAATGTATTGGGATACAGCCGTAGTCAGCAACTTCGCCAACTCGTATCCAAAGTCAATCGAAGGATCGGGCTAGACCTCAAATTCCGTTACGACAACCATCCCTTGAATTTGCTACGTAGGAGCGATCATTGGCCCTTTTTAAATAAAGGCGTCCCGACCCTATTCTTCCACACAGGATTGCACCCAGACTACCATCAACCCTCGGATACGCCGGACAAGATCAATTACGATAAACTGGAGAAGATTGTGAGGCTCGTCTTTCTCTGCACCTGGAGAACGGCCAATACTTTGAGTCTGCCCACCAGATTGAGGCAAAACTCCGCGGATATGCTCTGAATTGGAGAATGCATTTATTGCCCAGACCAGAAACCATCTGCGCAACAATTGTCCCCTAAGAATATAGTGCTGTCTTGAAAACCTCTCCCAGAAACAATCTCGCCGCAGGCCAATGAGAACACCAACAGTGTTGGACATCTCACCTTGTATCTTTGCAGCAATGTGCGTCAGTGGATGATTGCTGAATTAGGTCAGCAATCCCATGTTATGGCAGCGCGACCTAGAATTCTCTATCGAGATTCCCCTCCCTGGTCAGCAGTTGCTGACCAGGGAGGGGAAAACTATGAATGAGGCCCTAAAGGTTCTAGATTTAGTTGGGCCTTCCACCCTGCTGGAAAAACTTCACATCCAGGTGTATGAGGTAAATACTCGTTAAGCTATCTCCCACGGGGTCGAGCATTGTTCCTATCACACTGGCCAAATCATTTACATCACACGGATACTCAAAATATGGACCTCAAATTTTGCAACCTGCGCCGGGCGCGCAATCGCCCTGCCCCTCAAACAGTGATGTCGATGCCACAAACAACCCATCGGACCTATCCCCCTATTCCGAACCCTCCTGGGGAAGATATGTGATCAGGTCATGTTTTAAGACTGAGCTACTGAACGAACGGCATCCAGGGCTGTCTCGTAATTGGGATATTGGGAAATTTCCTTTACGTACTCTACGTAGCGAATCGTTCCCCGCTCATCCACAACAAAGATCGCTCGGCAATTGAGTCGGAGTTCTTTGATCAAAGTTCCCCAGTTGGTACCAAAGGAAGCATCCCGATGATCGGACAGCATGGTCACCTTGTCCACCTCCGCAGCCGCGCACCAGCGACTTTGAGCGAAGGGAAGATCCATGCTTACCGTGTAGATGTGAACCCCTGGAAGGCTTACTGTCTCTTGATTAAAGCGCCTGGTTTGAGCATCGCAAACCGGAGTGTCAAGCGATGGAACCACACTGAAAATCCTTGTTTTTCCCTGTGTATCTGCAAGAGTTATCTGGTTGAGATCGACTCCAACTGAAGCGAAATCAGGCGCCTGATCACCTACCTTCAACTCAGCTCCTAAGAGAGTAAATGGGTCCCCTTTGAGCGTCACTGCATTCGGTCGTTCTGTGTACATCTCCGCCTCCTTGAAGGGAGATTCTATCTCACCTTGTTTTGATTTCCAAGTGGAGTCAAACTACACGACAAGGAAGAGAAACAGCAACAAGAAAAAGATGTCAGCTCCCAGTGATAGGAGTAGCGCTTGATTAGAGTTGTTCCATAAGCCTATTGGTGCTCATTAGGGTAAGTATTAGCCATCCGCGGCTGAAACTTTTTTTCGGTGCGGGCATCACTGTCTTATAGGAGGGGTGGGTGTGGCCACCAGAGAGCTGGGGTTTGGTGAAATGGGCCTTTGGAATGGGTAGGAATCGGTAAGAAGCAACATGAAGGCTCCTGTACTTGAAAGTGAGGGTTTGTACCCGCAGACGAAGAAACCGGAAGGATCATTGCGAAATTTGGCCCTTGCCATTCTGCTGCAGGCCCTTCGCGATATAGTTTCTCCGAAGAAGTCTTCCAACAAAGAATGGGCCATTTGGCATAAAGACGCCATGGAGTGGTTCTTCTCGGAAGAGGCCCATCCTGGAAGCTTTTCCTGGGTGTGCGATACTTTGGCAATGAGCCCGAAAGACATTCGTCAGTGGTTAAACACTTACCGTCGCAGTAACGGTTTTCGTAGGAAGGAAATGGCCAGGAAACTTATACGCTTCCAAATTCGGCACTGAAGCTTAACTTAAATCGTGAAGCGTGCCTCGCTCACGCTTTCCCAGAACTATTGGACCGGTTCCGTAAATAAGGTCTTCCAACCTATTGTTTGGGCGTCTATCTTCTGGCGCTAGTAGGAAGTGGGCGAGATCCAGAACGGACTTCTGAGCTGAGCTGCTCTTCAACGCTGATGTCCTTCAAGTTCTTCCTGGCTGCCATTTTAATCTCTTATCTTTTTCTTTTGGCCCTCATTTTTGGGCATCGCTTCCTGAAAAGAAGGAGTCGCCGTCCCAGCCAACTCCGGTCACCATTAAGTGTGTCCCCGTCAGACCCTCTTATCGAGATGATTGACGTCGACAAATCCTTCGAGCACCCAGTTTTGGAAGGAATTAATCTCAAGATCAGCTCAGGGAAAACTCTGGGTGTCTTGGGGAAAAGTGGTAGCGGTAAGAGCGTTTTGCTCAAACTAAGCGTTGGCTTCCTCAAACCGGACACCGGAAGAATCCTTTTCCGGGGACGAGATCTCACTCAAATGAAAGAAATTGAGCTACTTGAAGTTCGTAGAAGAGTTTCCTACGTGTTTCAAAGTGGGGCCTTTTTTGATTCCCTGGATATTCGCGGGAACATTGCCTATCCCCTCCACGAGCAGGGTATCGGGCACGAGAAACTCATCCAAGAAAGGGTCGAATACCTGATGGAAGCTGTAGAACTCGGGGGAATGGGCGCTCTTCGCCACAACGAGCTCAGCGCCGGATCCAAGAAACAGGTTGCAATCGCACGGGCAATCGCGATCAACCCGGAAGCGATTCTTTATGATGAGCCAACAACCGGCGTGGATCCAATTGTTGGTAAATCACTCAGCCATCTAATCCGAAAACTAAACCAGCAAGAAAAGTTGACGTCCATCGTGGTGACTCATGATTTAAAGTGCTTGGAAATCGTGGCGGATCGCATCATCCTTCTCAAAGATGGACGCATCCACTTCTCGGGAACCAAGGAGGAGTTCCATAGCTCAGCCGATGCTTTCGTCCAGGCCTTCATTGCGGGCAGACGTTTTGATGAGGAGAAGATTCCTGTAGCCCAAGTTTGACCAGCTCCCTAGGTCATCGCTACGGTTCACTCTCAGAAACCCAGCAACTTAATGGCTGTCGAAATGCCGGCGCTTCAATTCCAAGGCTACCTCACTTAATGTCTCTCCACGCTGCGATAAAAAAACCAGTAAATGGTAGATGAGATCCGCCACCTCTTCTACCGAGCGCCCACTCTCTTGCAGTGCTGAGACCACGACTTCTATTGCCTCCTCTCCAACCTTTTTGGCGATTTCGGAAAGGCCTTTATTGAAAAGCGCGGTCGTATAAGAGCCTTCAGGCATTTCCTGGTGTCTACTCTGAATCACCCGCTCCAAATGGCCGATGAATTCTAGACCATTCCATTCTGAGTTCTCCCAAAAGCAGGATAGTGTTCCCCGATGGCAGGTAGGTCCATAAGGACGAGCAATTAACAGTAAGGCATCGCCATCACAATCTTCCCTAACCTCCTGTAGTTGTAAATAATTTCCAGAAGTTTCCCCTTTCATCCACAGCCCCTTCCGGCGCCGGCTCCAGAAAACCACTCGCCCTGTCTCCAGTGTCTTCCGCAGGGCTTTGAGGCTCATGTACCCGAGCATCAACACACGTCCGGTCTGAGCGTCTTGTACGATGGCCGGCAACAAACCTCCTGTCTTGGCCCAGTTCAGCTCATCAAGACGGACCGATTGAGAGTCTTGGGCACCGGAGGGAGCCTTCATTTCTTATTCCCTCTCCCTGTTGCAACACAGGGATTATGCACTTTCCGTTGAAGTTTTAACTTTCCACCTCAGCCACCACTTAAAAGCGCATACTGATTCCATTTTTAGTTAGGAAGCTCTTCACCTGGGCGATTGAATATTGTCGATAGTGGAAAATACTAGCAGCTAGCACGGCATCAGCGGCCCCTTCTCGTAGCGCAGCCACCAAGTGTTGGAGTTCTCCCGCTCCCCCAGAGGCGATCAATGGAATGCGCACCAAACGGGATACCCGCCGAAGGAGCTCAAGATCGTATCCCGCTTGGGTGCCATCACAATCCATCGAAGTCAGGAGAATCTCTCCTGCTCCTAATGCTTCAGCCTTCCCTATCCAGTCCAGAGCATCCAGATCTGTCTCCACACGTCCCCCTCCGATGAATACTGTCCACCCGCCTGCACTTCGCTTGACGTCAACAGCTAACACAATACATTGGGATCCGAAAGCCGCAGCCGATCGGCGAATCAGGTCAGGGTCTTTGACGGCGGCGCTATTGATGGAGACCTTGTCCGCGCCAACTCGCAACAACGCTTGAATCTGCTTTAGATCGCGGATGCCTCCACCTACGGTGAAGGGAATAAAAATCGAGTCAGCTACCCGCTTAACCCATTCCACCACAGTCCGACGCTCCTCGACCGTTGCTGTGATATCGAGGAAAACCAGCTCATCGGCACCCTCATGATAGTAGCGACGTCCTAATTCGACGGGATCTCCAGCATCCCGCAGGTCCACAAAGTGAATTCCTTTTACCACCCGTCCATCCGCCACGTCCAAACAGGGGATCACCCGTTTAGCCAACATGAACCCATTCCTTCCAGGAGACGCCTTCCTCGTATAGTGCCCGACCCACTATCGCTCCCTGGACTCCTAGATGTTCGAGCTGATTCACATGTTCAGGCCGGCTAATTCCCCCAGCCGCGATGAGAGATACTGACCGGGGTAGGCGTTTGAGTAGCTCTGAATAGGTCAAAAAATTGGGCTTCCGTAAGGTCCCATCTCGCTCAATGTCCGTACAAATGACCTGTGCAAGTCCCCAACTTCCTAGATACTTGATCGCCTCTTCCAGTTGGACCGAACTTTCTTCAACCCATCCCTGACTCCACAGCCTTCCCGCTCTCACATCCAGGCTAATGATAAACTTTTTGGCACTCCACCTCTGGAACCACCGGCTAACCCTCTCCGGATCTTCCAAGGCCAAGGTGCTGAGAATTAAGTAGTGAGCACCCCACCGCAAGAAATCAACCACATCCTTACCGCTGCGAATTCCTCCCCCTACCTGAACCGGGATGTGCAGCGTTTCAATAATCCGTCTCATCGCGTCTCGGTTCCGATTTTCCCCGCCTCTCGCCCCTTCTAAGTCCACCACATGGAGCCGGGAAAAGCCTGCTGCCTGGAAGTCCAATGCCTTCTTGACTGGATCCTCTGAATAAGTCGTTTTCTTCCCGTAATCCCCCCGATAAAGCCGCACACAGCTTCCCTGGATCAAGTCAATAGCAGGGATTACCAACATTCACTCGGGACCTCTAGAAAATTCTTGAGTACCTGAAGACCCATCTCTCCCGAGCGTTCGGGATGAAACTGCACTCCCCAAAAGTTGTCTTTCTTCACAACCGAAGCAAAAACCGTTCCGTAATTGGTCACACCAGTGGTGCTTTCTTCCTCAGCCGAGGCATAATAACTGTGGACGAAGTAGAAAAAAGTGCCTTCAGGAATACCCTCCAACAGTGGAACCTCGCCCTTCAGAAACCTGCCAGCATCGCTAACCACCCGGTTAACCCGGTTCCAACCGATCTGGGGAACTTTAACCCTGGAAGCATCGAATTTTCTCACTTGTCCCTGGAGAATTCCCAGACAGGGAGTCTGTTCCTCCTCTGAATCTTGGAAAAGCAATTGCAGGCCCAGACAAATACCGAGAAAGGGAACTCTGAGCTGCCTCAAGACATCAGTCAGACCTTGCTCATTCAGGGAATCCATGGCCGCTCGTGCGGAGCCCACACCCGGTAGAATGATCCGGGTTGCCTGGCGCACCATGCCTGGATCACCCGAGAAGCTGAATTCGGCACCCAGGTAGCGCAAGGCATTTCCCACATTGTACAGATTACCGGCCCTATAATCGATTACTACCAGCATCAGCTGACTGATGGCCCCCCTCTCCCCCCAACACCCGGTTCGACCAGAACAGACAAGGCTTCTTCCACCCGATTAAAGCACTCCCTTGGTGGAAGGAACTTCTTGCTTGTTTTCCGCGCTGATCCTCACCGCCATTCGGAGGGATCGAGCGAAACCCTTAAACATAGCTTCAATTCGATGGTGCTCATTTACCCCGGGATTAAGAAATTGGAAGTGCAGGTTACAACCGACCTCCATCGCCAGTGTACGAAAGAAATGAGGTACCAATTCAGTCGATAGATCTCCTAACTTTTCTCTTTGCGCCGAGTAGTCACAGGCAAAAGTGAAGCGCCCGCTGAGGTCCAGGGCCACAGCAACGAGGACATCATCCATGGGAAGCAAGACGAATCCATAACGCTCGATGCCTTGCTTGTCTCCCAGCGCATGGACCAATGCCTGACCCAAGGTAATCGCCACATCCTCAACCAAGTGGTGATCATCCACCTCCAAGTCTCCCCGAGCGTCAATCTCCAGGTCGGTGCGCGCATGGTAAGCGACCAACTGCAGCATATGTTCGAAAAAGGCCAATCCAGTGCTGCCTCGAAACGTTCCCCTCCCCTCCAGGCGGACGCTGACCTTGATGTGCGTTTCAGCGGTTTCTCTCTCAACTATTGCGTGACGTTCAGTCATTAGAATCCTTCCTAATTGTCGCTTTAAGCCCTTGCAGGAACGAATCATTTTCCCAGGATGTCCCTATGCTCACTCGGATGCAGTCTTTCAATCCGGGCAGCGTGCTTCGATCACGAACGACGATCCCCTTTTCCAACAATCTCCGGCAAACTTGCGTTGCCTTTCGACACCGGAAAAGTAAGAAATTGGCATTCGAGGGAAAAACCATTGTCACACCTTCGATTTGCCCCAAGGATCGCCTCACCCTGTCACGTTCGTTTCGGATCTGCTTCCACTCAGGAACCCGATCATGCCAGCAACTCAGAACTTGACATCCCTTTTCGGCGCTCACAGAGCTCAAATTATACGGGGCCTTTACCTTGAGAAAATAGGAGATGATTTCCTTGCTCGCCACTGCATAACCGATGCGCAAACCAGCCCGGCCAAGAGCCTTGGAAAGGGTTCGCAGAACGATGAGATTCGGGTGGTAGACAACTTCTGTCGCCAGGGAGCGAGACTGGGAAAACTCGATGTAAGCTTCGTCGACCACGACGATTTTGAGCCATTTTCTGCATACTGCAAGGATTTGCTTCTGCTCCAATAGATTACCGGTGGGATTATTGGGAGAGCACAAGAAAAGGACCTTCACCTTGGAAGGCACTGCCATGAGGAACTCGCTGGCACTGAAGTTAAATGCTTGATCTAAAGGAAACCGGAATACCGAAACATCAAATATGCTTGCCAGAACGCTATACATGCCGTAGGTTGGCTCGGCTACGGAAACGGAATCCTGTCCCGGTTGACAAAATACCTTAAAAATCCAATCCAGCACTTCATCTGAACCCGATCCCGCTGCCAGATTCTCCATCGGGACTCCAAGATAGTTGGCCAACATTTTACGTAACTTCCGCTGACTCGGATCGGGATAACGATTTAGCCTTACCCCCGCCCAGAATTGACTAAAGGGACTCTCATTAGCATCCAGGAGAATTCCTTCCTGCACTTCCTCTCGAGCACAGCGATAGGGCTGAAGAGTCCGGATGTTGGGCCTGACCAGATCATTCACGCTTATCGCCTCCGCTTGTTGAAGCGACGTTTTCCTCATAGTGCCTCCAGCTTTATGCGAATCTGCACGGCTCGCCGGTGACCTTCCAAACCCTCCAGCTCAGCCAGAGCCTCCAGTGTCGGTGCTAACTTGATCAGACCCTGTCGGTTCAACTCCTGAAACGTAATTTTCTTGACAAAAGTATCCATCGAAACTCCGGAGAAGGCCCGAGCCATTCTCGAAGTGGGAAGAGTGTGATTGGTACCGGAGGCATAATCTCCCGCCACCTCTGGCGACCATGGACCCAGGAAAACTGAGCCGCCACAGTTAACTTTCTCCAGCCAGCATTGAGGATCCTCCACCTGTAGAATCAGATGCTCTGGGGCATAAAGATTAGAGAATGAGAAGGCTTCGTCCAAGGATTCGGTCAACATGGCAAAACTTTTCCTCAGCGCCTGCGTTGCCAAGTGCTTCCTGGGCAAATCCTTCAGCTGAAGGCGCAGTTGATCGTTTACCTCTTGGACCAACTGCGGTGAATCGGTGACCAAGATGGCACAACTGTCGGATCCATGTTCAGCCTGAGAAATAAGATCACTGGCTACCCATGCTGACCGCGCGGATCTATCGGCGATGATTAGGACTTCACTGGGACCTGCTACCATGTCGATAGCCACACCCTTGAGAAAAGCCACCAGTTTAGCCGCCTGAACGACCCGGCTACCGGGTCCCAGAATCTTCTCAACCCGAGGAACCGTTTCCGTTCCGAGGGCCATAGCGGCAATTGCCTGAGCCCCCCCCATTCGATAAATCGCCTTAATCCCCGCTATCTTGGCCGCCACCAAAACCTCGGCCGAAACCGATCCATCGGCGCGTGGCGGTACGCAGAGAACCACCCGCCGGCAACCAGCCAATTGGGCTGGAATTCCCAACATCAGCACGGTGGAAGGAAGTACTGCTGTACCTCCCGGGATGTAAAGTCCCACCGAGTCAATGGCTCGACTCTCCCGCCAGCACCAGACACCAGACTGCACCTCCATCTGACTTTCGCATAGCTGTTGATTAGCATGAAACTTGCGAATATTTTGAGCGGCCATCTCTAGGGCGGAAACCTCCCTCTTGGACAACTGTTTTCCCGCCTGGGAAAAGTTTCCCCTCCCCACTTGAAGGGTGCTTAACTGCACACCGTCATAGATTCGAGTATATTCTCTCACTGCTTGATCTCCCCGCCTCTGGACCTCGTTGAAGATCTGGTGGCAGGTCTCTAAAAGAGCCGTATCGGTAATCGGATTACGCTGGCACAATTTCTCCTGCTGCTGCTGATTCAAGTCGACCAGTCGATAACACCTCATCACACTACCAGCTTCTCGACCGGAACCACCAGAATATCAGACGCTCCGGCCTGCTTCAGTTTTTCCGTTACCTCCCAAAAGAGCTCTTCCGGTACCGCTGAATGAATAGCGATCATTCCTTTTTCCGCCAAAGGGACAACGGTCGGACTCTTCATTCCTGGCAAGATCCTGCTAATCTCGTCCAAGGATGCTGCTGGCGCATTCATGATCACATACTTGGCCCCTCTCGCCCTGATGGTTCCTTGACAGCGAAATCTGAACCGCTCAATATATTCACGCTTCTCTCTATCTTCCAACGAGCCCGTATGAGCAATCAAACAGGCCTCCGACCTTAAAACCACCTCAATGGCCTCTAGATCATTCATTCGCAGAGTGCTGCCCGTAGAGACCAGATCGCAAATGGCATCAGCTACCTCCAGACTGGGCGTAATCTCGACCGAACCGCTGATTTCAATGATTCGGGCCTGGATTCCTCTCTGCTCTAGAAAACAACTCAGGATACGGGGATGGGAGGTAGCGATTCGCTTATCTTGAAGATCGGAAAGAGTCTGCAGAGAGCCCTTTCGGGGCACGGCAACCAAAAGTTTGCATACTCCAAATCCCAAAAAGTCCAATCTGGACACTCGGGCCGACTTTTCCTGAACCACGTTGAGTCCTACGATGCCCAGATCGGTAATCTGATCCTGGACGTATTCCGGAATGTCATCATCTCGCAAAAACAGGATGTCGAGCGGAAAATTCCGGCAAGGGGAAAAAAGCTGATCCTGGTGAAAACTAAAATCTAGACCAATCGATTTCAACAGCTGCATCGAAGGCTTTGCCAGTCGACCTCGATGTTGCAATGCAATCTTTAATCGGCTCCCATCACTTTTCACGTCGTTCCCTCCGAAGGATGGTTTCGATGAGTCTGGAGAAGATGGATCAGACTCGACTCCCATCATATTTAGCTGCCATCGGCTACCACTTCCTAGCGGGACCCTCCAGAGAAGTTCGTTCGAGCATGAGTCGATAGCCCCCTTCCCCATGCCGCACCCAGTGGGCAATTCGTGTGACAGTCGCCGTGCTGGCCCCCGTCAGTTGGCTAATCCTGCGATAGGGAATATTGCAGGCGACCATTTGGGCTACCTCCCAGCGCTCGGCCATAGCTTCTAACTCCGACAGCGTGCACAAATCGCGAAAAAACCAGGCACACTCCTCCCGATCCTTCAACTGGACAACGATTTCAAAAAGTCTCCAAAGGGCCTTGTTTTTCTTGAGCTGTTGTTCCATTAGAGTAATATGTTAGCACAGTAATACAAACTGTCAAGTCTACAGTGGGGGAAATTCCTATCTACTATCACTGCGTCACAAACATGCCATAGACCCAAAATAACCGACTGACAGCCAGCGGGGGCGGACAAGCGGGCCTCCTCCCCGGGGGGCTGTCTGATGGGCGGTACCACTGAGCTGAGACTGACCCGACTGTACGTTCTGGCATCGGCGGGTTTGGACATCTCGGGCTGGCTAGCACATCGGTCGGCCACTACCCAAAAACCTTTTTCTAGCCAGAATGGTCCAGCATGACCAGAGGTAGGACTCACCTCACTGGCGACGGGAAAAGTGGTCAACTCAATTTAGTTCCTCAAACGCTTTCCAGTTTTCAAGGTGTACTTGAGTCGATGCAGAGTTTTGGCTTCTCCACACAGAGAAAGAAAGGCTTCTCTCTCCAAGTCGAGTAAATAGCGCTCGGGCACCGTCGTGGCATGATTCAGGTCACCTCCAGTGAGTACATGGGCTAGCTTTCTCGCCACCAAGGCGTCGTGCTTAGAGATGTAACCACCTGCCCTTCTCAGATAGATTTCCATTTTCAAAGCCGCCAAGCCTGGACCCGCCACCACCGGGACCGCCAACGCCGGCCGAGGTGGACAATACCCTTCCTCAACCAGGGCAATAACTTGTTGTTTGGCTCGGGAAAGAATTCGATCGAGATTGATCTCAATCGAATCTCTCTCGAGTAGAAAGCGAAGTTGTCGAGCATCCTCTGCACTCGTGCTCACCACCGCCCTTCCGATGGTCTCAAAGGCCTTCTGTACAGCAGGTAGGTAGTTGGCCAGCGGCAGCAGGGGAACCTCTTCGAGATGGCGCATGAGTATTTCCTTCGTCCCCCCTCCGGCGGGGATCAATCCCACACCCACCTCAACCAACCCGATATAGCTCTCCGCCGCAGCCACCACCCGGTCACACCCCAGACAGATCTCTGCTCCTCCACCCAATGTCCGATGAAAAGGTGCACTGACCACGGGTTTGGTCGAATTACGAAAGGAACACACCATGTCCTGAAAGCGACAGACCATCTCCTCGATTACTTCCCATTGGCGGCCCTGAGCGGCCTGGAGTAGTAGGGACAGATCGACACCCATGGAAAAATCTTGACCTTGATTTCCGATCACTAAGCCTAGGAAGTTATGATCAACCTCCTCAAGGGCGACCTGAGCCATCTCAACCGTATCAGGACTCACCGTGTTCGCCTTCGCGTGAAACTCCAGGCAGGCTACTCCGTCACCCAGATCCAACAGGCTAGCGGCAGAGTTGGAGCGCACAACCCGCCCCTGCCGACTCAACAGGGTGAGCTGGATCTGGTCTGCTTCTTCCTTCACAACCTGGTATTGTCGGCTGGAACGATCAAAGAAGAGTTTCCGCCCCGAGCCAAGGACGTAGAATTGTTTGTCGGGCTGCTCGAGGAGGTCACTGACCCAGGATGGAAGAGCCATATCTTCCTCTTTCATCCGACGAGCAACCACCTCGATACCCAAATCGTGCCAGAGCTCAAAGGGTCCTTTTTCCCAGTTGTAGCCCCATTTCATAGCTCGATCGATTTGGTAGTATTCCTCGGTAATTTCTGGAATCCGCTGGGCTGCATAAAGGAAGGTGTCGCGCAAGTAGGGCCAAAGAAAAGCTCCGACTTGATCTTCCATCTGGAGTAATATTTGAATCCGTCGGAGCAGATTCGGCTCCCTATGAACTGTCTGCAGAGAAGATATCTGAGCCTCGAAACGGTTCCGATATTTCAGGGTTTTGCGGTCCAGAACCAGGATTTCCTGTCCTACCCTCTTATAGAAACCCTGGCCCACTTTCCGCCCCGTCCAACCTCTGGCCACCACCTGTTTCAGAAGATCAGCCGGACGAAAATGATCTCGGTTTAGATCCTCCGATAGATCCCGGTACATATTCTCCCCAACTGCAACCATTACATCAATACCCACCAGATCGGCTAGTCCAAAAGTTGCGGTCTTGGGTCGGCCGATGAGTGGGCCCGTCAGGGTATCCACCTCTTCAATTGTTAGATTGAGCTCCTCCATGAGCTCAATAGCGCGCTGGACAACAAACACTCCCACCCGGTTGGCGATAAAATTAGGCCGATCCTTAGCAACGACGATTCCCTTCCCCAAGAGCCGGTTGCCAATAAAGCCTACGCTGTCGACCACTGAGACAAGGGTCTCCGGACCAGGAATAATTTCGAGAAGTTTCAGATAGCGGGGCGGATTAAAGAAATGGGTCCCCAACCAATATCTTTTAAAATCCTCTGATCGGTCCTGAGCAATCCTGCTGATTGGCAAGCCACTAGTGTTAGTCGAGACAACACAATCCGGTCTTCGATAGGGTTCCACCTTTTTCCAAAGTTCCTGTTTCGCCTCAAGATTTTCGATTATGGCCTCGATGATCCAGTCACAAGAGGAGAGTTTGGGTAAGTCTTCTTTGAAGTTACCTACCTCGATGAAACGGACTTTTTCGGGGGAATACATCGGGGGTGGCTTCATCCTGACTAGACGTTCCACTGCCTGACGAGCGACCTCATTTCGGTTACTACCCTCTGTTGGAAGATCCAATAGTAGAGTCGGGATCTCGATATTCGCAAAATGGGCCGCGATTTGAGCTCCCATAGTCCCCGCCCCCAGGACGGCAACTCGATTCAATGTGTGGTCCATGCTTACAAGGTTCCCAATTCAAATGAATTGTTGCAAGTGCGATCGGTTGGGCTTCAGATCTCATCAGGAGAACCAGGCCTACCACGACTGTTGCGAAAATACTACGAACTCTATCTCCGGCGGCACTGGATCATTGAGGAGTAAAATCTTTTTGTAGTAACCAACCGATGGGTCGATCAACCCGAACGCGTTCAACCCGTGGATCCAGGCAGATACGGACAGTCACGAAGGTCCGCTCTTTACTCCCCCGAGGTGAGATATGAGGCAGGCTAAGTGTTCCATTCCAGGCTTCCGAAAACACAAGACGGGATGTCTGACCGCGATCGTATCTCAAACAGCTCAGCAAGGATATTTGGTCGGTTCAACCAGATAACCTTCCACTTCACCCACTGGTTGAAAACTCACCTGAGCCCTTGCATGACTTCCACTAACACTTCCCGACCCGGTCGAAGTGTTTCTGTGGGCAAACTAACTAATGGATCCTCGACTAAGTTCAATATATCCAGAAAGTTGTCAGCTACCGGGTCAACGTAGATTAACCCGGTTAAAAACTCCTCTGACTCCCGACTTTTCCGCAGTTTTTCTAAAGCTCCATTCTGGTCCATAGGATCATGGTACCGGTCCAGCTTGCGCAAACGAATATGGGATCCATCCCGCATATCGACCTCTTTGACTTCCCCCTCGTTGTAATCGATCGTCTCCAGCGGCTCGAAGTAGGGGATGAAGTCGATCTGATGCAGCAGCTCTTCGTGCTCCTTAGCCCACTTGTAGCTCTTGGTCGACCCTTCGTGGTTATTAAAAGTCACGCATGGGCTCATCACATCCAGAAGGCTGGTTCCGGAATGGCTTAAGGCACCCTTCAAAAGAGCAACAAGCTGCCTTGGGTCACCTGAGAAGGTGCGCGCTACATAAGTACATCCCATCTCAATTGCGAGCACACAACAGTCGATTGGCGGCAACTCATTGACCACACCCGTTTTCAATTTGGAACCGATATCCGCAGTGGCCGAAAACTGGCCCTTGGTCAATCCATAGACTCCATTGTTCTCAATCACATAGATCATGGGAACGTTCCTGCGCAGAAGATGGCAGAACTGACCCAACCCAATCGAAGCCGTGTCTCCGTCACCACTCACACCGATGCAGATCAGCTTCCGGTTTGCCAACATAGCACCCGTGCTCACCGACGGCATCCGGCCATGAACGGCGTTAAAACCGTGAGAAGAACTCATGAAATAAGCCGGTGTTTTGCTGGAACACCCGATCCCACTCATCTTCGCCACTTGGTGAGGGTTGACTCCCATCTCATAAAAAGCCTTGATGATTTGGCTGGTTATGGCATCATGACCACAACCCGGGCACAAGGTTGAGGGTAGCCCTTTGTAGTCAACCCTGGTCAGACCGAGACGGTTGACTTTTTTGCGCCCTTCGCTCGCTAGAGACATTTTTACCTCTTTTCTCCCGTATTTTCTCCCTTGGCTTCGCCGGCTATAATTTGGTCCGTAATAAATCCTGCATCGATCGGAAGCCCTCTATAGTGCAAGATCTTCCGAACCTTGCCCGCCTGGGCCACTTCCAATCGAATGAGATCGGCCATTTGCCCATCTCGATTTTGTTCGACCACATAGACCCGCTCACAGCGGCTCACAAATTCTTCCAACTCGGCGGTAAAGGGCAAAGCTCGGATCCTAAGGTAATGGGCATTGATCTCGTGTTCGTGTCGCAGTTGGGCAAGGCATTCTTCCATCGCTGCATCGGTCGAACCGAAAGCAATTAGACCAATTTCCGCTCCGTTGGCATAACCCAAGACAGGTTTAGGAACGGATTTTCGCGCCATCTCATACTTCGTCATTAGTCGATCTATCAAGTCCTGGTAATCCTCTGGACATTCTGAGTACTGGGCTTCTTCGTCGTGACCGCTTCCTCGAGTGAAATAAGCAGCCAGCCGATGATCGGTCCCGGGAAGAGTACGGTAGGGGATTCCATCCCCATCCTTATCATCGTAACGAGAAAAGCTACCCAGGCGCTCCAAATCTTCCGCGCTTAAAACCTTGCCGCGATCCATGGGCTGATCCGGGTAATCAAAGGGATCACTCATCCAGTTGTTCATGGCCAGATCCAGGTCCGATGCCACAAAGACCGGCTGCTGAAAACGTTCAGCCAGGTCAAACGCCTGCACCGAGAATTCGAAACATTCCTGCATATTGCCGGGAAAGAGGACAATATGTTTGGTATCTCCGTGGGAGAGGTAGTAAAGAGAAAAAATATCTCCCTGGGAGGTCCGGGTGGGTAATCCCGTGCTTGGACCCACGCGCTGCACGTCGAACACCACACAGGGAACTTCGGCGAAATAAGCCAACCCCGCAAATTCGGCCATCAACGAGATCCCTGGACCGGAGGTACAGGTCATGGCCCGAGCTCCCGCCCACCCGGCTCCGATGGCCATCCCCAGCGCGGCTATCTCATCCTCGGCTTGCACCACGGCGAAGGTTGCCTTTCCTGTTTCAGAATCGATCCGGTAACGGCCCAGATACTCGGTGAGCGACTCGCCGAGGCTACTCGAAGGTGTGATGGGATACCAAGTTGCTACCGTGACCCCACCAAACATGCAGCCCAGGGCACAAGCCGAGTTACCGTCAATGACGATTTTTTCTTTGGTTCCGTCCATACGCTCAATTCGATAGGAATCCAATTTGGTAATATTCTCCCTCACGTAGTCGGCTCCCACGTGGGCCGCCTGAACGTTAAAATCGATTGCCTTCTGCTTTGTCTTGAACCATTTCTCGATCACCGACTCGACTTCCGACATCTCGATCCCGAGCAATTCAGCTGCACTGCCCACATAGATCATATTGGCAATCAACCTTCTCAAGCGGACGTCCTTAATGACTTTGGTAGCCAGCCGAGAGAAGGGGATCGGGTAGTAGATCAGATCGTCCCTCAGTTTGGACAAGTTTAGCTTTTCCTCATAGATCACTACCTTTCCCGACTCGAGGGCTTCCACGTCCTCCTTTGCCGTTTCAGGGTTCATGGCGATTAGGATGTCGACCCTTCTCTTACGTGCTGTGTAGCCGTCCTGAGAAACCCGGATAGTAAACCAAGTAGGAAGGCCGGCAATATTGGAGGGAAAGAGATTTTTTCCACTGATGGGAACACTCATCTGAAAAATTGCCCTCATCAGGACGTTGTTAGAAGATTGGCTCCCGGACCCGTTAATCGTTGCTATCTGAAGGCTAAGGTCATTGACGATCTCACCCTCCGTCTGCACCCCACCTATCCGCGGTTGTGCCTTGACTTGCATCATACTCACCCTTTTTCCCTCGTCTAGCCAGAGTACCTAGAGACAACCCTATTTTAACAAAGACACCCTGCGCGTCTACAGACAACCGGATCCTCTACTACTTGATCAGGGATTTAAAGAAGGAGTTTCCTGGAACAGCCGAATAGAGGCCTAACCAGCAACCTTACTGGAGATAGCTTTGCCCTGGGTAAACAGCAGTAGATAATCTCGTCCACCGGTCTTCGAATCTATTCCACTCATGTCCCCCCGAAGGGGGTATACACCGACCGGAGCCACTGCTTACTTTCGAAGTATATAGAGATTCCCCAATGTGGAAGATCCTCCTGGCCTTTTCACTTTTTTCTTATATTTCGCACTACAGTATGGAACCCGTTAATCCCTACTCGACTCGATTTTGTTGACAATCTCGATGGCTTCATTGTAGTTATGCATTTTGATGAAGACCAGGACCGAGCCGAAGATTTCCTCCTGAGCAATAGTGGTCTTAGAATCAACGTCGGTGAAGATGATGGGACGAATAAAGTAACCCGCTGAATTACCCGCACTACCGCTAACCAGCAGCCGACCTCCTTTTCCCAATCGCAATGTACTGTACAACAGATTCATGGGTTTTCTCGTTGATCACCGGCTCTTCCATACTCCCTTCGCAGAGCAGCGCATCCATTTTCTGGTCAGTCGCTCCAGAAAAGCTACGTAGCAAGACTCCACCGCCATGACCTGAGAACAAGCGGAACACCTCTATCCTGATAACCGAAGACAGACACCAGGACCCCTTCGATGGCCTCATCTAGTTAGCATCCACTATCTACGATGATGATATCCTTACCCCCCCATCTCGGCAATCACTTGCTTGATCCAGATCTGGCCCAATTGGGATTTGGCGGACAACTTACTTATGTTCAGACCCACCTTTTTCAATCCGGTAAAACAGATGAAGCAAGTTTGAGGATGCCCCCCCCAATGAGTCCCCAATCTCGCTTCGAATACCGGCCAGAAAATTCATCACATCAGGGAAACATTCTGCTTCTTCTAGAATGGTAGTCAGCTGAGCTATTACCGTAAGGAAATCACTCGACAGCTTGAGAATAGCAGTATTTCCGGTCACCAGGATGGGCCAGAAGCTCAGGCATTCCCAGCAATCTTCAAAAAATTGATCCTGAAACTTGCGCAAGGAGAAAAGAAATCTTATTCTAGTTAGCACTCGCCATTGGCGAGTGCTAACTGTTGCGTGCTCTAGAGATCATGTGTTGAAGAAAAAGGAGTTAAAACAATGAAGTTGAAACCTTTGCAAGACCGGATTCTAGTGAAGAGAGTTGAAGCCGCCGAGGAGGTTCGAGGAAGCATTGTCATCCCGGACACAGCCAAGGAGAAGCCTCAGGAAGGAGAAGTCGTGGCCCTCGGCGAAGGAAAGCTGGACGAGAAGGGGAAAAGGATCCCTTTAAATGTAAAAGCAGGTGATCGAATTCTCTTTGCTAAGTACGCGGGCTCCGAGGTGAAAATCGACGAAGAAGAATACCTGATCATGCGTGAAGATGAAGTCCTCGGAATTCTGGTGTGAAAGACCAGCAAAGTAACCGCCTCATAACCAAGAAAACTTTTGAAAGCGGGTCTGACTACCCGAGAAAGGACACGATATGCCGGCAAAAAAAGTAACTCGTGGCGAGGAAGCTCGTCAGGCCTTGATCCAAGGTGTAAACAAGTTGGCCAAGGCGGTCAAAATCACGCTTGGCCCAAAAGGTCGCAATGTGGTCCTCGAGAAAAGTTTCGGATCGCCCATAGTGACTAAGGATGGCGTCACTGTAGCTAAAGAACTTGAACTGGAAGGCTTGGAAAACCTCGGTGCTTCGATGCTTCGAGAGGTGGCGAGCAAGACCAGTGATGTCGCTGGGGACGGTACCACCACCGCTACTATATTGGCCCAGGCAATCATACGAGAAGGCCTCAGAAACGTTACCTCTGGCGCTAACCCCATGGGACTCAAGCGAGGAATTGACAAGGCCGTGAAAAAAGTGCTTGAGGAGCTCAAGAAGCTCTCTAAGCCGGTTAAAGGAGAAATGATTGTACAAGTTGGAACCATCTCAGCCAACAACGACAGCACCATCGGAGAGATTATTGCCGAGGCCATGAAGAAGGTCGGTAAGGATGGTGTAATCACTGTGGAAGAGGCCCAAAGCATCGAAACCTCTCTGGACATTGTGGAAGGCATGCAATTCGACCGAGGCTATCTGTCTCCTTATTTCGTCACCGATCGGGAGCGGATGGAGGCGGTCTTAGAAGATGCCTACATTCTAATTCACGAAAAAAAGATTAGCTCGATGCGGGATCTGCTGCCACTCTTGGAGCAGGTGGCCAAGGCGGGTAAACCTCTGCTTATGATTGCAGAAGATGTGGAGGGTGAGGCACTGGCAACCCTGGTGGTCAACAAGCTGAGAGGAACACTCAACACCTGTAGCGTCAAGGCCCCCGGCTTTGGCGATCGACGCAAGGAGATGCTCGGAGATATTGCGATTTTGACCGGTGGTCGAGCAATTTCAGAGGACTTGGGGATTAAGCTAGAGAATGTACGCATGGAAGATCTGGGGCGCGCCAAGAAGATCGTCGTCGATAAGGACAACGTGACCATCGTGGAAGGCGGCGGAAAACAAGAGGAAATTGCCGGTCGAGTCGGGCAGATTCGCACTCAGCTTGAGGAGACAACTTCGGATTACGACCGTGAAAAGTTGCAGGAGCGCTTGGCCAAGCTGGTCGGGGGTGTGGCCGTGATCAAAGTGGGCGCCTCCACGGAAACCGAGCTGAAGGAAAGAAAGGCTCGGGTGGAAGATGCCATGCATGCGACCCGGGCAGCAGCTGAAGAAGGAATCGTTCCAGGAGGCGGGGTGGCTTATATAAGAGCAGCCCAAGCACTTAAAGAGTTCAAGACGGAGGGCAAAGACGAGCAAGTGGGAGTGAATATTGTCAAGCGTGCTCTCGAGGAACCAGTGCGCCAGATTGCCCAAAATGCCGGTCATGAGGCCCCTATCATCCTCGGAAAGGTCCGAGAAAGCAAAGATGTCAACTTTGGCTTTAATGCGGAGACAGGAATCTTCGAGGACCTAGTTCAGGCCGGCGTAATTGATCCGACTATGGTTGCACGCACTGCGCTACTGAACGCGGCCTCGATCGCCAGCTTGCTGCTCACCACCGAGGCGATGGTTACAGAAGTACCGGAAAAGGAGAAAGGGAAGACACCCGCAGCTCCCCATGGCCCTGGTGGCATGGACGAATACTAAAAAAAGCCGGCTCGACCCGAGTCGAGTCAGCTTCCTATCCTCACCTGTCGGGGCCAAGTGATCGCGGAAGGCATGAAAGACATGAGGTGGAACCGGAGGTCAAGATCTCGGGTGGACCGGTTCCTCCTTCCACAAGAACTCAAGGGTCCTCCCCTTGAGATGCGTCTGCGTACCTGCCCCTCTTAAGAGAAAAGGCCTCTTTTCCGTTTCGGGTATCCCTTTAAGACCTTTCACTATCCGACCTCAAACCGACTCGACCACATTTCTCCCATGGACCCGCTACTGTTAGGGGCGAACGCCTCCACCCGCAGATACCCATAACACCTTCCAGTGTATACGTTCAGACTGGCGGGCGCATCGGTTAGCCACACACGGATAAGGTCTCACTTCGGAATGACCCAACGGCTCTAGGGCTGCTCTGGCCCCTATTGTCCACTCCAGTCTGCAGCTAACCATGCACCCGGAACAAGAATAGTCAAGTTGTGGAAAATGCGAAACAAATGAATTGGGAATTTATCCTAATAAACAAGAGGTCATGCGTAAAGACAAGATCAAGGTTCACAAACGAAAAAATATCTGAAATTAGGTGAAACCATTTTTCGGGATGACATCTCTTTTTTGGAAAAGGTGGGAAGTCGGGACAAGTTGGGGATGACAGGATGGATGGGTTTGATTCAGAAGAAAAACACGTAAATAGCCTTCGCAGACCCACACCCCGACTTGAGGATACTTCTGGCGAGACAGAGGATAAGCCTCGGGAATTGGAGCAGACAATCGATGCGATCGAGATCTATCTGGGATAAATGGGAAGCACATCACTTCTAACTTGAGATAGAGCTAACGCTGAGGAAAGTCCACTAGATTCTGAGAATTACTCAGTACCCGATTTCACTGGATACACCGATCGGGGATAAGGAATATAGCCCTCTTCAAGATTTCATCTTGGACCAGGGTGCCCTTTCTCCGGAGGAAAGCATCGTGCAGCTGAATCTCAAGCAACAGACCGGCACCGTGACGCGGGGTCTGACTCCTTGTAAGCAACAGGTCACCTACGGTTTGGCCTAACAGACACCGAGGAGCGTACTCTCGAACAAGTTGAACGATAGTTTTCGGTCACCCAGGACCACATTCAACAAATCGAAGCCAAAGCTGGCCGTCAGTTGCAGACCGATTCCCGGTAAGACACGTTTTACCACCTGAACCTCACAAAATTAGAAACGACAATGACCGAGTCGATGAGCGTCCTCCCCGTTTGGGCTGATCGTCAAGTCGTTATTCTACAAAGGATGTCCGTCCTCCTCGTGTGGAATCAAACCGCAGATTTACAGATGGATCTGTTCACCGAATGCCATTCCAGCCGCTTCGGTGATCGCCTCTGAGAAAGTAGGATGAGCACGAACAGCCTTTAACAAATCCGTGTATGTGCACTTCAGGGCCTTCGCCATTCCCAACTCCCCAATCATCTCGGTCGCCTCCTCACTGATGATGTGTGCTCCTAGAAGTTCCCGGTTTCCAGCGTCAAAGACAAGCTTTACAAAGCCCTCGTCCGCCTGGCTCGCTCGAGCTCTCCCTGATGCCTGGAACGGAAATTTACCCACCTTGACCTCGTAACCTTCTGCTCGGGCCCGCTTCTCCGTTAAACCCACGCTGGCAACTTGTGGCTGACAATAGGTACAGTTGGGGATTGTGCTATAATCCAGTGCCTCGGGTCCGCGTTTTGTAATATGATTAACACAGATCATCGCTTCGCGCGAGGCCGCATGCGCTAACAAGGGAGGGCCGATTGCATCCCCGACAGCGTAAACTCCCGGGGCGTCCGTTCGGTACCACTTATCCACTTTGATCCACCCCTTCTCAACTTTGACTCCAACTAGATTAAGGTTAAGATCTTCAGTGTTTCCCTGGACACCCACCGCATTGAGGACTACTCCCGCTCTGCGATCTTGTTGTTCCCCATCCCTGCTCTCGAGTGAGACGACTACACCTTGATCCAAAACCTCCGCCCTCAACACTCTTCTCCCCGTAAGCACTTCGATTCCCTGCCTTTGGAACTCCCTGGCCAACAGCCGGCTGACTTCTACGTCTTCAATGGGCAACACTTGCTCCAACATCTCCACCAGCTTTACCTTGCATCCGAGACTGTTATAGAAATAAGCGAACTCCACTCCGATCGCACCCCCTCCAATGATCACCATCGAGCGGGGCACACGTTTAAGTTCCAGCACATCCTTATAGGTGAGGATCCTGCGAGCACCGACTTGTACGCCAGGCAAGGTACGTGCTCTCCCTCCCGTAGCCAGAATAATGTGTGTCGCCTGCAGATTCTGCTCCTCATCTCCTCCAGCGCTAGAAACCATTAGTTCACCACTTTTAGAGAATCGGGCTACTCCCTGGATAACCTCGATCGCATTCTTTTTCATCAGGTAGGAAATCCCTCTCGAGAGACTAGCAGTAACGCTCCGACTGCGCCCGATGACCTGCTGCAGATCGAGCTCAAGTCCTTTTACCTGAATGCCCCAGCGCTCCGCTCGTTTTATTTCATTGTAAATGCGCGCATTGGTGAGAAGTGCCTTACTAGGAATACAACCCCAGTTTAAACAGATTCCCCCCAGCCTATCTCTCTCAACAATAGCCGTTTTCAACTTGAGCTGCGCCGCTCGTATGGCAGCTACATAGCCGCCCGGACCAGAACCAATCACTACCAAATCAAACGATCTCATCGGAAATAGCTCATTGGTCACTTCCTAACTCGTAGGGGAAAGCACTCTAGGTAAACTCCAGTGTCGCCAGAAATCCGCTGAGTTCCGCTGGCAACCCCTCCTTTTGGAGCTCTCTACCCCCGTTTTCTAGAACCAACCACGGGTGGTTAAAGACAGCCACAATATCATCCCTGGGATCGCTTCCACGTTGCCTGGGCTACCGAAGATCCTATACTATTTTACATCTCACCCATGTCACCATCCTAGGCCAAAGGAAACATTGTCAGCCTCGGGTTTGAGTTTTGAACTGAACTTTTCGAGGCGATATAAAACAACCTCAGCTGAGTCCAGGTCAACGTTGCTCACTCTACCCTTTTATGCAGACCATGGATTTCGACATATTGTTTTGTAGATTAGGACCACTCAAATCTATGTCGCATGACCTGAGCATGTCTGGCGTTCCAGCTGGCTGTATCGTTTCTGTACACGTCCAACACCCAGTCCAGCGTTTCCAGGAAAACACTACATGCTCGCTCCCGAGTTGCGCTTCCACCAACGCGAAACCTGTGCCCATATCCCCCGGACGGTGTCGTGCAGCCTATCAGTCCCTCATATCAAGTCGCTAAAACGATCCGCAGGTCCATTACATTGGTGTAGGTGGGCCCGGTTATGAGTAAGTCTCCCAGCGGTTGAAAGAAGTGATAGGAGTCATTTTCTCGAAGAAAATGCTCCGCCCTTAATCCGTGCTCTTGGGCTCGCCGTAGAGTCTGCCCGTCGACTATTGCACCAGCGGCATCAGTCGGCCCATCCGTCCCATCAGTACCGCCACTCAAGATAACCACATTTTGCAACCCAGAGATCTCGATTGCCGCCGCCAGAGCAAACTCTTGATTGCGCCCGCCTAGGCCCAGCCCCCGGACAGTGCAGGTTGTCTCACCGCCGGAAAGGATACAAGCCGGTCTACCCACCGGGCGTCCGCTCTTTAGAATCTCCTTGGCGATGGCTGTATGGACCTTGGCCACTTCCCGGGTCTCTCCCTCGATCATAGTCGAGAGGAGCAAGCTACGGTACTCCAATTCATCGGCCTTCTGTTTTGCCGCGGTAGCCGCCAGATCATTGCTCCCAATAATGACGTTCTGGGTATCTTCGAAAACGGGGTCGCCCTCTTTGGGCGTCTCTTCGACCTTACCTCGGGAACCTTTCTCCAGAAAATCATTTATTCCTGGGGGCACTTTTCCACGAACGGAATACTGGTCCAGGATAGACAAGCAGTCCTGGAAAGTGCTTCGATCGGGTACGGTTGGGCCGGAGGCGATACTGTCTAGATCATCACCGATGACATCGGAAAGGATCAATGAGATCAAAGTCGAAGGGTAGGCCAGCCGGGCCAATCTCCCACCTTTGATTTGCGAAATATGTTTTCGGACAGCATTTATTTGATGGATGGTAGCTCCACATTCCAACATCGCTTTGGTCACCTGCTGTTTGTCGTCCAACATCAGTCCAGGGGCCGGGCACGGCAATAGGGCCGAACCTCCTCCGGAGATCAAACAAAACACAAGATCTTTTTCCCCTGTTCCTTCCAGGAGCTTGATCATCTGTTCAGCTCCCCGCAAACCCGCTTCGTCTGGCACGGGATGTCTAACCTCATTGACCCGGATTTTCTTAAGCGGAAGCCTATAGCCCACTTTGACGTTAAGAATTCCGGCCACGAGCCGCTCGCCCAAAAGATCCTCAATCGCCTGGCCCATCGCGGCCGATGCTTTACCTGCCCCCACCACATAAACGGCGTGATAGTCTTCCAGGTCGTAGCTCCGTCCCTCGACTTGCAGGAACCGGCCTTTACATTGCAGATAGCGTTTCACCGCACTGACGGGATCGACCGCCTTCACCCCAGCCTGAAAAATGCTGACCGCATCTTGGCGTAGTTTTCCTATCTCATTCATGATTTCACGCTACCAAAAATCGTAGCAGCTTGGCAAACATCCCAACATACCATCCGTGAGACTTCCTCCTCTACACTAATACGATTTCTCGAAACCGGAGCGACAATCCTTTCGAGCATGGTCCACATAGTGTATATCTATCGTAGCTTCTCACTGGGCCAGCGATTTTCAGACCAGCTTTCTTTCACCGAACGGAGGTTTTCAGATGAGGGATTCCACCAAACAGCAACTTCGGGCTATCCTCGATTCCGAGACGTATCGATTAGCCACTGAAGATACCGATTTTCTCCACCGAAATGAGCTGAGACCCGTTCGAGTACAGCTCGAGCTACTGAAACCAGAGATTTATTTTACAGAACAAAAAATTGAATCGACCGTGGTCATCTTTGGCGGGACTCAAATTGTGGAACGTAAAGAGGCCGCACGAGCTCTACAGCTGGCACGGAAAGCGTCTAAGGCCAACCCGGAGAAGACAAGTCAAGCTAACGCAGTGGAGGTTGCAAGTCGAATTCTGGCTAAAAGCTACTACTACGAGCATGCCCGTGAGTTTGCTCGAATTGTCTCTTCTCGCTGCCAGGTCGAGGGTCGATGCGATTACGTGATCGTGACAGGAGGAGGTCCTGGAATAATGGAAGCGGCAAACCGAGGTACCGACGATGTGGGTGCCAAGTCGATCGGGCTGAACATTACTTTGCCGACCGAGCAGCAACCAAACCCCTATATTAGCCCAGATCTCTGCTTTCAGTTTCGCTATTTCGCGCTGCGCAAAATGCATTTCCTGCTAAGATCCAAAGCCTTGGTTGTTTTTCCGGGAGGATTCGGCACTCTGGACGAGTTGTTCGATGCCCTAACGCTACGGCAAACCAATCGGATGCAGGATATCCCTATAATCCTTTATGGGAGGGAGTACTGGGAAAAGGTCATTGACTTTCCGTTTCTCGCCGCTGAGGGTGTCATCGCTACGCATCATCTGGATTTGATTTCCTACGCGGAAAGCCCACAGGAAGCCTGGGAGCTGATCACGTGTTTTCATGATTAGACATGCCGATCCATCCCATTCTCCTGAAGACCAACAAATTAGAAACAGGTGCAGATTTTAAACACTTAGGTATAATTCGGATGCCCTCCCACATTTAGAAATTTTTCCCTTAGACTATAATTGAATGATCTCCTCATCTTAACCGGTAATCGGCGGATGGGAGAGAGATTTTTCAATCATCGTGAGTAAAGAGGTGGTCAAGCACTCAGTTTGCTGAAGACATGCGACAAAAGGCGGCTGATTTTGCCAAAGCGAGGCCAAGCAGGACGATCGGTGCCGAAAGTAGATACGCGTCACCCCCCTCTCATGGGAGACGGACAGGTTTCGGCATTTAGCTCTAGGCAAAGCTGGGTGGAGCTCCGCTTTTCTTCCACAGTTGATCAATGGACAATTGAGCCAAATCGCTTGACTGAGTTTCAAAATGATCCAGCTGACATGAGAACTGATTTTCCTGGCACATCAAAGAGGCTTTAACGCAAAGTAGTGGGGTAAGAGAAGACCCGACCCAGCGGATGGAAAACGTCCTCTCCGCAACAATCACCCAGAAAAAAGGCCACTAATAGAGTGTAGTGAAAACCGGCATTGACTGAAAATCGTTTAAAGGAAAGGTTCTAGTAGGCAAAGTCTTTCAGGGCTCGATGTACCAGCTCATCACTGCCCCACTAGTGATAGCCTTGCAAAAGCCACTCGGCTACCAGCTACTGCTCCTACCCCGCCTTATTTGCTGGTTGATGGACTGCCCACAGCCCAGATTCGTATATAGGATCTGATCGGGTCGGGAAAATTCCAACAGCCATTGTCAGTCTTCATAAACGGACCGGCTGAAGATGGCGCGACAAAACTTCTTCCAGCTTCTTGGTCTGGCAACATTGTCTGTATGCTTTAGGTCGAATGAAGCTCCCTCAGGCGTTTCCTCTTGCTAAAAAGGAGATCTGAAGATGGGAATCCTAATCCTCGTAATTATTCTAACCATACTGATTTCAGGCATGTGCTCGCTCTTCGAGGCCACCCTATATTCTACACGAATGGCGACAGTGGAATCCGCAGGAAGAAAGGGAAAACGCAAACGGGTGGCCCAGCTGTTCATTCGGATGAAGAAAGACATTGTCGTGCCCACCTCTGCTATCTTGATTCTCAACACCCTGGCCAACACCGGGGGGGCAACACTGGCGGGTATGTACGCCGCTCGCGAATTGGGATCATCGTGGGTCCCCGCTTTTTCCGCGATCTTGACACTGGGGATCCTGCTCTTCTCGGAAATTCTCCCGAAAACCTACGGAGCGATTCATTGGCGAAAACTGTGGTCCATAATCGCATGGCCGCTTACAGGTATCGAGAAAATTCTGTATCCAATCGTTTGCTTGACACAAGGCTTTGCCCACTTCTTTACAGGAGGCAACCTGACAACCACCATCACCGAAGATGAGATCGTCTCCATGATTCGACTGGGGGCTAGTTCAGGGGAGCTCACGGCTGCGGAGCTACAGCTCTTGAACGCAGTCTTCCACTTTGACGAAATGCTTTGCGGGCAGGTAATGGTCCCCCGCCCCGAGGTAGTCTTTCTGGATCCGAGGGATTCCCTGGAAAAGTGCATAGCCAACGTAAAGCAAACGAAACACACGCGATTTCCGTTGTGCAATGGTTCCCTGGATGAGATCATTGGTCTGATCCATATCAAAGATCTTTTCGGAATATCCTCTGATAGCCAGATTGATCTTCAAACTGTGGCTAGACCTCTGAGATCAGTCCCCGAGACCATGCCCATCAGCAGACTACTGCGCCAGATGCAGAAAACACGTCAACATATGGCCCTGGTGGTCAATGAATATGGCACCACGGTTGGAATTATCACCCTTGAAAATGTTTTGGAGCAGATCGTAGGCTCGGTGCAAGACGAATTCGACGCAGAAGGACCTGAGATCGTCCTAGACGGTAAAGACGAGTACGTTGTACAAGGTCACTTGTCCCTGGCTCGACTGAACCGTGAACTTAAACTCGATCTCTACGCTGCCGACGCCAATACGCTTTCGGGACTTCTAGTCAGTAGGCTCGGCCAGCTGTTAAAAGTCGGAGATGTGATTAATCTGGAGGGAATAGCTGCCAAGGTCCTAGACGTGCACCGTGGCCGGGCCACCCGCATCCGCCTGAGTCCCAGTGGAAAAGTAGAGGATACGACCACAGAAAAGGGCTCCTGAGCTGGCAGCCAACGATCGCTTGGTTTATAGGTCATGCCCGTGCCTCGACTTCCAGTGCTCAGATTTGTTCCCGAATGAGGACCCCCTGTATAGCTCACCTGGGGCTTTTGAACCGGGAAACGGATTCCTCATCACACTATACGTATTCCTACGCTCATTATGACTCGTAACTGCGGCAACTAGAATTGTCTTGACCCTTCAGACCAATGATACAGCGACAGGCCTGGTCTCTTCGAAGAGTGAACCGAAGGGTGGGGACAAGCACCAAACCAATGGGAGCCATCCTGTGACAAACCAAGGTGAACTACGCAAGGTGAAGACCGACCAGAACACCTTTCGAATACAGTTCCTTCGGTCACTTTTTTCCGCTATTCTTTCTCAAGTACCGGATCCCATCTCGCCCTCTCCCAAGTCAGGGATTCGTCATCGACCTCAGCGAGAGAAACACTAAACCGATTACCACGCAGAAAAACACCCTAGAAAGGGAAAAAGACAGGCACCAACAAGACCAGCACGATGAGTAGAATCAAGGTAAGGGGCGTACCAACCCGCACGTAGTCGAAGGCCCGATAGCCTCCTATCCCCATTACCAGAAGATTAGCTTTATGGCTAAAAGGGGTCATGAAAGCCGCGGAAGCGGCCAGGCTTACCCCCATCATAATCGGGTAAGGGCTAAGACCGAGCCGAGCAGCCACCTGAGTTACCACTGGGGTAAGGAGCACAACCGCCGGTGCTCCGTCAAGACCCTGGCTCAGCAAACTCGAAAGAACAACCAAAGCAGCCAGGACTGCATAAGAACCAAAGGGTCCAGCCATCGCTATAACTGAATGGGCTAGAAGCAGCGCCGCACCGGTCCGTTCCATTGCAAATCCCACCGGGAGCACGGCGGCAACCAGAAAAATGGCCCGCCATTCAATGGCACGGTAGGCTTCCTCCATGGTCAGCGCTCCCGTCAAAACCACCAGTGTAGCTGCTGTAAAGGCGGCCACGTGGATGGGCTGAAAATCCGACACAATTAGCCCAATCATGATCAGAAGACCAGCAAAGGCAAAGGGTGCCTTCTGAGTCCGTCGCGGTTTCTGGATTGTACGGGATAGAACCACGAAGTCCGGGTCAGCAGCCAACCACCGAATCTTCTCCCGGGGACCTTGAAGTAAAAAGGCGTCCCCAAAACGCAGGTCCAGATCGGCCAAGTCGCCATGAATAGCTCGTCCCTCCCGCCAAACCGCCAGAACCTGCAGACCATAGCGTTCCCGGAATTCAAGGTCGCTGAGCGTTCTACCAGCTACGGTAGAACGCTCAGCGATTGTTATCTCCACAATTCCTACGTCCTCTGATTCAAGCACCGGCTCGGAGACTTTCGAGTCGAGATATATCTCACCCAGCTCGAGAAGGCGGACAATGCGCGAAGGTTCACCCGTGACAAGCAGCCGGTCCCCGGCTTGAATCACTTCCTCCGGGGAAACCGCCAGACGCGTCTGTTTCCCTCGGATAATGCCTCCCACAGTCACTCCTGCCAACTCACCAATCCGGCTTTGAGCTACGCTAGATCCAACTAACGGAGAGCCTTGGGGGATTTGAATCAGGAAGAGGTCCTCTTGGAGTTCGTGGACTACTGACAACCCGCCCCTGCGAATCACAAAATCAGGATGGGAGGCCAGTTCCTCGAGTTGAGATCGGGTCCCCAGAGCGAGAATCTCATCCTGTTCCTCAAGAATCTCCTGAGCCAGTTTCTCTTTCACGATCTCATCGCTTCTTTGGATACCGACGACCACCACGCCAAATCGTTCCCGAAAGCGCAGCTCTCTCAAACTGTGTCCACAAAGTGACGATCCGCTGACCAGACGCACCCGAATCCCGCTCACGCCTCTATGGGGTCGAGGGAGCTCACCGATACCAGTCTTTTTCACTTCGACCCCCTGTACCCACAAAAGTTTCTGCAAGTCAACGAGTTGCCCCTCGACCAGCAAAACGTCTCCACCTTGAAGAACGGTACTGGCTTCCGGCGCCAGTTGCCTTCGACCGTGACTCAGGATGGCGACAACCTGGACTCCGAGAGTCGTTCTCAGGTGTGCCTCACCCAGACTTAGACCGTCCAACCGAGAGTCTTTGGGAATACGAATAGAAAATAATTCTTCGTGAAGCTGATAAACCTTAGCTAAGTTACCCACCTCTGCTGGCTCAGGACTCAGTTCCCGAGTGGGAAGGAGTCTGCGCCCCAGGGTGATCATGAAAACCGTACCTCCCAACAGCAGCACCGCACCAAGAGGTGTGAAATCAAAGAGGCTGAAAGGTTCTAGGCCGCGTTCTCGAAGCATCGTCGTGACTAGGATATTGGGTGGTGTTCCAACCGAAGTGGTAGTTCCTCCTAGAATGGCGCCGAACGCGAGTGGCATGAAGAGACGAGAGGGGGACAGTCCGGCGCAGCGAGCTATACTGGCGACCGCTGGCATGAGAACTGCGGTGGCTGCGATATTATTCATGAAAGCGGAAAGAATGCCCGCGAGCAGCATAATAGTAACGATCAAAGGAACCTCGTGACTGCCCACTATCGCATGGACCCGCTCTCCAATGAGGTCTGCCAGTCCAGTATGAAGCAGTCCACCGCTGACGATAAAGATCGAGAGCATGGTGATGACGGCTGGTGAAGAAAATCCTGTGAACGCTTCTTCAGCGGTAAGATAACCGCAAAAGATGAGGATAACTAAACCCAGAAAAGCGGTGAGATCAACGGGAAGTTTCTCGGTCAGAAATAGATAGACCATGACCACCACTAAAACGAAGAGAAAACCGATTTCTGATGTCATAGGAAAGAATTTTATATTGTTCGACAATGGCCTTCAAACTCAGCCATCCGGTGCCTCACTCGCATCCAGCCGCAAATCCTTGGGAGATGGACTCTCCAGTCTCTCATCTTTGATCGTCTTCTTTCGCTCCTCTCGATAAAGCGTTTCTAAAGAAACGTTTAGAGACACATAAAGTGCCTGGGAAGCTTTTTCCAAAACCCGGAAATAGGCTTCCAATCGCTTAACTCTGTAGGCGTCTTCGCGTGTCGACCGAGAGATGGATTCTAGCGTGGGAAGGCGCCACGGCAAGACTCGCTGGAACTCGGCCAGTGTGAATCGTCTTAGATCCCGTGCCAACTGATAGCAGCCATTCTCCAGGCGCGCGATCAAATCTGCTTTGTCCATTGCCATCAGTGCCTCACGCAGCATTCCCTCGGAGACTGCCGGCTCCAACTCCACTACCTGCTCCAGACCCAAGTTTTGGCCCACTTGATGGGCATCCCACAGATGCCCCAACACTCGATAACTGAGAGTGAACTTTTCCTCCAAGCCAGAGCGCCTCTGTGAAGGGTAGACCGCTAGACAGCGGACAATTTCAACACCCAGAAGGACCGCCAGCCAGGACAGATAAATCCATAAGAGGAACAGCGGCAGGGCGGCCAAGGCCCCGAAAACCGTCCGGTAGATTGGCACAACTGTGACGTAGAAGGCAAAACTGCGTTTCGCCAGCTCAAATAAGATGGCGGCAATCAAACCGCCGATTGCAGCATGGAAAAGGTACACCCGTCGATTGGGCACCGTAGTGTAAAGGAGAATCAGCGCAACTGCGGTCAACCCAAAAGGAATAAGGGTATATAAAAGTCCACTGAGTCCGAACTGCTCCACTGCTCCAGAAACCATCGGGAATGAAACGAAATAGGACGTCAAACCAACACTCAGCCCCAGCAATAAAGGGCCCCAGGTCAGAATGGCCCAGTACACTAGAAAGGCTCGGATCGCACCTCGGCGCCTGGTGACTCGCCAGATATCGTTAAATGCCTTATCAATGGTCCCGATGAGAAATAAGGCGTTCACCACGAAAAGTAGTACACCAACGAGTCTCAACTGAGACGTTTTTTCGACAAAAAGGAGTAGGTATTCCTGGACCACCGTGCTAGTCGTCGGCACAAAGTTGCGAAAGACAAACTCCTGTAGCTGATGACCCAACCTTTCAAAAGCTGGAAACGTCGTTAATACCGACAAGCTGACCGCCAGTACAGGCACCAGCGCAAACAAACTGGTCAAAGTCAGAGCGGATGCTACCAGTCCACATCGGTCCCGAAAAAATTGCTGCACCAGGTAGCGCAGAAATTGACCGGCTTCCACCAAATAAGGTTGACTTCGCTGCCATATCGGGTGCCGATCCATCAGATACCTCTGTTTCGTTTACTCTCTTTTCCAGGCACTCGGGCAAACCATTGGGGGGTTCTTCGGGTAGACTAAATCAACCCATTTGAGGCTTGGAGACCCACTAAGGAGATTTTTTCTTCCCATTACAATCGGCAGTCAGAAAGGCCAAAAGATGGGAATGAACAAGGTAGCCAGAATCCAGCAAAGGGCATTCAGAGGGCCGCCGACTTTTAGAAAATCCTGGAACTTATATCCTCCCGGCCCAAAGATAAACACGTTGGTCTGATAGCCGATGGGAGTCAGGAAACTGGCTGAAGCAGCAAACATGACAGCAATGACAAAGGGTTTCGGATCCACCTGTAACTGACTTGCGATCGAGATCGAGATGGGGACCATCAGCACTGCGGTCGCATTGTTGGACATGATCGATGTCAAAACTGTCGTCAGAAGATAGAGGCCGGAGAGAACTGCCAGCGGACCCCAGTGGCTCAAGATAGAGACCAACTCAGTGGCTGCTAGTGAAGCGAGACCCGTACTCTCCATTGCCACTCCCAAGGGAATTAGGCAACCCAGCATAATAATCACCTGCCAAGAAAGGTAGGCATAGAGTTCATGCAATCGCACACATCCGGTGACAACCATCAAGCCGAAGCCAACTATGGCTGCTTCGAGAATCGTCAGGCTCCCAATTGCGGCCACCAAAACAACCGAAACGAATATCCCCACAGAGATGTAGAACTTGCCTTTGCGCACCAGCCGAAAACCAACCTCTTCAAAGACCAAAAACTCAGTAGATTCACGCAAAACCTCTAGCTGATCTCGTGTAATCAGAATAAGAAGTGAATCTCCAAACTCCAGACGGACCTTGCCTATTTTCTCCCGAATGGTTCGCCCGCGGTGGCTTCGGATCGCCAGCGCGGTCGCTTTGAACGTGTGCCGAAAGTCCACCTCTTCCAGGGTGCTGTCAATTAAGCGAGATGCTGGGGAAAGGAACGCCTCCAATAGGATAATGTTTTCATCCTCGAGACCACGATCTGAGCGACGAAGAGCTTTCAGGGTCATTCGCTGAGCCTTACAGATTTCCATTAATGCGTCTGGATGACCCTGAACCAGCAGGATGTCTTGTGGCTCCAGACAGGTTCCCTCTGTACTGGGAAGCAGTCGGCTCCGGCCACGGATAATCTCGATGACTTCCACGTTGTAGACCTCTCGGAGTCGGCTTTCAAACAATGTCTTTCCAACCAGCAACGAGTCCCTGTCAAGAAGAAGCTCAGTGACAAAATGACGAAGCGCATAATCCTCGCTCAGACTGGCGGGGGACCGGCGAGAGGGAATCAGTCGGGGACTCACGAAAAGCAGGTAGATCACAGTCACCCCAAAGACAATAAGACCCAAGTGAGTGAATTCGAACATGCCGATTTTCCAGTCGATAGAGCTAAACGCGAGGGAGTAGACCAGTAGATTGGTGGAAGTGCCGATCAAGGTGCAGGTACCGGCACTCATTGCAGCAAAGGACATAGGCATTAACAGCTTACTCAGGTTGAGATTTTCCTGGCGAGCCAGTGCCATGGTCATTGGCAGAAAAAGGGCTACAGCTGCAGTATTGTTGATGAAGGCAGAAAGGATCCCCACTGCCAGAACAATCAAAGCCAGAACTCGAAACTCTTTTCCTTCAGCTAGATAGATAATCTTGTGGGCAAAGAAGTTAAGCCCTCCGCTGCGCTCGACCCCATAGCTCAAGGCCAGCATACAGGCGACCGTTATAGTCGCAGGATTGCCAAAACCCGAGATGGCTTGCTCCGGTGTAACCAGACGGGTCAAGATTAGAGAGGTCAGCAGTAGGATGCTGACCTTATCGGGTGGGAAGATATCAACAGCAAAAAGGATTATGGCGATGGCGATAATCAACGCCAACTGAGTCATGTCGAAGTCCATGGTGAGCTCCTGGGGGATTGGGATCTCAAGTATAGAGGGAGCTCAGCCGATCTTCAAGGAATTGCACTAGCTCCAGAAGTTCAGGTTTCAGCAATGTGATAGAACCTTCAGGCATAAAATATCTTCGTAGAATTCGTGTCTATTCAGGACCAATTTTTCTTGTTCACGGAATTTCCTGCTTATATAGTAAAGTCGATGTCGTCAGCCCAACAGCACACCGCTCAGCAGGTCGCAGTTTCCTGAACACCCACTCTCCTCCGGTTCGAGACCGCTATGGTGGGCATTGGGGCGCTGCTGGGTGGGTAGGGGGGACAGGCGTCTCCATGAGCACTCCAAATAGCGTTACAACCAATCACGCGAGACCCAGCTCAGCCGTGACCTAGGCTTAATCTCTGCTCTGACTATCGGCGTGGGAACAATGATAGCAGCTGGCATCTTCACCCTCTCCGGTCTGGCGGTTAGTTATGTCGGTTCCGCGGCCATCACTGCTTTCCTGATGGCCGCCGTCGTCGCCACTTTCACCGCGCTCACTTACTGCGAGTTCAGCTCGATCTATCCGCAGTCAGGTGAGGGCCATCTGTACGCCCGCCGTACGTTCCCCGCCCTCGTCACCTACATGGTCGGGTGGTGCCTGTTGCTGGGATACACTGCGTCATGTGGCTTCTACATCGCTAGCTTCTCTAGCTACTTTAACGAGTTTATCTGGCATGCACCAATCTGGATCCTTCCAGGACTATTCGTGGTGGCCGCGCTCAAGCTGCTTAACATCAAGGGAACCAAGGAAAGTGGAAGCTTCCAAGTCATCGTGACCATCGGCAAAGTGCTACTGCTTATATGGTTCATTAGTGGTGGCCTACTTCACGTGAACAGCGACATCATCATCCAGCGGTTCAGCACCGATATTCTCCCCATCAGGAGCACTGCTGCTATGGTGTTCATCACCTTCTTCGGCTTCTCGGCTATCTCCGCTTCTGCAGGTGAGTAAAGAATCCAACGAGGACAATCCCCCGCGCGATTTTCATTTCGATGGCGGGACTGTACTCTACAGTTTGGTCGTGCTCGTCATGGTGGCGGCCGAGCTCACGGAGTACTCCGAGTCGACAATGGGCAGTGCAGCCCGTTCCTTTCTGGGACCGACCGTGTGAAATGGTGATCGTCGAGGGAACACTTTTTTCGATGATCTCAGCCTCCAACGCGTCTATCCTCGCGGAGTCGCGCGTTGCGCTATCCATGAGTCAGTTGGGGCATCTGCCGCGGGGACTCGGAGCGGTCAGCGAGCAAACCCGAACTCCTATCATCGCCCTTCTCCTGGTCGGCGCCGGAATTGGCATATTTGCGATGCTCCTTCCACTCGAGGAACTAGCACACTTCGCGGACTGCGTCCTTTTGATCGCCCTGATCCTCGTCAACGCCTCGCTCATCCAGCACCACCACCGCCACAGACAGGGTCAGCTCACGTTGTGCAGCATCGTCCCCACCAAGGCGCAGGATGAGCTGATCCAGTCCGAGAACGAGCGCCTGAACAGAGCTCGGGAGCGAATTGAGGCCTCGACAGGATTCAACTCTGTTGAGACGATCATAGTCCGCCACCAGTCCGTTAGCGACGGGATCCTCGAGGCCTCGAAGGACCACGACGGCCTTGTGGTCGGCGCCTCCGAACAAAGCTTCTCCAACCAAATCGTGTTCGGCAGCATCCCGGAGGAGATCGCCCGTAAATCCAACAAGCCGGTCATCGTGATCAAGCACTACCAAAAGATGAAGGCGCTCTTTGGTCGCGTGATGAGCGAGTGACCTTCCAAATATTTCTGGTAGTGAAGATCAAATCAACTCACCCAAAACGTCTCTCCTCCCGGGTAAGGGTTCATACACCGAAGCCTCCTAGATCAATCCCTCTCGAGGAGCATTAATCGATTGTCTAAGATGATCCTTAAGTCGACCCATCCCCTGTAGATCCCTTACCCATTCACCCACCGCCTTCAATTCGTGGCCAAGCCCCTTTTTGTGCACCTGTTTCTGCAGTCAATTCTAGTCAAAAACTACCTGACTCTATTACGATTGAGACCCGTATAATAGATCAATGGTCAAGCAAGGCAGTAAATCACCCCAATGGGGTATCCACTGGACTCAGGTAACCACAACATCTTGTGGTTGGGCTCACGGGGCCTCGGCGTCCCAGTCGGCGACGATCGATCGATACGGCGTTGGGTCCACGGCGACTGCCTGCTGCACAAGGCGGTAGAAGAGTTTTCCCCGGCTGCGTGAGTTGCGCCGGTTGAAGCGGAACACAAACTCGTCGAGGTAGTAGTCCAGAGGCTCGTGGCTAACCGCGCCTTGGTGCGTGCCCAGCAGCCAGCGCTTGAGCAACGAGATCGCTTGGTGCACCCTCGGCAATAATTCCGAGGCCTGCTTGCGGCGGCCCGACAGAAAGACGATGCGATGCTGGTAGCCCTTCTTCTCCAGCGGCTCGTAGCCCAGCCAGCCGTCGGTGTGCACCAAGCTTCCCGGCTCGACCGACTCCTCCACGAAGGGCATCAAACTGGCCGCCGATGCGTTCCGCACGCGCTGCATGCGGATCCGTCCTAGCCCGCGGCCTCTCTCTTCCGCGGATACTGAAATCAATGCTTTACGCTCGTTCTGCCGTCCGCTCACACCCTCTTCCTCAGCGCCCCAATAGGTCTCATCGACCTCGACTACGCCCGCCAATCGCTCCCGCCCCGGACGCACCATCGCTCGCCGCAGCTTGTGCATCCAGGTCCACGCAGTTTGATAGCTGCCCAACCCGAGAACGCGCTGCAGACCCAGCGCGCTGACCCCGTTCTTTTGCGAAGTGACGTGCCAGATCGCCCGGAACCACAGCCGCAGCGGCTTACGTGTGTCTTGGAAGATCGTGCCCGAGGTCACCGACGTCTGCCGCCCGCAGCGAGCGCATTCGAACCACACTTTGCGCACCGGCCAAGCCCGCCCATGCCCGCATCCCGGACAGCGGAAACCCTCCGGCCAGCGCAACGCGGACAGATAGTCGCGACAGGCCTCTTCGCTGGCGAAGCGTACCTCGAACTCGAGCAGGTCGCGTGGATAATCCTCCACGAAGGCACATACTACATCTTGGGGTCACCTGAGTAAAGTGGATACCAAATTCACCCCAAATGAATGCACAACACCTATTAGTCCTGATATTCGTCCTCGGCTCCTCGGCTTTTTTGAGAGCTAAGGATTTGAATGAATACCAGGTAGTGCATGGTTGGCCTAAGCTACCTCGGGGATTTTCCCTGGGGCAGGCTGCAGGTGTGGGCGTTGATTCCCATAACCATGTTTTTGTTTTTCACCGAGGGGATCGTCCTGTTCTTTGTTTTGATGCAGAGAGTGGAGAAATACTCGCTTCTTGGGGAGAAGGATTGTTCGCCCAAGCCCATGGGCTAGCGGTCGATGGAGAAGATAACATCTGGCTGAGCGATGCAAAAAAACCATCAGATTTTCAAGTTTAACCACGACGGAGAGCTGTTGATGAACTTAGGTGAAAAGGGGGTGTCCGGTGGGGATGGAGAACACTTCAATGGACCAACCGACATTGCGGTGGCACCCGGAGGAGAGTTTTACATCAGCGACGGATACGGAAACAGCCGGGTGGCCAAGTTTTCACCTCAGGGAAAGTTCCTGTTCGATTGGGGTGAAAAGGGTAGCCAGCCGGGCCAGTTTGATCTTCCCCACGGAATTGCACTCGACCAGAAGGGACGGGTTTACGTTGCCGATCGGTCCAATTCTCGAGTCCAGGTGTTCAGTGGCAGTGGAAAGTTCCTTCATCAGTGGAAAAGTTCTGAACTGGGAAGGCCCTGGGGCCTAGACGTGGGATCCGACGGGTCCATTTATGTGGTAGACGGAGGGGATCTCAACCCGAAACCTCCCGATCGTGGGCGTGTACTCCGCTTGGATTCTCGGGGCAATATCCCGCAATCGTGGGGCTCATTCGGGAGTTACAATGGGCAGCTCTACTGGGCTCACGACGTGGCCGTAGCCGCGGACGATAACGTATATGTCGTCGATGTTCATGTGGGGAGACGGGTTCAAAAGTTTGTAACAAAGTAGGCAAATAGTCTCTAAAACAAAATCATCGCACCTCCCATATTAGATTTGGTAACCTAATACACGTTGACATAAAGATTCCCCTGTCGAAACGCTTCAAGAAATCCCCGAAAGTCCTCTGGGTTGCTCTCGTCGCAGAGAAACCTGATGGGTCGGCGACACCGCCCAGGGAAAGTCTACCCATCTCAATTGGTAATCAGGAGCCGGCTGAAAGTAGAGCCGCCGATACCTTCGACGGAACCGGCAAAAACTGGGCCAATGTTCCGTTAACCCAACTTCCACACAACTTCTCCGGGCAGTAAGGGAACTGTGTTATGACAATGCTGGAGTGAAGAGAACAAAAAACGGCTTGCAGTCAAAGCAACTACTCGCAAAATAGACCTATAGATCTCCTTTTAGGGACAGATTCCAGGCATGGGTTGAAGATCTACCTGAGGCACGACCTCACCCTGAAGTCGTTTGATTCTGGTAGCAGCCTTTTTCACGGCTGCTAGGTCTGTGTGCAAGGTAATAGTCAAGGCCGCGTGGTAGCTTTTTCCACCTTGGAGGACTGGAACGCGACCACTGTCCCGCTCGAAGCTCCGGCTATTGGGATAATTGGTGGCTGGCTCTAGTCCCGTCACATAGCCCTCTCGGGATCCGGCCGTATTTTTCCACAAGGACATGTAGGGCAATTCTTTAAGGGAGAAAAACAGCGAAGTTCCCCGGGATCCTGCTGCATTGGTGAGCAGCGTTTCTGTCATTCCCTTTGAATTTCCAAGGAGCTTTAGAAAGAACACCTGTTCAAGGTAGCCTGGTGTTGGCCCTGTGTAGAGGTTCCAGTGAGTGAGGGCTCCTTTTGCGGCTTGGATATCCCGGGGAGTGACCCGGGCTAGTGGGGCCAGAAAACGACTTCCCTCCTGCAAGAGCGGAGAGCCAAAGTTGGTATGGTATAAGATTTGGAACTCCTGACGGCTACCCCCAAGATTGGTAATCGTGTCGCGAATTTCGAGGCTCTTGGATCCAACCACCGAGGATATTTCCGTGGTAAGACGGAGTTGAGTGCCGAACATCATTGTCTCATCCACCACACCCCGGATGCGCAGAATTGGAGGATCGTCCCCGGTTACTTCCACCTCCACCGAGCGGGCCGGGAGGTAGTTGACTTTCCCGTGCAAGGTCAACTGAACGGGGACAATGGATCCGGTGTTGCTGCGGACGTAATCGGTTCCCGGTGCCCCATTGGAAGCCAAACCGCAACGACACATCCAGCCACCGAAGCCTTCAAGCCAACCCAGACCACCCCGTTCCCCCAAATGAACAAACTGGGGATGGACAATCTCCTGGACCGGAGAGTCCCAACCCAGGCGTAAATCGCCGCAGTGAGCTTCCCAAATGTTCATGCCTCGCGTCGGAATAATGGTGAAGGAGAGAACACCGTTGTCTACACGGACCCGATCCACATTTTCTTGGCGTCCACCATGAAGCACATCCTTTCGGATACTCCAGCGGGTAGCAGATCCCGACCAATTTTCCGAGTTCACGGACCACTCACGAATACGAATATTGCGATCCACGTCAATCAGGACCTGCTGAAAAGTTTGGGAGCTGGATGGATTCTCAGAAAAGGAAAAAACCGCCATCATGGAAAGTATCCCGAAGAAAAGTGTAACTAAAGGCCTTTTGTCTGACATGCGAAATCCTCGTGCTTTAGGAAATACTCTCGCAGGGAAACAGAATTGAAGAGGAAATCCTCATCTCCGACAAACATAATATCTGCTAAAATAAATTATAGTGGCTTTGTTCTGTAGGATCAAAATGAAACAGTTACATTTCGTAGGCACGGTCAGCGTTTTATTTTTCCAACTTGGTTGGCTGACCTATTCTTTGTCACATCTCGAAGCACAGACGCGCTTCCCAACCAACCTTCCGGAAACCAAACTGAACACCTTGTCCAGCGGGGAAAAGAGTGAGGGGTGGAAACTTCTGTTTGATGGTAAAAGTCTGGAAGGTTGGGAATACGATCGAGGCATCTGGAAGGTGGAAAGTGGCCTGATCATTAGCCAGCAAGGCCCAGGCCATCTCTTCACCCAGAAACAGTATAAGAATTTTGAACTGTCATGGTGGGCTTGTGCCTATGACATCGCAGTACCCAAACAGCGCTTTGGGAATTCGGGAGTCTTCCTTCGTGGCATAAAAACTGGCCAGGCTTTTCCTGAAGGATACGAGATACAGGTCGATCACTACGACGTTCGCAATCCCACTGGTGGTATCTACGGGATGGCCCAAGGAGCCTTGCTCGTTGATGAAAGCGGTAACTGGAAACCGGAAGCATTCTTTGACGTACACGAGGGAAAGTGGATTCACCAAAAATCGCTAATTATGGGTAATCGGATTGAGGTCTGGGTCAACGGAAAGAAAACTTTGAATTGGAAGGATCCAAAAAACCGATTTCCCGACGCTGGTTACGTAGTCCTTCAAAATCATCACCAGAGTGACATCGTCTTGTTCACCAACCTAAAAATCAGAGAGCTTGGGAACTAGTTTCTGAAGCTCTCAACACTCCAATGAATTATTCACTCTCCGACTCATGAGCGCACCAGCACTGACGATCCTGGGTGGTGGAAATACGGCCTTTGCGGCTGCCGCAAATCTGGCTCTGAGAGGGTTTGTGGTCACGCTTTGTGAACACCCTTCCTTCGCCTGGACACTGGAATCCATTGGCCAAACCCGAACTATTCAGCTGGACGGTGTTGCAGAGCAGGGCGTGTCCAAGATGGACCGGGTCACCACAGACTTTGCCGAAGCTCTTCGGAATGATTTGCTGCTGCTGATTGTCCCTGCCTATGCCCACAAGCCTTTTGCCCAAGCGTGTGCACCCCATCTACGGGACGGTCACGTAGTCGTGATTCTACCTGGAACACTGGGAACCCTTGAGTTTGCGCGTCTACTGGCACGACACAAGAGAGCCAAAGGAGTGACGTTGGCCGAAACGGACACGGCGCCCTACGTTTGCCGGAAGATCGCCCCAGATGCAGCCTACATCTGGGGTGTGGTCAGCGGACTGGGCCTGGGTGTTTGGCCGGCCAGCGAGACGGAGCGAGTGGCAGGCCTGCTCGAGCGGATTTTCACAGTGGACGGCCGGGACCCTGCGCGCTCTGCTGCCGAGGATCACGAGCCGCTCAAGGAAAAAAGACTCTCGTCATCAGCCATAATGTGCTATTCAAGTGTCCTCGAGTGCGGGCTAAGTGCCATGAATCCGGTGGTCCACCCGGCTGGAGTCCTGATGAATGCAGGGCGGGTCGAGTACTCGCGGGGCGAGTTTTACTTCTACGAAGAAGGGTTGACACCGGGAGTGTGCAAGACCATCTATGCCGTCGACACCGAGCGGAGAAGAATCGGTAAGATGCTGGGATTCGACTTGGTTCCAGTAGACCAAGCTTTTCACCATGCAGGCTTCGGACCGAGAGGGGACCTCTGGGCCACCATTCACGGAAGCCGTATGTTGACCCAGTTACGGGCACCTGGGGTACTAGACACCCGCTGGCTAACGGAAGACGTTCCCTATGGCTTGGCCACCTGGTGTTCGCTTGGTGAAAAACTGGGAGTCGATACCCCGGTGATGCGATCTCTGGTGGAACTGGCGTCGTGTACACTGGGTCAAGATTTTTGGAAGTTCTCCAGAACAGCAAAGGAACTGGGGATGGAAGGAATGAGCAAAGACGAACTACTCCGCTATGCCGAGGGCTTATTACCTGTCTAGAAAGACCTTCAGTCACTTCAGACCTTCCTCCAGGTTCGAACGGAGTTGGCATAGGAAATGGGGATACACCCTCCCCATGGACTCCGAAGTCGAAACCTAGAGTCGCGGCAGTACCTATTTACTCGAGCAGGAGAAAAACACCCTCTCGCACATTCCAAGTATATCTACTCACCTTGACAAACACATAGAAGACACCCAGGGGGACCAAGCGACAGCTCCAACCCCATCTCTCAAAGCTCACCAAGCAAGAGCAGTTACCGTTTGGAATAGCATCAACCCATCTATCCAGCCTCGCCCTTGGGGAGTACGGCCAGCGCCGCGAGCTGAACAAAACCAGGAAAGGAAATGTACAGATTGTACTCTAGCTTTTGCATGGGCCGGACTAACTCAGAGGGAACAACTACCCAACTAAGTTACCAAGCCGGTCATGGAAAAGCGTTTCTAGAGCCTGTTGATCACCACAGTATCTGGGAAATATTTGAGTGCCGCATATACCTAACCCTGGTGTAGACGAACCCATGATAGGTCTCGTCAGACACAATACCCGCCTGCTCTCCGACTAGCCTACAGAGCTCCATGAAAAAGCGAGGAGACATGACCACACGGGTGTGCTTAACTGGTGAGTTGATGATCAAGACCTTGATGCGGACTCAATATACTAGCGAACTCGATCAGGAGCTAGTTGAAAACCATCCTCCTCACGGACATAAATAGAGATGGGAACAACCTAAAGGGTGCAGAGAAACTTCAGATAACCTACATAGTCTGGGTCAGACAGGAGAACCTCTGCTCCAGGATCGAGAAGAGCAGCAAAGCTGAGTAACACAGCTACCAAGAGCTATCCCAGGGTCAGGATGACGTGATTAGGCGGTTTCCTCGCCTTATATCTGTCTCCAATACTAGTCAACGATGACCCCGCTCAGCTCAAGATGACCGAGGAAATGAGTATAGTGAGTGCACCCTCCCCTCAGGGCCCGGATTGCAGCTTCCCGCCACATGACCGATCATCTAGGGACGCCTTCGGCCAGTTCCAGCTGATCCATTCGCTCGAAAATAATTCCTTTCTCACAATCAGTCAGCGGACGCAAAGGTCGACGGGGTTCCCCCACGTCAAACCCCAAGTGCTCGAGAGCCGCTTTTGCCACAGCCATCTCATAGACACCGACGACGGCCTCGATCATTTTACAGGCTTTCGATTGCAGATCCTGTGCTAACCGAAAATTCCCTGACCGGAAAGCCTGATAGATCCCCACATAGATTTGTGGCATGAAATTGTAGGTTAGACCAATACCACCCGTTGCTCCCATCGTTAAAGCCGGCATTAAAATCTGGTCGTTACCTGAATAAACCACTAAATCGTCCGAAAGCTCCACTATCTGGTGGAGAGTGAAAAGGTCATAGTCGGAAAACTTGATTCCCCGGATATTCTGAATTGCAATTAATTCCCTCATGAACTGGATCCCCATTGACAGTCCGGTGCGGGCTGGGATGTGGTAAACGAAAAACGGTAAATTGGATGCTGACGCCAGCAGGGCATAATGATCCTTCATCGCTAGCCGATCGACGCGATAGAAAATGGGCGGGATGCTACTTATGGCGTCGACTCCACTGGCTTGAGCATGCCGGGCCAGATCCATGGAAGTCTGCGTGGCGAGATCCCCAACGTGCACAATCACCTTGACCCTTCCGTCTACCGCGCTAACGGTCTGCTCGGTCATCAGCTTGCGCTCTTCCGGAGTCAACAACAGACCCTCCCCGGTCCCACCACAGATATAGAAACCGTCAACTCCTGCCTGTACATGCCAATCCACGATCTCCTGGACTACCGTCCCGTTAAGGTTTCCCTTACGATCAAAAGGAGTGATAAGGGAGGGATAGATTCCGTGGAATTCTTTCATTTCTTATCCTGTCGCTTCGTCCGAATAGACTACAGAGTCATGGTGGCTAAAGTTCGCTGATTCTCACTTACTGGCATTCTACGGTGCTCCTTTGCATTGTTCAAGAAAAGAGAACGACTGGAAATTAAAGAATTTTTCCCTATACTAGTAAGTCTCTGATTTCGCGCTTGATCAAAACCGGCTCCTTGTATTGCCGTTGACTCTAGTTTTTGTTGAGGAGCTGGGGCCAAAGAGAGGAAAGCCGACTTTATTCTCCTCGTTTGCTGTAGTAACCATGGACAATGTGGCGACCGAAAGGTAGGCAGAGAAAATGATGAAGAAAATTTTGAATGAACCAACCCGTTACGTGGACGAGATGCTCGAAGGACTGTGTGCTGCCCACCCGGAAAACTACCGGCAAGCGGGTCCAGGAGGGAGGGTGATCGTTCATCCCGATGTGCCGATTCCGGGCAAAGTCGGTATTGTCACCGGGGGAGGTTCGGGTCATTTACCCGTCTTCACGGGATATGTGGGCCAAGGGCTGCTGGATGCAGCCGCCATAGGAGATGTCTTTTCCTCGCCCAACGTAGACCAGATGGCCGAGGCCATGCGTTTGGCCAATGCTGGAGCCGGTGTTCTTCGGCTCTATGGCAACTACGGAGGCGATGTGATGAACTTTGACATGGCTGGGGAATTGCTCGAGATGGAGGATGTTCGCTCCACGAGCATACAGGTTGCCGACGACGTGGTGAGCGCCCCCCCTCAGGAGAGCAAGAAGCGGCGGGGAACCGGGGCTCTCATCTACGCCTTCAAGATTGCCGGTGCGAAGGCGGCGCAAAAGGCCGATCTCGACGAGGTTACTCGAATCGCCCAGAAGGCGTCCGACAGCTGCCGATCGATCGGCATGGCGTTGACAGCCTGCACCGTACCACAGGCTGGCAAACCTACCTTCGAGATCCGTGACGAAGAAATGGAAATGGGGATGGGAATCCACGGAGAGCCGGGCGTCTGGCGAGGGAAGCTGAAGAAGGCCGACCACATCGCTCAGGAAATGATGGACTATCTGTTAGAAGATATGCCTCTCAGATCCGGCGATCGGCTTTCCATTTTAGTCAACAGTCTGGGGGCCACTCCAGCCGAGGAACTCTACATTGTCTATCGCTATCTGAAAAAGAAACTGGATAACATAGGAGCCAGGATTGTCATGCCCTTAGTGGGTCGTTACGCGACCTCAATGGAAATGGCTGGCCTCACCCTGACCTTTTGTCAGCTGGACGACGAACTTGAGGCACTACTTCTGGCACCCTGCAAATGCGCCTTTTGGAGAGTCTAGGATGGCTGATGGACTGACCACAGAAGTCCTACAAGAGGGTTTTTCCCGCATCGCTGAGAAACTCGACCAGGCAGCCGGTGAGCTCAATACTTTAGATGGACACTTAGGCGACGGGGACCTTGGTGTGGCTATGCAGCGGGCCGCCAGGAGTATCCGAGAGATTCTGCCCACACTATCCCAGGACTTGGGGATGGCTCTACTCAGGTGTGCACAAGCCCTGGTCAAGGTGTCTGGTTCCAGTTATGGAACCTTGATTTCCACTGGATTGATGAGTGCAGCCAAGGCGACTCGGGGAAAAACACAAGTCAGTTGGGGTCAGATTTCAAACCTGCTCGCGGGAGCAATTGAAGCCATGGCGCAGCGGGGAAAAAGCCAGCTGGGACAGAAGACAGTCCTCGACGCAATCGAAGCTGCCCGCCTAGCGGTCAACGGGCTCGAAGATCCAGGATCCATTGTGAAGGCAGCCGACCAGGGAGTAGCACGGGCTTTGGAGGAATTTAGGGGTAAAACCTCACAGATTGGCCGAGCCCGTATATGGGCTGAGGAGAGTGTGGGCAGGGATGATCCGGGTATGGTAGCCTTTAAGCGAATGGTTGAGGCCCTTCGCACCTGAAATCATGAAAAAATACCGGTTTGACCAATCACTCAAGCTCTTCCGTGAAACGAGCCGCTACCTCGCAGGTGGCGTTAGCAGCCAATTCCGGGCTCTTGGAAAACCCCATCCCATGTTTTTTTCCGATGCTCAAGGCGTCAGAATCCGAGACGTCGACGGCAACGAGTACCTTGACTTTACGCTCAGCCAAGGTCCTCTCCTGTTGGGACATTCCCATCCCGAAGTTCTGGCCCGCGTGAAAGAGGAGGAATCGAAGGGACAGTTGTACGCCGCTCAATCGGAGCTCGAACTCAAACTGGCCAGAAGATTGACCGAGATCCTTCCAGGAGCAGAGCTAGTAAGGTTTGGCACCAGCGGATCTGATGCGGTTCACACCGCCATCCGATTAGCCCGTGCCATCACGGGTAAACGGAAGATCCTCAAGTTTGAGGGGCACTATCACGGCTGGTATGACAATATCCTGGTCGATGTCCGGACAACTGCCAGAAGAGGTCAGGATTTTGCGCCAGTACGACTGAGCGAAGGCCAGTTAGGGTCCGTACTCGATGAACTGGTAATCTGTCCCTGGAACGATCTCAATCGCCTGCAAGATATTCTCGAGCAGGATCCTGATATCGCGGCCGTTATTAGCGAGCCCATCATGTGTAATAACAGTTGTATCTTACCCAATTCAAGCTATCTCACGGACCTGCACAAGCTATGTCGCCATTTTGGGATCCTTCTAATTTTTGACGAAGTGATCACGGGGTTTCGAGTGGCTCTTGGGGGCGCCCAGGAATACCTTTCCGCAACGGCCGACCTGGCAGTCTACGGCAAGGCCATGGCCAGCGGCTTCCCAATCAGCGCACTCGCCGGAAAAAAAGAATACATGGATTATCTGTCCGATGGACGCGTGGTACACGCAGGAACCTTGAACACCAACATCAGCTGCGTAGCTGCAGCTCTAGCTACAGTGGAAATCCTGATCCGAGATGGTCACAAAATTTATCCACGCATTAGAGACTTAGGACAGCGGCTGATGGTGGGACTCCGTGAATCGGCCAGGACTCACGGTCTTCCTCTGCTGGTCCAAGGTCCTGGACCCATGTTTCACAGCGGCTTTACTGAGATGGAGGCGGTCAATAGCTTCCGCCACTGCCGGAGCTATAACGCAGTCCAACAGGAGGCCTTAGCCTTTGGTCTTCTCCAAAGAGGCATTCGCCTGATCGGTCGTGGGTTATGGTATGTCTCGGCGGTTCACGCGGAACAAGACGTTGAGGAAACGTTGAAGATTGCCGATCAGGTCTTCCGGGAAATGAAGCGAGTCTAGCCCCCTGTCAAAGCACCGTTACCTTTCCTCAAATCCAGACTTTTCTCAGGCAAGAAAGTTGGACACCTGACCCTTTCGGTTTTATGCGGGTTGACAATTATGTAAAGCACCGCTTCCGCCAGTTCCCGATCGCAGCAGAAGGCGAATCCGAGCGTCACCCAGCAAGGTGCTGACGTAGGCAAGTTCTCCGACACACCTCTGCGCATCTTTGATCTGATCGACAAGAACAAGTCAGTCGGCCAGGAGGCTCTGCAGAAACTGGAATCCCAGTGAAGCGTTGCTCTGGCTCCCCTGCTACTAGAAATGTTGTGCCTCTTGATCCACGAGCGGCTCACGCTTTGGCCCATCGGACCCAAACACCCATTGGCCCGCCCTCTGTGGGATCTGCTCGAGCAGAAAACAGGACAGCACAAACCACCGGGTCCGATGACTTGGCTTAAATGGGTCTGGCAGCAGGAATTCAAAATGAATCCTGCATATCCAGCCTTTAAGGGCGAGCTCTACGCCCAGATTGATTAACGTTTTCGCTGATGGTTTCATCCAGGAGTTAAGCACACTATTCGCCTGGACGAAATCATGTGGGGAGGCATTTTGAGAGTGGATGGAATTCCCCCGCTGGAGAACCCGAAGTTCATCCGTGCCCAGGATGCAGATTACCTAGGAAACAACAACGTAGTCTTCGGTATTGACATCAACGGAGAGGCCCGTGCCTACCCAAAGAGAATTCTGGCCTGGCATGAGTTGTTCAATGATACGGGAGATGGGGTCGGTGTCACTTGCGCCTACTGCACCTTGTTCGGGGCGGCAGTTTTGTACCGTCAGACCATTGGGGAGCAAAAGTTTGATTTTGGAACTAGTGGGTTCCTCTACCGCTCCAATAAGCTCATGTACGACCGCCAGACCCACACACTTTGGTCGGCTCTGGAAGGAATACCCGTAGTGGGCAAACTGGTCAGGTCTGGACTGAAGCTCGAGCGTTTACCCATCGTCACTACCACCTGGAAGGAATGGAAGCGCCGCCACCCGAACACCAAGATGCTTTTCCTAGGCACCGGTTTTATTCGGGACTATGGAGAAGGAGTTTCCTCTCAGAGCTATTTTCCCACCGAAGAGCTGATGTTTCCTGTTCCTGTCGATGACGCGAGGCTCAAGAATAAACAAGAGGTCCTGGCGATCCTACTTAATGGAAAATCTGCTGCCTATGACACTGCCTTTTTCGAAAAGAACCCACTCCACCAGGGAAAGGTCAGAAACCAGTCCATCGTCGTATTGACGGACCGATCAGGAGCCAATTGAGTTTAAGATGCGACGGAAGTCGAGTTGTCAAAATGGGATCGAAAATCCAAGCTTAAGGATCTCGCAGGCCAGAACTGGAGGATGACTGAAAACACCCTCGCCAGCTCCTCAGGTAAAGTGCTAAGACGACTCCCAACGCATCGATTCTTTTGGTTTGGATGGCAAGCCCAGTTCCCGAACTCACGTCTGGTGCATTGATTTCCTCCATGACCCTCTGCATTGCACTTATAGGTAGAGCATAGGAATTTCCGTTTGTCAGTTTCGTTCAGGGCTGGGTTGCGTACTGTCCCTTCCACGAGTATCGTATAAACTTGGGTTACAGATGGTTTCTGATCCTAGCCTGTATTTCTTACACTACGTCGGTGGGGAAAAGCCGGCTTGGGTAGCATTGCTACCGAGTCCCCCGCAGGCGCATTTGTTGAGTCATGTACAGGAGACCGACTGAGTACAACCTAGTCAAACTGGATGACTCCTGCAATGCAGTAGATAGGGAGTTACAAATGCGGTTTACGAAGGCGGAAGACTTTAAACTCTCGGCGTCGGGGAGCCGGCTGGAAAGGCTAATCTAGCTGAAGGAGGATTTACTATGCCAAGCAATAAAGGGGTTGCCTACATTAGGCCAGGAGTTGTGGAGATCCATAGTATTGATTATCCCAAGTTAGCCTTGGGGGACCGCACGTGTGCTCATGGGGTAATCTTGAAGATTATCTCCACCAATATTTGCGGAAGTGACCAGCATATGGTTCGGGGCCGAACCACTGCACCCACGGGACTGATTCTGGGTCATGAAATCACCGGCGAGGTCATAGAGGCGGGTCGGGACGTCGAGTTTATCCAGGTGGGGAACATCGTCTCGGTTCCCTTCAATATCGCTTGCGGCCGTTGCCGAAACTGCAAAGAAGGGAAAACTGGCATTTGTTCGAATGTCAACCCAGCCCGCCCTGGGGCTGCCTACGGCTATGTTGACATGGGTGGCTGGATCGGAGGTCAAGCTGAGTATGTCATGTGCCCTTATGCCGACTTCAACTTATTAAAGCTACCGGAAAAAGATGTGGCCATGGCCAAAATAGCGGATTTCACTCTCCTATCGGACATCTTTCCAACAGGCTTTCATGGCGCAACCACGGCCGGCGTGGGACCCGGATCGATGGTCTATGTTGCCGGTGCCGGTCCGGTAGGATTGGCCTGTGCTGCCTCTTGCCATTTGTTAGGGGCAGCGTGCGTCCTGGTGGGGGATATGATTCCCGAGCGTTTAGAGCAAGCAGAAAGTTTTGGCTGTGAAACCATCGATCTGAGGAAAGACGCCACGGTAGCGGAACAAATTGAACAAATCATTGGAGTTCCGGAAGTCGACGCAGCAGTGGACTGTGTGGGATTTGAGGCACGGGGGCATGGACGCCAAAGCGGCGAGGAACAACCGGCTACCGTTCTCAACTCGGTAATGGAGGTAACCCGCGCCGGTGGAGGCATCGGTATTCCAGGTCTTTACGTGACAGGTGATCCTGGAGCGGTCGATGAAAATGCCAAAATTGGAACACTCGGCATTCGGATCGGGCTCGGTTGGGCTAAATCTCATCACTTCATGACCGGCCAGTGTCCGGTCATGAAGTACCACCGACAGTTAATGAACTGCATCCTTCATGAAAAAATTCAGATCGCCAAAGCGGTAAACGTGACCGTGATCTCTTTGGATGAGGCTCCACAAGGCTATAAAGACTTTGATCGGGGTGCTGCGACAAAATTTGTCATTGATCCCCACGGGCTTATTGCAGCCTGAGTTGCTGCGATTTGGAGAGGCAACCCTCAGATTCCTCCCGTGTCAAGCAGGCCTTCAAATTCGTGAAACTTCGCGGCCCGAAATTGGGGGCGTAGCTGAGTCTTCAACGGTCAATCGTCAGCCCAGCCGATTGCTGGCAGCGACTTCACCAACCTTGAAGACAAGACACTGGGGCCCCACCTTTGCAACGGGTCGCACCTGATGACGACCTTCGTCTGGATTGCTTTCCTGCTGTTCATCCTCACGATAGTACTCCTTGACCTGGGTGTTTTTCATCGCAAGGCCCACGTCATCAGTCTGCCGGAAGCCTTGATTTGGACAGCTACCTGGATCGCGTTAGCCTTGGCCTTTAACTTACTAGTCTATTTTCTTTATGCAGAGAACTGGTTGGCTTGGTCCGACCTGCCATCTCATCACCTCACGGGACGCCAGGCGGCGATTCAATTTTTCACTGGCTACCTCCTAGAAAAATCGCTTTCTCTTGACAACATGTTCTTCATCGCCACCATCTTCGCCTACTTTGGCGTGCCTTCGGCTTTACAGCACCGACTCCTTTTTTGGGGCATTCTTGGAGCGGTCCTGCTACGGGCGGTGATGATCACGGCCGGGCCCGTCTTGATCCAGCAGTATGATTGGATCGTCTATCTTTTCGGAGTGCTGTTGATTGCCTCGGCCACCAAGATGCTGGTGATCCGCCACGACAACATCAACCCCGACAAGAATCTGGGGGTCCGACTGACCAGACGTCTTTATCCGGTGACAACCGAGTTTGACGGCAGCCGATTTTTCACCAGAACCAACGGCCAACGTTCCGCAACACCATTAGTGCTGGCGCTAATCTTGGTGGGAACCGTGGACGTGATGTTTGCCATCGATTCAATCCCCGCCATTTTTACCTTTACCCGTGATTCATTCCTAGTGTACACATCGAACGTGTTTGCAATCCTTGGACTGCGGTCCTTGTATTTTTCCCTGGCTGGTCTCATCCATCGTTTTCGCTATCTCAAGATGAGCCTGGTATTCCTGTTGGCATACGTGGGTATCAAAATGCTGTTGTGGCATCAATATTCACTTCCCAATCTGGTGTCGCTGGCGATCATCAGCGTAATCCTTTCGATAGGTTTGCTCGCATCTTTGATTGGTTCCTACCGTGACACGGCGGCCTTGGCTTCACTGCTGCGGCATGAGCTAGAGCAAGTCATTTCCATTACCTATCGCCAGACTCGTCGTGTTGTTATTCTCATAGTTGGCTCAACTGTTTTGCTGATCGGGATGGCCATGGTGGTGCTGCCTGGACCCGCAATCATCGTGATCCCCTTGGGGGTTGGTATTCTCGCCATTGAATTTGCCTGGGCGCGCCGCTGGCTCCAACGAATACGCAAAACAGTGGAGAATGCCCAGCAGTATTCCTCAAATCGGGCCAGAAAGAGAAACACTTCGCGAAACTCTAAGAAGCGGAAGGCGGTGAACATGGAGAATTCCGGCGATGCGGCAGGGAAGGGGTAAGAAATGCAGGTTGCTTCCACCATTCTTCGCTGCCTAAAATGTAGAAAGGAGCACCAGGCTGAGGAACCCCTCTGGGCATGTTCCTGCGGTGGGCTATTGAACCTTTGCCTTGAGCCCCTCTTCCCTGTCGAGACCATAGCCCGGCGACCACCAGGCCTCTGGCGTTATCGCGAGGCGTTACCCATAGGACACAAGACGGAGGCTGTCAGCTTGGGCGAACCAATGACTCCCCTCTTGCCAACCGACCAACCTGGTCCACTCCTGAAACTGGACTTTCTCTTTCCAACGGGCTCATTCAAGGACCGGGGCGCTTCGGTCATGCTGAGTAAAATCAGAGAACTGGGTGTGAGGAAAATCGTCGAAGACTCCTCGGGCAATGCAGGCGCTGCCATCGCAGCCTACTCAGCAAAAGCCAGAGTAGACTGTCAGGTCTTCGTGCCCGCCAAGACTTCCCCAGGCAAGGTTCGCCAAATTGAGCTTTACGGTGCCAATCTGGTCAAGATAGACGGTCAGCGAGCCGAAGCGGCCAAGGCAGCTTTACAGGCAGCTCAGAGGACCTATTACGCTAGTCACTCCTGGAATCCCTACTTCCTCGAAGGGACCAAGACCGTCGCTTTTGAAATCTGGGAGCAGCTAGGCCGGCGGGTGCCGGACAGCGTGGTCACACCAGTAGGCAATGGGACTATGTTATTAGGATTGTACAGAGGATTCAAGCATCTTGCCCACGCAGGAGTAGTTGATCAACTGCCGCGGGTACATGGAGTGCAAGCAGCGGCCTGCGCGCCTTTAGTGAAAATATTTGGCAATAATCTCGAGCAGCTCCCTCCAATGCGAGCCGGATCTACGGTGGCCGAGGGAATCGTAATCAGTCAGCCGATTCGGTGGCGGTCAATCCTGGAGGCAGTACGAACAACGGGTGGCGTGCTGACTCAGGTGGATGACTCAGCCATCTTGAAATCACGGCGTCACTGGGCCCGACGGGGACTCCTCATGGAACCAACAGCTGCTGCTGCTACCGCCGGTTATGACCGGCTGGCCACGGAGGGGATAATCCGACCTGATGAAATATCTGTGGTAACGGTAACTGGAACCGGCATCAAGATGACAGCCCATTTTTGAGATCCCGTTTGGCCTATCGTCTATTCGAGAGATTAGCTGAGCCTAAAGAGATTGAAATGTGTCTTCTCCACCTCGGTGTGGTACGATTCCCGGCTCAAAGTGCCGACCGGAGTAGAAAGCATGGGTAGGGGTTTCTTTCTGGCAGTGAGTGCTGTTTCACTAGTGGCTACGATCTCTGCCTGGGTGAGACCCTGGGAGACGTTACTTGGGCCATCTGCCATTCTGATGTTGGCCTCCATGGCCATCTATTTCCACCTACACCCTACGCTGAAGGTACTTACCTTCACCTTCTGGGTGTTTACATCAGTCGCTACTGCCCTGTTTTATCCATCTACTTTCCTGAGTTGGGGGGGGGTCGAGTTGAGGCGTCTCAATGTTCCTCTGATCCAGATCATCATGTTCGGTATGGGTTCTAGCCTCAGTATGGCAGATTTTGGACGGGCTCTGAGGATGCCCAAAGCGGTACTCCTCGGGATACTGCTCCAATTCACGGTCATGCCATTGACTGGCTGGAGCATTGCCCATGTTTTTGGGTTCGACCCAAAAGTCGCGGCCGGTGTCATTCTCATCGGGGCCTGTTCGGGAGGAGTTGCCTCAAATGTCATGGCCTTCCTGGCTCGAGCCAACGTCGCCCTCTCTGTCACCATGACCGCCTGTTCGACGTTGTTGGCGCCCGTGATGACTCCGCTAGCCATGAAGATCCTGGCTGGCAGATTGGTGCCAATTCCATTTTTAGATATGATGATTTCGATCATCAAGATGGTCATCCTCCCCATCGCGGCGGGACTGGTGGCAAACTACCTGCTTCATGGCCGACGCCGATGGCTCGATCGAGGCTTACCCGTACTTTCCATGGCCTCAATCTGTTTCATCATTTCGATCATCATCGCCAACTCGCGGGATAAACTTGTTGCGATCGGCCTTGTCCTGATCGTTGCCGCTCTGCTTCACAACTTGATCGGATATTTCCTTGGATATGGAGCATCGCGATTAATCGGGCTCGCTCAAACCGACTGCCGCACGGTGGCCTTCGAAGTGGGTATGCAAAATGGAGGAATGGCTACCGGGCTTGCGATCGACGTCTTAAGGAGCACCGATGCGGCCCTGGCTCCAGTCATTTTTGGCGTGTGGATGAACGTATCCGGCTCCACCCTGGCCTCGTGGTGGCGAGAGAGAGCGGGACCGGGTGCGGGAAAATCCAACGGGTCTAGATCCGACACTATCGGAGAAGCACAAACCATAGCCACCTGAAGATCCCCGAGATCACCCATCGCAATAGTTTTTTATTCCTCGTATAATCCAGAATGCGCGGTGTAGCTGATTTGGCCTCTGTTTAGCCCTTTTCTGACCCCACCCGAAAACAGAAATTCACGAGTCAAGCATCTACCCACTTTGGAATAATCCGAATCGTTGAGACCAGTTTCGTCAGCGGACTGATCAGCCCCCAACCAGTATTGAACCCGTTGGGAGGACCCGTCCAGTTTTCCAGGCAGACATACGGCGCTTCCGAATGGGTGTACAGAACCACCTCGGGAAAGAAACGTCGGTCGGCCTCAATGAGTAATTGAAAACCCGAGGCTCGGTCCATGAGCTCACAGCAGTAGACACCCGACCGCCTAGTGGTCATCCCGGTAAAGGCTACGTCGACATCCTGGCCGCCCAGATTCATGCCGTCTGCCAGGGGCCATGTTTCCGGAATCGGAAGTAGCCGACCGGTGGGAACCAGATCCTCGTCTTCCCACAACTTGGTAGCCGGGATTCTTATCGCGCAATCCGACTTACTACCTCGATCTCGATCAACCGGGGTTTTGAAGTAAGGGTGGTAACCTAGGGCATAAGGACCCTGGCTGTAGATCGAGGACTCAAAGAGGACTACTCCCTTCTGAACCCGATAGGTCAGCTCAAAACAGAACGTGAAAGGATAAGCTTTCCGACTCGCCGGATTGTCCACCAATCGCCCGGTGACGAATGCAGATCCTTTGTGGGCCTCACAAGCAAGAATTTCCCACGGTAAGTCCTTGGCAAAACCATGGATATCCATTTCGTACACTTGCCTGTCCCACTCATAGGCTCCCGACCGACCTCCCAGGAGCAACCTCCCCACACAGGGGAAAAGAATAGGACACATTCCGACGCTGAGCCCCTGAGGAAACCGACCTCCATTGTAGAGGAGTTCCACTTTCCCTTTCTCAGGATGCTCCAGCTGGATACTGGAACAAACAAATCCGTACCTGGGTACAGCCGTCAGCGCAAGACCCGACTCGTGGTCATAGATCCGCAGCAGTTCTCCAGCTATTGCATCATAGTCATGTTCAACCTGATACTTATTCTTCTTCATATCTTTACATAACAGGTGGACTCGTTTTGAATTTCAATCATCTGAATCGCCTTCGTCCTTCAGGATTTTCGATTTAGTAGGCCTGGAACCAGCCCAGATTGGCCCTCGTGAATTCAGTGAACGAGATTCCTCCAAAGTACAAGATCACCAGACAGGAAAGAATGGCCAGTAGCACGGTGAGAGGACGGGCTCGGTAGGATTTTGGGAGTCGAAAGTTCAAATAGATAGCGGCCAAGCCCACCAGACCAACTCCTGAATTCGTTGAAATCAAACTCACGAGATCCATCAATACACCGGCATTGATATTGAGAAAAAGAACGATGACGCTGGAAACGGCCAAAAAAACACCCATGACGATCGAATAGGCACGAAAGGAAATCCTGGCCATCTTGCCTGAAATTGCCATCATGAACTCCTGTGTAACCCTAGCTGAGAATTCTGGTAAGGCATTGAAGCTGCCCCAGTAAGCGAGCAGAATGACCACATAATAAAGCCACGAAATAGCTGGACTGATTTGGTCCCACACAATTTTCTGTTGGCCCAGTAGATCTTCGAAGCTGGGAACAAGCTGAGCCGGTGCCATGATGGCGGCTCCCGCCAATATGAAGGCGCCGGTGACGATATAAAAGGCGGCACCTCCAAGGAAAAGGTCCAACTTGAGGGGCAGCAGTCCCTGATGAGCCTTGACAATCTCTGCGGGGTCATCAGGCAGATAGTCGACAGTTCTAGAACTCGTGGCTCTCTCTTGAATCGTCTTCAGCCGCGGGCTGCGCGTCATCCCCCATTGCTTTTGTTTCACCAACGAGGAGTAGACGACGTAGCCCATCATGACGTTCCCGAAGTAACCAAAAGTGGTGGCCACTTCCAGACCAACCGTCCGATCCCGCGAGATTCCGTATTCCGCTACCAACGCCCATTCGGGAAAGTCTGGCCAGTCCCAAAAAACAAGCGTGCCCTTAATGGCTGAGAGTAGAGAAGGTCCAGCCAGCAGTGCTCCTAAGCCGGTTCCCGCGACCAGAATTCCACCGATGATGACGTGTTGCAGTTCGAACTTTTCATAGGAAATCCAGATCCCGAGGAGGATAGCAACTGCGGTGAAGAATCCTCCGGAGAGATTTTGAACTAGCACAGGATTTCCGTAATTGATTCCAAACAGTTCCGAGGAAACGCTCTGAATGAGTTGGCCTGCGGCTCGCGCCATAGCCCCTAGCCCGAAGGGAAGCGCCACCAAATCGGCGGAGAGAATCAGGATTAAAAACCACCCCCTGGGGCCTGGGAAGCGAGCCCAGCCGCTCGCTACACTTTCTCCCGAAATAGCGGTGTAGCGGCCAATCATATAGGTGATCAGTACCTGCTTGGTTACAGTTGCCGCCAAGGCTACCCACAGAAATTGGTATCCACTCCAGGCACCGAGGCGGATGGAGAGAACTGACTCTCCATTACCGATGGCACACGAGGCCAAAATAGCTCCAGGACCGAAAAATGCAAACATCTGCTTCCACCCGGTGAACGGAATAGGTTCTGGAAAGGAGAATCGATTCCCTATTTTTGTCCCGCTGACATGGCTTTTTCTGGTCATCTTTTCGCCCCCTTTACCAGCTAGCTCGTAAAGTACACCATGCAGGGGTAGGATCAAAGTCCTGCGGGAACAGTTCTCGTGCCGAGTAGATGGCCAGTCTTGCTCCGTTCATTTGAACTAGTCCGGTGAGTTTTCTCTGATCTGGGCAGCCCCGAGCAAACCTTGACGGCTACCGCAACATGCTTCAAGAGTGAGATGCAACATCCGATCGCTGCGATAAATACACCGGCCAATATCCCTATCAAATCCAAAGGTTGTGAATTCCGGATAGATTCCACAAGCTGCTGGGCTTATAATGTGGAAACAAAGCAGAAATACGGACTTACCCTCTGGAAACCAGATAATCAATAGCTAGCTGAGGAGGATCCATAAGATTAATTCGACACATTGGCTCTCTGGCTTTCGTTCTTGGACTTTTCACTACAGTGTTTGTGGGAATACCATGGTACGTAATCGTTGCCGATGACCCAGTCGTGCCCTGGTGGCTGAGGATAGCAATCTTCTGCTTTCTAGGCGGTATCCTTGTCGTTCTACTGACACTGGCACCCGAACAAGCGAAAAAGAAGGTATCAGGGGATGCGGTACCACCTAGTAATCCTGATGGAAAGGTCTTACTATCAACTTTTTCCGTAGTACCGGGTCGAGAGGTCAGGGAGATTCTCGGTGTTGTCCATGGCCATACGGTTTATTCTATTTGGATTGGAAAAGATCTATCTGCCATAATCAGGCTAATTCTTGGCGGAGAATTGACAGAATACACAGAGATGATGGGACGAGCTCGGGCACTAGCCACTAGTAGGATGGTTGTCCAGGCTGAGAAAATGGGGGCTGATGCCATAATCAATATCCGCTACATGACTACAAGTGTAGTGGGGACTGCGTCTGAACTCTTTGCCTACGGCACAGCTGTCACGATCGGAGAATGCAGGAGTTAGCTCCAGATCCTTAAGGAGAGCGAAGGGTTGGATCAGGTCAGTCGGGGACGTAGATGCTCTGTAGGTAGCAGGCAAAGAACCGACGCAAAAACAAGGACATAGAGCAGTCTTCGTGGTGGGCAACGTAGCGCGGAAAATCGTGTAGGGGTAAGCTAGCACTCTACCCGGCGGGTCTTGTGAGTACCGGTAGTCTCCCGGTGGTGGTACCGGCCAGTTTGAATCCATTGGTGCGGAGTGCAGTGCATAGGGTCGTGTCTATCTCCTAAAGTGTTATGAGAGTCCGTTTTAGGAAATTCTGGTGACCACTGGGTGAGCGTTTCCATACTATGCGCACAAGTTTAACTAACTGACCTACTGACAGCCTTTACGGAGGATTTCCCTCGATCAGTTCGGTATGCTCAGCTTCTCGACATCGCGAACGCACCACTGATGCAGATCCAGACGCCCAGCACCATCCAGCATCTCCGGACTCAAGACGGTCTTCCCAAAGTCCAAGGGAGTGGCATTATCTGTCTCACCCTCAGCGCTCCGGAAAATGTTGTGATCCTTGGCCGCCTCGACCAGCGCCAAATCAACGAGGTCTCGCATTGAAAAACGACGAACGGCGGCATTTCCTATGAAGGTCGTGCCGACCAGGACTCGATCCTCCAGCATCTTGCCCAGACGATTGAAATCAGGACCGCGAGTCCCGTAGTAAGATCCTCCTTCACTCTTGGGTTGGTAGTCGATCATGGCTTGCCGAGTCAGGGATCGATCTGCACGACGGAGCCTCACCTTAATGGAAATCTTATGGCGGTAAGGCACATCGCAAACCCATTCGGCAAAGTGGTGACTGGTAGAACTGGAGTAGGTCAGGCCAAGCAACACGACTTGGGTGTTCAGTGCCAACATAACTCCAAAAGCCGAGCGTAAGTCAAAAGGGGCCAGGGACGGATCAACTTCGGTGATGATCTTGGCTCGACGGCCGATAGCGGCGAAACTGTGACGAAAGGCGATGTTTCTGACGGCATCTGGATGGAGCCTGGCTGTCTCGGTGATGACGCCCATTTCGGAGCGATCTGTCACGGGATCGATAATCGGGTCTTCTTCTGCTTCGTGGCCGAGGGTAAAGGTTGGAACCACCAGAGTACCGCCCGAACCAAGGACCGTTAAGATGGCCTCTATGAACGTTTGGGCCCCTCCTTCGATATGTCCGACCGTCCGCATGGCGGAGTGGACCAGAACCACCTGGCCCTTTTTCAGACCTATTTTACGCAGACCTTCAACCAAGTCAGCGTTGGAAACTTCGCTCTGATTTCCGAGTCCCTTTTTACTGGTCATATTTTCTCTCCTTAGTGTTTCATCCGACATTAGGGCCTGTGACTGAAATAGTTAGACCGAGATGCACGACTTCAGTCTTCAGGGAAATCTGGTTCTGGGTTGCTGGTTTGGCCCACACCGCCGTGATCCGGTCTCCGCTCACCAGAATGGCCTGGCCGCTCTTCGATGAGCGGCTCAAGCCATCAGCGACGTGGTCGGCCTGAATAGGGATTGTCTTTCGGGTCAGGTTAAACACCGATCGATAACTCCTTTTCTTGACTCTCCTGCTAAGGGCATCTGCAAAAGTGGGCCTCTTTCCAAGATTGGACAATCAGTCGGATAAGATGACCTCAACTCGGTCCAGAGTCGGATATCGGTCACCATTGTCCGAGAAAAAAAGTACTCGGTACTGCAGAAACCGCGCATGGAAGTCAATCGGACCAAAGTACTGGGAAGAACCTAGATCCAAGGGTTTGAGTTCTACCCAAGGTGCGCGGACCAAATCATCCTCCCCCGAAGCCCACCTAGTCTCAAAGGTTAACCGGGTGTCTCCAGGGGTCTCGCTCTCGACTCGTAAGGTGACCTTTCGGTGCAGATCATTCCACTGGAAGATCGAGGAAACGTAGTGCTGAAGATAGGACCGATCGTAGATATTTCCGACATCAGCGCGGTACATATAGTGGCTTCCCACCGTAGGAAGTTCGACGAATCGGGGCTGCCTGAAGCGCTCACCGTCATTGTAATAGACCCTGGAATTAGTCAGATGAATGCCATTTCGAGCGTGGCAGGAAACCGCCAGATCGATCAGGCCATCGCGATCAAAGTCGGCCGAGAGCGCAGCGTGGCCGGAATCGACCATCAGGTCGGTTCGATCGAGTTCAGAAAAACCGTCAGCGCTTCCCCAAAACAGATAAGAGGCGACCGACTCTCGGGTGTTCCCGTAGTGATAATTGGGCACGAACAAATCCAGAAATCCGTCCCGGTCATAGTCCGCCACATTAATCCCACAGGCGGCGTATCCCGGCAGGCGCTGGGAACGCGTCGGACCAAAACCCTTGGGACCTCCCCAAAAAATATGGGTGCCAAAATCAAAATGCAAAGTCCCGGGAATGCGATAGGAAGTCACGATCAGGTCCAGCCACCCGTCCCCATCCAAATCGGCGGTATTGATATCATCGGCAGCCATTAAGGGCCAAGAGCTTTCGCGTTCGTCGGAAAAACCCTGCTGGCTTCCCCAAAAGACCGACACACGGTGAACCAGTCCACGGGTTACGGCAATGTCTAGAAATCCATCCTGATTGAAATCCGCTACTACGTTAGGACCGTCGACCCCTTGGCAGCGAAGCACCTGACGGCGTTCAGGATCAAAACCCGCTGGACCTCCAGGCCAAATGACAATCCGGTGCGACTCCCCGTTCAAGCCTGGCAAGTTACAGCTGCCGATTAAATCCAGGTATCCATCCCGGTCCAAATCGGCCACATTGGTTGCGGTCATGGCATATTCCTGGACTACCGTACGGCGATCATCCTGCAAGCCGTCACGGTCACCCCACAGGATATTGAAACCTCGTTTCAGATTACTAGGATCTTCTACATTAGCGTCATAGAAATGGACGATGGAAGCCAAAATCAGATCTACATAACCATTATCGTCGAGATCAGCGGCACTAGAGGCGTGTCCCGACAGGATTCGGTACTGGGAGCGGCGACCTGGACGAAAGCCCATCTGATCGCCCCAGTAAACGTCCACCGGGACATCTTCATGGATCCGACCGGCCATGTTGTTGGAAAAGATCACACGGTTCCCATGTTTTCCGTTACCTTGAGCGATGACGACATCGTTGACCGATGCCGTAGGGATGATTTGCAGATCGGCCAGCTGAAAACCCCCATTTCCGTCACCATAAAAGATCCGAGAATTGGCCTCGTAGGTTTCCCTCGCTTGACCTACTCCAACAACTAGATCAAGGTTTTTGTCTCCGTCCAGATCACCGATGGCCAGGGCAGAAGCATATCCGATGGGTAACTTCTTGCTTCTGTTCGTACCGAGGCGAGTTTCCGATCCGCCCCAGAGGATCCGGATACTGTCTTGCTCTGCGGAACGATCAGCCAGCACGATCTCTGCCCATCCGTCCTGGTTTAGATCAGCCACCGCGAAGGTGGACGAAGGCGACGTGGAGATTATCTCTGGTTGAGCCCATTTTCTGGGCCCATCGGTCGCCGCTACGAGGACTAGTCCCGAGTAGCGATATCTTTTCGCTCCCGTGGTCGGATCTTGCCCGATCAGTTCCCGAGGACCACCATTGACGATTAAATCCAGCCGCCGGTCACCGTTATAGTCGGCGACCTCAAGGCGAGAAGAACCGGCGCTCGTGAGAGGGACGTCCTGGGGATCGGGCAATTCACGGGAAGGATCGATCCCATCGTTCCAATAGATCAGGACCCGGGAAGCTACCCGCCCTTTGGATGCATTGGTGATTTCGGCTAAGGCGGGCGAAGGGGTTGGACCAAAACTAAGGGGAACAGCTTCTTGTAATAGCAGCAACTCGGGCCGGCTGTCCCCATCTAGATCCTCTACCTTCAGGTCCTGAAGATTGGCCAAAACCACTTCTAGGTAGCGTTCTTGTCGGTAGGCCTCGACGCTGCCCCAGTAAATGCGCAAGACGGCCTCTGGCCCATCCTCAGGTGCCCATCGTGTTCCATTCAACACGATGATCTCCGGCCATCCATCTACATCCAGATCCGCCACTTCGACGGCACTCGGTGCAATCGTCAACAGCTTGCTCATCCGGCGAGCCGACCAGCCATTCTCGTCACCCCAGAGAATGGATAGATAACGGCGGCTGGTGACCCAATCGTTGTTAGGGCAGATGATCGCGTCTACCCAACCATCCCGATTCAGGTCGGCCACGGTGGCACAACTGCTGCCAAAAACGGGCAAATCATGGACTTTTCCGGAGCCACGACCTTCCGCTAACTCGTAACAGGTAGCAGGTGGAACCATCAACAAATCATGGGATGAATTGAAAACCAGATCGAGAAAACCGTCTTTGTTCAGGTCGAAACGATGGATGTTCTTGATGGTACCACTCGAGGTAACGTAGAGATTTTGTCCCGCAGCTTCTAGCTGTCCGTCGCTGAAGTCCTCGAATGAATCCTCCACCCAGGTCTGGGCTAAACCCGTGGCCAAAAGCAATAAAAGAGTCCCACAGGGGACGATTATCTGATTAAAGCTTCGGCCCATGACCGCCCTCTTCCGCTTCTCTCCGCCCGATTGGTGTGAGCTATCCGCTCTTGTTAGCCTCGACACAGCTACCGGCTAGTCTGAGCGTGTGTTCTGTCGACCCCTCTGGTTGTACCCATTCCAAACCCGGGTTTCCAAGGGGAGAGCGCGGCGTGAGAAAAGCAGGTTAACCCAACATCTCTCATATCAACTTTGGATCCGAGCTCCTCTGACCTCCACTCGTGATGAATGATCAAAAGCTATCACCCCGCCAACCTTGGGTCAATAATTCTCTCGTCATACTTCCGGTGAAAACAGCCTATACCCTGGGTTGTACAGGTGCTTTCGTAAAAATCTGATAATCTCGTAGACACCTCTCCAGCCCCTTGTTCAGACAGCACTGGACGCTAGACTGTCATCCATCTCAAGTGGTCAATCCGGACAACAGCTTGGCCCATATGCCCTTGCTTACCGCGCCTTTCTCCATCTGAAATATGATGATCCGGCTATGCCGACCACCTTCGCTCCGATCTTGACAGTTTTGTCAAGAGGTTGCGAAGAGACCAGTATTTGATCCTTTCTGGGAGGGACCAGACGCCATAGAATATTGAAGCAGAAACGAAGCTAAGATTTTCTATATCTGGCAACGGGAGGTTGTCAATCTCGATGACAACCCGCGGGTAAACTCTTAACTCGAGCCCTGGAGAAAAATCTAGACTACCTGCAGCTCAACCGCACAGACTCAACGTCGGATTTCATGAATTCGAGAGAGCTTCCAGCGTTTACACATCGCTTGGATCAGCGCCGGTAAATCCTCCCTTTCCACTGTCTTATAATGGCTGACTCCCTCAGGATAGCGTACTTGATGGTCAAACCAGGCCTCATGGTCAATGGCATAAATCCTTCCGGCATCAGCGTTGATGCCAATCTTCAAGAGACCTTGATTCCCACCCCAGATTTTGAACGTACATCTTGATGGCTGCCGATCGTACCCGCCACTGCACTCCTGCAACACCTGTTCCCGGAGTGGAATCATCTCCTCGGGAGTTGGATCTGACCGGCTGAAAGGCTTGTTTTTCTCGCTTTCTCTGCTGCGTTTGCACCAATCCTTGTGATGGACGAAATCTCGACTCCACCCTAAACCGGTTTCTCTGCCACAATTGACCTCATAATATCGTCGGGATTGCTCGATCGATTTCCGAGCGTACTGATCGCAGGTAAAATTCCCTTCAGGATCAATAGGTGTCGGTGCTGGAATAGGTAGCGGAGGTAAAGGTAGCGAGGACTGTAGCCGAGGGAAGTCTTCCTCGCTATCTTCCCGGCGGAGACGAGGGGCATGAGGATTGGCCGGAGGCTCGGAGTACCAAGCAATCCGCCGTAGAGGTTCCACTTTGGTCGCGTAAGGGCCAAACTTCGGCGGAGAGACCAAAGGTAGTGCATTCCAGGAGTCTTCGCTACCAAAACCACATTGGAATTCAAAGACCGCTTGAAGTCCGCCCCGGACGGCCTGATTCATGCTGCTGTGAGCGGAATCTCTGGTCGAGACTTCCCCAATGAAGGAAGCGATGTGTGCCCGGCTGAAATAGTAGCCTACCTGGAAAAAGTATGCGTCACAAGTGGGCCCGTATTGAAGACCTCCGCTGGCGTCGTAAGTCTTACTGAGTATCTGGTGTAATTTAGTCTGGACCGCTTCAATACGACTCAGGATTTGTTCAGCCAATCGGTCCCCCAAACGGGCAGCGGTTTCCTCCAATTCCGGGGCCAAACCATCGAGATCGTACATATCGGGTTGTAAAGAGCTCAGGTTGTCCCTAGCCAACAGTGTGTCAGCCTTCTGAATGTGCTCAGCCGCTTCGTTGAGGGCCCCCTGTGTGTAGGACTGGGTTGCCGCCGTAGGTGCCAATAACTCCATGGCTGCAGTTGCCCGACCCAAACTGATTCCCGCATTGAGCAAGGAGTGCTGAGCCTGGTTTGCCCTCAGGCTCAACGTCAGACCAATCAGGACAACGAAAAGCAGCCTAGACACTCTGAGGGCTTTTGAGAGCCGGTCGACAGGCAGAACAGTAGACCTCCTTTTAGCAAACACGTGAATTGTACGAATAAAGAAAAAGAAAATCAAGAAATTGAATTGTCCGAAAGGGCCTGGTCGATTAATCCAACGAGCCAGTCGGTTTTAAGCACCTCTGAAGAAGAACGATGTCAACGGTCCGGTTTTTCAGATGAAGCATACCGGGCAGGGTCGAAAATACAGAGAACCCTGCCCTCTGGAACGAGCTGAGTTTGTGGCTGTCGCTGGAAGCGACATAGGCATGCAACTGCGTGATCTGGCGACGACGAGCCTCGAAGGTCAGTGAATCGATCAGGGAAACCAGCTGGTCGGCATAGTGATCGTGCGTTGCTGCGTCGATGACGGCAGTATGCTGCCTTAAAGGCGCTGGCCCTGGCGTAAGTGAAGCAAAACCAAGCACGCGGTGTGCCATTTCTCCCGCCAAGGTAAGCATAAGACCCCGATGGGCTTGCACATCGTACCAGACAGAGGTGAAGTTGGATACACAACGTAGTGGAACTGCCTGCCCACGCGAGACCAGACCACGCAAATAATCAGCCATCAGAATGCCGCTTGGTTGGCCCATGAGACAAGCTAAGCCGGGAAGATCTCCCCAGGAGGATGGACGGATAGTCGTTGACTGTCCAGGAGCAAACAATTTGACCTCATACTGCTCGTAACCAGGCGCGGGCAGGCGCATGATCGCTCCGCTGATCCTCCTAAATCCGATTTTTTCATATACCGCGCGAGGACGAGGTTCGTTACCCAGATAGGCCAGACGACAGTTGGCCTCGAAGCCGACTTGTACCATTCGCTCGGTTAGCACTGCTCCGATACCCTGCCTGCGAAATTCCGGACGCGTCATGACATTTTCTACTACGCAGACCTCAGCTTCCCGCTTAGGATAGGCTACGGTGGCATTGGCTACTGGATCACCGTCAATCGAGCCCATGGCGGAGTGGGTTTGCAGAGTATTTCCGTAGGCTCCGCGCATGGACTGGAGCCAATCGACATCTGAGCGTTCCCACTCATGTTCCAGCAGCGAGACCAGACGCATTCGGTCCTCTGGTTTCAACGGAACAGTGAGAACAGCAACCTCCAGCCGCCGGCCATCCTTTAGTTGCATCATGGACGACAGATCAGTATTCGTGCTGATCAGGAAATGAAGTCAGCGGCTGAGCCGAGCTTACGACCCTTCTACCGGTTTCAAATCAACTCTCGCGGGACACATCGTATAGAGTCCATACTTGCTTGTCCAGTTCGCGGTTAAGTAATCTGAACCAGAAATTCGGTGAGGGATTCCACCTATATTTTATGGGGAGGGGAGGGTGTTGTTCTTTACTTCTCCTATTGAATTTCATTGACCGGATCGCCCCGCCGATCGGTCCCTACCTTCCTGACTGGTTGGACCTTAGAGACGGAGTTTCCTCGTGACAGACCCTAGTGAAGAACCGATGTATCCTCCTGAAAAAGCACAACTACAGGCAGGCCTATTACACGGCTGCAGAAGGTGTCTATTATTTGATGAAAAGACATCCGAGAATCCGAATCGAAAAGATACCGGTGAAGACAGCAGTGGGATTTCTCTTTACCATCGGAGTTCTGGTGATCTTCCTCATTGGGATTCCTGCCAGGCAGGGGGTGTCTGATCATTGGTATTGTAGGCGGAGTAGCATGGCAGCGATCCTGTCTTCGTGGCGTAATCAAACCCGCTGGCGAGAGTGATCTACTGACATTGGAAGTCATGCAACAGGTTGACCGGGGGCTGAACAGATTAGTTTGGGGACTGATGGAGATGTGAATCCCAGGGCCGCTAAGACGAAAATGTTCAGTCTTTGGCACTCACCTTGCGCCACAGAAGCTCATAAGAGCTCACTCCCTGCCTTACACTCTTGTCTCTCGCTCAGGCCTGCGCTATTTTACCAGGATACTCCCAGTTAGATGCCTCTATTCCTGGCCGAGCTTATTCGCTATTTACTTGTCATTGGCAATAGACCCCAGGTCGACGGACCAGTCCATCCAGCTGACATCATCCTTGGGTCTTTAATTGTACCTCTAAACAGGCACCCTGGATCTCTCTGAGTTCAGCTTGGCTCATGTACTGGAATCGGGCAGGTCATAGCAACCAGCGCTTTTCACCTTTTCTCACCTCAACCAGAAGGGGAAACATCAATTCTAGCTCGATGGTAGATCCTCATTCTCCACACGAGGCGAGTCGGTTGTTGACCTCTCCAAGGATCGTGCTAACCGATTCCTGGAGTGAAATATTTTCCACTAATGACCAGCCTTTTATAGCTGGTGAAACATCCCTTCGGACTCTGGCCCTATCATCTTTACCGGAGGAGGGGCCGCCATCCTCTTTATCACCTGTTGACCTGGAGCTTTACAACATTGAGTATCAGTCTATTCCAGCTGATCTTCGAACCTCAGATTCGGGATTTCGAGCCTGATCAGGCCATCTACCTACCAGTAGGCCACCGCCTCCGCGATTTCCCCTAGGCGACGCCCGTCCCAGGTGACGTCGGCCAGGATGGGTAGGGAATGAGTTCGAAATATGGTGGGGAAAGTAGCAGTGACTTTTTCCTCGACCTTGTCTCCACCGGCGATCCGCAGATCGATTTTATCCGGCTTGAGTTGAACTTCGGGCAGAGATCGAAAGCAAATGATACAGGATCTATCCTGCAACTCATGGTTGGTGACGACCAGCTTAAAGGTCACCTGCTGCCCTGGTCTAATCCGTACTTTGTAGGGGACGAACTCAATCCAGCGAGGATCCATACCGATATCCGGATGAGTCTCGCCTAGAATCTGGGTGAATAAACCCTGCCATTCTTCCATCCAGGCTTGCCAACGCCTTACCTTGTCTTGGTTGTAACAGACGCCGCCGCCGTGGCCAGTGAGCAGTAGATCAGGGGATGCTTTCAGTATTTGACGCGGCATGTCTGGATAGCTGGAAACGGGTGTCCGGTTCTTGGGGATGAAGGAATGGATGTAATCCCTCTTCTCCGAGAAACTGAGTCCAGAAACGTTGTCCCCAATAGAGAGAAATTTCTTCCCATCCACTTCAAATTCGATCAGGTGATGATAAAGCGTCTGGCCTGGATGCTGCTGCAGGAAAAAACGAATCCCCCTCCATTGGAAGACTTCTCCTGGTCGAACCACCCTATCCACGGGGAAACCTTCCGGCATCAGACAGGGCATGTCGAACCGTTCCGGATGCTCGAGGATGTCTTTTAATTCAGGGGAGGACAACAGGCGTGTTCCATAACGGTTCTTCAACATGGGAAACCCGGCCAGATGATCATCGTGGTAGTGAGACGGTAAAAACCACTCCACCTGGTCAATTCCCAATTCGTCCGCCAAATAGGGACTCAAATGGTCGATGAATCGGTGGGGATTTCCGGAGATCGGTTCAGTCGCAGTATATCCGCAGTCAAGGAAGAGGGCATGGCCTTGATCGTCTCTCACGATATAGGTATTTGCAGACGAGTTGCTCACCTCATAGACGTGTTCGGACAGGGCGCGAAACTGCGGTCGGAAGTAGGGATAGGACCGCCCATAAAAAAGCTGATAGAGTCGCTCCAGTGGCTTCTGCAGCTGGCCCACTGCCTGCCCCGTCGCCTCGAAGGGATCGCCATGGCCAGGTAGAATCAGGTCTATTTTCAGTGAAACGGTGACCTTCAGACTCTCGAGAAGATTGGCGTGACCCTGAAAATCCATGTACTGCCACTGGGTCCAGTAATATTCTCTGATTTTTCCAGGCCCTGCCATCAAGTCTCCACAAGCTAAAACACGTTTCCCGTCTATTTCGAACAGATAACCGACCGAACCAAAAGTGTGCCCGGGCAGGGGGACCACTTCAAAATTTATCTCCTGCCATTCGAACCGACTGTAATCCTTCACGTAGGGTTCAGAGACGACGTCTCGCAAGGGGCTGAAGCAAGGGTAGAAGGAGGTGTAGTTATCAAAGATGTCATAGGAAGCACGCAGGAGATCTGCCTCCTCCAGAAAACGTTTCTCGGCGAAGGGGACTCCAACCCATACCCCGTGTTCCACCCACTCGGCTGCCGCCGAGCACTGGTCTCGGTGAAAATGAGTCAGCAATAGTTGATCAACCTTCCGAATGGGAGTGGTTTCCAGGGCGGCCGGGAGAAAGCCGGTACCGCAATCGATCAACAACCCTTTCTCACCTTTAACAACCAGATAGACGCTGCAGGTATCCTCGATCCAGTACAGGTGTGGAGTGAGTTGCTTCATCCTCCTCTGATCTGCATATTACTTCTTCTGCGTATAGGAGACCATCACCTATACCTCGCCCTCCTCGAAAACGCAATTTACCGAGGCCGTTCTGGAGTAATCCGATGACTGAGCGATAAGAAAGATTCCATTCGGAGTGGTGGTTCAACTGCTGATCTATAGATCAGCTTTCTGTGGTATGTCGGGCATAATAGTCAACTACCTCCTCCAAAGCTTCCCTTGATCTTCACCGTGTAGGCCCTGCTACGGGTCTCGACGGAATCAGTGGAGCAGGTTTCTTCCAAAGTGGCACCCGGGTAGAGGGGGAAACCCCTGGGTGCTGGGACCCGCTTCGAAGGTCAGGGTTCCCTTCTCGCGGGTGATGATCATTCTTCCCTGGTCCACCCCTCTACCTCAAGGTCAACGGAAACAGACTGATCCTTCGAGGAGAAGTTCACCTTACCTTTCTTGATATCCCCGTAGTCTACCGTGAATGTCCCACCGGCCCGAGTGTTACGGAAAGTCACCGTCTGGCGGTCCCCGTCGGTTTCGATCAGTCCAATCTTAGGGTTGATGCCCGCGATCAGCTTAGCGGCCACAACCATGGGGTTTTGCACCACATCTTCGATCACTGTCTTGGCCCTGTCGAAGGCGAAAACACTCCTGAAAAAGATGGCAATCGCCTCCAGGAAAAGCATACCAAAGCAGCCGATTACGATCCACGCCACCTCTCTGATGCCTTTCCCTTTTCTTATAGAGCCTGGTTCTGTGATGTGGTTTTGTCACTCGTCATCTCTGTTCCTCCCTAAAGTTAAGTGGGGTCACATGACCGAACTAGAACTCTGTAATCGACTTCTAGTCTTCCGCTGGTAGAGTAGCAGCGCAGCGAAAACCGACTGCCTCATCCCGCCTACTCGGTAAAGAATGCAAGTGGCGTTTATAGACGAGCATTTCACGCACCGCTAGACGGTAGGATCCTCCCCGAATGACAACTCGTGGTTGGCCGTTCCAGTAGACCGTGGACGAGGTCAGCTCAGCAACGTTCCCCCCCATATCGTAGACCGCGTAGGGTGATTTATCTTCAGGTCGGTTGCCGATGGGCTCTGCCTGTTCAGAGCGGAAATTAGCCGTTTCTTGACTGGGCAATCGGTTACCCCAGGGGAAGTACCTTGCATTAGCACCGCGTGCGGCCTTTTCCCACTCTTGTTCCGTCGGCAAGCGCCCATCGCGCCACCGGCAATAAGCTTGAGCATCCGCTTGAGATACCCAGACCACCGGGAAGGTCGCAGTCCATTCTGGGTAGCTACTCTTGCCCAGCCAGTGCTTCAGATAGTTCGCTGCGTCAGCGGGACGATAGTCCGTTGCTAGAACGAACTGTCTATATTGCTGGTTGCTAACCTCGAACTCGCCAATGGAATAAGTGGGTAAGGTGATTTCCTGCTGCGGCATGCAAAAGGTCTGACGAATTTCTTCTTTCATTCCGGGATAGTGAACCAAAGAAAGCTTGAGATCATACTGGAACTACAGTTCGCTGGCCCCAAATAGAAATGGTCCTTGCGCTATCCGAATCATTCCCTCCCAAGCGTTGTGAGGAGGCGAGGCCGTCGGCCCCTGTCCTGCCATCTTCAGCATGGAGTAAGAGCGATCTTCCGGCTGCTGATTTTTCGGATTCGAGCAATCGCAAAAGAACAGGAGTATGCCACCGATTCCAAGGGCCAGCCAGATCCCGGATTCGACCCTCAAGGCTTGTGCCCTTTCCACCCTGGACCTCGAATCACCCTCCCCGGGGTAGCTCCGGTATGTTCTCCATCTCTCAATACCTGCACACCGTTGACGAATACATGGATCACTCCCGTGGAGTACTGGTGAGGACAATCAAAAGTGGCGTGATCACGAATCGCAGCTGGATCAAGGACAACGATATCGGCGAAAAAGCCCGGTTTTAACGAGCCTCGGCGATTGAGTTTGAGATTAGAGGCCGGCAAGGAAGTCAGGCGGCGTATCGCCTCTTGGAGGGACAGAATCCCTTCCTCACGCACATAATTTCCGAGAAGTCGGGAAAAGTTTCCATAAGCCCGAGGATGAGGATTAGATTTCAAGAATACCCCCTCTGGGGCCAGGGATCCCGCATCGGAACCGAAAGAGACCCAAGGCAAGGACACTTTCTTGCGGAGGTTCTCTTCCGACATCAAAAAATAGACACTCCCCACGCGGCTATTGTCTTCGATCACCAAGTCAATGGCAGTCTCCTCAGGGGATCGATCTCGCGCAGCGGCTACCTCGGCCAGGGACTTCCCCGTTAGGGGCTTCAGAGAGTCGCTCTTAAAGCTGACTAGCAGAACATTGTCAGCCGAACCCGCGAGCAGCAAAAGATTCTCCCAAGCCTCACTGGGCGTAGCCATCTCGTGTTGCACTCTTCGGCGAATATCAGGATCCTTCAGGCGCTCCATCCAAGCCCGATGACCACCTTCTTGTACCCAAGGCGGCATCGCAGCGTCTAATCCAGTGGATCCCGCAGTATACAGATAGACGTCAGCGGTGATGGATAAACCTTCGGCGCGGGCTGATTCTATTTTCTGGATGGCCACCTCTAATTTGTCCCAGTTGGACTGACCGGCCGCTTTGAAATGGTAAATCTCCGCTGGGATATCCGCTTCCCGGGATATGGTTACCAGCTCGTCCACAGCCTCCAGTAAACGATCACCCTCACTTCGAATATGGGAAATGTACATGCCTCCGTAGGCTGAGGCGGTTCGGCACAAGGCAATCAGTTCCTCCGTGGTAGCGTAAAAAGCGGGTGCGTAGATCAAGGAGGATCCAATACCCAGCGCACCCTCCTCCATGGCCTCTCGAACCAGAGCCTGCATTCTCTGCAGTTCCCTGGGAGTCGGTGCCCTATCTTCATGGTTCAGGACATGAACCCGAACCGTCGTCGCCCCGACAAAGGATGCCACATTGGTTGAAATTCCCAAATCGACCAGGTGATCCAGATATTCAAAAAGCGTTCGCCAAAGAACATCGTATCGAATATCTCCCTGTCGACTAAGCTGTTCCTTCTTCATCAACTCGCTGTACGGACCCATCGACCATCCCTCGCCGAAAACTTCGAGGGTAACCCCTTGACGGATATCGCTCTGGGAACGTCCGTCCTCGATCAGTGTTTCGGTTGCCCAACTGAGCATGTTAATAAAACCGGGAGCAACGACACGTCCGCTGGCATCGATTTCCAGTCGCCCCCCGACACCAAGAAACCCAACAGCTTCCACAACATCACCCCGAACACCAACGTCCGCCACAAAAGGGAGTGATCCCTCACCATCGTAGATGGTTCCATTTCGGATCACCAGATCGTATTGAGATTGATTGGCACAGTTGACCCCAACAAGAGTGATTAGGTAAATCACAAAATGCACTCGTGAATGGCGGTTTGACATCCCTTTCATTGCAATCGATCTCCCAGTCTAACCTGGCCAAGCCAAGCCTTCAATCTGACTCCCTTTATCTTGCTTCACTCGACGTTGCTGGATTATCCTCCAGTGTCATTTGGGAGGCACCGATTGCTTTGGGGGTATCGTGCTGATTGATTGGCAAGGGACAGGATGGCAAGACTAGTTGTTGCGATCAGTTTATTTACTGTAGTGGCTGAACTTCTCGGCTGCGGAGGTATCCGACCGATGAACAATCTCAGAGCGGGACTTCAAAGCATCCGGAGCGATGATCTACTCAAGCACATTAAAATTCTGGCATCCGATGAATTCGAAGGTCGAGCTCCTGGAAGCAAAGGGGAAAAACTGACCATTAATTACCTGATCGATCAGTTTCGAAAACTGGGATTGGAGCCGGGTAACCCCAACGGAAGTTATCTACAAAAGATACCCCTTGTGGGACTTAAGGCTGAGCCTCAAGCTTCGTTTTCCCGCGGTAGCAAGATCAAAAAACTCAGTTTCCCAGACCAATACGTTGCCATTTCTCGACGGCTTGTTCCCCAGGTCGAGATCCTGAATGCAGATATGGTGTTTGTAGGCTACGGTGTAGTAGCTCCTGAATACGAGTGGGACGACTACAAGAATGTGGATGTCGAGGGAAAAACAATCATAATACTGGTCAACGACCCCCCTATTCCAGATCCCAAGGATCCTTCTCAGTTGGACCCCGCCATGTTCAAAGGAAAAGCAATGACCTATTACGGTCGTTGGACCTACAAATACGAAATCGCCAGAGAAATGGGTGCCTCCGCTGCCGTTCTGATCCATGAAACCGGCCCTGCTGGTTATCCTTACGAAGTGGTGTCGGCCAGTTGGGGACAGGAAATTTTCTACATTCGACGTCCCTCCGGAACGGACGACGGAGTTGCAGTAGAGTCCTGGATCAGTTTGCGAACGGCCCGGGAACTGTTCCAGACGTGCGGTCTAGATTTTGAGGAGCTCAAAACGGCAGCTATTAGCAAATATTTTCGACCGATCTTACTCGATGTCAAAGCCAACTTTACCATTCGAAATCGATTCCGACAATTCGATTCTTACAATGTTATTGCGAGGCTACTCGGATCTGATCCAAAACATCGAGACGAGCATTTGATTTTTACTGCTCACTGGGATCACCTCGGTAAGGATGAAGATCTCGAGGGAGATCAGATTTTCAATGGTGCTCTCGATAATGCGTCGGGTGTTGCAGCGCTCTTGGAAATCACCGAGGCTTTTACTCACTTGAATACCCCCCCCAAGCGCTCAATCCTCTTTCTCGCCCCCACCGCAGAGGAGCAGGGTTTATTTGGGGCCAAGTATTACACGGAAAACCCATTGTATCCCCTAGTTGACACCGTGGCCAATCTCAATATCGACGGAATCAACCCCTGGGGATGCACCAAGGACATTGTTGTGGTCGGTCTAGGCAACTCAACACTCGAGGATGTGGTGAGGGAAGTCGCTGAGTCATCTGGACGTTTCGTCAAGCCGGAACCGGAACCGGAGAAGGGTTTCTTTTACCGCTCGGATCACTTTGAGTTTGCTCGGCAGGGAGTACCTGCTCTGTATATCAATCCGGGGACCGAATTTCTATCCAGGCCGGACGGCTTTGGGCGCCAGAAGCGAGACAACTACACTCTTCGCGATTACCACAAAGTTTCTGACGAGATAAAACCTGACTGGAACCTCGAAGGAGCCGTAGAGGATATTCAGCTCCTCTTCCAGGTTGGGCACCGGGTGGCTGAAAGAGAAGCACTTCCTCACTGGAAGCCTGGAGCTGTGTTCAAAAAAACACGCGAGAAAATGCTCAAAAAACCTTTGCTTGAGTCTTCCTCCCGCCCCCCAGGCTAACCCGATATGCTCCCCTCTGGTGTTTCTTCGGCAGTCGGCATTTTTGAACCTAAGACCAGTTGCTCCGACTGGAACAAAACCGTTTGGCTGGCGAGAAACCAAAGCTTCAAGGTCATGCGGGCGACCAGGTAAATTTGTCCCAACGAAAAAGCAACCAGAATCGAAATCCAGGTAGACTGTCCAGCGCCTGGAGCCACCAGACTATAAAGAATGAAAAGTAGTATCCCTACCAACCAGAGTACAAGATAGAGAGCGATGCTCTGTGTTGGGTGAGAGAGCAAGAATCGTAGGCCCCTCACAAAAGACAGCAAAATACTATGTCGACATTCAACAACCATGGCGATCTTGGCATAATCCAACATCATACTCATGAACAGTAGCGTCAACCCCACCAAGAAATAGATCAGTGAAGTGTAAAAAAGGACCGTTCCCTCCGCCGTCACGTCACGCGTCGCCCTCTCTAACCAAGTGTGGATCGGATTGACCAACCAGCGGAAAAAGGCCCAGTAGAGAAGCAGGGAGAGGGTAAGTAAACGGACAAGACGAAAAAAGTACTCACCGCCACAGGAAAAAATCGTGAGCGCAGGTGCAGCTCATCACACCTCGCCAGACGGTCCAGAATTCCTCCGGCTAGAAAGGCCCAAACTAGTAGAAAAATGATTCCCGTCAAGACAATGCTCGGATGACCCTGCAGGATCTTGCCATCTAAAAGCTTCTCCAGATGGGTCAGTGTGGGGAGGACCCCGAGTACCGAGGGTCCAAAACTTTCTGCCAATCCCTTGTGGTTAAAGTGGAATTCACCATACCAGTCCAGGTCGAAGCGCTGACGCAAGGTTTCATGGACCAGGCTGCTGCCGATGGATTCCTTGAGCGTCTCGGCAATGGAGGCGGCTAGGGGAATCCCAAGCACGAGACTACTCATGTAGACCCAGAAAATCAGAGAGGGGAACTTCAACACTCTTCCCAATCCCGAAGTGAGCAGCTTGAACAGATTCACGATGCTTTCCCTTGTGTTATGAGTGTTCCATTTCAGAGATACGATGATGTTTGTTACGAGCGTAATGGAGCCCAAGTTTGCCAAGCGACAACAAACTCGATACCTCAGCGCATCTCTGGAGGAAGAATAACAAAGAGATTGGCCCCTTCCGTCACTACCCTTTGGAAAGAGAGGAGTCACGGCGATCTCGGCATTACTTATGGCCGACGATACACCTTGGTATTGCCCTCCTCCTCGTGCCTTGACCTCGCCCCGCAAGACCCATCTGCAAACATCATCGTATTTCCGAAATAGAACACTTAGCCTCAGAAAAGAAAAGACAGGGTCTGCAGATAGTCCTGGAGCCAGAACATCCATCTTGAAGCCCATTTCATTGCAGGCAGTTTGTTTCCGGGCTTAAGAAGACGACTATTGTTACCATAGTTGATGTCCAGAAGGATTTTTCTATCCGGATCTACCACCGCATACCTCAGCTTAGCGGGTTTTACCATCTGGTAGGACTTCCATTCATTGGTTGCATCCCAAACATCTCGCAATTCCTCATCATTGTCAAAAACAAACAACACCTCTACCGGGAGAATCCCATCTTGTAAACGGCGCACGACGACGCGGGTTTCGTAGAGTTTCTCCCGATTCTGTGGATTCCCTGAGTCCTCCTTATCCTCTCCTTTCAGGTAGTGCAGCCGACCATCCTTCTCAATCCAGCCCTTGGTTTTCACCTCCTGGCTGGAAACCGATTCCACACTGAAGTCAAAGAGCACTGATTTTCGGTAAACCTGATCGAAGAAAGACGTGAGGTCCTCTCCCCCTACCTCGTCGACCACGGCAAAAAAATCCTGCGGAGTGGGATGACGAAATTTCCAGCGCTGAAAGAAAGTCGAAAGGATTCTCTGCAGTCGATTCCAACCTAGAGTCCGTTCTAAGGTTGCTAGCCAGAGAGCAGTTTTGTGATAAGTGATCGCGTTGGCGGTCGAAGGAAAGTAGCGATAGGTCGGTGAAGCCTGCGTGTCCCGGCGAGCAGATCGGCGATACCAATCCACGCGGTGACCGTAATTCATACGGTGACGTCCAATGCCGGAAATGACAACGGGTAAAAAGCTACGGAAAAAGCTCCGAACGTAAAAACTTGGTCCAAAGACCATGGCCATAGTGCGGTCGGTCGAAAAGGAGTTTAAGCCTTCGTCGAGCCAAGCATCCTCAAACTCGTTGTTTCCGACCAGGCCATACCAGAACTGGTGTCCGGCTTCGTGGACCGTCACTCCCTCAGGAGAACCGCCTCCTTCTGGGTTCCAATAGCGAGTCCCGCAGGTGAAAAGGGTCGGATATTCCATTCCCTGAACTCCGCTGCCCCAGGCCGGATCGACCAGCGTAATATGCCCGTAGGGATACACCCCATACCAGGTTCCGTAATAGCGCAAAGCTGCTTTAGCAGCTCGGAAATGACGCTGAACCTGGTTTTCATGCTCTGGTTGATAGAGAAGGCGCATTTCGACTACTGGTAGACCTGGAACCTCAAATCGGTCAGTCGCCTCGCGATAGTCCGGACTAGTCGTCCATGCAAAGTCGTGGACGTCCTCCTGCTTAAATCGATGAGTGGAGGTTTCGTTGGCTTCATGGGTCACTCCCAGTCTTACCCCGGTAGCACCAACCTTCCAAGAAGACGGAATAGTAATCTGGACATCATAGACTCCATAATCTGAGAAGAATTTGGTGGCCGCGTGGAACTGATGACAGTTCCAGCTTCCATCGAGCTGGTAAACGCCCAATTTAGGAAACCAGTGAGCTAGGAAAAAGAAATTTCCACGGAATCCGGTACGGGCAAAGGTACGAGGTATTTTACTTTCCCAGAGAACCTCAACGTCCAGTCTCTCGCCCGGAGCCACCGACTGCGGTAAGGTTAAGACCAGGACAGTACGGTCGTCGGGGTTGCCGTCATCAGGAGCCGCAAAACGAACCTGTTCGGTCAGATCCACCTCCCCGGCAGTACTCCCCAGCTAGCACCTTGATGGACTTGACTGTACAGTAACCCCAGTCCTCTTTTGCAAATCGCCAGGTACCACGAAAGGGCTGCAGGGAATTCTCCCTCAACCAGGTACTCCTATCGTTTATCCAGGCGTTGTAATAGAGATGAAACCAAAGTTCTCCGGTCGGTAGATTCATTCTGTTGCGCCAAGTTATGACTTCCCTGCCCTCTATTTTCTTTTGTTCCGAATCCAGGCTAACCCAAATCTTGTAATTCGCATTCCGAGGACTCCGCCACTCCTCGGACTGAGCCACCATCGAGCCTAGTTCCCCCGCCAGAAAAAGCCCTAGGACTGTCCCAAAATACAATCCGTACCGCATTGATGCGACTTCCCTCATGGTTTTCCGTGATCGAGCCTGACTGCTCGGTGGGGACTCTACCAGTGCAGTTTGAAGATCTCAGCTTCCTGAGAATCTATCTACAAGTCTCACCCAGAATTGAATACTTCCCTCAGAACGCACCTACCTTTGGCTCTTTACCGGCGAAACTGGAGAAGGATCCAATGCTTTCGACTCCTCCCCCCTCGGGAATCCAGTTTAGATTGACCGGCAGCATACGCCTTTGACTCATTCCCCTAAAGAACACCTTAACTAGACGGTCTCTCCTCGAAGTCGTAATGGTCTGGTTACTGCACCAATATTCTCCCCGTTGGACAATCGTCCTGATCCTATTGGGCACCGACGGCAATCACCATCAGACCGCTGCCATCCTCAGGCTGATCCTCCGGGATGGGCATGGCCAACTCGTCGCTTTGATCGTTTATCCCAAGGATCAGCCTGAAGCTCTCCATAGAGTGTTCTCCTCGGTTATCCTATGGTGGGATCGCCTGCGGAAGGCTGGAAAAATACAGAGCATACTGACCTTCCTGACGGAGTCACAGAACTCATTGCTTCTAAAAAACTTTCCCACTAAAACGCCCGCTGGTCTGCTATCAATACCGACTATCCCAGCAATGGATGGAAACCGGAGTCCGTGGTGACTCAGCCGTACGTGAGGCTTACCCTTCTCTGGTGAAGACCTCCGGAATTCGCTCTCCCTATGTGTTCTCCCCCTGCCCAGAGCAGGTGCCTGGCCCTTTCTGAAAAGTGAACAACGAACCCTCTTATCTACATTTGAAACATCGAAGGACCATTGGAAACTGTCCAATCTCGGACCTAGAATCACCTGGTACGACGAACAAAAAGGCAGTCCTTCTTTAAATATACAACACCTGACGCCATTGTCTTCGGCTACTGCACCATCTCTGGTTGCTCACCTGAGCGACGTGCCTTACCTCCTCGCCTTTCCGCCTCAGGGAACAGATCATTTTACTATTACTCCTACCATAGAGTAGTGGCTGAAAAGCTCAATTGTCAGAAATCTACACATCCTGAGGCTGGGACTAGCAGATGACATTCACACTTTGGTTCCGACCCATGTTAACGGCAACCGAAAGGTTTTGGATATGCTGACGTCAACTGTCGCCGGGAGGTCTGTCGTTTTGGAACTCGCGGTTGGAAGAGTGTGGGACTCGTTTTCCAGAGCTTGGAAGATTGGGAACGGGCACAAACCCACTTACAGCAAAGTGATTTCTAGCGAGCGGGTTATTTTGTGGGTAGGCAACTGCCGCGACAGCCCCACCTACCTTTAGTCGTGTCGCCCTTCAAATTCCATAGGGTATTACCCAGATTACGCACTTACCTGAAGCAAGAGATCCATTTTTATTGTATTCGAGTTAATACGGATCGGAAAAAAACCACGGCCCTGAGGAGATTCAATTTCTGACGAGCAGCTCACTCCGTTAGGCTAACCAACAGTAAAGATACCTCATTAGCTATTCTTTTTTGACTTGCTCCTTTTCCTCGCTCTTCAAAGAGTGCTTAAAGTTGCGGATTCCTTCCCCCAGTCCCCCAAGCAGTTGTGGAAGTCGACTCCCACCGAAAATCACGAGCACAATCAACAAAATAATAATGAGCTCTGTTGCACCCAAGCCACCTATCATACTCTTTAACCCCTCGCCACTAGAATAACAGCTATTCTAACCCTTCAGTTTCCTAGTGTCAAACAGACCTACGACCTCCCACTACCACCGCCACGACAAAGGTGAGATGAGAGAAAAGACGGATAAAAAACAATAGCAGATGGAGCCTTCCTAACGTCACAAACCGCCCAACCCTGATATGCCGCCCCTTTACACTCACTCCACTCAACCTGTTGCCGTCCATCATGGATCATGGAATAACGCTCCGTTGGGCTCTGCAATCACCAATGACAGGGATCCGGGGGAGAGATTGAATAGTACGGGACATCAAAGCATGGGTCCTAACCATCATGTTCACTTTTCCCGTTTTCGAACGGATCTTCTCAACCAGCATGTTTTATCTGAACCTTCCAACAGGCATCTGCGTCGTCGAGTGGGTCCAGTTTCTCTGAGTCTTCCTCTTCTGCTCCACCCGAAAAGTGTTCAGGGAAGTGAGACGATGGGACCCGGCTAGACGGAAAAATTTCCTTCCCGAGAAATCCAGACGGGATATACTCAAGTTCAACCTGATCTGCAAAGTGGGTATGTCCACAGTAAAGCTGATCCTCAGTTCCGACTACAGATTCTTTTTTGAAGCTTGCCGAAGCGCGTGATTCTACATCTTTAACCGCAGAAGGAGAGAGAAGCGGAAACACGATGGGAGTCAGCCTTGTCTGAGGTTAACATACTGCAAATTCCCATCAAACGTGCTTATCGACCGAGCCTGCCAAAAGTTTTCCACGCTAGCATGAACTGCATCCCGGTGAATTTTCGTCAAGCCATCCGTTTCGCCCGTCTTGAGTAAAAGTTCCCACAGTTTGTCAATGAACCTGGAAACCCTCGGCTCTATCTGTAGATGGCTCCCACCGACACGTCAGTGAAGATCCTCCGCGCGGACACGGAAAGTTCGAGTCGATACTCAATATAATCGCTCACCAATGCGCTGAAACAAGTTGGAACAGTGGGGGCTTTAAGGATAATCAAAAGTTTCGGCTACCCGGCAAGGAAAATAGTGAAAACATTCAACCAGAGGTAGTTGAAACGAAGATGAATCAGCACACGAGCACTTTGGACTGCTAAACTAGTCTTCTATTTCGCAAATACAATGGCGTTTATGGAATGGAAGACTAGTTACTAGAAATCGGTGGGGCGGGAGGTACACACCAGTGAAAGATCAGGAACAGACTTTATATTTTCGACAACTTCTGGCGGGCCACCAGGTAGCGATGGTCCATCCGGTGGCGGGACAGATGGCAAACTTCATGTATTTGGTCGGCGATCCCGGAACTCGCAAGGCACTGATCGTCGACCCTGCGTGGGACGTATCACACCTGCTCAGGCTTGCCGAAGAGGACGGTTATCAGGTATTCGGAGCGCTGGTGACCCATTACCATCCCGACCACGTGGGAGGCGATCTCTTTGGACTACCAGTCGAAGGAATAAATAAACTGTTGGAACAAGTCAGTGTACCGATCTACGTGAACAAACATGAGGCTGAGGGACTAAAGAAAGTCACCAATGTCTCGGATAATGACCTAAGGAAAGTGGAGGACGGAGAGAAACTTCAGTGGGGTGCACTTGATCTCCAGTTCATCCACACTCCAGGACATACGCCGGGGAGCCAGTGCTTTTTGATTGGCGATCGCCTCATTGCTGGAGACACATTATTCGTCCAGGGCTGTGGCCGAGTGGATCTTCCAGGAGGTGACGCCGAGGCCCTCTACTACACCCTGACTAGAAAACTTTCCAAACTTTCACCGGAGACGGTTCTCTACCCCGGTCACCATTATGGACCAACTCCAACCTCAACGATCCGAGACGAGCTTCGACAGAACACCTATCTCCGCATCCGCTCGCTGGAGGATTGGCGACGACTGATGGGAGTCACCGCCCAATAGAGCACACCCTATAGATGGCCCGCCAACCGGGTCCATCGACTCAAAGGCGAATTAGGAAAAAGCGTTTTCCTATTATGAGATCATGCTATTCCTGCCTCCGAGAGGTCGATAGCGATATTCGGTCTATCCCCTATTCTATCAGTGCTTTGTAAGCTCCAACCGCCAGTTCGTCGCAGCGTTCGTTCTGAGGATGACCGGAGTGGCCCCGAACCAGCTCAAACGTTACCCTGTGCCATTGGACTAGCTTGTCCAATGTTTTCCAGAGTTCGGCATTTTTGACCGGTTGCAAACCTCCGCTGGCTTTTCTTCTCCAGCCTCGACATTTCCAATTTTCTATCCAGTCGGTTATTCCTCGTTTCAAATAGGCACTGTCGGTGATTACGTGAACACAGACCCGTCGTTTTAACTGTTTGAGTCCCTCGATCACAGCCTGCAGTTCCATTCGGTTGTTGGTGGTGAGGTCTTCGCTGCCACTCGCTTCTATTTCTTTGCCTGTTGATACATGATGAAGAATGTAAGCCCACCCACCAGGCCCCGGATTCCTGCTACAGGCACCATCCGAATAGAGGATGACCTCAACCCTGCGGCCTAGTGCGCTATTCTGGGGATGGGATAGAGTCAGTGGCAACTCATGCCTCATGCTGAGGTATGATAGCAGGGAAATCTAGAGCGGAGAAACATGATGCGTCTTTCTGGGATTATGTGCTTCTGGTTCGTAGCGTTCGGCATTTCTGGCTGTCGAGATGCGCCTCCCCGAGAGCGAGAGCCATCAACAGTGGACGAACAACTGAAGGCAAACGCCCACGAGTTGGCTCAGAAACTCATGATCATTGATACTCATATTGACGTCCCCTACCGTCTGCACCAGAAGATGGAAAACATCGCCCAACCCACGTTGGATGGGGACTTCGATTATCCGAGAGCCAAGCGAGGAGGATTGGACGTCCCGTTCCTGTCGATCTATGTTCCCGCTTCATACCAGAAGGAGGGAGGCGCAAAACAATTTGCTGACCACCTGATCGATACTGTTGAGGGATTTGTCAAACGGTGGCCCGACAAATTTGGGATCGTAAAGTCCGTCGCAGAGGTACACAGCCAGTTCAGGAACGACAGAATTTCCCTCGCTCTAGGCATGGAGAATGGCGCACCCATCCAGGGGAAACTTGAAAATCTAAGATACTTCTACGACCGCGGAATCCGCTACATGACCCTGACTCACTCAAAAAACAACGATATCTGCGACTCCTCCTACGATCAGGAGCGCAAATGGCACGGCCTCAGCTCATTTGGGAAACGAGTAGTTGCAGAAATGAACCAATTGGGCATGATGGTCGATGTGTCTCATGTCTCGGATGACACCTTTTTTCAAACAATTGAAATATCCAAAGCTCCCGTGATTGCTTCGCACTCCTCCTGTCGATATTTCACCCCGAACTGGGAAAGGAATCTAAGCGATGCAATGATCAGATTACTGGCCCAAAAAGGCGGTGTCATCCAGATCGCCTTCGGCTCGTCTTTTCTCAGTGACGAGTACAGAAAACGCAAAAAAGCTTCTCTGAACCATATTGAAACCTATCTCAAAGAGCAAGGTTTGAAACGCGCCGATACAGCCGCTCAACACTACATTCAAAAATACCAACAGGATAATCCAATCGGCTACGCCAGTATTACTGATGTCATTTCGCATATCGACCATGTTATCCAACTGGTCGGTGCAGACCATGTGGGTCTCGGCTCGGACTTTGATGGAGTGGGCGATTCCTTGCCCATCGGCCTGAAGAGTGTTGCCAACTATCCGAACCTGATTTATGAGCTGCTAAAAAAGGGCTACTCGAGAACCGACATTGAGAAAATCTGCTCAGGAAACACGCTCAGAGTTTGGTCCGAAGTTGAGCGTATATCCCAGCAATTGCAGACCGGCCAGCATCCGTAACCACAAACTGGGTGTCAATTCCCTCTTCACGAAAACCACGGACAGCGTTCTCTCCACACAGATCCGCCCCCACTCAGAGTTACCAGCGTAATCCTTGCTTCCAGACGAACCACCACGACCACTTGATTTGCTCCCTTGCCCTGCAACCATGACGAAATCTCCATCAGAAAGAGTCTCCCCCAGATCCGAAATCCTCTCGATCTTGATAACCAAATTGGTGTTGGTGACACCTACTGCAACCACTCGCGGAGATGCCACTCTTATCTAATCGTTTCCTCAATCATTGTTTTCCTGTAAACCCATTCCTTGGAAGAAAATATCCTCTTTCTCACGGGAGCTACCGATTCTGTGTTTTAAGCTTTTTCTATGGTAACAAAACAGATAGTTCTTCTGGAGTTTGACCTAGTAGGCCTTCCGGCCTGCCAATCCCGATTGACTTTATTTGCCGTCCAGAAAACGAATCGGTTCGGAGCATTTGTCAGTTCCTCTACCATGCCTCAGCCGATTAGATTTACCCGTCTGCTGGCAGCGCCTTCATGGTAGACTGCGAAACAATGCTTGTAGTGGAGGTAGCGGCTTGAAACTGGCTGTGCTCTCCGATACCCACGACAATATCTGGAAACTCGACTCAGCCCTCAATCTTGTGAGCGACGCCGATGCCTTGATTCACTGCGGCGACTTGTGTTCCCCCTTTATGATGCAAAGGCTGGGGGAAGCCGCTGCTGGCCGACCTGTTCATGTCGTATGGGGAAACAATGAGGGAGACATTCGACTCTTGTGCCAGATTTCCTCCAAGTACCAAGGACTCCATTTACATGGCGCACTGGCAGTATTAGAGGTGGGGGGACTGAGGGTTGCGGTCAACCACTATCCCGAGATTGCCCGTCCTTTAGCTGCTAGCGGTCATTACGATGTAGTCTGTTACGGGCATGACCACATCGCCCATGAAAGCCAGATTGGGGCTTGCACCCTTCTCAATCCCGGAGAACTGATGGGCCTCCACGGAAAGACGACTTTTGCCTGGTACGATACCGCTGATAGAGCCGTACGGTTCGTTGAAGTCAAATAAGCTGCGCTGCAGACAACCCCTCCAGGAGCGGCTTGGAATGGTCAGGATTTGGTCAAAATAGCTCTACACCTGTTGAGTGTTCAACTAGGATACAAAAGTCATACTTGTCTGCAACCTACCTGCTATAGAGCCTACCAAAAGACCAGCTTTGATCTCTTAGTGTTTCATTTCAGAAATACGATGATGTTTGTAGATGGGACTTGCGCGGCCAGGTCAAATCGTGAGGAGGAACGCGATGTCCTGGTTTATTGTCGACGATGAGCAACGCTGAGATCTCCTGTAACCCCCCATTTTCCAAAAGGGATGGACGTGAGATGCCCAATCTCTTTATCGCTCCTCCTCCACGATTCTCTGGGGCATGGCGTTCGCCACAAACGTCATCCTAATTTCTGAAATGAAACGCTAAGCCCAATTTGTCGCAGGATTTAGTTACTGTGGTTTCCACAGTTGAGGATTTATGAGAATCGGCGATAAGTTTTACTCGCTTGACCACCCGATCCCCATTTACTATTCTGTCCCGGGTACGGAAAACGACACTATTGGGAAAAGCTTCACTGTGTCTTCCATGCCGGCGGGAAGGGCTGGGAGCATGACCAGGCAGAATAGAATTGCAGAGCTACCGATGGAAAGTTATGAGCCTTCGATCCGATCCCTCTATCAGGATCTGGAGACGCAGGCTGCGATTCCATTTGCTGGAAAAGTTCTCTCTTTTTAAAATCGAACCGGCCTGGAAGTCTGGCGAGAAAGAGTTACAACCACATCTCTGAGACCTGCTGGAGTGCCGTGTACGACATACTAAAATAGTGCAATAGCTCAATCTCGTCTAGCGAAGACGAAAGAAATACTGGGTGAACTCCTGGGACAGCACTGAAAATGTCCTTGTGCCTAATTCACACGAACCAACTGGCCCGCCGGCTTTTTCTGAACACCGTGTTGAGTGGTACCTCCAGAAGAACCGCTACTCATCAAAGGATGGTAGATCAAATCCACATCGAGTTTGGGGAATTCACCGTTTGCGCGAATTTTTGCCACACCCTTACGGCAGAGTCCTTGCGGAAAAAACTGCCCTTTTCGTTTCGAGTTAGCCAGTAGGATGAAAAAATCTAGTTTTCCATTCCTGTGGATGTAAAACTGAAATCGCAAGCTCGCGAGGTCTTGCGAAAAGGTGAGGTTGGCTACTGCCTCCCGAATGAGCTATGGCCATGTTCTTTGGGCTCACATCCGCTAGCCATGAGGATAGGTGCCGGGTTGCCAGTCGGATAAATATCTTTTTCCACATCAAGGGAAATCTGGCCAGATTTTCTTCCGTTCTTGTAGGTAGTCGGTTAACCGTTCGCCTCGAGGAGAACAGTGCCTGAACTTCCAGAAGTTGAGACCATTCGGCGAGGCCTGTCCCATCAGGTTAGAGGGAAACGTGTCCACCATGTGGTAGTAGAACAGACTAAAATTCTGCAAGTCGATCCACCCCTCTTCGTCAGAGAGATTTCTGGACAAGTCATCGCTACGCTCACTCGTCGCGGAAAATTCCTCGCCTTTCATCTCGATTCCCACTATCTCGTTTTCCATCTCGGGATGACGGGCCAACTCACTTTTAGAGATCCAAGTAGACAGGATACAAGATCCTTCTTGCGCCACCCCGCAACCGGTTTGCAACGAGCCCATCAGCATGCTCCAGATAAGCATACCCACCTCCAAATCCACTTTGACGAAGCTACTGCCCTCTTCTATCGCGATATACGGAAATTTGGAAAGGTGTATTGGATAGAGAAGGGACAAGGAAAGTTGAAATTCTTTTTTCGGAGGTTAGGACTGGAACCCTTGGGCCACGAATATACTCTGGAGACCTTTCTCACCAAGCTGGGTAACCGAAAGGTGCGGATAAAATCCTTCTTGCTGGACCAGCGCTTGGTGGCTGGGATAGGGAATATTTATGCCGATGAAGCGCTTTTTGAAGCCAGTATTAGCCCTCTTCGACGGGTTCGGAATCTGCGGAGCTACGAAAAGCAGAGGCTTTTTCAGGCCATCCCTCGCGTTCTCAGCCGTGCCATTTATTTTGGGGGAACCAGCTTACGTGACTACGTCAACAGCGAAGGACAACGTGGTAGCCATCAAGAAAAGTTAAGGGTCTATGGTCGCACCGGTCAGCCCTGTCTCATCTGCAATACGCTGATCAAGAAAATTTTTATTGGCCAACGAGGAACCCACTTTTGCCCATGCTGTCAGACTCAAAGCAGACGTAAATCGCCCAAGTCACTCGGCCGGGAAAGAGATTCTGCGAGAGAGTATGCTGACGAACTGAGCAGATCCCCCCTCGTGAAGACGGAATTCAGAGATGATGAAAATCCAGAATTTTGATATTCGCATCCCGACAAGAGGGTTTTGCCATGTGGTAAACATTACGCCTCAAGTACAAGAGCAAATCAAAGAAAGCGGAGTTAATGAAGGGATTGTTACCGTATTTGTGGTTGGCTCTACAGCAGGCATATCCACAGTGGAGTACGAGCCAGGACTGGTTCAGGATCTTGAAGACCTTTTCAACAAACTGGTGCCAGCCAACCTCGATTACCATCACGAACAAATGTGGCATGACGGCAATGGGTTCTCCCATGTTAGAGCTTCTCTGCTTAAGCCCTCTGTCAGCATCCCCATTCGCAGCAGAGAGATGCGCCTTGGCACCTGGCAGCAACTTGTTCTGATTGATTTCGACAATCGCTCTAGGGATCGCGAAATCGCTGTGCAGATCATGGGAATATAGATGTCCGGAACAGGCCTTCTCAGGCTTGGGCGTGGCTGACAGCACACACGCTGACCTGACAAGGGTTTCGACCTCCGGTGGTTGGTTTTGAATAACCCAGAAAAAACAGTCCGGAATACCGTTCCGAACATGCGGGATATTGCACCCACTTTCTGTCTCCTCGATGATAACGAGACTCCGGTTTCACTTACGAACCTACTTGGAGACAGTCTAGTGTTGGTTCTTTTTTACCGGGGATGGTGGTGACCGTTTTGTCGGCGCCAGTTGGTAGAATTGCAACGAAATGCCCTCTCTTTCAGAAAATTACACACTCAAATCGTTGGCGTCTCCGTGGATTCACCTTTCGTCTCACGAAATCTGCGCCAGGAGCTTCAGCTTTCATTCCTTCTTCTTTCGGACTGGAAACGAGATACCCTGAAAGCGTATGGGCTCCTTAACTCCCATCTCCGAGGCGGAATTGCATATCCTGCTACCTTTATCATCGATCAACAAAGAACCATCATCTTTCGATCATTGGACACCATGACATTTCGGGCAGACTTGAACACGACCCTAAAATTCCTTAGTGAATTTGAAAAAGACCAGTCAATGAGGACGGAAAACATCTCAAAGATGTTCTTGTCGCCTGGCCTCAGAGACCTCTTGGCAGCTTTTTATCGGCTATTGCTTGGACCAAGATAAACGAAAAATCGAATATCGATATCGTAATTCTGGTAGAAGAACCGCAGAAAATAGGACACTTAGCGAATGGACACCTCCGGCATCAGGAGCCAAGATGAAGAGGTTTCCAGCCATCTAATTTGATTTTCCAACCAGCTTGTCAAAGAGGAAGCTTGAGTGAAGGGAAACAGATCCCCACTGATCAGCGTTTCCAAAAGGGTTTTCGGTCTAGGATAGAGGATTAGCTCGATGTGTTCGTCCTTCCCCAAGTGTAAGGCCTCCTTGATGCGGCTTATGGCCACCGACAAGCCCCCCAAGTCATCGACCAGTCCGAGAGCCTTAGCCTGAGCTCCAGTGTAAATCCTGCCCCGCGCTTTGAGCTCAACCTCTTCACCACTCATCCCTCGACCTTGTGCAACCTTGTGTACGAAGCTATCGTAAATCCTTTCCATCCAAGTGGTGATTCGTTTCCTCTGATCATGAGTCAGTGGGGAGAAAGGGGACAAAATATCGGCGTTGGGGGAAAGTTTCACCTGGTCAACGCTCATACCCAGCCAATCGTAAAGACCCGTCAAGTCTAGTTTCCCAAAGATCACACCGATGGAACCCGTAATGGTAGAAGGCTGACTGACAATCCTACTTGCACCCATAGAAATATAGTAGCCTCCCGAGCCGGCAACGCTAGACATCAATACAACAACCGGTTTATCTGCCTTTTCCAGGAGCTCCACCTCGTGCCAAATCATATCCGATCCCACAGCGGATCCTCCCGGGCTATTTACCCAAAAAATAACACCCTTAAGGCCTTCCTCTTCGCGAATTTCCCGTAGATACGCGGCTAAGGTTGTTCCTCCCATCATCTCAACGACGGGCTGGCTAGAGCCAGTGATAATCATACCCTGGCCGCCCACTAGAGCTACCTTGTGCTGAGATCGAAAAGCAAATTTGGCCCTGGCCGCTTGCCAATATTCTCCGACCTTCATCCCTCGGTACTCATCCGTTTTACCGCCAGAAAGTTTCTCTTCTACCCCGTCTTTGTAGCCCAGCAAGTCCACGAGCCGCTCATCCAGCGCTAAATCTGCGGGCACGATTCCTGTAGACATGACCTGACGTAAACGTGTTTTTGAAAGATTTCTTTCCCGAACTAGGGTAGAGACCCACCGACTCTCCAAGTCGCCTACGATCGACTCAACCATCTCTCGAATGGCTGGACTCGCCTCCTCCCGGCTATACACTTCCGGGCTCTTGTATTCTTTGAACTGGATGAATTCCGGCTTGATACCCAGCTTGTGAAGTGTTTTCTTGTAAAAGGTGGTCTCGGCCAGTAGGCCGTTCACGAGCAGCCCGGCGTCTGGATTCAGGGTGATAGAATTAGCAGCAGAGGCCAGATAGAGCTCCGATTCTTGAGCCATGTCCACTGCCAGGAGTGCGTGAACTGGCTTTCCCGATTCACGAAAGCTGTGTATTTGGTCACGTAGTTCTTCGATCTGTGCCCAACTCCATCCCAACAGCGGATGAATTTCCACATAAGCCCCCACGACTCTCTCGTCGCGGCTGGCATAGTCGAAAGCCTCCCCTAATTGCCACAAGTTCGGGTCATCGGAGAAGAAAAGTCCTCTCAGAACATTGGAAGTTGGAAGTTCCTGAACAGATCCTCTCAGAATCACCTCTACAACTGTCCCCTGGCGAATCGTTGAGTTCCGTTTACCAAAAATGAAGTAGAAGGTGACGGCAAAGATAATGGCTACGCTTATGACCCCAACGAGTAACATCGCCACAATCCACTTTCTCATAGAGCCCCGCTGTTTGATTTTATTTGGTTCCCATCTATTTTTCCAGTGAATTTTTCCTTGCTCTTGGTGCCCAAATTGCGGACGATTAGAATAGATTGTTGCGATGAGCAAACTGATAATCGTGTGACAAATTGAGGAGTAAGGGGTATCTGATGGAGAAACCACGAGTAGGTTTTGTGGGTTTAGGGATCATGGGACAGCCCATGGCTGGACACATTCTACAGGCAGGTTATTGCCTGACCATCTTCAACCGAACCCGAGCAAAGACAGAAAAACTGGCCGCTCAGGGAGCTCAGATAGCGGATTCTCCGGCACAGCTTGCTACGGCTTCAGAAGTAATCATTACCATGGTCTCCGATTCGCCAGATGTGGAAGAGGTCATCGCTGGACCTCAAGGAATCCTGCAGGGTGTTCGGCACGGCTCGATTGTGGTCGACATGAGCACAATATCCCCAGAAGTAGAGAGAAACATGGATCGACAGCTCCGGACCAAAGGCTGCCAGCTGATTGATGCCCCAGTTTCTGGCGGGGATGTTGGAGCCCAAAAGGCTACGCTAGCTATAATGGCGGGGGGCGACCAGGAAACGTTCGAGCAAATAACTCCGCTCTTCCAGGTCATGGGTCAGAGCATCACGTATTGTGGGCCCGTTGGAAGCGGTCAATTGACCAAATTATGCAATCAGATTCTGGTCTCGGTGAATCTCTTAGGTGTTAGCGAAGCCCTCTCTTTTGCTCGCAAGAACGGGTTAGATACAACGGTTATGCTTGAAGCCGTAAAAGGGGGTGCCGCAGGAAGCTGGCAGCTGGCAAACCTAGGACCCCGTATCGTTGAGCGAGATTTCCAACCTGGCTTCATGGTTGACCTCATGCAAAAAGACCTGCGCTTGGTTTTGGAAGCCACTGCTTCAGCCCAAGCCTCTTTGCCAGCTACCGCCCTCGTTCACCAGTTGTTCAACTCGGTCCAGGCCCAGGGTAACGGTCGCGAGGGTACTCAAAGTTTGGCCAAAACCTTGGAGGGTTTGTCCTGCTTAGATTAGCAGGTGAAAAAAACAGGTTCCCAAAGAGCCAGATTCACATCAAATAATGCTCCGGATACCACCAACTCACCCATTTAAAGTCAAACGTGTTTTCTGGATTCTTCTGGTCACTGTCATTCTCCTAATGGCCATCTATTCTGATCCACGGGAACTCCTGGATCACTCTCTGGACTGGATCTCCGGGTTGGGAGCCTGGGGACCCATCGCCTTCATCTGCATCTATATCCTAGCCACTGTTTTGTCGATTCCAGGATCAATTCTCACTTTGGGAACAGGGGCTCTCTTCGGAGTTGTCCGAGGTTCAATCTTCGTGTCTATGGCGTCTACCGTTGGGGCCCTAATAGCTTTTCTAATCGGGCGCTATTTAGCGCGGCAGTGGGTTTCCAAAAAAATTAAGTCCAACCCACACTTTGCCGCCGTGGACGAAGCTGTCGGCCAAGAGGGCTGGAAAATTGTAGGATTACTTCGCCTTTCTCCCATCTTCCCCTTCAATTTGCTCAACTATGCGATGGGAATCACCAAGATTTCGCTTCGAGATTATGTTTTGGCCTCTTGGATCGGAATGATGCCAGGGACCGTGATGTACGTCTACATCGGTTCTTTGGTAGGCGATTTGACAGCACTAGGGGCCACTCGATCACACAATCCCTCCGAGTGGTTTCTCTACATAGTAGGTCTGGCGGCGACAGTCACCGTCACTCTGTTTGTCACCCGGCTAGCCCGCAGGATTTTGAAGGAAAAGGTTTCCTGACGGTAAGTCAAATGGCCGAGCCAGCAACCCAGCCAGTAATCGTTCCACCAGCCGACCAATATAACCAACTTCTAGTGACCAACGTCCATCCACCCGATTGGGTCAACCCGGAACCCGCCAACCGATACAATCTGGTGGTCATAGGAGCAGGCACCACCGGATTAGTCACGGCGGCCGGAGCCGCCGTCCTAGGGGCTAAGGTGGCGCTGGTTGAAAAGCATCTTCTAGGAGGAGACTGTCTGAATGTGGGATGCATTCCCTCCAAGTGTCTCATTCGCTCTTCCCGCGCCTACGCTGAAGTGCGCGATGCAGGTGAATTTGGAGTACGAGTCCCCAAAGGAGTCAAGGTTGATTTTTCCGCCGCTATGGAGCGCATGAGGCGTCTGCGCTCCGGAATCAGTCATCATGACTCTGCTGAACGTTTCCGGCAGCTAGGCGTGGATGTTTTCTTAGGCGAAGCTCGTTTTCGCCAGTCACACGTGGTAGAGGTCGGTGGCAAAGAATTGTGTTTCAAAAGAGCTGTGCTGGCCACCGGAGCCCGCGCCGCCGAACCAGCGATTCCAGGTCTGGCAGAAGCCGGGTATCTGACCAATGAAACCATTTTTTCCCTGACAGATCGCCCCGAGCGTTTAGCCGTAGTGGGCGCAGGACCCATTGGTTGTGAACTAGCCCAGGCCTTTGGTCGTTTGGGATCACAGGTCTCCCTACTGGAAAAGTATTCTCAAATACTCACCCGCGAAGATCGAGACGCCGCCGCCGTGGTCCAGCGTTCGCTTCTCTGTGACCGCATAAACCTTGTCTTGGGCTGCAAGATCTTGAACGTGGAGAGCCGAAACGGAGAAAAACTGATCCACTTCGAATGTGAGGGCGAACAGCGCGATTTAGTAGTAGATCAGATCCTGGTCGGAGTGGGTCGAAAACCGAACGTTGAGGGATTAAATTTACAAATGGTTGGAGTGCAATACGATGAGAGGAAGGGCGTCCAGGTCAATGATCGTTTGCAGACCTCCTGTCCGCACATTTACGCTGCGGGAGATATTTGCGTTCCCTATAAGTTCACTCATACAGCCGATGCTTTAGCGCGAATCGTAATCCAGAACGCCCTTTTTTTTGGCCGCAAAAAGGCCAGTGCGTTGACTATTCCCTGGTGCACTTTCACGGATCCCGAAATCGCTCATGTGGGCATGTACGAAAGGGATGCCTTGGCCAAAGAGATTGCAGTAGACACTTTCGTGAGACGTCTCAAAGAAGTGGATCGTGCCATTGCTGACGGAGAGGAGAACGGGTTGGTCAAGGTCCATGTCAAGAAGGGAACCGATCAGATCTTGGGAGCCACCATCGTGGCCCGTCACGCCGGAGAAATGATTAGTGAAATCACACTAGCCATGGTGGCTGGTATCGGCTTGGAAAAGATCGCTACTGTAATCCATCCTTATCCAACTCAAGTCGAGGCGATCAAACAGATAGCCGACGCCTACAGTCGGACTCGTCTAACGCCGTTCGTGAAGAACATTTGCTCCAGCTGGTTGGCCTGGACGCGTTAGAAGAAAACCGAACCACGCGAACGTAGACCGCCAGAATGATACCAGCGCACAATCCGCTCGGGAGACACACCTAAACAAAAGGCGATCACTGCAAGTTGATTGATCAGAGTCGTCTTGTAGGGCCCCACCCGCCGCCAGCGACGAGCCGAGGTCACCACGGCTGCCGGAGCGATGACAATTCGCCCTTCCCGGCGTAGGCGACGCACGAGTTCAAAATCCTCCATAATCGGGATCTCGGAGAACCCATTCAGCCGGCGGAAGATTTCCGTCTTCAGAAAAATAGTCTGATCTCCGTAGGGCATTTGCAGTAGTTTTGCGCGCCAACCGGCCACCCTTTCGATCACCCTGAGGGGGAGAGAAGAATCATCAATCTTGAGTTGGAATGCTCCAGCTCCTACTCCTGGTCGAGCCAGAATTTGCCGAACATGTCGGTCAAATTCTTCACACAAACAAGTGTCTGCATGAAGGAAAAGTAGGATCTCTCCAGAGGCCAACCGAGCCCCACAGTTCATTTGCCGAGCACGTCCGGACGCAGAATTCAGAACCATGGCTCCACACGATCGGGCCACTTCTGGTGTCCCATCCCAGCTCCCTCCATCCACCACAATGGTTTCCACGGCGTCTCCGCTCCGAGTGCTGGCAATCACCTGGGAAATAGTTTGTGCTTCATTCAGAGCGGGAATAAGGACGGAAATGAGGGGCAAGTCCATGCTCAAATACACCATTTCTTCCTCTGGTCAGCACCCACAAGAGAGAGACTTACCCCAGCACGTCCCTTCCCTATGGCTCCCGCTGCTCCCAGAAAAAGACAACTCTATGGTAGCGCAGACCAAGGCCATATACACACGGGGCTCATCAGACTATTTGCAAAGAATCTCGTGCTCAATACCGTCCAATGTGACCCTTCGGTTCATCACCGCAAACTTCAGTTTGTCCCAAACACCGGGAATTTTCCGTATGCTGTTCTTGGAGAAGCGCAGTGAAGCAAAAGACGAGGACTGATGGGATAGTGACGGACAATGACCTGAAACGTCAGCGCGTTGTAGACGTTGATCCAGAAAGCGATCTTCCCCCTTTCGTTCCACCTGCTATAAACACATGTTCCCACTCTTTCTAACTCAGACGAAAAGACATTCACGATCTACAGGTTAGCCTTCAGTCACGCGTATATCACGTCGTCCTGCTGAGAATTATCCTCCCTTAGGGTATCGCGCATGCTCGAGCTTCGCGCTCAGGTCTTCGACTTCCCGCTTGAGTCGTTTGACGGTGCGGACCAATTCGGGAAACTGGTGCATAAGCAAATAGTTGCGCTTCCAAAGCGAAGAATCCATTTCGGGCGATCCCGCAACCGTCTTGCCTGCCTCGACAGAACGGCCGATGCCAGTTTGGGCGATCGCCACTACCCGATCCCCAATGGTCAAGTGACCCGAGACTCCTACTTGACCAGCCAAAATAACGTAGTCACCCACCCGGGTACTCCCAGCGAGTCCCGTCTGGGCTGCTAAGATCGTGTGTCTCCCCACACAACTGCCGTGGCCGATCTGCACTAGATTGTCAATTTTGGTCCCTTGCTTGATTCGAGTTTCCCCCACAGATGCTCGATCGATACAAGAGTAAACACCCACCTCTACGTCGTCTTCCAACACCACCTTGCCTGATTGGACAATCTTATGGTAGCTCCCATCCTTGCGAGGAGCGAACCCAAATCCGTCGGCGCCTATCACGGCTCCATTTTGCAAAATGACGCGATCGCCGATCTTGGAAAATTCCCGAACCACGGCATGCGCGTGAGCCAGAAAGTCCTCGCCGATTTCCGCATACGGGTAAAGGGTGACATTCGGATAAAGGACAGCATTCTTCCCCAGATGAACACCTTCACCGATCACCACATTAGCCCCAATCGAGTGATTTTTCCCCAGCCAGGCGCTGTCGGCAATGGTTGCCGTAGGGTGGATTCCGGTAATCGGCTCGGGCGGAGTATAGAAGAACTCGATGGCATGAGCAAAGGCTAGATACGGGTTATCGGAAATCAGGGTGGGTATCGAGGCCCGAGGCGCTTGGAATGAGAGAAGGATTGCCCCAGCTCTAGTGTCCTTTATTTTGGAAAGATACTTAGGATTGGAAACAAAGGTCAGTTCATCTTCTCGAGCCTCGTCGATACCCGCTACACCCTGGATCTCAACTTCTCCGGAACCGCACAATTTACAACCCAATCTCCTGGCAATTTCCTTTAGCTTCATGCCAACCTCTCTCTCCTAACACAGATGATCATAACCCACATAGATCGTTTCTACGAGCTAGCTCCTAAACGGCAGAGCCAGCCCTCTGCAATGGAACACTTAGGATAACTCGGAGACTAGTCACATCGGGATGGTAGCGTTAGTTATTAGTCCCTGGATTCATTGCCTGAGCTTGGAGCGGTGATTGAGTGAGATCGGTTCCTACTGTACTCAAATCCGAAATCCTAAACACGTTCAAGACTCATTTCCAGCCCGTAGAGAATTATTCTCCACACCCCGTCCAGCTTTTAGTTCCACATTGTGGCCATTCTAACTTTGTTTCGGATTTCGTACTTCGGATCTCTCCTCGTGCTCCCGACTTGAGATAGTGTACATTTCCTGCAGGAACCAAAGATGCTCCAATCATCCTAAAGTACGGTTAAAGAAGTGAGCCGAGAGAAGCCAACCGATGCGAGCTGCGGAATGACCAGACAGGTCCGGTCTACTCGGGCGGCAGGGAAGGTCAGTATCGCGGTTGCTCTTAGCCGCATCCTAGGGTTGGCACGGGAGCTGATTTTTGCCAATCTTTTCGGTGCTGGATTTTACTACGATGCTTGGCAGGTAGCTTTCAGAATTCCGAATTTTTTCCGAGATCTTTTTGCCGAAGGCGCCTTCAGCGCTGCCTTCGTCCCCACTTTTACCGAGTTCCTACACAAGAAAGGTCGATCCGAAGCCTGGCTGCTAGTCAACTTGGTCATTAACGCACTTTTGGTTCTGCTGGGAAGCTTTGCGGTTATCCTGCTGCTCTTCCCGAATGGCTTCGTCTACTTAGTGGCAACGGGTTTCGTAGAAGTCCCGGGAAAAGTGGAAGTAACCTCCACCCTAGTAAAAATTCTCTCCCCCTTTCTTTTACTAGTCGCCCTAGCCTCGGTGGCTATGAGCGTATTAAACACCCTGAATCGGTTTTTCCTGCCCTCTCTGGCCCCAGCCTTTTTCAACCTTGCCGTTATTTTGGCTGGCCTCTTTCTCGTCCCCCTGTTCGAGAGACGAGGGATCCTACCCGTTTACGCCATGGGAGTCGGCGCAGTTCTCGGTGGCCTACTTCAGTTCGCCGCTCAGTGGCCCCTCCTGCACCGCCAGGGTTACCGGTTCCGATTTTGCTTCGAATCCGGCCACCAGGGACTCGCTCGGATTCGACGGCTGCTGGCACCTGCGGTGCTGGGAATCAGCGCCTTTCAACTCAGCCTCGTGACCAACACGTTTCTGGCCTCCTTTCTGGGAAATGGGCCACTTTCCTGGTTGAGCTACGCCTTTCGAGTCTTTTATCTGCCCATCGGTCTTTTTGGAGTTGCCATCGGGACAGTCAATCTACGAGAGGTCTCTGTTTCCGCTGCCCAAAAGAATTGGGAAGAGTTGAAAGAAACGGTAGCCAGTTCGATCAAATTAGTTGCTCTCCTAGCGGTCCCCTCCACGATCGGTTTGATGATCCTGGCTGTTCCCATAGTCGAGCTTCTGTTCGAACGGGGACAATTCACTCACCAAGACACCCTACGCACCGCTTATGCCTTGATCTTTTATTCCCTGGGCCTCGTTGCCTACAGTTGCATCAAGGTGTACGTGCCTACCTTTTATGCTCTCGAGGACACGCGGACGCCGGTCCTTATCAGCACCCTGACCGTGCTGATCGGAGTCGTGCTAAATACGACCCTCCTGTTTCTAGTTCTACCTAACCTCGTTCCCGGTTACGAGTATGTTGGTCTTGCCTTCGGGACCACTTTCTCGGTCACGGCCAATCAATTTCTCCTGGCCCGAAGCTTCAGCCGCAGGCTTGGTTCTCTTTCCTCCTACCAGGTTAAGAGTGAGATCTTAAAGACTGTGGTGTCAGCTGTTATCATGGGAGTTGTGGTCTTTTCTCTGAGCCAACTTTTCGAGAGCTGTCAGGCCGGAACAAACCTCTTGGAAAAGGGGCTGTCACTGGCTACTTGCATGGGGGTGGGAGCCCTCGTGTACTTCGGATCCTGCTTTCTACTCAGGGTAGAGCAAGCACGGGTGCTTTTTCCTTATTACAGGCATTAGACCATGTACCGACGAGCTCTTCACAATTATCTGAATTACCTGCAAGTCGAGAGAGGCTTAGCGGACAACACGGTCCAAGCCTACCGTCATGACATTGTGAGCTTTCGCTCCTTCCTGAAATCGAAAGGTTGGGAAATAACGGAAGTGGATAAACCGAAACTGATTAGCTATCTACAGCAGCTCTACGGACGCCTTGCTCCCCGCTCCGTAATGCGCAACGTTGCCAGCCTCCGCTCCTTCTTTCGCTTTCTTCTCTTGGATGGCTACCTCGAACAGGATCCCACAGAAACCCTGGCATCACCAAAAGCTTGGCGGACTCTGCCCAGATATTTAGGACCGCAAGAAATCGACCGGCTTCTGGAGCAACCTGATTTGACCACCCCCCACGGGCTGAGGGACCGAGCAATGCTGGAGCTACTCTACGCAACTGGCCTTAGGGTCAGCGAATTGATCAGTGTCCAAGTGGAGGATATCAACTTCGAAGTTGGTTTCCTCCGCACCCTTGGCAAGGGCAGCAAAGAACGTCTGGTGCCGATCGGCCGATCTGCGCTTGACTTTCTTCCTCACTACCTGAGCGAAGCCCGGCCCTATTTCATGCGTCGACGAGTGGCTAGCTATTACCTTTTTCTCACCCAAAGAGGTAGACCCATGACTCGCCAGTACTTCTGGAAAATGGTGGTCAAGTATGGAAGAAGAATGGGACTTCAAGACCAACTCAGCCCTCATGTCCTGCGCCATAGTTTCGCCACCCACCTCCTGGAAAACGGGGCTGATTTACGAGCAGTCCAGGTGATGTTAGGCCATGCCGATATCTCGACCACTCAGATTTACACCCATGTGACCCGGCAACGGTTGAGACAAATATACGATAAGTACCATCCTCGGGCTTGAGGGAGCCTCTTGACTCTCAATCCCCGAGTCCAGATCAGATGTACACCCAAATGGATAACTTGTACTGGCAGAGCTTGGATACTCCGATTGGCGAAATACTGGTAGCAGGAAGTGCCCGAGGAATCTGCCGAGTGTCTTTTTCCCCTGAACTCTCCGGGGACTGGCTTGACTGGTTTGACCGCCACTGCTCAAGTCGTCCCAAAACAGGCTTCCAGCCACTGCTCAAGCGAGCTGCTCGCCAGTTAAGCGCGTATTTTCTCTTGAGACGGAAGGTTTTCGACCTCCCCCTGGACCTACGTGGCACACCCTTCCAGGTTCGTATCTGGAAAAACTTGGCCAAGGTCCCTTACGGCTCTACCGTGAGCTATGGCGGGCTTGCGCGCCAAGTTGAAAAACCAGGAGCCGCTCAGGCAGTGGGAGCCGCCATGGGGAAAAATCCACTCCCTATCATCATCCCTTGTCACCGCGTGATTGGCTCTGATGGGTCCTTGGTAGGCTTCGGTGGAGGCTTGGGAACCAAGGCGCGCTTACTTAGGCTAGAAGGAGTACAAGTTCCCCCTTTGGCGCTGTAACCTCACTCTACCGTAAACCACCACCCTGCCTCGGAACACATCGATATAGATCCATTCATTCCTCTCGCCTGGACGATTGAGCTCCTTGCTAATAGTCACACTTCTTTCGCCTTCCGTGAGCAGTATCGCGTGCTATCCGCGAGGCTCTGGACATCAGGGTTATTGCCGTGAACCTACTCGTGACCGCGTCACACATAGGACAGCCGCGATCGCCAAGCCGTTCCCCGCCTCTCTGGGGTGAAATCAAGGAAGTTCCAGATCAGTCAAAGAAGATCTATGTGCCGCGGATGTCCTTTTCCAAGCACATATAAGGAGTTCTAGCCAAGTAAGCATCGCGTATCTCGTCTCCAGTTTCATGAATATATGCAGGTGACAAGCTGCTACCACTCCTCCATTTCGGTTCAAGTAATCATTATTGCACCTGTTCTTTATGGGAAGAAAGGACAAGTGCCTCCATCCTCTACCCACCGTCCACTGGCCCACTAGCGGATACGCTGGATGGAATATTTCAAGACAACTACGAGATTGTCCCGTTGAGTGATGTGGGAAACTTAACCGTGCACTCCGTCCAGGAACGAAGTGCACAGGGAACAGAGAAGCTCCACGTTGGATCCATATATAAAGCTATACAGGATCAGGGAGTTCTTTCCGACCTCGAACAACTAAGAGAGCTTGACCGTTGTCCTCATGCTGGAAGCGTCTCCAACTTCTTCGAAGACATAGTACTCCTTGCCCGTACCACCTGGTGATAATTTTCGACGCTGTTGTGCCAATTTCTCAAGCGCCCTCCAAAGGCTAAACTCCGCTCTGAAAAGCTCATCTCTCGCCACCCGATAGGCATTGCTCTCACCGGAAAAAAGAACCCGGTACAATGATTCATTGATCTTCGCCTGGCTCATCAGTTGTATTCTCCTTTCTAGCTTCCTAGAATAACTTGGATGTCTTCTGTGGATGATATCTTAGGGAAAGTTTATTCCGGTCGGCGAATTCGATCGACTGAGGCTTTGACTTTACTTAAGTTACGAGAGCTGCAGCCGTTGGGTCGGGCGGCCGATTATGTCCGCCGCAAGAAGCATCCCGATGGAGTGGTGTCTTTTCTCATTGATCGAAATATCAGCTACACTAATGTGTGCGTGGCGCGCTGTACTTTTTGTAATTTCTATCGTAAGCCCAATCATGCAGAAGGTTACCTACTCTCTCTAGGAACTATTTTTAAAAAGATCGAAGAGACGATTAAGCTGGGCGGAACCGGTATTCTCATGCAGGGGGGGATGAACCCGGACCTCAAGATCCACTACTACGAGAACCTCCTGCATTCGATTCGGGAACGCTATTCTATCCATCTACACTGTTTCTCCCCTCCTGAGATCGTGGTGTTGGCACGTTTGAGTAAAATCAGTCTCCGCGAGACCATCCGTCGTCTCAAGGCAGCGGGGCTGGATTCAATTCCTGGTGGAGGAGCAGAAATCCTGGTGGAAAGGATGCGCAGCCAGATCAGTCCGGGAAAATGCAGTGCAAACAAGTGGCTGGAGGTAATGCGAATAGCTCACCAAGAGGACCTGCCGACTACAGCTACCATGATGATCGGAGGTGGGGAGAGGCTAGAAGAACGGGTCCAGCACTTGGACCGTCTCCGCCGTTTGCAGGATGAGACAGGTGGCTTCGTGGCGTTTATCCCCTGGAACGTCCAACTCGAGGGAACCGAGATGCAGACATCGATCAAACACAGCGTGCTGGCGGTAGAGTACTTGCAACTGCTTGCGATCAGCCGCATTTATCTGGATAACATCCCAAATATCCAGGTCTCCTGGCTCACTCAAGGTCTCCCCGTGGCTCAGATTGCCCTTCATTTTGGGGCCAACGACATGGGTAGTATAATGATCGAAGAAAACGTCATCTCCACCGCCGGAGCGCGTTACACGGCCTCCGCTGATGATCTCTCGCGTCTCATCGCGAAAGCCGGTTTTCTACCGGTACAGCGCGACACCCTGTACCGGACTCTTCGCAAGATTGCCTGAAGCAACCGTACAGTCCCTCATCTTGCTGCTCTCTCATACCCCTCTCCCTTTTTCTTGACTTTCTCCTCCAACTGTATAATAATACGTATCTGTTGAATATAAAGAAATCACAGCGCCAGCAGGAGATCCTGAAACTGCTCCAGGGAGAGCATATCTCAAACCAGGAGCAACTGCGTGGAAAGCTGTCCAGATTTGGCTTCACGGTTACGCAGGCGACTCTTTCTCGGGATCTTAAGGAGTTGAACGCGGTTAAGACGACTAGCGACCATGGATCGTATAAATATACGACATTAGAAAACTGGCAAGGCTTGCCTATTTCCAGTTGCCAGGTGAGCGGAAATTTACTTGTTTTCCGTACCCAGGCGGGAATGGCTCCAGCCGTGGCCTACCAAATCGATGAACTCGCGTTTCCGGCCGTAGTGGGAACGGTAGCCGGAGAAGACACCCTCCTGGCTGTAGTGGCGGAGGGCTACGATGCACGAAAGGTGAGAATGGAGTTATGGCAAAGAATCCAGGCCATGTGAAGAAAATTGTCCTGGCCTATTCGGGTGGTCTGGACACTTCCGTAATACTTCACTGGCTGAAAGACCGATACCAATGTCCGATTCTGGCCTTCGTGGCCAACGTCGGACAGGATGAAGATTTAGATAAAGTCGAAAAAAAGGCTTACGATACAGGTGCAGACCAGGTGGTCATCTCCGACCTCCGCGAGTCATTTGTTCGCGAATTTGTTTTTCCAGCCATGCAGGCGCACCTGGTCTATGAAGGGGAGTATCTCCTGGGCACTTCCCTGGCCCGCCCCGCCATCGCCCGTGAGCAGGTTCGCGTCGCCCAGAGATGGGGAGCAGACTGCCTGGCCCATGGAGCCACGGGAAAGGGCAATGACCAAGTGCGTTTCGAAATGACTTACCAGGCACTAGCGCCAAATATGAAAATTTTGGCTCCGTGGAGAAATTGGCTCTTAGGGGGCCGCCTCGACTTGATTGAATATGCGGCCGAACACGGAATCCGTGTTGAGTCGACTCAGGCAAAGCCCTACAGCATCGATCAGAATCTCATGCACACTTCTTACGAGGGTGGAATACTGGAGGATCCTTGGTCTGCTCCTCCGGCGGATATTTTCCTGACGACGGTGGCACCTACCGATGCTCCGGATAGACCTAACTCCCTGGTGGTTGGTTTTCGAGCGGGTGTTCCAGTTTCCTTGAATAGAAAATCCCTGGGAGCAGTGGAACTTCTCCAGCAGCTGAACCAGCTGGGGGGTGCTCACGGCATTGGTCGGGTCGACCTAGTCGAGAATCGCATAGTGGGCATGAAATCTCGCGGTGTCTATGAGACCCCTGGGGTAACGATATTACACAAAGCACACAGAGCCCTCGAATCAGTTACGCTAGATCGCGAGGTCCAGCACCTGAAGGAAGAATTGATCACTCGCCTTGCCAAGCTGATCTACTGCGGCTTTTGGTTTGCTCCAGAAATGCAATGCTTGCTGTGCCTGGTCAAAGACTCCCAGAAGCACGTGACGGGTGAGGTCAAGATCCAGCTGTATAAGGGAAACTGTACGATACTAGGTCGCCGTTCCCCAAAGAGTCTGTATGATCCTTCCTACGCCACCTTCGAGGAAGACGAAGTTTATCGTCAGGGCGACGCAGAAGGCTTTATTCGTCTCCAGGGATTGAGACTCAAGATTGCCTCTCGTTTGAGGGGAGGTGCCTGATAGCAATCCAACCAGGTAAACGTCATGGTTCAGAATTCAAGGCCGCACGATGAGTAACAGGGGTGAAAAAGCCAGAAATCCTACCTGGGGAGCACGTTTTACCTCCTCTCTCCATCCCCAGATTGAGAAATATACTTCCTCCTTAATGCTGGACAAACGCTTGGCCAGCTACGACGTCAAGGGAAGCCGAGCCCACGTCAAAATGTTGGCCCACCAGGGAATCCTCTCTCCTGATGATCGTGATTTGCTCTTAGCCGGGCTGGACCAGGTGGAACAGGAAATCGAGTCGGGTGACTTCCCTTATCGCAACGAACTAGAAGATATTCATATGAACGTCGAATGGCGCTTACAAGAGATCGTTGGGGAAGCTGGGGCACGCGTCCACACTGGACGCAGCCGAAACGACCAGATTGCCCTGGACCTGAAGCTCTTTTGTCGAGCCAGCGCGCAGTCCTGGCAATGTCAGCTCACCACTGTGGTACAGACATTGGTGACCCGAGCGGAAAGGCTGAAAGGTAAGTTATTTCCAGCTTGGACCCACCTCCAGTCCGCCCAACCTCTTTCCTGGGGACATTACCTATTGGCCTTTTGCGAGATGTTTGGGCGTGATTTCCGGCGCCTGTCCTTCTACCAGCAGCTGCACTCGAGCAGTCCATTGGGAGCTGGAGCACTAGCCGGTAGCAGCCTGTCCTTGGCGCCCGAACAAGTGGCTGAAGAGCTTCATTTTTCTTCTAGTTTTGGAAACAGCTATGACGCTGTTGGAGACCGCGACTTCGTACTAGAATTGCTTCAGATTGCCAGCCAATTGATGCTTCACGTGAGTCGCCTGGCCACAGATTTCATTCATTTTTACAGCACCCCTGTGTCTTGGATCGAACTGTCCGATACTGTGTGTACGGGGAGCAGTATGATGCCTCAGAAGAAAAACCCAGACGTGCTAGAACTGGCACGAGGGAAAACGTCCTCTGTTCTGGGTCATACTGCCGCTTTAGCGAATTTAATCAAGGGCCTTCCAAGTTCCTACCATCGCGACCTGCAACAGGACAAGGAGCATCTTTTCGGTGCTGCTGACACGGTAACTGAAACCCTAGAGATTCTCCCCTTGATCCTGTCTGACTTCGAAGTGCGGACCGAACACACACAGGAAGCCCTAAAGACCGGATTCTTGATGGCCACCGATTTGGCCGAGCACCTAGTGACGAAGGGAGTGCCCTTCCGTGAAGCGCATCAAAAAGTCGGTCGGATAGTGGCCTATTGTCTGGATCAAAAACTTGACTTGGAAACCCTGTCACTGCAGGAAATAAAAAAGTTTGCTCCTCAGATCGTCAGCGAGGTTAACGAGGTTCTCAAACCAGCGAACACACTGAACAGACGACGGCACAAAGGGAGCACTGGCCTGGTCTCGATAGAGCGACAAATTGCCTTTTGGAAACAGTGGCTTCTTTCAGCCAACCGCAGAACGAGCGAAAATGAGCAAGACTGAGAACCGACCACTGGAAGGTGTAACGTTGGAAAATTTCGTGTCCTTGAAAGAACTCCACCCGAATGAATGGAAAACCCTGCTGGAGCTCAGCCGTGAAGTGAAATCTCGCCCCCAGCACTTCCGTCAGAGATTGGTCGACAAAAGCATCGTGCTCGTTTTTGAAAAGCCTTCCCTCCGGACCCGACTCACCTTCGAATTGGGCGTGAAACAACTGGGTGGCGAGGCGGTACACCTGGACTATCAGCAGGCCGAATTCGGAGATCGTGAGTCGCTGTTCGATGTGGCCAAGAATTTAGAAAGGTGGTGCAATGCCATCGTGGCCCGAACCTTTTCCCACCAAAAGATCGTGACCCTGGCCCAGCATGCTAAAATTCCCGTCATCAATGCTCTGACAGATGAAGAACACCCTTGTCAAGCTCTGGCCGACTTATTTACTCTGCAGGAGAAGTGGGAACAACTGACAGGAAGGGTCCTAGCATTTGTGGGAGACGGAAACAATGTCTGTACTTCTTTAATTCAGGCTACTGCTCTGTCTGGGATGTCCATGATTGTCATTACGCCGCCCTCACATCGACCCTACCCTGGGGCGGAGCTTGATTTTAGCCGCCTTTCCAGAAGGGCGACTTCTTTCTACCGTTGGAGCGAGTCTTTGAAGGACCTGGCCGGAGCCGATGCAGTCTATACGGACACCTGGGTGAGTATGGGCCAGGAGAAGGACGCCGCTGATCGGTTGCGAGCTCTGCGTCCCTATCAAGTAACCCCCAAGATTATGGTCCTAACCCGGAAGGATTCCTATTTCATGCATTGTCTTCCGGCCCATCGAAACCAGGAGGTCACCGATACGGTCATCGACTCCCCCTCCTCACTGGTTTTCGAGCAGGCGGAAAACCGTCTTCACGTTCAGAAAGCATTGATGTTATTTTTGATGACTCCCCAAGAGACTGAAAACGACCTGCACTTGAATGGGTGGGCCACCCGAGTTGATTAGGGGGAATCGGGCACAAAGACACTAACCTGCAGCACAAAACAAGAATCAAAGCTCGAAATCTGAAACCAACCTAAATGGCCGAAATTCGACCCGGAATGTTGGAGGGATCCAAAAGGTGTTGGACCAGCCGTGCTTTTGCCCGGTTTGAACGGAGGAGATGTTTGACAAGCTTTGAGATATGTGCTAGCTTTCCCTCCCTTTTTCAGTACAGATTTCTCGCACTTTGGCCTGGAAAAGCAGCGCGAGTTTTGGCCTAAAAAGACTTGCAGCCCACGCCTTTAGACGTGTACCCAGTGCAGTACTTGGAGCGCTGGGGGTCGGGTGTTTGTGCCGACACAAGTTGGGTGTTGGGAAATCTAAATTAGGCAAAGTCGGAGCATCCGTGGTGTCTCATTTTGGAAATTTTGGTAGCGTCTTTTAGATCTTACAACGTAAGTGTTGGAGGACGAAGGAGTGATGTTGGCCAAGGATCGGCACGTCTTTACGTCGGAATCGGTGACTGAAGGTCATCCGGATAAGATCGCTGATCAAATCTCAGATGCTATCCTGGATTCCGTCATGGAACAGGATCCGGAGGGGCGAGTGGCTTGCGAGACACTGGTAACCACGGGACTGGTCGTGATCGCAGGAGAAATCACCACGAAAGCCCATGTGGACTTTTCGAAAATCGCCAGGGAAGTGATTCATGATGTGGGATACACACGTGCCAAGTATGGGTTCGACTGTGAGACATGTGGGGTCATTAGCTGTCTGGATAGGCAATCTCCGGACATTGCCAGAGGGGTAGACAGTGGGGGTGCTGGCGATCAAGGGCTGATGTTTGGGTACGCGAGCACGGAGACGCGCGAGCTAATGCCCATGCCAATTGTCTTGGCGCACAAGCTGACACGACGCCTCACCCAGTGCCGCAAAGAAGGAATCATCGACTGGCTACGCCCAGATGGAAAGTCTCAGGTCACCGTAGAGTATGAGGGAGAACGACCCGTTCGGGTCGATACGGTCGTCATCTCAGCCCAGCACAGCCCGGATATTAGCAATTCGGTCATCCATAAGACACTGCGAGAGCAGGTCATTCGAGCCGTTATCCCTTCCCACCTGCTAGATAGTGAGAGCAAGTTCCACATCAATCCTACGGGTCGTTTTGTCGTAGGAGGACCACAGGGCGACTGCGGATTGACCGGACGAAAAATCATCGTCGATACCTATGGCGGGGTCGGCACCCATGGCGGAGGAGCCTTTTCAGGTAAAGATCCCTCCAAGGTAGATCGTTCCGCTTCATACATGGCGCGCTACGTGGCCAAGAATTGTGTGGCCGCCGGTTTGGCCGACCGACTCTTAATTCAGTTGGCCTATGCCATCGGATTGCCCGAACCGGTTTCCATTAACGTGGAAACCTATGGAACTGGGCGTGTAGACGATCAGACCCTTCAAGATTTGATCCGCTCTAACTTTGCACTGATCCCTGACACAATCATCGAGACTCTGAAACTGAGGCGACCTCTGTTTCGTAAAACTGCTGCCTATGGGCATTTTGGCCGTGAGGAAGAGGGATTTACCTGGGAAGTTACCGACAAGGCCGCAATCCTGCGGCGCCAGGCCGGATTGGCCATCTCCGACCAGGTGGCGGACTAATCAAGCCAGAAGAGACCAGCTTAACTCAAAATACCAATCCTTTCTGGAGTGTCGTATGGACTATGAAGTGAAAGATCTTTCCCTAGCGGATAAAGGTTTGAACCGGATTGATTGGGCGGATCAAGCCATGCCCGTCTTGAAGTTGATTCGAGGGCGGTTTGAGCGGGAAAAGCCTTTTCGGAGGGTAAGAATCTCGGCTTGTCTACACGTCACTACCGAAACAGGCAACCTGATCCGCACACTGAAGGCAGGAGGAGCCAAGGTTCGAGTCTGTGCATCCAACCCGTTAAGCACGCAAGACGAGGTGGCAGCGTCACTGGTGAAGCATTTTGAGATCCCGGTCTTTGCCATTAAGGGAGAGGATAGTGAGACCTACTACTCTCATATTTCCTCGGCACTTGAGCACGGTCCTCAAGTGACCATGGATGATGGAGCAGACCTAGTCACCACCGTGCTTTCCCAGCGCAAAGAACTCATCCCGGAAATCATTGGAGGCACGGAAGAAACCACTACAGGAATCATCCGCCTGCGTAGTATGGCCGCCAGCAACGTCCTACGCTTTCCTATTATTGCCGTCAACGACGCGGATACAAAACACCTTTTCGATAACCGCTACGGTACTGGTCAATCCACCATTGATGGCATTGTTCGAGCTACAAACCGGCTACTGGCGGGAACTTGCTTTGTCGTAGTAGGCTATGGCTGGTGTGGCCGGGGGGTGGCAATGAGAGCCAGAGGAATGGGTGCCAACGTGATAGTAACTGAGGTCGACCCAGTACGAGGACTGGAAGCACTCATGGATGGGTTTCGCCTAATGCCCTTTTGGGAGGCCGCCAAGATAGGAAACTTTTTTGTCACCTTAACCGGCAACAAACACGTGATTCGCAAGGAGCATTTCGAATCCATGCGGGACGGCGCCTTGGTGGCAAACTCGGGACATTTTAATGTGGAAATCGACATTCCAGCGCTGGAGTCGCTATCTGGCAAAAAGAGGAAGATCCGAGATTATGTCGATGAGTACACCCTTGCAGATGGTCGTCGCATCCATCTTCTGGCAGAGGGTCGGCTCATCAACCTTAGTGCGGCTGAAGGACATCCCGCTTCAGTGATGGACATGTCTTTCGCCAATCAATCCCTAGCAGCTGAATATTTGGTCACCCAGCATGGGAAGTTAGAAAACCAAGTCTACCCAGTCCCCCGGGAGATCGATCACAAAATCGCCGCCTTGAAGCTCTCCGCCATGGGGATTGAAATCGATGATCTCACCCAGGAACAAGAGACCTACCTTTCCTCCTGGGGAGAAGGGACCTCGTAGCCCCCATTTCTCACACCCCTACCTACTACATTGCCGAAATCACCCGCCTTGACTGTGTTGTGCTCGATCAGCCCCCTCGACATACTACATGAGTACACCTGTGGGGTCCTCGGCGGCAAGGCCTTATCAAGCAGGCCCTTCCCGCGCTTCGCCACGGCCCGATGTGAACAGTGCGAACCTCGCTTGGCAGCTTAAGTGTTCCATTTCACAAATACAACAACGTATACTCCCCGCACTCTAAGTTTCAGGCTCTCGTCAGCTTGGATCCCACTCATCCCTCAAAAGTGATCGTAGAAAACCTGTTCTCAGTCAGTTCTCGTGCACAGAATTTCCTTCCCCGCATTTTGGAGTGACTTAAGATATTTAACTGAAACCTTACCCAATAAAGTTAAGGTTTTTCCAGAAAACGGGAGAGCTCCGCTATCTCACGGGCTAAGTGAAGTCCTAGAAGAAAACTCACTTTTACCCACTCTTTCGCTTTTCTTCAGCCTCCATATCTTCAAATTGTCGAACAGCCGCTACCTGGACAAACCCCTCCCCCTCGTATTTGGGCTGAGACAAGAAAAATAGTGAGTTCTTTCAGAAATATAACCCTGGAACCAGGAACCTGAGAGAACAGTCGCTAGATTTTTGACTGAAACACTAAGGTCCGCCGCCGATACATCGTCCATCTTTTACCCCACCTCTGTGCTATCATCGGGGAATGGCCTACCGTCCCAGCTCATACCTAAACATTGGGCCTACCCTCACTCCCACCGTTAAGAATCTCATAATCACCTGCGCCGTTGTCTACATAATGCAAATCGGTGCAGGAAGAGAGATGAACCAAATATTCGGGCTGGTGCCTGCCCTGGTGCTGGGGAAATTCTTTGTCTGGCAGCTGATAACTTACATTTTTCTCCACGGAGGCCCCTTTCATCTGTTGGTGAATATGTTCGCGCTGTGGATGTTCGGCTGTGAACTCGAACGATACCTGGGTAGGCGTGAATTCCTGCGCTTCTTCTTCATCACAGGGATAGGAGCTGGGATGCTTTCACTGCTTTTCGACCCCTACTCTGCCCTGCCCACAGTGGGAGCCAGCGGGTCTATTTACGGCATACTCATGGCTTTCGGAATGATGTTCCCGGAACGCATTGTCTACCTCTTCCCTTTCCCTATTCCAATCCGAGTCAAGTACTTTGTAGCTTTTCTGGCGGCGATCGCCCTCATATCAGCTTTGAGCTCGCCTGGCAGCACCATCGCCCACATGGCACACCTGGGTGGCATGCTCTTCGCCTTTCTTTACCTCAAGGGCTGGCTTTCCCTGCCCAATCTTCGCCAAAGCTACCATCGTCGGAAGATCAGACGGATGCGGGAACGCTTCAGAGTGTACGAGGTGGATCGACGTAAGAAAAAGGAAGAGGATTTCTGGATCAATTAACCTGTATCCTTGTGGAAAATTCTACTTCTACGAGTATAATGGTCGCTCAGAGGAAGGATAAGGCGCTGAGGTGAAGTTCTCCCAGGTTCAGAATCGGTGGAAGCTCATGTCCGGGTATTTAACTGGAAACCATGATCTACAAGCATACCCGATGACACTGATTATCGAGAACACAGGTAAATGTAACCTGAAATGTCCCATGTGCCCTCGAGAACTTGGCTATTATCCCCCTCAAGACTTCGATTTCAACCTGTTTAAGCAAATCATTGACGAAGTGCGGGACCAGACCGAGTTAGTCTTTCCCTGGGGGGGAGGAGAGCCTCTAATGAATCCCGATTTGTTCAAGATGATCCGCTATAGTAAAGATGCAGGTATTTATACGGTCGTCTCCACCAATGCGACCCTCCTCGATCGGAAACGTAGTTATCGGATCTTACGCTCAGGGTTGGACCATTTGATCATCGCCTTTGATGGCACGACACCCGAGGTTTACCAGAAATACCGTAAAGGTGCCAAATTCGAAAAGGTGAGAAAAAACATCTTGCGTTTCTTGGCCATCAAGACAGAATTACAGTCTCCCTTGTTCGTGGTGATGCAGATGGTGCGGCTACCGGAGAACCGTCATCAGGTGCGCGATTTCCACCGCATGTGGTCGATCGAGGGCGTTGATGAAATTCGCATCAAGGAGGATGAGATCGTTATCCCGGAAGTGGCCTTAGAAGAAAGAATAAACCACGACCGGCGGAGGCATCCCTGTCACCAGTTGTGGCAAGGACCGCCAACGGTAAACTACAAGGGAGATTTTTTCCCTTGTTGCCACACCTGGCAGTCCGAACCCATCGGCAATGTAGCGGAAAAGTCGATCTACGAATTGTGGAACTCTGAGAAAATGCAGCAAATGCGGGCAGCCCACGTGCGCGGGGATTTGAGCAAGTACCCCGACTGCCAAAACTGCCACGCCCCGAACCCACGCCTACCGGTTGTTCTTGGAAGCTTTATGGTCGATATGTTCAAGGTTCGTCAGTGGATTCCAAAAATGGAGAAAATGGCGATCTTTTATCGGATACCTCTCTTTAGGGATCGCTAAACATTTCATGCCTCGTTAAGGCCAGCTACAAAGAGAGTCAAATGAACATTTTGTTAATTCGTGCCAAACCAACCTTCATGGATATGATCGTGGGGATTCCCATCGGCCTCGTTTATATTGCCCCGATCGCCGAGAAAAGGGGCCACCACGTGGAAATTCTAGATCTTGCCCTTGAAGAAGATCCTGACTCGGTTCTCCGCGCCAAACTGGAAGAACGCCAATGGGATTTAGCCGGTCTGAGTTGCATGACTGCTGAATTTGAGGGAGCGGAAATCGCAGCCATTCAGGTCAAAGCCTTTGATCCCCAGATCAAGATTATCTTTGGTGGGCAACATCCTACTACCGTGGCCGAAGAGGTCATAGCCAAGGACTGCTGTGATTTCATCTGCATCGGGGAGGGAGAGGAAACCTTTGGTCATTTTCTGGATCTCTATTCCCGGGGAGAAGACCTTTCTCAAGTAGCCAGTTTAACCTTTAAGGATGATCAGGGGCAGGTGCAAAAAAACCAACCTCGCTCAACGATCGAAAACGTCGATTCGATCCCACTCCCGGCCTATAACCTCCTTAACATGGAACGCTATGTGACCGCGGAATCCGCCCGCTATACGCCCAAATATCCAAGGGCGGTCCAAATCTTCACCAGTCGAGGCTGCCCTTGGCACTGCAGCTACTGCCACGATCTGTTCGGAAAAAAGTTTCACCCCCGGAGTCCCGAAAGTGTTCTAGAGGAGATGAAGTTACTCTACTACCAATACAACGTCCAGGAATTTATGATTGAGGATGACATCTTCAACTTCGACATGGACCGGGCCAAGAAGATCTGTGACATGATCGTCGAGGAGGGGTTAAAAGTCGCGTTGCAATTCGGTAATGGAGTTCGACTCGAACGGTTGGATGAGGAGCTCGTCCGGAAGTTGGCGGCAGCTGGAACCCATCACATTTGCATCGCCATCGAATCGGCGAGTCCCAGAATACAGAAGTTGAGCAGAAAATATTTAAAACTCCACATGGTGAAAGATGTGGTGCGGTGGACGAAAAAATACAAAATCAATACATTAGGCTTCTTTATGATCGGTTTTCCAAGCGAGACGATTGAGGAGATCAATATGACCATCCGATTTGCCTGTGAGACGGATCTCGACGGAGCCCTGTTCAGTATTGTAATCCCTTACGCGGGGACGGAATTGAGTCGGCAAATGATCAGTTCCGGCTGGTACGACCCTGACTCTCCAACCGATTCCCTGCACGAGGTTACTCGAATCCGGACCAAAGAGTTTGATTTTAAGACACTGAAACGTTTGCAGCGCAAGGCATATTTCTTATTTTTCCTGAGTCGTTTTCGCTTTATCAAGATGTTGCCTCAGTTGTTGAATATTCGCGCCAGTAAAAAATACCTGAAGGCCATCGAACGCAATTTTCTGCCGGAATTTCTACAGAGAGAAGTTTCTCGCGTGAATTAATGGCGCGGAGCCGAGCGATGTATCGATATCCTGACTTCCCAGATCACGTCTACATCGAGCTGACTAACATCTGCAACGCACGCTGCACCATTTGCGCCACACCTACCATGAAGCGCACACGGGAAATCATGCCGATGAACCTGTTCCGAAGAATCGCTGACGAGTGTGGAAGGCGGCGTGCTAAAAAGATTCTTCCCTTCCTCCATGGCGAATCACTCCTAGTACCGCGAGTAGTGGATTATTTTCGTTATCTTCGCAAGGTCGCACCTCAGACTCACCTCAACCTGACCACCAATGGCTCCAAGTTGTCAGCCGAACTGGCCGAGACCTTCCTTGGAGAAGACCTGCTGGACAGTGTGATTGTATCGATTGATGGTCCCAACAAGAGGATCTATGAGACGATTCGACTCGGGCTGAACTATGATCAAGTGCGCCATAACGTTCTCCATTTCATCCGTAGGCGCAACGAGCTGGGCAAGTCTAGACCTATAGTGTCGATAGCTATGGTAACGGTAGAGCAGAATAAACAGAAACGGGAAGACTTAAAGCGAGTCTGGCGGGAGGCTGACGAGGTCCGATTTTCCGTGTACTTCAATTGGGCCGGCAAGATGCCCAGCCAAAAACGCATTGCCCATAAGGTGAATTTTTGCGAACGGATTTACCACTATATCACTATCCTAGCTGATGGGCGCGTAGCCATGTGCTGTTTTGACTCCGAAGCTGAATATGCGGTGGGAGACCTCAAAACTCAGAGTATTTACGAAGTGTGGCACTCACCCGCTTTCCTTCAGAAGAGACGTTGGTTATATCAACGTAACTTTGACCAGTTGAAATTGTGTGCCAATTGTGACTATGTCAACCATCCCGCCTGGATAGCTCCCCTGATTCGAGCCCGTCCCTATGTCAGGGAGAGTTTTCCCCAATTGATGTCTACGGCAGAAAACCTCTACAAACGATGGCTTACGAAATAAAGGGGATACGAAGCCTTCGCGAGGCGGAAATGACCTATCCTTGGAAAAAGCAACGACTAGGCGATCCAGGCAAGATTTTGCTCATCTACCCGATAACCGGCATGGATGTCTTTGGGATCAATGTAGGACTTCCTCTTTCTTGTTTGTGTCTAGGAACCGTACTCGAACAGGCAGGGTACCGTGTTGAAATCTTAGATGAGCGAACGACAAGAACCTTTGAAAAGGACGTTGCCAGCTCGATAGCCACAGAATGTCCGCTTTTAGTCGGTATTTCTAGTATGACGGGGATGCAAATCCGAGGCGGGTTGAAAGCAGCCCGCACAGTAAGGAAACTTGATCCTTCTTTGACCATCGTCTGGGGTGGAGTCCATCCGTCGCTCTGTCCGGAATCTACTCTAAAGGATGCGCTGTGCGATATCGTGGTGTTGGGGGAAGGGGAAATCACCCTGACTGAATTAGCCGATTGTTTAGGTAGAGGCGGAGAGCTAAATGAGGTCGCCGGAATTGGATACAAACAAGACGGCAAGTTGATCTACACTTCAAAGCGACCCATGATCGAAAATCTAGATGCGCTTCCCAGGCCAAATTACGATCTAATTAATATGGACCCATACTTTACCCGTTCTCCGTCCACAGGCCAAGCACAGCTACAAATTGTGACCAGCCGTGGCTGTCCGTTTGATTGTGAATTCTGTTACAACCTGAAATTTAACGAACGCCGTTTCCGTTACCACTCCTCTCAACGAGTTATCTCCGACATCAAGTACCTGGTTGACCGTTTCAGTATCTCTGCGATTTTCATTGAGGACGATTACTTTTTTGGACATCCGGGTCGCGTGCAACAGATCACCGATCTCTTACTGGAAGGGGACTTTGACCTCCTGATTCAGGTACCCTGTCGCATTGACTATCTATATCGACAAGACGATGAGATGATCGATAAGCTCTATCGGGCCGGGTTCAAGGAGCTGTGGATCGGGGTAGAGTCAGGCTCGCCCACTCGTCTAAAGGAGATTCTTAAGCGAACTACGCTCGACCAGGTCCGCAATGTGAACCACATGCTGGCCCGCTCCGATGTCTACCCGAAGTATGGTTTCATGGCAGGGTTCCCCAAAGAAGAACGACAGGAAACTCTTCAGACAGTAGATTTCATGTTTGAGCTGCTCAATTCAAACCCTAACGCCGGCGTCGCTCCTGTAGCCATTTATACCCCCTATCCGGGAACCACCCTTTACGACAAAGCACGACTTTCCTTCGGGATGCAATTTCCCGACACCCTGGAAGGATGGAGTCATTTTCACTTCGGCGAAAATAACAACCCTTTCCTTTCGGCTTCACAAAAGAAATTCATCAGTAAAGTCAACGTGATGAGTCGATTCTTTGAGCGGCGAGCTTTTGAGCGATTCTGTGATAATCGCTTCAAACCATTATTGATGGGCCTGCACAGCCTTTATTATCGATATCTCAGGCTGCGTTTACGCTGGCGGTTTTTTGAATTCATGCCAGAGATCCCTTTGATTCGGATGTTAGAAAAAATCTACATTCAATTTTTTCACCGGGCCCAACTGTCACGTGTCTCTAAACTCGAAGGTCAGACTTCGGCGGTAGAGCTGCCGTAGAACTGGAGCTGGGACTCGATAACTGTTGGCCAGTCTGTCTCCCCAAGTAGTGCTGGTTTTCCTGGTGGCAGCTGCTCAACTGCCTTTTCTCAACCAGGCTTTTCACATCGATGATCGAATCTATTTGGAGATTGCGGAGAACATCCTCCGAACACCCCTTTTCCCTTACGATTATCCGCCTCTTTTCGAAGGTCTGATTTCCCCCGACGCGGCGAGTCACAGTCACCTTCCCCTTATCCCCTACTACCTGGCCTTGATCAAACTGGTGACTCATAGTGAGCGGGAGTGGATCTACCACTTGGCCTTTATCATCTTTCCAGTCCTGGCAGTCCTGGGCTTCTACGACATCGCCACGCGACACCTGCGGAATCCCTTTGTAGCGACTGTGCTTTTGGCGGTGGCACCAGCCTTTTATGTGCTCTGTCACACTCTAATGACCGAGCTAGCCCTCCTGGCTTTTTGGATCGTTGCCCTTTCCCGCTTTCTAAGAATGTTGGAAGGCTCGTCCAGTAGGCTCGATCGAATTTTCTGTGCGCTGTCTTTATTGGCGGCCAGCTGGATTTCCCTCCTAACGGCTGGCCTGCTATTGCTCATGACCATTGCTCTATACCTGAGAGGAACTCGCTCCGAGAGTAGGTCCATAGGGAACCTATCCCGGAGCTCATTCATCCTGCTTCTGATAATCCCAATACTGTCCTGGTTGGTCTGGTACGTCTCGGCTTACCTTCACTATGATCGGTTGGTCCTATTGAATACATTTCTGCACATCAGCAAACGAGCGGCTCTTTCTTGGGACCTACTGGGTGAAAAGACCGTCAGCTTCATAGTGAACTGTGGCGGTGTCTTTCTGTTCCCGCTGGCGCTTTGGTACAGCTTTTCCACAGGTGTTGCGATGCGTCTGCTGGTCCTCGTTGCTCTGGGGACTCTGGTGCCTTTTTATAGCGGCTGGGGAAATTGGCCGTTAGCACCCGTACTTCTGTTTGTCCTGTTCTTCACTTCCGGACTTCTCACCTCCTGGCGGATGTTGGGAGTCAATGTTCCTTCTCGAGAGCTCACCTCCAACTCCTCACCGAAAGAACGCAAATCACGAGAGCTCGATCAGCTCATTTTTCGGCTCTGGTTTTGGGGAGTGTTTGTCGGATATCTGTGTTTCTTCTACAGTGGATCGGTGCGCTACTCGATCTTGGCTCTTCCTCCGGTCATACTGATTTGGATAGCAACCTTAGAACATCGAATCAAAGATGAATATTTATTGCGGAACCTGATTTGGCTGGGAGTCTTCTTGACAGCACTCTACTCGGTCTTCTTGGCCTACGGAGACTATCGATTCGCCGAAGTATACCGCAAAAACGCCCAAGAAATTCGCCGCGATTATGTGCGCCCGGGGAGAACAGTGTGGTTCACCGGAGAGTGGGGTTTTCGCTATTATCTGGAAAAGGAGGGAGCTAGAGGTTTGGCTCGCACGGCCAGCGGACCTCGGGAAGGAGACATTATTGTCAAGCCTTACCTGGCGTCTCCCTGGGTAACTCTGTATGACCCACCCGAGTATGTCGAGCTTTTAGAACAGCGTCATCCTTCCTTTGATTACCCCATCCGGATACTCGATTTCAGTTCACATGCTGGATTCTACAGCACAGGATGGGGGATTTTACCCTTTTCGGTAGATAGCGGGGACCCATGGGAGTGGTTCAATATTTTTCGCGTAAAAAAAGTCTACTGGGGACCCATTCCTCAGCCGGAAAGACATTGGTGAAACAGTTTCTTTACCTCTTCTTGCTCATTTTCATTGTCCACGGTGTGTGGGAATTTCTAAATGATACGCCTCCCATCTGGGACATGGCCTATCACAGACTCAAGGGTTGGAAATATCTAGAGGCTTGGCGCCAGGGACATCTCATCGAGCAGTTCTCTCAGCTGTCCTCTTACTATCCACCTTTATACTACCTGCAAGAGGCTCTTATTTTGCGCCTTGCTCCCGGGACGCAGTTTCTCGCCTTGGCTTCAAATCTTCCAGGGTTATTTCTGCTCGCCTACAGTACATTTCGCCTCTCGGGCCTTTATTTGACGTCTTCAGCTGCTCGGTTGGCCGGACTTATTCCTCTACTTTTCCCCTTGGTCGCTTGGACCAGCCGAGTCTCTCTTCTCGATGTGACACTTTCGGGTTGGGTGGCTGCGGGAAGTTACCTGATTCTAAGAAGCAACCTTTTACAAAAAAAAAGATGGACCCTGCTACTGGGTGCCGTGACAGCGGCGGGAATGCTCACCAAGTGGACCTTTATCCTCTTTTTGTTTCCCCTGCTCCTTTATGCCATAGTCTATTCGGAAAATCGGAGACGTTCCGCAATCAACCTCGCTGATGCTCTGATTTTGGCCATTCTCCCCCTTCTCTGGTGGTATCTTCCGAATTTGATCTCGCTGCGAGAACGATTTCAAGCCACAGCTCAAGTGGCATCTTTGGAAGGGGATCCAGGGCTGGGCAGTTTGCTCGCCTGGATTTACTATCCACGCTGCTTGTCCAGCTATTATCTCTATCTACCTCTCACGATTCTCTTCGTCTTCGGTCTTCTACTGTGTATTTTCAACAAAATACCCACTCGCTCACCCCTCTCTTTTTTATTCTGGTGGTTAGCTGGAGGTATCTTGCTACTGACCCTCCTAGAAGCCAAGGATCCCCGCTACGCTATGCCTCTAGCTGCGCCGTTGAGCATTCTGCTGGTCTATCCGTGGCACAGGCGTCGAAAATGGGTCGTTAGCATCTGGGCATTTGCTTTTGCCCAGTATCTCTCAGTCTCCTTGCCGTGGACTGCAGCACCCATAAAGATCGCCTGGTTTGACATCGAAAACGACCAGGATTATCGCGGAATACGACAGGAGTGGGTCTTTTATCAGTCTACCTATTTTGGAATACTCGGGACGCCCAGACGGGAAAGCTGGCGTTATGAGGAAATCCTTCAGGCGGTTCCTGAGAAAGCTCGAATCGGTTTTCTTCCCGAACTGGCCCATTTTAATTTGAATACACTGGAATTGTGCGCCATCAGAAAGGGTCACCCCCTAGAAATGGTTAGGCTAGGTCGTTCGCAGGATTCATCTAGTATACTTCAAGAGGTATCTTATGTAATCGGAAAGACGGGTCCTCAAGGAATATCATATCTCACTCGGTTCAATGACTCAGTTTATCATCAGCTGGAGGAACAGAGTTGGTCTCTCCTAAAAGTTTGGATGCTTCCCGATCGAAGCCAGGCGTTACTCTGGCGGAATCCTACCCGATCTCAGTAGTGATTCCAGTGTACAATTCTGCAGCACAACTCAGGCTGTGCCTGGAAGCGTTGCTGGAAAACAACCTCACGACAGTGGAGATTGTGGTGATAGATGATGCTTCCCGTGACTCTAGTGACCAGGTAGTTTCTAACATCTCCCATCCAACTTTGCACTATATTCGCTTAGAACAGCAGGGCGGTCCCGCCGCAGCGCGCAATGAGGGTTTCAGACGGGCTAAGTACCCCTATTTGCTTTTCCTGGACGCAGACATTGTGCTTCCTAAGAATAGCCTTGAATGGCTTCGAGAAACGCTAGAACTTTACTCCCATCGTCCCGAGGTTGCTGGCGTGCTGGGAGTCTACTCAGAAACCATCCCCTGGAAGGACTTTCTGACCAATTTTAAGAATCTTTCCACCTGTTACCTCTACCAGACCACAGACACCCTGAGCCCCTTCCTGCATGGCCCAATTCTCTGTCTGAAACGGAAAGTCCTAGCTGGAGTGGGAGGTTTTGACACAAAATTATCCCGGGCGGAAGACTTTCGGCTGGGGATACTCTTGGGTTCTCAAGGCTATCGCTTCGTGATCGACCGAAGGATCCAGGGCACCCATCTCAAACGCCACACACTCTTGGCCATACTGCGCGAAGACTGGCTACGCATCCGCTATTTGTGGAGGGCTAAACTGAAAGAAGGCAAGCAGGGATTTTACTATCGAGCCCTACGCTGGAGGCGACTCTTGTCGATCGGGCTAGCTGCTTTGATCGGTATATATGGAACTCTCGCCTTGTTCGACCTAAGCTATGGCAAGATCGCTCTGGTTTTGCTGACGGTCTTCTTCTTCTGTAATCTGTTCTTTTTACGCTATTGCCAACGGCATCGCGGCATGTCATTCGCGCTCCAGTGTGCGCTCTTTCTCCTTTTTGAAATGAGTTGGGCTGGGATATCGGTTGCCCTCTGCTGGCTGCGACTCAGGCGCCCGGACAGTTTGTAATTCAGCTATCTTTCCGGAAGTCTTGGGAAAAACGTGCTGAACACGCTTCTCGTACCGTAGCTCATAGAGTTCAGCGATGACGCTAGCAGGTAGGTTAAAATAAATAGTGAGACCGAATCCAAAATCGGTGATGTTATCCGTGAACCTCATCCCACGCTCCCGCAAGCGCGATACTGTTGCCTAGAAGGTCATCACAATAGAGAGAAATGCTGTGCGTTCCTGCAGGACAGCCTTTGTCCTTTATCTCAGCATGGCATCCGAGTTCGGCTTTCGGCGTGTTTCGGGAATGAGAGAGTCTTCTCCCACGTCGGCCCCACAGAAGCCTAGTTTGTCTCGGAGGAAGTCTCATAGCTCTTCGGGCTTCGAGGAATAGAACATGGCATGAATCCCTTTGATCACTCCGTCTACTCCTTGACCAGTCGCTCAGATCCGTCGAGTTCGGGAGATCCCCCAGGGCCCACACCTACCACCCGTTCACAGGGGACGACAGTTCGCTACGGTCAGATATGGGCACTACTGCACGATTGCACGGTACACGATCTTGCAGGCTTTCTTGGGGTTAAAAAGGGTATTGATACTCATTGCACACTCGTAGGTACACTGACATCCGAGTTGTTTCTGGTAAAGGCGTCCAGCCTGAGCCTCCTCGGCTCTCCACAGCTTGGCCAGATCGCAACCGAAACTCCGCACATTACCCATGCTTTTGTCCAAGGTCTCACAGGGATAGACCTCTCCGGTCTCGCTCAGAACCGCGATCAACTCACCTCCGTAGCAAGACGAGATCCGCTCTGTTGCCCCAGCCGCCTTTGCGATCAGACGATAGGTCTCGTCTTCTTTGGCGATCACCAATCGATCAATCCAACCCCCAGTCAGACGATTGGTCTTCCGGTATTCGATGACCTTCCGTGAAAATTCAAGGTATCGGTTGAGGTCTACCGATTTCAGGCCGGGATCGAGTGGGTTCCCACGCACTAGGGTAATGGTAACCGCATCGGGTCTCAGCTCCCGCTCCACGAAGCGATAGAATTCGTCTAGGTAATCCTGATTAGCCGAGGAAACGGTCAACGCCACCCCCACCGAGAGATTAGGAAAAAACGGCTTGAGCTCCTTCAGGGCAGACAGCGTTTCCAAAGCACGCCCGAAGCTTTTCGAGTTTTGGCGAATACGATTATGGATCTCTTCTGGCCCATCCAGCGAAACACCGGTGCAAATCCGAGCCCGCCGGACCTTTGTGAGCAATTGCTCAGCGCGCACCACCGTCTTTTCCACTAGCAGGCCATTGGAAGGAATTTGGATATTCCGAACGTGAGAGTTGCGTTCGAAGGCCTCGGCGATGTCCGGAAGATCGGGTCGCAGATAGGGCTCCCCCCCGGTTAATGATAGCGAAAGGAGGTTGGGCAGACTACGGCTGAGTGCTTCGATCTCATCCAACCTCAACTCATCTTTTTTCTTGTTTAACTCCTCCCAGTAGAAACAGTGCGTGCAGAGCAGATTGCAGCGTGAGGTCACGAAGAAGATTAGATTGACGGGCAGCCCTCGCTTGATCAATAGCCGGTTGACAATCTTCAGATCCCGTACCCTCGATCTGATTGACATCAGCTTATCCTACCACACTTTAAAGGGTCAACCACCTGTCGAATGAGCAACTCTCATCGGTCACGTATGGGCTGAAAACAGTAGCAAAATACTGCATCCACCAAAAAGGATATTCGCCCCCCAAGCGGCCAGAAACGGAGCCAGCATACCGTTTGAGCCCAACACGCCGAAGAGTCCGAAGAATCCCCAGTACAGAATCCCCAACAGAACCCCTGCCGCGATGCCGTGAAGTGTGCCTTTACGCCCAATGGACAAGGCGAAGGGAATGCCGAGAATCGCCATGATAAAAGTAACACAAGGCAGCGCAAGCTTTTCGTATAGATCGGTCTTAAGATGATCAACCTCAAATCCACCTTGTTGTAAAGTCTTGATATATTTCTTCAACTCCGCATAGGTCATCTTACTCGACTCTTTGACTTCCTGATCAAAATAGTCAGGCTTTTCGGGAAGGGAGAAACGCTTCTGCTCGAAGGTTTCAAAACGAGAGGAATGGTTTTCAAAGGTGCGGCTCCAACCACGCAACAGTTTCCAACTCTGAGTACTCGTGTCCCACTCAGCCTTTTGAGCGTAGATATGGCGGTTTAACCGACTATTGCCGATATCGAGATCATAAACAGAGAGTTCTGCAAAAATGTCCCGGGGTGAGTCAAAGTAGTTGTAGTGGTAAAGGCGGTTTCCCTTCCCAAATATCCAATTACGGCCCATCTGATAATATGTTTGTATGGGGCGTCCTTTGATCATCGCGCGCAGATTGCTCTGTCTCTGATTGGCGTAGGGAAGAACATATTCTTGAATGACAAAAACAAAGGAACTGACGACCAGCGCAATGGAGAGAATGGGAACCACTGTGCGATATAAGCTTACTCCACAAGCCTTGAAAGCGACCATCTGAGAAGTTTTCTCGAGTATCCCAAACGTCACCAGAATCGCAATAAGAATCGAAATAGGGATCAACATCATGAGAGCATGAGGCAACAGATAAAGAAAGTAATCAATCACAAGCCAGTAGGGCACCCGATTGGCAAGAATGTCATCGATCAGTTCGAAAAAAGTGGATAGGTAAAAAAGACCGACGCAGGCCACCAGGGTCGGAAGCCAATAGAGGAGCAGTATTCTCATCATGTACAAATCAATTACCCGAGCTAACTCGGGGCGCAGATTCAACACATTCCAAAACCAGAGACCGAACTGAGCGGAAAGGCCGCGAAAGAATTTTCTAAAGAACCCGATAAAATGCATACTGGATTCGACGAGGTGAAGGATCAGTGGTCTATTCCTCATTCTGGCGAAGGGGCCAAACTCAACTGTTGCCCGACGAAGAGTTAGTACCGACAGCAAACCCAGCAAAAGATTTGCTCCCCACGTTCCCCATCCGATCGGTAGGACCTGGTTGACTGCCAGTTCGGTTCCAGTGGTAAAGAGAACGTAATAGATGAAAGCGATGATCACGCCCATTACAAAGCCATAGCCCCGTCCGCCTCGATGGAAGCGAATTCCCAGCGTGACGCCCAGAACAGCGAAGATCAATGCGGAAATCGGCAAGGCAATGCGCCGTTGCAGTTCAAGGTGGCTGAACCGCCGCCTAGCTGGATCATGCGATCGTATGTCTGCCAACAGTTCAGGTAATATCTTATCCTTGGATCTTTTCGGCTTGGACATCACCTGCCCCATCTCCGGGAAATAGACCGGAACGTCGAGAGTCTCAAATCTGCTCAGACCAATTTTCTCTGGAGAGACAGGATCAATTTGATAGATCAAACCCCGTTCAAAGTGCAGCTGTAATCCCTTCGCATCGGGCCCAAACATTATGTGTCCCTTTCTTGACAGGATGATCTTCTCTGCCTCTTTGTTATCACTGTCGGCGAAAAAAACTCCTTCCCAGGAAAAACTCTGTAGATCGATATCCTCCACGTATAGGATTTTTCCAGCGAAGTCCTCATTGAAAACTCTCGGTCTTATCTGGGACTGCACGGGGCGCAAACCAATCTCGTGCCGGAGTTGGCGGAGGTTCCAGTTTCCCATTGGAAGAAGGAAAAACATCAATCCCAGTGTGACGAGGCTGATCCACAGACCCAGTTTGAAAACAGGCCACAACATTTGCGCCACACTGACACCACCGGCGCGCATGGCCACCACTTCGCTCTCAACCGAGAGACGGCTGAATCCGATCAATGTGCCAATCAAAAAAGCAAAGGGAAGAGTGAAAACGAGTATGCCGGGAAGCAAAGAAAGGACCACTTCTCCAATGGTCAGCAGATCTGCATTTTTGCGGATCAGCATTTCAGCCAACCGGCCAAAATCCTTGGTGAAGACAATAAAGGTGAGAACCAGCAGGGCGATCACCGAAGAAGGGATGACTTCCTGATAAATGACAGCGGGGATCTTGCGCATCTTCACACGAGATTGGATAGACTATTCTAGCAGAAGGTTCGCTCTACGCTGAGATCTCGAACAAATTGTACGCCGCTGCAATATGGAGAGCCAGTGATTTTTATTGATTTGGGATTGATTTCGTTTGAGCATGCTCTGCTCAAACAACGAAAGGGGGTGTCTAGGATCGCTCGGCACCAGCAACCCGAGAGCGTCTACCTATTAGAGCATCCTCCCGTTTTTACGGTTGGAAGAAGGGGGAGTCGTGACCATCTGCTAGCCCTCTTCGCCCATAAAGGAAAAAGGATTGAAGTGATCCCGACTAATCGAGGCGGTCAAATCACTTACCATGGTCCAGGTCAACTGGTTGGATATCCACTGCTGGATTTGCGAAGCCGGGGACGAGACGTTCATGTCTATCTGAGACGCTTGGAGGAAAGCTTGATCGAAACAGTCGCACAGTTTTCCATCCCCGCCTTCCAGAGACCAGGTTTGACCGGTGTCTGGACCAGCAGAGGTAAACTTGCTTCAATTGGCATTGGAGTCTGCCGCTGGGTCACTATGCACGGATTCGGGCTCAACGTGAACACCGACCTGCGCTATTTCCAGCTCATCAATCCCTGCGGCATGGTCGATTGCCCGATGACCTCGTTGCAAAAACTACTCGGGGGAAGAGTAGATATGGATGAGGTAAAAGAAATCTTCCAGCAGCAATTTCAAGTCGTTTTTGGACCTCCTGTGTCTCCTACAGAATAAGACGGGATGCCAGCAGATGGGCTGGAACATTTGACGATGAGGCTACCAGCAAGCCGACTCCGGATGATCAGCGCTGGAGACCCTCCAAGCCTTCAAGCAGAAATATCCGAAAGACTTGGAGGTTCTTTACTTAAGTCACGCCCCACATCGCGCTCCAAAGAAAAGAGGAAGAAGAAGTCTGAGGAGCTGGGGAATCTCTTTCCTCCTCCTCAGTCCCCCCCTGGAACACAGATCTTTCAGGGGGGAGAAACTTCTCTTCTCAGATCAGCCCGAAGTGCGAGTCATGGATCCAGATGAAGTCCAGTCCCTCGCTTCCGCTTCGGGCTAATCCAACAGGAAAACATATTTTTTGATGAGATAGGTTTAGGTCAAATGGTCAGTCAAAAGTCCCAGAAAGTACCTAAGGTATGATTTGGTGTGCCAATATTTTTGAAATCTCGCAACTTTCGGAACTGGAGGAACAACTGCACTATTCAAGCAAGGAAGAAAATGTCTTCCCCCCAGGAAGATCTCTTCGTCGCTCTAAGCCATAGGCAAAGGCCAGAAGGCTGCTAGCCGCCATCCCTGCCAGCGATAGAAGGAATTCAGCAGCGTGAAATAATCTTGCACCTATTGGCCTTTAGGGGCAAACAAGCACACGTTTTACCCTCGCATGATCAATTGGTTCTCGATCTCATATATAGCAAAGAGAATCTGTCCTCTCTCTCGCTCAACAGACTTCAAGCGCGCCAGACAAATGGTAGATGGTAGGTGGCGGACAGTGATCCGATTATCCACTCTCGTGCAGACCATCGGAAAAAATGTTATGGTTCAAAAAAGCGATGGGTAAGGAGCCGATGAAGAGTCCATCAATTTACCGCCGACATCCCCCTTGGCTGAAGGTTCGTGCCCCGCTTGGGCCTCGTGTGCATGAGTTAAAGAAACTTTTGAACGGCTTGAAGCTGCATACAGTTTGCCAGGAAGCGAAGTGTCCCAACCTGGGTGAATGTTGGGACCATGGAGTCGCTACCTTTATGATCCTGGGAGACACATGCACCCGTGGTTGTCGTTATTGTGCGGTCGGAAAAGGACGGCCGAAGAATTTCGACCTGGAGGAACCAAAACGCGTGGCCCGGGCCGTGGAAGCGATGCAACTGAGACACGCGGTGGTCACATCGGTGAATCGAGATGATCTCAAAGATGGGGGCGCCGCCATTTTTGCCCGTACCATCCGCGAAATTCGTATTCGACGTGTTGATTGTATCGTTGAGGTGTTGGTGCCCGATTTTCAGGGCTCTCGAGAAGCCTTGCAGAAGGTACTTTCCGCCCAACCCGAAATACTCAATCATAACGTCGAAACAGTGCCCAGACTTTACGGGGCTACTCGCGGTGGTGGCCAATACGAGGTTTCGCTTCAACTCCTTCAACGTGCCAAGATGTGGGCACCTGGAATCACCACCAAGACAGGGATGATGCTCGGTCTGGGGGAGTGGGAAGAGGAAATCCGCCAGGTGATGAGGGACCTGGTGGAGCGCAATGTAAACATTCTCACCCTGGGACAGTATCTGCGTCCCAGTCCATGGCATCTTCCTGTCACTCGCTTTTATCCTCCCGCTGAGTTTCACTTTTGGAAGAAAGTCGGCGAGGAGATGGGTTTTGACCACGTCGAAAGCGGTCCCTTAGTACGCTCGAGCTACCTGGCCGAGCACCAGTACCGCGCGGCGATGACTAATTTAAACGCTTGAGAGTATGATCACCAACCTGTCAGCGAGCCACTGTGAGGAACACTATGCCGAGATATCTTCCAGTTCAGTTGGATGCAGCCACCGAAAAAGTTAAAGAAGCTTATGCCGAAGTCGAGCAGAAAATTGGGACAACTCCTAATTTTATAAAAACGCTAGCACACAGCCAGAAGTTTGTGGCGGCCGTCGCCCACCTCTATTCCACAGTGCTGGGTCAGACCAGTTTGAGTGAAAAGCTTCGTCAGTTGGCTATTCTGAAGACCTGCAAATTGGATAAATGCAGGCACACAGTTATGTACCACTCGGAACTGGCCAGGAAGGCGGGTTGGAGTGACCAGCACCTCGAGGCGATGGATGATTATTACACCAGTGACTTATTCACTTACTATGAAAGGGACGTTCTACAGTTGGCTGAACTGGTCACTCAAAGACCAGACGAGATTACAAACGAATACTGGACTCAACTGGACAACCATTTTACCTCTGATCAAGTGGTGGAGTTGATTACTCTGGTTGCATTCTTCAATATGGTCAATCGCTTTATACTTGCCTTGGAGATCGAGGCGGACCCGATTCCTGCACAGCAGGAACCCTAGAGCCCATATTTCTCGCATTGGGCCGGATCCGGAGCGCCAGAAAGGCGGGCTTTACCAGGCGTTGTGACCGAGTCCCCTGCAGGCATGCTCGCACAGTACGTCGAGGAGGTCGAGCAAGGACAACACAGTCAAGACGAATACTTCTTACGGCGGTGCAGTAGGCAGGGTGTGAGAAATGTCGGTTAGGGGGGGTCCATCGGGACAGGTCACGGCTCTGCCACGGCAACTTGTATCTGGTCGTTTTCAATCCGTGTGTCGTATTTCTCGACCCGCACTGCTGAATTGAACATACATTCTCCTGTCGTGACGTTGTAGGTCCAAGCATGCCAAGGGCAAGTGACAACCATTCCCTCCAGTTCTCCCGCACCTAGAGGGCCACCGAGGTGCACGCAAATATTGTCAATCGCATGAAAATTCCCATCAACGTTAAATAGAGCGATCTCTCTTGCACCAGCCTGCACAATTTGACCCTCTCCAGGCGCGATTTCACTGATCTTAGCAACAGTAATGAACTCAGGCATCTCGACTCTCCTCTTCTGAAACGACCATACACTGGTGGAGAGAACTTAACCACTTTAATCCGACATTTGTCAAAGTGGCTGGGTTCTGAGGTTCGGAGCCGGTTACTCGAATACGTGGCACAGAATACCTCCTGATGTATTGGTAGCGCCAATCAAATCTGAAGCGATGTATTTGACCTCTTTGGCCTCGCTGAAGCGGACTCCCGTACCCGCCCTCTACCCTCTCTTCCTTACGATTCTTGTCCCCTGATGGAATGGGAACGCAAGTGTATCAAGTTTTTGATTATCACCAAGACTATGGGACAACTCTGTATAGCCACTGTTCGTGCTCCGTAAACCGAATCTTATTTACGCGTTCGACCCTTTACAGCCATTGGGCCCAGTCGGTTAGAGGCTCTTGCATCAGGCAGATCGAGATCGAGTCCGGAAATGTCCCCGGGCCTATCCCGTTAGACAATAAGATGCTTTTGGAATATGTGCTCCCCGCGTTCCGAGGTCCAGCTTTTGTCTGCTCCGTGTGTACTCTGTTAGATTGGGACGAGTTTGGATTGCACTGGTCCGACTCCCGGTGGCTCGAAAAGTTCACGGAACTACTTTTGCGACCCAAGATGAGTTCACCTGCGTCCCATTTCAAGAAAAACGGTAACGTGTTCTCTCGGTTCGAAGTTCTAAGTTGTAACTCCAGGTCTGCGCTTAGTCTTTCTAACAGGGCCTCTGGCCCTTATTCAATTGGCACAAAGTATCCTTTCCGGTGGCGTGTCCTCAGTCCCTTGGCGTGAACTAGTCTGATCTTAATTTTTCGGAACTTGCCATCTTTGGCTTTGTTTCTGGGGACGTAGGCGAGGCTGTACTGGCTGCGTAATTCCTCATTGATCAGTTCGAAAGCCGAACCCAACTGTTCGGTAGAATAGGGAAAGAAAGCTTCTCCTCCCGAGTGCTCGGCAAGCTCCTCCAATAAGTTTTCTCCACGTTTATCACCACTGGCGCCAAAGCGTGTGGTCCCAATCGCGTAGATCGTTAGGTGGGACCCCTGAACCATTTCCATCACCTCTCTCTTGTGGTGCTTACTGTCCAGATCTACGCCATCGGAAAGAATAACTATGGTTTGCCTAGATGAAGGTTCCATCATCTTATCTCGAGACACTAAATAGATCGCGTCAAGCAGAGCAGTTCCTCCACCAGCCCGGAGCGCCCTAATCTCTTTGGCGATGGCCCCAGGACGAGCAGTGAAATCGTGAAGCAATGAGACCCCACGATCGAATTCGACCAATAGGGCACGGTCTTGAGATCGCATCACCGAATAGAGAAAATTGGTAGCGGCCCTTTTTTCGAACTCGAGTTTTAGTCGAACACTAGAACTGGTGTCCATCAGCAAAGCAATAAGCAAAGGCAAGTTAGTCTCCTGACTAAAGTGGGTGATCTCCTGTAAGACTCCGTCCTCGTAGATCTGGAAATCTTCGCGGGTGAGGTCAGTAATGAATCGACCTTTTCTATCGGTCACTGTCACCACCAAATTGACGGCTTCGACTTCGACTTGAATCTGGGTCCGCTGGAGGGCACTCGAAGTCAGTGCCAGTAGCAGGGTGAGGGAAATCGTAATCGCTTTGTCCATCTTTTGCTAATCTACAATATTCGCCTCGAAACATCGAGGGAGCAGCCATTTGCCCTGGATCAAAAAACGTGTGTAGGCCAGGAATGATCTTGAGAACCCAGTAGCAGCCCGAAGCACAAGGGAAGGTAATCCTATACTTCCGGAGAGTTTACTTTTTCTCTGTAATTCCAGACAATGAAGGCTCCATATGGGCACTGACGAGAAAAAATTGCACCAACTCAGTCAGATCATGCACCAGATCATCGACGACTGGCACGAACGCGTAAAGGGGAATTATCTCACTGAAGAAGATACGGAACAGATTGGTGGAGATCCAGAAATCAAGTGTTTCCACAATGTTAAACGACACCGTATCAAGTTTAGGCGGACAAACGAGTTGGATGTTACCTATGCTTTAGCTGCTTTGGCCCAGAAGAACCGTCTGTGCATCGAGTCGAGTGTCAACAACAAGTCCTCTGGTTTCGACTATGACGCCTTTGTCAACAGACTAGAGTCTCATTACTGGCAAAGTCAGAATGAAAAACCTTGGGTTGAACCGGACTTCGATCACTTTAGCTATGGGGATCTACTCGACTTTGACCCGCTGATGGGACGCTCTGTATCCCTGGATCTTCGGCACGACAAAGCCGATATTGTTCGACTCCGTTTTACCCTCAACTCACAACACGAGGAATTGTTGCTTAATCGGCCGGATGTACTGCGGGATTTGATTGAGAACTACTGTTTAGCACCTCTCAAACGCATCTACGCGGAGTCTTACCGAGGGCAGTAGTAAAAATCCCACACACAGGACATGCATCCGGAATTTGATTTCCATCAAGGAGTATCAGGACTCGTGGTTCATTTTTGGCTTCGTGGGTCGCCGCCACCGACTAGGTATCTTCGCGTGCGAAAGAGCAAGGTGACTCCCGAGATCGCTGGGGTAGCCATGCTAGCCTCGCCCATTTAGTTGGTGGCGGACAGCTTGAAACGGAATCCGTCCTTAAGGACGTGAATCTTCCCAACCTGGTTAGTCGAATAGATTTTTCCACCGATCGCGACTGGCGAGACGGTGTAGCCTCCTCCCCCACACAGACTAGTACACCTGATAGATACAACGGTTTGTTTTAGCCTGATAACAGTTCAACACTCCGTAGTCTTTAGAATTATAAAGAGCCTCGCCATAGAAGAGTGGCGTCTAAAAATAGGCTCCCTTCCTCCCTCTGCTCTAGACAACATGATCCTTTGGACTGGCGCGGTCTCGAAGAGCAATATCTCCGCTGGTATTTTCGCAAATCACATCGATCGGTACCATTCCTCCATAAGCGCTAACTATGAAAATCAAACTATGAGCAACAGGGAGTGTGAGCACCGAAATATCCCCACTCCCTGTGAGTCTCCACAGTGCCTCGCCGGTTCTGGCATCATGTCAGCCGATGTGCTTGTAGCCATTCGGTAATAAGCTGTGTTCCCCGGTTGATTTGTAAACGGTTGGGTGTTCCAGGTCGGCACCTCGCCACGAAGGGTACGCCACAAGGAACGGTCGTACCTGACATCCAATACTGTAACGAAGGAATCATCTTGCGCAGCGCACTGCACAATGATCACGTTCTTGTAAATAATTGGCGAACCGGAGAATCCCCTACTGAGCCAATGACACCAAACAGGAACCGGAATCAAGCAGGCCTAGATCTTTCTTCAGCAACAGCCTGCCTTCCACGTCGTAGCAGTAGGGTCCTTCAAAGCTGAAGAAGGCCACCACGTGTTGACTGGCAGTGACTGACTACACACAGTTAGCATGGGTTGGACTCAGAAATCCGTTTGACACTTGGCAAACCTCCGTGCACCGTCCTTTCCCACATCATACGAACGGTCTCCGTCGCTAGGCAGTACAGGCGCAAAATGTGCGTCGCTAACCCACCTGATATCACAAATAGGCTGACTCTCAAATCCGGCTCAGAATTGCTGATAGTACTGGTGACAAAGACTAGATCGTCCCAAATGATAGGCTCGACTGACCGAGACCGGAAGTGGATATTTTCCACTTCACATTTTCCCAGTCTCCACATCCCAGTTGATGGGTGCGGTAATATCCTTCACGGATACCGTTTGAACCAGTCTCCTAGAAGGAGGGCCAGTAAACGGCTGCTGCTGGGACAGGCAGCTGAGTCCCTATTGACGAGAATAAGATCAACGATAACACTGTACTATTGGATCTCATTTCTTCCCTTTCTGCGATACCCATGATGGGTTAGTATAGTGCGGGTGTTTTTTCTCATCGAGTTGAGTATCTTCGGCTGACCTAACAACCGTCATCTCGGCATTGTGTGAGGCTGACCGAGAGCGGTTCGAAAACTCCGTAGTGGATGAGAGAAGGTAGGCCGACTGACCCTTGCCACTTCCTTGAGAGGAGAACCATAAGAACCCAGAACCGAAAGTAACCTGTAAAGGAATGAAGATTTTATCTGAGGCACGCCAAGAGGTGGGTTGGAAGCGCGGTCGCCCCGGCCGACACGGTCTATATGACCCCACCAATGAAAAAGACTCCTGCGGCGTCGGTTTCATCGCTCACCTGAAGGGCCACAGCAGCCGCGACATCATCGACAAGTCGTTGGTGATGCTTCGAAGCATGGACCATCGAGGGGGCTGCGGCTGTGAGAAAAACACAGGCGATGGCGCAGGTCTCCTCACAGCTATACCCCATTCTTTTCTCTCTAAAGTCGCCCGTCGTGAGATGGGAATCAATTTACCTGCTCCCACCCACTATGGGGTTGGAATCGTTTTCTTCCCCCAAAATTTCGACCAGCGAGCTGAGTGCAAATCGATGATCGAGAGCCTGGTAGACGCAGAGGGGCAAGACCTGCTCGGTTGGAGAAAAGTACCCCAGGACAATTCGATGATCGGCGAGACAGCCAAGAGCACTGAGCCACATATGGAAATGTTATTCGTGGGTGCGGCTCCTGGGCTGGACGTTGCAGGGTTAGAACGAAAACTGTCCCTGATCCGAAAGCTGGCCACCCGCCGAATCCGGGTGAAGAGTGATCTGGCCACCCGTGAGCTCTTCTACTTCTGCTCCCTCTCCACAAAGGTGATTATTTACAAGGGTCAATTGACCAGTGGGCAGGTACCGGGGTACTTTGCGGACCTGGGTGATCCCGACTACAAGAGCCATTTAGCCATGGTGCATTCCCGATTCTCGACCAACACATTTCCCTCCTGGGACCGCGCCCAGCCATTCCGCTTCATATGCCATAACGGGGAGATTAATACGCTGCGGGGTAATGTGAACTGGCTACATACTCGTGAGAGCACGATGCAAAGTGACCTCTTCGGTGACGACCTGGCAAAGCTCCTTCCTGTGATCGAGCCGGATCTATCGGACTCGGGTGCTATTGTCTTCACCGACGGCAAGTATATCGGTGCCGTACTTGACCGCAACGGCCTGCGCCCAAGTCGCTACTACGTGACCAAAGACGACTTGGTGATCATGGCCAGCGAGGTTGGTGTGCTGCCCTTGCCCCCCGAGGCGGTCAGCTGTAAGGGCCGTCTCCAGCCCGGTCGCATGTTTCTGGTCAACTTCGAGGAGAAAAGAATTATCCCCGACCAGGTACTGAAAAAAGAAACTGCTAGCCGTCGCCCCTATGCTCAGTGGCTCCGTAGCCAGTGCATCGAGCTGCACGACCTGCCACCCAGCCCAGAGCCCAATGTCTTCTATCCCAGCACTCTGCTGCCACAGCTACGGGCTTTCGGATACACCACCGAAACCCTCCAGTTTATGCTCATCCCACTGATCCACTCCCAGAAGGATCCGATTGGGTCCATGGGGAACGATGCCACACTGGCCTGCTTATCCGACAAACCCCGCATGGTCTATGACTACTTCAAGCAGCTTTTCGCCCAGGTGACTAATCCAGCGATCGACTCGATCCGTGAAGAGATCATTATGTCGCTGGAATGTTATATCGGCCCGGAAGGGAACTTACTGGACATCCAGGAAAGGGATTGTCACCGACTCAAGATATCCCACCCGATTCTGACAAACGAACAACTGGCTGCACTCAAACACATCAACCATCGCGGCTGGCACAGCAGAACCATCAATATTACCTTCCCAAAAAGCGAGGGCGTAAATGGTTTGGTCCGGACCCTAGATCGTATCTGTACCCAGACGTCACAGGCGATCGCCGACGGTTACAGTTTGGTCGTTCTCTCGGACCGCAAGGTAGACATCGATCGCGTTCCGGTCAGCGCACTGCTGGCCATTGGTGCTGTGCACCACCACTTGGTCTGTCGTCGCGAACGGACCAAGATCGGCATCCTCGTTGAAACGGGGGAAGCCCGGGAAGTCCACCATCACTGTCTACTGCTTGGCTATGGGGCTGACGCGATCAACCCATACCTGGCCTTTGAAGCGCTGTGGCAAGCGCAACACGATGGTCTGTTGAAAAACCGATTAGACAAAGACGAGATCGTGACTGCCTATTGCAAAGCTATAGCTAAGGGCATCCTAAAAGTAATGGGCAAGATGGGCATCTCGACTCTTCAGTCCTACAAGGGTGCCCAGATCTTTGAAGCGGTTGGTTTGGGCGAAGAGGTCATCCAACGTTGTTTTGTAGGTACTCCCAGTCGTATCAAAGGAGTGGACTTCGAAATTCTCGCGAGGGAGACCTTGAACCGCCATCGAATGGCTTATCCGAGCCAGAAGACGGTCCAATTGTCCGCTCTACCCAACGACGGACAGTTTCATTGGCGCAGCGATGGCGAACATCACCAGTGGAACCCGGAGACGGTGGCCAAGTTGCAAGTTGCTGCACGCACTAACAGCCGCCAAGTCTACCAAGAGTTTGCCCGTCTGGCTGACCGTGAAACCCGTACCGACTCGATGCTTCGGGGCCTGCTGAACTTGAAACCCCTACCCGATGGTCCCCTGCCGGTCGAGGAAGTTGAACCGGCTGCGAAAATCATGAAACGCTTCTGTACCGGGGCCATGAGCTTTGGATCCATCTCAAAGGAAACACACGAGACCTTGGCCATTGCCATGAATCGCATTGGGGGCCGGTCCAACACAGGTGAAGGTGGTGAACACCCAGGCCGTTTCAAATTGCTAGCCAACAAAGACTCTAAATGCTCAGCTATTAAGCAGGTTGCATCCGGGCGGTTTGGCGTCACCAGCTGGTATCTGAGTAACGCTGACGAACTGCAGATCAAGATTGCACAAGGTGCCAAACCGGGGGAAGGAGGTGAACTACCGGGTCATAAGGTAGACAAGATCATCGCGAAGATCCGCCACTCGACCCCCGGCGTGGGCCTGATCAGTCCGCCACCCCATCATGACATTTACTCCATTGAAGACTTGAAACAACTGATCCACGATCTGAAAAACTCGAACCCCTCGGCCCGAATCAGCGTGAAACTGGTGTCCGAGGTTGGTGTGGGCACGATCGCCGCTGGCGTGGCCAAGGGTTTTGCCGACCACATCCTGATTTCTGGTGACTCCGGGGGCACCGGAGCCTCACCCTTGACCAGCATTAAACACGCCGGCCTGCCCTGGGAGCTAGGCATCGCCGAGACACACCAGACACTGGTGCTCAACAACCTGAGAAGTCGGGTTGTGCTTCAGACCGACGGAGGACTTAGGACTGGCCGCGATGTGGTCATTGCGGCACTCTTGGGAGCTGAGGAGATGGGCTTCAGTACTGCGCCTCTTATCACCCTGGGCTGCGTTATGATGAGGAAGTGCCACCTAAACACCTGTCCCGTCGGCATCGCAACCCAGGACCCAGTCTTGCGAAAAAAGTTCAGTGGCGTTCCCGAGCACTTGATCAACTATCTATTCCTGGTAGCCGAGGATGCCAGCCACCGAATGGCTAAGCTGGGATTTCGAACAGTCAACGATATGATCGGCCGGGTCGACTGCCTGGAACCCGACCAGGCAGTCGACCACTGGAAAGCCGAGGGCCTGGACCTAACACCGCTTCTCACCCCCGCCCTCAAATCCCATCCAGAGATTCAGGTCTATTGCACAACCAGACAGGACCACGGACTCGACAAGGCACTAGACCATCAACTGATCAAACGAGCCAAAGCCGCAATCGGAAAAGGCGAAAAGGTACAAATTCAGCTGCCGGTACAGAACACTAACCGAACCGTCGGTACCATGCTCTCGCATACGGTTTCCAAAAAGTGGGGTCAAGGCGGGTTGCCAGACGATACGATCCAGATCAAGTTGCGTGGATCTGCGGGCCAAAGCTTGGCTGCATTTCTGGGCCGTGGAATCACGATCGAACTGGAAGGGGATGCCAACGACTATGTGGGCAAAGGACTGTCGGGTGGCCGGCTGATCGTATACCCACCCCGGAAATCGACCTTTAGACCGGAGGAAAACATCATAATTGGCAACGTAGCGTTGTATGGTGCAATAAGCGGACAGGCATTTTTTTGCGGTATGGCGGCTGAGCGCTTCTGTGTCCGAAATTCGGGTGCCTGCACCGTGATTGAAGGGATCGGTGATCATGGCTGCGAGTACATGACCGGCGGAAGAACAGTGATCCTTGGCCCAGTTGGTCGCAACTTTGCAGCAGGCATGTCGGGTGGCATCGCTTACCTTTGGGACCGAGAGGGTAGTTTTCCACAAAATTGTAATCTGAGTATGGTGGAACTGGAGACGATGCAAAACCCGGCTGACATTTCCGAACTCAGAACCCTCATCAAACTTCACTGGCGCTACACCGGATCGACTGTTGCTGATCAGATTCTCAAGAACTGGCATCATGAACTGTCTCGCTTCATCAAAGTCATGCCGACTGAGTACAAGCGTGCCCTTGCCGAGCAAAGAAAGAATCGGACATCCATACCTCTTTTGCGCACTGGGTAGGCAGTTGCTATGGGTAAGCTCACCGGATTCATGGAGTATGACCGAAAACCGGTTCCCTACCGCGATCCCCTGGTGCGACTCAACGACTTCAACGAAATCTCTAGCCAGCCACATGATAAACATCTGCGGACTCAGGGAGCCCGCTGCATGGACTGTGGCGTGCCCTTCTGCCAGTCGGCCACCGGCTGTCCGATCTATAACCTGATCCCAGAATGGAACGATTTAGTCTATAATGGCCGGTGGCGGGATGCTCTCGATCGTTTACACCAGACCAATAACTTCCCAGAGTTCACCGGTCGGACTTGCCCTGCACCCTGCGAGGGTGCTTGCGTCTTGGGTATTACGGACCCTCCCGTGACAATCAAGAACATCGAGAACGCCATCATCGACCGTGGCTTCGCCGAGGGATGGGTGAAGCCCAGATTGCCTGAACGCCACAACGGAAAGAGGATTGCTATCATCGGTTCGGGCCCGGCAGGACTGGCAGCTGCGTCACAACTCAATAGTGCTGGTTATCGGGTTACCCTCTACGAGCGGGATGATCGGATCGGCGGACTCTTGATGTACGGTATTCCAAATATGAAACTCGACAAACAGATCGTCCAGCGCCGAGTGGACCTGATGGCGGAAGAGGGGGTCGACTTCGTCACCCGCACCGATGTGGGTGTTGAGCTCAATCCAAGGAAGCTCCTTAAAGAGAACGATGCCCTTTTATTGGCCACTGGGGCGACACGCCCACGTGACCTGGAGATCCCCGGACGAGAGATGGAGGGAATTCATTTCGCGATGGAGTTCCTCACCACCAACACCAAGAGCTTACTGAACTCCAGCCACGAGGGTCAGGCCTGTATCAGTGCAAAGACCAAGGATGTCGTGGTGATCGGCGGTGGAGACACCGGCACCGACTGCATTGGAACTTCAATGCGTCACGGGTGCCGGAGTCTGGTCAATTTCGAGATCCTGCCTCGTCCGCCCTATACCCGCGCGCCGGACAACCCCTGGCCTGAGTGGCCTCGGATCTTCCGTGTAGATTATGGTCACGAAGAAGCACGAGTCAAGTTCGGTCGGGATCCTCGTGAATATTCGATTCTGTGCAAGCGGTTCCTGGACAACGGGAAAGGGTGCGTCTCCGCGATCGAAACCGTCCGTGTCGAGTGGATAAAAGATGAGGACGGAAACTGGCAGATGAAGGAGATCACTGGTAGCCAGCGAAAGTATCCGACCCAGCTCGTCCTTTTAGCTCTGGGTTTTCTCGGACCGGAACGCTACCTCTCCGACTCGCTGGGCATCGAGTACGACCAGAGTGGCAACTACAACGCTAGGCCCGGCCAATATGCGACTAACGTCCCAGGTGTGTTTACAGCCGGCGATTGCCGACGCGGCCAATCGCTCGTGGTCTGGGCAATCCGTGAAGGGCGAGGCGCAGCCCGGGAGATCGACCAATATCTCATGACTTATAGCGACCTGCCAGCGGTGGATCCGTTGGGTTGAGTAGCTCCTTAGAGTAGAGGATCACTTTCATGAACACATGTCCCCTGGATCAGCGAGTCGCAGTCCTCGGATTAGGAAAGATGGGCGGGATTCTGCTGCAAGCTTTCCTCAAGCAAGGTCTTCTTTTGCCCGAAGCTACTGTAGCCACGGTACGACAGTCCGACAAGGTTAGGGTCCTCAGTCAGACATTTCCAATCCAGATCGGTACCGACAATGCTGCCGCTGCTAGCCAGGCCGATGTGATTCTGCTCTGTGTCAAGCCACGGACCGTCCACGAGGTGAGCCAGCAGATTCGGTCTCAGGTCAACCCTCAAAAACTGGTTATCTCTATTGCCGCCTCGGTTCCCACAGAGTATATCGAACGCAGTCTGGGATCCGAAGTTCCCGTGGTCCGAGCCATGCCGAATACACCCTGTTCGGTTGGTTATGGTATGACGGGCATCTGCCAGGGGAATTTTTGCAATCAATCTCACTTGGACATTACCCGGATGCTCTTTGATACGGTGGGCAAGACTGTAGTCGTCGACGAAAAATATATGGACGCTGTCACCGGTCTTTCTGCCAGTGGTCCAGCCTTCATTTACGTTATCTTGGAGGCCCTCTCCGAAGGAGGAGTGAAAGTAGGATTACCCCGGGACCTAGCCATGCTTCTCATCGCGCAAACGACTCTGGGAGCAGCCCAAGTGGCTCTGGAAACGGGGGATCATCCGGCCCTACTCAAGGATGAGGTGACGACACCCGCCGGCTGTACGATTGACGGGATTCTGGAGCTGGAAGAGGGAAAACTTCGAGTCACCCTGATCAAGGCGGTGCTGAAGGCCAGTCAGAGGGCTAGAGAATTGTTAATGGCCGAGTAAGTATTCAGGATGAATGCAAAAGCACATATCTACTTTTTAGAAAAACGAGTTAGGAAGTCTTAGAGTAGCTCCAAAAGCGCACGAATCCACTAGTACGCCATTCCCAGCAGAATAGGCACACCCCCCTGCTTCACCTACTACTACACTTACCCTAAGATGAGTAGAGCAAGCGCTTCCTCCAGGAACTGAGAAGCGCGTCATTGTCATTCGTGGGTTAGGAGCAGAACAACGCGTTCAGGGTTTGGATTGCAAATTCCATGCTTTGGTCAAATGGAGTCAGGGATCTTTCACCGTACTCATCCCCAACAGAGATGAGACAAAACCCTCGCAGGCTGGGGAAACCAAGACTTGGTAGCAAGAACTCAACTGCTCTGCTAACTGTACCACTTGACCCACAACCAGCAGGGCTGGAGAATCAATGCCCACTCTATCCGATTCGGAAACAATGGTTCGAAGAGTAGCAACGACCTTCTGCTGATCCTGCCAGGTCCCCGATTGAATGAGGGCAGCAGGCGTATCCAACGCGCGTCCGTGCAGCACCAGTTGCGACACAATATAACGAAGGTTTTGCAAGGGCATGAGAACCACCAGGGTGTCGCTAACCGTGGCCAAACGGTCCCAAGGCAATGGAGGAGAATGCTTAGCGCCATGTCCCGCTACAATGGTTACTGATGAAGCGACTTGGCGGTGAGTTACTGGCACGCCGATTACAGCTGGAACGGCCAGGGCTGAACTGACACCTGGGATCACCTCAAAGGGAATCTTGTGTTGAGCAAGATAGATTGCCTCTTCTCCCCCACGACCAAACAAGAAAGGATCCCCCCCTTTCAACCGGACGACTTGCTTACCCTGTTGAGCACGAGCAACCAAGACTTGGTTTATTTCGTCTTGCGGAAAATTGTAGTGCCCTCCCTTCTTCCCAACCGAGATACACTCACTGTGGGAATCCACCAGATCCAGTTGACACCTGTCGACCAACCGATCGTAAACGACCACATCCGCGGCCTGAAGACATCGGGCCCCTTTGACGGTTATAAGACCCGGATCACCGGGCCCGGCCCCCACCAGATAGACTTTACCGATCCTGGAGAAAGAAATATGTAAGTTACTCACGGTGAAGCGCTCTAGCGATCTGTTTCCGAACCCCTTCCAGATCCCTCTTGTCCAGCTTCCCCAACAGCTTACCTTCAATCAGACTTTCGTAAAATAATTTGCGCTCTTCGAAGGAGTGAAAACGTTGTTGTACTTGTGGTCGGATTTCCCCCAGTATCTTGAGTAGTTCGCCATACTCAGTCCCAAAGAGATCCTCGAGTTGACGTCGAATATGGACCGCCATGGCCGGACTCTTGCCCGAAGTCGAAATGGCAATAATCAAATCTTCTCTCTCCATCACAGCTGGAGCAATGAAATCGCAGTAATCCGCCCGGTCCACCACATTGAGCAGAATACGATTTTGCTCTGCAAAGGACCGGAGACTAGCGATCTCGGCTTCGCCTTCGAGGACTGCCACAATGAGAAATACTTCTAGAGCCTCTTCAGGTTTGAAGCGGGAGCTGCGAAAAACCCGAGCTCCGGAACGCTCCAACCCAGCAGCCTTCTGATCCGTTAGCTCACCCTCACCAATCACGAGGCAGGGACGGTCACAGAGGTCCAAAAAAACCGGGTAATATTTCATGGGAGTTGTTTTCCCTTTTTATATTTTCCGATCAATTTAGTAGAGATTAGCTTACTCCATCAATCTCCCCTTGTAAAGTAACCTAACAGGTGTACAGATCTCCTTATTCTAGGTTAGACCCCCAGTCACACTGCATCATACTGGGTCCTGAAACACCCACTTTTATTAGAGCACCCGAACCGCCATAATGATTGGTGGGGACAGGTTCACAGAGTGACACATTTTGATGTTTTGAAACTGAGCGTGAGTTGCACCATCTCTGAGTAGAAAATGTGTTTGATGAAAGTGATGTGCCTTGATCTCATACTGCTTGGTCTGGTACTTTCCCCGGGTCTAACCTGGGCCCAGAACAGCGTGCCAGAAAAACCTGGAGATCTGCGGGTGTCGAGTCGATTTGAGGGTGCCACTACTGTAGCTGTCCTCTCCTGGAAAGACCAATCGGATAACGAGATTGGTTTCGAAATCTTGCGCTCGGACAACGGAAAGGAGTTCCACCTGGTAGATATGGTAGGCGCCAACAACACCCGCTCCGAAGACAAGATCGGGAAATACATAGCAGGTGCCTTCAGCTACAAAGTTCGCGCCTTTACTGAATCGGGGAGAAGCCTTGACTCCAACATCGCTACGGTGTGGTTTTGAATTTGAGGAAAAATCTCTCTACTTCAATCTAGACGGCTTGCAAAGAAGCGACTCACCAGAGGCGTGTAAGACGCATCCTTTGCTCAAAGAGAAATGAGCACAATTCAAACCTTCACCGCTGGCGGCTAGCTGCATTCGGCCATGAATATCTCAATCGGTTCGATCATTTCTAGGCTGGGTAGAGCGAGGTCCGGTCCGTAGGAACGGAGAGTGTCTAGCGAATAAGATCCAGTAGCTACAGCAATGGTCTTCGCCTTGGCTTCCCTGCCGTGGATAATATCTCGTGGAGTATCCCCGATGACAAACACAGCTTCCAGATCAGCTGGTGAAATCTTTTCGAGCCCCCGATGAATCGCAATCCGGATTAGGCGAGTCCGGTCCTCGGCGTCTGAACCAAAAGCGCCGAATGAAAAGAAACTGCTCAATCCAGCCCGTTTCAATTTAAGCCTAGCGCCCTCTTCAATGTTGCCGGTGGCAAGGCCGACCGAGAACCTCTTGTCATGGTCGAGTCTGCTTACGAGCCGGCGAACGCCAGGAAGCACAACAAAATTGGGACTAACCCTGATCTCTCCCTCCAGGAATTCGAGATAGGTACGAAAAAAAGAGGGCACGATGACCCCCTGCTCTTTTCCGTGGCGTCGTAAAGCCTCCTGTACGATCTGAGGATCGGTTTTCCCATCAGGTCGGATAGAGTTCATTCCATTGGCCAGGCCAAAAACGCGATACAATGCTCTACGGAGGGCTCTACTTCCGGCGCCACCCGTGAACAAGAGTGTTCCGTCTATATCGAAAAGGACCAGCTTCATCCGACCAGTATAGCATCCCTAGACAGGTACAGTCGGCCACAAGGACATTCGGCTGATTACACTGAAACTAAGTATTACATTCCAGAAATACGATTATGTTTTCAGTTAGGGCTTGCGCGGCAAAGTCAAGGCATGAGAGGAAAACGATGCCCGGGTGCATCGTCGACAAAGAGAAACGCCAAGATCACCCGCAGATCTGCGCCACAGGTAATACCAAATATTCCCGAGAGCTTTGAACACTTCTGTTAGTTAAAAGGCTAGATACTTAATACTAGCCATCCCGATCTCGGCAGAAATGGTTCACTGAAGTCAGAGCGTAGACAAACTTTGTTAGCTGTCTTCCTTTATTCCAAGCTTCCTTACCTTCAAAACACCGACGGATCGTGACCTCTAAAGGTCCCTATCCGTCTTAGCACTGAGGCCAAAAAAGCAAGGTTCTGTCAGAAATGAAAAGCCCCAATCTGGAGATGCAACCTGGAACCTGAGACAACAAGTTTCCGTATTGACGAGATTTGACGCCAAGCACAGTGATACACTATCGGTCAAAACAGATGGGTAATAGAAATCAAAGTGCCCGAGCAATATATCTCGTTTTCTTCTTTTCTATCGGCTTTCTCCTTTTGTCTTTGCTGCAGGCGCAAGAGCATCCGTACCGGAAAGAAATCACCGTGCGTGGAAAGATAGTCTGCCTGGATGAGCGGGGAGAGGTTCATCGAAGCCAACAAGATTGCAACCAATTACAACTCGGTTTTGGACTTGGGACAGATGAAGGGAGATTCTACAAGTTTCTACCAGCCGATCCCAGATCAGAAATTTTCTCCGACTCCCGGATCCGAACACAAGAACTGGAGATCAGTGGCTGGTTGGTTGGTGGCAATCGTCTCCAAATCGTCGAGATCCACTCGGTACGGGATGAGCAGTTAAACGAAGTCTACTACCGATGCGATGTTTGTAACATCAAATCATACGCCCCCGGTCCTTGCTGGTGTTGTGGCCAGAAATTTCAGTTAGTGGAAGAACCAATCAGTTAAACGAAACTCTTAACAGGGTTTAGGTTCCGAAATAGAAATAGATTAATGGATTCACAGAACGACCACACTGAATCTTTGAACACTCCAGACGAGACCAGTGCCAGTAGGAGAGAAGTGAGGATAAAAGTTAAGTGAATACTGGAGACCTGTCTCTACAGCAAGGATCCGAGCGCTGCGGAACGATTCTACAGCGAGGTTCTAGGATTGATCCTTCTCGGTCATGAGGAGCACCGAAACTTTTTTTTCGGTGCAGGCAAGGTGCCTTCTTGTTGTCCGACCTCAGAGGAGTTTGCAGCTCAGAGGCAATGTCCCGGTGCATAATGCCCAGGAATCTGGTCACCTACCCTTCGCTGTGGAAAAGAGTAAGCTGTCTCGATGGCACGATCATCTGTTCCAGCATGGGGTGGATATTGACAAGGAGATTTCCTAGCCCGGTAGCGCAAATATAAAAAAAGGGAACGAGCCTTCTGCTCACTCCTTGATTGGCCGATAAAGAAACGTGAATTCTCCTTTATCAGATTGGCTCAAAACCCTCTGATAAAGTCCCCAGGCTAGAAAGATTCTCCCCGTTTCCACTACCAGCGGATAGACAATAATTGCCTCAAATCCCCAATAGAAATGCACCAGGAGCGAGATGCCGACCAACGATAGATCACCATGCACCAGCCTGATCAGCAAGAGACGGGCCATCTCCTGGATGTACCACTCAAATTTCACTCCAGCTCGGATGAAACCCTCTGCCATCTGGAGACAACGGTCCATGAAAGCAAAATAAATATCGTCAATGACTCCGACCAGTTGAATCCGCTGTTTCCTGACCAGGTAGGTGACCTCGTCCACCACCTGCTCAACTGGCAACAAATCCAGACTTCGACCATAAACCGAGGCGTTTGAACAGTAGCTGCAATTGTAGGGACAACCATGACTGGAGCTGTACATAATCCAACGAAGACCTGTGGCCTGATGATACCGCTCGTAATCGATAAGAGCATAGCCGGGAAGGCGGCTCGGCAGTTCTGCAACCCTGGGGTGCTGTCTCTGTCCAGTCCACCGCATCTCAGCGCCATCCTTCCAGAGAATCCCGGTGACATTTTTCGGCAAAGCAGCGTTCTGAAAACAATGGACCAAGTCCAATAGTGTCATTTCTCCCTGTTTCAGAGCTACTACATCGACAAAAGAAGCTCGTAAGGTTTGCTCAGGAAGAATAGATGGATGCCAACCGCCGAGAACAATCGGTATCTCAGGATGCTCATTTTTGACCGCTTTCCCTACCTCGACAGCACCATTAATCATCGGTCCGGTAATGATGGAGATTCCCAGACAAAGCGCCCCCTGCATTTCTCGAAGAACGGTACCCACATAGTCCTTCTCAAGAGATTGATCAATGATCCTGACTTCGTATCCCTCTTGTAGCAGAGGCGCTGCGAGGGATACCAGAGCCAATGGTGGAGAAATCTCCTGGCTATTGTAAGATGGGAAAAATAGCACCACCTTGCCCTGGTTCTTCATGCTCTTTCTTCGTCTAAACCAAAAAAATCAGCGACCTATTCTATCTACATTTCATCAGGGAGAAGACATATTGTTCTTTGCCCTCTCAATTTGATTCATTGATTGGGCCGACACACTGGTTGGCCTCTGCACTCGGTGGGAAAGGAGTCGCTATTGGAGACTTCATCCCAGAGTTTCTGAAGTCTAGAACCCGATCTAGCCCTCTATCTAGTTGGTCTTCGGAGCAGGCTTGTTCCACGTCACACCGTAGGGAAGAACCGGTGTGCTCTCCCGAAAAGCACTACTACCGACAGGCTCTACCGATCGGAGAAGAAATTTTTTGTTACCATCTTTCACTACTTAATTTTCCCTTTCGTGGGTATTTCGAATCTCACCATTGAAGCCAGAAAGCGGACCCTTTCTACAGTACCAAGATCACTGACTTCTATCATAGTCTTCGGGGTAAATCTGATACAAGCGAAGCCGTTCCGCCATCAGATTCTTCTCGACGACCACTCGAGTTTGGAATTCGTTCTGGTGCAGTTCCTTTAAGAACATTTTCTCTTCTCCCTGCGAAGAAAGAACCATGAACACACGTCCTTCTGCGGTGAGGTGTCCTCTTACGGAAGACGCGAAACGCTGAGCCACGCCCTGGGAACGAAAAGCTCGTTCCAGAGGGGGGTCACGGGCACACCTTTGAAATAAGGTGGATTGAAAAGAACCACATCAAAAGATTGTCCCTTCAAAGACGAGAAGAGATCTCCTTCTTCTACCGCAATACGCTCTTCCAACTTGTGAAGGAGAACGTTCATCCGCGCGCATCGCACAGCAGTTGGGTCGATATCCACGGCGACCACCAGATCGGCCCAGAGAGCCACAGAAATAGCCCCGAAGCCGCAGCCGGTTCCCATATCCAGGACCCTGCAACCGAGAGGAATAAGATGTTCATTCATATTTCGAATCATGAATTCACCTGTATAGAAGATCTTTGGATTGAAGACCCTGGGTAACACCAGATATTGCCTTTCCCAATCTCTTCGAAAACCGGTTTTTCAAGACGGTAGCGTTGAAATAGGCGGAAGCGCCAGTAGAGGAAGAATTTCCACACACCTAGGCTCCAGCGACCCGTCACCATGCTTTTGATATTCACTCAGGCAGCGCCTTCGACCAGCTCTTGACCATTCTGACCAAATCCCTTTGATCCAGTCTTATCCCCTAGAATCAGGTGAAAGTGGGCAGGTTCACGCCTTCCTCGAATCCAAGCTTTCAGCGGTCTCATGTGCCAATCAAAACCGTAAAACGGTCGGATGAGCGTCCACTGCAATCCCAAGGTGGTGGACAGTTTTCTGAGTCGCTGCAAGATCAGGAAGTTCTCATTGGGAATCGAATTAGAGGCAAATCCAAAAGCTTTCAGATACTGTTCCTCACGCTCATCCACCATTTTACGTCCATTCACTTCATCCCGATAAATCGGTGAATCCATGATCACTACCTTTCCCTGTGCGACAAGGAGTGGCTTAATCCAGGCCAGCGTGCGTTCGTCATTGATGGAGTAGTGAAAGGAAGCATTGAAAACGACCAGACTGAACTGGTTTTCTCGCAACGGAGGGTGCTCAAATTCAGCTTGGACCCGAACAAAATCCGTTAGGTAATGGACATGTGCACCCAACCCGTCTTGTCGATTGACCAGAAGATCAACCGGCCACGGCAAGATGGCCACGTTCCGCAAGTCGGTTGGACAGCCACCCGTTACCGGCACCGAGATCGAGAATTCTCAAGGGAGCCTGGTACTTACGTTCCATAGGCAGCAATATCTTGACGAGAAAAGCACGAAAACTCTTAGCCCGAATAAGCCACTCTTCACTGAACCGTCTGCTTCGATCACAATACGGCAGACTTCGATAGTACTGTGAATCGGTGCTTCCTCTTTCTTGACTCATTCGCACGGTCTCGTATTCTTGGATGAACCGTCTGAAGAAAACCTTGCGGTCGGGTGGGAGAAATCTCCAAATACCCTTAACCCGCCGGTAAAGAGTGGCCTCCTTGGAACAAAACTGGGTCTCGATATCACGACTCTGCAGCGGTGTATGACACCGAGAACATTGCCAAACAAGGTCCGCGTCCTGAATTTTCATTTGCTTCAATTTATCCCAGCAAAAAGTACACACAAGGAATCAAATCCTCCGTCGCACCACGAAGTACATTCAAAATCACGGAAGTTCAAAATGGACCCCCATAAAGAATCCGGATAACTGCTTGTCGGCCGTGTCCGACAAGAATGCAAGTGTTTTCGAATTGTGAGTCTAGAAGTGTTTCGGGTTGGGTGCTTCTGATTTCCGTTTTGCGTCTGCCCTCAGGTTCAGATTGTACACACAACGAGGTCAGGGACAGATCACAATTCCAGCAACTCTGGAATATTCATTGCCAGCCAAGCTCGCAGTGCGACTACGTCCCCATCAGTTGCAGAGATGTAAGGTCCGCGGGAGCGCGTGTCCATTTTCAGAAAGCGCGCCACGCGACCCTGCAGGTGATCATAAGCCGTATCGTGGAATCCTTTAGCTGAAAAAGGGGCTAAACCATTCTCGTTTAGTCGCTTAATCCGATCTGTCCAGACTCTCAGTTCCTCCCATTTTCCTGCCTCCAACAGATCATACATGAGTAGGATCACCCGAGGATTCATATAAACCAGTGCGCTTGCTGCCCCAACGGCCCCGCAGGGACCCAACACACTCCACTGCTCTTCGCCCACCCAGACATTTAGGAATTGGCTGAGGGCACGACAGCCTTCCGGAGTACAACCCACGGTTCCTGCGTTCGCCTTAATCGCACGATAGGCAGGAACTGCTTCAAAGATCGCTCGATACTCTTCAACCGCGGGACGTTTCTTACTGCGCAGCGTATCATAGATACATAGGGAAAGACCCGGGCACTGCGAGCTGATGTCAACACAGAAGCTGACCAGCTCGCGATCATCGATTTCCATCCAGTAGGGCATGGCCAGCTGCACAGCATCGGCTCCCAACCCTTCGGCGTAGGCAGCCCTTCGCTGTGCACCGAGCGTGTACGTCGAGGTCACCCCAATCATGACAGGTGTATGCCAGCGTTTACATTCCTCAACCGTTGCCCGGGTTATTTGTTGGAATTCGTCAAATTCCATAGCGTAAAATTCACCAGTGGTTCCCCCCGTATAAATACCCGGAACACCGGCTTTACAGGTGCGCTCCACATCGGCCCGGTACACCTCCTCATCAAAACTCCAGTCCTCCTTCCAGGCCACCGGTAGCCCAGCCCAGGGTCCCCTCAATTCACTTCTTCCAAGCATTTAGCTCTTCTCCTGCGGAAAAGTTTAGCTGATTCACCCTACCTCTCTAATCTTCTCCGGAGGAAATCCAGAGCCTGGGTCACTAGGCGGCCCCTCCAAGTCGGTCCCACCTGGCACGTTTGGATCGGCTCACCCGGAGATCTCACAGCCACCCAGAGCAATTTCGAGCCACCAGCCGCCGCCCCCTCCTGCGCGACCGCCAAGGCCCACTCGCTTCCCGTGCACATGGATGCCCTCCTTGCCATGGCGCGGGCCACAGCATCACCTCGCCCGTCACCTTCGGCCAAACTGCTCCCCTTCCCTACTTTGAGTAAGACTGCCATGACGCTGTCACTGGGAGCTACTAATCCAGCTGAAAAAGCTTGCTTCGCGTCCTTTGCATTGCTCAAGCTTGCAGCAATTGCTCCTCCTGTCCCCACCTCGGCTACCACCAGGGTCTCCCCTCTCTGGCTAAGGCGCTCCAAGACGACATCCTCGAGTGAGGACCCGTCGTCCGAGTACATGTATTCGCCAATGTGCTCGAGCAATTTTTTCTGGACAATCTCGAGGTCTTTCCGATCTCTGCTGGTATTACCAGGGAGTGAGAAGGTCAGATCTACGCGGCCTGACTCAAAAAGGGAGGTGACCGTAAGGTTGTCCGGGAGAGTCAAATGTGCATGTATGGTTTGTTGAATGTTGGACTCCCCAAGCCCAGCAAACCGCAGGGTTCGAGAACAACCAATCGAGCGTACCCCAAACCGCTGTGCTAGGTACGGAATGAGCTGATTGCGCACCATTGGAACCAACTCTCTAGGCGGCCCGGGGAGAGCGATGATCACTTGTCTTCCATCATCAAATATGAGCCCTGCCGCTGTGCCGTTGGAGTTCGGTAGATAGCTCCCCTGAGTAGGTACCAACGTCTGTCGCAGCATATTTTTCGGCAATTCTCCCCCGGCGGCTCGGCTCCTCAAGTGTTTCAGCAGGTCAGGATGTTCGCGCAAAGCAATCCCGGTGTGCCTCGCGAGAACCTCTCGAGTGATATCGTCGTCGGTAGGACCAAGTCCCCCGGTAACCAATATCAGCCGGCTACGCTGTTGAGCATAGTCGAGAGCACTCATCAAGTCTTCCCGGCGGTCACCCACGCTGATCGACCCTAAACACCGGCATCCAAGTGATTCCAGTGTCCTGGTGAGGAAGTGGGTGTGCTTGTCGGCGTAAATCCCACGAAGCAACTCGCTTCCCGTCACAATGATCGTATATTCTGTGGGGAGTTTCCGAAGAGCACTTCCTTGTACAGCGCCAATACGACTCTCCCCTTGGCAAAATAAGAGAGCTAGAATCCCCACAAACCACTTCACCCATATTGCGTTCGAGAGTGTCGAGGACTGCTTCTCATCTGGTCGAGTTGAAGGAAACTCTTGAGATGAGATGATCTGAATGGATCTCCTCGCTGCCATATTTGCGGAATGACGTGTCCAACTAAAAATACAAGAGTGCACGAGTCTGTGCCAAGGTTCTGTGTGTCTAATTAGACACAGGCGAAAGCATCTCCGCGTCTTTAATGTCCCATTTCGGATAGGCGCCTAAGAAGTGTTTGAGGGGCCCTACCGCAGGCAGTCTTTAGCGCGACTGAAAAACGTTCTTTGGGATCACCTTGGTGAGTTAGAGTCACTTTTTGCGTCTCGAAGAGTTGGGTGATAAATCTCGAGAGGACAGGCTGCAATTGCTGAAAGGTTTCCTGGGTATTTGGGTGGTGAAGTCTGTCGTTGGCCACCAGCAGGACCTCGTCGGTTTTGAATTGGACCCGGTTCTCCGATGGCAGGCCTTTACTCAGTAGTCGACATCCTTGGAGTACCGCCAGAAAAATCGTCTTTAGTCGGTCTAAGGGTGGACCGTTCAAGGGCTGCTTTCGATAGTAGAAAAGACCTAGGCGATCCTGTCCCAGGTCCATACTGAAATTTCCCTCATGAGCCACTAACAAAATCCCCGGCCCTTGGTAGATGTGACTGTAATCGTGAACATCAATCAGAAGATGGTCCTCGATGACCTGCTTCTGAATCCACGAATGGAAAACGGGAACGAAGTTTCGGATCTCTACGGACAGGGGATTCTCCACAAAAAACTTGACACCTAACCGCTCAAGCTTCATAGCCTTTTTCTCCCGCTGATCTTCCAACTCGTGAGGAAGATCAAAGAAAACTCTAGCTGACGGCACCTTGTTGTTCGGCAATTCTGGCACTGCATGCGTGAGCCGCTTCGATGAACAGTTGCGCTTCCTCGATCAGCTGTCGTGCCCCGTCACTGTTTTGCTGCGAGGGAGGAAAACTATGCCGCCGGAAGAGATAGTGGGCGAACTTACCCCTGGCATATTTATCGTGGAAAAGTTTCGTATCGTAGAAGCGTTTTTGAAATTCGGTGACGATCACATCGGGATGGTTGGGAACATCGAGAAACTCGGTCTTGATGAGTGCCCTGGCAGCCTGCAACATCGCATCGTAGGCAAGTTGATCCGCCTGACTATACCTGTCCTTTTCTAATTTCAACTGGGCCTCAAAAAGCAACTGTTCTGACGAACTCAGTTCGAACTGATCCAAAGAGACGACTTCCCCTGCGCATTCTCCGGTACCCATATCCCCCATGGTAAACTCACGGGGATCGCCCCAGTCGGTATAGTAAGACTGGCCTTCTTCATATGCAGGAACCTTAATCAGGTCTAGGATCATACCCCTCACTTCCTTTTTCCCGATCCGCTGGATAAAATCCTGGAATTTTTCTTCCTGCTTCCGTTCTCTGATGTAGCGAGTCGTGATCCGTTCGACGACTTCCGGTATGCGCTTGGCGGGTACGGAGCCCATACCGAGTCCATAGGCACCAGCATTCTCGGCCCACTTACCACCTAAAATGACCTGGAAATGGGGAACTTTACGCTTGGAGATCGTACGACTAGTTCCGTAAAAGCCGATGTCGGCGACATGGTGTTGACCACAGGAATTGAAGCATCCGCTGATCTTGATGCGTAGATTCTTGACGGCCTCATCGATCTCCAAGAATCGAGCCGTCAGACGTGTCCGAATCTCACCCGCTAGACCCCGTGATGAGGCAATTCCCAACTTGCAAGTGTCTGTTCCCGGACAAGCTGTCACGTCTGCAATTGTTCCCGCACCCGGATCGCTCAATCCAACTCGTCTGAGTTCCAGGTACAGGTCAGATAGATCGGCTTCGCTCACCCAGCGTAGGACAATATTTTGCTCGACTGTGGTTCGAACGTTATTTCCAGCAAAACGGCGAGCCAGATTGGCCAATTTGCGCATTTGCCAGGAGGAAATATCACCCAGCGGTAGGGTAACCGAGGCCACAACATAACCTGGCTGTTTCTGCGGGTAAACATTAGTCTCGTACCAGGTATCGAAACCTTCTGGACGCCGCTGTCCGTCAAAAAGTTGGGCTTCTTTTAGTGGTTTCTCTTTGTACTTTGGAGCGTCACGAAGATAAGCACTGTGCCGCGAATCTTCCGGCATAGCCTGGCGCTCTTCCAAAACTAGTTTTCGAAACTCATCGATGCCGAGTTTGGCAACCAGAAATTTGATTCTTGCTCGCGCGCGATTCTGCTTCTCTCCCAGCCGCGCATAAACCCGTGCAATCGCCTGGGCGGTGGGGAGAAGTTCTTCTTCCGGGATGAAGCGGTCGAAAAGTTTCGCCTGATGGGGAACAGCGCCGAGTCCACCACCAACATACAACTCAAAGCCGCGTTTTTCCTGACCGTTTTCGATGCGTCTGACTGCTATTGCCCCCATGTCATGCATAGTTACCAGGCCACAAGCATGATCTTTACACCCGGAAAAGGCGATTTTAAACTTTCTGCCGAAATCCTGAACATCCGGGTGCCCGAGCAGAAATGTAGCACATGCTTTAGCATAGGGAGTCACGTCAAAAACTTCATCCCTGCAGACGCCTGCCAGAGGACAAGCAGTCACATTACGAACCGAGTTTCCACAGGCCTCACGCGTAGTGATACCCACAGAGGCCAATTGTCTCATCAGAGAAGGCGTATCCTCAATGTGAACAAAATGAAGTTGGAAATCCTGCCGTGTGGTGACGTGAAGCACCCCATCTGCATACTCCTCTGCCAGATCGGCAAGCACCTCCATCTGTTCTGCGGCCAGACCTCCAAAGGGGATTTTGATCCGCTGCATACCAGGAGCATCCCACACGGTCTCTGGCCCTTTGGTTGCCTCTCCACAAGGGTAATGCAGTGGTTGGCTGCGAATCCCGTCATGCCGGTATCCATTATCGTAACGCTGACCGTAGATGCCTCGCCGAAGCCGTGTCTCAGCGAAAATCTTCTCGTCCAGCTTATCCTGCGCTCGCAACTGCATTTGCATCTCAAAGACGTCAATCTCCCGGGCCAGTTCTGGATCCATCTTAGTAGCAAGCTTCTCTTTCCAGGTAATCATCGAAATCCCCTCCTCAACCAAGCGTTTCTTATCACTTAAGATGACTTCTCTACCAGTCCAGACTAACCAATAACACTCAATCACAACTAACATTAGAAAAAATGTCCCTTATCTATAATCTATTAATCCGATCGGTTTTGTCAAGATCTGTAGCGGAAGCCGGTCGGCCGAAGTGCCGTCTTCTCTTTTTTCCCTCCCAGCTGGATAGGAGTAAGCATACCGAGAGTCCTGTTTTGGAGAACTCCGTGTCATTAAAGTTCAACTGAAGGAGTCAAACTTTCTCAACACAGGACCACCTCTTTGCTCACAAGTGCCCAATTTCTCCGGATACAATCTCCGCCCCTCCCCTCTTCAGGCAAACAGATTGCGGCCTGCCTGCACAAACTGATGAAATCCCTTTTGATCTTCTGCTGCGGCTCCCAGTCTGCATACTCCTTCTTTCAAAGATCCAATACTGGCTGCAATCGACAGTCGCAGATAATGCTTACCCTCACTTCCAATCTTCCCGAAGGAGCGCCGATCCATCACGGCGACACGGTGCCGGTAGAGAGCAAACATTTGAAAAAGCGTGGCCGGACTCGTTTGCCGTTGAAGACTCGCTGGAAGCCCTTCGAAGGCCTCAATTGCTCCCAGGTTATCACACAGGCCAGCGATGTTCGGAAAAACATAGAAGGCACCGGACGGTGTGAGGCAATGTACACCGGGAAGTTCATTCAGCGCCGGAACCATATAGTCCCGGCGCTCCTGGAAGGCTTTGACCATTCGCTGCACCGCGCCCTTCTTCTGAGGAGAAGTCAGTGCCAGCGCTCCTGCCACCTGTAGGAATGGAGGTACGCAGGAAAAGTAATTGATGACCAAATTTCTAAAAACTCGAGCCTCGCCTAGGTTGGGAAAAGCGGCAAAGCCAATCCTTCCCCCTGTCCAGCTGAAGCTTTTGGACAGACCACTCACGACAATGGTCCTATCCTGCATCCCCTTTCCCCTGACCACACTCGCGTGCTTTTGACCATCAAAGATAATGTCCTCATAAATCTCGTCCGAAAACACACGGCAGGCCTCGCTGCAGCTTCGGGAAATCACCTCGGAAATTCCCTCCAGCTGATGAACAGAGGCTATTCCTCCAGTGGGGTTGGAAGGAAAGTTCAGAAAGATCATTTTGGTCCGTGATGTAATCAACGGCTCTATATCGTCGGCGGCCAGACTGAAGTTATGTTTCTCTTTCAGGTGCATAGGGACTGGCACGGCATTCATCACCCGGATCCAGGATTCGTAAATCGGGAAACCGGGGCTGGGGTAGATAACCTCATCGCCAGGATTCAGATAGGCCTGTTGGCTCAGGGCGATAGCCGGTTTAGCTCCCGGAAAAACGACTACTTGATCCGGACAAATGCTGATTTCTCGGCTTTGGCTCAGATGATGAGCAATGGCTTCACGAAATGAAAGAACACCTTGGGGGTCCGTATAGTGGGTATTACCAAGATCGAGCTGACGCTTCACCTCCTGAGCGATGTATTCGGGTAGCTCAAAATCTGGCTCCCCCAAGTTTAGCCGAATTACTGAGTCGCCCTGGGATTCCACCTTGGTGATGTGAGGTCCGATCTGAAACGCATTTTCGGAGTCGATCCGCTGGAAAAGTTCGGAATACTGTTTCATCACTCCTCTTTGGCCTGCGCTCTATTCTCAGGGCGAGAAGCATTCCCGTCAAGGGATTAACTCCAGTCCTTGGGTTGCAGATCATGGGATGGATTAACCCCAAGGTTACGGGAGATATGGCCGAGCACTAGCTTGCGATCTAAGTCCCGTCATGCTAGCATTAGCCCGGTTCGCCAAGGAAAGTAGAACTTCTAATCAATGTAGAACTTCTAATCAATAGGGAACGGCTATGTTTTCTGAAGACCAGGTCATCCGATACCGCCAGGAAGGCTACACCCTCTATCCAGGACACCTCAGTCAGAAGAAAATTTCCCAGCTTCTCTCTGACATTGAATCCTTCTGCGAGAGAACCACGCTGGCAAACCATGACCAAACTCGCATGGAGATGGAGCCAAACCAGCCACCCGACGGGACGAGGGTCCGACGCATCTACTCGCCTTGCACACACTTCTCACTCTTTCGGAAACTCTCGGAATCGTCTAAACTCCTGGATTGCCTGGAGCAGCTGCTTGGGCCAAATCTGCTTTTTCACTATAGCAAGATCAACATGAAACCACCTTCCATCGGCTCCGTCGTCGAGTGGCATCAGGACCTGACTTACTACCCACTCACCAATCGAGACGCTTTGGCAGTCCTCTTTTACCTAGATGACGCTGATACCGACAATGGGTGTCTTCGGGTTATTCCGAGAGGGCATCTTGGACCTGCACTCGACCATACCCACAGGGGATTTTTCCAGGGGCGTATCATGGAGCCTGTAGATGATTCAAAGGCCACTCTTTTGGAGGGAAAGGCGGGTACGGCGATTTTCATGCATTGCATGACACCCCATTCTTCGTCCCCCAACACTACTCGACGACCCCGTCGGACTCTCATTATCAGCTACCGCGCAGCGGATACTTTTCCCATCTATTGCGGCGATGTGACCGTTAAGGCTGAAATGAACGTCCGCTTAGTCCGCGGCCAGCAGAAAAGCACCATCCGTTTTTCCATGACCGATTTTCCCTTTGCACACTACCGGCGTCAGATCGCCTCCCTCTATGAGATCCAGCAAGAGTCACGCCAAGAAATCGATTGAGGAGTTTCGTGACGAGAGACAAGCTTGGTTGGCTTTAACCGACGCTCCACTTCAGCCAGCAGTTTCCAAGCTGACCTTACTGTTTTTTCTGGTGGCTGCATTCTCGATTTAGGCGTCATACAAGGTTCTTGAGCATGTCGTTAGATTCTGGCTCTGAGGGGTCAATCCGTTACGACTGGACCGACCTGGAAACTCTGGCCGTTCACAGTTTGCCCGTGCCGGATTTGCTCTTTAAGGCCCAGGTGGTCCATCGACGCCACCATGATCCCAATAAGGTACAACTGTGCACTCTGCTAAGCATCAAGACCGGAGGTTGCCCAGAGGACTGCGCCTATTGTCCCCAGAGTGCATTTTACTCAACGGGCGTCGTTCCGGAAGGTTTACTGAAGGTCGAGCGAGTGCTGGAAGCTGCCCGCATAGCTCGAGATAACGGCTCCACCCGATTCTGTCTGGGTGCCGCCTGGAGGAAGGTACGAGACGGGCATCAATTCGACCAGGTCCTCAAGATGGTCGGAAAAGTCAGTCACATGGGACTGGAGGTGTGTTGTACTCTGGGAATGCTTACCAGAGAACAAGCTCAACGGCTCGCCAAAGCTGGGCTGACAGCCTACAATCATAATCTTGATACAGGCCCGGGCTACTATGGCAAGATCGTTACCACCCGGAGCTACCAGGAACGACTGCAAACCCTCGAATATGTCCGTGAAGCTGGGCTCACAGTTTGTTGTGGAGGAATTGTGGGGATGGGTGAGAGTCTCCAGGATCGGGCCGCACTTGTGCGTATACTCTCAAGTCTGCGACCGCATCCGGAAAGCATCCCTATCAACGCGCTGGTTGGGGTCAAAGGTACTCCTTTACACAACCGACCTGCTGTTGATCCGATCGATATAGTACGCATGATTGCCACAACACGCATCGTACTACCTAAGAGCAAAGTTCGTCTCAGTGCTGGACGGACCGAAATGTCGGTAGAAACGCAGGCCCTCTGCTTTGTGGCAGGAGCTAACTCCATCTTCACTGGTGAGAAATTGCTGACCACACCCAACCCGGACCAGCATTACGACCAGCTCTTGTTGGAAAAGCTTGGTCTCTCCCCGCTGGAAAAGTCATGAACCCGTTCTTACGGGAAATGAAATGGCAGCTGAACCAAACAAAAACTCAGGGGCTTTACCGTAAGCTCAGCCATCCCACAGGTCTTGATTTTTCCTCAAACGACTATCTGGGCCTGTCGCGGGATCCTGCCTTTTGCGCGGGAATCGTGGAGAAAGCCAACCAAACTGCTCCAGATTTCCCATTGGCCTGTCCGGCTTCCCGGCTTTTGCGGGGAAACACTGACCGTCATCAGGATCTTGAACAGCGACTGGCGCACTTCAAGGGCACGGAAGCAGCTCTGATTTTTCCCACCGGATACCAAGCTAATATTGGGCTGCTAACGACATTACTGCGACCCCAAGATCGGATTTTGTCTGACGAGCAAAACCATGCCAGCATCATTGATGGCTTACGCCTGAGCCAGTGTCAAAAAATCATTTTCCCCCATCGTGACCTACAGACAATCGAAAATCAGCTCTCCGCTCCCCATCCGGAAGGGAGAAGTTTTCTGGTGACCGAGTCGCTCTTCAGCATGGATGGGGACATCGCGCCACTGGACGCTTATGCCGAACTGACAGAAAAGCACAAAGCCTATTTGATTATAGACGACGCCCATGCCACAGGTGTTTTTGGTCAAGTAAGAGGCTCGGGGTTGACGGAGTATTTCGGTGTGGAAAAACGAACTCTGGCTATCGTGTCTACGTTCGGGAAGGCTTTTGGTCTTTGGGGAGCGTTTGTGGCTGGGCCGGAGATGCTCATCGAGTATTTGATCAATCGCTGCCGCCCGTTCATCTTTACCACCGCGGTTCCTCCTCTACTCCTGTACGGAGTCGAAGTGGCACTGGAGATCTTGGCGACCCAGCCACACCGGCGTCAGCGGGTCTGTTTCCTGGCCGACTATCTCCGTCAGAAGTTTAAACAACTGGGTTTAAGAACCATTGGAAAGGCGGGCCCCATCGTGCCCGTTGTCTTGGGAGCAAACGAACCGACCCTGGCCGTAGCGGAAAGGTTACAAAGAAGCGGGTTTGACGTACGCGCGATTCGTCCCCCCACGGTACCACGAGGAACAGCCCGTTTGAGAATTTCCGTTCATGCGGATCATGGGAAAAAGGACATTGATAGCCTAGTCGCTGCTATGGCCGAAGCCGTAGACTACGCTCATCTAGCAACGGTTAGGGAACAGGAATGAGTCTAGTGGTAGTCGGCACCGGAACAGAAATTGGTAAGACCATTACCTGTGCAATCTTACTCACTCGCTACGCTGGGAGTAACCGGTTAGCCTATTGGAAGCCCATCGCTACTGGCGCTTCGGAAGGTAGAGATGCCCAAGTGGTCCAACGTCTTTGTGGTCACCGAGTGGACGTTTTGACCGAGTGTTACATTTTTAGTCCTCCGGTCTCGCCTCATTTGGCCGCTCGTCAAGCCCAAACACAGATTGATCCGAGAAAGGTCGTTAAGGCCCTCCGATTGCACTGTCGGCAAGCAAGAAAACGAGGGCTCGTGATTGAAGGGATCGGCGGTCTCTTGGTCCCGCTAACCGACGAGGGATATCTGCTGGCAGACCTTTTGACAGAAATCACACTGCCGTGCCTGCTGGTGGCTTCCAGCACCCTGGGCACCATCAATCATACGCTACTCACCCTTGAGGCCCTACGTTCGCGCAATCTACAACTTGTTGGAGTAGTCCTCAATGGGCCTCTCAATCGAGAAAACCGTCGAGCCATCGAGAGATGGGGGAGCGTTCAGATTGTAGGTGAGATTGAACCGATGTCAGTTTTGTCGCGAAGGTATATCCTTCGTGCTGCCAGTCGGTTCGATCCTGGTTCCACCTTAAAGCCCTACCTGGAGAATGCCTCCGGCAATACTTTACCAGGAGTTTCTGAGCCGGGACATTGACCGTCTCAGTGGGCAAACCGGGAGTCGACCGTTGTAGAAAAACAGGGGTTCGGATGCGGCAGGAGCAGGGTTGTCGATGTTTCCGATTCTAGGGAAAATAGGGAAAAGCAAACCGTGAGACCAGCAAAAAACTCAAAAGTAACAACCGCAGACTGGGTATCAGAGGATCGCCGCTATGTCTGGCATCCCTACACGCAAATGCTCACGGCTCCTCCGGCACTCCCTGTGGAGCGAGCCAATGGCGTTTTTCTGTATACACCCGAGGGACAGCCAATCCTCGACGGCATATCTTCCTGGTGGGTAAACATTCATGGACACAATCATCCTCGACTTAATCGTGCTCTTGCCCAGCAAGCAGACAAAGTGGCTCAGGTCATTTTCGCTGGCTTTACTCACCAAACAGCCGCGCGACTGGCTGCTGAACTGGTGAAGCGGACACCTGCTACCCTAACCCGCGTCTTCTTTTCCGATGACGGCTCCACAGCAATCGAGGTAGCGTTGAAAATAGCCTATCAATATTGGAGGAACCAGGGAGACTCAAAGAGAAATGTCTTTGTAGCCCTCCAAAATGCCTATCATGGAGACACTTTCGGGGCTATGGCAGTAGGAAATGTCGACGTTTTTCATAACCAGTACAGCGATTTTTTTTTTGAAGTCCGGCGCCCACGTTCCCCCTCCAGTGAGCAGTCCGCGGAAGTCCTGGAGGAGATTCTTGAAAAAGAAGGGGAACGAATTGCTGCCGTGATCGTGGAGCCGATGGTACAGGCTGCAGGGGGAATGATCATTTGGCCTGCCAATTTCCTGAGGCAGGTGCGAGAACTTACTCGATGGCATGCTATCCCGTTGATCGCTGATGAAGTATTCACCGGATTTGGGAGAACCGGTAAGCTGTTCGCCTGCGAGCATGCCTCTGTCGAGCCGGACATCATGTGCCTCTCCAAGGGACTCACCGGAGGATATTTGCCACTTGCCGCAACCCTCGTCTCGGAAGCGATCTATGAAGCCTTTTTGAGCAAGGATCGCAAAAAAACCTTTTTCCACGGCCACTCCTTTACGGCCAACGCTTTGGGCTGTGCAGTCGCATTGGAAAGCCTGGCCCTGTTGGACGAGAACAAGAGTCTAGAGCGAGTAGCTGAATTGGAGCAGCTGTTCAAGAAACGGTTAGAACGTCTTCGATCATTTTCCATCGTGAAAGAAGTTCGAGGCATCGGTGGGCTGGCGGTCATGGAGCTAGTAGCAGAAAAACTGTCCGGCTACCTGGACCAGAGAGGGCCTAGTCTCAGTGAGGATTTCTTGAACCGGGGACTTCTGCTGCGCCCCCTAGGGAATATTCTCTACTTCCTCCCCCCCTATGTCATCACCAATCAGGAGGTTCATTGGGCCTTCGATGTGATCGAAGAGGTTCTGGCCAGCCAAGAGTAAGTGTTGCATTATCAGAAATACGGTAGCGTTTGTTCACCGCGTTCCAAGTTCACTGTCTGGCTTTCTTCCCCGCCTCTCTATCTTAAAAGCCAAGTGCTCTCCACCCCTAAAAATCCTACTCGTGTTCACACTGAAGTCGCAAAACGTGGTGTAAAAAAAACGTTAAACCTGGAATTTGGAACCTGGAACTTGAGACAATACGCTACCAATTTCTGAAAAGGGACACTAAAAAAAAGGAGAAGATATGACTTCAAAAACCACAACGCTCATCCAACAAGCGGAGAGCGTAACCCCAGGTGGAGTGAATACATCCATCCGACGGGTGGAACCAACATTAGTCTGGAACCGAGCTCGGGGGAGCAAGATTTGGGACACCGACGGCAAGGAATACATCGACTACCATGCGGCTTTTGGACCCATCATCCTGGGACACGCACATTCTCACCTTTTGGAAAAAATCTGTCAGACGTTGGGAAATTTGGATCTAATCGGCTGTGGAACCACTGAACTAGAGATCCAGTTGGCGGAGAAGATTGTTCAGCACGTTCCCTGTGCCGAGCAAGTTCTTTTTTGCAACTCGGGCAGCGAAGCTACTTACTCTGCCATCAGACTCTCGCGCGCGGTCACTGGGAGAAATCGGCTCATCAAGTTTCAGGGCTGCTTTCATGGATGGCACGACTACGTTTGCATGAACATAATCAGTCCTGCCGAAAAGATCGGAAAATACGATCCAGCCTCCTCCGGAATCTTAAGAGAGGCCATGGAGCACACGATCGTCCTTCCCTTCAATGACCTGGATGCAATCGAGGACGCATTTCGAGAGTATCCGGATCAGATCGCCGCCATTATCTTAGAGCCGATTCCTCATAACATCGGCTGCGTGCTCCCTAAGGCTGGCTATTTGCAGGGTCTGCGCGAATTGAGCCGAAAAAATGGATCAATTCTCATCTTCGACGAAGTAATCACTGGTTTTCGCCACAACCTCGGCGGCTATCAGAAAATCTGCGGCGTAACCCCGGACCTGACGACACTCGGCAAAAGTCTAGGTAACGGCTATCCGATTGCTGCGATTTGTGGACGTCTGGATCTGATGAAGCGCTTCGCGACGCATGAAGACGGGGATGTGCTCTTTGCGGGAACCTACAATGCACATCCCATAGGAACGACAGCGGCTCTCTCCACCATCGAGGACTTGGAGAAGCCAGGAGCCTATGAGCAGCTCTTCCGACTGGGTGATCGAATTCGCCGAGGTCTTAAAGAGATCATGGAACGGGCTAAGATCCCTCACTTCGTGACTGGATTCGGTTCAATTTTTCTTACCTACTTCATGGAACCACCGGTTGAACAGTACGCTGACTTACTGCGCAACGACAGCGCACTCCAGGTACGTTATCGCCAGGCCGCTATTGAACGGGGTGTGTACAAACTACCCTTGAACCTGAAACGGAGTCATATCAGCCTGAGCCACACCGAAGCCGAAATCGACCAGAGCCTGGATGTCTTTGAGGCAGCGATAAAAGAGGTGACACAGTCTCTGGCTGTTTAGCCCGGATCCTTCATAAATTTTTCGTACGATCGGAGTCTTTGAACTTCCAATCCAACTTGAGTTCATCATTGATGACTGCTCCATCCGGCCACTCGCCCCTAGACAGCTGAATGATCGATTGAGCAGCTTCGATCCCCATATCTTCTACTGAGAACCGATCGATACCCGCCGTGTGAGGCGTGAAAACAGTAGAGCCAAGCTGAAATAGAGGGTTTTTCAAATCAGGCGGTTCCTGTTGGAACACGTCGAGCGCCGCAGCTCTCAGATGACCCGACTCCAGAGACGCGAGCAAGTCCTCCTCCACCACCAAGCCACCACGTGCCGTATTAATGAGGACGCTGCCGGGTTTCATGTGAGCGATGGTTTTCCGATTCATGATGCCACGAGTTTCGTCCGTCAAAGGGCAATGGAGACTGACAAAGTCGGAACGCGATAGCAAAATCTCTAGATCCACCAGTTCGATGCCGTGTTTGTGGACGAATTCCCGATCGGGATATTTTTCCGTGGCGATGACCTTCATTCGCAGGGCCAGAGCTCGCAGTGCCACGCTCCTGCCGATGCGACCCAAACCGAAGATGCCCAATGTTTGAGCCCTTACGGGCATGGGTGGGTCTGTGCGCCATCCACCAGTGCGGACAGCCTTGTCTCCAGAAACAATCGATTTGGCCACCGCAAACAGCAAAGCTAAGGCATGCTCAGCAACGGCCTCGTGGTTGGCCGTTGGCGTGACCGTCACCGCGATGCCGAGCTCGGTTGCGGCTTGAATATCGACTAGATCAAACCCGACACCGGCACGAGCAATGATTCTCAACTCGGGCAGGGCAGAGAGTAGATTTCTCGAGTAAGGTTCACCTCCCGCGATTACCGCTACCGAGTTCCTTAATTCAGCGATCATGTCCTGCTCACTAGCCAAGCCCCGCGAAAAGTAAGGGTCCTTCGGATAGCAAATTTCGAAGCCTGCCTCTTGCAACATCTTTTCACAGGGTGGTCCTTTGTCGAACATCAACTCCGGGGTAATCAGTACGGTGGACATACTCAACTCTCCAATCAATGAAATCTCCTCTGTTAGTTTAAACGTACATTCTCAAGGATCGAATATTCTTTCGAAGAGTGTAATGACCTCCATGGTGATGAATTTTGCAAACCAGCGATCGAAGCACTAGACTCTTTTCCTCTGCCCTCAAGGGGGAATTTCTTAATGCGAATCGCCTTTGACGCAACAACGCTGCGTCCTTACCAAACAGGGATCGGCTATTACACAGAGCATCTGCTTCAACATCTACTTCAAGCAGCGCCTCACGATAACTTTGCGCTAATGTCCAATCGACAAGTCGAAACATCAACACCCCTACCCGAGGGAGTAGTCCGCTTCACAAAGCACCGTTTCCCAATCCGAAATGTCTGGATGCAGATCCTTGCTCCATTGATTATACAGCGACTACAACCCCATCTAGTTCATTTCACTAACTCGATTGCCCCAGCGTTGAAAAATTTCCCGACCGTGATCACCATTCACGACATGAGCTTGACTCTGTTTCCACAATACCATCCCCTACATAGACTTCTGACACGGCCGCTGATCAGCTGGACAGCCCGACGAGCCGACGGGATTATCACCGTATCCGCCAACTCAAAAAAAGACACCGTCCGGTTGATTCCGGTTTCCGCTGACTCTGTTCATGTCATTCATGAGGCAGCCGCTCCTGCTTTCCGCCCCATTCAAGACGAAAATCTTCTCGAGAACAAGCGTCGGCAATACGGACTGCCCGACCGGTTCCTTCTGTACGTGCTGTACGTGGGAATGATCCTGTACGTGGGAATGATCGAGCCCCGAAAAAACTTGTCGAGACTGATTGAAGCCTACCGGCGTCTTCAAAAAGGGGGAGTTCTTCCCCATCCGCTAATCTGTGTGGGGTCTCGTGGGTGGGGTTATAAAAAACTTCTCAGACAGATCCAAGCCGCTGACTTAGAGGACAGGGTCCGCTTCCTGGGCTACATCCCCTTTTCCGACCTTCCAGCGATCTACAATCTAGCTGAGCTATTTGTCTTTCCCTCTTTATATGAAGGATTTGGCCTACCCGTACTGGAGGCTATGGCCTGTGGAAGACCAGTCATCGCCTCAGGGAACTCCTCACTACCCGAGATAACCGAGGATTCAGTAGAAATCGTCGATGCCTGGAGTACTGAATCTATCGAAAAGGCACTTCGGCGTCTTTCCAGTGATCAAGAGAGGCGCTGGGATTTGGCTCAAAGGGGATTAGCTCGCTCCCGCCGGTTCTCCTGGCAACGAGCCGCCAGGGAAACACTCAAGCTGTATCCGTCCCTCACCCGGAGATAGGAAATCGAACACTCTCGATTGGATCACTTTTTGGCAATTGGTTGGCCTGGCTGAAGTATGGGAAACATTGAACCCGCTCTTTCTAGCTTGGCTATAGTCCTAGCTCTAGGTCTCGGTAAACCAATTTCCGGACCACCCAAGTTGATCAGAATCCACTCGTTTCCGGGCGCTGATAAGACACAAGCTTGTGTAGCGCGCGAAGTTCCAGAGGATGATCGTAAATCCGGAGGTGATAACGCCATCCGCTTACTATTTTCAGAACAAATCTCCATAACCCCTTAAGATTGGGATCTGTCACCGTAGGAAAGTAGGCGTTCAGGACCTTTTCGAAGTTGCAAACCTGCCCTTACAGTTCCTGACTCACCCAGGACATCTGCCTACTCCGCCGTTGTGAAAACGCTTGCCAGTCAGGCCGAATCCACTCTTCCAACGTCTCCGGAAAACGAAAACCCTGTGCTCGGGCCTCATCGTAGAGGTTTCCTGCCAAAGGTACAGGTGTATAGAAGTACATCACAATTTCACTATCCGGATTGACACGCTTCACCTTGCGAATAAAGCTAATCGTGTCCTGCACGTCAGAGGCTGGATCTGGTGGGTTACCGAGGACGAAAGAAAACTCAGGAACAATTCCATAGCCGCGGGCCTTTTCTGCGATTTCGAGAGTTTTCTCTGCCGATGCTGTTCCGCCCTTATTCATTCGGTACAAAGTATCATCGGAACCTGATTCAGCTCCCAGATACATCATCTTTAAGCCACTGTCACGCATGAGTTCTCAGGTTTGATTCGCATACTTCAGGAGCGTGTCGATCCGCGCCTCTGCCCACCAGGCAATCTGCAAGTCCAGGATTCGTCCGGCGCACTCGGCCGTCCGGCTCTCCTGGACCAGGAAGTTATTGTCATAAAATTCAACCGCCTCAGCCCTCCAATCCTTCACAAGATTTCTCACCACCTGTGCGGTACGCTTTGCAGACTGGGCCAACCATCGTCCCTCGACCAGATTCACCACCGCGCAAAAGTTACAAAGGAAAGGGCAACCGTAGCTGGAGTGATGAGCAACGGTTCGGTTCCCCATACAAGTCGGTCGAATGTACTGGGACACTTCGATCCGATGGTAGGGAAAATCTGGCAGCCGGTCAGGGTGAGGTATGGGCCCTTTGGGATTGCTTCTGATTTCTCCACTTCGCGGTTCTCGATAGGCCAAACCCGGTATTTTACATGGGTCACCGCCCCCAGAAAGGGTTTTTACCAACTGCTTAAAAACTAATTCCCCATGGCCTCGAATGACATAATCTACACAAGATTCCTTTAACACGGCTTCATAGTGTTGTGTCGGGAAATAGCCACCCCAGACGACGTCCAGACCAGGATGAAGTCGCTTCAGTTCCGAGCAATGAGGAACGGCATGACTGAGCTGTGGTCCCGGCATGACAGTGACACCGAGTATTTTGGTCTGCTGACTGCGAAACGTACGGTCTAGCTTTCGGAGGGGATCGGATTCCAGGTTTCCGTCTATGATGACGTACTTGTGCTCTTTCTCCAAGACAGCTGCTAAAGCAAGGAGGGACAGAGGCATTACCGGTTTATGCTGCCTGGTGCTAGGCGGGTTGTACAAGACAATCATGCTTCCGGCTTCAACTGGTTAATGGCATAATCGCACCCGGCTTCCCTAAGTGTTCCATTTTGAAAAGCGCTAATTTGAAATACTTTAACTGGTGTTTTCGAAATCTCCACCGGAGGGGATACCACGGGTGCATTCCTCAATCCGCTCCCTAGCTCTACCGCCCCTTTTTCAAAATCCTGCCGCTGTCGCTTGAGGTCTTCCTTTTCTTGGAATAGAGTGTATATTTCTGCGTCGACCTCAACTGGAAGTGCTCTGACCTCTATAAACAGTCATGCGGACAAGTTCAGGCGGATTGTGGGTTTTGGCCTCCCTCCTGTTATCCAGTTCGGTGCTTGGCCTTACTGGTGGATTGCTAATCCTAACCGAAAACCCTACCACCAGGGGTGGCTGGCAGAAGACTCGAATGGAAACGGGGGAAGATTGGCCCAATTTCTTGGGCCCGCGCCAGAATGGTACTTCTCGGGAAACCGGACTACTCAAAGATTGGTCCTCCGAAGGTCCTCCCATCCTCTGGTCTCGCTCCCTGGGACCATCTTTCAGCGGCCCCGTTACTTCTCAACGGCGTCTGATCTTGCTTCATCGTGTCGGTATGGAGGAGATCGTGGAATGTGTCGACGCTAGAACAGGTACCGAGATCTGGAAAAAATCCTATCCAACGAAGTTTGTCGATCGCTATGGCTACAACAACGGTCCGCGTTCATCCCCAACCATCGAAGGAGACCGCGTCTACACTTTTGGGGCAGAGGGCAAGCTTACTTGCCTCCATTTTAAAACTGGCCAAATCCTTTGGCAGCGATGGATCAACCGAGATTATCAGATTCCACAAAATTTTTTCGGTGCAGGAGTTGCACCTGTGATCGAAGGCAACTTGATCCTCTTGAATGCTGGTGGATCTGACGAAACCGGTCTCATCGCTATCGACAAAACTAGCGGACAAACCGTTTGGAAAACGAGCAGTGATGGAGCAAGTTATTCGACACCTGTACTTCGAACGATTCACGGCAAACGTCTCGCTTTTTTTTTCACGGCCAATGGTCTGCTAGCAGTGGACACTCAGTCAGGTAGGGAACATTATCGCTATCGCTTTCGCTCCAAAGCCTACCAATCGGTCAACGCCGCATCGCCAGTGGTGGTCAAAAACTACGTTTTTCTGTCGGCCAGCTACAATACAGGTGCAGTGCTTCTTGAATTGGAGCCTACTGGCCTTCACGAAGTGTGGAAACGCCGTCTGGCCCTGCAAGCCCATTGGGCCACCAGCATCTACCATGACGGTTACCTCTACGGTATGGATGGCCGCCACGAGAAGGGCGCCAATTTTCGCTGCCTAGAATTCATCACTGGTAGACTACAGTGGGCTGCTGACCCCCATCTTGGACGTGCGACATTCATCATGGCCGAAGGTCACCTGCTCGCTCTGGGCGAACGCGGAGATCTGGCCTTGATCGAGGTCAATCCGGATCGCTACCAGGAAAAAGCGCGTGCCCACCTTTTGGCTTATCCATGCTGGACACCACCCGTTTTGTCGCACGGACTGCTCTATCTCAGAAATGAGACACGGCTAGTTTGTTTGGACCTGAGAACACAGTAGAAAGTATAGACAAATCTCCCCGCTTTTTGAGAGACTAGTCAAAGGTGAGGTCAACCATGAAAAGACAATCTATTCTAGCGTTATCCATTTTCTTTCTTGGGAACTCCATCGTGTGGGGGGCAAAGTTCTGGGAGAAAAATTTTCTCCAATGGGATCAGAAAGAAATTAACAGAATACTCCGAAAATCTCCTTGGGCTCACCGAGTGAAGTTCCCCCTCGAGCTCTCAGTCACAGAACGCTATTACCAAGGACGCACGCTTGGAGCCGATTCGAGCGAGCGGAGCTGGCAGCGCTCGGAAATTCAGCAACCTTCGAGTAGCGGTGATGGGCCCATCCCGAGCCAAGGGCCAGTCCGTGAGGGACGTAGAATGCCGACAGTGCCCCTGATCCTTCGTTGGTATACTGCCTTGCCGATCAAGCACGCTATTTCTCGGCTCACTTTGAATTCGAGCGTACTCGAGACCCATATTTCCCAACTCGAGCAAGAGGAAATACATTACATCTTGGGCGTCTACGGTTTCCCTCTTGGATTTGCCATAGATCCCGACATTTTGAAGACGCAGATTGAAGATTTCAAACAACATTCCTTGTTGAAGATCAAGGGTCAAAAGCCCATCGCTCTGCTTACCGTAGAGCGACGAGATGGACAACAAGCTATTGAATTTGTGTTCACCTTTCCGCGAAACCAGAATAGCAGTCACGTCATTACCCTTGCGGACAAGAATGTGGAGTTTGTCACCAAGATTAGGGGACGCACACTCAGGAGTAGGTTCAAGTTGAAAAACATGGTCTATCGGGGAAAACTTACACTCTAGCTTCAGCGTCTTGTCAAAGCAGAAGCACAGGAGCAATACACCGATCCGAATCGTAGTTTTTCCAGTCCGAACACAACTACGAAGGCATGATTCAGCCTGACCCCAAAAAGTCCAAGAATGCAATTCCTATTCCTTCAAGCGTTTTCAACGTTGTAAATCGTCTCCCTGCAGACGTTATTTCACATCTGCACCCCGGTTACCATCACCATGGCCCAGTAGGTACTTGACAGCACGCGGCTGCACATCGGCAAGCACCGGTAGTTTTTCTTTGACGACTTGATGCTAGAGTAAATGCAGAATGTCACTCGCCATCATTACCGCCCATGCCTGCCCCGATGGTATGGGTACGCGTCGCGCTGGCCGACGGGCAGGACGATGTGTTTGAAGGTTACGAAGTGCAGAACTGTGCACCTCCCACAGGCGACCACGTCGACTTCAAGATCCAGTGGTCGGGGCAATCCAGCAACCCTCCTACCAATTTCCTAAAACTGTACTTTTACCTGAGAAACGCTGACCTATTCAGCTTCCAGTTCAGGGAGTGATCGGAAATCGGGGCTGTTCTGTGCCCACAGGCTCAGCCCATTTCAGCAGCAACAGGCGCGCATTCGTCAAATGCACAGATCAATGTACAGTCTTCGTTTTCTTGGTCATGAAGTCTATCAAGATATAGCTCGCTAGATTCAGTGTAGTAGTGAAATAAGCCATAAAAAGGTCTTTACCGATCATGTTATCCCGAACCGCAAGCGAGGGGCCCTGTTTGCGCTCAATTCCTGGCTCGTGCCTCGGGTTAGCGGACATGCCGGTCAACTCTCTCAACTAGTTGGGAAATATGATCTTCCACCGGTTTTGAACTTGCATCCCGGGTTCTCCCACGGCAGACAGAAGCGGGAGAACCTCTGTATCCAGCCAAGATTGGAATTGAATTTTGACGAGGAAAAACCTAGAATAGCCTGCGGTGGAGTTGTTGTCTGAACACACCATTGGGCATCTTTCTGCCGAATGGATGAATCGTACCAGGAGGCTAGTTTGAAAAAGATCGATCGAAGAAACTTTATGGTGATGAGTACTGCCGGGTTAACCGGTACACTCCACGCTAAAACAAGGTCAGGAGCCAAAAAGGAGGACTCTCCAAAACGTCGACTTCTCTTCAACTGGGATGGTTCGATGATCCACTGCTGGGGTCGGACGGCATTGGGATCGCAGGGACCTCTCACGCGAGAGCAATTTACTTCCCTGGTCTTTACACCCATTGAGGGTACACCGGTCGACACCGTGTTGTTCAGCTTTGGCAGTGGCAATGTCGCCGAATATCAGAGCAACGTCTTGGAGTGGCCGGGAGAGGCCGACAGTTTTCGGTTTCCTGAGAGCAGGCGCTGGCATGGGGGAGTTGAGGTGGATCCGAAGGACCAGTATCTGAACCCTAGGAGTCTGGCCGACAATGGGCACAATCCTCCTGCACTGATCGTCGAGGAGTGCCATAAGCGGGGCCTGGACGTGTTTGTCTCCTTGCGGATGAACGACACTCACGACGGCCAGCATCCCCGAAACACTTGGCCCAATCCCGAGTTGCCCACCTTTAAGCGGCAAAATCCGGATTGGTTAGTTGGGGATCTAGATTGGTGGAGTGCGCTAGATTACTCAAAACCCCGGGTACGAGCCCTCAAACTTAGAGTCATCGAGGAATTCTTCGATCGCTGGGACTTCGATGGCATCGAACTGGATTGGCTGCGGCATACCATGTATTTCCCTCGTGGAACTGAGCGAGAGAATGGAAGATATCTGACCGATTTACTGCGCAGTGTCCGCCGTAGTCTCAACGATCGGGCGCGGCGGCGCGGCCGCCCCATTGAGATTGCGGTGAGGATACCGGAGACATTGGACTGGTGTCTGGAAGGAGGTTTCGAGGTGCCAACCTGGGTCTCAGAGGATCTGGTCGACCTAATAATTTTGGGACAAGGACTGACCGAGCTGCCAACACTGGCGGAGTTCCGAAAACTGATGAGCGGACGACAATTGCCTATTTACCCCTGTCTCTACCCTTACGGCAACGGATATCGAATGAGTCCCGATGAGGTGGTTCGAGGAAGCGCTGCTAACCTCTGGCGAGATGGAGCCGATGGTCTGTATACCTTCAACTGGTTCTTCTACGGACCCTGGCGAAAACATCTCCTGAACGAGATTGCAGATCCCCAGCTCCTCGCCCAAAAGAACAAACACTACACCGTCCTTCATCACTATGAGGTTACTCCCCGTGAGGTGGGGGGAGACTATATTCGCTACAATACGGTGATCAAGGGAGCAGTTATCCCCTTTAACTTAGCCGTAGTCGACGGGGAAAAAACAGTCCCAATTCCAGTTGCCAAGGATCTTACTTCGAGAGCGAAACCTCCTCAACAAGCTGAATTGTTTGTTAGCCTAGACTATTCTGAGCCTGGGGACATTCTCGAAATCTCACTTAACAACAAAAGACTCAAACCAATGGGAATCGACGTTGTGAAAAATTTAGAGTCCGTAGAATCTCAAATCATCATCCCGCCGAATAACGGAATGCTTGGCTTCCCTGCAGAGAGCAAGGTAGAGATGACCTTTGAGGCCCTACGCCTAGACGTTCCCGTCCATTTACTTCATAAGGGTAACAATCAATTATCGCTTCGACTCAAAACTCGCAGACCCGGAACGGAAAAACCCCTGCGCATAACGAGGGTAGAACTGGCTACCCTGTTCCGGAACACAGGTCCAGGAACAGCGAGATAAACTCAACTCAGCGGAAAAGTAGAGTGACCTCTTCGAGAACTGGGGGAACCCCTCCATTGGACGATGGACGATTTAAGAACAGCTCGGTATTGGATCCAGGAGTGAGAAGTTTTCGCTCCTCGAATGATAGACGGACGATCAAAATAGGTTTCCACTCGCACTCTGCTCACCTAAGGCACATCCTCAAACCCTCCCTCCAAAATCGCTGTGTGAATCTGTAGAAGGATGCTGCTCCCATGCAGTATTTGGGTCCGCCAGGAGATATCGTAGGGCATGTGCCCCTGGCAATAGAAGGCCAAAAGATATACTTCCTCATCAAAACGGCGGGCATAGACATTCCCTAGATCCACTCCAAAATCATTGTGAGGACCACGTGTCGGAATTCCCCAACGATTGTCGTCACGAAAGCCTTCAGACTCTCCATCGAAGACATCGAATTGAGGATGCTCTGTGCTAAGCGGTACGTCGATATCCATCTCGTCCGAGAGCTTCAAGTGAAGCATTTAGAACACTGATGGTTCAGGAGGTGGATCTATCCCGATCTCTTTTGGAATGGAATCTCTTGGGTGCACCTGATGTGATTACAGGGGAACTATCCCAATGAACTGAACTTCAGCAGGCAACAACGGCTTTCAGCGCTCATGGCTCTGTGATTATTCTGGCAGTCCTGCTCTCCCTGATTTAACTCTGGCTAATCCCTCTGTCGATCATCAGCCTGGCCGGCCTCATCTACCTGCATGGGGTTTCTTGAGATTGGTTTTGGTTGAACGAGGTGCCTTCTATTCCGCAGGTGTAATCAGAACAGTATATCGAGAAAGCTTAGTGAGCATGAACACAATCATGACGGGTGATTCCGGCAATGCAGTAGGAAGAGTGTAGGAAATATAGGCTGACCTCCACCAACCGCGACCTCTCTTGACGTCCCGTGGTCTGAAGAATACCATCGTCTGCTCAAAGGAAGAGCGGTACTCGTTTTTTGAGAAACATTATGACTGTACCCGTGGACCCGACCCAGTCAATAGCGCTGATCAGTAATCCTAACAATTTGCTGGTCTTCTTCGCCGGTTTTGTGGCTTGCATTTTTCTGTTGGCGCGATTGGCGCCATTTTCTTCCCTTTTTCGTTATATCCCTCCAATCGTCTGGATTTACTTTTTGCCCGTGATCGGGACAACTATGAAGATAACTCCCGCCCAATCTACCTTTTACGATTGGTGTGTTGAAAACTTACTACCCTTCTCACTAATGCTTTTAACATTGTCCACCGATTTGAAGGCCATTGCGCGATTGGGACCACTCGCCATCTCGATGCTCGTCGCCGGCACGATTGGAATCGTAATCGGAGGACCGGTGTCTCTGTTTCTCTTTCAGGCCCACCTACACCCGCAAACATGGAAGGGATTGGGAGCCTTGGCCGGTTCGTGGATCGGAGGTGGTTCGAACATGTTCGCGATCAAAGAAGGAGTTGGTTGTCCAGCCTTCCTCTTCAGTCCAGTGGTCATTATCGATTCCGTCGTTGGCTATGGCTGGATGACCGTTATGATCGCTCTGAGTCGGTATCAGGACGTCATTGACCGTCGCCGAGGTGCCAAGCGGGAAGCCCTCGATGATTTGAATCGCCGGCTAGCGAGTTATCGAGCGGAGCACTCCCGGCCTCTCACACTAGCGACATTCTGCGCCATGTTGGGGACGGGTATGGTGGGAGCCTGGTTTTGCATGCGGGGTGGAGAACAGCTACCCGAGTTGGGATCGGTCCTGTCGCATTTCACCTGGGGAATCCTGCTCGTGGTGATAGTTGGGCTATCGCTTTCTTTCACCAGGGCACGTAGACTCGAAGACGAAGGAGCTTCGGCAGTAGCTTATGGTGGCCTGTATCTGCTCACTGCAACCATGGGCGCGTCGGGAGATTTGAAGGCTCTGGCTGAAGCTCCTCTACTGTTTCTAGTCGGTGTGGTTTGGGTGGCGATCCATGTGCTTTGTCTGGTCCTGGCTGCAAAGTTGCTGCGAGCTCCCATGTTTCTATTTGCCACTGGTAGTCAAGGGAATATCGGAGGCGTGATCTCAACCCCAATAGTGGCCGGTATCTATCAACCTGCACTGGCACCCGTCGGAGTCCTCATGGGCGTACTCGGAAATCTCCTGGGTACTCCTGCGGGCTTGCTCTGCGCCCAGCTCATGTTACTTGTTGCTCAGTCGTATTTCGGCCAGGCTGCCCTCTGAATCACTCAGGGTTAAATCAGTTTAGACTTCCGTCGAGAAATGCTGGTTCAAGCAAAAGCCAAAATCACTCTCCAGGGCATTCGGAAAACCTATCACACCGAGGGAGGGAAGGCCTTCGAGGTCCTCCAGGGGATCTCACTCGAGGTTTTGGACAGGGAGTTCGTCGTTCTTATCGGTCCCTCTGGTTGTGGAAAAACCACCCTACTGCACATCGTCGCCGGTTTATTGAAGCCGACAGCAGGACATGTCTTTCTCGACCTTAAAGAGGTGACCGGCCCTGGGCCTGAAAGGGGGATGGTTTTCCAGCAGGACGCAATCCTGATGTGGAGAAAAGTTCTTGCTAACGTGGAATACGGGCTGGAACTGCGCGGGATTCCAAGGAACGAGAGGCGCCGAATCGCCTTCAAGCACCTCGAGACGGTCGGCCTCGGGAAGTTTAAGGATTTTTTCCCCAAGGAACTCTCTGGGGGAATGAAGAAAAGGGTTCAAGTTGCCACCGTTTTTGCGAATAACCCCGATGTCCTCCTGATGGACGAGCCTTTTGGTTCGCTCGACTATCCAACAAAAGTCTCTCTCCAAGATGCGCTGCTCAAGTTATGGATGGAAGAACAAAAGACTACTCTTTTTGTCACCCACGATGTGGAAGAAGCCATTTTTCTGGCTGATCGTACCCTCATTATGCAAGAGGGAAAGATAAACCGTGTTGTGACGGTACCTTTCGGGCGACCCCGCAAGGCCGAGATTCGAACCTATTCAAAGTTTCGGGAACTTTTGGCGAAGCTGTGGTTAACCCTCTCAAATGGGCCCCGTGAGGCATAGTAAATGGAAGGTAGAGTAAATCAATTACTGGCACCCAAGAGAAGCGGGGAAACGTGGGCTAACCCATATGTCTAACGCCGGGCCCTATCGAAGCGCTGGAAGGACCGGCCGGACAAGGGCTGCGAAACAGGTCCCCCTCAGGCTTATTCATGCAGTGCGTCGAGGAGGTCCAGGGAGTTTAATGCAGTCAAGACAGATGCTTCCGGCGATACAGTAGGCAGTGTGACAAATGCGGGCTAATTTTCAAGCCGCTCTGCCCAATCGTTGGCAGGTGCTGGGTATCATCTGTTTGCTGGTTCTTTGGGAAGCCTTTGCCTGGTATGTTTACCTGCAAAATCCGGAACGAGCCAACATAATTTTCCCACGAATTGAGCAAATCATAACCGTTTCTTTTCCTGAATTTGCTACCTATTACGGTTTTGAGCGCGGTTTACTCGGTTATCGCTCCGACTCCCGACTTGCCTTTCTTGTCTTGCTTGAAAACTCGCTCATTACGATTCGTCGTGTGGTCACCGGTGTTGTGTTGGGGGTCGGACTTGGCATAGGAATTGGGCTGCTGGCAGGGTGGAGTCGCTGGGTTCGTGACGTGATTTTACCCCCTGTTCTTCTCCTACGAACAATCCCCATTCTCGCTTTGATTCCTCTTTTCCTGTTCTGGTTTGGCGGCCGAGAAATCGGAATTCTGATCTATATCGTCTTTGCCGTTTTTTCCATGATGATCATCAACACCTTGGAAGCCATACGCAATGTTCCTGCTGTCTATCACGATTATGCTCGCTGCATGGGAGCGAGTCCCTGGCAGGTGTATTACACAGTCGTGGTTCCTTATTATTATGCCTTCCCTACTGGGAGGCATCCGGGTTATCATCGGTGTCTCCTGGGCAATCACATTAGCCGGCGAGTTGCTGGCCACCAACTCTGGTTTGGGCTGGCTGATGATTCTGTCGGAAAGGTTTCTCATGACCGGGCGTATGATCGTAATTGTCGTTCTGTTTGTCCTCTACTCAATGATCCTAAACCTCCTTTTCTTAAAAAGTACAGGCTGGGTGACACGATGGCTTCCCCGGGTTCAATGAGCAAACATCTAGCGGAAGATCTGGCGAAAACACGGGTCCTCCCCTACCGTCCGTCACGAGACAATTCCGGCCCCAAGTCCAAAGATCTAGCTCTAGATCTCGGAAACAATCGGATGGACTCTCCAATGCCGCTTCCTTTCCCAACCGGGATAGAGCCGACCGGTGTGTCAATCCGATCAATGTGAGAGACAAACAACAACATCGCTCCTCCCTCATGAAATACTGGGAGAATAACTCACCGAACCTTTGACCCATCAATCTAGCCCGTATTCCTGTGCTGATTTTCACGATCCTGGTGGCTTGTCAGCCTACAGAAACTCCGCCGAATACTACTGATTCAGCAGGGGTTGAAATGCCAGCTATCCCGACCATTCCACAAGTACAGGTCAGATACGCAAGCCTACACGCGATTGATCACACTCACATCATCATTGCTCTCCACCGGGAGTGGCAAAAAGACGTCGGTATTCAGTTGGTGCCGGAACCTTTTGGAACCAATGTGGGGGCAGACAAGATTGTATCCGTCTTGACCTCTGGCACGGTAGACATTGCTAGTGGGAGCAGCTTCTTTGCCCTGGCAGGCTACGGAACCAACAGCGGTTACGTAGACTTTGGGCACGGGGACATCTTTCAGGGATTCGGCTTCATGGTCGATCCACAGTCGGAGTTCAGCAGCGTCGATGATTTGGTGAAGGCAGGGCTGGAGTCAAAAGAGGCCATAAAAAAGGTCGTCCAGCAATTTCTCGGCAAGAAGTTGGTCACCCTCAATGAGGCTGCAATTCGTGGATTCATCAGTGTCGCCCTGGAATTAGCGGACATACGCATCGATGAAATCACCCTGAATGGTTTCGATACAGACTCCAAGTTGATCGCTGAGATGGTAGCAGGACGAGCAGACTTCGCTGTGGGCTCCGCGCCTGGTCGGGTTTCCCTGACACTGAAGGACTTTGTTCCCGTTTTGACCTCTCTTCACCTAGCTCAGTTTGCCAACGCTTCGCCGAACTCCAGGGAACTACGCGCAGTATTTCACGACGGCTGGGCCACCACGAGGGAATACTGGGAGAACAACCGTGAGACAATTTTTCGCTTCATGAGCATGATGTATCGTACCCTGCGTCTGATGGTAGACAAACCGGAGGAGACAATCCCGGAACATGTGGATTTTTACAACAGTATAACGGGTGCCACCTTGACCCCAAAGGACGTTGAAGTCATTTACCGAGAGCTGGATCCCTTTGTGCCCTACGAAGAACAGGGGCCGTGGTACCAAGATGCCTTTCGGAATAGTAACCCATTTCACTACTGTAATGTCATTGGATCCCACATTCAGCTTTGGGAAGAACTCGAAGTGTTGGAACAGGGAAAATGGACCTGCAATGATGTTTCCGTTGCCTTGGAGTTATGGAAGGAGTTCAAAAAACGCGAGAGCAACGCCTCTGATCTAATTAAACAAGCAGATATTCGGGTAACGGAGGCAAACCAACAGGCAACAGAGCTTCTGGAGCAGGCCAAATTTTATCAGGAAATCTATAATTTTTTGGATGCTGAGCGCTTTGCTAAAGCAGCTCTCGACTGTGACCTGCCCCCACGAACGAGTCCACCCTCTAAGTTAGACTCGGAGCCATTTGAAGTGCCCTGCACGGGATAGAACTGAACTCCTGAGACCTAGGTAGTTTGGCCTCTGGTGCCGGCGGCCGATAGGCCAAGGCGCTGTGAGGCCGGATCTGATTGTAATCCCTTCGCCAGCGTTCTACCAACACCTTGGCTTCCCCAAGCGTGTCGAAGATCTCCATGTTCAGCAGCTCATCCCGTAGTTTCCCGTTGAAACTCTCAATGTACCCATTCTCCCAGGGGCTGCCCGGCTCGATGTACAAGGTCCTTACCCCAACAGCCTGCAGCCAGTCCCGGACCGCCTGTGCCGTAAACTCTGATCCGTTATCGGACCGGATAAACTCAGGCACTCCCCGATCAACGAATAACTCCGCCAACCGGTCCAACACGTCTTGGTGATTCATCTGCCGTTTCACATCAATGGCGAGGCACTCTCTGGTGTACTCATCCAGGATCGTCAATAGCCGAAAGGCTCGCCCATCATGGGTCCGTTCATGCACGAAATCATAGCTCCAGACGTGGTTTTTGCGAGCCGCTCGTAACCGAACACAGGAACCGTCATTAAGCCACAGTCTCCTTCGTTTCGGCTGTCTGGACGGGACTTTCAGCCCTTCTTGTCTCCACAGCCTCTCCACCCGCTTAGGATTCACCTTCCACCCTTCCCCATGAAGTATCGCCGTGACCCGCCGGTAGCCATAACGCCCGTATTGCGTAGCCAACTCCACCATCCGGGCCACCAATCGGGCCTCATCATCGGGAATTTTCCTTTCCCTTCGCTGGGTCGATCGAACCTGTCCCAGCACTTGGCAGGCCCGACGTTCGGAGACTCGCTCTGCTCCTAATCGCTCTCGTACCCACATCACCGCTCGTCTCCTGTTCGCCGGGCCTAGAAATTTCCCGAGGACACTTCCTTCAGGATCTGCTTGTCCAAAGACAGATCCGCCACCAGCTTCTTCAACCGGGTATTCTCCTTCTCCAACACCTTCAACCTATTGGCCTGGTCCAACCGGAGCCCTCCATACTCTTTGCGCCACCGGTAGTAGGTCTGCTCGCTCACCCCCATCTGCTTCGACACCTGTCCCACCCTCTGTCCTTGGGCCAGACCCACCTCTGCCTCACGCAGCTTCATGATGATCTGTTCTGCCCTAAACCGCTTCCCTGCCATCCTTGCCTCCTTCCTAAACCGGAAATCCTAACATTCAAACTGGACTCGTTTTAGGGGGCAAGGTCACATGGGCATGGGAGCAGTAATGGGCTCAAAGCGACTCAAGGCTATTGTCATCCGAGGGGAGGCCCGTCCACCTGTGGCCGATCCAACTGCTTGTCAAGAAATCACCAACCGGTATCGAGCCCGAATGCGAGATAATGCGCTGACACGCTGGCAACTGGATCCCCCGGGCTTTTCAGCCTGGGTGTCTCTCCATGGTCTAGATGCTGCCCTGTGCACTAAGAATTACCGAGATAGTATCTTCGAGGATGCCCACCGATACAACCCCCAGTACTTCATGAAGCACTATCGTCAGGAAGGGGATTGCCCCGGCTGTCCCAACCGCTGTATCAAGTTTTTCGGGACGGATGACAACGATACGTACGATCCCCGGGCCGGCGGGATCCATCAAGAGATTACAGGTGCCCTCGGTCCCAACCTGGGCATTTCTGATCTCGGAACCATCTTCCGAGCGAACATACTGTGCAACGAGTTAGGCCTGGACCCCACTTCATTGGGCTTTACCTTATCCATGACCATGGAATGTTCTGAGCAGGGCTTACTCAAGGAAAACATTGTTCCACATTTTAGTGAGTCGAAGAAAGTATTGTCGATGATCCGGCACATTGCCTATCGAGAGAGGTTCGGAGATGTTCTTGCCGAAGGGGCACGACGAGCGGCGGATCAGATCGGTGGAGACGCCGAGCGATATGCGCTCCACGTAAAAGGTTTGGAACTAGTCTGCTTCGAGCCACGCACTCAGACTAATCTGGCCTTGGGCTACGCCACGGCCCCAATTGGCCCCCGTTACGATATCTGTGAACACGATTGGGACTATGACACCGAGGTGGGCTGGGAGCATACGCTTAAAAATTCACGTACACTGGGTATTCTGGAACGCATTCCGATGAATGACTTAAGTGAGAGGAAGGTTCGCAACTTCAATATACTCAACATCCTCTAGTCGTCCGCAGACACTCTGGACTTCTGTATCTTCGCCATCGCTCCCACTCGACTACTTAGCCTGGATGAAATGTCACAACTACTCAGAGCCGTCACTGGCTGGAACACCTCGGCCTACGAAATCATGCGTTTCGGTGAGAGGCGCCTCAACCTGATGCGGGTTTATAATCTACGGGAAGGTCTCACCGCCGACGACGACACCCTTCCCGCGCGCTTTTTCGATGAACCCATTAATATGCCCGGTGGACGTTGGGATGGGATCCGCCTGAACCGGAGCGATTTTCGGACGGCTGTCCGAACCTACTATCGCATGATGGGTTGGGACAACGCTGGAAGACCGCACTACGAGACTCTACTAGACCATCACCTGGAATGGGTCGTCTCTGAGGGCCATGCCGAGCAAGTCTGACTTGGGGTCCCATTTCGGAAATACCATAATGTTCGGGCCGCGAGCGACAGAGCCAAAGTAGCAAAGCAACGACGAAGGTGATGCCCTCGGTGCATCCTGGAGAAGCAGCGACAAAAGATTTGGCCGTCCCACCCCCCTACCCTTCGAACAGAGGGGGAGTATCGTCAACTTCAGCGTTGCTCGATGTTGACGATACTCCCCACATCACCTTCCTGCCCCCCACCTTGACTGCGCCTCATACAACTTATCCACCTCGTAGCAAGCAGCTTGATTCTGGAGTTTCTTCCGAACTCGCCTAGTTGACGGAAAAGAGGGCTTTGGGGTATACTACGCAGCTTAGGTAGAGTGTTCCAAACTCGAATTATAGGGTCGTGTCAGGAGGCAGCGTGAGTCGGTTGCGTTCTTTGGCCTTTTTCATTCTGGCTCTGATTCCGTCTACCACTTGGGCTAATCCTTCCTCGCGTACTGCCCAGTTCCCCACTGGTACTGAGCAAAAAATCACATTCGAAAAAGAGATTCTGCCCATCTTCGAGAAGAGCTGTCTGGCCTGTCACAGTGCCCAGAGTCCTCAGAGCGGCCTGGTTCTGGAGACGGTAGAGTCTCTCTTCCAAGGGGGAACAGTCAGTGGACCGGCAGTAATCGCTGGAGAGAGCAGCCGGAGTCCGCTGCTGCTCTATCTGAAGGGAGAGAAAGAGCCCAGAATGCCGCTGGACGCTCCTCTGCCGGAAGCGGAGATCACCCTGATTGCCCGCTGGATAGACCAGCTCAAACCGGCTGGTCAGAAGGAAGTTGAGACCCAACTGGCTGGTGGAATAACCTCTGATCAAGACTTTGAAGAGTCAATCCGGCCCATCCTAGAGAAAAATTGCTTTTCTTGCCACAACGCCGAGACTCACCGCAGCGGTTTGGTACTCGAGACGGTCGAGTCGCTGCTTAAGGGAGGCGGTGCCGATGGTCCAGCTATTGTGGCGGGGAAAAGTAGGGAGAGTCCCCTGATTCTTCATCTGCGGGGAGACAAAGCCCCGCGCATGCCGCTGGAAGGCGTTCCTTTGGCCGAGGAGAAAATCACCCGGATTGCCAGCTGGATCGACGGTCTGGAGGTCTCGACCATAGCCCAGGTCAAGCCGAAACTGGACTGGCCCTGGATCAAACTCGAGCGTCCGGATGTTCCGCAGGTCCAACACCAGGAATGGGTAACGAATCCCATCGACGCTTTTATTTTAGCCAAGCTGGAAACCAAGAGCCTAGAGCCGGCACCAGCGGCCTCCAAACGGGCTTTGCTGCGCCGCATCTCCTTCGATCTGACGGGTCTACCGCCTACACCGGAGGAGATGCAGCGATTCCTGCAGGATTCCTCGCCGGATGCTTATGAGCGGCAGATCGACCGGCTACTGGCCAGCCCTCACTACGGAGAACGCTGGGCACGGCACTGGTTAGATTTAGTGCACTATGGCGAGTCGCGTGGAGGGGGAGTCGATAGAACCTATCCACACATGTGGCGCTACCGGGACTACGTCATCCGGTCCTTCAATCAGGATCGTCCCTACGACCGTTTTATTCAGCAGCAGATTGCCGGTGATGACTACCGCGGCTACGGAAATGAGGGGAAGATCGCTTTGGGATTCTTGAATCTAGCCGTTGTCTTAGAAGGCTCGGGCCCTGTACTGCGACGGGTCATACTGACCGACATGGTCGACACCGTTGGAACAGCCCTTCTAGGGATGACAGTAGCCTGTGCCCGCTGTCATGATCACAAGTTTGATCCGATTCTTCAACGAGACTACTACCGGATGGAGGCCTTCTTTGCACCCGTTACCATTGGACCAACCGAAGTCCCTTTCGTAGACTACGAATTGCCAAAGCAGCATGCAAAAGAGTGGGGGGAAAGAGCCAAGGCATGGGACCAACTCCTCCGAAAAAGGAAAGAGCTGGGAGAGAAAACGTCTACCCAGTTCAAGAAACGTCTGGAGGCAATCCACTTCACTCGAGCCTTCCACGATCTGAAGGACATGGCTGTCCCGGTCTCGGGTGCCGAGTTGAGCAGGGCAGTGCGGGAAAAGATCCTCTTCACCAAAGCCGAGCACGATCTGTTTGACCTAATCGGTAAGCACGGAGGCGGTTTTGTCAACCCGAATCACCCCGATCGGTTTAAGCCGATGGCCTACTCGGCTTGGGAGACCCTGGGAACTGAAAACCCTATTTCTCCGACAACCTATCTTTTGAGTGGTGGCAATCGAAAACTTCGAGAAGAGGAGATGGAACCCGGCTTTCTGAGTGCGGTAACCGGACATTCGGATCCGGTCAATCTGGAGGAAGGTAAGCAGCGTCGGTTGCTGGCCGAGTGGATTTCCAGCCCTGAGAACCCGCTGACCAGTCGAGTGATGGTCAACCGGATCTGGCAGCACCACCTCGGTAAGGGTCTGGTGGCTACACCGAACGACTTTGGAAAAAACGGTTCGGGAACAGTTCATCAAGATTTAGTCAACTGGTTGGCCTGTGAGTTCATTGACCGGGGTTGGCGCGTGAAGCAGGTGCACCGCTTGATTCTCCAGTCGAATCTGTATCGCCAGTCGGTGCGGAATCCCCGCTACGAGGAGTTCGAGAAAATCGATCCGGACAACCACTATCTGTGGAGAATGAATCCAATCCGTCTGGAGGCGGAGGCTCTTCGGGACAGCATTCTAGCGGTCAGTGGCCAACTAAATCCACTCATGGGGGGGCCTCCATTTTTCCCGGATGTGGACGAGGAATTATTAGAACTTTCAGCAACCTGGTGGGAACCTTCTTCTCCTGAAGAGCGAAACCGGCGTAGCGTTTATATGGTCCAGCAAAGATCCTTTGTGCATCCTCTGATGAGAGTCTTTGACGTAGCTAACATGAATGAAACCTGCGGCGCCAGAGACGTGACAACGGTGACTCCCCAGGTCTTCGTCTTGACCAACAGCCAATTTGTTCAGCAGAAGAGCCTTCAGATGGCCCAGCGGATTTTAGCACAAGTGGGGTTGGATGCCTCGGCTCAAATCGAGCGTGCTTTTCGCCTGGCCCTCCAGCGGCCCCCTTCCCCTGCAGAAAAAACCGAATCTCTCGCCTTTTTGGCTCAACCTGAGCCACTGATGGGTATGCCGGCAGCTGATGGATCCGTCCCGCGTGGTTTAGAAAAGACCAGGTCGCTGGCCCTCGAAGAGTCCTCGCCTGGGAGAGCTCCTCTGGCCGATCTTTGTTTGGTGCTTTTCAACATGAACGAATTCATTTTCCTCGAATAGGACAGTCTACTCAAGGAGACAGCCTCATGAGAAAGAACCCATTTGATGTTTGTGATCGGGTAGAGCCTACCCCAGACCCCCGTCTGGGCGGGTTAGGGCGAAGAGATTTTCTGTTTCGAATGGGGGCCGGTTTAGGTAGTGTCGCCCTCTCTTCCCTGCTTCACCAGGATGGATTTTCGGCCGCCATGTCTCCCGATGACCCGTTAGGCGCCAAGATGGCACACTTTCCAGCTCAAGCCAAGTCCTGTATTTTCTTTTTCATGCTGGGGGGTCCCAGCCAAATCGACACCTTTGATCCTAAACCGATGCTGGAAAAGTACGATGGAACCACGGCCGACAAGTACGTGGTCGCCGATGGCGGAACACTGAGGGAACGAATCTATGTGGGCAGCCCTTTCAAGTTTTCCAGACACGGGCGGTCTGGCATAGAGGTCTCGGAAATCTTTCCCAACCTGGCCACTTGCGTGGACGATATGGCAGTCATCCGCTCACTACACACGGATAGTAACATCCATCCCAACGCCGTCTTTCAAATGAATCTGGGCATTCCCATGCCGGGACCGCCTTCGATGGGCGCTTGGGTGGTGTACGGACTGGGAACGGAAAATGCGAATCTACCCGCCTTTGTCGTCATGACCGGAGGCAGCGTCTGGAGTGGAACAGCGACATGGTCCAATGGCTATCTACCGGCTGTTTACCAGGGAACCCAGCTGAACACGAAGGGCTCCCCAATCCAAGATCTCGAGGCACCGGAAGGCGTGTCCTACCAACGCCAAAAGTCAACCATTGAGTTACTCAACCGCTTAAATAAGCCCTACCTGGAGTCGAATCCGAGCAACACTAATCTCTTGGCCCGAATGAAGAATTATGAGCTGGCCTTTCGCATGCAAACAGCCGTTCCCGAAGCTGTCGATCTTGATCAGGAACCAGAACAGATTAAAGAACTCTACGGAATGCACCACCAGATAACTGAGCCCATGGGTCGCAACTGCTTGCTGGCTCGCCGTTTGGTGGAGCGAGGAGTGCGTTTTGTCCAGATTTACAGCCACGGCTGGGACCACCACGAGGATATCTCCGGCAGGCTCAAACGACAGGCCACTCAGATCGACCGTCCCATTGCCGGTCTTCTCAAGGACCTTAAGGAGCGAGGCCTACTCGATCAAACCTTGGTGGCATGGGGCGGTGAGTTTGGGCGTACCCCCGACAACGAGCGAAGCTCTTATCGGAGTGGTCCGGGGCGCGAACACAACAGCGAAGGCATGACCATGTGGTTTGCCGGTGGAGGCGTCAAAGGGGGAACCGTTGTTGGAGCCACCGATGAACTAGGGATGAAGGCGGTTGAAAATCCCTTCCACGTCCACGACATGCACGCCACCCTCCTACATCTGATGGGTTTGGACGATATGCGCCTGACCTACTATCACGCCGGCCGCTTCAAACGCCTGACCGACCTTGGCGGGCGCGTGATTCAGGAGATGATCGCGTAACGAGCTGAATCCCGAGGAAAGTATGGCCCCGCACTCTGTGTTCACCCCATCGTAGTAGCCAACCAATGTATCGGCCAACCCCCTGCAGCCCGCTCCATCGGGCTGGCAAGCAGGTTCGCCCCTCACACCATTGACCACATCGACGTGGAATTGGATTTGGTCAGTGTAAGCTCAGAGGCTAATTCACCTAGTTTTTGCAGCCACCATCGCTGCAGGCTGCCCTTGAAATTGAGTGGCCAGTTCCACTCTTCTCACTCGAAGAGGTTTCTCGGCTTCTTTGTTTCTTTTTTTTAACCGCAGAGACAGCTTATTGGAACCTTGCCGAAGCACCCGAACCGGTACCTCCAATCGCAGAGCTTGGAAGGTCATGTTTAGATCTCCCTCGAGTTTTAGGCCGAGCATTCCTTCGCCTGGCGGGACCGCGACTCGATATCCCGCCAATTCCAAACTTTCAGCTAACTCAATTTCGGACGGCCCAAGCCGCTCGTCGTTCAACCAAATCTCCAGCTGATCCCCTGGGCCCAGGAAGTCTACGCCGATCCACAACTCGGCTCTCACCGGGGGACTCGATTTCGAAGCAAGATCGTCGGCTATTGGAATAGAAAGTGTTTTCCTTCCGTCGACAACTCTCAGGTCCATCGGAACAGGGGCCGTTTTCAAAGCTGTATTGTAGCGGATCGGATCCGGTCCTGGCTGATAGGTTAGCATCTCAAAACGGTGGACCAAAGCATAGTGCTTGTTCTTCTTAGCGAGAAGGTCGGAACTGGAAATCTCGTTCAGCAGATGTTTTCGCCACCGTCCGAGGAAGGACCAGTTGAAGGTGTAGATACCGTCGGCGCCGTTGCGCCACAGGTTGGCAGCAGAGCCCCGAATCACCTCTTCTGGACTGATACGATATCCGCTACCGTAGGCGTTAAGACAAGGATAAATCGGAATCTGTCTCGTGGTCATCAGCGTCCGAAACTCCGAGAGAGTGGGTAGTTCTGTCAGCCCCTGACCTAATATGAGGAGATCGACCAGGCCTTCCTCAATCCAAGTCGGTACTTCGAACCCCCCTTCCAGACACCAGGCGACTCGCTCTGGTATACGAATTGCTACTTCAATGGGTCGGCCCCGCCGCCGCGCCCGCTCGTTCAGGCTGTGACGCACACTGCGCATGAAATCGGTTAGATACTTCGCATTATCCCGCTCCGTTCCACGCGGAAAAAACAGCGTGTGTCTAAGCCAGTCGAGCTCAATACCGTCGAAGTCCCAGCGATCAAAAAATTCCTCTATGACCCTCAGTTTCAGGGCCCGCACCTGGGGCAGCGAATAGTTGAGGGCACTCCACCAGTCGAGTCCGTCAAAATCACCCGTTTCGAAATTCACCAACCACTCCGGGTTGTGCCGTTTAAAAGTAGGCAACTCCGGGTTGGGCAGGGTGCCTTGGGAGTGCTGCCCGTCGTGGATGTCGTTCATCCGTAAAGAGACGAACACATCCAGACCTCTCTTGCGGCATTCCTCCACGATCACCGCAGGGGGATTGTGCCCCCCATCGGCCAGACTCTTGGGGTTCAAATACTGATCCCTCGGATCCACCTCAACCCCCCCGTGCCATCGCTTTGTCTCGGGAAACTTGAAGTTATCGGCTTCCCCCGGCCACTCCAAAACACCGCTCTGGTATTCGGCTACGTTACCACTGCCAAAACTGAACAGCAGGGTATCGACCGCTGTATTCTCGATGGGAGTGAAAACGAGGGAGGTGAATTGCTCACGGGTCAACGGGCCCTGAGATCCCAATGCAGCCCGACCCCAACAATGAATCATCGAGCCGTCCCAGTTGAACAGAAGGCGACGCTTCGAGCGCTCCCGGCTCCTTGCCGACACCCGACCTCCGCCCTGAAACTTCCCAGCCAAACCCACAGCGCTGAGCGCAATGAACTCTCTCCGAGCAATCCTTCTCAATTTGGCCTCCTTCCCCTGACGGAAGATGATCGCGAACACCGTTCACAGAAAACCAACCTGCAGGTCACTCCCCTTGAGATCAGATTGATTCGATCTCAGATATTAGCGACTTGAGGGAGCAAATTCAACGGCAAGATCACAGTTTGACGTCTTTTCCCATTTGGCAGGATCTGATACACTCGCCGACATTGCCGAGGTGTGTATACCGCTCATGACCACTTCCTCTCTATCTCGCCGGGACTGGCTAAAGCTGGGGGGATTGGTGGCGCTTCCGAATCTGGAACCATTACACTCGCAACCGGAAAAACAGGCCGAAACTGAGTTCCTGGGAAACGAAATGCCAGCGGCTCCGCTGTCTACAAAAGGTCTCTGGATGCATGCTTGGGATCTACTCGACAACGGAGCAGACAAAGTCATGGGATGGATGAGTGATTCGGGGTTGAACTTGATGTGCATGGCCAGCTGCTATCACTCGGGTTGGTTCGTTCATCCTCACAGTTCGCGAAGGCGAGTCTACATGACGGAAGGTAGCTTAGCCTATTTTCATCCGGATGAAAAACTGTACACGCACACACCGTTGCGCCCCCAGCTGACCAGCTTCGCCAAAAAGACCAACTGGCTCTCTGTGGCTGCCGAGCGTCTGGACAAATACGGGCTGAAGCTAGTTTCCTGGACCATTGGAGTGCACAATACAAAGCTAGGTCGGAGATACCCCTCCCAATACACTCAGCAAAACGTCTATGGAGACAGCATCCCTCACGCACTTTCAATCGGCCACGATGCGACTCGCGAATATCTAAAGGCACTGTGCAGAGACCTGGCCACCAATTATCCCCTGGACCACATCTACCTGGAATCCTTTGGTTGGATGGGCCTGCACCATGGTCATCATCACGACCGGGATCTCCTAGGATTAACCCCTTTGGAGCAGCAGCTTTTGTCGATGTGTTTCAATCCCCAAACCGTCAAGAAGGCACAAGCGAAAGGTGTCGACGCAGAAAAGGCTCGCGAGGTGGTTAAAGCTGTTTTAGACAACGGTTTTCGTGAGGCTCCGGATCGACCCAAAGGCCATCCTCGCTCCATGGCGAATTTGGAGGAACGCTCACCCGATTTAAAAGCCTACAATCGACTCCGCCATCAGCTCTATCTTTCGTTGCACAGCGAGATCAAGCACCAGGCTCTCAAGGATACTTCGTGCAAATTATTGTTGAACCGAAGTAGGGAACGTGAGTTGGCCGAGTTAGCGGACGGTTTTCTGACTGGCGTGGACCCTAACCAGCCGGAAAGAGTTCTGGTCCAAATCCGACAAGACCGCGCCTCTTTGCCGAACAATTGGTCAGGCGATCTTCCCTTTCAAATCAATCTCCGTAGTGGTTCTCCGGCCAGCAAAGAACAATTGCGTCACGTCATAATGGCGGCGAAGGAGAGAGGAGCAACCGGCCCTATCTTTTACAATTATTCCGAATCTCCCGCGAAAATGCTTGGCTGGATCAAGCCTTCTTTGCAAGGATTATGATGATTTGGGAGACAATCCGATGTGGCGACGAATAAAGATTTTGCACGAAGTGGTCGGTCTTGAACGGGTCGGCCTATTGATACAGTGAGCAGAGAGTAAAACTGGAGGGGAAAATGAGGATTGGTGAAACCTTGCGTTCGGTCAAGAAAAGCAAAAAGCAGTCTCAAACCGGTCGAGTCGGTCGACGACAGTTCATGCTTGCTTCAACGGGTGCCGTAACCGGTGCAAGCATAGTCTCGGTGGGCAATCTGACCCAGCCTGCCGAGGCAAAGTCGCTGGCAACGGGACATATGGCAGGCATCAAGATCACCGATATCGAAGTTCATGACATCACACTCGAATATGAGGATTGGATTGCCTACCAGCTCAACCACTACTACGGTCCTTCTCACCGAACCGTTTATGTGGTCCATACCAACACTGGTCTGGAGGGATTAGGTGAGAGCGGCTCCCGGGAGCCAGAGGAGGTGATCCAGAAATACATCGGGAGTAATCCTTTTGATTGGATCGGGGATGAGACTTCCCTGGCCCTGGGAACGGCTATGTATGATCTAATGGGCAAGGCAGCAGGAGTGCCGGTCTATAAACTCTTCGGGCAGAAGTACCGTTCCTGGGTACCAGTGGGCAGCTGGACAGTCTCGACCCATCCCGAGCGGATGGCGGAAGCCGTGCGTCGGTACTCCTCCCAGGGCTACACCTGGCTGAAGTACCACCTTTCTCCCTTCGAAAACGTATTCGATCAGATGGACGCCATGGAAGCGGCGGCACCGGAAGGCTTCAAGATCCATTTTGACATCACCATGGGGGGCACCGACGATCACATGTTCGATTTGCTCGAGAAGCTCTCTGACTATCGCATTTGCGGTTGCTTCGAGGATCCGCTTCCTGCCAGAGATATAGAGGGGTACATTCAGCTGCGCAAGCGCTCCCGCCTGCCGGTGGTTCTCCATCACAGTCCCCTGGGGGCAACCTACGAGGTGCTCATGGGTGCAGCGGATGCCTATATGTTGGGACATTCCAAAATTGGCTCGGCCATGCGCAAGGCTGGGCTATTTGAGGCAGCGGGTATTTCCTTTATGTGCCAGAACGTGGGTGGGCATATGACCCGAGCAATGACCACCCATATGCAGGCCGCCTTCCCCACGGCGGACTTTCACTTCTTTTGTGACGCCGAGACCTGGAAGACCGACGTGGTCAAAGAAAAGCTGGAGCCGATCAATGGATTCCTTCGGGTTCCGGAAGGCCCAGGATTGGGCGTCACGCTGGACCGGGAGGCACTGAAACGCCTTAAAGCCCTGAAGCTGCCGGAAAAACCAAAGTGGATCATCAAATCGCGCTTCAAAAATGGCGTGAAGATGTACAATATCTCCGACCCCAAGCAGTCCCTCTTCATGGTAAGACCTGATAACAGACGGCTCATTCCGATGAGTTATGCCTCTCCAATCTCCACCGAGTATTGGGATAACGATGGGACGATGGCCTACCGGAAGATGTTCGAGCGCATCGAGAAAGAAGGAATTGTCCTGGAGAGATAATTTTTTCGCCGATCAGATATCGAAAGGGGGCCAGGCGTTAGAGCGGCGTAGCACCAGATGGTTCTCGAGCTTTGGCGGCTATCGTTGGTCCCATCTTCTGCTCCATCTGACGGCGAAAACGGATCACCCGATCTTTCTCGTCACACCCTACGTGAGACCATAAAACCAGCTGACCTGCCGCAAGTTCACTTTTAAGCTTCAGGTTGTGTGTCAGACCGATGGGGACAGCCCCAGCCCTCAGAGCAGCCTCGGCCGACATCAGGGTGCCATAAACGGTATATCCGCCTTCTCCATCCAGCAACTCGCCTGGGTATAGGCGACGCTTACTGATGGCAGCCACATCGCCTGTAAATCCCACTGGTTGGCCAGTAGGCTCACCCCTCAGACCCACCTTGATAATACTTCCGGTCAGCTCTAGGCCAACAAGGTGATAGGGCCGATACATAGCAGCATAGCGACCCGAAGAGTCTGTCAGTAGACCATATTCTGCGAAACACTGTTTCACGTAGTCCGTGGGCGCTTCCACGGTCACATAGACTCCCCAGCGTAAATTGCGGCTGACGGAACGCCCATCCCGTTCGAGACTCGATACCACCTCTACGGTGCCCTTATGAGCAAGCTGACCCCCTCGGCTGAGAGGCCGACAAACACTCGCCAACTCGTCAATGCCGCAGGGAGGGAAACCTAAACCTTGCGGCTGAGGGTGTAGGCCGGTGGCGTTAGACACTGACGCCATCTCGATGGCAGACTTTGTGCCATCAAGGAAAGAATTAAACATACGGTCATTGAAATCTCCCTGCCGGACAACTTCCCGACTGAACCCGTAATGTTCCCAAACGGTATCGGGCGTGGAAGTGTGGTAGACAGGAAGATATTTAGTCCCCTTTCCAGCGCAGACGACCTCAAAACCGCTCGTCATCGCCCACTCGACCAACTCGCAAATCAAAGCCGGTTGATCGCCATAGGCAAGACTGTAACAGACCCCTATCTCAGCAGCTCGCTGGGCCAGAAGTGGCCCCACTAACGCATCGGCTTCCACATTGACCATGACCAAATTGCGACCATTCTCCAGGGCCTGAAGAGCGTGTCCAATGCCCGCTATCGGGTCGCCCGTGGCCTCGATTAAGACTTCGAGACCGTTGGCCTGAACGAGAGAGTAGACGTCCTCGGTGAGATGGGTACGCCCGGTTTCCAGAGCCTGATCAAACCCGGAAATCTTGGATTGTTCCAGAGGCCAGCCAGCCCGACTAAGCGCTTGGCGGATACGCTCGAGCGACAGGTCCGCTATCCCCAACACATGCAGGCCCCGCAGGCGCCTCGCCTGGCTCAAAAACATGGAGCCGAATTTTCCGGCCCCAATGAGACCAACCCTCAAAGGACGGCCTGAATCGACTCGCTGGGCCAATAATTGAAGCAGCTGCATGTGACAACTCCGCTAGTAGACTCCATCAGAACTCTGGTTTCACCCATTTGAAACACCACCCTCCTGACGCCGTACCTTAGAGGTCTTCCACACCGTGAGCCTCGATACCTGCTCTGATCGAGGTGGTTTGAATAAGTAGCTGAGCGGGTAGCCGATGACGATTGTGGGAACCAACCCTACCACACTCCAAAGAAAAGGGCTCCAGCCTAAGCGAAGAGCCACGCTGGCGGTCGTACCAAGACCGACGGCTCCCGAGATTAACAAAGCGGGGAAGACCACCCGTCTAGTAAAAAATCCCAACAGGAAAATCCCGGCCAGCGGCCCACTGAAAAAGTTCATGAGTTTCATAGGGATGAAAATAAGTTGACCCAAGCGATGGACAAACAATGCAACCACGCTGGCAACCACGCCCCAAAAGAGGGTTAGAATGCGAGAAACAGTCAGGTAGTGCCTCTGGCTAGATCGAGGGCGGAGCAATCGTTTGTAGAAATCATCTACCGTTGCTGCGGCCAGACAGTTTATCCCGGAATCCACACTGGACATGGTCGCCGCAATGATTGCGGCGATGAATAGCCCTGAGACTCCAGCCGGTAATTCTTGGGCTACAAAAAAAGGCAGCACCTGGTCAGCCTCGATTCCCTCGGGCAACCGGTCCGTGTGGAGTTGGTAGAAAACAAACAGTACGGTTCCCGTGAGCGTCAGCGTGGACATCAGAGGCAGATCCGCCAGTGCATTGGTCCAAATTGCCCGAATGCTATGTTTCAGACTTCTCCCACTGAAATAACGTTGCAATGCAACCTGATCGGTACCAGCGTCAGTGATTCGGCTAAGCATACCGCCAATAATGACCCACCAAAAGACTACGTCCATGTTGAAATCCCAGGTGAAGTCAAAAATCTGGTTTCTCCCATGTTCGGCTGCAACCTTCCAGACTGTTTCCATCCCTCCATCGATGGCGGACAAGGCGGTGACCCAAACCAAGAGGAGCCCACCTACGAAAACAAAAAACTGTAAGACATCCGTCCAGATCACTGTTTTCATTCCGCCCAGGCAGGTGTAGGCGGTGGCTGTCAGCCCCACCGACAAAACAGCGACGGAGAGGGGAATCCCTGTAACGGCGTTGATGGCAACTGAAGGAGCAAAGATCACGCTGGCCAGCCACCCCCCTCGTAGCAAGATAAACAAAAAACTCCCCAATAGCCGTACTGAGAGATGGTAACGCCGCTCTAGATAGGCATATGCGCTAATCAGTTTCAAACCGTGGAGAATCGGAAGGATTCCTTTGACGATGATCGGAGCGACCATCAATCCAGTCAAGGGCATGAGTACAGTTTGTAAATCGTGGGCATAGGAGTAGCCTGGCGCTCCCAGGAATGAGTTTGCACTCGTCAAAGACACCCAAATGGAACAGAAAAGAGGAAACCAGTGGATGGAACGAGAGGCCACAAAGAAATCCTCTGTACTCCTCTGATATCGTGCGAAATAAATGCCAATCGCTAGAATAACCAGCATATAGGCCACCAGCACGATGTAATCAACCAGAATCAGAGGACTAGCACTCATCTCTTGCACTGCTTACCAGATTCCCTGAACCTAATGCAAACACCCTTTGGGGGGGCAGAAGATCCCGTTTCGTGGCCCAGACCCATTTAGAACACTAAATCAGAGGAGAGAAAAACTCAACCCCCTGCCCGGTCAATCCCTTGACATTCAAAAGCTGACGTGCGTTAAATGAGAGGCTTGTTTTTTTAATGATCACCAATTGACTGGACCAAGATGAAGGCAGCTGAACTCATCATCACCGAGGCTCGCAGTCGAGGTTTGCGCCACTTCTTTGGTATTCCAGGAGGGGGAAGTCCCTTAGATCTGATGGCAGCGGGGCAGAAGCTTGGAGTGGATTTTGTCAATGTGAGCCACGAGTCCTCAGCTGCCATCGTAGCTGCCTACTACGGATACCTGAAAGGAACTGCCGGTCTCTCCCTAGCCATTCGAGGCGTGGGGACGGCCAACCTCGTCGGTGGAGCCTGCAACGTGCATTTTGAGCGCTTCCCATTGGTAGCCATTTGTGAGACCTGTCCCATTGCACAGGCGCAGCACGAGATGGTGCAACACTGCCACCATGACCAGCTCGTCAGCGGTATCACAAAATATCGAGCTACCTTGTCGAGGACCGGTTCTCAGCGTATGGTACAGGAAGCTTTTTTCCGAGCCACGGATGGTCGACCGGGACCCTGTCTTTTAAACTTCCCATCAGACCTGGGTGAGGTCAGTACTGAGGAGGAATTCGCTGACACTTCATGGAAAAGCGTCTCTCCGCAGGGAACTGAGTTAGCAGCCATAAAGAAGCTCTTGAAAAAGAGCCAGCGACCGGTGGTTCTGGCGGGGGCTGACGTCATTCGCTCGGGGGCCAGCAATGAGCTACTAGAATTGGTAAAAAAGATTGAGGCAGCTGTCCTGGTAACCATGGATGCCCGGGGTGTCTTTCCCGAAAATAACCCCCGCTGGGCGGGCGTCTATGTGGGCTTTTTCAGCCCCAACCTCATCGAAACGGAAGTATTTTCTGAAGCGGATACGGTCCTGATAGTAGGTGCTGATGCTTTGATGACTCATTCCCCATGGAACGTGGACTTGCCGACCTGCGAGCTAGCAGTGCGCTCCGAGTACACAAACCTGTCCACGGCCCCGATTGCGCGGGCTAATGGAGATCTAAGAACTGCGCTGGACGAGCTATCCACTCGATCACAGCCCGGTTTTTCCGAAGACGCGGTGGTTGCCATGCGGATGAAGATCGCAAAAGGTTTTCAAAGGCCGAGAGAGGCCCAATTGGCTGCTCAGGATGTCCTCGAGATTACCCGCCGGCTTTTGCCTCAAGACGGCATCCTCTTCAGTGAGACCGGGGCCTACATCGGCATGTTGGAACATCTCTGGTTGGTGGATCGACCAGGAGCATATTTTGGTACCTCGGGAGGACGAACCATGGGATTGATGGTTCCCGCAATACTCGGCGGTCGGCTGGCAGATGGCCAGAAGCCGATGGTGGGCCTGGGAGCAGACGGTAGCCTCTTGATGCGCTTGGGAGAGTTGGAAGTCTTCGCTAGAACAGGGGTAGCCGTTCCATTGATCATTATTAACGATCAGGCTCTTGGAACGATGAAATCACGACAAAAATCTCGTGGACTACCCGATTATGGTTTGGATTTCCATCCGATTGATTTTTCCTCGGTCGCCCAGTCCTTTGGTTTACACGGGGTAAAAGTCGAGACTCCCGAAGCCTTCGAACGAGAGCTGGGCCTAGCCTTCAACGCCAACCGCAGTACGGTGATCGATGTCCGTGTGGATCCCACCGTCTACCAGGATGGTTTCCGTCCGACCATCGACGTATTCCCCCCTAGCCTTTGAGGTAGTTGACTCTTCGGTTTTTGATTACAGGCTTTTTACCGAGGGGATAATTTTGACCAGACTGAAATCATTTAGCTGAGGAAGGTTGCGAGATGGGAAAGGCTGAGTTCGAAGGAAAGGTTGCCCTCGTCACCGGAGGGGCAATGGGTATTGGCGAGGCGGTGGCAAAGCTTTTTGGGGAGAGGAGTGCCCAAGTCCTCATCGTCGACCGCACATTCGACCAGGCCTGTAAAGTTGCAGAGTACATTGAAAAACGAGGGGGTCAGGCACGAGCAATCCTGGCTGATGTCTCGAAGGCCAAGGAGGCCCGAAGAGCCGTGGAAACAGCAGTCGAAGCCTTCAATCGACTGGATATTGTTGTCAATAACGCCGGCATCCAACGCTACGGGACAGTGGAAACCACGAGCGAAAGCGAATGGGACGAAGTCATCAACGTCAATCTAAAGAGCGCCTTCCTGATCTGTCGCTACGCCATCCCACACCTCAAAGCTAGCCAGGGTGCCATTGTCAATATAGCGTCCGTGCAGGCATTTGCTAGCCAGCGCAATGTTGCCGCCTATACAACCTCCAAACATGGACTAATTGGACTAACTCGCAGCCTGGCACTCGACTTCGCTTCAAACGGTATCCGAGCCAACGCGGTGGCACCAGGATCGGTCGACACCCCAATGCTTCAGTGGGCGGTCTCCCTGGACTCCAACCCGAAAGCGCTGATGAAGACGCTAAGTGAGACACATCCACTGGGGCGTGTCGCCAAGTCCAGCGAGGTAGCAGAAGTGGTTGCCTTTCTCGCCTCGAGTCGGGCCTCCTTTGTCACCGGAGCTACCTATTTCGTCGATGGGGGCCTTCGGGTAGGCCTTGCCGGAGCACCGAAGTCTGAGTAAATCCCCGATACGACAGTTGATTCCTACCCACAAGCGTCAGTAGCAAAACTTTCCCCGGGAGGAAGGTATTTGACCAAAGTTGCTGTCTTGATCTATTCTCTGCACGAGAAAAAAGCTCTCGTTAACCTAGCTCCTCAGTCTTGATCCATCATTGGAGGAATCCAAACATGGCCCAACTCGAGATCGAAAATCTGCAACTCATTGATCAACCAGGCATTCAGACCCGACTCAACCAAGAGGAGGAACAGGCGCTCCTGCAGACTCTGCGGGAGGCACCCAGCCTAGGGATAGGGGGCACAGGGGGGCCAGAGAATAATGCTTTTGAAAAGGACTTCACCGAGTTTGTTGGCTGTGCCGACTCGGTTGCCGTCAATAGTTGCTCCTCAGCCCTGGAACTGGCCGCTATTCTTTCACGGATCGGTCCGGGAGATGAAGTCGTTTTACCCGCCCACACTTTTGTGGCCACGGCGGTGCCGTTTGCCCGGACGGGTGCCACCCTGAAGTGGGCGGATATCGATCGTGATACCCGGGTGATTGACCCTCAATCCATCAAAACCCTACTTACCCCCCGCACCAAGGTGGTCGTTGCCGTTCACCTCTATGGGCTGATGGCTGATATGAGTCCGATCATGGCCTTGGCCGACCAGTATCATCTGATTGTTGTTGAGGACTGCGCTCAAGCTCCCGGCGCCACCTATCGGGAACGCCGTGCAGGCTCGATTGGAAACTTCGGCTGCTTTAGCTTCCAGACGGCCAAGAATATCCAAACCCTGGGTGAGGGAGGAATGTTAACGGTTCGCGATCCGAAATACGGCGAGGAGGCTCGTCGACTCCGCTGGATGGGGAACTGGCCGTTTGAAGAGGAGCGGGAAAAGAACTGGGTCCCCGCTGGCAACAACGTCGTCGAGCCGATCCCCGGGCGCTGGCCGCTCAATGCTTGCCTCAACGTCCCTGCTGCCGTGGTCGGTCGACTCATGCTGAGGCGGCTGGATCATATCAATGAGCAAAGGCGCTATCAGGCTCGAATTTTCATAAAAGCGCTTCAGGACTACCCCGAGCTCGACTTCCAACATGTCCCCTCTTACTGCGAACATGCCTATCATTTGATGTCGGCCCGCTACGACGGACGAGGCCGAGACGAGTTAATCTACCTGTTGCGGGACAAATACCGGGTTAAGGTCATTGTTCAGTACTGGCCCCTGTATCACTCTGAGCTGTTTCGAAGATTAGGCTTCGGCGAAGCCAACGTCCCTGAGACAGACCACTTCTACGACCACATGGTCAGTTTCCCATGGAAATCGGACATGAGCAAAGAATTAGTCGAGGATATGGCTAACCGGACCCGCTGTGCACTGGAAGAGCTGCGGCACTAGCCAACAATTTACGGGTTAGCTTTCTTTCTGCTTGACGAGATCTGCCCGCTTCATGTGAATCTTGTCAAAGCTATCTGAAGAAATGACATAATACCAGCCAGCAAAGCGGGCGTTAAGCCGATCGGAGAATTCTCGCCCCTTCCTTATCTTCGCCTCCCATTCATCGTGCTTGTCCTTTAACTCTTTATCCCGTCGATCAACGTCAGTCCAATCCCCCTCCGGCTTGTTTAGGAAGTCTGTCTTCCGAGGCTGAGATGGTTCGCGAAAAAGTTTCGGGTCGAAAGACACAGTAACCAACAGGTATCTGTTCTCTCCAGGGCTACTGTCCCTTGCGCCGCCTGCCTCAGTTCCTGCCGTGACCACCTCCCCCGTTCCGTAGACGATCTCGCCAAAACGTAAGGTATAGGTAATCCTAGCGCTGGTCTGGATCTGAAGCTCCCCCTCATTGGAAAGCAGACTCCCGTCCCGTGTGAAGTAGTATCCCTTGCTTTGTAAGGAACGGACAGCAGCTGGAGAAATGACCACACCTCCTTCGGATTTTTGCAAAGTGTGTGAAAGACCAGCTGGTTTCGGTCTCACGCCCACAATAGACAACTCATCGATTGCACGCAATAACCCATTCATTTTGATAGAGTCCACTTCCTGCCTACCCGACATTCGATTGGCTTTCCACCCATCGTCTTCCTTTTGGTCCAACGTCACCACATCCCGTTGATCAACCCTTCTGGTGCGCTCATTAATGGAGTAATCCCTTAAAACTATTTTCTCGACGTCGTCTTTCTCTAACTCTAGGAGATCGCGCTCGATCCAATCCTCAAATCGTGTAGAGATATTGATATCCATACGAGATACGTAGACTCGCTTTTTCCCAGGGATGCGGACAAAGCGAAGGTTATCTTGACCTTCTACCTTCTTGCCAACGATCAGATCGGCTAAGACACGATCATTTTCTGCCTTAATGGTGACGCGCTTTCCCCGCCCCTTTAGGATGGTGATTGTTTCATCGAGTGGATCGATGACACCGCACGCCCCATGATCCGAAATGCTATTGGTGCGGAAGTCGTCTTTCTTGATCCCAATGACACCTGCAGCGGTCCTGGCAAGACGGTCTTTACCATCAGCCGGGTAGTCATGATGGGAGGGAATGCTCCATTGCCCCGCTTTAAAAGTGACTTTGAAGGGGCGAGCGGTCCCTGTTTCTTCATCATATTCAACAACCTCCAGTGTGGTTGCAGAATTGGGATCGGTGAACTCCGGAAAAAAGGCCTCCTCTCGATCTAGGAATACATCGGGGGTGACTTTACGAGGTGTCATCAGAAAAGCCACTAAGAGTAAGGAGATCGCAACGCTGCAGTAAGTTAATGTCTTTTTCGTTTCGCTCATCGATTGTTCCTTAGTTCAGTGATTTCTAAAATATGAGGAAGGTAGTTCAGGTTTTTGGCACCCCCGACCGTGAGGACCATTCAAGCAAGAAAACTTCTCTTTTGTAGTGGCCGACCGATGTGTCGACCAGCCTGGTGCCCCGCGATGGAATCAACCGACAGACGGTCCCCCCTCACTTGCGCTTCAGCCTTAGTACTCCATTCGTCTAAGTGTTTCATTTCAGAAATACGATGGTGTTTGCAGTTGGAGTTTACGGAGCGAGATCAAGGAGTGAGGAAAAAGACGATGCCTGGGTGCATCGTCGTCGACGAGCAACGCCGAGATTGCACCACCACCTCCATCTGCCCAAAGGGTAGCAACGGGACGGAAAACTTTTTTTGTCGATCCTTCTCCACGATACGCTTCGGCATCACGTTCACCGCCGCTCCGCGACCTTGGCTCTGTCGCACTCGCAACAAACATCATCGTATTTCTGAAATGAAACACTTAGTCTAAACCCTCAGCCTTCGAACCGCTGCGGCACCTTCTTTTTCGCGGCGCTGCCGACGCAGGAAAATCAAAATACCGAAGGAAAAGACAGGAATCGGAGGAAGCAAAACCGAGCGTGTCCGAATATTGCTCTGGATTCTGCGGATCTCTTCTTCCATATTCTCTTTACTAATGCTCACTTTTGCCTCTTTTTCGGCCTCTATGTTCGCTTTCAATACTTCAAACCGCCGGTTTTCCACTTCCTCTAGATTTCTAGCCATGATTTGTTTGGTTTGAGCATCCAAATCGGGGCGGCGGCGCACTTCGTTGACCTTTTCATCCAGTCGGCGCTGGGCGTCTGCAAGAGCTTTCTCTGCTTCGCTCTCAGCCTCCTGTTCTTCTTTCACTCGTCGTTGGACAAAGTTGCGAGTCTGTTCCTCGACTTTTTCCAGGGTTCTGTGACGGACTCGCTTGTTACGCAGTTTAATAAAAGAATCATCGCCCACCAACACATCGATACAGTTGAGAAAGAAAGTGACGTTGTCGAAGTTGAGGTTCTCCGGTCCCCGTTCCCTGATCTGGAAGAACTGCTCGGAGATAAAGTCCAAATCAGCCACTACAATCAGTTTCATCGGCTTGGCTGGAGCCGATCGTTCACTCTTATCTGTTGAAGCCTCTTTCGAAGTTCTATCTGCTGGTGGATGCTCTTCAGAGTCCCCGCCGCTCCACTTGCTGCTGATTTGAGCTGCCAAAACGTAGTCCCGATCGTCGGGTCGATGGGGGAGATCACGGTTCATCAGTTGAAGTCCCAAAAAGCTTCGTTGAACCATTTGAAAATAACTGAGCCCTCCCGAGAGATAACCGGACTTCAGCAAAGGTTCAAACTCATAATCCGTATCCGCTGCCTTTTTGACCTGTCCCGGATAGAGAAAAACCACTTCCTGCAGATCACTACTTGCTGGATGATTCTGATTAAACGCTTCTAGGTTCTCGTTCCCCTTGCCTACAAAAACCACTTCCGCCGGTAGCGAAGCAAGATCGGGATGAGGATTATATGTATCCCAAACGATAAGGGAAGTGTCCCATCTCACACCCAACTCGGACAAAAACTTTTGGATGTTTCCTTTTTCTTTTGGTGGTGGCCCCTGACTCCTCATAAAGGGGTTCTGATTCACTCCACTTTTCTCCACCGGTGCCAGTCCGATATTGGTCAAAGGCAATGGGTCGATCAGTAGAAGAGTTGGATTCCCCTCCCGGATACGGCTCAAAAGATGATCCATTTCCTCCTGGGACAAGGAAGAAGGCAAAGCTACCACAATAGCATCCAATGTCTCCGTGATAGGTCCAATCGAGGATATTTGGACCACCTCATACTGTTTCTTCAATTCCTCAACGACCGACCATGCCGGATTGCTTCTCATAGTCTGGAAATCAAATCCACCAAAAACCTTTATTTGTGTGCTCACGACACCGATCTTCTTGCGTTCAGTCTTGGCCACCACACGGATACTTCTAGCCACTTCGTACTCGGCTGGTAGACCACGATCCAAGAAATGAATCACCTGTTCTTCAGCACCGCAAGTAAAAGCCACTCCTAGGAAAATATCGGTTAAACTAGCTCGCGCACTTCCCAGATTGGATATTTGGCGGGGCACAATTCCGAACTTTTCTCGAGCATCACGAGCCGCCTGGGTGAATGGTTCAGTATCTTCGACTAACAGCTCTATTTTTGTACCACCGAGGAAATCAACTTCGTTCAGAATGCCGAGTAAGTTTTCCCGTGTCTGGACGTACTGCTCAGGTACCCGTGGACTCACGAAAGCCTGAATGAACACAGGCCGATCTTGGGACAATTGCTCAATCAACCGATGAGTCTCACTACTCAGTGAATGAAGTCGTTCGGCGGTGACATCTAAACGGACACTCCCCCTGCCAACGATAGAGTTGGCGGAAATGACCGCAATGATTAGAGTAATGCATCGAATGGAATAGTGAAGCCACATGGGACAGCCTTCTGCTTGGCGAGGCCAGTGTCGCCTGTCCAACAACAGCACATTGAGATACAGCATCAAACCTGCCAAGGAGACGAAGTACAGCACTCCGGATAGACTAATCACACCCCGTGCAAAGTCTTCGAAGTAACCGAACACAGCAAAAGGAGCCAAAAGCTCGCCAAGGGTCTTGCTCAGGATAACAGTGGAATCGATGAAGGTGAAAAAGGAGCAAAACGCAGCGCCTAAAATAAAGGCAATGGTGGCATTTGAGGTCAAAAGCGATGCTAGCATGCCCACGGCAATCAGACCGGACCCGATAAGCCAGTAACCCACGTAGTTGCTAAATATTAGACCCAAGTCTGGACTTCCCAGAAAGAGCAGAACTAACACGTGACTCAGGGACAAAAGCAGTGAGGCGCTGTAGATTCCAAGCGTCGCTACATACTTTCCGGAAACCACCTCCAGGCTGGTTGCCGGAAGGGTCAGTAAGAGCTCATCGGTTCCTTGCTTGCTTTCCTCCGACCAGACAGCCATGGTCAGAGCTGGAATAAAAAACAATAGAAGATAAGGGAATAGGTTATTCAATTGCTGAAGATTAGCCAGGTTATCCAGGAAAAAGCGATCCTGCCAGAAGGCGGCAGCGGCACTGAGAAAAATGAAAAGCGTTATAAAAACGTATCCGCTAGGGTTTGTGAAATACTTCCACAGGTCCCGTTTAAGCAAAGCTCGAATAAATCTGAGATTGATTCCACTGGGCATCATTTCCCCCCTAGCGATTCAGCTTCCATCGGCTCAGCGGCCAACTTTGGCTGATCGGAGCGCCCATAGTTGGTCATTCGGTGAAAGTGCTCCTCCAATGAAGTATCTCCCCTGAGCTCCGCGGGTGTCCCATCAAAGATCAACTTTCCGTTATGAATAAACAAAACTCGGTGGGCAATCGCATCGACTTCCTGCAGAATGTGGGTGGATATTAGAATCGTTTTTGTCTTGCCCAATTCCTGAATGTTGGTACGGAATTCACGAATCTGGTTTGGATCCAACCCGGCCGTTGGTTCGTCCATGATCAACACATCGGGATCGTGGAGAAGGGCTTGAGCCACACCCACGCGCTGACGGTATCCTCTGGAGAGTTTTCCAATCGGCTTCTCCAACATCGGCTGCAGCGAGTACTGTTCACTGACAAAGTCAATCCTGCTTCTTAGCTCTGCGCCCACCAGTCCCCGGGCTTCACCAAAAAAGTGAAGGAGCTCTGCAGGCGTCATATCTAGATAGAGTGGACCATTTTCCGGAAGATACCCCAGTCGTTTGGAAGCCTCAATCCGTTCTCTGTGGATATCCAGTCCGGCTATGCAAGCACTCCCTCGACTAGTTGACAGATAACCGGTGAGAAGCCTCATCGTGGTCGTCTTGCCTGCACCATTAGGTCCCAAAAAGGCCACGATTTTCCCCTTTGGAATAGCAAAAGAGACATTCTCCACGGCTATAAAAGGGCCAAAATACTTGCTGATTCCCTTGGCTTCGACCATCAAACTGTCTGAAGTTTCCATCCTGAATAGACCTCTTTCAAAAGGTTCAGTTCACTTCCAATACATCCTATATAGGAATAGTGTAAACATTCCGCAATTGGATTCCACTAATCTATGCGAGCGCCCCTCCGGCCGGGTCCTCGAAGACTTTGATCATGACCGAAAAATTTATAGATGTACCCACTCCACTTTATATACCTTAACCCAGCCGTGTGTTTCCAGATTAAGAGATTGTACCGGCCAAGCCAGTGGCTGTGAACTGCTCCTATAGAAGGCTCTACAGCTCCAACCCCAGTTACCTGACTGATCTCTTGCCATTGAACATAGTGCTGAATGAAGGCCTCGTTTACACCGCCGTACTCACAAAATAGCCTCGCGACCAGAACAAATGTCTATATCCCCGGTTGCCTAGGTCATACTCCACTACCTCTCCCTGCATCAGATCAGGTATCTAAGTCCCCGCTGTTCGCTAGGGAATGGGACAAGAGCCCGTCAACGATTCCCCACAAGGAGGGCTAGGAAAAGATCTCCAGAAAATCCCATCAGCATAAAACGGATCAAAACAATCATCAGACACTCGATCAAAAGGTATAGGCGGAACAACCCAAAGAGCCCGAGCTCTAACTCCCGACTGACACCGATCAAGACAAAGACCGACAACAACCTGTTCTGATCCAGAAACGGTTCTCAAGAAGTGAGCAGATCTAGCGTACTCCCAAACTGCAACAGGCAACCACCAGAAAAATAGAGGAAGCGGTCAAAGCCAACACCCAGGTCATGCTGTTGCCAAAGTTGTACCCCACGCAAGCACTGGTTAAGATGCTCCCTGGCCCAACGACCATTACAAGCCACAGTCAATGCCGGTCCGACCAACCGAAAGGGACTGTGCTACCTAGCCTCATTGCGTCGCTGACCATTTTTCCCCTGGTCCTGGATGACGCTGAAACCATTTGAGATAACCGGACCAAGCTGCTCCAGTCGGTTTGAAAAGTATGCTCATGCTCTGACTTTCCCAGACGACAACCCTCCTTGCCAGCTATAATACTCCAATGTACCGAAGGCGCCTACTTTTGGTGTCCATGGCCCATTTCTGTGTGGACTCCTACTCCACTCTCCTGGTCCCAGTTCTGCCTCTGATCAGCCAGCGCTTGGGGTTGAATCTTGTCTACTCAGGTCTCTTGGGTACCACAAGTTCCCTATTCAACACCAGTCAACCGTTACTCGGTATGTGGGCCGACCGCATGTCCCATCGTTACTTGATAATCACTGGGCTACTCCTGAGCTCACTGTTTGGGCCCTTAATAGGAATCGTCCCCAACTATTCACTTTTCATCCTGGTGCTGGCTCTAGCTGGCCTTGGAGTCGCCTCCTTTCACCCACAAGCATTTTCTTTGGCCGGGGAATTAAGCAGACGGCGCCGCTCCTTTGGTCTGGCCCTTTTCAGTTTTGGCGGGACCATGGGTCTGGGACTGGCACCCTTTTGGGTGCCCTACTACGCCGAGCAGATTGGTCTGGAACGCCTGCCTCTGGTCTCCTTTCTGGGCTTGGCACTCTTGCTTGCAATGCTCAGATGGATTCCTTTGGAAAACTCGCAGATTCGCCCTCAGGGGTTTCTTCCGCTAAACAAGAGAGTCGTTCTTCCCCTGCTGCTCATCGTTGTAGTAGTCGTCTTGCGTAGTATAACTGCCCTGGGATTCTCATTCTACCTGACCCTGCTGGCTCGGGACCAGGGGCTTTCTCTGGTAGCCGGTGGCCTACGTCTCGGGATCTACAATCTCTCGGGCGTCCTGGGAGCCCTCCTCACAGGCTATCTGGCTGATCATATCGACCCTAAGCCGCTAGTTTGGGCATCGATCCTGTTGTCGGCACCTGCCCTTTATATCTTTCTCCACTCCAGCGGGACAATTGCCCTGGTTTCTCTGGCCCTGGGTGGTGGTCTGATTATGGCTTCCAACTCCGTCTTGGTAGCTCTGGCTCAAGTATTAGCTCCGAGAAATCTCGGCCTGGCCTCAAGCCTTCCTCTTGGCTTTAGCTGGGGTCTGGCTAGCTTTACTTTGCCGCTGATAGGATATCTGGGGGATCAGTTCGGCATTGCTACAATCCTCGGCTACTTGTGCTTTCTGCCCCTCTGTCCCGCGGCTTTTGCCTTACTCCTTCCATCCCTAAAACTGGGGGAGAATTGAGTAAATATCAGGTCCACATTTGAAAATTACCTTTTCTTTTCTCACCTTCCAAAACGTATAATAGTGGCGTCACCGAGCAGGAGTGAACAGAACATGCCTACACTTTCCACTAACAGTCGCGAAGAGATCGGGTGGGCCAAGATTGACGAAACCGATTGGGCAGGCCTCTCGACCCTGGAGCGGATCCGGTTGATCGAACTCGAAGGTTATATCGTCATCCCTAACTTACTGCCCGTGAACCTGGTAGAGAAAATCAAAAACGAGCTTTCAAGACTGCCCACTACAGCCACCGATTATAGCACGCACCAGCGGGGCTACTCGGAGATTCAATGGACCGAATCACCACATTCCATAGGAGTAATCGCTCTGTCCGCTATGACTGATTTTCTTTCGACCCTGTTGGGAGACGAGTTGATTTGTACCTCCTGTGCTTTTTCCCTCTCGCAGCCAGGACATCCCGGCATCGCTATTCACACGGATGCCCAACCCTATGGCTCAAAAATCTTCGGCGTCCAGTCAAGTTCCCCGTGTCTGGTCCGGGCCTTGTACTACCTCGACGACCTGACGCCAGAATGCTCACCCTTGAAAGTCATCCCGCGCTCTCATTTGTCCCTGCATACGGACGCGATTCCCTATAAACGGTACCTTTCTCTGGAAGGCGAGGTGATGGTGACCTGTAAAGCCGGTTCTGCCGCTGTCATCAATCAAAAGATCTTTCACGGAAACTATCCGAATTACAGTGACCGAGACCGGAGGATGCTCGCCATAGCCTACCGCCCGACTTGGGCAGGCCCCATCGCGGAAGTGCCTGATTGGGATGCGGAAAAAGTTGCTAAACTACCCCCAGGGGTGCGGAAGTATTTCAGGAGTCTCAACACGCGTAGCATCGATTTCGACGTACCCAACCGGCCGTCAGCCATGGCGACCCATGCACCGGGCATCAGTCCAAGCCGCTGGAAAGCCGTCGGGGGTTAGCCTGCTTTTCTCACACCGAGCTATCCACCCGGAGACCCGAATTTGGAACGGATACAACTAGATGGAACACGGGGACGGATGATTTGGCCCGTGCACCTTGAATAGAACTCAAACTCTTGGATCTAGGTTCTTCCCAGTGCTTCGGTCCGATTAACTCCCATGTGCGGTTTCTGCAGTACCGAGCACTTTTTTTTCTCCGACAATGGTGACCGATACCCGACACTGGGCCGCATTGAGGTCATCTTATCCGACTGATTGTCCAATCGTTGAAAAAAGTCCACTTTTATGGATACCCTTGACAGGCGAGTATAAGGAAAGGAGCCATTGATCGATGTCTGACCCGACCCAAAAGGCACTCCTCATTCAGGCCGACCACCTCGCTGATGGCTTGAGCAGTTCATCGAAGAGCGGCCAGGCCATTCTGGTGAGTGGGGACCGGATCACGGCGGTGGGAGCCAAACAAGCAATCCAGAAACAAATCTCTCCAAAGACTGAAGTCGTGGATCTCGGGTCGGCTTGCCTGGATCTCGGGTCGGCTTGCCTGGCTCCCGGTCTGATTGACGGTCATACCCACCTCAGTCTCTCGGGTGACGGACGAAACTACGGTGAGATGTTTTCCGAGACCGACGAAATGATGGTCCTCACCGGTGTCCTCAACATGCAGCTTCATTTGACGGCCGGGATTACCACAATCCGTGAACATGGAGCCCGTAACCGAGTTGGCTTTACGCTGAAAGAAGGTCTGGGTAGGGGGTTCATTCCCGGCCCGCGGATGCTGGTCAGCGGTCGTCCAATAACCTGTACAGCCGGTCATTTTCACATGTGCAATGAGATCGCCGATGGAGAAGAGGAGCTTCGTCGCTCCGTTCGACAGCTGGTGCATGAAGGCGCCGACTACATCAAAATCATGGCCTCCGGAGGGGGAACAGAAGGCACCATTCCTGGACGCGCCACCTACAGCACGGTAGAGTTGCACGCGGCGGTCCATGAAGCTCATCACTTCCACCGCCTCACGGCCGCACACTGTCGCGCCAAAGAGTCCATGGTACGCGCAGTCGAGGCCGGCATCGATCTAATGGAACACGCCGAATTTCTCGACCCCGACCATCAACTGCGCTTCGACCCAAAAGTAGCGGAAATGATGGCTGAATCAGGCATCTGGATCAGCCCCACCCTTCAGGCCTGGACCCGCTATCCACGGATTGTCGAGTTAGAGAAACGACGCGAAGCAGGCACCATTTCCGCCACTGAAGAAAACGAGTTGAGAACACTGGACGAGAGAGTCGAACGACGTCTGGATGTAATGAGGCGCATGCTCGATTACGGTATGCGACACCGCATCGTGCCGGGCACCGACTCAGGGGTGGCCAATCTCGCCTTCGGGCACCTGGACTACGATCTGCAGCTCCTGGTCCGGGTCGGCTTTACGCCAGGAGAGGCACTCTTGGCCGCCACCCGCATCTCGGCTAAGGCCATTGGCATGGCAGACACCATCGGCACTATCGAGCCGGGAAAAATAGCCGACTTGGTGGCCTTTGAGGATGATCCAACCGTTGACGTGAATGCTTTCAGCCGCGTGGTGGCCGTCTTTCAAGCAGGCCGGAGAATCCGATAACCCGCCCCACATAGGGCTCCTCCTGCAGGGGGAAATAGTAGAAATACGAGCTAGCATGCTTCGTGCTCTGGTGTCATAATCTAGGCCGATGAATCGTCGAGATCTGCTGAAGGGACTGCTGGTCACACCGGTAATTAGCGGGAGGATTCACGGCCGACCTCGGGGCTTACCTAGGCTCAAGATCAAGCAGATACGTGCAATTCCGACTAGCCCGGGTGGGCGCTACCACTGGGTGTTCTTGAAGATCATCACCAACGACCCAGATCTCTACGGCATCGGCTCTGCCAGCAACTATGCTCATGCTTTCTCGATCACGACGGCCATCGAGAAACATCTCGCTCCCTTTTGGATCGGCAAGGATCCTGATCGCATCGAGGATCTATGGCAGAATACCAACACTCGATCCTACTGGCGAAACAGCACGGTGGTGAATAATGTCCTGAGCGCGCTCGATATGGCCCTTTGGGATATCAAAGCCAAGCGAGCTGAGATGCCTCTTTATCAACTGCTGGGAGGCAAAGTGCGAGATGCCGTTCCACTCTACGCTCACGCCGGGGGACAGGACCCACAGGAGGTAGAAGACAGCGTTCGAAGCTACGTGCAAGAAGGATACCGGCACGTGCGAGCCCAAATGGGAGGCTACGGGGGCGGTGGGTTCATCGCTCCGGGAAAGGGTAGCAGACCGGAGGAAGGATTCTCCGGCTCCGCCTTTGACGAGCAACTCTACGTTCAGACGATCCCGAGGCTGTTCGAATACTTAAGGGTCCAGCTTGGAGGAGAGGTCAAGCTGCTGCATGACGTACACGAACATCTAAGCCCCAATCTCGCCGTGGATTTTGCCAGGCGCATGGAACCCTACCAAATGTTCTTCGTGGAGGACATTTTGCCACCTGAGCAGATTGCCTGGTTCGAGCAGATCCGCCAGGTGACCAGTACCCCGATGGCCATGGGTGAACTCTTTACCCATCCACTCGAATGGACCCCCTTGATCGCGAATCGTCTGATTGACTTCATCCGATGCCGCCTTTCCCAAATCGGTGGGATCACGGCGGCTAGGAAAATAGCGGCACTATGTGAGTCCTTTGGAGTTCGCACTGCCTGGCAGGAGGGAGGCGACAATGATCCAGTCAATCAACTGGCCAGCTACCATGTTGATTTGACTATCCCTAACTTTGGCATTCAGGAGGAGAACCATTTCCCCGACCTGGTTCACGAGATGTTTCCGGGCACCGCACAGCTGCGTGGTGGGTATCTCTACGGAAACGATCAACCCGGGTTGGGAATTGATATCAAGGAAGAATTGGCCGCCCAACATCCGTTGGTCGAACCCTTTGGCGCTGATGACTGGACCACGGTCCGAAAAATGGACGGTTCCCTGGTAAAGCCATGAGGGGAAGTTAGTGAAGATCAAGTGGTTCGCACATGCCTCCTTCTTGATCCAAGGAGAAGGGATAAGAATTATTACCGATCCCTATACCACTGAATTAGCTGCCTTTACTCCCATCTTAGAACCGTCCGACCTTGTAATTCGTAGTTCCGGAGACGACAAAGCTCATTCCAACGCAGAGATGATTCGAGGCGAGCCAACAGTGGTAACCGCTACGGAAATTGGAGAGCAAGGAAAGGTAGTGAAAGGAATCGGCATCACCACTGTAGCCACTCAAGAGAGCCTGCTCCACAAAGCCGAGCCCGGAGACAACGCGATCTACTGCTTCTCGCTAGAAGGCATCCGAGTGGCGCACTTTGGCGATGTTGGAAACCGATTGACAGAAGATCAGTTGGCCAGAATAGATGGGGTAAACGTCTTGCTGATTCCGACCGGTGGGCCACCCACGATTGACCTCGATGATCTCTGTGACGCAATCAAGGTGCTGCGTCCAACGATCACCATACCCATGCACTATCACTTGCCTGGCTGTCAGTTTTCGATGCTCCCGGTGACCGACTTCACCGATCGTTTTCCGCCAGACAGAGTGGTCTGGATGGACCAGTCGGAAATCAAGCTGACGCTTTGACACCATTACCTCCGAGCCGCGCATTATGGTTCTTGAGGCAAGTACCCTAGCGGTGCCAATTTCACCTGAACCGGGGAGTCGTTAGGTGGACCGAATGGGCATCAAGGCAAGTTCTACCGACTACTCCACCACTCCCTTTAGCGTGAACGACCGAACCTACCGACCTCCGCCTCGACCACTAACAGTCATCTGTCTAGATGGGGGGAGCGAAGAGTACATCCGTGCTTCTTTGGCCCACCGACGAACACCGAACCTTGCCCACATGATCCAACACGGTTACGGGGGAATGACCCGGGCAGCTCTCCCCTCCTTTACCAACGTCAACAATGTGTGTATCGCGACGGGTGTCCCACCCTCTAAGACCGGGATCAGTGGGAATTTCTTCCTCGACCCAGAAAACGGGAAGGAAGTAATGATGAACTCAGCTGGTTATCTACGCTGTGGAACAATTCTGGCTGCCGCAGCGCGCGCCGGGAGAAAAGTAGCCGCTGTGACCGCCAAAGATAAGTTATGCAAACTGTTAGCTCACAACCTCGACGGCATCGTCTTCTCGGCCGAGAAAGCCGACGAAGCCACAGAACCCACCCATGGTATTTCTGATGTAGAGGCTCTGGTAGGTCGGTCCAGACCAGAGATATACAGCGCCGAGGCGAGCCTATTTGTACTCGACGCAGGGATCATTCTCATTGAGCATAGGTTGGCTGACTTTCTGTATCTGACGCTGACGGACTATGTGCAGCACAAGTATGCCCCCTCTAAACCTGAGGCCCTGGACTTCTATCAACGCCTAGACCGGAAGCTGGGCCGGCTGCTCGAGTTGGATACGATCGTGGGGACCACCGCTGATCATGGCATGAACGCCAAAAACAACCGAGATGGCAAGCCGAATATTATCTTTTTGGAAAGTCTTTTAGTCCAGAATTTTGGAGATGGAGTGAAGGTCATCCTACCCATCACGGACCCCTACGTCGTGCATCACGGATCACTGGGTTCAATGGTAACGGTTCACCTGTCGGACCCCAATGAGATTGAGCGCATCGGCCGCTGGATCAGCAGGCTGAATGGTATCACTGAAGTATACGATCGCCAAATGGCGGCCAAGAAACTCGAGCTGCCGGGAGATCGGATTGGTGATCTGGTCGTGTTTTCAGGTCGGGACGTGGTAATTGGGCGCCGACCAGAGTACCATGAACTAAGTCTGCTCAAAGGCGGCCTGCGCTCACACGGGGGACGCTATGAGGAAATGGTGCCGACCCTGATCTCCGAGCCCCTTAACGAGGAATACTTAGCTTGGGCCGAGAGAGACCCGCGTAACTTCGATATCTTTGATTTTACCTGTAACGGGATCCGGACATGAGCACCGTTATAGAAGAAAAAGCATGTACAGGAAAGCAAGTCTTTTGTACAGGGGATAGCTCGCCCTGCCGGCGACGGTACCGGATCGTTCCAAAAATAACTTCTGTTTTGTAGGAACTGACTGATGTGTCGGCCAGATCCTACATGTTCAATCGACACATCCGGGCAGATGCGGGCGGACATACTAGTCCGCCCCGACGATTCATCTCGCCAATGTGAATATCCGGTTGGCTAGGTTTCCGAACAGTCCTCCCCGGGGACAGCGCCGAATCATTCAGCAATCAAGACGGATGATACCGGCGATGCGGTAGGGAGGGTGTGAGCAATACGGACTAGGGAAACAGCAACCCTTCCAATTTTGACAACCGATAGCAGAACCGATAAGGATGCTCCATACCTAAGATTCTCAGCCTCGGACGCCGTCCTGTGCCCCATCCACTCTTCACTCCTCTACTGAGGCTGGCTGACCTGAACGAGGTGCTTCAAAAGGCCACGGCTTCAGCGGAACAGATTTCCCGACTCTTGGATGATCCCACTCGTTGGCCCGAGTTGGATCATAGTTAGGGTTGGGCGTAGGCATTCGAGCGTCGACCGCTTGGCGCCATTCGGCCAATCGCTTTCGGAGTCGTCCGGCCGTTTCCGGCAGTTCATCGGATCGATCAACCGACTCCGCGAGATCATCTTCCAGGTCGTAGAGTTCAAACCTGCCATCGTCATAAAACTCGATCAGCTTGTGGCGACCCTCGCGCACAATGCCATAGGGAGACCACCAGTCTCCTTGCCACGGATTGGTAATAGGAGCATCGGGCTCCTTCAAGTGCATCCAGGTCCGGATAGTAATGAGGGTAGTGCCAAAAGAGAGCGTCACGTTTGAGTCCACCACTGCTTTTCAAGAGGGAAACCAAACTCTGCCCGTCTGCCATGTATCTGGAACTTCCCTTCAGACCGGCGCTTTCAAGAATCGTCGGGAAAAAGTCCGTACTGGTTACCGGGGTGTTGCACACTGTTCCAGACTCGACCACTCCAGGCCAGCGGACGATCAGGGGTACACGATTCCTCCCTCGTAAGGTGTACCTTTTCCTCCTCGTAAAGGCGCGTTACTCGTAGCCGGCTGAAAGCCCCCGTTGTCACTCATGAAGATCACGATCGTTTAGTCGACGATCTTCAGCTTCTCCAACTGGTTCAAGACCTTTCCAACGGCTTCATCCAGGCTTTCGACCATGGCAGCATAGGTCGAGTTGAACTGCAGCTGACCGGCTTCAGCCTTCATTTGATACTTTTCAATCAGCCCTCGCTTCGCTTGCAGGGGTCTGTGAACAGCAAAATGAGGCCAGTAGAGAAAAAACGGCTTCTCCCTATTTTCGTCGATGAAATGTACGGCCTCGTACGCTAGCCGATCAGTGAGGTACTCACCTTCTACGCAATCTGCGATGGTGGGGATCTGGTAAGGACAAAAGTAGCTAGGAGGTCGTCCAAAGTGATTTCCGGCAAAGTTCAGGCTGAACCCGTGTCGTTCTGGGTGAAAACGTTCATCTCCCAAATGCCATTTTCCGATACTGGCACAGACGTAGTTCGCCACATTTAATGCCTCGGCAAGACTCACTTCGTTCAGGGGAAGACCCGGCCAGATCTCAGGAGTATGAAGTCTAGCCCAGGGACGTCGAGTTTTGTTGGTTCCAACTGCAGTTCTCCAAGGTGAAACCCAATCCACTTCCACCGAGTAGCTTCAGAAAATCCCTTCGACCCGGTCGACTAGTGCTCATCGTATTGGGTCCCTCCCCACAGTCTCATACAATATCTTCCCTCTCTCGATCCCATCTCATCCGACAGCCACGCCGGTAGGATTCAACGCTCATGAGAACCGTCGCAATTTCGTCCCAAGCGGTGTCAATGTTGCTCCTCGTCGGGCTACCTTCCCGTATGGCTCTCAACCAGTTCCCCACATGACTAGTTTCCCCAGGATCGACCTCTGGACGATAGGTCGCAATGGGAACCTGGCGTTGAATTCCGGATTCCCCACCATGCTTTTCCTTGAGCCCGTCGATCTCGTCCCGGTAACGAGCCGAGTATCCTTCGGCAAACACGTTCACCTCTGTCCTGGAGAGATCAAGGGCAGCGTCTTTACCCATGATCTGGATTCCGCTTCCGTAGTGACTCGACATGGCAACCGAGCTGTAAACAATGGAAAGACCTCTCTGAGGATAGTCGAACACCGCATTCCAAGTGTCAGGAGTCTCTCTTCCGTCCCTCCAGTAGTAAACTCCTCCTGTGGACACACAGGTTTCTGGAATGCCCATCCCAAGGATGGCATTGACCTGGTCCAAGGCATGACTCAAGAGATCGCCAGCCACTCCGTTCGAGTAATCCCAGTAGCATCTCCAGTGGAAGAATCGGTGAGGATGAAAAGGGTGTCTTCGCACGTTGGCCTGAAATGCCTCCCAATCGATGTGCTCGGCATCCGCGTCCGATGGCATCTCGAAATCATCATAGAATCCGTACCAGCGAAGGTAGGGTAGGCGACTATTCCGATAGTGCTGGGTGCGCACATGTACCACCTGTCCCAACACGCCTTTGGTCACCAACTCACGCGCCTTCCAAACGGCAGGATTGCTCCTTAATTGGTGACCAAGTTGAAAAACAATCTTCGATTCTCGAACCGCTTTGATCAACTGTTTGGCTTGCTTAAGGGTATTGGTGAAGGGTTTTTCCAGATAAACATGCTTACCGGCTTCGACGGCATCCAGGGCCATGGTAGTATGCCAATGATCCGGAGTGGCAATGATGACCGCGTCAACATCCCCGCGTTGGAGTACCTCCTGGTAACGTTTCGTGTCGAAGACATTGGCTCCCACAACCGCGCTCGACGCTCGGCGGATTCCTCTCGCCAAGAATCCGTCATAGAGGTCACAAACGGCCCGGAACTGAATCTTAGAATCTTTTAGAGCTTCCTCCATCAATTGGTAACCCCGAACGCCCACTCCGATTTGCCCCAGACCAAGGGTATCGTTTGGACTTCTGGTTGTAATGATTGCGGGAGCAGCATTTTCCGTCATGACTAGTCCCGCAGCCATGGTGGAGGTGTGAAAAAATTTTCGGCGACTCACCTTGCCGCCGGTGTCCTTGCTAGCCATCCTGCCGTCCTTTCATCCTTATAGAGAAATCAGAAATAAACCTAAGCTCCATCTCCGGTATCATTTTCCTGCTGGAGGAGATGGACAGTGCAACAACTTGTCCTAGTCGAGGGAAGCAGAGACAATAATCTTCGCTCGTAAGACTAAAGGACTATCTCATATATCGAGATTATGATCTATAGCGAGCGGTTGTGGAAGAGCGTCAAGGGAATACACGAGCAAACTCTGCAACATCCGTTCATTACCGGCCTCACAGATTGTTCTCTATCTCAGCAAGGTTTCTGATCCTACGTCATCCAGGACGCCCTCTACCTCAAGGATTTTTCCTGAGGACTGACCCCTCTTGGGAGCCAAGTCCCCTCGAGATAAGTGGTTGAAGTTGTTCAGTCAGCACTCCACCGTCGCAATCGATGTAGAGCGGTCACTGCATGAAGGATTTTCCCAACGATGGGGCTTGAGCACGGTCGAGGTCTGTGCGACGATGTTGGCGTCCAACAGCCTATTTTACACCTCCTTCCTCTTCCGTATCGCCTACGAGCGGCCCTTCCATGATGGCATCGGAAGAATTTGGCTCGGCGGTTGGCGAGGTCATCGGGGTGGCTGATACCGTTGCACGGCGACTCACTCAGCAACAGAGGAAAAGTGCCAGCCAACATTTCATCACCAGCTATCGATTCGAGTACCTCTTTTGGGAAATAAGCTGTCACCGACAGGAATGGTCTCCAGACTCGAAATAGGCTTGATACTTTTTTGCAGTCTCGGCTACAATTTTCTCGAAACACGGGATTCTCGTACCATTGTTCCCCAGGTCCTCTCTGTTGAGTCCGTAACCCGGGCGGAGGAGTGCCAATGCAGACAGGTTTCGAGCTTGGTAAGCTGCGCCAGATTTTGAGGCGACTACGACTCGAAGCAGCCGTAATTAGCTCAGTACCCAATATACGCTACTGCAGCGGGATCGTGATCGAAACCCAAGGCTGCATACCCCTCAGGCTAGCCATGCTCGTGGTCCCAGTCGATGACGAGCCCGTTTTTATCGCGGCTGAGACCAGAGAGGCCCTGGCTTGGCAAGCCCCCGACTGGTTGGAAGACATCCGGTGCTATCGGGAATTTGACCGGAGTCCGATTCAAGTTTTGTCCAAAGTTCTCTCCGAGAAGAATCTTGATAGCGGCACTCTGGGTGTGGAAAAGGACCACCTCGTGGCCCGATTTTGGGAAGATCTACAGGACAACTGCCCCAAAGCAACCTACCATGATGTGGGACCGACACTGGATGGCCTTCGAATGATCAAAACTCCCGCAGAAGTCGAGTCCTTGCGGAAGGCCTTCGTGCAGACGGTCGGGGCCATCGGCGATGCCTTTCTGGCTACACGGGTTGGGGACACCGAGATCCGGGTGGCAGAACGAATCCGCCAGGCATTGGTCAAACGAGGAGCCACCCGCCTGGAGTTTATCATTGTGGTCATCGAAGAGCGAAGTGCATGGGCACATCCACCACCCAGCCAACGCGCTTTGGCCCCCGGTGAAATCCTCCGCGTTGATGTGGGAGCCGCTTTCGGCCACTACCTGGCCGACGTGGGGCGAACAGCGGCCGCCAAAAGTTGGCCACCAGAGATGCGTCAGGCTTTTGATGCATTGGAGCGGATCCGAGAGAAGGTGATTCCCACCTTGAGACCTGGCCTCGCAGTAGAAGAGATCCATTCACGCATTACCGGCCTCTACCCAAGGTACAACCTACCTACACCACCTATCCACACTCTTCTGATCGGTCATGGGCTGGGGATCGAACTCCACGAGCCTCCCATCATCTGCCCGGGAATAAAGACGAGGTTGACCCCTGGGATGGTTTTAAACATTGAGCCCGATGCCAGGCCAAACGGTCGATGTTTGGCTCATGAAAATGCTTACCTGGTCACACACCAAGGCGTGGAACAATTGGCACCATTACCTCAGGATTCACCACTGGTCATCGACCCGTAAAGATCCCAAGGTGATTACTCTGAAATCAAAAGTTCGAAAAATAAAACGATGACTGTGAACAACACAGGTACTCCCCCTCACATCCTGCTCATCATGACGGATCAGCAGCGAGCCGACCATCAGTCCGCCGCCGGGCACCCGGTGCTTCGCACTCCTAATATCGATAGCCTGGCGTCCCAGGGAACCCGATTTACCAACGCCTTCACGAATAGTCCTCTCTGCTGTCCGGCACGGCACAGCCTGGCCACCGGACTGTATCCGCAAAACAGTCACTGCTGGTCGGACCCCGACGTACTGGCTCCTGATGCCGATACCTACATGCGGCGTTTCCAGGAGGGTGGCTATCGTACAGGGCTGATCGGCAAGGCACACTTTTACTGGCAGGAAAATATCGACCTTAAGCCCTTTGAAGGGTACATGCACTCGCTCGGTTTCGAGGATACTCACGAAACCGGCGGGACGTGGAGCAACGTGGGTGCCGACACAATCTACTCTGACTATCTCAAGGGACACGGATTATTTCAGACACACGTAGATTACCTTTCTCGACTGGATAGGATGCCCGATGTCGAACGCCGGTTCCTGGCCAAAGCTTCCCCCCTGCCGGCCGAGCACGTCCTGGACAGCTTCATTGGGCGTACCGCGGTCCAATACGTTAAAGGATATAATGATGACCGACCTTCTTTTCTCTTTGTCGGATTCCAAGGTCCGCATGAGCCATGGGATGCACCGCCCCCTTACGCCTCGATGTATAACCCAGATTCAATGCCCGCTCCCATCACAGAGTTACCTCCGGGAAACTGGCTGCCGGAAGAAGCTCAAGAATATGCCCGCTACGCTCAGTACCTTCAGCCCAAAGATCCTCATAAGCTGAAAGAAGTCTCCGCAAACTACTGCGGAAAGATCACCCTGATCGATGACTGGGTCGGTAAGATCCTAGAGGCCTACCACGAGAAAGGTTGGCTAGAGAAAACAGCAGTCATTTTTGTTTCTGACCATGGGGAAATGCTGGGAGATTTAAACCGCGTCTCCAAGAGCGTGTTTTTCGAGAGTGCAATCCGGATTCCACTCACAATACTGCTACCCGGAAACGGAAGTCAGATTCCTTGCGCTGAAGGTCTGGTAGAACTGATTGACCTTTATCCAACGCTACTGGAGCTGGCTGGCTGCGATCTACCCAAACACACGGACGGTCGATCCCTGTTACCGCTGATCCAGGGCGAGGTCACAAACGTTCGAGACGACGTATTGGGCCAGGTACACGCCCACACCATGATTCGCACCATGACCTGCAAATACGTGGTCAACCGAGATGGTCAGGGCTTGCAACTATTTGATCTGAGGTCCGACCCCCAGGAACAGCGAAACCTGGTGGGACATCCCAAATACAAGGGTTTGGAGACCGAGATGCGGGACAGGCTATTGCAGCGACTGCTGAAATCCCAGATGATCCTGGGCCAACGAAACCCAGTGTATTCAGCTCATACTTCCGTGCTGACCCCACCTCCTTACTCCGCTGGACAGATTCTGAAAAAGATTTTGTCGAAGCGCTATCGATAGCCGGCGGGAAAAGTTCCCGGCACTGCAGTCAATAGGTGGCCCGGCCGCCGCTGACGTCATACACCTGGCCCGTGACAAAGCTCGAATCCGAGCTGGCCAGAAAGTGAACCACAGCCGCAACCTCCTCCGGCTCACCCATACGGGCCAGGGGAATGCGGCTGGTCATGTATTCGATCTGTTCGGGGGACACCTGATCGAGAATCACGGTCCGAATGACCGCCGGTGTGACAGCATTAACCAGGATGTTGTACTGGCTAACCTCCTTGGCTAAAGCTTTGGTGAATCCTATGACTCCCGCTTTCGAAGTGGAGTACGGGATCATGTTCGGATTCCCTTCCTTGCCAGCGATTGAGGCGATGTTGATAATGCGCCCACATTTGCGCTCTTTCATAGCACTGATCACAGCTCTCGAACAGTAGAATACGCTCTTGAGATTCACTGCCAGAACCTGGTCCCAATCTTCGTCTTCTAGCTTCCAGAGAGGTACCGACCGTCCGGCAATTCCAGCATTGTTTACCAAGATGTCAATCTGTCCGAACTCTCGCAGCGTCTGATCGACCATGGCCTCGACAGCCGCCCGACGAGTCACATCGGTTTCTATGGCCAGGGCGGGTCGCCCCAAGGCACGAATCCCTTGCTCGGTCCTTCGAGCCGCGTCGATGTTCAGGTCCGCGATCACGATCGAAGCCTCAGACCGCGCTAGTCGTCTTGCAATGGCTTGGCCAATACCGGATCCTGCGCCGGTTACGACGGCTACTCTTCCGCTTAGCATGAAAGGCTGACTCACCATGGAAATATCATACGCCAGCCAGCCAGCATGTGGCAGCTGTTTTTTTAGGACTATTGCGAAAGCTAACGTGCTCAGAATTCGTGGAATTCGTGTTTGCGAATTCATGGCTTCGCGCTCTTCATCTCCCCATCCATCCTCCGTCGACCGTGAGAATGGTGCCGTGAACATAATTGGCGGCCTCGGAGCTTAGAAACACCACGGCACCCTTGAGATCATCCGGGGTGCCCCATCGAGCAGCCGGAATCCGAGCCAGAATCTGCTGATTGCGCCCCACATCGGCCTGAAGCGCCTGGGTCGCATCCGTAGTGATATAGCCCGGAGCGATGGCATTCACGTTTACCCCTCTGGCGGCCCACTCATTGGCCAGGGCCATGGTCAACTGGCCAATACCTCCCTTGCTGGCGCTGTAACCAGGTACTGTGATCCCACCCTGAAAGGTCAGCATTGAGGCCGTGAAAATGATCTTTCCCTGCCCCCGAGCCAGCATTTCCTTTCCAAACTCCCGAGCCAAGACAAACTGGGCACTGAGGTTAACTTCGATGACCCGATCCCAATATTCGTCCGGATGCTGGGCTGCAGGTTTGCGCAGAATGGTGCCCGCATTGTTGATCAAGATATCGACGCGGGGCACGTCCTTTCTCACCTGCTCGATGAAGGAGTAGAGAGCCCGACGGTTGGCAAAGTCACAACGATAGCCCCGAAAATGCCTTCCGCGAGTACTCACATCTCTTTCCACGTCGCTGCCGGATGCTTCCAACGAGACACTCACTCCGAGGATGTCCGCACCGACGTCGGCGAGAGCCTGGGAAAAAACCCGACCGATCCCTCGTCTACAGCCGGTGACTAAAGCAATCTTTCCCTCCAGTCTGAACTGATCTAACGTGTTCACCGATTACTCTCCCTGTATCCTGATCAGTACTTTCATTATCTCTGCACCCGACTCCATTTGTTTCAGCACCGATGATAGCTCAGAAAGCGGACTCCGGTGGGTAATCAGCTGATCAAAAGGAAGTTCCGAACTCTCTACCAACCGAATTGCCTTCTCAAAGTCTTGGGCCTCATACACCCGCACTCCGCAGAGTTCTATCTCACGCCAAAAGAAGCGGAACAGATCAACCCGGGGAGGATCGGCATGAATTGCTACCACTACAATGCGGCCACGGGTTCGCACCAACTGTGTCATTACTAGCGCACCATCGGCCGACCCGGAAACTTCGAAAACAACGTCTGCACCCGCGCCGTCGGTCGCTTTCTCAACAGCAGCTACCAGATCGGTGTCCTGTGGGTTCAGCGCCTCTAACCCTAAATTGGCGGCCAGATTTACCCGAAACGGATTGACTTCTGAAATCAGGACCCGTGCCCCGGCGCCAGATGCTACCAACGCAGCCAATAAGCCAATAGGACCTCCCCCGATGACGATCACATAGTCGCCGGGCTGAACCCTGCCCAACCGCACATCGTGACAGGCCACTGCCAAAGGTTCTATTAAAGCAGCTTTCTCCATCGAGACCGAGGACGGCAGCGGATGCAGGCTGTGTGCGGGGACAGTCCAAGAAGCCTGAAACGCTCCTGGTGTATCGATGCCTAGGAATTTCAAATGGTGACAGATATGGCGATGACCGGCCAGACAGGCGGGGCACTTCAAGCATGGATCTAGAGGACGGACAACGACTCGATCACCCACTTTCCAGCTCCCCACGTCAGATCCAACCTCGGCAACCCAACCCGACATTTCATGCCCGATGATCTGGGGCATGACCAGACGCTGATCCATGTGGCCCTGAAAGATGTGCAGGTCCGTACCACACACCCCGCAGGTGGAGACATTGATGCGAACCTCTTCCGGTCCCGGACTCTGTAAGATACACTCCCCGATCCGGACCGTCCGGTCCCCGTGGTAATAGGCTGCCGGAAGACTTTCAACCTTCATGCAACATGTACAGACAGCAGGGTCTCAGGCAAACTCTCCATCCCTCACACTCGGCTTGGCTCGAGAGATAAACCATGATCAGCATGACCGTTTGTGAACTTGGTTCTAATCGAACATTCTCCGGGGTGGAGTTAGAACCCGCTTTAGTCAAGGTTCAAACGGCGGCAACCGGATTGACCAGCCGGCCGATCTTTTCGATGTCGATTATCACCTCATCGCCAGGCCTCAGCCACACGGGGGGCTGACGGGCAAAACCGACACCTTGAGGGGTACCGGTCAGAATCACGGTACCAGGAAGAAGAGTGGTGTCCTGACTCAAAAAGGAAATGAGCTGGACCACGGTGAAGATCATGTCCGCGGTAGTGTGTTCCTGCATGGCCCGACCGTTGAGAATGGTGCGAATCGTCAGGCTCTGCGGATCAGGGATCTCGTCTGTAGTTACCAGAGCCGGCCCTAGTGGACAAAAGCGGTCAAAACCTTTGCCACGAACCCACTGACCCCCGCCACGCTTGAGCTGCCAGTTCCGGGCCGAGACGTCGTTGGCCGCCGTGTAACCCAATATGTAACTCAAGGCATCCGCCTCGGAGACATTGCGAGCCAATCTACCGATCACCACCGCCAATTCGCATTCATAGTCCACTTCCCCCTCATCGCTACAAGCCGGGACTAGGATTGGCTCGTTCGGGCCAGCCAGACTGCTCGTTGGCTTCATAAAGACGATCGGGAACTCGGGAACGGGCATACCAGACTCCTGGGCGTGCTGGCGGTAATTCAATCCGATGCATAAAATATTTGTCGGCTGCAGGGGCGCAAGGAGTCGTCGTGAGCGAACGCGCTCGCCGACCGCTTCCAGTTCGTCGAACAGACCACCACTCAGGGGCTGCAGCCACCCGTTGCCGAGATCCTCCCCAAAGCGAGGGCTCCCTTGGTCATCAGGAAAGCGAACAATGCGCATAGCACTCTGGCAATCTCGTAAACTCCTGCTGGAGCGAGAAGCATATCAGACTAGGGAATCGAAGGGTAGTGTCCCATTCACCAATTCCCCCGATGCAAATAGGCCTTCTCCCCCTACTGTCCTACACATCGCTCTAAAAGCATCAAGAACTGCCACCCATCTCCATTGATCCGGTGCCACCCGCGACCACACTAACCGGGACGCCGATCCGAACTGTACTCGTAGCTTCCCAGATCAGGATCTTGACCTCGATGGAAGTTCTTGCCCATGAGGTATTTCATCTCCATCTCGACATCGCGTAAGAAAATTTGTGGTGTCACATCGGGATCGCGGTGGGTGAGACGGATCTCCAACCGGTTCTTCCCCTTCTGAGGCCAGTGTTCCAGGTCGAGTCGATAGATAAACCAGTAGCCATAAATCCGATAGCGTGGAGACTCCATCTTATACATCTGATTGATCTTGCGGAGTCCAGAATCGGGCAAAAGTTTGTCGTTGAGAAGAAAACTCATGCGATCCTGCTCGGTCACATTGACGATCCTGAGACGCAACAGCACCTCGTGTACGCGACCTACCTTGTCCCAGCGGGGTAGATCATCCGAGATAATCCACTCGATCTGAGTCGGCTCGTTCACCTTCAAATCTACAGGCAGCTGCATACTCAACCCCGGCTCCAACTTGGGTTTCGGATAACGTCCGGTGGCTGTAGGCACGTAGTAGAACTTGTCTCTGGGTGCCATCACCTCAGGGTCGGGAAGCTCACGCAGCCGCTCATAGAAGGGAGACCGATAGGGCCAGTTGATGAACCAGTGAGCCAGATAGAGTCCATCAACCCCCTGATCCCAATAGTTACAAACCGCAGCACGAGTCATGGCAAGCGTGGCCTCGCTCAACCGATCCGAATCTACATGGCTGTGAATCGTGGCGTGAACGCGACAAGCTGATCCGTGGGCCGCTGTTACCAACGGTCTAAAGTCGGCCATCTGGTCGACCAACTCGGGCCCAGTATAGGTCTGACCGATCAGAACATCCACGATCCCCTGCCGAATCCACTCTCGGACATCGAGTCCAACCGAAAAACATCCCTCCAAGCTGGCAGGAATCCGAATGGCCAACTCACGCTCTGCTCCGCTGGCCTTGACCGCCCGATAGACTTGGCCGATCCAGTCCGTCATGATCTTGCGACCCGCTTCCAACTCGGCTGGATGAAAGAAATAGGGTATGGTGTAGTTGAGCTGGAGCTCGAAGCCATCCACCGGATAGCCTTTGAGCGTCTCCTCGATCAGAGAAAATCGCTCCTGACGAACCTCCAGGTGTTTGAAATCCAGACCCTTAAACCCTGGAAAATTGGGATCCACACCTCCTCCAGCTCCAATTTCCAGGTGCTGGTTGCGGATGCGGAACTCGGAGGTCCGCACATCCTTCCCTCTTTCGCCTGTTCCCTGCTGCACCAGCAGCGTCGGGTAGATCAGCATCCCCTTGGCATGGGCCCGGTCGCAAACAATCCGCAGCGGATCATGACCGGCTTCAATCAAATCCTTGGCGTTTTGATGCGCTCTCCGGAAGATCAAGTGGGGCCATTCCTTGACGTTTCTCCCCCACAGCTCACCGACCTTAGTATCGTGCAGAACGGTCCGCCCATCCCCCAGACAGAACATAATGGCCTGGATGGGAGTCCCCACCAATTCGTCTACCGCAGCCTCGAATTCTTCCTTTTGCATGGGCGGTTCGTACATATAGATTAGTGGATGGCGCCCGTCGTGGTAGAACATCATCCGTGGTTTGTGCGACGCCTTTTCAGCGCCTGAGACCACAGTACTGCTAGCGCCTACTCCCCCACCTGCTAATCCTCCGGCAAAGGCGGCCTTGATAAAATTTCGTCGTTGCATGGAAAACCTCCTCTCGAATTGAAACCTATGGTCAAAATTGTCCTTGCCCAACTTAGAGCAGCTGCGGTCGGTCAGCGTAAGCCTTGGGCTGATCATACTCGACGAACAGTTCGACGTGATCGACCGTCACTCCCCCGACCAGCCCCTTCGGCCTAGTCTCCAGGGCCACCTCGAGCTGATTCCAACCCGTCTTTGGTCGTCTGCTGACCAGTTCGTACTCCAGCCACAAAAACTCATAGCGATGGCTGGTCCGCTGCAGTCTCTCCTGTCGGAGTGAGACCCCGTTGAGCCGGACCTCTAGTTGATCCGCGTCCACCAGATTCAGGACCCGCATCAGCAGTCGAACTCGCGCTGCTCCTTTCCGACTCAGATCATCGGCCAGGTAAAAGGGAATTTTTCCCCGAAAATTTGGATCCGCCTTCTCCAGCCTCAGGGGCAACGGATGATCATATCCCAGGGCGGCCATGGCCTCCTGCCGCACCGAAACAAAGTAATGTTTGTCCTTCTGCTGAATTACTTCCGAATCGCCCAGTTCGGTCAGAAACGATTTTTCGGTTTCCCGCAGGGGCCAAGAAAACCAGGGGCCCACCATCAATCCATCCGCCCCCTGGGCCCAGTAATTGGCCGCCGCTGCTCGGATCATGGCCGGTGTGGCATGATCTGGACGTTTTACAAAAAAAGGATGCAGCATCGGATAGACTTCGGCTCCCGAGCCGTGAGCTGCTTCTACTAACCACTCCAGCGGAAGGTTCGGATCCAGCAGAAAATAGCCATAAAACAGTGGAGCTACGTAGTCGACCAATCCCTCCGAGAGCCAGCTCCGTACATCTAGTCCCGAGGCCAGATTGGTCATCTCGTGAGGGAAGACACGAGCCCCCACGATCCGGTCCCGGTCCTGCCGACGGATCATCTGGGCTAGGCTGGCCACAAAATCGGTCATGATCCGAGTGTTAGCTTCCACATCCTGCGGTTTGAAATAGTAGGGTGTAAAGGCAAAATCCAACTCGATCCCCTCCACCGGGTAACCGGATAGTTCCTCCAGCCAGGCCTGGCGCAGCGCTCGTACCTCACGGTGGGCAAAGTCAGGATTGTTCTCCCCGGCTCCTCCCCCACCGGCTGACACCTGCCCAACACCAATCCGGTAGCGAGGATCCCTCGGACCTCCCCCCATTCGCATGCTCGTAATGAAGTCCAAGCCCCGTTCATGGGCTCGGTCGATCAGCACCTGCAAAGGGTCCAGACCTCGATCGATCAGACTCTGCATATTGTTCCAGGCCCGCCAAGCGTAACCTAAACGGAAAGGGCGCCGATCGGCTCCCCACCTCAGCCCGACTTTCGTATCGCTAAATAGACCTCCCGAGTCGACACCGTAGCTGAAGGTGTTGATGGAGGTTCCCGCCACTTCGTCAATCGGTCGCCAGGCGTCTTCCAGGCTCATGGGAGGCTCGAAGGCGTAAAGGTAGTAGTGACGGGCGTCGTTAAAGTAGATAGTACGTCGTTTTCGCTTGGCCGGCGACAATCTAGAATTCCCTTCCGCCTTGGATTGACTGGCTAGACTAAGACTTGGAACGGTGAGGGTAGCCCCACTGAGAAATTGCCGACGGTTCATCTAGGTCCTCCTTTTTGAGAGCGGGACAAGCTACCTTGAGTAATGAGTAACTCAACCTCCTGCTAGTGCTTGGCAATAACGGTTCGAGTAAGCTGATTAGGAAAAGTCTGAATTTCAAAACCGAATACAACGACAAAGCACCTTAGTTTTCCATTTAGCTGCAGCAGCCAAAAGTTGTGGTTACCACTTCGACGTGCTAAAAATACTACTACCTGTAGAGATTGGAAAGGACCACCATGAGAACAAACAGCCTTCACGTTACTTTCATTGCACTCATTATCCTCAGGGCAACCCTCGCATTCTCTCAACCATCTCCCAATCCAAGGGGCAAAGCAACCCTTTCCGGAGATCGTATCACTATCGACTATGGACGCCCCCGTGCTATGGGAAGAGACCTCTTGACCATGATCTCTCCTGGAGATTATTGGCGTATGGGCGCGGATGCCGCGACCACGCTCACCACTAAGACGGATCTGGACTTTGGAGAAACAACCCTCCCAGAAGGCTCCTATACCTTGACGTCCTATTTCGTAGCAGAGGACACCTGGAAGTTGGTGATCCGCCGGGAAATAAAACCTAACTCCCAACCGCAGGAAATTGCAACGCTTCCTTTTCGCCTTCAGAAAGGTCAGCCTTACGTCGAGCAGATGACCATCGAGCTCAGCCAGGAAAAAGACCAATCAGTGCTGGCGGTCAGGTGGGGAACTCACCGGCTTTCCGTAAAATTCTCCGAAAAATCCGATTGAAATTGCCGATTGCTCGGGTAGAGACGAGTAAAAGCGCAAGAATAACCATGCCCAACCTAAAATCCGGTGCTGCCTCTGACGACGTTTTTGTAATCGGAGCGGGCATCGTTGGAATTTGCTGCGCGCTGTGGCTTCAGCGCGCAGGGCTCGGAGTCACCGTAATTGATCAGCATCCTCCCGGGGAAGGCTGTTCAAAAGGAAACTCGGGAATATTCGCGATTGAACATTGTGTCCCGAATGCAGCACCGGGCATTCTGACCGACATCCCGGGAATGCTTTTGGACCCTTTGGGACCCCTAACCCTGCGCTGGACCTATCTTCCGACCATCGCACCTTGGCTGCTACGCTTCATTCGCTCGAGCTTCCGGAATCGATTTGAGTCAATTTCCAACGCCCTACACAGTCTAAACGAACACGCACTCGCGGCTTATCAGCCATTGATTAAGCGTGCAGAGGCCTCGGATATGATCCTAAAACGGGGCTGGTTGCTCATTTTCGAATCGGACCGGTCATACCAAAAGGCTAAGAAAACAAAAATCGAGGTGAGAAAGCGACGTGGAGTAGAAATGAGGATCCTAGATGCCAATGAAGTCCAACAATTGGAGCCTGCCCTGAGTTCGCGTATCCAATACGGCGTGCTTTTTCCCGAGGTAGCTCATTGCACCGATCCACATCGATTCGTCAATGTCCTGGCCCAGGATTTCCTTCGGAATGGAGGTGCGATTCTACGGGAGAAAGTAACCAGCTTCACCCTTGGAGCGAGAGGACCCACCAAGCTTCACACGGACGTTGGGACCCATCGCGTGAGCTCGGTTGTCCTGGCTGCTGGTGCCTACTCAAAGGGTATGGCTAGGCAACTTGGCAGCAGGATTCCACTTGACAGTGAGCGTGGTTATCACGCCATGCTCCCCACGCCGAAGGTGAAACTGCACGTGCCAGTCATTTCGGGAGATTTTCACTGTGCTGTGACCCCAATGGAAGGAGGGTTGCGGGTGGGCGGAACCGTGGAATTTGCAGGATTGCGAGCTCCACCAAACTACGCCCGAGCGGACAAACTGTTATCGGTGGCACGTCGAATTTTGCCCGACCTCGATGAGAGCGGAGTATCCCGTTGGATGGGATGCCGCCCATCTCTACCCGATTCTCTACCTGTGATCGACCAGTCACCTCGTTACACTTCCGTCTATTTCGCCTTCGGACATGGTCAACTTGGACTGACCCAGGGAGCAATCACCGGAAAGCTGATCGCGGAAATGGTCATGGGGAAAACAACCGCTCTCGATGTCCAGCCCTACCGGGCAGATCGGTTCTAACCCACATGACACTCACGGTCCAACTGGCCTGGGAGAAAAACCTTAGAATGAAGTCATCCTGAAAACCAACACCTGAGTTTGGGATGGAGAATCTAGATCAGATTGCTTTAGCTTTTGGCAAGACCAGGATACCAATCCGCGCGGATCCCAAATTGGCAACCTGGAAGATCATTCGCCCATCTTTTCAAAGAGCTCTTCCCAACGCAAAAGAGATTTTTCAGACTGCCTGCCGGAGGCCTATCAAGCATGCCCCCCTCAGAGATACGATTCAGCCCACAGATCGAGTGGTGATCGTGACCTCCGACGGAACGAGAGCGGTACCTAATCGGCTGCTGATTCCCTGGATCCTGGAGGAGCTTCGGGTCCCCATCCAGCAGGTGACCATCCTGCTGGAAAATGGGTCCCATCGGGCAAACACCACCGAAGAATTAGCGGGAATGTTTGGTCGAGAACTGGTCTCTAAAATGCAGATACTCAATCACGATGCCTACGACCCCAAACGCAACAGCTGGCTGGGCCAGACATCCCAGGGAACCGATGTCTACTTGGACAAAATTTATCTCGAAGCAGAGAAACGCATCGTCATGGGGTTCGTAGAACCCCATTTTTTTGCCGGCTTTTCGGGAGGAGCCAAAGGGATTGCACCTGGTGTTGCCTCTATTGAGACCATTCTCCATCTGCATCGCGCGGAATTAATTGCCGATCCGATGAGCACCTGGGGAGTCTTAGACGAAAACCCCATTCAGCGAGAGATCGCTGAGGCAGTTGCCCTTTGCCCTCCTGATTTCCTGGTTAATGTGACACTGAATTCCGATCAAGCGATAACCGAGTTCTACCTTGGGGATTACCGTGAAGCTCACCGTCAGGGCTGTGCTTCGGTGAAAGAATTATCGATGGTGGCGGTTGACGAAAGGTTTCCCTTGGTCATCACCTCGAATAGTGGATTTCCTCTAGATCAGAATCTTTATCAGACGGTGAAGGGGATGTCAGCCGCAGAGCGCATCGTCGAGACGGGGGGAACAATTCTAGTGACAAGCGAATGCAGAGATGGACTCCCCGACCATGGGAACTTCTCTAAAATCATGCAGAAGGGGTCGTCACCGGAGGATGTGTTGAAGTGGATTTCCGCCTTGGACCAGCCAATCCTCGACCAATGGCAGGCCCAAATTTTGGCTGGAATTCTCCAGCGGGCCAATGTGGCAGTTTACTCCCGTGTAAAAGAAACTGAACTATGTGGCTGCAAGTTATCGGTGATTAAAGACCTACAAAAGACTTTACAGGAGAAAATTCAGGAGCTTGGGAATGGGGACCGGGTGGCGGTTTTGCCCAACGGTCCTTTGACTATCCCCTATCTCACGTAGAACACCAATAACTATAAGAAATAAGAGATATTCCCACAAGTACTCGGGACCCTCTGTTTGGCAGAATCTACTTTCACAGGGTTCAGTTTAAGAGTGCCCTCATGCCCGCCTAATAGGGCATGGCCAGAGTGGCGACAAGCCACACCATACCTAAGCTGTTCGATTTCAGGTCTCCAAAAAAAGCAAGCTCATCCAGAATGCCGTAAAACAATAGGCAGAGCTAGCCCAATACTGGCCAAACCTCCCCGAAAATGAGACCTGCGGCAAACAGAAATCCGTCCGGCTCAACCTCACCGAGAGGCTTGAACTGATGGGCACTGTCGCCCTAATAAAACCTTCGTACTCTCCCGACCAACCCCGAACGATACTTCCCCAAAGAACGGATGACTCCAACGCAAGAGGAAGATACATGCCTATCGCCACAGCTAGCACATTCGAAAAGGACTTTTCTTCTTTTTTAACCTCAAGTCCAAAAGGATCATCGCACTGGTGATAAACATGCCAAAGAGCATGATTTTCCAGGATAGTCTACCTCCAGAAATGCTGGCCACCACAGTTGCCATGAGCGTGGCCTGAGGGGCAGCAAAAAATTCAGCGTGGTGGACAGCGGGCTTGACCGATCCCACAGACCTGTAGGAAAAGGGGTCAGTGCGGGCACAATGACCAGATCCGAGGCCAGGACCCCTGGATGCTTGTGTCAATTGTACTTTGTAGGGAGTCGCGCCAGAAGGTAGCCAGACCTTCACCGGCTGAACCAGCAGTCTAGTAGGATATTATTTACCAGGAATGTTGGACCGTCCCAGGAGTCGTAGCTCGGTCATCGAAATGACCGCAGCTGGTATCGACGCCGAGACCGTCATGCTGGCGAAGAGCCCAGGCAGTCGTTGGCACTGGCCAACGTGGCACACAGGATTATCCCAAAGACCACCGCCCGGAAAGTGCCCTCGGAAAGACTCTGGTGGGAAGAGATGTAAGGATCATCCGTGGCAGTGGACCTAGCCTGCACGGGACGCGGTCAGAGCCGGCTATCGGGAAGCTTCTCGAATAATCTGATCATATACCCATCTTGCATGCTGATAAGCTTTGGCTGCCTTGCTCCTCTCCTTCTCACGAATTTGGCCACGTTTCATTTTCCAACACTGATCTACCGCCTCACGACACCATTCAGCGCTGCGCTTGGAGGACCGGATCGGCTGACTATTGAGCAACACGAAGACGGGGTTCGTGTGGGAGCTGGGAAAAACTCGCAGCGCTAGCCAACTCGACTGGGAGATCATGGTATCGAAGCTGAGGTCTTGCCAGGTTCCGTCAGCGATTAATTCCCTCCGCTCCAGCGCTTTCCCATTGAGAATAAGTTCAATCGGAACTTTTCTTCTTTTTCCAATTCTAGCACGTTCAATGTGCCAGTAATGCTTTTGATCCAAAGGGCTTGCGGCGATGAGCGAGTCGATCCCATCCGGTCGTTCGGACAAGTAGGCAACCGCCTTAGCGCTCACCCTCACCTTCTGAGCAGCAGGAAGGTCCAGCTCACTTCCCTGAACCCCTATCTCCACTCCATTGACTGAAAAATCGATGATGTGGGATCGGCCATCAGACACATAGCTTCTACCCCTTCGGATTTTCTCGGCATACTCGTCAAAGTTCAGCCTTCCATCGAGCCGAGCGTAGGTTCGAGCCATTCCTACCCGGTCGTCGAATATGCAAGGAAAATCTGTTTCGCCACTTATCCGGGTACGAAATCCACAATTCAGAGTATGGTACCAAATGTTCAATTCCCACAGTGAGACAGTGTCCCCAGCAGAGATAAAATCCACTACCCCGTGGGTGACCGTCACAATGTATTCGTTGGCGCCAATGCCATTGAACTTTGCCATCACATAATTGGGGAGCTGCTGGGTTGGTTCAACCGGTTCCAGTCCCCAGCCTGAATGAGCGTATCCCACGACAGCACCCTGGCTCTTGCCCCACTTGAGAACGGGTAGCGTCCAACTCGGCCAATCTTCGATGACCCGGGTACCTGGATAGTCATCCTCCTGCAAACGAAGAAGACAGAGGTGTCCGGCGTGAGAGGAGGGGAAACCAGACACCTCCACATCATAGCGTAGGATATTACTCTCCGTAGAAAGGGAGTGTTCTGCCCCCTCGAAAAACTTCTTTTGATGATACCAACCAGGACCCCAAGTCAACACACAGGCTACATTAAGATCTTCGCCTAGAGCCTGCCGCCATATGTGTTCCGGGCTCACTCCTTGAGCAGGATTTTCGTAATGACTGCATCCGGCCGCGTGGATGTGGTGATCCGCACTGTACCATCCCAATTTCGCCATGTGGACCCAGCGCTTGAGCTGAAAAAGCAGATCGCTTTCTGGAAGGCCTCTAGGAATCCTGATCTGCTTGCTCTGAGGGATATATTCGGGACCCCGAGTAAACAGGACATCATATACACCCGGAGGCAAATAGACATGCTCGCCATCCTTACGGTAGATTTGGGGGTGAAAAAAGAAGTCCGGATACTCGTCGTCACGGGCCAGTCGGCGCGACGGGAGAGGATAAATCCCGATGGGAGACTTCAGGCTGGTAAATGGTTGAGCCACCTGAGAAAAGGAAAAAAACCTTCCTCTGTTTCCCGAAAGGTGCGTCGCTCTTTCCAGTCAGGTCTGCGCGCCAGAGCCAGGCGATATTCCTTGGGTACCGCTTCACTCGACGGATCTTCGATCAATCTTTCCATGCCATCGGTGATGACGAAGAAACCCATGGTGGGATGGCCATCGTAGTCTTTGACTCGGAAAACGACTCGGACCGCGCGCTCGCAATCAAACAAAACGGCCACCGCATTCCGTAAGGCCAGATCTCGAGTCCCCTGTCCTACGTGAAATCCAATTCTGGCTTCCCTCTTTCCAACTGCCCTTGTGTAGACCTGCAGGAGAGCGTATTCCAACTTAAGACCGGAAAGTCGCTCCAATAACGGGCGGCGGCGATAAAACTTTGTCTCCAGAAAGCGATCTGCCAAATCGACCCTTGAAATCACATCTTCCTGATGGACTCCCTGAGCTCCGGTTGAGCGATGAAACATCGGTCCTATATTCGGGCTTTCCACTTCCAAACGAGACGTGACCCCCGCTTCGTTATATACCTTGATCAAAAAGGTCCTCCAGCCATTTTGGATGAGTGAGGGTTGGGCCGGTCCTCGCATCACCTTTACACGAACCTGTGGGTTAATATACACCATCAATAAGCACAATGGGTCGAGGACTTCCTGGAGTTCTCGAACCAACTGAGGACTCGGGACATGTTTCCCAAGCGCCTCAATCCGGCCATCGATGCGTTCTGGAAAGGAACTCCCAAGGTAAGAGAGTGCTTCACCAAGTCTTGTGACTTGCGAAATAAACGGTTGCGGCTCAACTCCGGACAGGATGGGTAAAGACTGGGCGTAACCCTCGTACCCAGCCAGTAGGCCCCCAATCAGACACAGAGCAATCAAGCTAAATATTCTATTTCTACAATCCATGGTGTGATAAATGTGGTCCAGGAGCCTGTGCAATGGCAACCGCTCCTGATGATAGCGTCCTTTGGCACCCGGCGATTTGGATGAGCGCTTGGACCTTGTATTCCAACACCCTGAATAGCTGCAAAACTCATGTAGGATTCTATAGCTTTCCCAGACTTGAGGAAACCGGCTCTTGAAATCGCTTAATGCTCCAGTGTTTCATTTCCTACGCCTTCTGCGTCGTGTTCAGCCACATTTCATACAAGGGAAAAAGAGTCATGACGGTGGAAAAACCGCGAGGACTATTTCGCTAACCACCATAACGTAAACTATGTTGGGCTCATACTTGGCAAAAAAATCGTGCCCCAAAATCTAATAACAGTGCTAAGAACGGAACACTAATGACTACTGAACGGATACTCTACCTAAATGAGGTAAAATGGGGTATCCACTGGACTCAGGTAACCCCAACATCTTGTGGTTGGGCTCACGGGGCCTCGGCGTCCCAGTCGGCGACGATCGATCATACGGCGTTGGGTCCACGGCGGCTGCCTGCTGCACAAGGCGGTAGAAGAGTTTTCCCCGGCTGCGTGAGTTGCGCCGGTTGAAGCGGAACACAAACTCGTCGAGGTAGTAGTCCAGATGCTCGTGGCTAACCGCGCCTTGGTGCGTGCCCAGCAGCCAGCGCTTGAGCAACGAGATCGCTTGGTGCACCCTCGGCAATAATTCCGAGGCCTGCTTGCGGCGGCCCGACAGAAAGACGATGCGATGCTGGTAGCCCTTCTTCTCCAGCGGCTCGTAGCCCAGCCAGCCGTCGGTGTGCACCAAGCTTCCCGGCTCGACCGACTCCTCCACGAAGGGCATCAAACTGGCCGCCGATGCGTTCCGCACGCGCTGCATGCGGATCCGTCCTAGCCCGCGGCTCTCTCTTCCGCGGATACTGAAATAAATGCTTTACGCTCGTTCTGCCGGCCGCTCACACCCTCTTCCTCAGCGCCCCAATAGGTCTCATCGACCTCGACTACGCCCGCCAATCGCTCCCGCCCCGGACGCACCATCGCTCGCCGCAGCTTGTGCATCCAGGTCCACGCAGTTTGATAGCTGCCCAACCCGAGAACGCGCTGCAGACCCAGCGCGCTGACCCCGTTATTTTGCGAAGTGACGTGCCAGATCGCCCGGAACCACAGCCGCAGCGGCTTACGTGTGTCTTGGAAGATCGTGCCCGAGGTCACCGACGTATGCCGCCCGCAGCAAGCGCATTCGAACCACACTTTGCGCATCGGCCAAGCCCGCTCATGCCCGCATCCCGGACAGCGGAAACCCTCCGGCCAGCGCAACGCGGACAGATAGTCGCGACAGGCCTCTTCGCTGGCGAAGCGTACCTCGAACTCGAGCAGGCCGCGTGGATAATCCTCCACGAAGGCACATACTATATCTTGGGGTCACCTGAGTCAAGTGGATACCAAATTTTCTCTTTATCACCAGGCAACGGAAGAAATTGTTTCATGCTGCCTCCGTCAATCTTCGAGGCCAGTTTTGTGTTCTTTCGATCTCCATAGAAGGCTCGCTTCAGATCATCGGCCATCAGACCCTCTTCGCCATCCGTCAAGTTATAGGTGAGATGCAAGTTGAAGAGGCAATCAAATACCCGAGACCCAACACAATCACGGTAAACGAGAGCACCAGTTTCAATGGCTTGGGGAACTGTGACAATCGGATGGAAGAGAAAACTCGTTGCACCTACCCCCCCTTTTATAGTGGCCCACACTGCTCACACCCCCGCCCCATTCCGGAGTCACAATCATCCGGGGTTGCACCGTACCAGTGCGAAAAGGGTGTAGTCGTGCCTTTGCACGAGTGCTGCCCTTTCCTTTACCTGTCCTCGCGTAAATTGTCCAAAACCAAAATTCTGAAATATCCGCAACTCCACATTTTCTTGGACTTGTCTCCCATGCTGGATTGCCAATCGCAACACCAATGCTTTATCGCCTTCTCTTCATTGACGAACCTCAGCACCGGGGAGGAAATAAACGCCGTGTCCAGTTTGTCCAGGCTCTCGACCGGAAGCAAGCTCCCGAATAGTTTCCCGCCCATATGGATGCGAGAGCTGCAGACCACAGGCAGCAGAACACGTTATGACTGGTTAATATTCCTGACTTCCGACGCCACGCTACTTAATTACCAATCGTCCATCAGATAGCTCACACTCAACCAGGACCCTTGCTTGTTTCACAATATACTCGGCGCACAGCGGGACAAATGCGTCACCGGTTTGCTGAGAGCTTTCGCTTGAATCCTGGCCGGCGATGCCGACGATCTGTCCAGGGTCGTCGACGTCAGGTAGTTGATTGAGATCGACCAACTCAGGGCGTTCCGCCAGAATCACCCCGGTTTCTAGTCGACCCCCATGACCTTCAACGAATCCCTCAACCATACCACCCGTATGCTCCGCCGAAACCTTTACCCCTGTGCGATGCTCAAACAACATACTCACCAATTTGAGATGCGGCAGCAGCGGCCCGTGACCCGCTACCAGATAGACCGCTTGAAATCCTAGACTCTGAAGCTGATCTAGAATATAAAATACGAGATCCAGGAATGACTGTTCCTGTTGGCCTACCGTTCGCCCCCATATAGCCATGACTAAAGTTCTCTTGCGGCAACTTCATTGTCTCAGCGATGCCGGGATTGGCGAGATCGTTGACCCCTGCCAGATGTAATTCACGATGCTCCCCATACCACATACGACGGGAAACACCAATCCGCCGCCTTTGCGAGCGGCGCGCAAACACAGCTCACGTGCTTTGATACCGTCAAACCCCAACGGGTTGTACCATCCGTGCCACTCGATCGGACCCATGGGCATATAGGCTAACGGTCACGCCTCGCGCCGACGGATCACCTCGGCAGGACGCATCAACTCATACCGGACCTCTTCCCGTTCACCCATGGTCATTAAGAAGTACACTAATCGGCGTAGTGTCCTGGGTGTCCTCGGAAAACGCAAGCAGAAATCAGTGAAACAACCTACTGGAAATGGCTTCTGTTGACCATTCTGCTCTAAGCGGGAACGGTTGTCCTAATCCATATATTGCCGGTTTGGGATGTTGTCCATGTCTGATATTTCAGTTTCCTCACCAGCAAGCCTGTCGAAAGACCCACTACCACTTCCAGTCCCTCGCTCCGTTAGGATAAGCTCGTTTCGGGGCGTAAGAAATCAGCGTCCAGCCGTAATTTTGATAATGTCTCATCGATGCCTTTTCTTTGGACAATAAGTCCTGAGGACCTTGCCAAGGTCAAGACTCACGGATTAAGCTTGCCCTAAAGCGTTAAAAACTAAGTGTCCCACTTCGGAAATACGGTCATGTTTACAATTGGGCTTGCAGGGCGAGATCAAGACGTGATGAAGAAAGTGATGTCAACATGCACCGTCAACGAAAAGTAACTCTGAGATCGCCCTCCCCCCTCTACCCGAATGATGGAGGTCGGGATCAAGGTGAACTTTGTGATCGAATCGTTCAGTTGAGCCGCGATCACAAGACAGGGAGGTCACGATGAAAGGCAAAGTTGCTGTCTTTACCGAACCAATGAAGGAAATGGAGTTCCGTGAGTATCCACTTCCGGAGATCGGGGCATACGATATCCTGGTCAAGGTTCACTGCGCTAACATATGTGGCTCTGATCTGCACATCTGGAGAGGTCATGGACCACCTTTACCTCAGAATATGTCGATTGTCCCCGGCCATGAGATGGTGGGCGAAGTTTTTCGCCTAGGAAAGAACAGATCCACCGACTGCATGGGTCAACCGTTAGAAGAGGGAGATCGGATCACCTATGCCTACTTCGTCCCTTGCGGCACTTGTGCCGCTTGTCTCAGTGGCTCACCAGCCTGTCCCAATCGCTATCGCTACTGGTTTGACGATGCCAACCGGTCGCCCTACTTTCGCGGGGCCTACGGAGAATACTACTATCTACGAAGGGGACAGACCGTTTGTAGGATCCCAGCTGAGTTGGATGATTCTCTGGTCTCACCTGCAAACTGTGCTTTGTGTGAGTCTTTTTACGGGCTGGACCAGATTGGTATCCGGCTTGGAGACACCATCGTCATTCAAGGAGCAGGAGGGCTTGGACTCTACGCGACGGCCATCGCCAAGGACATGGGAGCCGCACAGGTGATCGTGGTTGACAAGTTGGCCTCGCGCCTTGATCTGGCACAGTCCTTCGGGGCAGACATAACTGTAAACCGAGCTAAGATAGGAAGGAAGGAATGCCGAGAGATTGTTTTTGAAATGACCCGGGGGCAGGGGGCGGACGTTGTGGCAGAATTCGTGGGTGTCCCCCAGGTAGTCGAAGAAGGCATTAATCTCTTGAGACCAGCCGGACGTTATCTCTGGGTGGGAAATATCACTCCTGGCTTACCCTCTAGCCTCGACCCAGGGACCGTGGTTCGGGGCTCGCAGGTCATCCAAGGAGTCATTGTTTACGAACCTTGGGTACTTGCCCGGGCAATCGACTTTCTGGCCCGCAGAAAGAAGGTCTATCCATTTGATCAGGTGGTCTCCCATACCTTTGCCTTCGCCGAAATCAACGAAGCCTTCCATTTTGCCAATAAGACCCAAGCAATCCGGGTCTCCTTAACGATGTGAGAGGAATCATTCAAAAACGCAGTTAACGGGGGAGAGTGCCTGCTTTGCAGTGGGTGGTGGGTAAACGATACCATGGTCTCCCCAAGGAGCAAAGGATGAAGAAATCGGGGAAAAAGTTGGCCGAAGGAGACTCGATTCTAGAGAAGGTCACCCCCACCGCTTGGATTCCACGGACCGGAAGTGGTTACACGCTGAGGGAAATTGAGCAACGGTTGGAGTCTGGCGAAGATCCGGTAAACATTGAGAAGGAAGATTTGCCCACCCCCTGTTTATTGCTTGATCTTGACCTCTTGGAAGCCAATATCCGAAAGATGGCTCAGCATGCAGCAGCAACTGCAATCCATCTGCGTCCTCATGCCAAATCGCACAAGTGTCCGGAAATTGCGAAGCGGCAGATTGACAACGGTGCTCTAGGCGTCAGTACGGCCACTATTTACGAAGCCGAGTCAATGTCCTCAGCAGGGATTCAGGGCCTGCTTGTCACGTCTGAAATGGTGGGTCGCAACAAGATCGAACGATTGCTTCGAATCACCAGCAAGCAACCCGACACCCTCTCGGTAGTCGACAACTCGTTTCACGCCAGAGAGTTGAACGAGGCGGCTGCGGCTGTAGGCGTCACGCTGAATGTATTGATCGACGTTGACCCTGGAGGACGTCGGACCGGCATCGTCCCGGGAGACGAAGCGGTGGCATTAGCGGAACAGATCATGAAACTGGGCCATCTAGAATTACAAGGGATCCACGCCTACGCGGGTGTAGCTTCACACGTCGAGGGGTTCCAAGCTCGTCAAATAGAGTCGAAGGAAGCCATGCGAAAACCCATAGAAACTTTTTTGCGGCTGAAAAAAGCGGGGCTTCCAGTCAAGATTCTGTCCGGGGCCAGCACCGGGACCTACAATATCGATAGCGAACTAGAGGGCATCACTGAGTTTCAGGTAGGCTCGTACGTTTTTATGGACGTCGACTACCGAAGAATCGGCGGCAAAGAGGGCCCACTCTATGAAGATTTTTCCCCCTCCCTGACCGTCTTGTCCACCGTGATCAGCAAGAACTATAGCGACTGGGCTACCGTCGATGCGGGCCTAAAGGCTTTTTCCACGGATCGCCAGTTCGGTCCGGAAATCAAGGGGATTACAGGCGTAGAGTACCAGTTTATGGGAGACGAGCATGGCGGCGTGATTCTCGACAATCCAAGTCGTGAAATCCGCCTGGGTGACCGGCTGGAATTCATCGTCCCTCACTGCGACCCTAACGTGAACCTTTACGATCACCTGGTTTGTCTTCGGGGAACACGAGTGGAAGCCATCTGGCGAATCACCGGAAGAGGACATGGCTAGCTTTGTGCTTCGGATCTAGAGCTTCTCTTTGACCTCCTTGAACACTTCCTCCAAAACGTTCAAAACCATGTCAATGTCCTGCTCAGTGTGTTGGATCGAATACCCATGGTGCACGGGACCACCACCGTAATCGTGAAAGTAGACACCCCGCAGCCAGCAGGACCGGATGATCTCAAGCATCGTTTCCGAATTATGGCAAAACGTATCCTCATAGCAGATGGCCGGACTTCTTCTGCCCAGCAGCATATTGAAACGTGCCCCATAGTGAGGCGCTACCATGTTTAAATCGGCGGCGGCGATGATCTGATCCAGTCCTCCATGGAAGCGATCTTCAAGCCGGCCTAGATGGGCGTAGAACTCTGGTTTCATTACCTCATCCATAAAGGCCAGTCCCGCCAATACCGGAACCAGATGGGCGTTGAAGGTGCCACTATGTTGAACCGGTCCACTGGGCTGATACATTTCCATTATTTCGGCTTTTCCGCAGAATGCCGAAAGGGGTAGTCCTCCCCCCAGAGCTTTTCCAATCGTGCAAACGTCTGGCACAACGCCAAAGTCTAGCTGTGCTCCTCCTGGAGACTTCCTAAATGCAGACTGGATTTCATCGTAAAAGAGAACGATTCCGGCCTCTTGGGTGAGCTGTCTGAGCCGCTCAAGATATCCAGGCACTGGTAGAATACACGCACAGTTGTAGTTGACCGGCTCTAAGATCACCAATGCCAGCTGATCCCCGTGTCGCTCCACGGCCTGCTCAAGCTCCTGGAGATTATTGTGGGGAATTGGAATCACCAACTGGGCGAATTCTTCCGGGATGCCCGGTGATTCGACATAGGGACGTTCGCGGTTTTTCGTTAGTTCAGAAGGTGGCGGATGACCTCCAATATAGATAAGTTCGTGATAACCGTGAAAGTGGCCTTCAATACGAAGAATCTTCTTACGGCCCGTGTATGCGCGACAGACCCGGATGAGATGGAGCGTGGCTTCCGAACCGGAGGAACAGAAGCGTACCCGTTGGGCACAGGGGATACACTCACACACCTTACGTGCCAGCTCCTCGTGATACTTGGTCTCGAAGGAGTGGGCATAACCAAGCTCGGTCGCTTTGCGAAGAGCTCGATCAATGCTGGGATGGGCATGTCCCAGAAGGGCGGCGCCATGGGCACAGGACAGGTCGATGAACTCACGCCCTTCGATATCCCACACCCGACTCCCCTTGGCCTCCGAAGCGTAGAAGGGTGTACCCAACGCTCGATTCAGGCGCACAGACGAGTTCACTCCACCCGGCATGACCTCGCTAGCTAGCTCAAACTGTTCCTGCTGAGTCCTCATACCACATTTTCGATCACGGCCCATGATGGGTGTGCGCTTTTCACTTAGCCCTTGGGAACAGGAGCGTCTTCTCGGATCAGGTTTCTCTCCTTTAGCTCCACCCAGAAATTTTCCGAAATCCCCAGGTTGAATAACTCAATATTTCGCTCAACCTCAACCATTGTCTGGGCTCCCGGGATCACCGTGGACACCGCCGGGTGACCCATCGGAAACTGGAGTGCAGCTGCCGCTAGCGGAACTCCATGCCGATTGCAGAGTTCCTCGATTCGACTGGTCTTTTCCAGAATCTCAGGCGGGGCCTCGGCGTAGTTATACTTGGCCCCCTGGGCAGGACCCGTGACCAGAATTCCTGAATTGTAGGGTCCACCGATGATAATACTAATCCGGCGCTGCCGGCAAAAACAGAGGAATGGTTCCAAGGCCGTTTGTTCGAGCAACGTGTAGCGTCCCGCTAAAAGGAAACAATCGAAGTCTCCCTCCCGCGCAAAGCGATAGCATGTCTCCCACTCACTGAGCCCAGCCCCGATGGCTTTCACCGTTCCCTCGCTACGAAGCTTCTGGAGCGCCCGATAGGCACCTTTTTTCATGGCCTCTCGGAAGCGGTCCTCCAGATCGGCTTCACCGTGGGTGAAGGTATCCACATCGTGGATCAAGAGCACATCAATCCGTTCTAGGTGTAAACGCTCCAGGCTGGCCTCGACCGAATACCTGACGCCATCATAGCTGTAGTCGAAAACGGGTTCAAAGGGAAGCACTTTCGCAAATCCACTTCGGTCAATCTTTGAGGAATTTTCTTGGGTTCTGAGGAGCCGGCCTACTTTTGTCGACAGCAAGAAGCTAGCTCTCGGATAGCGTCCTAGCACCTGGCCGATCCGTCGCTCGCTTAACCCGTGCCCGTATAGAGGAGCTGTATCAAAAAAAACACAATCCTCTCTCATAAGCCGCCTCGACTGCTTTCCGGGCTTCCTCTTCTGGACAAACTCGGTAGAGGTTGCCCAAAGGAGCACCACCGAAGCCAAGTTAGGTGACTTCCAATCCAGTGTTGCCTAACTCCCGTTTTTCCGTTGCCTCCACCCGGTTATCCAGCTCCTTTGGGCAGATCCGCTTACCATCCGTCCACTAGATATTATTCCAGGCTGGGAAAATATCAAAATGGTAAGAAACAGCTGCTCACCGGATAGGACGAATAGAACCGTATTCGTGAAGATTCGTGTAACTGATAGCAGGCTCAATACCTCTCTTCACAAGCAACCTTAATCCTAATCACCAAATTGTAAAATTTATCATCCTAATGTCCAACCTCTTGACGAGCCACGACAAATCGCGGATCGCGTCAAACAAAGCACATGTCGCTCCTCGATTGCCAGATCGAAAAGCACAGCCCTGCTCATTGCCAAAACCTGGAGCGAGCCGGCGAATACATCGAGCAGATCTTCCCGCAGACGGAGTATGAATGTGACCAGGATGTATGCTGATTTGATGAACGAACCTACCAAAATGTCATTGCGAGAAAGAGGGCCAGATCCAAAAAGATCAGATTTTCCTGGTCGAAGCCTATTATGACACGGTTCCGGGGAGCCAGAAAGAGGACGACAATGCCAGTGGGATGGCCTACCTGCTGGAAGTTGCCCACATAGTTCACACTCTGAAACCGGCCAGGAAGCTTGGCTTTATGGCTTTTACTCTGGAGAACCCCCCTTTCTTTCGAACCCGGTCCATGGGGAGTGTGGTTCACGCCAGGAGGTGCAGGCAAAGGAAGAAGTGGATCGGTGGAATGGATTCTCTGGAGATAGTTGGATACTACAGCGATCGTCCCAAGTCGCAGAAATACCCCCTACCCACTGATGAACAGGTTTTATCCAAGTAGAGGTATTTCGTCACCGTGGACGGTAACTTTTGGCAGCAACAGCTGGTAGGAACCATCGCGGATTTACTTCGCGGGGAAGCCGAGATCGCGATGAAATAAACCCGCTTTCCCCTTGTCCCTGATGTAGAGCTCTCAGACAACTAGTCGTTCTGGCGACAAGACCATCCGGAGCCCATCGCCACCGACACAGCTCTTTTTCGAAATCGGCGCTATCACCTGGCCTCTGACCTTCCCCACACACTGGAGCATGACCACACTCACATCGGGTTTGGCCAAGGCCCTTAATCCGGTTAACCTAAACCTAGCCAAAATCTAAGCGTTCCGTCAGCTCCTGGTAGTCGCCTTTACCACACGTTCATCCAACCAATCGAGAACCTCGTCTACCTGATCGAGACCCTGCTCCAGATCTTGGCCTTGAATGATAAGCGGAGGCCCTAAGAGAACCATATTCCACCGGAGATAGACATAAAGCCCTCGCTTGAGAAACTCCTGCCGCAGCTCATCGACCAGTGGAGGAGAGGTGTTGAAGGGAACCAAGGGTTCTCGCGTGGCTTGGTCTTGAACCAGTTCAATACAGCCAAGCAGTCCCTGGACGCGCACATCTCCAACACAAAGATGCTTCTCCTTCAAGGTGGAAAGTCTGGTCTTCAGAAGACGACCCATCGCTCTAGAATTGCCAATCGCGTTCTGGGAGCTGTACTCATCCAGTGCGGCCAGGGCAGCACCACAGGCCAAAGGATGGCCCGTATAGGTACATCCAATGGGGAGCAGCCGGTCTTCAAAGTGAGCGGCAATCTCTTCTCGAACCATCGCCGCCCCCATAGGAACATAGCCGCTGGTGATGCCCTTTGCTACTGTGAGAATGTCGGGGACGACGTTTTCGTGATTGACGGCAAACCACTCACCGGTGCGACCGAATCCGGTAATCACCTCATCGGCGATCATCAACACACGATACTGGTCGCAAATCTCACGGATCCGTCTGAGGTAACCGGGAGGTCCGGGAAAACCTCCTGCACCGGCGGTGAAAGGCTCAACGATAACGGCCGCAACATTTTCTGGACCCTCCATCTCAATCTGTCGGGCCAGCGCGCTCGCGCAGTGGATGTCGCAAGAGGGATACTCGAGTTGAAAGTCACAGCGGTAGCAATAGGGATCGAAAAATCGGACCGCGCCCGGAGGACCAGGTTCAACCGACATCCGCCGTGGGTCACCACTGAGGGTAATCGTCCCCAGGGTCGTTCCATGGTAGGATCGATACTTGGCGAAGACTTTCTGCCGACCCGTGTAAAGGCGGGCAATGGCCAAGGCAATTTCGTTGGCTTCGCTTCCGCTGTTGGTAAAAAACGCCTTGGACAGGTCGCCAGGTGCGAGAGCCGCTAGTCGCTCTCCTAATTTCACCCGTCCGCTGTGAAGCAGAGCAGAACTTGCCGCGCACAGTTTATCTGCCTGCTCCTGAATCGCACGAATGATCCTGCGGTTGGCATGCCCAAGATTCAGGTTGAACAGCTGAGAGATAAAATCCAAGTAGCGGCGACCACTTTTGTCCCAGAAATACACCCCCTCGCCACGTTGAATCTCAATGACGTTGTCTTGAGTTTTCTGGATCGTCCAGGGTAGGAAATCGTGCTTTCGACTAAGATTGGCCTTCATGAATCCTTCATAATGCCACAAAACAATGTCACGGGTTGAACATTTACTCCCCATTCACCATATGGGACACTCATCTTGCTTCCCGCTTCATCCTAACTCATTATAGTTACAGCAAATTTAATCGAGGAAAGAAACAGATAACCCAAAGGGTGAAGGTTTGAGGGCCGGTTTTGACGGTAGTATAAGGCTTGAGTTTCATGGTGCTAAAGTCACGTCGGATGACGGACTTCTCGCCTATCGTGACCTGGACGAGGCGTTGGCTTTGTTCGATAGTGTACCCTCCGTTTTTCACGATTCCCGGACGGGGCGGAACATCCAGCACCGCCTGGCTTCGTTGCTGCGTCAGTCCGTATACAGCTGCCTCGCTAGCTATGAAGATGTCAATGATGCCCATCGTCTATCGATTGATCCGACTATGTGGAGAATCACCGGAAAAAAGATCGACAAGAACAATGCCCCCAGTGCCAGCACCATGGGTCGATTTGAGACTCAGATGCTGTCTGTGAAGGACAATCTCAACGCCCTTTCAGAAGTCACTAGCCGACGGGTAGAAGGAGCGCCGGAGAAAACCTCTCATCGACAAATCTGGATATGGACAGTTCAGCCAGTCTGGTCCATGGCGAGCAAGAAGCATCTGTCTACAATGGCTATTTTGGATGTACTGACTACCATCCCCTGTTTTGTTTCAACCAGTTCGGAGATTGCGAAGGTGCAATACTTCGGCTCGGCAACGTTCACAGTGGGGATTGTTGCAAGAAGCTCCTGGAACTAATCGTGACTCGCTACGAGAAGAAAACCGTTCGCAAGTACTTTCATGGTGATGCTGTCTTCGCCAAGTCAGAGATCTATGAATACCTGGAAGAAAAGGGATTTTTGTATGCATCCGGCTTCCGGCCAACGACATCCTTCAGGCGGAGATTCGACACCTGCTGACCCGGTCTGTCGGTCGTCCACCCTAAAAACTAATCGTCTGGTCTGCCGATTTCAACTATCAAGCCGCCAGTTGGGACCGACCTCGCCGGATAATTGCAAAAATCGAGTGGCATCGCGGAGAACTCTTTCCGAGGGTGGGTTTCATTGTAACCAATATGAGCGCACAAGCCCCAAACCATAGTTCACTTTTACAACGGTCGCGACACGGCCGAGCAGTGGATCAAGGAAGGCAAGTACGCCTTGAACTGGACTCTATTGGACTCCTAACATTTTGTCCCGAATCAGGTGAGGTTGGCTCTGTTTGTTTAGGTCAGGTGAACTCATGTCTGGAGTTGAAATGAAGAATTCCCGTTTAAAGAAAATTGTCCTTTCGTGTCATGATCCCTATAATCGCGGTAGGGGGAAGATGATTCGTCCAAACCCAGGATGGAAGGTATGATTACAACCAAAACCCGTTTCTTGTCAGTTCTGGCCGCGTCCGTGCTGTGGGGCTGTGGCTAGGGGACCAACCTAGAACTCCGCACCCCTCGCACAGCTCATATCTCTCAAAGACTTCATCCCGGCCCGGGTGTCCAGCTATGACCCGACCGGCGGTAATGGAGACGGACTCCACGCCAATCGCATACAACCGGGCGAGACGCGCGTACTGGCCCAACTGGAGGGCCCGGGACAAATCCACCACATCTGGGCCACCATCTCCAGCCGGAAACAGGGGCGTCTGAAGAAGCTGGTCCTGCGTATCTATTGGGATGAGGAGGAGAAACCCAGCGTGGAGGCTCCCATCGGGGACTTCTTCGGGTTGGGACACGCACAGTACGTCCACTTCGCCTCCGAACCTCTCGCCATCGGCACGAAGAACACCCTCAACTCCTTCTGGAACATTCCCTTCAACCGTTCTGCCAGAATCACTCTAGACAACCAGGGCCAGCAGGAAGTCAGTTCCTTTTACTACTACTGTGGATTGGCGGATGTTGGAGCGCCCACTCTCCAACGTGGCTTACTTTCACGCCCAGTACCGCCAAGCCTACCCATGCCCGCGAACCGAGTGGGGCGAGGACGACAAGCAGATCAACCTGGATGGCCGGGAGAACTACATCTTCCTGGAAGGCGAGGGTCGTGGCCACTACGCAGGAGTGATCCTAAACGTACGCCTCAATGAGAACGGATGGTGGGGTGAGGGAGACGATATGATCTTCGTGGATAGAGCCTCATCTCCCACCCTCAGTGGCACCGGATCCGAGGACTACTTCGAAGGCGCATGGGGCTTCGGTATGCCTTTCAGCTACTCCTATTTCGGCTGCCTCTTAACCAGGCTAAAGACCAGACGCACCACAAGCTTGGTATCCGATGGACGGTGTACCGGTTCCACATCGTGGACCCCATACCCTTCACCAAATCGACCCGCGTTACCATGGAGCACAGACACGCCAACAACCGGGCCGACGACTGGTGCAGCGTTGCCTACTGGTATCAGACGGAGCCCCGCGGGGCCTTTCCCCCACTTCCAACGGTCGACCACCGCTTGCCTCGACCCCTTCCCCAGCAGGAGAATCCTCTTTAAAAAGAACTGCGAAATTCTTCTCGCACCAATTTAAGTTTAGCCCCCACTTGGCCAATTTAAATTCCACATTAGTCCCGCTCCCAGCCACACTGGATCATTCCGGGAAGAAATTTCTCTTTGCATTAGTCTGAACAGCACAAACGGGGGATCCAAACCGAAACACGCCCCCATCACTTGAAAGTCGGCGAATAGAACCGTGAACAATCATCTTTATTCGAAGTCGGAGATCAAGGTTCACATCAGCCTATAGCGCAAATAAGAATAACGCTTCCGCATTTTGTCATTTTTCACTCCAATGGCCAGTGCCTTTCTGGTGCCCACCAGAACCACCAGACTCCTTCCCCGGGTGACCGCGGTATAGATCAGATTCCGTTGTAAGAGAACATAGTGTTGGGTATGAATCGGGACAATCACGGCCGGATACTCGGAGCCCTGCGATTTGTGTACCGACACCGCGTAGGCTAGAACTACTTCGTCCAAATCAGCATAATCATAGAGCACCCTGCGGCCGTAAAACAAAACCGTTAATTCCTGGGATTCAGTGTCGATTCTGGTAATCCGCCCGATATCGCCATTAAAGACCTCCTTCTCGTAGTTGTTTCTCGTCTGCATGACTTTGTCATTGATCCGAAAACTTCTCCCACCCCGAATCACCGTTTTACCAGTCGGATTGAACGCCCTCTGGAGAAGAGTGTTCAGATTCTCAGCACCCACCACCCCTTTATGCATGGGAGTAATGACTTGAATATCGTCAACAGGATCCAATCCGAAGCGCTTGGGAATACGCTCTTTAGCCAACTCCAGTATGACTCTGGAAATCTCCTCGGGTACCTCTTGCTCAATGAAATAGAAATCCTCAATCTTCTCTTCAGAAGGCTTTAACGATGGCAATACCCCACGATTGATTCTATGGGAATTGACGATAATTGAGCTTTCCTGAGCCTGGCGGAAAATCTCGTTCAGCTCCATCACCGGTGCAGTTCTGGAATTAATGATGCTTTGAAGCACACTTCCGGGACCTACGGAGGGAAGCTGATTCACATCGCCCACCAAGATCAAGGTGCATCCCGGGGAAATAGCTTTCAACAGATGATACATCAGAACAACATCGATCATTGAGGCCTCGTCAACTACCAAAAAATCACACCGGAGTTGATTTTCCTCGTTTCTCTGAAAACCCCCTTTTTGAATACTGTATTCCAGCAGCCGGTGGATTGTCTTGGCCTCCCCACCAGTCGCCTCACTCATTCGTTTAGCGGCTCTTCCGGTAGGCGCGGCCAAGAGGATGTCAGCATTCAGTTTTTTGAAAATCTTGAGAATAGCGTTGATGATGGTGGTTTTTCCGGTTCCCGGTCCCCCAGTAATGACCATCACCTTGTCCTCCACAGCACACCGGACTGCTCGCACCTGGCTTACCGCCAAAGTGATAGCCAGTCTCTTTTGCACCCAATCGATAGCTTTCTGAGTGTCGATTCTCCGGATGGACTTGGCTGCAATTGCCAGTTTCTTCAGTCGCCAGGCAATACCCGTCTCACAGCGATACAGTGTGGCTAAGTAGACCGCCTTGTTATTTTGCCTGAACTCTTCGAGAGCCTGATTGAGGTCCTCAATAACTATTCTCTTTCCTACCACAAGAGCAGCAAAAGCCTTGAGTATGACCTCTCGGTCCACCTGCAGAATCTGCTGGCAAGCTCTCACCAGAGGTTCATAAGGGAAGTAGACATGCCCCTCATCGGCGAACTTCTGCAAGACATACAAGCTCCCTGCTTGGACCCTCAGCTCAGAATTCTTGTCGAATCCGAGCTTTTCGGCCATTCGATCAGCAGTCAGAAAGCCAATCCCCAAAATATCCGTGGCCAAAGCGTAAGGATTTTCCCTGACTACCTCGATAGCATCATTTCCGTAGCGTCTGAAAATCTTTGGAGCATAGCCTGAGCTGATCCCGTGGCTTTCCAAAAACAAGAGCAACTCCCGGATCTCCTGATGCTCCTCCCAGGCCTCCTTGACCATCTGGATTCGCTTGGCACCGATGCCTTCTACCTTAACAAGCATTTCTGCTTGATCTTCAATCACCTGTAGTGTCTTGTGGCCAAACTTCTCTACAATCCGCTTGGCCATGATCGGACCGATGCCTTTGATCAGACCGGAACCCAGATATTTTTGGATTCCATAAAGAGACGCAGGAACCCGGGATTTGAAATCCGTCAACTTAAACTGTTCACCATAGCGGGGATGAATGACCCACTCGCCTTCCATTTCGAGGACCGTCCCGGGCGTCACAGCCAACAGCCTCCCTACTACAGTCACCATCTGGCGACGGCCACTGACCTTAACCCTGGCAATGGTGAAACCGCTCTCTTCGTTGGCATAGGTGATTCTTTCGATTTCCCCCTTGAGTTTGGTCAGCTCCTTGAGATCCATTCTTGGCTCGTTCGGAGTTCCTTATACCACATGCACTTTGACCCCACCCAGAGTAATTTGAAGTAACTCCTTCATTTCCCAGGGAGTTCAACTATGATAGTGTGGGCTTTTTCAGTCCGCGCTGAAGGAGGAAAGCATGCGGCCTTGGCTACGAACATTCTCTTTGGTCTCGCTGGCCGGTTTTACCGCCCTGATTGCTGGGAGCAATAGACCTGACTTCCCCGAACTCGGTTACCAGCTAGTTGCGGGGTGGGGAAAACTTCCGCAAGGGTGGAATCTAGGACCCACTACTGGAATCGGAGTAGATTCTCAAAACAACGTTTACGTCTTTCACCGGGGACCTCATCCCGTCATCTGTTTCAGTTCCCAGGGAGACTACCTCCGTTCCTGGGGTGACGGGATCATCAGCGGGCCTCATGGCCTGGCTGTTGACCCAGACGACAACATCTGGGTGACCGACATCGGGTCCCACACGGTCCTCAAATTCAGCACCCAGGGACACCTCCTCATGGTCCTCGGACAGAAAGGCAGTCCTGGAGAGGATGAATCCCATTTCGACCAGCCCACTCACGTCGCTTTTGGCCTCTCTGGTGAAGTCTACGTGACGGACGGTTATGGCAATTCTCGAGTGGTCAAATTCTCCCAGAAGGGAAAATATCTTCTGTCGTGGGGCAGAAAAGGTACCGAACCTGGCGAATTCAATGCTCCCCACACCATTGCTGTCGATGACCAGGGCCGTGTATACGTGGGTGATCGAGAAAACCATCGCCTGCAGATATTTGACGAAAATGGAAAGTTTCTAACCCAGTGGACACACCTGGGCTCACCCTGGGGACTCTCCATCGATCGTGAGGCCCACCTCATCTACCTGTGTGACGGCTACCAAGGACGGGTCCTGAAGCTGGATTTGGAGGGACAGGTTATCGGTACTTTCGGCAGCTTTGGGAGAGCTCCGGGAGAGCTGTCATTCGCACACCATCTCAGCCTGGGTCAGGGGGGCGAGCTGTACGTGGCGGAGGTCCTAAACTGGCGCGTGGAAAAATTCGTTTTGAAGTGAGCAGGATACTTGTCGGAACTTCTTCCGATTTACGGGCGATCTCGTATCCCTATGCAGGATAATCACTGAGAGTCCACTCCGATTTCAAGCATGCAGAAGATGAAAGCTTGGGTCTATCGGCCAAAACAACACGATGGCTCTGGAGTATTCCTTTTCCTGGAAAAAGTCCCCGTTCCCGTTCCCGGTCCGAAGGAGTTACTCTTGCGAGTCAATAAGGTTTCAGTTTGCGGAACGGATGAGACGTTGTTCACTGGTCGACTTCGGCGCTCATGCCCAGGAATCATCCCCGGCCATGAATTCTTTGGTGAAGTAATCGAAATCGGTCCTCAAGTTGACAATTTCCGTGTCGGCCAACTCGTGGCTGGAGAGTCCCACTACTGCCTACACGGAAGCATAGATGACGGGATCATTGGTCTTTGGCCTCCGCGCATGGTGAATGACAGCCAGCCCTTGCCCATCCATGGGGCCTATTCGCAATATATCTGTATCCCCAGCAGCTGTGCCCATCTTCTCCCCGCAAAGTTTTCCCACACCTCCTTCTGGCCCTCTCTATTCGAGCCGGCCGGCAACGATTTCCTACTGGCTCAATTCGTGATCAATCGCAATGACAAGTCTCATCCCGGAAATTACAGCGACAAGACAGTAGGAATCTTCGGTTGCGGACCACATGGGCTCTATGCCCAGATCTTTTTGAAGTACTTTGGCTTGAAATCGGTAGTAGCCTTCGAGACGGATCCTTTCCGCCGCCGTTTTGCTCAAGAGCTGGACTGTGCTAAGGCCGTCTTGGACGCCTCTCATCGGACTGATTATCAGGAAAAAGTGCAAGAGCTCACCAAGGGGCAGTTCTTTGATGTCACCATCGATATGGTGGGTAAATCAGGGGAAGCCTTCCGCCTCTGCTGTGAACTCACTCGGGACGGCGGTACGGTGATCTTGTTCGGTCTCTTCAACAGCAGATTCACAATAAATGGACTCTCAGCCAATGACCTCATCCTCTCGCGCAAGGAGTTGGCATTTGATTGTGCGGGAAAAAAACTGACCTTGGTGGGAATCACTGGCCGAGAAGGGGTTTGGGAGAATTTAGTTCAAACTGTAGCCTCTGACCTGGAACTTCAAGATAAACTTATGAAGCCGGTTACCGTAGTCGGCCCGCTCGATTTTCTGGGCGAAGAGGCCAGACGGTGGCGTCCCCAGGTTCTCAAGCGGGCTTTCACAGCCTTTCGATCCGACTAAACCTAAACCGCATGGAGCCATACCTTCTAAACAAGGAAAATTAATGAATCTCGAGTTTGTAGACTGGCTCTTATCAGAACTCGAAAGCATTCGTCAAAGTGGGCTCTACAAGGAGGAACGGATCATCACTTCCACCCAAGGTGCCTGGGTCGACACACCGCAGGGTACAGTCATCAACCTGTGTTCCAACAATTACCTGGGACTGGCCAACCACCCACGTATTCTCGGCGCGGTCATTGAAGCATTAAAGAAATACGGATACGGCATGGCATCGGTCCGTTTCATCTGCGGAACCCAAGATCTGCACAAGCGACTGGAATCCAGGATATCGGGTTTTCTGGGCACTGAGGACACCATCCTCTACACTTCGTGCTTCGACGCCAATGCAGGCCTTTTTGAAACACTGTTGGGACCGGAGGATTACATCGTCAGCGATGCCCTCAACCATGCCAGTATTATTGATGGCATCCATCTCTGCAAGGCACACAGAAAGGTCTACCGCCATGCGGACATGGAGGACCTGGGAGTCAAACTGCGAGAAACTTCCGAGGCTCGTTTCCGAATGGTAGTAACAGATGGGGTGTTCAGCATGCATGGTGATCTGGCGCAGCTACCGGACATCTGTCGTTTGGCCGAGGAGCATGAAGCACTGGTTATGGTTGATGATTCTCACGCTACCGGGCTGATCGGCTCTACTGGACGGGGAACGCCCGAGTATTTTGGGGTGACTAATCGAATCGATGTTCTTACCAGCACCCTGGGAAAAGCGCTAGGTGGTGCTTCAGGAGGCTTTACCACCGGGCGGCAAGCTATCGTTGATCTACTCCGGCAACGCTCACGTCCCTACCTCTTTTCGAACACGCTTGCCCCTCCCATTGTCTCTGCGTCTCTCAAAGCCCTGGAGCTTTTGGAATCCGGCCCAGAACTGGTACAAAAGCTGCACGAAAACACCCTTTACTTCCGGCGGGAAATAAAGGCGCGAGGATTTAATATCCCGGAAGGGATTCACCCCATTGTTCCAATCATGATCGGTGATGAGAAACGAACAGTGGAGATGGCGCGCCAGCTCGATACTCGCGGCATCCTGATCGTGGGCTTCAGCTATCCGGTCGTTCCCCGAGGTGAGGCCCGTCTCCGTGTGCAGATCTCCGCCGCTCACACCAGGGACCAGCTGAGATGTGCCATCGAAACCTTGAGCGAGGTGGGCAAAGGAATGGGCCTGCTGTAAATCGGCTTCTCCTATGGGCTATCGGACGCTCCAGGAATGTCTTGCAGATCTTGAAGCCAATGGCCAACTGATACGGATTAATCAGAACGTCGATCCCCACCTGGAGGCGGCGGCAATCCAACGGAAAGTCTATCAGGCCGGTGGCCCGGCCATCTACTTCGCTCGGGTGAAAAATTGCCGATTCCCCCTGGTGTGTAATCTCTTCGGCACCATGGATCGGGTAAGATACCTGTTCAGGGACTCTCTAGAGGCAGTGGCTCACCTGGTGCAGATGAAAGTCAACCCCGCGGTCTTCAAACGCCACCCTTTGAGATACTTCGGCCTGGGATGGAAGTCACTCAACTTGCTTCCCCGCAAGTGTTCTTGGGGGCCGGTTCTAGCCAACCAGATCACAGTGGACCAACTCCCACAGCTAAAATCCTGGCCAAAAGACGGTGGTGCCTTCATCACATTGGGACAAGTTTACACAGAGAATCCAGACCAAAGGGGAGTCAGGAACTCGAATCTCGGTCTGTATCGCGTACAGATGTCCGGTGGACAATATCACCAAAACACCGAAGTTGGGCTGCATTACCAGATTCACCGTGGCATCGGTGTCCACCACACCTCAGCAATCCTCCGGAGTGAATCTCTGCCGGTGAATATCTTCATCGGAGGCCCTCCGTCGATGGCGCTCTCCGCCGTCATGCCGCTGCCCGAAGATCTTCCGGAAATCGCTTTTGCCGGTCTCCTGGGAGGTCGGCGGGTAAGGCTCATTCACCGCCACGGCCATCTACCCATTGCGGCCGAAGCCGACTTCTGCATTACCGGTTGGATCGATCCGGAAGTAAAAAAACCAGAAGGCCCTTTCGGAGATCACCTGGGCTATTACAGCCTGGCCCACGATTTCCCGGTCATGCGTGTAGATCGCGTCTATCATCGTAGTGATGCAATCTGGCCCTTCACGACCGTTGGTCGCCCTCCCCAAGAGGACACCCAGTTTGGGCAACTGATTCACGAACTGGTGGGACCGGTGATTCCTACCGTCGTTCCTGGGATCCATGAGGTTCACGCGGTCGATGCGACCGGAGTGCACCCCCTGATGCTGGCCATCGGAAGCGAGCGTTACACCCCCTATGAAATCCTCCGTCGTCCTCAAGAGCTGTTGACCCAGGCCAATGGCCTCTTGGGCCAGGGACAAATGTCGCTGGCAAAATACCTGCTGATCGTGGCCAAGAACGACAATCCCCACTTGGCCACCCACGACATTCCAGCCTTTTTTCGCCATCTGCTCGAGCGGGTCAACTGGGAGCAAGATCTACACTTTCAGACCCGCACCACTATCGACACACTGGATTATTCCGGAGACAGCATCAATAAAGGATCCAAGGTCGTGATGGCAGCGATTGGCCCTCCCCGGCGCAAACTTCCAGGCGAATTGCAAGGCGATCTCCGACTGCCCAGTGGCTTTTTCCAGCCCCGCTGTTGCCTGCCGGGGATTTTGGCTGTGCAAGGACCCCCTTACCACCCGGGAAGCGAAGGGACGGATGACGTCGTGGAAAAGTTTTGCCGCTCCTTCTCTTTGCAAGATGCGATTAATCAGTTTCCACTCACCGTAATTGTCGATGACAGCGAATTTACCTCCAGAACGCTCAATAATTTCTTGTGGGTTACTTTTACTCGATCCAATCCGGCAGCGGACATATCCGGCATTGACTCTTTCTTCCACCAGAAACACTGGGGCTGCCGAGGCTCCCTGGTGATCGACGCCCGCACCAAACCTCACCATGCCCCAGTGCTGGAGGAGAACCCGGAAGTGATCAAACGAGTCGAGGCACTGGGCGCATCGGGAGGGCCCCTGCATGGGATTATCTAGCCCGCGGGCGAGCGGAACAAGAGGGTCGCTATACTGATCTTTGGGATATCAGATGGACAGGAATTCCATTGCATACTTTTGTACTGAAAAGCCACAGGAACTGGCCGATCCACCGCGGCTTATCGAAATCTGCTGGGCCCAATAGCTCAAAGATGGCTCACGCAAATGGGGTCAGTCGGCCGCTCACACAGGGTGGGAACCTCAGGGCGTGGTTTTCCTGACTTGATGGCATTCTCATTTTCGAGAGATGTACGATGACGAGGAGGAAAGATGCAGAGAATCACCCGTGAAGAGTCTACGAAATATGCCTTCGATTGGGAAGACATCCCCCTGCTCAGGGTAGGTACCGGTGAAAGCTTTGAGATTGAAACTTTTGATGTCGGAACCAATTACTTTAAGTCTCCAGCAGATAAGGCCATTCCCGCTCAGCGACCAGGATTCGACCATCAGCCGCCACTCACCAATCCCATCGGGGGACCGGTGTGGCTCGAAGGAGCGGAGCGGGGAGATACATTGGTGGTCACAGTTGAGGATATTGTGGTCGACGACTACTCATGGACCACGACAGGTCCCGGACGAGGTCCCCTCGGAGAATCCACCCTCTGGCCGGAGCTGTCCGGGGACTACACCACCATGATCTTTCGGCACGAACCCGGACCCAGTGGAACGACCCGCGACGGCAGGTTGCATTTTAATGATCGTATCTCTTGGCCAATCACTCCCTTCATCGGCACGCTAGGAGTCGCTCCCGATCGCGAAGTGACCACCAGTGCAGATGGACAGGGGACCTGGGGAGGGAATCTAGATATACGAGACGCAGCACCGGGAAACCGGATCTTCTTGCCCATCTATCACCCCGGTGCTCTGTTCTACCTGGGCGATATACATGCCAGCCAGGGAGACACCGAGTTCATCGGTACGGCTGCCGAGAACAAAGCTACGGTTCGGGTCAAGCTGGATCTCCTCAAAGGCAAATCCATCCCCTGGATGCGGATCGAAAAACCGGACTCGATCATCTCGGTCTATGCTTACCGCCCCCTAGAAGTAGCGGTGGAAACGGCAACCATAAATCTGATGCAGTGGCTGGTCAGCGAATATGCCTTCAGCCAGACAGAAGCCTACTGCCTGGTCAGCACTTGTCCCGATTTCCGAATCAATGTCTATCAGATGGTCAATTTAGATCAACTGAACTTCGTGGCGGGCGCTGAACTTCCAAAGTGTTATTTGTGATTCGCAGGGCATCAATCGGTAAAACTTGTATCCGTTGACAGCCAAGATATCCTGCCTGACCTATAATACGACTGTGGTACACGGCCAAGAAAAGAAAACTACCCATCAACCCATTCTTGGCTTGGATGTCGGTGGAACGAAGATTTCCGTTTGTCTGGGTAACCTCCAGGGAAAGATACTTGCGAACGAAAGGTTTCCTACCGAAGGCCCCGAGGAGACCTGCGATCGAATTGCGGAATCCGCTCGCCAGCTGACTGCAAACGTTTCGCTTTGCCCCGTTGTTGGTGTGAGTGCTGCCGGTCCGCTCTCCTCCCGGGAAGGTCGTCTTCTCAACCCCCCGAATATGCCAGCCTGGCACGGATTCGAGATTCGTTCCGCCTTAGAGCAACGCCTCGGCCAGAAAGTTCGTCTTATGAACGACGCCAATGCGGCTGCGCTGGCGGAATGGCGATACGGCGCTGGTCGCTGTACCGACACCATGATCTTTTACACCATGGGTACTGGTATGGGCGCGGGTTTGATCATCGGGGGACAATTGCACGAGGGTCTCGACGATATGGCGGGAGAGATCGGCCATCTTCTTGTCTCATCAGACGGCCCCGTTGGCTTTGGGAGACGCGGGTCCATTGAAGGATTTTGCAGCGGCCCCGGGTTGTCTCAACTGGCAGTGATGAAGCTCACCCAGGCACGCCACGAGGAGCGGGACAGCCTCCTTTTTCATCTGGGTAAGGATTACCGTCTCATTGACGCCGAAGAGATCGGAAAAGCCGCCAGAGAAGGAGATTCCATTGCCCTGGATGTCTTCCATGAGGTGGGTCTAAAACTGGGCCAGTTCTCCGCTTTTCTGGTAGATCTTCTCAATCCCGAGGCCATCGTCGTCGGTACCATTGGACACCTCTACGCCGATTTCATCCTCCCTCCAGCACGAGAAGAGATCGACCGACTCGCCCACCCAGTCGCGGCCGAGCGCGTCCGCCTGTTTCCGGCTCAACTGGGACAGCGCACGGGAGATCTTGCCGCCATTTGTGCGGCCTATCCGGAGGGAAATGAGAACTAAGCAGAGGAATCTATCATGCAGACTGTACGCATAGCCACCTTCGATGGTCCCGGAGCCAAGCCTCAGATCCAGACAGTACCCAAACCGAAAGTACCCACTCGAGCGGCCTTGATCCAGATCGGGGCCTGTGGTGTGTGTGGAACCGATCTTCATATTCTCCAGGGACACTGGCCCAAGTCGCTCCCCTGGCCCTTTACCCTTGGTCATGAATTGGCGGGTATCATCGTAGAGAAGGGTCCTGCCCTGGAGGTGGATTTCATGGGACAACCGCTGACCATAGGCTGCAAAGTGATGCTACCTCCGCTGATGTCCTGCGGAGAATGTGAGTACTGTGTACATTATCCGCTGAACTCCAATCGGTGTCTGAATCCAACCTACTACGGGCGGTATCTCCCCTTCGCTCAACCTCCCCATCTCTGGGGTGGTTGGGCCGAGATGGTTTACGTCGACCTGGACATGCTGCCGGCCACCAAGATATACCGGCTACCTGACCCTATGCCCTTAATGCTTGGGTCGCTGTCTGAACCCTTGACCTCCTGTGTCCGAGCTCTTAACCGTGCCGTTTCTGTAGGTGGCTTTCGGGTGGGTGATTGCGTGGTTATTCAAGGCTCGGGTCCCATCGGTTTGTTAGCTGTCGTTGCCGCCCGAGAGATGGGCGCTGGACGGGTCCTGGTGGTCGGAGCGCCCGAGAACCCAAGACTGGCCCTCTGCCGCCAGTTTGGAGCCGAAAGCACAGTGTCTATTACGACCTACCCGACCGCACAGGCGCGCATCGACGCGGTCCGAGAGGCAATCGGCGGTTTCGGAGCAGATGTGGTCATGGACTGCAGCGGTCACCCTTCGGCTGGTCCGGAAGGTATCGAAATGCTCCGCGACGGCGGCACCTACATCGAAATGGGACAGTTCACTGACGCAGGTTCTATCGAAACGAACTGGCATCGGATCTGCGCCAAAGACATCAATCTACTCGGCAGCTGGGCCTTCACCGCCAACGACATTCCAGTGGCCATCAATCTGCTCAACCGGGCTCGTGATTGCTACCCGTGGGACCAAGTTCAGACTCGGTTCCCTTTCACCGAACAGGGAATTTTAGAAGCGACCCAAAGCGCCCTCGCCATGCAGGTTGTCAAGGCCACCATCGTACCCCATGAGGAGATTCTCTAGCCTGATCACGTTTTCTCACATGGACGTATGGAGACTAGGGGCGGACTGACATGTCAGCTAACGAGTAACGGGGTGTTGAGGTCTAGCTCACACATCAGTCGGCCACTGAAAAGAGTAGTTTCTCACTTGAACGGTCCGATACCGCCGGTAGCTCGGCTAGCCCATATTTCCCGTGAGCGTCCAGTATTCCGCTCATGCTAGGTGTTCCACCTCATAAAAAAGGCGACAAAACCAGACCTTCGTCGCCAATGGATAGAACCTGACGATTGTCGCCCTTTTATCGGATGAAGTTTGGACGAAGTCTCAAATACCTCTACCTCCCCCACCGAGTGGAGAATGGGATAATGCTATCTCTCAGGTTCCAAGGTCCAGGCATTGACTTCCCATTTCTGATAGAACCCACCACATTCCCAACCACACAAAGTTCGAAATCCGAAAGCAAGGCTGCACTGCAAGCCTGAAATTACACGCCTCTCGAAGGTTAGTCGGATTCAGGTTTGGAATTTCTGTTTTGCGTTGCTCCGCTTGACTTCGTTTCGTACTTCGGATTTTTGATCTGAGCAAGGTGCTCCCAAGTCACGCTAATGTTCATTGGGTAGCTCAGCGTGGAAGGCCGCCTCAATCAACATTCCAGACTGCAGCTCAACCCCATAGGCACGGCGGGAGGGAGGATGTGAACCAAAGTACTCAGCATAGACCTCATTCACCATCTGAATGTCCCGGTTTACATGCTGCAGGTACAGCCGGCTCGAGACAACCGCTGTTTTGTCCAGACCAGCTTGAGCGAGGATCGCATCCAACTGCCGAAAAATCTCTCTCGTCTCCACCTGGACACCACCCGACACTGGCTTTGTCTCTCCCTTGGGAATGCCGGTCAAGACGGTTTCAAGAATGTGACCCGAATGAATGACAGCATCGCTAAAGGGAAAACCACTTCTCACATTGATGAAATGCATAGCACCCTCCTCAGTTATGGATATCCTCTAAAAAGAGGAAACTGCGATCGCTGAAAATTCCCTACTGGTTGGTAAACAGCGAGCACCCGGAAAACGCGGTCTTGACCCAGGCCTATCCTACTCCTCCGTCCCCGTCTTGAAATGGGATCAAAAGCTCCACCCGCTTCACCCGTAAGGGCTTCTCCGCCTCTGGTGCCCGTTTTTTCAAGCGTGTCGATAATTTATTGGAGCCCTGACGAAGCAATCGCACAGGCACTTCCAATCGCAAAGCCGGAAAGGTCATATCCAGAGTTTCCTCGGCTGGGAAAGAGAGGATACCCCGGCCGCCAGGGACAGCGACTCGATATCCCACCAATTGCAAGTTCCCGGCAACGTCGATTTCCCGTGGTTTCAGTCTTTCTCCGTTCAGCGAAACCTCCAGGATGTCCCCTTCGTCTGCATAGTCTACTGCGATCCACAACTCAGCCCGCCGTGGGCGTTTAGATTTCGAAGTACAGTCGTCGGCTACCGTAATCGAGACTATTCTTGTCCCCTCGTCCACCTTAAGATCGAAGGGTACGGTAGCTGCCTTCATGGAAGTATTATAACGAACGACATCAGCACCAGGCTCGAAGGGGGCAACCTCAAACCGCTGGACAGCGGTGTAGTGTTTGTTCTTTTGGGCGAGGAGCTGGGGATCTGCAATCTCGTTCAGGAGATGTTTTCTCCAGGGTCCGTAGAAGAACCAGTTGAAGGTATACAGACCATCGGCTCCATCTCGCCAGAGGTTAGCAGCGCTTCCTCGAATCACCTCATCGGGACTCATTCGATATCCGTTGCCGTAAGGGTAGAGACAGGGGTAAATAGGTAATTGTCGTCCGCTCATCAGTTTTCGGAACTCCGCCAGTGTTGGCAGCTCGGTCAGTCCTTGTCCCAAAATTATTAGGTCGACCAGATCCTCTGAGACCCAGGTTGGCACCTCGAAACCTCCTTCCAGACACCAGTCCAATGTCTCCGGTATCCTCACCGCAATCTCAATGGGGCGGCCGCGCCGCCGCGCCCGATCGTTGAGACTACGGCGGACACTGCGCAGTAAATCGGTCAGATATCTTCCATTCTCTCGCTCAGTTCCACGAGGGAAATACAGGGTATGCCGCAGCCAATCCAGTTCGATGCCATCGAAGTCCCAGCGATCGAAGAATTCCTCGATGACTCTCAGTTTGAGGGCTCGTACCCGGGGTTTTGAGTAATCTAGCGCACTCCACCAATCGGCGCCTTCGACTAGCCAATCCGGGTTTTGCCGCTTAAAAGTGGGTAACTCGGGATTGGGCAGTAGCCCTTCAGGATGCTGACCGTCGTGGCAATCGTTCATCCGCAAGGAGACAAACACGTCCAGGCCCCGCTTATGGCACTCCTCGACGATCAGTGCAGGAGGATTGTGCCCATTGTCGGCCAGACTCCTAGGGTTCAGATACTGGTCCTTCGGATCCACCTCAACTCCCCCATGCCAGCGCCTGCTCTCAGGAAACCGAAAACTGTCGGCCTCTCCCGGCCACTCCAAGACGTTGCTCTGATATTCGGCGACATTGCCACTGCCAAAGCTGAACAACACGGTGTCGACCGGTGTACCCTCAATGGGTGTAAAGACCAGGGAAGTAAATTGCTCTCGCGTGAGAGGTCCCTGCGATCCCAATGCCGTCCGACCCCAGCAGTGGATCATCGAACCATCCCAGTTGAAGAGAAGTCGACGTTTTCCCGTCGTCGCGGCCTGGGCCCTGGGACCAAGGCTCCAGGCCAACCCAGCAGAACCCAGAACCACAAAATCACGACGATCTATTTTTCTCAACCTGGCCTCCTTAAAAGGTCCTCAACCGACAGTTACTCGCACTTTTTATACCATTCTAGGATAATATTGTCCAGGTTCGGAGGGTGAGTAGCTGAGGGCCTAGCACCCATAGGCTACCAGGCAAGCAAACCAAGAGGAGGAAAAACGATGGCTTCGAGAAGAGTCTATTTTAATGGTAAATTCGTTTTGGAACAGGAAGCTCGCGTGTCGATTTTCGATTCGGCTTTGATGTTTGGAGACATGGTTTTCGACATGACACGCACCTACCGTCAAAAACCGTTCCGGCTCCGCGAACACCTGGAACGAATCTACGCAGGACTGAGGTATTTCGAAATCGACTGCGGCCTTCAGCTGGAGGAGATGGAACAAGCCACCTTAAGAACCTTGGAGCTGAACCTGCTAGAGATGGAAGGAGCAGAGGTGCAGATCATGCACAATATTTCCCGTGGTCCTCTTCCCCTCTATGAGAGTGTCTTTCCAGAAGGGTTACGTCCGACGGTTTCGATTAATTGCTGGCCACTATGGTGGCATTTGGCCGGTTATGGTCCCCTTTATCGGTCGGGAGTAAACGCGGTAATGACTGCCCAACGCTCAGTTCCGGCCTATTTGATTGATCCCAAGGTCAAGAACCGCAGCCGGGCACATTATCAGATAGCTAATCTACTGGCCCGTAAATCCGATCCCCAGGGATGGCCCCTGCTCACCGATGACCAAGGGCAAATCACCGAAGGAACGGGCTCCAATTTCTTCATTGTGCGGGACGGGCAGGTTCTCACGGCACCGGGACGGAACATTCTCCTGGGGGTAACACGCAAGGCTGTGATGGAGTTAATGACGAAATTGTCGATCAACTGGAGCGAACAGCATTTTGGGGCCTATGAGATCATTAACGCAGAGGAGGCCTTTTTTACTGCAACGACCTTCGCTGTCATGCCCTGCACTCGAATCAATGAGAACCGGATTGGAACCGGTAGCTCAGGACCTATCACGGAAAAGCTCATCGCTACCTGGAGCGAGATGGTCGGGGTCGACATCGTAACCCAGGCAGACGACTGCGCGAAAAAGGTAAGGAACGAATCAGACGTACTGGTTTAAAACACTTCGTGGTGACCAGCCGATGGATCACCTCCCAACCAGCCAAAGGAGTAAGTAATGTCTCCCATCACCCGCCGCCAATTGCTGGGCGCGGCCCTTTCCAGCACTGGGATTCTGCACTCGGAGCAATCTCAGGGCCGGGCAGAACTCAGATCGCAGGGAAAACAGCACCCCAAGCAACGGCGCATTCTGTACTTTAACGACGCCCGTCACTACTACCTTTACGCCTTCGAGCCTCCCATGAGCCTGGAAGACGCCTGGCGACCAATTGATGAAATAGTAGGAACCTCGATCAATACCTTCGTTTACGGAGTCGAATCCAACAGCGGCTTGTTTAATGATACCAAGGTTGGTGTTCGGTCGGGTATCAATGAGCGCCCGTTTGTCGAGGGTTATTACTGGCGGGCCTGGAACAATATGCAGAGTCTGATCGATCGAGGTCTGGACCCTTTGCAGGTACTGATCGACCGAGCCCATGAACGGGGCTTGGACTTCATTACGAGCATGCGAATAGGTGGCGAACCGAGGGATCCTCGCTACCGGATTGGTGTTGGGCAGGTGTCAGCCGATGGGGGAGGAGCCGGGGAGAACAATCCTGACTTTGCCCACCGTGAGGTACGAGCGCTGCGCCAGGCCTGGCTGGAGGAACTATCCGGTTACCCGGTGGAGGGGATCGAGTTGGATTTTGCCTTTACACCCTACTATTTCAAACCGCAGGATGTGGAAGCTAACACTCGGATCATGACCGATTTTGTGGCCAGCCTAGCCCAGATGATCCGTCGGCAGGACCGGGACCGGATCGTGGGGGCTCGTGTCTTCCCTCACGAGATGACCAATCTGGCCTCGGGACTAGATGTACGGAGCTGGCTCTCGGAGGGGTTGGTCGACTACGTAGCTCCACTGTTTTATGGCTATTTTCTGCTGGATCCGAACCTTCCGCTGGAGTGGTTAGTAGAAGCAGCTCACGGCTCGGGAGCCGAAGTCTATCCGATGCTGCATCCTTTTTTTGTAAAACGTCCAGATCATGCCACACCGGCCATGATCCGAGCAGCGGCGGCCAATTACTGGGCCCAGGGGGCGGATGGATTGATGGTGGGCCCCTGGTTTTCTTGGCCCCTGCGGGAAACCGAAAAATCGTTTCTGACCGAACTGGGCGATTCGGAAGTAATTCAGCAGAAGGACAAACATTACTTTGTTTCGGTGCGGCAGGAGGCCATGGCCGCCCTGGGATATGATCATCCGTTGCCCCTGAGGCTGGAGAAGGCGGATCCAAATTTTCGGGGAAAAATTCCCTTTTACCTGGCCGATGATCTGAGTCGGAAAGGAGCAGCGCGAGTTCGACTGCTGATGCGGGTCCTGAATCTGGTGGACGCGGATCAACTAGAGGTCCGGCTCAATGGGGTCTCACTCCGACAGGAGAGACTGCAGCGGACCAGCCATCGCTATGAGTTTTTGTGGCTGGAGTACGAACTGGTCAGCAGACGACCAAAGACGGGTTGGAATCAGCTCGAGGTGGCCCTGGAGACTAGGCCGAAGGGGCTGGTCGGGGGAGTGACGGTCGATCACGTCGAACTGTTCGTCGAGTATGATCAGCCCAAGGCTTACGCTGACCGACCGCAGCTGCTCTAAGTTGGGCAAGGACTCGATCTTGACCCAGGGGAGAGAGGAATGATCTGCAGGAACCCTCCGATTTCCCTAACCTATGGTGCAGCGGCTTGTTTGATGTTCTATTCCGGAAATAGGAAATGCAGAGCTGAGACTGCCTATCGGATCTCTGCTTTCCAAAATTTCTTACAAGGAGGTTTACCATGCGCAGACGAAAATTTATCCAAGGCGCCATGACTGCCGGATTGGTGGCGGGCTTAAGAGATTCCGCTTCGGGTCAGCCCCTGAGCCCGGCGGGTGGTCTGAAACCAAAATATCGTGCCGGGGTCATTGGCCTGGGATGGATGGGTCTACTCTATGATCTCGCTGATAGAGTCAGCGACCGTTTCGATGTAGATGATGTTAATCGTCCCACCCCGCCACTGGACGTCCACCGAAAATTCTACCACCATGAACATCCTGGAAAAGAAGGGCTTCCTACTTCCTATTCCGAGGCCTTATGGGACCGGCCAGAGGTCGAGTTGGTAGCGGGAGCAGAACGCGATCCAAAGCGATTAAAGGTCTTCGGTGAGCGCTACGGTCTTCAGGCACTCTACACCGATGGAATCGAGATGATGCGTCGGGAGGAACTCGACATTGTAGCCATCTGTACCAATACCAAAGGCCGGGCCTTCCTGACGATCAAGGCAGCCGAACTAGGCGCCAAAGCCATCTTCACTGAAAAGCCCATGGTCCACACCCTCGAAGAGGCTGACCAGATGGTGAAAATTTGTGCAGATCGAGGGATTCCATTGTGCTGCGGGGCCATTACCACGACTCATCCTTCCTTCGCTAAGGCCAAGGAGTTGGCGCAAAGTGGCGCCATCGGGGAGATTTACTCCATTGAGGCGAGGGGAGCCAATGCGCAGCACCAGAACTGGTCTTACTTCCTCGACAGTGAACCCCTGTGGGTAAGCGGCAGTGGCGATGAACCACGCAAAGAGTCCGGCAGCGACGAGTTCAGAGGTCAGGGAATCATGGTCACCGAGAGCGGCCAGATAGTCCATTTTCGGAAAGGAGCTCCCGGTGTGCGCCTAACAGGAAGCCAGGGAGAAATCTCGTTTGACTGGAATACGGCCTGGCAATTGTGGCAGGACGTAGAAGTCGAGGGTGGTAAGCGCCGTGTCAAGATGCCCTGGCCGGACCCTCAGTATGTCGGCCCTTACGGGGCGGTCTATTGTCTGGCTGACATCGTGGACTGCCTGGAAGGGAAACTGGATGAGCCCAAGAACTCTGGTCGCAGAGTGGCCCAAGCCTTGGAGGTGGAAATCGCACTCAAGGAGTCCTCCCAAAAAGGCGGGGGGCGCGTTGAACTTCCTTTGGCAGATCGCTCCTTAGGCCTCCATTACGACTGGTTCCGGTAAGCGTCTCAGTCTCTTGTAGGTCCACAATCAGATGGAGGAACTAAAATTGATGCTGGATTCAAAAACCAGCGACACTTTACTGTCGCTTTCCACGCCGCTTTTAGGCGACGCCAGGGTCAGTCTGAAACTGCCCGAAACTCATCTGGATCCCGGAATCAGACCAGTGGTTCCTTTTACTCGAATGGTCGGTCTTGCAGTTCCCGTATTACTGGAGGTGGCCCGAAACGAGTCGTCAGCAGATCTGTCTTTGTTAACTGAGGCATACCAATCCCACCAAGAACTGACCTGTCCGATCATCGTGATCCAGGTACCCGTAGAGCTACATACTCACGGAATCTTTGGCGAGGGGGCGGCCACAGTAGCCCGAGCGGGAGGGTTCGGTGGAGCTCTTATCGAGGGGGCCGTTCGCGACACTCATGATTTGCAGCGAATGGAATTTCCGACCTTCTCTCGAACCGTTGCACCCGGTTACATCGTCCGCAAGGCTTCGGCAGTAGCTTCTGGGGAGCCGGTCTGTGTGGGCGGCCGAACCATCCACTTCGACGACATCATTTTTGCCGACAACGACGGTGTAATCGTGATCGAGCCAGAAAAATTGAACCAGGTGATCGCCCGCGCCCAGGCTATCCAGGAATGGGAAAAACAGGTGAAGGGCTGGTTGGCTAAAGGTAAAGGCGTCAAGGAGACCATCGAACTCGTGGGGCTAATGCCTTGATCGCTGGCCGATCTGTTCTTTAGTCCCCGAGGGAAAAAAAGGAGTCATCATGCAATACAGTCGCAGGTCTTTTCTAGAGAGTAGTGCTCTCGGCGTGGCCGCGGTTGGGACTAGTTTGGGTTCCTATTCGGGGCAAAAAGTGAAAAGCACCTCCAAGGAGAGTCAACAGGCAAAAACTCGATCTCCCTACCGGATCATCTACAACTGGGACGGGGCGCCTCACGACTACTCGGAGTACCCGCAAACACTGGAACAGTTCCTGGAAAAGACCTACGCCCCGATGAAGAACACGCAGGTCGATGCCCACTTTTGGTGTATCGGTGAGCATGTGGCCAAGTGGCCGTCTCAGACGATGGAGATGGTAGGTGACACGGAAAATCGGGTTTACGCGTCGGTGCGCAGTATGCGTCACGCCGAAGGCATCCGAGCCATGTTTAAACGGGGTGAAAATCCCTATGCAGCATTGGTCCAACGCGGCCATGAGTTGGGCATCGATGTCTATGCGTCGATCAGGATGAACGACAACCACTTCCATGGCTTGCAGCCCGAGGAGATGGCGAAAACGGTGATGAACGGACTCACCCAGCTGCGCAGAGACCATCCTGAATGGTGTCTAGGAGCCACAGGAGCTCCGAAGTGGTTTGCGGCTTCTTGGAATTTTGCCATTCCCGAGGTTAGGGAACATCGGCTGCAACACATCAAAGAAGTCTGTGGGTTAGCAGAGTGGGATGGCATCGAACTCGACTGGCAACGCCACGCTTTCCATCTGCCCATGGGCTACGGCTACCGATTGCGTTATACCCTGACCGATCTGCAACGTGCCGTGCGCCAGATGACCAATCAGTTGGCCCGAGAACGAGGAAAACCGTTCCACTTGGCTGTGCGGGTGGCAACCACGATGGAAGCCTGTCGAAAGATCGGCTACGACCTCCATCGATGGGCAGACGAGAACCTATGCGACATCATGATTGCGGGCGGTGGCGCTCTCACCGATCCTGGCATCGAAGTTGAGGCCTTCCGAGCACTGCTGCAAAAGAGCGGAATCCAGTTCTATCCAGGTTTTGACAGTGGTTTTTGGGGAGTCCACCAGGGGCTGATCCCTGAAAAGGAGTGGCAGCATGCCTGGGTACGCGCCATCTCCAAAGGCTATTGGGACCGTGGCGCCGACGGTATGTACGTTTTCAACTGGCACGCCAACGGACAAACACGGCGCCCCCTCTTGACCAGCATCGGCAGCAAAGAAACCCTAAAACGAACCGACAAGGTTTACTCCGCGATCCATCGTCACATCGGTGGCTGGCCCTTCGATGTGGGAAAGAATGGTCCCTGGGAGGGGGCAGACCTCAACGATCGCCTCTACGGGAAAACGCCGGTCAAGCTCTATCGCACCCTGACCTCAGAGGGACCCAGGTTCCATGTTGCTGTCCACGACCAGGTTGTTGCTGAAGCCAAGTCCGGTGCCCTGCTAAGCGCTCAGCTGCACATCGAGTTAGAACACTTTTCAACGGCAGATCAGATTGATGTTCTGCTTGACGGTGTCATGCTATCCAAGCCCGCCACTCGAAACCTAGCCCAAGAAAATCGAGACAATCCCTCTGATGTAAGTGAAAATAGCTGGCTGGTCTGGTCCCTAGGCCTGAAACAGGTAGACTATGGACCGCATGAAGTGCAGATTCGCCTTGTGAAGCGGCCTCCACGTCTCAGACTTCCACTGGTTGTTCGCAGTGTCGAAATTCACCTCAAGTACGGGCAGACACACCGGCCCTCTCCGCCCATCGACCCGTCAACATGAGACATACGCGATCAGCCAAGTCTGATACGAAGCAATTGTGAAGGTGGTCCCCAAGTTGGGAACAGGCGAGAATATTGAAAGTGAAAAGACCCTAGTGGCCATTGGGCGTCAGGCCCACCTAGAGGACTGGAGTGGAGAACGCCGAGCTGGTTCGAGGACGTCAAGTCTGAGTTCCAACCTCCTCGAGAGAGAAACATACCTCAATCTGACATTACCACCACCTTCGTCCCGTCGAGTCTGTTTATCCAGTCTCGCCTTCACACTGACATCATGAAGGAATCGGAGGTAGAATCTCCACCATTTCTGCCAGAGCCCGCTGGCGAGAATCACGGATCCGATTCTGACGCCCGTACAGCAGCTGAGAACCAGTCAGACTCAACCCAGAATTGATGACCCCATTCGATGCGACCCGCAGGAACGCCCTGGGATCGCTGGCGTGTTCGATACGTTGTTCATTTAGTATACTGCCGAGAGGCTGGCGACCCTCGCGAATCAGTCGTTGAGAATCCGGGTTAAACAGTGCTAATTCGATCCGAATTACGCCAAATTCCACCGCTGTCCCACTGGGGACCAAGACCAGGGTCACCTGGCGGTAAAGTCTGTCCCCCGTCTCACAACTTCTCAGGACTGACAGATGAATTCGCTGCCGATGAAAGGATTCAAGTCTGGGAGTCATATCGCTTCTATGGACTAGCAAGTCCTGATAGGGTTGAGGGATCTCGCCAGGCTCAATTTGTTCGATGAGCGACAAGGGCAACCCAGCAAAGGCATCAAACTCATCGAATAGATCGTGCATGGATCACTCCATTTCAAAGAGAAAACATTTCAAAACGGAATATTATATTCACGCATTGTCCGATTCAAAATCTCGACACTTCCAACTACTGAACCATCTTGGTGCCGTCTTCCTGCAAGGCAAAAGAAAAGATTCCAGTGACTACCACTGGCCATACTGCCACGATATAGACAAACCTATGTTTCTCATAGATCACACTCCCGTTCTCTCAATACTGGCGCAACTCAGCTAAACACCACAGTAGGGCAAGATTCCCAGCCAGTAACCAATCATATATTCCCAAGAATTCCCTGTAAAAATTCCATCGTTAGAGAACTAGCCCGCATTTCTCATGGGGTATAACAAAACATCAGCTTTTTGCTTAATAAAGTTAATTATAATAGCTATTTAAGAACTATAGGGAGCTGAAGAATATATCTGCAGAGTATGTCTTTTCGAAACTTCAGTTTCAAGGCTTGGACCATCGCCGAGTTAAGGCGAAATCCAGCGGTGAAAAGATCACCTTGGGCACCGGAGGATTGCTGCTTCGGGAGGTGTAAACTCCCTATGGGTTCATCCGCGGATTAGCCGGCTGCTTTGAAGGACCGACGAGATCCTGGGCTGATGGAGCACAGTGTGGAAGAATTGCTGGGACAGCGGATCTATAGGCTGTCCTTGGAATGCGAGGCTTTACCCGAGAGGCGCTGATGAGCTGGTGCCAGGAAAATCAACATTACGGCTCAAGAGTTGTACGAACAGCTGTACTGTCCGCAAGGGAACGCGGAAAATCACATTAAAGAGCAGCAGCTGGAGCTGTTTACCGACTGCGCTTCCACCAGCTAGTCAAGCAATTGGAAATACTCGACTAGTCGTGTCAATTGCCGAGAAGGTGATTCCACTGAGGAAAGCATGAAGCCTTGCAGAAAACAGCGCTGGTCAGACTGGTTCAGTACATCCGCAAACCCAGGCCTGACCTAAAAATTGCACCACACTACCTTGCTCACAATGCGTTCTTCGTCCCCCTCTCTCGAGTAGATGGCGTAGGGAGCTGTATCATCATGCCAAGATATCAAGGCCTCTTCCCCCCTACTTCCTAGCCTTGTCTTAATGCAGATTCTGTCAATTGTAATCAACAGAAAGCTTCAGCCCGGTAATCCGTGAACCCAATCGCCCCGCGGAATTTTTTCCAGGCGAAAAGTTGAATTGATTGAGCCCTCGGTTTAGGGAGGATGGGGTAAGATTGACCCCAAAGGTCGCATCATCGATACGCATAATTTTATGTGTCAAAACTCTTATTCCATTGACTTTAATAACAATCTTCTCTTCTTTGGCTACGTTGGTCACCGTGAACTCTAACAAGAGCTTTTTCAACCAACCTTCCTTCTCAGCTGCACGAACGTCATCCCCAACGACTAATGTGATCGTCCGTCCGTCGACAATCCGCACCGGACAATCCGTCTCCGGGTAACCGTGCCAATTCCTAGGTTCGGCCATCTCAGCCAGATAGACCTTGTCCTTGCGTCGAAGTGCCGCCGCGGAACCAATCTCTCTTAGGCTGATAGCATCTGACTCTCCCCAACCCGGACTCACTTCCTCTCCCGTCACTCCGAAGAAATTGAACAGGTAAAATCCGTCTCCCCCCAGGGCCCAGAAATTGCTCGCTAGACTTCGCATTTGCACGGGAGCACGGAAATAATTCACACAAGGGTAGACGGTTACACCATATGGATGAGCCAGATTGATAAACTCCTTCAGCCGACCACCATAGGGCATATTCCCTCCCCCCACGATCAGTAAGTCCATTAGTCCTTCACGCAGCCAGGCCTCGGCGTCTAAACCGATACGCCGAGCAAGCGCTGGTGTGTCTGGCATGCGACTAGCCAACAAATACGGTCGCCCGCGCTTCCTGCCGATCTCATTCAGGGCCTGTCTGACCTGCCGCACAAACGCTGTCATCGTAGCCATGTTCTGTTCTTCCTCACCAAATTTGAAAAAAAGCGGGTGTCGATAGTAATCCAGTTCGAGTCCGTCGAAGTCATGACGCTGACAATACCATTCGATAAACTCCAAAAAGTGCTGGCGTACTTCCCCCTTGCACCAATTTAATCCGGGCCAGAACTGTGCCATGATCGAGTCAGCTGCGTAGGCTTTCTGCCCACGTCTCATCGACTCCACATTGCCCAACAGCAGGTCCGGACGGCCCTTCTTCAAGGGATAGGTGAGTGAGTCAAGATTTGCTGCACGCGCATCGTGTACGTCGTTCATGCGAATGGATGCAAAGATCTCGATATCCGCCCTCCGTGCCAAGCTGACGTATCTTCGCGTCGCCTCATCATATACCGAAGGAGCTTCTTTTCCCGCTGCCCAATAAGCCATTGTACTCTGAAGCGAATGCACGATCCCCGGCCCCCGGTCCGTCGCTCCGATGTTCAAGAAGTAGCTATCCACCTGCGTCCCCAGAACGTGACGCAAACGCTCATCCAAGTACCGATCCCAGTCTCTTTCTCCAACTGGCAAGAGGACTTCACCATCGTCATTCACGATGATCCGTCGGCTGGTTTTCATTGCTGTCGACTCTGCTGCAGCGAGTGTGACCCAAACTGCAATGAACCAAGTCACATATGGGAAACTATGGACAATCTTCATGATGATTCCTCTAGTTGGAATGGCCTTGTAAACATCGAAGTATTATAGGGTGAAGTCAGTACCTTATTTGGAAAAAATTAATGCAAGGAGCATTCTATAGTTACCTCTCCAACAAACACAAAGGACTTTCAACTTCATTACCTATTCCAGCCCAGATCTGGAAGGTGAACACTTAGCTGTGCCTGCCGCGAATCGTTTAGCCAGACTCAATCAGCTGGATTTCCAAGTGACGCAAAATACGACCATATGGTGCTCCATCATTCGAGTTACCGTTGCTGCAAGAGGTCGCCGGCAAAGGGAGCAAAGTCTTGGCAAATGTTGCTGGGGGAAAGACGTTGTCGGATGGTCACAACGAGGACATCCGACAAATGAGAGCACAACTTCACGGATGACAAGTAAGTTACGGAAACACTTACAGAGGTCAACTCACTCAAAACGGTTGCCCTCTTCTGCTCCAGGCCACCACCCATCTCTGCTAAAAATCCAAGATCGCACCCTCAGTACATTCAACTCAGTATCGGATTTACCACTCTCACGATGAAGAGTTTAAGAAATGCAGGCCCCAGGATAGCTTGATGTACTCCTTGTTAGAAATAGAAAGATGAGGTACTTTGGGGTATAATAAAAAAATCTTCGAACCTTCAATAGGGGGAAGCATAGTCATGAAAGGACGCTTCGCTTTTTTCTTCAGCTTGGGTGTGCTTGCCACAGGGCTTTCAGGGAAAACATCAGCAGAAAACACGAGTTCTTCATCACCCACATTCGAAAAAGAGATTCTGCCCATCTTCGAGAAGAGCTGTCTGGCCTGTCACAGTGCCCAGAGTCCTCAGAGCGGCCTGGTTCTGGAGACGGTAGAGTCTCTCTTCCAAGGGGGAACAGTCAGTGGACCGGCAGTAATCGCTGGAGAGAGCAGCCGGAGTCCGCTGCTGCTCTATCTGAAGGGAGAGAAAGAGCCCAGAATGCCGCTGGACGCTCCTCTGCCGGAAGCGGAGATCACCCTGATTGCCCGCTGGATAGACCAGCTCAAACCGGCTGGTCAGAAGGAAGTTGAGACCCAACTGGCTGGTGGAATAACCTCTGATCAAGACTTTGAAGAGTCAATCCGGCCCATCCTAGAGAAAAATTGCTTTTCTTGCCACAACGCCGAGACTCACCGCAGCGGTTTGGTACTCGAGACGGTCGAGTCGCTGCTTAAGGGAGGCGGTGCCGATGGTCCAGCTATTGTGGCGGGGAAAAGTAGGGAGAGTCCCCTGATTCTTCATCTGCGGGGAGACAAAGCCCCGCGCATGCCGCTGGAAGGCGTTCCTTTGGCCGAGGAGAAAATCACCCGGATTGCCAGCTGGATCGACGGTCTGGAGGTCTCGACCATAGCCCAGGTCAAGCCGAAACTGGACTGGCCCTGGATCAAACTCGAGCGTCCGGATGTTCCGCAGGTCCAACACCAGGAATGGGTAACGAATCCCATCGACGCTTTTATTTTAGCCAAGCTGGAAACCAAGAGCCTAGAGCCGGCACCAGCGGTCTCCAAACGGGCTTTGCTGCGCCGCATCTCCTTCGATCTGACGGGTCTACCGCCTACACCGGAGGAGATGCAGCGATTCCTGCAGGATTCCTCGCCGGATGCTTATGAGCGGCAGATCGACCGGCTACTGGCCAGCCCTCACTACGGAGAACGCTGGGCACGGCACTGGTTAGATTTAGTGCGTTATGCCGACACTAAGGGAGGATATTACGATCCGATCTACCCTCATATCTGGCGCTACCGGGACTACGTCATCCGGGCCTTCAATCAGGGTCGACCCTACGACCGCTTCATCCGGGAACAAATCGCAGGGGACAGCTTCCGCCCCTATGGCGCGGAAGGGAGAATTGCCTTGGGCTTCATGCGCGTGGGAGCACAAACTGAATCGGGAGGTCGCCGGGAGATCTTGGATGACCTGGTGGGCACCACCGGATCGGTGTTCCTGGGGATGACTGTGGCCTGTGCCCGCTGTCACGATCACAAGTTTGATCCCATTCCCCAGCGAGACTACTACCGGATGGAGGCCTTCTTTACCCCGATGAGCATTACGGGGCCGACCGCCCTACCCTTCACCGAATACGAGCTGCCCCATCAAGAGCCAGAGAAATGGGAGAAAAAGGCCGAAGCCTGGCAAGCACTCTATTCAAAGTATTATGCGAGAGCAAAAGCGATTGTAGCTCAGTTCAAGGAACGGGTGAGAAGAGAACGCTCCTTCCTATCCCCTGAGGACCTTAAGGACCGGGTGGTCTACGGAGACGTTTACGCCTCCTACCGAGTCAGCGCTTTCGAATTACGCGAAACCATGCAGAAAGGCCTGCTGTTTAGCAAGGCGGAACGGGATCTGTACAATCTCGCCCGCCGTTTTTACAGTGTCTCCCAGGGTTTTGTAGTCAGCCCCATGCATCCCGATCTATATGAGCCCAAGGCCTACTCGGCTTCCGACCCAGGAGGCAAGGATCTTCCCTCCACTCCTGACACCTACGTCCTGAAGGTGGGAAATCCAAAGGCTAGAGGAGAGGCTGTGGGACCAGGTTTTTTGAGTTCTGCGATCGGGAATTCCGACCCGGTCGACCTGACGGGAGGCGGTAGCCGTCGCAAGTTGCTGGCCGAGTGGATTTCCAGTCCCGAGAATCCTCTAACGGCTCGGGTGATGGTCAACCGGATCTGGCAGCATCATTTTGGCGAAGGGTTGGTGCGCACGCCCAGCGACTTTGGCCAGAACGGTTCGGGAACCCTGCATCGGGAATTGATCGACTGGCTAGCCTCGGAGTTCATCGAGCAGGGGTGGAACATCCAGGCCATGCACCGGCTCATACTCGGCTCCAGTCTCTATCGCCAATCGATGTACCACCCTCGGGACCAGGAATTTGAAACGATCGACAGTGCCAATCGCTATCTTTGGAAGATGGAGCCGATTCGTCTCGAGGCGGAGAGCATTCGCGACAGTATCCTAGCGGTCAGCGGAGAGCTGAATCGGGATATGGGTGGCCCTGCGGTTTTTTCCGTCATCGATGATGAACTACAGAAGCGAGCGCTCACTATCTGGGAAGCCTCTCCCCAGCAGGAAAGGAACCGTAGAAGCATTTACATGATGCAGAAGCGAGCCACCCCGACCCCTTGGATGGCGGTCTTTGATGGCCCTAATCTGAACCAGAGCTGCGAGGTACGCGGGGTCACCACGGTGACGCCGCAGGTCTTTGCCTTGTTCAACAGTGAGTTCGTCCACCGGCAGAGCCGCCAGATGGCCGCTCGCATCCGTCGCCAAGTGGGAGCGGATCCTGAAAGACAGATCGAGCGGGCCTTTGAACTGGCCCTTCAGCGTTTGCCCACCCAGGGAGAAAAAGAGGAGTTTCGAGCGCGGTTGGGAACCTCTGCAGCGGTGCCCCGACCAGACATGGCCTTCTTGGGCAAGCCGGAAGGTGCACCTATGCCCATCTCCCTAACGATAGCAGGAGACCAACCCGGGAGTCCGGGATCGCTGGCTGATCTATGCCTGGTTTTGTTTAACGTCAACGAATTCATTTTCCTAGAATAGGACAGTTTACTCAAGGAGACAGCCTCATGAGAAAGAACCCCTTTGATGTTTGTGATCGGGTAGAGCCTGCCCCAGACCCCCGTCTGGGCGGGTTAGGGCGAAGAGATTTCCTGTTTCGACTGGGGGGAGGTGTGGGCAGTGTGGCCCTTTCCTATCTACTTCACCAGGACGGCTTCCTAGCCGCCCAAGACTCCGATAACCCGCTGGCTCCCAAAGCCCCTCACTTTCCAGCCCAAGCTAAGTCCTGCATCTTCATTTTCACCTTTGGCGCTCCTAGCCAAATGGACACCTTTGATCCCAAACCGGCGCTGACCAAATACCACGGCTCTCCCCACAGCTACATCACCGGAGATGGCAATGGCTATCGGACCAACCGCATCTATGTCGGCAGCCCCTTCAAGTTTTCCAAATACGGACAGAGCGGAACGGAAGTCTCGGAAGTGTTTCCTCACCTGGCCTCCTGCGTGGACGACATGGCGGTAGTGCGATCGCTGCACACCGACTTCGAGAATCACGGAAACGCTACCTGGCAACTGAATCTCGGCATAGCCGAGCACGGCAACCCTTCCATGGGCGCCTGGGTACTCTATGGGCTAGGGACGGAAAATCAAAACCTACCGGCTTTCGTAGTTCTTCCCGACATCCGCGGCGGTGGCGTCGGAGGTGGGGCGGTCAACTGGTCTAGTGGCTATCTGCCGGGAAGCTACCAGGGCACGCTCTTGAACCCAGAAGGGCCTCCCATCCAAAACCTGCGGCCACCGGAAGGGATCACCTCCCAACAGCAAGCCGCCAATATCCGACTCATCAACCGGATCAATGAGCCCTACCTGGAGTCGAATCCAGGCAACCCGGCCCTACTGGCCCGGATGAAGAATTACGAACTGGCCTTTCGCATGCAGCGGGCAGTTCCCGAGGCGCTAAATCTAGACCAGGAGTCACAAAAAATAAAAGGTTTGTATGGCTTGGGCAACACTATTACCGAGCCGATGGCCCGCAAGTGCTTGATGGCCCGACGGCTGGTGGAGCGGGGAGTTCGCTTCATCCAGATCTACCACCACGGTTGGGACCATCACGAATACCTAGAGCGGGACCTCAGGCGACGAGCCGATGAATCAGACCGGCCTATTGCCGGACTGCTCAAGGACCTCAAACAGCGGGGACTGCTCGATCAGACCCTGGTGATCTGGGGCGGTGAGTTTGGCCGCACCGCTGACAATGAGAAGGAGTCCTTCCGCTCCCAGCCCGGGCGAGAACACAACAAGGAAGCCATGGTCTGGTGGTTTGCCGGCGGCGGCGTCAAAGGTGGGACCGTCGTTGGCCAGACCGATGAGCTGGGGATCAAAGCCGTGGAAGACCGCTACCATCTCCACGACTGCCACGCCACCATGCTCCATCTCATGGGCCTGGATGACATGCGGCTCACCTACTACCACGGCGGCCGTTTCAAGCGCCTCACCGACCTGGGTGGCCGACTCATCAAGCAGATCATTGCTTAATGTCCCATTTCGGGAAATAGGGTAACCTACTCTCTGAATAGTTCCAGGTTTGGGCTTTTGGTTTCTGGAAGAACTCGCGACTTTTTCGGCCTCAGTGTGAATGTGTTTAGGGGTCTTTCGAGATGGCGATCTTTCGGCGTTTTGAATAACTAACCACGAGCTTCCAACCGACCCTGACCGGCATTTCTCCCTGGGAAATGGTCGGGTTACCCTCGCCCGATATAAGGCATCTTAGTCGCCATGACGGTCATGAATTGGACGTTCGTATCTAAGGGGAGATTACACATGTACACCACCGCGCGGGCTACGTGATCTGCGTCTATTGTTGGCTCAACCAGGATTGACCCATTGGCCTGTGGGAGACCGTCTTTCATCTTGACTGTCATAGCGGTAGCAGCGTTTCCAATGTTAATTTGCCCACATGCAATATCGTACTTACGTCCATCAAGGGCGGTCGACTTGGTAAGACCAGCTATGGCGTGCTTGGTAGCGGTATAGGGCGTGGAGTTGGGCCTTGGAACGTGGGCCGACACGGATCCATTATTGATGATGCGCCCGCCCCTCGGTTCCTGGCTCTTCATGATCCTAAATGCTTCTTGAGTGCACAGAAATGCTCCGGTCAGGTTGACATCCACGACAAATTTCCATTGCTCGTAGGTCAGATCTTCCAGCAACACAGATGGGGTGCCGATCCCCGCATTGTTAAACAACACATCGAGCCGGCCAAAGGTTTCCTTTGTCTTGTCGAACAAGCCTCGAACAGAGGCGGGATCGCTCACGTCAGTGGGTACAACCAGAACTCGACTAGCCGGCGCTTCTGCTTCTGCCGAAGTCTCCTCCAGCGGCTCCACACGACGGCCAGCCAGGGCCACGCAGTACCCCTCCTGCAAAAGAGCCAGCGCCGTTTGCTTGCCAATGCCAGTTCCGGCTCCGGTAACGATGGCGACCTTCCAGAATGCACTCATTGTCGTACCTCCTTCTTATTTCTATGCCCCAAAGAACCCAGTCCTGGGGTTAAGCAAAACCACGAAACGGCACCTGTATTGCATCTAGCCTTGTAAGCTCATCAATATTAACGTCGCGACAAGGTCATTATTCAAGACTTGCCATTGCTCCTGCGAATCTGCATGAAACACCTCGGTCGTCCAAAAAACCCTAATCGTCCAACTGTGAACACTTTGATAGACCTTCGCATAGTTCTGTGCTATAATTCAAAGAAAATGACACTGAGAGTGCGTTGTCCATCGGAGCAGCAACGACGGTCATGAAAGATCACTTGGCTTTTCTCCTATGCTTTAGTCTGCTTTCCACAGCACTTGTAGCAAAAGCTTCCATCGAGAAGGGAGAGTCATCTTTCCTTGATGGATCTACTCTTTTTCAACAAGAAATAAAGCCTATTTTCGAAAAGAAATGTATGGCTTGCCACAGTGCCCAAGACCCTCAGAGCGGTTTGGTACTGGAGACAATCGATTCCATCTTCGAAGGCGGGAGTGTGAGTGGACCGGCAGTGATCCCTGGAGACAGCAGCCAGAGTCCGCTGATGCTGCACCTGCGGGGAGACAAAGAGCCAAGGATGCCGCTGGATGATCGCTTGCCGGAAGCGGAGATCGCGCTGATCGCTCGCTGGATTGACCAGCTCAAGTCGGCCGGCCAGGAAGCGGAAACTGAGATGGCCGGGTTGGTCTCCGATCACGGCTTTGAAGAAACGGTCCGGCCCATTTTAGAAAAAAGTTGCTTTTCCTGCCACAGCTCCGAGACCCACCGCAGCGGTTTGGTGCTGGAGACGGTCGAGTCCCTGCTCAAGGGTGGTGGGGCTAGTGGACCGGCCATCGTGCCTGGAAAAAGCGGGGAGAGCCCCCTGATTTCTCACCTACGGGGGGAGAAAACCCCTCGGATGCCGCTGGAGGGAACCCCCTTGCCGAAAGAGGAAATCACGCAGATTGCGAGCTGGATTGACGATCTAGAGACCCCAGTAGTGGCCGAGGCCAAACCACAGCTGGGCTGGCCCTGGACCAAACTCCAGCGCCCGGAGGTTCCCAAGGTACAACACAAGGAATGGGTTACCAATCCCATTGATGCCTTTATTTTAGCCAAGATGGAGACAAAGGGCCTGGAGCCGTCCCCTATGGCCTCCAAGCGAGCTTTGCTGCGGCGGATCGCCTTCGATCTGACAGGTCTTCCGCCCACACCGGAAGAGATGCAGCAATTTCTCAAGGATCCCTCGCCGGATGCCTACGGGAAGGAGATCAACCGACTATTGACCAGCCCTCACTACGGAGAGCGCTGGGGTCGGCACTGGTTGGATCTGGCTCGCTATGGAGATAGCCTGGGCGGTAATTTAGACATTGACCAGCCTAACATCTGGCGTTATCGAGACTATGTTATCCGATCCTTCAATCAGGATCGTCCTTACGACGAATTTATTAAGCAACAGCTTGCCGGCGATACCTTCATGATTCCCTATAGAGGATCACTCTATGATGCAGAAGGCAAGATCGCCCTGGGGTTTCTACGTCTCGGAATGATGCAGCAGGTCGCCAGACGCCGAGAACTGTTGACCGATCTGGTTGGAACAACGGGCTCGGTCTTTCTGGGACTGACCCTAGCCTGCGCTCGCTGCCATGACCACAAATATGATCCTATTCCCACCCACGATTACTACCGGATGGAGGCCTTTTTCTCACCGATTACGGTAGATGTTTCCCCTCAGGAAATTCCATTTACACAGTACGAGGCACCCAATCAGTGGCCTGAAGAATGGGAAAAAAGGGCCAGTGAGTGGGAAGCCTTGCTTTCCCAGCGCTTAAAGAGTTACCAAAGGGTCACTCAGGAATTCAAACACAGGGTCCGGCAAACTCGCCCTTTCGACGCCCCTCAGGATTTAAAGGATGGCGTCCTTCCGGTCAATAATTTCGAATTTCAAGCGGCTCTGCGCAAGGGATTGGTGTTCAGCAAAGCTGAACGGGATTTCTACAGTCTGTTGAGTCGGAAAGTGGGCAGGAAAGGTCGCGGTCCGATGCACACAGACCGCTATAAGCCCCTCGCTTATTCGGCTTTCGATTCCTTCAGACGCGATGCTCCTGCTATCCCAACGACCTTTGTCCTGAAGGGAGGCAACCAGGAGAGTAAGGGAGAAGTTGTGAAGCCGGGATTCCTCAGCTCCGCAACGGGAAACTCTGATCCGGTGAGTCTGGCAGGCATGGACACTCGATCCTCTGGGGGAAGTCCTCGCCGACTTTTGGCCGAGTGGATCTCCAGTCCTGAGAACCCACTGACAGCCCGAGTCATGGTTAACCGGATCTGGCAGCACCATTTCTCCAAGGGTTTGGTCTTGACTCCCAGCGATTTCGGCCAAAACGGTTCCGGCACCCTTTACCCGGATTTGATCGATTGGCTAGCCTCGGAGTTTATCGAGCAGGGATGGAGCATCAAAGCCATGCATCGAATCATGCTCAACTCGAGTCTCTATCGCCAATCGATGCACAACCCTCGAGTCGAGGAATTCGATAAGATCGACAGTGTGAATCGCTATTTCTGGAAAATGGAACCTATCCGTCTCGAGGCGGAGGTCATCCGCGACAGCATCTTGGCAGTCAGTGGCCAATTACACCTGGAGATGGGTGGCCCACCATTTTTTCCTGAGCTGGACGATGAATGGATGAAAGCGGTTAGAACCTACTGGGATCCTTCCCCTCAAAAGCAAAGAAACCGAAAAAGTGTCTACATGATTCAAAAACGATCTGCTCCGATCCCTATGATGACGGTCTTTGATGGCCCGAATATGAACGAAAGTTGCGAACTGAGAGGAGTCACTACGGTTACCCCACAGGTCTTTATGCTCTTCAACAGCCAGTTTGTTCATCGTCAAAGTCGAGAGCTGGCCGATCGAATTCGCGGTGAGGTGGGATCGAATGCCGAAAGACAGATCGAACGGGCTTTCCAGCTGGCTTTGCAGCGTGCTCCCACCACCTTGGAACAGTCAAAGAGCCTCGTTTTTTTTGGTCAATCCAGACCTTACTCGAGACCAGAAATTCCGGTAGCTGCTAAGCCAATCGCGTTTGCTGACTCGGCGCTAGGCACTCCCAACGATGTGGAGCGTGAACTCAAGGCCAAGGGTTCCTTGGCTGACCTGTGCCTCATTTTGTTAAATATGAATGAATTTATTTTTCTAGAATAGCTGATAAGATAGTGCTCGGTTGAGCCATCTCTACCTGTGCTTGGTGAAAGGGGGAAACAATGATGACCAAAGGTTCGTGTGATCTGTGTCGGGTTGAGCTTCCTGACCCCCGGTTGGGTGAGCTAGGTCGGAGGGACTTTCTGTTTCGGGTTGGTGGGGGACTAGGCACTGTGGCGCTTTCCTCTATGCTGCACCAAGATGGTTTTCTGTCAGCCAAGGCCCTGGATGACCCACTGGCTCCCAAAACACCTCATCTTCCGACCACGGCAAAGTCCTGCATCTTTATTTTCGCCCTGGGTGCTCCCAGCCAGATGGATACCTTTGACCCCAAGCCGGAGCTGATCAAGCAACACGGAAAACCTCACGTTTACGTAAGCGGTCAGGGCGGTACGGTACACCGCAATTTTGTGGGTAGCCCCTTTAAGTTCGCCAAGTATGGGCGGTCCGGTATGGAAATTTCCGAAATTTTTCCGCACCTGGCGACCTGCGCCGATGACCTGGCGGTGGTCCGATCGTTCCACACAGATTTCGAGGGCCACGGGAACGGTACCTTTCAGATGAACCTCGGACTTCCGATTCCGGGGATCCCCTCGATGGGCGCCTGGGTGGTTTACGGTCTGGGAACCCAAAATCAGAATCTTCCGGCTTTCGTAGTTTTGCCCGGTGGTGGAGTTGGCGGCGGAGCAGTGAACTGGTCAAACGGCTACCTACCAGGAAGTTATCAAGGGACCCTACTGAACACGGAAGGTCCCCCCATCATGGATTTAAAACCTCCCAAAGGGGTAAGCTCGGAGCAACAGAAAACCAACATCGAGTTGCTCAACGAGTTTAACCAGCCTTACCTGACGACCAATCCTGGAAATAATGCCTTGGTCGCGCGGATGAAAAACTATGAGCTGGCATTTCGTATGCAAATGTCGGTTCCGGAGGCCCTCGATCTGGACCAAGAGCCCAAGAAAATCCAAGCCTTATATGGTCTAGATGATGGCATCGCCGGGCCTATGGCACGCAAATGCTTGATGGCCAGACGTCTGGTGGAGCGGGGGGTTCGCTTCGTCCAGATCTACCACAACGGTTGGGACCATCACGAATATCTAGAGCGGGACCTCAAGCTGCGAGCCGATGAGTCTGACCGACCGATTGCGGGACTGCTCAAAGACCTAAAGCAGCGAGGGCTACTCGATGAAACCCTGGTGATTTGGGGCGGAGAGTTTGGCCGCACGGCGGATAACGACCGAGTTTCCTTTCGTTCCCAACCCGGCCGTGACCACAACAAGCACGCCATGGTCATGTGGTTTGCCGGCGGCGGTGTCAAGGGAGGCACTGTAGTGGGTCAGACAGACGAGTTGGGAATCAAGGCGGTCGAAGATCGGTACCATGTCCATGATCTCCACGCCACCATGCTCCGGCTGATGGGGCTGGATGACATGCGCCTCACCTACTACCACGGTGGCCGTTTCAAGCGTCTCACCGACCTGGGTGGCCGGATCATCAAGGAGATTGTGGCCTAAGTAGGAAGTACGGTCCTGTGACCAGTACCTGTGACAACTTGTCTTCCGGATGGTTCGGTGTGTGTGGTAAGTGTCTCACCAGTCAACCCCACCAGGGCCGAGTCAGCTGCCAGATGGACTGGGTGTTTACGTTCGCTAGCTGAGGACGGGATCAACCCCAGGTTAACTCACTCAACCCCAAAATTCTGGCTGCATTTTCTCCCAAAACCTTGGTCTTGGCTCGGGGGCTAATGTTCGCCGTTTGGACGCGGCCGATGTGAATACGGGGATCCATCCAGGGAATATCCGAACCGAACAGAACGCGATCCTCTCCGGCTCCTTCCACCAACTCTTCAATCGAATAAAAATGTCTCCAGGAAGAACAGATTTCAATAAATATATTTCCACACCGGCGAGCCGCCTGGATACAACTTCGTCTCCCGGTACGAAAGTTTCCCGCATGAGCAAGAACAATAGTGGCATCCGGATATTTTTCAGCCCAGGGGACAAACATTTGAGGTTCTCCGTGATTGGGATCAACGCGCGGATTATTACCATCGGTATGTGAAATGACTGGGAGGTTTCTCTCGTGTGCAAAAGCAAAGACGGGATCCCAGACGGGGTCTTCTACTGAGTGGTTGTAAAAGCGGGGGTAAATCTTAATCCCCCTCAATCCGAGTAGATCGGTTCCCCTCACCAACTCCGCTTCCATCTCCTCCGGGTAGTGGGGAGTGACGAACAAAAAACCAATAAACCGGTCGGGATAAGTAGCGACGAAGGAAGCCGTTTCGTTATTTCCATCAGCAGAATTCCCGTGAAAAATATTGAATACACACGCCTTGTCCACCCCTGCCATGTCCATAACACGGAGCATCTCTTCAGCGTTGGAACGGGCCCCGTAGACATCACAGGACCCTACATGTCCATGAAAGTCAATGATCACCTTTTTTACTCCTTGCCAAATAAGAGTCGCTGCAGGTTGTCGTGGCAAATGTCTCGCAGATCGGAGGATTGCAGTCGACAATGGTGGAGGTAGTAAAGATAGGGTTCCGGGTCGACTTCCGGGAAATCTGAACCAAACAACAGACGACCCGCACCGATGTGGTCAATCAACCGCTCGACTCCATTGGTGAGATCAAAGCGGGAAAGGTCAAAATACAGGTGATCGAGGGCCTTCAGTAACGGCCAGACTAGAGAATAGTTGCTGTAATGGTTGCCTACTAGGACGACCGGTACTCGGGGATGGCGATGGGCCGTCTCGTACAAGTCGCGCACATCCACTTCAGGTTGTCGCCCCATCGGAACCCAAAGCACCATTTTCTCCTTGGCCATCCACCGCAACCAGGGATCGGCAATCCAGCTCACCAGGGGATAGTTGTGGCTGTTGGGGAAAACTCGAAGACTGCGTACATTGCTTTCTCGAACTAGAGCTTGCACTTCGCCGAGGTCATCGGTAGCAAAGGAGACCACCAGCTGAGGCACCAGCTGTGATTCCTCGCTGACTGCTTTCAACAAAAACCTGTTTCCCTCCATAGTCCCAAAGTTGATCGAGTATGGGTTGTAGACCAGAGCTCTAGAAACGCCCAGTCTAGACATCAGAAGTAGCAGGTCCTGGGGCTGATCATAAATCACCCTTCGGTCATGGCGGCGACCCAAAGCAGCATTGGCATCGAAAATAGGTACCGAGACCTCAAACTGCTTACTCACCCGAAGCCGCCCCTTCTTCCCATTGCGGCTGAGGAAACGAAGCCACATCCTTTGGGATACCGTCCAGTTCTTCCCTCGTCATGATGGTCGAGTACGCTAGTAAGGAATCTGTGTAGAAACAAGAAAAACCATCTATATAAACTGGTTCAATCAACATCATTTTCCTCATTTCCTGGAGCTTTCTATTCTCGTCCAGACCGTTAGATTGCTCAAATCTTTTTCTGCTTCCCCAACCCAAAAACGACTCAAAATATATCCCAATCCAAAGAGTAAGATGTTGGAAAACACGATGATCCAGAACTTGTCGGGCAGGTAGCGCGTCACCCCAGGCATCCATTGAACTCCGGTGGAACTATCCAGGAAAAGCCACAGACAGATCCCCGAGACCGTACAGATAGTCGCCACCAAAGCCGATCGACTACCTACCCGCTGGGTTAAGAATCCCAGCAAAAACAAACTCAGTATTCCACCACTCAGTATGGAAAGGAGCAGGGTCTGTAGATCCATCAGCGTCTGTGTCCGGGTGAAGTGAATCAGCAGGGCTACAGCGATCATGATGATTCCAAAAACAACCGAAAGCCATCTTCCGACTTTTACATAGTGTCGTTCCTCGCGGTGTGGAGCAACTAAACGTCGGTAAAAATCCGTGGTTAGAGTGGCAGCCGAGGCATTGATGCTGGAGTCCAGAGTGGACATAGCAGCCGCTAGCAGGCCCGATATGATGAAGCCGGCAGCCCCTGCTGGAACCTCGGTCAAAATGAAATAGGGAAAAATTTGCTCAGCGAGCAGGTCCCCCAATTCGGGTTGGGGGAAGTTCCGATAGAGTACATACAAGGCGGTACCGATGAAACTGAAATAGATCCAAACAGGCATGGTCATTAAGACACCGATCATCAGCCCCTTACGCGCCTCTTTGTCCGTCCGGATTGAAATATAGCGCTGGACCGTCATTTGATCGGTGCACATAACCTGAAAGAAGAGGAACAGATAGACTAGCGTAATTACCCAAACCGTCTGTTCGTTCCAGTTGAAAGCAGTACTTCCTACTGAAAACTTCCCATCAGAGTAAGCTTCGCTGAGAATTTGACTCAACCCGCCCGGCAAGAGACTAGTCACAATTGGCAAACAGATTATCCCACCGCTGATCAAAGCTAGTCCCTGTAGCAAGTCGGTCCAAATGACGGCCTCCAGACCACCCGCTATGGTATAAGTGGCGACCAGAAGGCCAAATAGCACGATGAGCCAAGGCAACGAAATCCCGCTCATGGTTTCAAAGGGGAGACAGACGGCGTATAGAATGATCCCCATCCGAAAAATTTGATAAAAAAAGAATCCTCCCGCTCCGTAAAGCCGAGCCCAGATGCCAAAGCGCCGTTCGAGGTATTCATAGGCAGAGCGGACATGCCCACGCCGGAAAAAGGGCATAAATAGGTAAAGGGCGCCCAAACCGGAGAAGAAATACATAAAACATGACGGCACGTAACGCCAATCTTCCTTATAGGTAAACCCAGGCGTAGCCAGAAAAGTCATCGAACTTACGATGGTGGCCATCAGGGAAAATCCCACGACCCAGCCGGGCATACTTCTCCCGGCCAGAAAGTAGGCATCCGCTGATTTACTCTTACGCGCACAATAGACGCCAATCCCGATCATAACCCCAAAATTAAGGCCCATCACCACCAGATCAGGCCATCTCAATAATTGATTCTGGATCATAGAGCACCTTGGGGGGATATGAGGATGGGAAATAGAATATCTCGAATCACGCCTCACTCCCTTCCATAAACCGATAACACAGGATGTGGGTCATAAGGAAAAAGCAATCTTCAAGTCGTCCCATGTGGGTTGACGGAACCAGCAGGGGATACTTAACCAGTTGTCGGAGCCTCCCTCCCTGCTCCCTGGTCAACCCGATTGTCTGACAACCCACTTTGGTAGCGTACTCGATGGCTCGCAACACGTTGACACTATTTCCACTTCCGCTGATACCGATAACCAGATCGCCGCGCTGGGCAAAATTCTTGAGTGGTTCGACGAAGATGTTTTCGTATCCTTCATCATTAGCATAGGCGGTGATAGTTGCGATATTGTCCGTCAGTCCGATCATTTTGAAGCGCCTTTTCTGGCCCTGAGAGGCACCTTTGACCATATCTACCACCATCTGGGAAGCGATCGACGAACTGCCACCGTTTCCACAGACAAAAATCGTGCTGCCTCGCTCACGTGCTTTCCGCAGGCAAACGATCACTTCTGCTATCCTTTCAGAGTTCAGAATTGGCAAAAGACGGCTTAGATCATCGATATAGTCTTGAACAAAAGTTTTATCCGACATTCGGTTGACCTCACTGCGATGTCTTGGTTGAGCTGATTGTCGACCGATCTTCGAGAAACTCATTGTGGGAACGCCACATTGCTAGCCACTCGACCAGCTCTTGCGGACGGGCAGTGCCAGTGGTAGCCAATTGACGGACTGTGATGGAAGCCACCAGATTTCCGACCAGTCCAGCCTCTGGTAGGCTGGCACCGGAAGCCATGGCAAGGACCACTCCAGCTGTCACACTGTCACCAGCTCCAGTCGCATCTACAGGCCCCTCAAAACTCACGGTGGGAATCAGTATTAGCTCGGGATCGCTCACTAACATGCCGCGTGCACCCAGGGTGACACAGACCGGGGCACCGATCTCGCTACGCAACTGCCTGACGGCCCTCCTCACCCTGTCTAGGCTAATCCGCTGCTCAGGCAGTGGATTGGGATGTTCAACTACCTCGAATTGATTTGGTTTGATCATGATATTACGGAAGAGCCGGATGTGGGTACGACTGTCGGCCCAAAAGATCACATCCTCATATCGGAGAGCCCGCACAGCAAGAATATCGCGAATAGATGTGGTAATGATACCACAGTCGTCCTCTTCCACTTGGTCGACGATGATGACGGCGTCGACCTGAGGGAGGACGTCGTCAAGCGCAGCAGTGACTCGCTGAACAATCTGCTCGGATATTGACTCACGGTTTTTAGTGTCGTAGCGTTCATGTTCACCAGCCAGACTCCGATCTGCCAAATTTCGAGGTTTGAGATATGTAGGAGTCATCAGATCATCAAACTGTAAGAGCCCTTTCACGTTGCATCCAAGCCATTGAAGACACCTGACCAGATCGTAGCCTTCCCCATCGTTCCCGATGGCGCCAATCGCATGGACAGTCCTGGCACCCAATGCAGTGAGATTATTGACTACCGTGCCGGCAGCACCAGCGCTGCGTCGGATAGCGACCACCTGATGTGCGTTCCTACCCGTCTCGACACTCTTCTCGATGATCGTTGGGTCGGTATCCAGGTATTTATCCAGAAAAAAGTCCCCGATCACGGCAACCCGACAGGAGGAAAACCGATCGATCAGGTCTCTGAGACGTTCCTCATCCATGCTGAACTCGGATCTGAATCTGGTCGTATAGGGCCGGAACAGACGCCCGGAGGTCCCCTTGAACGTAATAGCCCTGTCCTCCATCAGCTACCGCTCGAATCAGAATGGTCTTAAAAGGGCGAAAATAGTATCGAGGATCGTCCTTAGGGACTTCCTGCGACAGGTCGTCCCCCAGGTCAGGCAGATCGAAGACACCCGTAGTGAAGCGACGAATGGTCTCACCCCTTTGGTGTGCAACATTGCGCGCCATGGCCAAGGCCTTTAGATAGACTTCGGGGCCCATCACTGCCGAGCCAAGGTTCAGATAGACTCCTCCCTCGAGGTTAGTGAGCGTTTGGGCTAGAATCAGGAAATCGGTGAGGGAGGCAGCTCCCGTTGCGGCGCCATCGAAATTCGCGTGTTGGTGGATGATATCCTGTCCAATCACCACGTGAACCGTAACAGGAACTCGCAGCCGGTAGCCTGCTGCCAGCAAACTGGTTTCACGGTGAGGAAAACGCTCCTCGTGGATCATGCGTCCAATTGCCTCTCCCAGGCCCATTCCTTCGAGATAGGCTTCGCCAGCGGCATCGTTGATCCGGCCAGCTTCCTCCCACAGACCAAACTGGCCTCGACTGATATACCGGGCTACGAACTCGCAGGTCTTTCCGACCAATGCGAGTTCGAAGTCATGGATCGCACCGGCCCCGTTTAGAGCAAGGTGGCTCAACAACCCGCATCTCATCAGGTCAACCAGCAAAGGAGCATTCCCTCGCCGCACGACATGCGCTCCGCAAGTAAAGAGCACAGTACGATCTTGCTTTGTTGATTCCACCAACCGATCAGCCAGAATCGGCAACGCAGTATGACTGAATGGCAAGCGGAAACCATCTGGGAAAATCTGGATCGACGCACCGTCCAGATCATGGACGCGCTCCCCCAGAGGCAAGAGGCGCAAAGTACGGCGATCAAACTGTTCGAAGCTGCTTCCTTTGTGCAATTGTCACACCCTCGATTGTACGTAGTAGGGACGATCAAGTCCACTACGCGACTAGGCGCACTCCTCTTACCCCGTCAAGCTTCTTTCCAAAGGTAATTGAACAGAACCGCATAGTCTCGAAAGTCAGGAATGACGATGTCTGCACCAATCCCGACCAAACGGTCACGCTTCCACGGATCGGGCCTACCGCTTCGATGAGCCTCATCACTAGCGACTGCAATAGCAATTCCACCCACAGACTTAGTATTCTCAATCTCTACATATCCATCCCCAAAACCCATCAGCTGCGAGCCGCCGATACCCTTTTCCTCCAGGATCCTGCCAATGAGCATTCGCTTTGAGAAGGTTTCGTAGTTGTCAACGGCGCCGTAAATATTGTCGCCAAAATAGACGTCGAGGCCAAGCAACTGGGCTTCTTCAATCACATAGCTTTCATCTGTTCCGCTGGCAAGATAGAGTTCAACCTCGCGCTCTTGGAGGCCCCGCAACGCCTCAAGTGAGTAGGGCACCAACATTTCCTCGGAAGATCCAGAACCGCTGCGGAGTGCCTCTCGTCTCACTTTAATCCGTTCCATTAAACGCTGCTGGTAGCAGCGTTTATAGCTCAGTGGATCGAGTGGAACATTGCCTCGCTCACTGACTTCTTGGCCGAGCCGAATCATCTGGTAAATGGTTTGCTGACCAGTCAGTTCTGTCACAAAAGTCATGGCCAACTCAGTTAACTCTTCATCCGACTCAGAAGTCCCTGTTTCCTTGAGAGCCTCGACCATCATGGGGACCATGACGTTGGGCCAACCTTGACGAATAAGGCTGAGCGTACCGTCGAAGTCAAAGACAGCGCAACGCGGCGGATTCTTCAGATCAACGTCGCGGACAACCTCCACCCTCGAATCCTGGAGAAATCGGGTTGAAACGCTCGCTGAAACCCATGGCCGATAATCAGTTTGGTGTTTTTGCTGCATGTCCCCCAGGGTCTTTTCCGGATTCTAACCGCCAGAGAAAGTGGGTTCAAGAATCAACTCTGGCGAGTCGGATCCAGAGTTTCAAACTGAGAATCACTTCTTCTGAATCAATTGTGGTCAGGAGAAAACCAAGATGCTATTCTAGTGCTTAAAGGCCTCGTTTGAAAATCCACACGTGGTAGTCCTACTCTACCCTGTACTGAGTCAGGGTGGCCTATGGACCAACAGAGGGAGTAAAAGATTCTATGAACATGACGCCACTCAATATTGGCCAGACGCCTCAATTCTTCTTTGATAACCATGTCATTGAAATGGTTAATTTTGTCACCCGAAGGCTGCATAGCCCCAAGAGGAGCGATCGAAATCCGATCTTGAAAAGGGACAAACCCTGGGAGAAAGTGCCTTTCTGGCGCACCAACACGTGGAACGTTCATTGGGATACTACCGAGCAACTGTTCAAGTCCTGGTACGAAGATCTGGGTTGGGATTACAAGGCTTTCATGAACCGGGAGAACGCGTCTTCGGCCAGGAGGATTCTCGAGACTGCAGCCATTGAATCCTATGAACAAACCATCGACAACCGTCTCCTCTACGCCGAGTCTCAAGACGGCCTGCACTGGGAAAAACCAAAATTAGATTATCGGACGATCAATGGCCAGAGGACAAACATCTGCTTTGGAAATGAGGAGCATGGTAAGATTCATGCCTGTTCCATCCTGCTCGATCCTTTCGAGCACCAGGAGACTCACCGTTTCAAGGCAATCTACTGGACCTCCAAAAAGGGTCTTGGTGATTCCAGAATCAGCATAGCCCATTCATCGGACGGCCGCCGCTGGATACCCTATGACCAGCCGTTGAGGATTGGCCAAATTGCCGAAAGGCAGCTGGGCGATGTCATCATCCTCTCGGCCGACACCTCCACCGCCCAGTATCATCTGGACACCCGCTCGCGGGCCATGCAGGAGCCGTCGTTGAATCCCGAGCATCCCCGAGTACGGGGGTGGGGACCAGCCTTTTACCCTCACGATCCGTGGCGGATGAGCAAGCGCCGAATTTTTTCCTCGGTTACCCGTGATTTTACCAACTGGCCGCTGCTACAGGAGATGCTGGTCCCTGACGACACCGAGGACAACCTCGATGATGAGTTTTACGGCTTAGTTCGCTTTCGGATGGGTGATCTCCACGTGGCTCTGCTGAATATTTTTCATCGTACTGACAACACACTCAACATTCATCTCGTTTACAGTCGGGATGGATACCATTGGCACCGGGTAGACCGAAGCCAGCCTTGTCTCGATGTTGGTCCTCCAGGCGCATGGGATTGCTACATGACCGAGGTCTGTAACACCCCCCTCTTTTTAGAAGATGAAATCCGGATCTACTACGGCGGTTCTAACCTGCACCACGATTGGTGGATGTTTGGAGAGAGGGAGGGTCTGGAGGTGCCTGAAGCTCGTCCCGGCTGGAATGGAGGTGAAACCGCTCTGGGTGTAGCCACTCTGCGCCCGGAAGGATTTGTATCGATCGATTCAACTGCACGCGAGGGTATTCTAGCCACGCACCCGTTCATCAGCGATGGCTTCCATTTGGTGGTGAACGTCCAGTGCCAAAAGAACGGTTACCTGGAGGTCGAACTGGCAAATGCCGACGACCAGGTGATCGCCGGGTATGACCGGTCTGCCTGCGATACCATTCAGACTGACTCCTCCAAACATCGGGTATCCTGGCAAGGCAGTCACGAACTTCCCTTAGCGATTCTGTCCAAGGGGGCCAAGTTACGCTTCTACAGCCGACACTGTAGCCTGTACAGTTTCAGCCTCGTCGACGGACGTAACATCGCTGAGAAACTTGGATAATAGTACCTTTAAAGAAAAATCCTCGATTCTCACAAAAGCGGAAATGATCTCTCAACCAGACTTCCTGTTTGGACTACACTGGATTGACATCACTGTCATCGCCATCTATTTCATCTGCATCATTGGGATCGGTCTCTATACCTACGCAAAGGTCAAGACTCAGAGTGACTACTTCCTGGGGGGGAGACGCTTCGGTAAGGCGATGATGATGATGTTCACCTTTGGCAGTGGAACACATGCCGATGCCGCCATTGCAGTCGCGGCAAAATCCTACCAAATAGGCTTGGCTGGCATCTGGTACCAGTGGCAGGCATTAGTAACTACAGGGGTTTACTGGCTGCTGGCACCCGTGTACCGGAGATCCCGCTGCGTCACTAATACTGAATTCTTTGAACGCCGATACGGTACTAGCTTTGGAGTACTTTATACAGTAAATGGAGTCTTCATCAACATCGTCCTCATGAGCGTCGTGTTGTTCGGCTCGGGAAGACTCATTGAGGCACTCACGGGACAAGCTATTTCTTTACCTTGGGCGATCGCGCTTCTAGTGGTTATTTTTACGGTTTACGGCGTCGCCGGCGGCCTGATCGCTGCTGTCTGGACCGACTTTTTCCAGGGGATCCTCACCATTGTGATGTCCTTCCTTCTTCTTCCTTACATGTGGAAGGCCGTGGGAGGACGCCAGGGTCTTCAAGAACGCTTGCCGGACTTCGAAGCTTTGTTGTCTCTGGAGGCAACCGGAGAAATTACACTAGCCTGGATCCTATTGAACGGCGTCAATTCCCTGGTCATCGCGGTGGCACTACCTCATATCATAGCTCAAACGAGCGCGGGAAAGACCGAGATGGAAGGACGATTTGGATTGGTCGCCGGAGCCCTCATCAAGCGCGTGTGTACGGTAGCCTGGGCATTGGCTGGGGTCTTTGCAATCGCTTTTTATCGCGGCACGGAAATCCAGGCCGATCACGTGTTTGGACAGGCTGTACGTGACTTCCTGCCCGTCGGGGTAGTAGGATTAATGGTGGCCTGTGTCATGGCATCGGTCATGTCCACCTGCGACGTGTATATGATTTCTGTCTCGGCTCTGCTGACGCGAAATGTGTACCGTCGTTTTCTTGTCAAAGACAGTAGTGAGGAAATGATGGTTCGGTTTGCCCGGCTATCCTCGGTTGGATTCGTGGCGTTGGCGGTTGCGATGTCTTTCCTCTTTGAGGATGTCACAGAGGCCATGCGCTATATGTGGAAAACGGTACCTATGATCGGGATCTCGTTTTTTCTGGGATTGTGGTGGCGTCAGGCAAATCGATACGGTGCCTGGACAAGCTACCTGGTCGGAGTGACCGCTATGGTGTTTGGACAGTTCATCCTTAAACTTGAAGGAGACGCATATCTTCCCCATCTGTTGGCTCTATACCTAGGCTCTGGTCTCATGGCGGGAGTTTTGGTCAGCCTAATAACCCCTTCCGAACAGGAGCGTCAGTTGGACGAGTTTTATCTCACCATCAATACACCCATTGGCCGAGAAGATATTCTCAGAAAAAATAAGATTTCGATCACTCTGGAGTAAAAATCTGAATGGAAAGACCTTATAAACGACTGATCAAACACCCCAATTTTGAGATCCCGGTACCGGATCGAGTATCGATCATCGGGTTCCTAATTACGGTAGCCATCGCGGCTTCCATGGTGCTGGGACTTCTCCTTCTGGTAGATTGGCTCGGAGGAGGGTAACCTGGGCCAGCTTCCGCCAATCCGGCTACTCAGTGCCGAAGCTCTTGCCTTACTATCCACTCGGATCTGAGCTGAGACTTTCCTATAAAGAAAGTCTCTTCTACTCAGGTTAGTCCAAAGTGCAAGCGAGAAGACCCTGTTTGCGCTGAATCCCTGGCTTGCGCTTCGCAGACCGACAAAGTGGTCGGGTTCTTCACCCCCTCTTAGTGGCAACTACTGATGCGGATGACTGGTGCTTCCCCAATCCGATCCACGACGCTGAAAACCCGATCCAGATCCTCACATCGGTAATCAATGAGCCACTGTAGAAATACTGCAAGCCCTTTCCTTTAAATAGCTTGATTGTCTCAGTAGGAAGAATAAAGTTGTCTTTCCTTGGTCCACTGGCGCCCTTGGTTTCGGTGGATACTCCTACTAGCAACAGGATACTTCCCTAGACGAAAATTAGAACTTTCTCGAACGGCTTCAAACCCTCCCATCCAAGAAGACGGTAACTGAATGGAAATACAACACCCTGGAGATGTATATTAGGAATAGTCCTGGAGGGTCGGTTTGATCACCAGTTCTGCCACATGGGCACGGGCTGGCAGACATGCCACCATTAACACAGAGGCAGCAACGTCTTCCGGTTGGAGAATGCTCGACCGATGACGCTCACCAACAGGTTCGGTGCGTTCGTTGAGTATGGGAGTATCCACCTCCCCGGGATAGATATTCGTAACTCGAACCCCGTTCTTTCCGTCCTCGAGTGAGACGCTTTTCCCCAACGCGGTCATGGCAAACTTCGAGGCGCAATAAGCCACTCCTCCCAATAGGCTGGCACGTTTTCCTGCAATCGAAGAGATATTGATGATGAGTCCATCCTTTCGCTGACGCATCTGCGGCAACACAACCCATGTGCAGTTGAAACAACCCGTAGCATTGATCTGTAGAACCCTGTCCCAGTCTGTGGGATTCATTTCGGCAATGGAGCGATTCTTAATGTTTATACCGGCATTATTCACGAGGATGTCGATCGGTCCAAAATCGTTGCTCAGCCGGGTAAAGAGGCGTTCGACGCTATCTCGGTCTGCCACGTCGGTATGATGATGCACTATGGGTGGCTCCCCTTTCCAAAGGGCAGCTGTATTGCGAAGTCTTTCGGAGCTGCGGCCCGCAATCGCAACCTCGCATCCATCGTTTGCCAAAGTGAGCGCGACCGCTTGACCTATGCCACTTCCCCCACCCGTGATCAATGCACCTTTCCCTCTCAACTGCATCGTGCTATCACCCCCCGGCCGATAAGACTATAAGACAAATTCAATCTACTAGCGAGAAAAACCTCCCAGCCAAGTTGCAAAATGGGAATCGCATGCCCAAGAATAGAAAAGGGATCGGTATTCGAAGTTGGCACACTATCTTACGTTTGATCTAGGAGCCGAGAGCGGTCGGGCCATGCTGGTCTCGCTCGCTAGGAACAAACTATCACTGCGCGAGATTCACCGATTCCAAAATTTCCCGGTGCGGACGAATCAGTATCTACATTGGGATCTCCCTCGACTATGGCATGAGGTCAAACACGGACTCAACAAGGTAGCAGAGGAGAATCTCCCCATTGCCAGTCTTGGTGTGGACACCTGGGGCGTGGACTTTGGACTGTTGGGTAAAGAAGACATGCTGCTGGCCGATCCTATTCACTACCTGGACTCTCACACGGAAGCAGCCCTGCCACGCCTGCTTCGAAGATTGGACCCTGTACGAATCTATCAAACTACGGGCATCCAGATCATGCGCTACAACACGCTGGTACAGTTGGAGGCCATGCGGGCCGCCCGTTCTCCCCAGCTCGCTAGTGCCTCAACCCTCCTGATGATGGGCGACCTGTTTCATTTTTTACTCAGCGGTGAAAAGTGTTGCGAATATACCAACGCCACCACCACCCAGATACTCCACGCCGGAAGCACCAGCTGGGCCGTAGAGTTACTAACTGAGCTGGGGATCGATCCTACCATTCTGCCTCCAGTCGTTTTGCCCGGCACCCGATTGGGTCCCCTGCGAGAAAAGATACGTCAGGAGTGTAACCTCACCAGGTCGATTCCCATTGTTGCCCCAGCCACTCACGATACCGCCTCTGCCGTGGCGGCAGTGCCGGCCCTCGAAGGTGAGGATTGGTGCTATCTTTCCAGTGGCACTTGGAGCCTGATGGGAGTGGAACTAGCTAGCCCGCTGATCACCTCTTCGTCCTTGGCGACCAACTATACCAACGAGGGCGGAGTTGGAGATAAGATCCGTTTTCTGAAAAATCTGGCTGGACTGTGGTTACTCCAGGAGTGTCGCCGCTGGTGGGCCTCCCAGGGTCGTCTCTATTCCTATGATGAGTTAGTAGCCATGGCAACTCGGGCGAAAAGTCTGACCTTTCTGGTCAATCCGGACGAGGCTGAACTGATGCTACCCGGTAACATGCCAGAGCGACTGGCCACCCTCTGTCATCAAAGCAATCAAGTCTTTCCAGATGGAGAGGGCGGAGATTGTGCTCGGCTGCCTCGAGTCTTTGGCACTCTCCTATCGTCGCACGGTAGAAACACTGGAGCAGTTGACCGGGAGAACCATTAGCACCATCTACGTTGTGGGGGGAGGCTGCAACAATACATTACTCAACCAAATGACGGCCGATGCAACCGGTCGGCAAGTGGTGACCGGTCCTGTAGAGGCCACTACGGTCGGAAACGCCTTGGTCCAATCGATGACTCTAGGAGAGATCAGCTCCTTGTTTGAGGCCCGGAAGATTGTCCGAGACTCCTTCCCTCTTACCTTCTATGAACCCATCAATCCGCAGCCGTTTGAAGACTCTTACCCCCGCTTTCTTCAGTTGATCCAGACAGAGTAGCTGAATGGCAAGAAGGCGTAAATGGCATCACGACGTTCCAAGCGGAAGTGACACCAACAAATCTCCACGAATCGGCAACTTTCTCCCTTCAATGCGGGTTTCTCGGTCCCTACGCTTGAGTTTTTCACTTCAAAAGCACTAGAGAAAAATGTGCCATTTCCTGTTGATCAAATTGTTTTCTATGAGGATCTAAAATATGTTGGGAGTAGAGCGTATGGTATGTTTATTGCTCGCTCTTCACCTATGTCATCTGAGACGGAACGACGAAATCCAAGTAGTGAGGTGGCAAACCAGGGAGTGATCTTCCAGGATCTGGTCTGTGGCATGGAAGTCGATCCATCTGTTTCCTCGCCCAGCTACGTTCACCAGGGAGAAACCTACTTCTTTTGTAGTACGCACTGTCTGGATCGATTCCGAGAGAATCCAGCTACCTTTGTCGAAACTCAGTCTAGTTTGAAAACGGATACCCAGAAGAGTAGAACTCCTCTAGTCTACACTTGCCCCATGCATACTGAGATCGAGAGCAGGCAGCTGGGCCACTGCCCCATCTGTGGGATGTCTCTTGAGTCCCACAGCCTCTTAGCCAAGAAGGAAAATCCCGAGTTGATCAACATGACTCAGCGCTTTTGGGTTAGTTCCACACTCACCCTTCCCCTGGTCATCATCGCTATGGTTCTCGAACCCTGGCTGATCGGTCGAATCTGGTCGCCGGTGCTCCCTTGGCTGGAACTAGCCTTAGCTACACCAGTTGTCCTGTGGTCGGGATGGCCATTTCTGCTTCGCGGTTGTCAATCGATCGTTACTCGCTCTCTCAACATGTTTACACTCATCGGCCTCGGCGTGAGCGTAGCCTATCTGTACAGCGCCATTGCTCAACTCTTCCCTCATGTATTTCCTACTTCGTTCCGCACAGAATCGGGCCAGTTGCCTCTCTACTTCGAGTCGGCAGCCGCCATTGTAACTTTGGTGCTGCTGGGCCAGGTGCTGGAACTGAGAACTCGTAGCAAAACAGGGACAGCCATCCAGGCCCTTTTGGAACTTTCTCCAAAGACCGCACGTCGAATCCAGGATAATGGACGAGAGCAAGACGTTTCGTTGAACCAGGTAAAACCAGGCGATCGCTTGCGTGTGCGCCCAGGGGAGAAAGTCCCCGTAGACGGCGTCGTTCTCGAGGGCACAAGCACATTAGACGAATCCATGGTAACCGGCGAATCGATACCTGTTGAGAAGCAACCGGGTGAGCGCGTCATCGGCGCCACACTGAATGGTCGAGGAACTTTTGTGATACAGGCCGAACGCGTCGGCTCGGCTGCCTTGCTTGGCCAGATTGTCCAGATGGTAGCCACCGCCCAGCGCACCAGGGCTCCGATCCAGAAGCTTGCCGACCTGGTCGCCGGCTATTTCGTACCAGCGGTGGTAACCATCTCGATCCTCACCTTCTACATCTGGGTCTTGCTGGGACCGGAACCCAGGCTGGCTCACGCGCTGATCAACGCCGTGGCAGTCCTGATCATCGCCTGCCCTTGTGCGCTAGGACTCGCAACTCCCGTGTCCATCACAGTCGCAACGGGTAAAGGAGCCCAGTTAGGAGTGCTATTCAAGAACGCCGAGGCGATCGAAGTGATGCGCAAAGTAGACACCCTGGTGGTCGACAAGACTGGTACCCTGACGGAAGGCAACCCCCGGCTAGCCAGACTAGTCACCACAAAGGGATGGGATGAGCAGACGGTACTTCGCCTGGCAGCCAGCTTGGCGCGCGGGAGCGAACACCCTCTAGCCGAGGCCATTGTAACCGCCGCTCTGGAACGAAGCATTGAGTTGATGAAAACCCAATCCTTCAAGTCGGTGACCGGCAAGGGTATCCGAGGAACAGTGGATGGACATACGATTGCTCTGGGGAATCAGAAATGGCTTGAAGATCTGGGAGTTGATACCCGCGCTCTCACCTCTAACGCAGAGACACTGTGTTTCGATGGTCAGACTGTGGTGTTCCTCGCGGTGGAGGGTCAGTTGGCCGCTCTGCTGGGCATGGTAGACCCCCTCAAGAAAACGACCCTCGGGGCGATTCAACAGCTTCAAAAAGAGGGCCTTCAAATCATCATGCTTACCGGGGACAACCTGGTAACCGCCGAAGCGGTGACCAAGAAACTGCATCTTGACAAAACCATCGCTGAGGTCCTCCCCAACCAGAAGGTGGACCTGATCAAACAGCTTCAAAGGGAAGATAAAGTTGTTGCTATGGCGGGTGATGGAATCAATGATGCACCGGCCCTGGCCCAGGCACAGGTAGGAATTTCCATGGGAACTGGTGCCGAGATAGCCATACAAAGTGCGGGGGTGACACTGGTCAAGGGAGACCTACAAGGGATTGTTCGTGCCCGACATCTGAGCCAGGCCACCATGCGCAATATCAAGCAAAATTTATTTTTCGCCTTCGTCTATAACGCATTGGGCGTCCCCGTTGCAGCTGGAGTCCTCTATCCGTTCTTCGGTATTCTGCTCAGCCCCATCATCGCGGCAGCGGCAATGAGCCTCAGTTCCATCTCGGTAGTCGGCAACGCCCTCCGGCTGGCACGGGTTCGTCTGTAAAGGTTGAGCAGCGACTTTAGTGCCTGCCTAGCATCCATTTTGCTATAGAAATAAACGCGGGTCGCGTTCAAACAGAGTATCGACCGGATGGGGTGATTAATCAGCAGGAAATGATTCCAGCTTATACGTTTTGATCTCCCGTCAGAACAACTGGTTACTACAGGAGTACACTCACACCAAAAGTCCTCATTTGACAAGGAGGAAACCCATGGATCGCACCCAGCCGACTAACGCTCTTTTCCAACGGGATCCGAGTTATTCTTATCCAGTTCTGGTTCGAGGGGATGGAATTTACCTTTATGACAATACCGGAAAGCGTTACATCGACGGCGTTTCCGGAGCTGGAAACGTCACTTTGGGACACGGCCGCCAGCGGATCATCGAAGCCATGGCCGATCAGGCTCGTTCGCTGGCCTACTGTTTCTCTTCGAACTTTGCCAATCAACCCGCACTGGATCTGGCGGACCGGATTGCACATCTGGCCCCCGGGAGCCTCAACCATGTCTATTTTGTTTCGGGAGGCTCCGAGGCCATCGAAACCGCGCTCAAAATGATTCTTCTTCACCACCTGCAAAGAGGCCAAGGACAAAAGCAGATGGTCATCTCACGCTGGCGCAGTTACCACGGCGCGACCATCGGAGCCCTGTCGGCTACAGGGACAGCAATGCGCACCCCATTTTCTCCCTGGCTGGCCTCTTTTTCTCACATTGCTCCTTGCTACCCCTGTAATTGCCGTTTTTCCGGCTGCGAGGGGAAATGCAATCTAACGTGTGCCCGAGAACTGGAACAAGCTATCCTTCAGGTTGGACCCGAAAATGTAGCCGCCTTTGTGGCTGAGCCTGTCGTCCTAGGCGAGATAGCCGCTGCTGTTCCGCCGCTCGAGTACTTTTCTATAGTCCGGGAAATCTGCAATCGATACGACGTGCTATTTGTTGCCGACGAAATCATCACCGGATTCGGCCGAACGGGGAAATACTTCGGGATTGAACACTGGGGGGTTGTACCCGACATCATCGTCTTCGGCAAGGGCATCAGCGCTGGCTATGCTCCTCTAGCCGGCGTCATTTTTCAGGACCGGATTAGGGAGAGCCTGGACAGCATCGGCAAACCCTTTCCTCACGTTTTTACCTATGTGAACAATCCCGTGGCGATGCGAGTGGGCCTAACAGTGTTGGACATCATCGAGGAGGAGCAGATCCTAGACCACGTTACCCAGATGGGAGAATATCTGCTCAAACGGGCCCAGGATCTTCGCCGCTGGTCCTGTGTCAGTGACATCCGGGGCAAGGGACTGATTTTGGGGATTGATTTTTTGCGTCACAGGGACAGAAACGATCCAGCCTTGTCAACGGTCCCTAGACGGCTCAATGAGATTCTGATGGAGCAAGGCCTCTCGCTATCAGTAACAGCAGGGAGTGCGGGCTCGAAGAGCGGAAACGACCTACGCTTTTACCCTCCTCTCACAATTACCCAAGCACAGATCGACGAAGCTCTAGAGATTCTCGGACAGGGACTGGAAAAGCTGGAAACAGAAATTTCTTGAAAAGAAGCCTAACAGCCTTGACCTTGGAAACTCAGCTGACTTGACACCCAATACTCCTGATTTATTTAACCTGAAACTTAACCTATGAAAAAGATTCTTTCCGGTCACATGAGTCCAAAGTGCAAGCGGAAGGGAACCGTGTTTTGGCTGAGTCCCTCGCTCTATATCTGATATCGACGGGTTTGATAGATAGAGGCAGACCCGTATGTCCTCTTGCATATACTTGATATGCAACTGAACGCTTCGGGTTGGCCAATACGTAGCTGGCGCGCATCCGTACACATCGAGGCATTTTATCTAGACAAGCTTGAGGTGATCCAGAGTCAGTAGAAAGCACTGATGGGCAGTAATCTAAACCTGCATTAGAGACACTAGTATCCAACAGCTGACCGTGTACTAGTCGAACATGTCTCATGGCGGAACTGTCAGGAGTAGTTTTGGAGGATCAACGCTCAAGTACCCGGTGGGGGATTCCGTCTACCAGTAAAGTGGACTGGAAATACGCCTGCTGGACCGGTGTCCCTACCGCGGTTCGGAGCGAGGAGTCTTGCCCTCATGAGCATGGTCTCACACCAACTCTCAGCACAGTTTGGGAGCAAAGTAAAAAAGCGTTGGCATCGACAAGCTAGGGCCTTGTCCCGTGGGGGTCAAACAGCCAAATACTTGGTAATTGTACAATATCCAGGGAAATAAATGTCTGGGAGTGGGGCTAGACTCTTTATCACCCCTACCCGGTACCCTACAGGCCAAGGGGCGGGAGGCGGGTAGTGCAGGACTCCGCAGGCTGGTTTGGCGATTCCCTAGAGTCCCTAGACTGCTCAGTAAGGCATCCTAAACATCCTCATCGCCAGCTACTGATGGAATGGATTTCGGGTAGCGCGAACGGTTCCCTCGCTGGCTTCTACTATATCCAACTTAAATCCCTGAGTTGTATTTACGAGAAACATGATTTACTGTTCTTGATTCTGAGGTTAGGAAAAGAAACGATGTTGAACTATCAAGGTATTACCATCGCCTGGCTCGGGAACAACTGCTTCCGCATAGAGAAGGATATCGTGATCTACGTTGACCCCTACGAACTGACCGAAGAGCCAGTCAAAGCCAATCTGATTCTGATCACTCACAACCACTTCGACCACCTAAGTATGGATGACCTGAACCGGGTCGTCGGCCCGGAGACTGTCCTGCTGTTTCCTCCGGCTTGTCGGGACCAGCTCAAGGATCTGAAGGTGAGGGAAGTACAGCGAGATTGTAGCGGGGCAGAAAACTCAAGTAGGCTCGGTCGAGGTGGAAGCAACACCCGCATACAACATCAACAAGTTCCGCTCGCCAGATGTCCCCTTCCATCCAAAAGGCATCGGCGTCGGCTACATCCTAACCATCGAAGGAAAGCGGATCTACCATACGGGGGACAGCGACCATATCCCGGAGATGTCAGTGGCCAAAGGAGTCGACGTTGCACTGCTGCCGGTGAGTGGAACCTACGTGATGACCCCGGAGGAGGCAGTTGAAGCTGCCCGGACAATCCGACCACAACTCGCTATTCCGATGCACTTTGGGACGATTGTCGGTTCTCAGGCAAAGGCCGAGATCTTCCAGAAGGCTTCTCCTTGCCGCGTCAGACCCTTGCACGGCAGGGGTGAGGGTTTTGAATTGAGAGATTGTCTTTTGGGGGCATTACTTCACCTCGGCTATGGGCTGACCGGTGTGCTAACCCAATCAATAAATCTAACCGAAAGGAAACAACAAAGATCTGAGCCAACGAAGGCGTGATATTTAGCAAAGACAATCATCACCATGGTGCTCGCCGTTCTGGTTCCCAAGGTATCGAAGCAGAGTTCTCCCAGTGAAGTCATACTCGTCTCCGTGCTTGGTATGATTTGGCTCTACCTCGATACCAGAGGCATGGAAACGTTTCAGTGCTGGCAACAAGCATCTTCTGACTCGTCCTGCCTTCTCTATCGCTTTTGCACTTGTGCCATTTCTATTGAAGCATCAGATGCCCTTTTATACCAGTATAGAAATTGGACTGCCGATCATGGTGGCTTCCTATCTTGCTCTAGTATTTGTGCTGGAAAAGTTTGGTGTAGAACTCTAGAAAGATGCTCTCATAATCTAATGGACAACTTACTTGAGGCAAAAGCTCGAAGGCAAAACCGACAAGGATAAAAATGAAAAATGGCCAGTTCCGTTGCGCGTTTTTTGCTCTAGACTATGAGGCAACATTGTCCTTCTACGGCGATGAGTTGGGGCTGCCCATGGTCGAGAGTTGGGATCGAGGTCTTAACGACCGGGGAACCCTGTTTGCCGCGTCCAGTGGCATCATTGAAGTGTTAGCAACGCCGCAGAAAACCGAGGAAGATTCGGCTTGGGACTATCGGACACCGCAGGGCGTCTGTCTGGTCATCGAAGTTGAGGATGTAGATCAACTCTACAGCAGGATTCTGGATTGCCACCTTACACTCAGGCAAAAGCTTAAAAATCAGCCCTGGGGACACCGTAGCTTCGTGGTCAACGATCCCAATGGTATTGCGGTCTATTTCTTTTCGGCATTCGGATAGCTCCTACAAGATTTGAGCGACCACATTTCCACACCAATGGGCTCGAGCTGACAGGGAAATATGCACCAAGGTTTACAGTTCAAAACACGAACAATCTCCCCGATTTTCAACGAGCTATGATCCTCTCAAAGATCTTCTTGTGTTTCCTTCACCGATCGCCTCATCACTCGAAGCAGGACCTGAACGACTGGATTGGTGAAGTGTGTCCATAGATCACTCCTTACCTCTCTGTCCCATGGATATCCTTAAGCAGGTTGACAGCGTTAACAACCTCCTGGTCACCAAACCGCTGAGACTCATTTGCCAAATCAGGAGAATGATCGTTCGTGGCCTTGAGCAGTTCTAGAAGATTCTGGTTGTCTTTACAGATCAAGTGAACTGCACTTCAAACTTCTTCTACACCTAGTAGGTCTGTCCGGCCAAGAGATGACCACAGTCGGGGGTGCAATCCATCTCGAGAACACGCTTCCCCCCCACACTGTGAACAAATTTCAGCCCGTTTGGTTCGACACCACAGCTTTCCCTTATCACAGAAGACACATTTCACGAAAGCCTATCCCATCTGGATAAGTAGAAAGAGTGCTTTCCTAAAGATTAAGGACTACTGAAAGATAGCTGTTCCAAACTGATAACAAACCACAAAACTAGGTCGCTGGACTCTTGTTAGTCGCCTCTTTAGCTTGCCTGAGCTTCTTCTCCAGAGCTGCAGCATTCCTTCTAATTCGCTCTTCAAGTTCCGGATCTGCACGCGCAACGACAAACCTAATGAGCTTCCACATTTGTCTCTATAATACCATCATAATCATACCCATCCCTACTACATATCAAACACTCATCAAACGGATTGACCGAGTGGAGATATTGTTGGTTTATTTTTCTCTCAATGGAACATTGAAACGCTTCCCCTAGACACTGATCTCAAGGGCAGACATCGTCACTATTCCCTCACCCTGACTCTCCTGCCGTCTGCACATATCCTGGGGCACACGACACCACGGTATAGATCCATCATACGTCCCGCTACCACCCTCCGGACAGATGGAGAGGATACAGGCAATTTCGGTGTTGCTCATCGTCGACAATGCACCCAGGCATTGCCTTCCTTCTCGCGCCTTGATCTCGCCTCGTAAGACCCATCTCCAAACATCATCATATTTCTGAAATAGAACGCCAAGACCAGAGGAATTGTCATTTTTTCTCGATCCGAGCAGATATCCCACCGTGAAGACGGAGAAAATTCAAATAACATGGATGAAAATTTGCAAATCAGTTGGTAAGTCCATTAGAGTCAATGGATCCGATCAGAAGTGGAAATCATAGTGATGAAGTTCTTGATCGCATTCAGATTACAGATTTTGGCCAAGAAAATCTGAGCTTTTAGTTACCACTGTACTTGCGGTATTGTCCCAGAACCAACTCAAAGAAGTGCGGAGGCTCTGGCAACCGGCGTAATGTCGCGACCCATTACGATCTATGCAACCCGAGGGACCGTCCGAGGGCTAAAAGAAAAGGAGCGGCTCCTCTGGAGTTACAAACGTTTGTTGAATATTGGTCCTAAACATCCGAGCAGCTAGCTGTTGGTGGGGCCGACTCTGACACGGAGCAACTCAAAGGAAAGGACGGACGAGCCTGTCAGCCTCTTGACCAGCGTTGCGTCTAGCGGACTCAGGTCGGAGAAAGCAGCACGGCCTCCCACAATAATGGTCGTCTGTTCCAGCACCAGCCCGCCGAAGATTCTTCAGCTCCTCCAGCGGACGGAAACCAACTTCAGGTAGATCAGACTCAGGGAGACCACCCGAGACTGTGTCCGGTGTGCCTCTTGCTGTGATTTCCTCACTCGGTGAATCAGGCCCTAGGTCAATGGTCCTCCACCCTTCAGATACGCCCGTGGACGAGGCAACCAGAGCTTCCATTTCGTCTGACCCTGCGGTGTGTCCAGAACGATGGTAGGACTCCATTCTGAAGAAGAACAAGCTCCTTTCAAGTCACCCATAAGAGTACTTGACCCCTCCTACAACTTTTCTCATAGGGCCTGTAATCGGTCAACCGTCCTGACATCTGCTCAAACTTGAGGGAGACACCAGGTCCTGGAGTCGTTTAGACACCTCCACAGGAATGCAAGGAGGCAGCGTCTACTTTAAATCGAGCAGCCGGCGAATCTTGCGCTCTGACTCAGCACTCCAACCGACAAAGAGCTCGGCCACCAGGCCCGATCTATCGATCAAGATAGAAATTGGAATAAAGACTTCCTCACCGAAGATCTCCAGGATGTCTCCCTGATTGATCAGATAGAGTGGGTAGGAAACTCCAATCTTGTCGGCAAACTCCGCGATTTCAGTCACAGATAGACCCTGGTCCAGGCTGATCCCCACCAATTCAATTCCCTTAGCTTCAAAAGCAGGGGCCAGTTTTTGAAGGTGGGGCATTTCCTTACGGCAGGGACCGCACCAGGTGGCCCAGAAATTGATGAAATAAGAGATTCCGTCCTTTAAAGAGATACCACTTACATCTTCTTGCACGGAACGCAATTGCAGGTGCGGGAATGGGGTGCCCCGAGCAACTCTTAACTTCTGCCAGTTCGCCTGCTCGGGACTCAGCGGATCGGGGAGTCGGGTTATTTTCTCTGCCAACTCGCGGGGATGGCTCTCTCCTTCCACAATCTTCACCGAAGTCCCTGCCTTCAAAGGACCGAATTGCTGCACCTGACCTGAAGGCCATACCACTTCCACCCACTCGACCTGTTTTGCCCTACCCAAACCGAAGAGCAGACGTGGGTCGTGCTGTGCCAGAAAGCCATTCCCACCCGACTTTATTCTGGTCAGAATTCCGTCTGCTGTTTTCAAACGCAAAACACTACCAAAAGCATCCTTGCCGCTTGAAGTCCCTTCCACGGTAATCCGAACGAAATGGTTGACATTCCCAACATTATTTCGAAACAGGAGATGTCCTTGGCCCTGAATGGTGATCAAAAAAATGTCCAGGTCGCCGTCATTGTCAAAATCAGCCAGGACGGCAGCTCGCCCGTCTGAGATAGAATCTATGCCGGAAACACCCGAAATATCCTTGAACTTCTTCCCTTCCAGGTTCAAAGATAGGTGGTCACGCTCAAATCCACTGAAGGAAAGCCCCTGACTAAAGATCAACCGCATATGCTCGCTCTGATACTCATCACTGCCCGCTTTTTCATCTCCGACCGTCGATGCCACGACGTGGCGCCAGAAAAAACTTCAGGTATCTTTCATCGACTTACCACTGAGGAAGCCGTTCGGAGAATAGAGGTCCTCCCATCCGTCATTGTCAAAATCGACCCAGACCCCACCCCAAGCCCAACCCGCATCAAAGGGTCCCATTTCTTCTGTAACATCGGTGAAGGAACCATCTGCTTTGCCCTTAAACAAGCTGTTTCCAGCTGCCAGCTTCTGGAGTACATGTTTCTTGGAAGTCGATTGGGAAAAGAGCCGACTCAGGATGCGTCTTCCCGCAGTCGAGGACATATTCGTCACAAAAAGGTCTAAGTGGCCATCGTTATCGTAATCCCCAAAAGAGACTCCCATACCGTTGCCAGGATCAAGCACTCCATGAGAGGCTGCTCGATCCTCGTATCGGTCCCCCAGATTGATATACAGGGCATTTTCCCCAAAATCGTTGGCTACATATAGATCCTGCCTGCCGTCAGCGTTGACGTCGACAAACTGAGCGGCATAGCTCCATCGCATATCTCGAAGGCCCCAAACCTGGGCGGACTCTTTGAACGAACCGTCTTTTTGATTGATGAACAGGAGGTTTGCTGTGCCATTGGTAGCCCGATGCCAGGAATTGGGCATGACCCGTCCGTAACGGTTGTACGAACAGACATAAATATCGACCCAGCCATCCGCATTGACATCACCGGCTGTGGCGCTGAATCCGACTGCAGGTAAGGCAACTCCCGCCTCCAGGGAAATGTCTACAAAGGATGACTTACCCTCGGGAACAAGTTCATTCCGGAACAGCATCTGATCACCCGCAGCAGCCAGAAAGAGATCCAGATCACCATCGTTGTCATAATCAGTCAAGAGGGGTGCAGTTGCCTGGGGAGCTGGCGGTAATCCCCACTCCCGGCCAACTTCTCTGAAGGTACCGTCACCCTGGTTCAGGTACAAATAGGGGTCTAGGATTCCGGTCGCCAGGACATCGACAAATCCGTCCCTATTCACATCTCCCACGGCCGCACCATGATAGACAAAATCGTCGTTTCCCGGAGAGCCGTAAGCTGGGAGTGAACTGGCTACACCAGCCGGCAGACTGACCTCAGAAAATAGGTCTACTTCCGCAGTCAATATATCAACCTGCTGAACCTCCAAGCGCCAAATCTCCCATCGCCCTCCTTCATATTGCTGGGCATCCACACGACCCGCACCCTTTACCCAGAGACGCCTCCCTACCCGATCATGACCAACCAGAAAAAACTTAATCTGGCTGGCCACCCTCGTTTCTCTTCCCTTTCTAGAAAACTGTGCACTCTTCACCTTGAAGCGGGCATCTTCAATCTTCGAAAATCGGTTGAGCAGGACGATCGAGTCCTCGATGAATTGCTCTCTCTTCATGAACACCAGTTGGGAACTGGAAAGATCCACAGACCCGTGCCGGATCCACTTGACCGCCTCACTCCGAATGGATGAGGAGAGAGGCAGCTTCACCGCTTCCAGCTGATCGGCAAAGAAAGTACGCAAAGTTTTCAGGTCCATTTCGCGCACCGCGGCTGAAAAATCTAGTAAAGCATTAGCCAGCGACTCGGAGAGCTCCTCCACTTCACCCATCTCGCTCTTGTCGAGATCAATGGTTTTCTTGCCTAGAAGGTGGAAAGTGGGGAGAAACAGGAAAAGAATTGCTGCTCCCACACAAGTCCTGTCTTTAAATAGGTGTCCTTTTCGTTTCATAGAGTGCATTTGCGACAATTGTAATCTGTTTTCAAAGGAAACCTATCAATCAACATTCAACCTGAGTCATCCCTCAGCCTCGCAGCAGATCTTCGCTACGATTCTATTTTACTACTTAATATCTCACTTCGGCTGCGTCGCTTCCCGAAGGGCATGAATCTAATCCTCCCACGCTATCATGTCGACCAAACGACCATTGAAATCTAGAACAAGAAAACTGCGGGCTGAGATCAATACTGCAAACAAGCTCGTTTTCGGAACACCCTGGGAAGCGGTGGTGAAACACGCTCAAGACATCCGTGCCGACCGAGGCCTGCCTGGCCTATTTCGAAGCCGGACAGCAACTACCGTTCCCAGTTTGGGAGCAGGAACTTGCCACCGTCAAGTCCATCGAAGCGGTTACGACCAGGGAACTCGGCAATGCGGAAAAGACTTTGTTCCTTTCCTGCCGCTCCGGAGTTAAGTTGTCCATTCCAGACATGATGGACACCGTCCTCAACATCAGCCTCAATGACCAAGTGTCTCACAAGTGAATCGAGCAAGGCCGGGACCCGGCCGTTCTGTACAATATACCTTTCACTGGCTGGTGCAGATGTTTGGCCACGTTGTTCTAGGCGTGCCTGACGATATATTTGAAACTATCTTAGAGACTTCTCCGCAACCAAGCTAGGGTCAGCGATGACGCCCAACTCACGGCTGAGGACTCGCAGGAGATCACCGATCTGTTCAAACACGTGGTTAAAACCCACACTGCCCAGCCGTTTCCGGAAGATCCTTACCAGCAACTCAAGTGGGCCATGGAGGTAGTCTTTAGGTCCTGGAACAGCAAGAAAGCCGCTGACTACCGTAACGCACAACCGGTATCCCTCACGACTTGGGCACGGCAGTGAACATACAGATCATGGTTTTCGGCAACAAATAGAAAAAGTTTGTGAGGGAAAAATCCCTTGTTCTGGGAAGGCTCTTTGCAGCCGGGAGATGGGGCAAAAACGCTTGCTCTAAAGTTGGAGTAGTGATAGATTTCGATCAGTCATCACGTCGAGGTCAGAAGACTGGAGTCCTACGTTATATGAGGAATATCGAGTATCAGACAGGAGAGGAACCTACGTCAGATCGTCCCAACGTGCTGCTGCTTTTGACCGATCAGCACTCATCTAGGATCAGTGGTTTTTCCGGGGACAATGTAGTTCGGACACAGCATCTGGATGCTTTGGCCTCGCGCTCGGTGCAATTCCAGACAGCCCTTTGCGCCTCACCCCTGTGCACGCCGTCACGCATATGTCTGCTGACCGGCAAGGAGGCACACCGCTGCTCAGCCTGGGCGAATCACTGGGCAATCTTCCCAGAGCATGTGACTTGGCCAGGACATTTCGCGACCCATGGGTACCGCACGGCTCTGATCGGCAAGATGCACCTGGGTGGACGAAACCAGATAGCCGGATTCCAGCATCGCCCGTACGGCGACCTGCTCCACGGTCACGCCCATCAGCCGGATCCCCTGGAGTTTTATCCGGGCTATCCCAACATCGAAGGAGCTGGCGTGACGCAAATTCCAGAGAGTCTACTGCAGGATGTAGTGGTCACGAGAGAGACGCTGTCCTGGGTGCTCGAACATCACGCACGACATCCCGGTCATCCCTGGTTCGCCTGCGCCAGCTATTCTCGTCCGCACTCCCCCTTTACAACGCCAGGACGATATTTCCGGCGCTACCAGGGAAAGCTACCTCCGCTGGGAGACGAGGAATCGAACAGCGATCATCTCGAACCCTTTGCCCAATGGGTACGCGATCGCCTTGGATCGGTTACGCCGGAGCAGGCCCAGTGCGCCAGGAAAGGCTATTATGCCAATATTGACTTTGTAGATGATCAAATCGGCGGCTTGCTGGACGAGCTGCAGTCAGCGGGTGCTCTGGATCATACCATCATCATCTACACCAGCGACCACGGTGAGATGGCCGGACAGTTCGGCCTCTGGGGAAAAATGGTCTACTACGAACAGTCTGTTGCAGTACCGTTGCTGATGACCGGTCCTGGGATCAAGCCGGGCCATTGCTGCCTAGACCATCCGACATCGCTGTTGGGCCTGTTCCCGACGACCTGTGCGCTAGCAGGACTTCCGATTCCCGAGGGCCTGGATGGCGCGGATCTGAGTACGGTGCTGGCCTCTCCGGATTCAGCTCCTGCTCACCGCGAATGGGTGTTCAGCGCCATCTATGGATACGGCGTCATGGTCCGCCACGCCGACTACGGAAAAACCGGCGATTATGAACCGTATCGAGCCATGCGACTGGTGCGTGACCAGTCTTGGAAGTATGTAGAAGTTGAAGGTGGCCGACCTCTTCTGTTCAACTTGAACAACGATCCGCTGGAAAGCACCAATCTGGCTAACCGTTCCACCCATGCCGATCGCTGTCGACGGATGCGCGACGTCCTATTCGCCGATTTCAGCTGGGAAATGGTCCATGAGCGGTTGAAGTCTGATCGAGATCGGTTCCACCGATTCAGGACTCGAATCCGACCGACCTTACCCAACCAGTACATGCTCCCCGATGGTCGGATGTTCGATGCGGAAAAGTCATTGTATGACGCACGCTGGTTATCCATCCCGCCCGAAGCTACTGGTGGCATTGTTCCCCAGCAGTTTGGTTGACCGATTCTTAGTCGGCAAGAAAAACAGTGATATGGTCGAAGTCAGTTGGATCGATATTTATAGCAGCTTATTCTCACCTCAATTAGAAAGTGAAACTAGCAAGTGAAACGAAAATCAGGCCCTTGAGGGTAAAGTCTGGTGCACTGCAACCTAGACTGTGCTGGCAGTTGCTTCTTCTTCCTGGGAGGGCCGTTCACAGGATACGCTGGAAACTGCTATCTTCTAGAAGCCTAGATAGCCAACAAGAACAGCGATGTACCCCGCGAAGTCGAGAACAATCATCTGCGTTGGTCCCGCGCGAACTGAGAGGAGATCTAGCGGATTCTGGACCTCACCTGCTAGACCAAACCTGTCGTAGACCTCGGCATCTAGTGGCTCCAGGTTATGTCCTCTACGAAATGGGTGTGAGAAGGACAAACTCAAGAAGTGTAGTCTCCTAAGTCTTAGACTGAGCTACAAAAAGCCCCTCGGCGACTGGGGACCGACAAAAGGAATCGGGTGGCCATGAGAGATTATATCAGGACCACATCACTGATCGCGAGTGACGATGCGCCCGGACATCACCTTCCTCCTCTCGCCTTGATCTCGCCGCCAAGCCCTAACTACAACATCACTGTATTTCCGAAATGGAATATTAAGTAATCCTGGCGGAGAATTCCTCATATGAAGGCGATGGTCCTGCCAAAGATCAAGTCGCTGGACAAAGAAAAATCCCCTCTGAAACTGGTGAATCTAGCCGTACCTCAACCCGGGCCAGGAGAAGTCCTGGTAAAAGTCTTAGCGTGTGGAGTTTGTCACACGGAATTAGACGAGATTGAAGGAAGAACTACACCACCCAAGCTACCCGTGGTATTAGGACACGAAGTTGTGGGACGGGTAGAGGGTCTGGGCCAGAGCACCACCCGGCTCAGACTGGGAGAGAGGGTTGGAATCGGTTGGATTTATTCTTCTTCTGGAAAATGGGATGAAAATATCAGTCCAGAATTCCGAGCGACTGGACGAGATGTCAACGGGGGCTACGCAGAGTACATGACGGCCCCAGAACATTCTGCCTACATTATCCCAGAGGTCTTTTCCGACCAAGAAGCCGCGCCACTTCTGTGTGCTGGAAGTGTGGGTTATCGGGCCCTCAAGTTGACCCACATCCGCGATGGGCACTTGCTGGGACTGACCGGCTTTGGAGGCTCAGCCCACCTGGTCATCCAGCTGGTACGCCACCTGTTTCCACAAACCCGGGTCTATGTTTTTGCGAGATCCCCTCAGTCAAGAGAATTTGCCCTCGAGCTTGGCGCCATCTGGGCGGGAACTACTACAGCCCGATCTCCCGAGAAGCTTCATGCAATCATCGACACCACGCCGGCCTGGAAACCGGTAGTGGAGGCCCTCAACAACCTTCGACCGGGAGGAAGACTGGTGATCAACGCTATTTCAAAGGAAGATACCGACCGAGACTACTTGCTGAACTTGAGTTATCACGAGCATCTTTGGATGGAAAAAGAGATCAAATCCGTTGCTAATATTACCCACCAAGACATTAGTCAGTTTTTGTCTCTCGCCGCCGAAATTCCCATCCGTCCAGAAGTTAAAACCTACAAACTCGAAGAAGCAAACCGCGCGTTGATCGAGCTCAAGCGCGGAAAAGTGAGAGGAGCCAAAGTGCTCCTGATGACTTGATGACTATCTCACAAGACTCCCAGGGGTGTTGGCCCCAAGGCTATTGGTCGTGGCCTGTATAGTAGCCTTCGGCATTCGTCTTCCCTTCCTTGAACGACATGTCTCTCGGCCAAAGTTCCTCAACATTTGGCGACCACTGTGTACTGTTCTTCTTCCTGGTGATCGTTGTAGAAATGGATGATGACGCCATCCCGGGTACAACCTAGCTGGTGGGCCCGGGGCGTATGGAGAAGAGAACCATAAAGTGCCGGCACCCACGCTAAGTGTAAAATATAGACATCCAGGATTTTTTCTCTGGATTGAATCTGCGATGAGCAATCACAGGGCTTGTGGTCGGAGTAGGACTCAACCTGAGTCTTTGGGTTTTTGCACCGACGGTGTCGTAGCTATGGTGGAACGCCTTCAGTTTCTTTATCACTGCAGCGGTAATCCTCTTGTTCAGTCGAAAGATTCCACGAACAGTCACGATCCCTACCTTTCCGCCCGGAAAACGTATCTAGAGAATATCTTACCTAGCCCTCATCTGTTTCACTGCAATACTCTTGGCTCTTCCCACCCTACTGCTCCTTCAGAAACACTACTTCCCCAAAACTTCGCCTGCCCAGATCTGAATAGGAAGAACACTGGGATGCCAACAGTTCAGTGAACCAATCCTCTCACCGCTAAGACAAGCCCAATGCCCAACATAAAAGCGAGGAACTGGACGATCCCATTGCGTAAGTTTTCGCTGTGTTTGATTTCCGGGATCAAATTGGAAGCAGCGATATAGATGAAGTTTCCAGCAGAAAAGGGCAAGAGAAAAGTCGTATCCATCCTGGTGGAGAGAAAATAAGCAAACATTCCACCAGGCACGATCATTAGGGCGGACAAAAAGTTCAGGGTTAGTGCTTGGGTCTTTTCCCAACCCCCCTTGAGAAGAACCCCAAAATCGCCCAACTCCTGGGGGATTTCATGAGCAGCCGCAGCGAACCAGGTCAGAATCCCGACTGGAACACTTATCAAGAATGAACCCGCAATAACCATTCCACCCACAAAGTTATGCAATCCGTCAGCCAATAAGATCAGGTAAGTAAATGGTTCTTTTTGGTCCGATGGAACCACGTGGTGGTGGTACCACAACAAACACTGCTCCATTAGAAGAAAAAGTGAGAAACCAAACAGCAACCACAAGAACATGTCCATCCGGGGGCCCGTTCTCAAAACCGTTTCCGGGATGAGATGTAGGAATGATCCGCCCATAAGTGAGCCTGCCGCAAAAGCCACCAGTGGTAGCAAAAACTTACGTAGAGTGGACTCGTTAAAGGCCAGAGTAATAAGACCGATCCAGGCGACGAGGCTCATGGCAAAGGTGCTGCCGAGTATCCACAGAAGCGTTGTCATGGTAATTTTAAGATCTTTGACGAAAAGTCCTACCAGAGGAGCCACGCGCATTCCCGTTTTGCCAACCAGAACGGGTCCACTCCCCTCCACCCACTTAGATCACAGATCTAAGTGGTGCTTTTAAAATTTATCCATGTGCTACCTGATAAGCTGATCGACTTTTCCGTTACTCTTCACTTCGGATTTGTTTTGAGTCAACGTTTAGTCTTATAACTATTGCCCATCGGCTTGTAAAGCCGGAGAAATAGACTCGGTAGAAAACACAGGCATTTCGCAACAGGTGATCGGCTCCGGGGATAGTGAAACTCTGTGAGGGAGCAATAATGGACTCGGCCAAATACCAGTCTAATGTCTCTCTCTGGCCAACTAATGCTCCAGTTCCACATACAATTCTCCTCTATTTGACTGCTGTGGGTCCCACTGAGTAGAAAAAGTGAGGCCACCCGTTCAAATGGAAGTATGCTCAAACTGATGTAGCTGAGACCTTTGCCACAAAACAATTGTAGAGCTAGTCCACCACCAAACCCAGGATAAAGCCATCCAAAGAAACACACCGCGATACCACGCCACCAACTATGGGACATTGAATATGCTGGCGCCCAGGAGACCAGGGTCCTCTCGTTTGCGCTTCAGGCTACTATAAGTGGAAAAAACTTTCTTTACAGGTCAGTTTCAGATTAGACCTACTTTCTGATCATCGAGCGACAGGTCATCTCCGGAGGCTGTTCTAGGCCCATCAATTCGAGAATTGTGGGAGCGACGTCCCCCAATGCACCATTAGCCAAGCGCCAATCTGGCTTTTCCCCCGCCACATAGATAAACGGCACCAAACTGGTAGTGTGAGCTGTGTGAGGCTTGCCAGTATGGTAATCGAACATCTCCTCGGCATTACCGTGATCAGCAGTGACTAGAGCAACCCCTCCCATACTGAGAGTGGCATCTACAATTCGGCGCACACAATGGTCCACAGCTTCGACCGCGATTATGGCCTTGTCTAGGAAACCCGTGTGCCCAACCATGTCGGGATTGGCAAAATTGAGAAGCACGAAATCATGTCGTCCTGATCGTATCACCTCTACTCCCTTCTCCATCACAACATAGGCACTCATCTCAGGTTGTAGATCATAGGTAGCCACCTTGGGAGATGGCACAAGGACTCGATCTTCACCGGCAAAGGGTTCTTCTCGCCCACCATTGAAGAAATAGGTCACATGGGCATATTTCTCCGTTTCCGCGCTGTGAAATTGTCTCTTGCCCATTTTGGAGAGGAGCTCAGCCAGGCAATTTTTCGGTTTGGGTACCTCAAACGCATATTCTGCCCTCTGCGCATCATAATAGCTCATGAAGGTTGTCATCCTTAAGTGTCGAGGCCCGCCTTTCGGACGTTCAAAACTATCAAAGTTTGGCTCGCTTAGAGCCTTCGCCATCTGTCTAGCGCGGTCTGCTCTGAAGTTAAAGAAGATCAGGGAATCGTGATCATCAATTCGAGCGATCGGGTATCCCTGGGAGTCTTTCAGCACAACCGGAATGACAAATTCATCACCAACCCCATCGCCATACGATGCTTCAATGGCCTCAACCGCGCTAGTAGCTTGCTTGCCCAACCCCTTCACCATCGCTTGGTAGCCCAACTTGGTCCGCTCCCAACGTTTATCCCGGTCCATAGAATAATATCGACCACCAATGGTAGCTATTTTTCCGGATCCAATTCTACTCATCTCCTTCTCGAGCTGGATTAGATAATCTCTACCGCTTCTGGACGGTGTGTCGCGACCATCCAGAAGAACATGGACAAAGACCCGTTCAAGGTTTCTGCTCCTGATCAATCTTAACAAAGCATAGAGGTGTTCTTGATGACTGTGAACGCCACCATCGGAAAGTAATCCTATCAAGTGCAGGCTGCTGTTGTGATCAAGTGCATATCGAATCGCGTTGTTGAGCACCTCGCTCCGTTCAAAATCTCCACTCTCGATCAGACTGTTAATATAAGTGAAATCCTGAGGAAGAACACGCCCAGCACCAAGATGCATGTGCCCAACTTCCGAGTTCCCCATTTGCCCCTTCGGCAAGCCGACAGCTTTGCCAGAAGCCTTCAAAGTAGCCCTGGGCCAATCGTTCCAGATAGAATCAAAATAGGGCGTATCTGCCAAGGCAATCGCATTGTTATCGCTACAGGGATTCAACCCCCAACCATCCATCACGACCAAAGCTACTAGCATTGACCTGCCTTTACTGAGCATCTCCCTCGACCCTGCACCGAGCCCACGGTGAAGATCACTCTCGCACTTTTCTCGGCCTAGACTACCCGGCCTAGACTATCCCACTCAGAGTTTCTGCCCAGGATTCTCACGAGGTGAGCCTGAGTGTAGCAAGGTTTTCTCTATGTCGCCTGCGCCGTGGAGACAGCGGCCGATCCCGGAGCAAGTTGAGTCAAAGAAAACCAGCCGATCAGAAAAGAAAGTAGAATTCCTAGCTGCAGTCCAAGACTTTCCAAAGTAGAGCGGATTTCCAGCAGCGGCAAAACAATCATCCAGTCCAATGGGGTGATTTTGATCCAACCGATGGCCTGTAGCTCCCTGACTCCATAGCCAGCAAAAACGAATGCTAGGACCCCAAGCAATAACCCAGTTATCACAAAAAACGGCTTCAAAGGAATGTGGAGGCCAAATCTGAACATGGCCACCACAGTAACCGCCAGCACAACCGCTCCTGTAGCCAAACCCATCAGGATGGCAACCTGCCGTGAGTTGCTGCGAGACCAGAGTACCTCGTAGAAAAGGACCGTCTCTACAGCTTCTCGGTACACAGCCAGGAAGGCGGAAGAAGCCAAGGAAAAACCGCTTCCGGTTATCAGAGCCTGCTCCGCCCGACTCTGAACATAGCGTTTCCAGTGGCGGATATCCACTTGATAAATCACCCAGAAACTGACAGAAAACAGCACGGCCGCCGCTAGCAAAGAGGTGATTCCTTCGAGAGCTTCTTGCTGAAGAGGACTTATTCGGAGTGCGAAACGGACGATCCACCAGGTCATTACTCCAAATATGACACCAGCCGCCGCCCCCCACACGACGTGTTTGCGAAACCGGTGATAGCCGGTGGCCGTCAGGCAAGTCAGCATCAGGGCTAGAAGCAGAGCAGCTTCGATTCCTTCGCGCAGGATAATCGTCAGAGATTGTAAGAAGAAAAATCCGCTAGCAGCCTGAGTTTGGTGGGCGACTTCTTGAGCCTGGACAGTCAAGGCACTGAGCATAGCGTATCTGGATTCAAGCTCTCCAAGGGGGGACACCCTTCCGGAAAAAAGCCTGATATCGAAAGAATTCACGCTCCAACTGAACCGTTAAGCTTCGGTCCATTTGCATCAGAGCTGACTCGACTGGCTCAACTCCCTCAAGATATGCATCAAGCGACAGGTCGAGAGCCAGTCCGATTTCTCCTTTTCGATAAGCTCTCACACTTTTATCCAACTTGTTCTGAGCCAAGAGTAGAAGCTCTTGTAAAGAAGGCGGTAACGGATGGCTCCGATAGTGGTCCACCTCAGAGATCGCCGCCTCTATCCCCTGTTCTCGCAACTTTGACAACAGTTGAGAGTTGGAATAAACCGCTAGATCCTGGAGCGTCAACGGGAGAGGCTTCACAGGGGTAATGGGGTGGAAATCGCTCCGCAGAGTCAGTACGTAAAAAGAGATGTCCCATCGCTCTGGGCTATCCAGAGACTCATAGTGCGAAGGCATATCAGTCCCTTCCACTCCGAAGGTCGTGGCATTGAAGATCTGATAAGGTGCCAGATGATTCATCCTCGGGCTCTGGAATGAGCGCGGAGAAGGATCCAGCTTAGTTGCCGAAGTCCCCTTCCAGTCTCCCGTTAGACCGTGGAATTTGACACAATGATCGCGATAAAGCTTCCTGCCGCGAGATGGACTGGGACCCACTCTGGGGTAGGAGATCACGTTGAACTGTTGAGAGAGTCGGGGCACGAGATCTTGGACTTGAGCACGCACCTCATCCGGGTCTCGTTTATGGACAATCATCTCCCGAAGTTGCCTCAACTCTCCAAGCGGTTCCGAGTATGAATCCAACCGTTCATATTGTTCTACTAGAAGCCGACTAAAATCGAGCATCTCCTGGTACTCGAATGGGCTGACACCCTGGTCCCCTTCTACCGCAGTAGCGTAGTCGGTACCCAAATACTGGAGAAAGAAAATCAGTCGCTCTGGACCAATGCTTTCCTCTCTTGCAGTCTCACCCGACAAAGGTGGATCTAGCTCGGTGTGAACCGGGCTGGGTCGGGGAAAAAACAGCAGCACGATACCTACCACGAGGGGAATAAAAATCCAGATCACTCGCAATCGTCTGCCCATCGGAAATCTTCCAATTTGAAATTGTGATTCAATTTCAGTGAGGCAGCTTAACATTGTGCTTCCCCGTGCTTCAACTCACTCAGAAGAGACATCCGGGCAGAGAGGAGCGATATTGTTCTTTGTGAGGGGATTCACTGAGCGGGGTGACACACCGGTTAGCTCCTACCCTCTCAACCTAGTTGGACCTGGAGCTAGTTCCAGAGGTCTAGAACAGACAGTAGCATGGCCATGATTTTCTTGGCATCGAATCTATTCCTTTGCCTCTCTCCTCATAGGCCCTAACCGCTACCTGAGCCCATGAGGGAAGGAGGAAAATCTCCATGCCATGCATCAAAAAGCCTGAGCTCTTTCCTTTTTCTCTTTGAAATGTTGGTCATTGCTTGGAACAGTTCACCCTCTTGGAGCGAGAAACTGGGCGATTTAGCCAAAATTAGGGTCATTTTTTCTCGATACCAGATTTATGATACCGGGTTATAAAGATTTAGCCGTGTCTGTGAAACATCTCGTTTTCTGTACAAAAGTCTGATCCTTTCGGCTATCCAGATGACGACCGCTTCTAAACGTCATTGGAAAGGTCAACTTCGTCGAGAGAAACAGAAGGCCCACAAATACCTCGGCGTAGCGGAAGTCATTTCCGTGGTGATTGACCCCAGTAAACGAGTCTTCCTCATCAATCAGAACAGAGCCAGTGTGTTGGGCTAAAAGTAGTCTGAGATCGTGGGAAAACTGGTTTCGATCTATGCCTATCCAAACCCATCAGAAGTGAGATCAGCACCGTTTTCCAAAAGCTAATAGCCGGCAAAATCGAGCCGGTCGAGCACTACGGAGAATCCCATTATAACCAAGCCAGGTGAAGAGAGCCTCATTGTCTGGCACAATAGTTTCTTGACGGACCAGACATCAGCCAAAGGAAAACAGTGGGAAAAGGACTCTAAAAAAAGTGAGGGAAGACTGAGTGATGTTCTATACACCCTGGGCAACGGTGTCATTGTCATCAGCGAGAAGGGAAAGATCAAGTTATTCAATCGAGGAGCCGACGATTCATGGTTGGAATCCGAAATTCTGGAAAAAAAAGCTCCTAGGCCAGCTAGTTAACTTGTACCGACCTTTTGGGTGTAGAGCCAATACGTCGGGGATGGTTTTGCCAGAAAGATGTATTATCTCTCGTGAAAGGTAGAAAAGAATATGACATTTCTGGAAGAGATATTTTCACTCAATAGCAAAGTGGCCCTCGTGACTGGAGCTGGGCGCGGTCTTGGGCATGCTCTGGCCGAGGGCTTGCTCAAAGCCGGGGCCAAAACTATTATGGTGGGATCCAATGCGTGCCGTCTGAATGAAGCAGCTGAGGCCTTTCGGAAACAAGGCCTAGACGCCATCGAGCGCGGCTGCGATCTCCTCAACCGATGCCAAGTCGACGAGTTGGTCGACGATATACTCGGGCGATACGACTACCTGGATATATTGGTCAACAACGCTGGCATTACCTTTACTCACCCACTGTTCGATTATCCCGATGAATCATGGGAGAAGACACTCCGGGTCAACCTCGAGGCTCCGTTCCAATTGGTCCGACGCTTCGCTGAGTCCATGACAGAAAGAGAAAGCGGCTCCATCATCAACATCACCAGCCTGGCAGCCGAGATTGGATTCCCCGACAATCCGGCCTACCAGGCAGCTAAAGGAGGCTTGCGTCAGCTGACCAAAGCACTGGCGGCAGACTTGGGTCGTTTTGGCATCCGTGTCAATAATATAGGCCCTGGCTATTTCCGCACCGATATGACCCGTGCTAGCTGGGGGAATCAGCAACTTCGGAAAAAACGGGCTGGTAGAACCCTCTTAGGCCGTTGGGGGGTTCCGAATGACATGATGGGGCTGGTTATTCTCCTCGCTTCGGATGCCTCCTCGTACATCACGGGGCAGGATTTCTATGTGGACGGCGGCTGGCTGACAAAGGGATTCTAAAAACCAGCCAGGGCAAGAAGTAGACCCTGCAAAGCAAGTCACTCGAGAGCAAATTGAATAGTCTTGTCTTGACCCTCAATTTAAAATCAGCACAATGGGATCAGCTGATGACCAGGAAACATCCTCTAGTTCAGCCTGGACAATGGATAGGTCATCGTCTACTCCAGTTCAAGACCAGTGGGGCCAACTTATTATCGTTGGTTTTCCTTTTCATGCACTTCTTGGCCAACATTTTTCGAGAAAGCCATCCCGAGATACATCAATACCACCATTGAGGGGGTAATGCTCGTTGCAAAGACCTGGTACATTAGGAGTACCTACCGATCGTGATTTAGCCTTTGGGTAAACTAATAACCGGGCCTGCTACTTGGGAGACAACATCATCAATTCCCAAAATCGAACAATGATCTTTTACACTTCAATCAGTGAGGGTAATTCTCCGGATGGAACTCTGGATCAATAAGCCCAGGATAACCCGGGAATGGAAGTCTTTGCCGATGGTGGCAGCCTGAAAATGGGAACACTCGACGCTTGGCAAATGAAACTGATCTGGTGAATTATTTCAGGTGATGCGATGCGGATGAGAATGGGAAACCCTGGGAACAGAAAAGTGAGATATCTACTCGATGAAAAGACGAAGGAAGCAGCAAAGCACTGAGGCTATCGGGTCAGAGAAACCCTCGAGGACATCTTGCCTAGACCGGCGGTCCTTCCTCCTCAGCTCGGCCTTCATGGCGAGATCGCCAGGCCTGCTGAAAAGCGCTGAGGTGGCGCTCCCCCAGAGATCAGAAGGGCGGGATGAGCGAGCCAACTTTTTGGTGATCATGGTCGACCAACATAACCCCAACTGCTTCGGATATGCAGGACACCCAGTCGTTCAAACGCCAAACATCGACCAGCTGGCCCGCAGTAGCGTCAATTTCTCGAGGGCCTATGTCTCAAACCCGCTCTGCATGCCCTCTCGGGCCTCATTCTTTACCGGTTTGACCACCCGAGGACATCGGGTACGAATGAATGGCATTCCGCTGAGGCGGGATATTCCCACCATAACCGAGTCGCTGCGGCAATCGGGTTATCGAACTCACTGCGTGGGAAAACTACACTTCAGAACCTCTGGAATAGCCAACGGATTGGCTCCCGGGGATGTGAATCCCGAGGAATTCTCCGAAGCGAGAGCATTGTGGTTGTCGGGAAAAGTGAAAAGGTTACCGTCACCCTACTACGGATTCGAGTCAGTAGATTACTCAAACGGGCATGGCCCTGGGACCTATGGGCATTACCTACACTGGCTGGAAAATGAGTACCCGAGAGAAGCGCGACTCTTTCGAGAGAAGGTGGCCCTGGAAACACCAAGTCCGGCCTTCCATCACTACAATCGCACCTCTTTTAAATGGGCTCTACCTGAAGCAGTCCACCCAACGACCTGGGTAGCGGATCGCACCATTGATTATCTGAAAAGCTTTGGGCAAAGCGGAGCCCAGCTGAAGGACTCGGGCCGCTCACAACCCTTCTTTCTCTTCTGTTCCATCGCCGATCCTCATCCTCCTTTCGCACCGCCCGCTGAGCTAGCCTATCGTTTTGACCCCAAAGATGTTCCCCCACCGCTCAGACAGGCTGGAGAGTTCGATCGCATGCCGCCTCATTTTCGGGCTCAGTCCGAGACCAACCTGATTACCAGCGGGTCGAAAGGACAACCCATGGGAGCCACAGACCCTTATCGTGCTGAATGTGCCGCTCATTATTATGCTCTTATCGACTTGGTGGATAAACAAGTGGGTAGGATTCTGAAGGCCTTGCGCAATAATGGTCTTTACGAAAACACCGTGATTATTCTGGCTGCCGATCACGGAGAAGCCCTCGGCGATCATGGCATGTGGGGCAAGGGACCCTACCACTACGATGGAGTCATCCGGGTCCCGCTGCTAATCCGATGGCCAGGGTACTCAAAAAGCGGAACAATTCACCGCGGAGTAGTGAGCTATATTGATATAGCCCAGACGATCCTAGAGATTGCCGGTATACCGATTCCCCAAGGCTCGGTCCCCAGGCAACCCGAAGCCCCGAACGCACCTCCTCCCTGGCCAGGACGAAGCCTCGTCGGCACCTTGAGGGGGAACCACTCAACCAACACCACAGCGCTGATCGAAGAAGACGAGGATTATCTGGGCTTTCGATGAGAACGTTGATAACCGAGCGCTATCGCTTGACCACTTATTCAGGCCGTCCCTACGGGGAACTATTTGATTTCCAAGAAGATCCGGATGAGTTTCAGAACTTGTGGGGAAATCCCGCCCACCGGGAACTTCGCACTGACTTGCGGCTAGAACTGTTGGAAAAGATCATGAAAAGCGACTTTTCTCTTCCGCGTCAAATCTCTCGTTCATAGAGAGGTCACTTGCGCCCTGTTGAGTGTAACCGAATTTTGATCGTGCGATTGTCCGCCATCGGTGACGTGGTCCACACGCTGCCCGCCCTCGCGACTCTGCACCGCAAATTGCCCGGTGCGTTTCTGGGCTGGGCAGTTGACGACCGTGCCGCGCCCTTGCTTTTCGACCATCCGCTGATCAACCGGTTGCATGTGCTGCCAGTCACAGTCTGGGAAAGAGAAAACTGGAGTATTGCTCGCCGGTGGAAGGCCCTGCGTCAATTTGGCTCTGAACTTGCTCACACCGGCTATGATGTGACCCTTGATTTCCAAGGACTTTCTAAATCGGCCTACCTCGCCTTCCTCAGCAGAACCAAAAAACGCATTGGCTTCGCCGGCAACAGAGAAAGTCGAGAAATCAGTGCCTGGTTGAATAACATACGCATTCGAGTTCCAGATGAAATATCGCACATCGTGCATCGCAACTTGGCACTTCTGGAGTCACTTTTAAGGGAACCTGTTGCTCTGACAGGTGACCCAAAAAAGGACTTCCCGATCAAAATTCCGGACCAGGACCATACCACTATTGCTGAATTTTGGCGCAAGAATGGTTGGGCCAATCACTTCTGTCCCGTCTTCATTTATCCCTTCTCCACCTGGGTAACTAAGGTCTATCCACATGCGCAGGTGATCGCGGTTGCCAAGCTGCTGAGTAAACGAATTTTGGGGCCAGTTCTGATTGGTTGGGGAGGACCGCAGGAAGGTGAACAAGCGAAACAGATCGTAGCTGCGGTCAATGAGGAATGTCCGAATTCCGCAGTGTGCGCTCCTCGAACTTCTCTCACCGAACAGGCCGCTCTGATTGAGCGCTGCACGGTGGTTATAGGCCCAGACACAGCGGCGATCCACACGGCCGCGGCACTTGGCATTCCAGTGGTTAGCTGGTTCGGAGCCTCCGATCCCAGACGCAATCGGCCCTATGGTGCCAATCATCGGGTGCTTACGGTAAAAGATCTGACTTGTCGGCCATGCTGGGAAAAGAAATGCAGGTTAGTTCCGGAAAAACTCGCCTGCCTCAAACGCATTTCTTCCGAGCAGGTGGTGGAGGCTATTTTGGATCAGTTGGCTCTATTCTCCAAGAGGTCATTGCGAGAGCAGCAGAAACTTGACACAGGAGGGCATTGACACCTCAACACTGCGGCCTGTCGGACTGAGAATACCCGTCTTCGGATTAATGCGAAACACCACGACATTATCGGATTCCTGATTGGCCACCAGCAGGAATCGGCCTGCAGGCTCTATCCCGAAGTTACGAGGAGTCTTTCCTCCCGTCGCTTGATGCTGCAGAGGCGTAAGCTTCCCCGTTTCTGGGTCAATGCGAAAAACAGCGATGCTGTCATGTCCCCGATTCGAACCGTAGAGAATGAGGCCAGATGGCGAGACCTGCACCTCGGCAGTATGGCTATTCCCTTCGAATCCTTTCGGTAGGGTGGAAATGGTCTGGACCTCTTTCAGCATTCCCTGCTCAGGAGCGTAGGAGAAAGCGGTCACGGTCGAATTAGTCTCATTGATCACATAGGCATAGCGACCATTAGGGTGAAAGGTAAGATGGCGTGGTCCCGACCCAGCCGCTGTCTCGACCCAAGGCGGCTTGTGAGGCTTCAAAGAGCCCTGGTCGGGGTCAAACCGGTAGAGAAATATGCGATCTAGACCCGCGTCGGCAGCAAAGGCAAAGCGGTCGCCCACAGCAACGCGGATCGAATGAGGATGCGAAGGAGAGTCGACACTAGCGGCCTTATGATCCTCTCGAGCTGAAACCTGTTCCAACCGACCGTCCTCTCCTACGGGAAAAACCACTACTGTTCCTCCAGTGTAATTGGCAACCAGGAGATTCCTCCCGCTTCCGTCCAGACTCAGGTGGCAGGGCGAGGCACCTTGAGAGGACCGCTGGTTCAGGAAGGTTAAGGTTCCACTTGCCGAATCGATCGAGAAGGAACTCACGCTTCCGCTACCCGTCTCGTTGACCGCATAGAGGAACTTCCTATTCGAGTGAAGGGCCAGGAAGGAGGGGCTAAGCGTCTCCGCAGCCAGTCCAAGGACGGTCAGACTGCCAGTCTCCGAGTCCAGTCTAAGACGATAAATTCCACGGCTATTTCGATGGGTGTAGGTCCCCACATAAACAAGCATCTCTTCCTCTTTCAGTTTAGGATGGGTACCGGACCTCACCCATGAGCTGTGGCCCAAAGCGCTGGCTGGTGGGGCCCCTCTGCCTTCGACCACCCCTCCCCAAAACAGCGACAGAGACGTGAGAAACCAGAGACCAAAGCATAAACCAGCTCTAGAAAAATACAAACCTTTCATGGGCCTATTAAACGCCACCAGAGATAGATTTACAATAAACAGCGCAGACGACACCCCCCCTTCTTGTCCACCTGACGTGATCAGGCCTAGTGGAATCATTCAAGGATTTTAAAATCGCAGGGCATGCCAGGCCGATCCGTTTCCTATCCGTGGAGTTCAAGATTCGAGGGACAGGCTGTTCCTGCCCCAGCTCCTGGCACACGGGTTAGACTCGCCGGGGACCGTCTAAATGTCGGCAAGTGCCTCGCTTTTCAGGGCTCAATGTTCATGTTGGCCTATTCAAAAAAGGTGGATACCCCGTACCTGTTTAGCGCACTTGGGCAGAGAAGGACAAGTGGGCGGTGAGATATTGAGAGAAATTGGTGCCCTTCTGATGACAGATAGCAGCCAGGTTGGCGAGGATTTCCCAGGTGTGTTTTCCCAGGCGGGAGGGGATTCTAACAGGAGAGTTTTCGGGCGATCAGAACTGGTGGTAGGACCCGTTCTGCCCGATTGTTGGTGGACTCAGCGAAGAAATGTTCCACACAGGTGAGCAACTGGAACGGCTGTTCTTGAAGTTTGAGATCGGAGAAGGATTTTGGATCGGAACGAATGTGAGATGTGGGATCAGTGAGTTTTAGGTCAATCCCACCCTCAGCCGCACTGGACCATCCAAGGAAAAACTTTTCTTTCGAAGTGGTCGACCGATATTTTGGCTAGCCCGCTGCACGATCGATACCGTTAAGTTTTAATTGCGGAAACCCGAACTAATAACCCACTTGAAGCTGAGTCCCTTGGGAATGGTAGTTGAAGAAAACCTTGCGCCAGGTTTTTGTCACCTGGGTCGAATGGTTGTTCCAGTTTTGAAGGTGTCAAGCGTCCCCACTTCCAATTTCCAAGTGGAACCATCCGCAAAATGGGCGATAGCTTCTCCCGATAGGACAAGACCAGAATCGTCGTCGGAAAAGGTCATCTTAAAGACTCCCTGAGTGCTTTCCCACACGCCATGGGAAACTTTAGCGTCCTCGCTTACATAGATCACCCTACCTCGGACAGCTGGCTTGCCCTCCTCAGCTCTCACTTCTCGCAGGTTTAGACCAATGGTTTAACAGTTAGGCTGACAGTAACCGGACATACACTCTCACTCCTTTCATTTAGGTTACACAGTGGGACACCCGGGGTGCCTACGCCATTCAAAAGTAGAGAAACAGTGAGCGCGTCCAGTTTTTATCCAGACTTCCGATTCTTAAGAAAGCGCTTTGGAGAGAAGTATTTCTCCGGGTAGTAGTCGGTTCCCCCGATCTCTAAAATCCGGTTTACGATATGACGTGCTCCTAGAAAGGAAACAGCGGAACCGGAACCGGCCATTCCTCCCACCAGATACAAACGCTTGTCGTCCATCAGTCCAACCAAGGGGAACTCATCGGGCGTGTAACTGACGGTGCCGCTCCATTCGTTGCTGACTCCAATCCTTCGTACTCCAAAGTACTGTCTCATCTGGCTGAGTAAAAAGTGGGTGATGAAACGAGACGGCTGGTTCTTCCCGGCTTCCTCGTCTCGGACACGGGTGGAATCCGAGCCAAACAGAACCCCTTCACTGTGGTGTCCATAGAAGCCTTGTTTGCCGCTGATTCCCACCCCTTCTTTCATGGTTCCCCCGTCACTGGGTCCAAACGCGGCTTGGGTCTGAGTGGGTTGGATAATATTGTGAAAATCTTTGAACAGTAAAGGAGTGTGAGATTCTGTGGCATTGATCACGTAACGAGCATATACAGTTGCTCGATCAGTCTCGACCACGTAGCGTTCACCCAGATCAGTGATCCGGAGCACCTTGGTACGAGTGAATAGCTCGATGTGAGGTGAAGCCAACGCTATTCTTAGCAAACCCCAGACCCATTTAGCGGGATGCCAGGTTGCTGCGCCGATGGAGAAACCCGCATCAAACCCGGTTGTGATTCCCCCCCTCTCAAAAGCCTCTTCCTTAGAAATCTTGATCCAGTCCTTAAACCCGCTACTTTGAGCCATCCTTGCCGAGGCTTCTAACTGATCTACATGCCTGTGATCTATGGTCTGGACCCAGCCTTTCCGAGCATATTCACACTGAATTCCCTCCTCTTGGATGGTTTGTTGAATCAGCTCAGCGTTCGCATAAGCAGCTTTGGCATAGGCGGCAGAGAATTCATGGGCCAGGCGATCTCGCTCCTTTTCACTCAGATCCCTTCGGGTCCGATTGAGATACTTAAGCACGGAACTGTGTACCATGTGGTAATAGCGACCCATCACCACTAGGCCCTCGTTGCGGCCGGCTGACCCGCTGGCAGGGTCGTTCATCTCTAGAAGAACTAGAGAACCATTGCCCTTTTTTGACCAGTGATAGGCGGCTGCAGCTCCAACAAAACCAGCTCCAATGACCACCACCTCCACTTCCTGGGAAAGTTTTGCCTCAGGGTCTTGTGAAAACGGGTGGTTTGCGAAGGGATTCCCCTCCCTCAGCCAGACTGGGGTACGGGAAACCGGGTTCTCGAACTGGGCCCATTGCAGGGCGTCGGGAATGGATTTCCACATTGTCTCCAATGCCCAACCCACGAACAGAACAACTCGCGTGGGGAACCCTTTCCCCGGATACATATTGTTGATCCAAGTCCGAGCGGCGCGAAAGTCATACCACTTCAATCCCCCCAGCAGTCTAAAAAATAGAATCAGTCTTCTCATCTGGGAACCCTCCTCATACGATTAAGAGAGTGGGTCCAACACAAGGTTGTTTTAGACACCAGGCCCAAATCCGACCAAGTAGCCTATGGTACACTCTACACTAAGCAACAATTGTCCTGCCATTGCAAAGACAAGAATCAAGTGGTCAAAACGGATCAATTTTGTCATATACTAAGTGCTTATTTTGATTTAAGAAGTGAATTGCCGAAGGGATATGGAACAAAAAGGTGGATTAGTCATTTTTTTAGTGTGTTGGGTTCTTCATCTGATTCTTAGCCCGGTGCAGGCGCAATACCCCTGTGGATCGCTTGATCCATGCGATCGTGGAAACGGCCTGCTTAAGGATACACTCCGTTGTAGAAGGGACTGCCCTGAGGGCCCCTTCGAGAATCGACTTAGCCCTGGGGAAGGTGGGGAAATACCTCAGGATGTCCGTATCCGAATGTGTGTGGTGTCGGGCAAAAAAATATTGGACGATCAGGGAGTGACTTTATTCTTTCACCCTCCTCACTCGCTTCAAGGCCGTTACCCGACCAAGATCGACATGGGATCGCTCTTCGATGATTTACCTGCAACACAGGATTGTGCTCCCTATAATCAACCGACCGTCGACGGTTTGCTGTTTAAATGTGACGAAGACGGATCGAACATCGTTCATCTTGAATGGGATTTTGGCGCCTCGGACAAAAGAGGCAATCCAACTCTACATCGGGTATCGTGGAGGGGTGACTGGCTCGGTTTCCCGGGTTGTCCTTGGGCCACAGACGGGAGACACAATGCTGTCTTCACCACTTTCTCCCTGACTGGGAGCACGACAGACAAGCAACACACCTGTACCTCCAAAATATCCAAGGCAGCAAAGTTATTCCTGACCATCGATATAGGCGAGGTCGATACAAACACTGCTCCTACAGCAATATGTCGATAGATCAATGAACCCTTCTAACTGGGAAATGTGCCCTGGAGATAAGAGAAAGACTCTCCTTACTGCAGGCTCTCTGTTTATCTTTTTCTGGGTCGGTTGGGTCCCAGAGCTACCGGCTCAGGAACCTGAAGCAGGAAATTCCTTTACTTCAGCTGAGGACGTAGATGCTGGTGCTCAGATCTATCGCACCCAGTGTGCTAATTGTCATGCAGTGAACGGTACGGGCGCGCTGGGACCAGATTTGACCGGTGTTCAATTTCGACATTCCAGCGAAAGTTCCGCTTTATTCCGTGTCATCTCCTTGGGTGTACCTGGCTCTCCCATGGTTGCCTCCCGCCTGTCGAACAAGCAAATCTGGCAGCTGATAGCGTTTATTCGGAAACGGAGTGAAGAATCGAGTCAGCAAATCCTACCTGGGAGTCCCGTTGAAGGAAAGCGGTTGTTTCGGGGCCGAGGACAGTGCCTGAGTTGTCATATAATCAATGGAGAAGGAGGTCGCCTGGGCCCGGACCTAAGCGACATCGGTTGGAGGCGCTCGTCCCGATATCTAAGAGACTTCGTTTCTAGACCCAATGCCCAGATGGGCTCCAATAGACAGATTTTTGTTGATCTCTATCGTCGCTATTGGCCCATTACGGTCATTGACCGAGCGGGTACAGTGATTGAAGGCGTTGTCCTGAGCGAAGACACCTACTCCCTGCAGCTCATGGATCGAACAGAACACCTGCATTCTATTCTCAAACGAGATGTGCGGGAGATTCAACGAGCAGAGCACTCGGCCATGCCAGCATACGAGGAGAGGCTGGCGAGTGACGAGCTAGATCACCTAATCGCCTATTTGTGTACTCTGAGAAGGGAATAGCATGTTTATGAAATTCATCAGCCCCATTCTTCTTCTGCTGCTTGTCAGCAGCTATGGCCTGTGGACGGAAGCTGCCGGGCAGACTACTCCAACTCCTGCTGACGCCGTTACCTACAAGGATCTTCTAGAAACCGATCAACATCCGGCTAATTGGCTTACCTATTCTGGTAGCTACCGTAGTCATCGCTTCAGCAAACTTGATCAGATTCACCGTCGCAATGTGAATAACCTCCGATTGAATTGGGTCTTTCAGATGAAAACCCTGGTCAAAGTAGAGTCCACCCCACTGGTGGTAAACGAGATCATGTATCTGACCCAACCGCCCAATGGTGTTTTCGCTCTCGACGCCCGAACTGGCCGACCCTTCTGGTCCTATGAACGTAAACTGCCGGAACGCATCAGTGTTTGCTGTGAGTACGTGAACCGGGGCCTAGCGATCCTAGGCGACCGACTCTATTTGGGTACTCTCGATGCCCACCTTGTCGCTCTGGACAGGAAGAGTGGGGCCCTTCGTTGGGACAAGGAAGTAGCGGACTACCGAGATGGATACAGTATCAGGTAGTGTCTCAGTTTGAAACCTAAAGAAGAAGGACTCTCGGTAGTGGGTAGTGTCCTAATTTGAAGCGGACGGCCAGAATTTGATAATTACTCCAGCGATTGCAGCAGCTATTCCCATTCCCCCAAGAATGGTCTTGTAGATGAATTCCCTAGTGGCTAGGTGTTTTAGTTCAGTCTCAAGTCGAGTTATTCCTTGCTCAACGGATCGTAATCGCTTGTCGATTCCGTTTCCACCATCGCTACTGAAAGTAGACGCTGCAGCTGGCTCATCGTCTACTACTTGAAGTTTGGCAGGGCTCAATTACTCTCCTCTATCTTTCTTAACCAGTCCCAAAGAGCCCGTGTGGTGTAACCAGAGTATGATTTGTTCAATTTAAAAACCACACCGGTGACGATACGGCTGTCTCCCTTTATGCCTGAGTTGATTGCTACTCTTTCAGCAATCTCTTCACTCGGAACCAGAAACAGATTTTTAGACAGCTCAAAGTAACCAGGATAGTGCTCTTTTAGAAGTAAGCGTGATTCTGGTTTGTCTTCGTCAAGGAACACGGCAAAGATATCCAAGTATGACCCCCTTTCTCTTGACATATTACAACATTTGCCAATAAATAAAACACTTCAGTTAATAAAATTAGGACACTGCCAAACTCTCCGTCAAGCAAACAATAAAGTTTTTTGTTGCAAGAAAACTTTGATAAGCTAGAGAAGCAAAGCAACAAAGGAGGAGACCACCATGCCCAAAGGACCAAGGGGTGAATCGCGTCCTGCCGACGTGGTTGGCTGTGCTGTTCATGTGGCCCGGATTGCCACTGGCGAAACCCCCGAAGAAATCAGGCCAACTGTGCCAGCCCGAGCTGCTGGCGGGCGGAAGGGTGGTCGTAATCGTGCCAAGAAACTAACGTCGGAACGGCGGTCAGAGATTGCACGGATTGCGGCTCAGGCACGGTGGGTAAAAGTCACTGATGGCCTTACAAGATAAAGGCGAAAAAGCACCCCTGAAGGAGCCGGTTCTTACTACCGTTTTAGAGCAGTCGAATCAGGGCCACACTACTCGTACGGATCTCTATCGCTTAATTGAAAATATTCTTGGAGACAATCGTCGATTGGTGGCTTTTTTCACGTCATTCAATTTTCCGGCAGGCATCGCTGACGAAGATGGTGTCATGCTGGAAGACTTCTTGAAGGCAACATTGCATTCAAATGACAAGCTGGTGTTGATGATCGATTCGCCCGGAGGTGATTTGCTTGCAGCCGAGCGCATTGTGAATATTTGCCGTAGCTTCAGCCACGATAATCAATATTCCGCAATTGTTCCCAAGATGGCGAAGTCCGCTGCTACAGTTGTCAGCATGGGAGCGGACGAGATCCTGATGAGCCCTACATCTGAACTTGGACCAATCGACCCGCAGATTGTGATGGAGGGGGACGGGCGCCAATTGCGGCTGGTCCCGGCGCACGAAGTGATCGAGAGTTACGAAGACCTAATGAAAAAAGCCGAGGAGACAAAAGGTCAGCTTGCACCTTACCTGCAGCAGCTAGAACGGTATGATTCCACGAAGATCAGAGGCATCAAATCGGTACAGGAACTCTCAGAGAGCATTGCCGTCCAGACGCTCCAAACCGGGATGATGCTTGGTTGCGAGGAGTCTGAAATTTCCGAAAAGATCAAACAATTCCTTGATCCTACAAAGACTGGAGTGCATGGCCGACCCATTTCCCCAGACACTGCGAAGGAGTGCGGACTGAAAGTTAGAGTAGAAGATCTTAGGAGCGAATTGTGGGGAGTTATTTGGGAACTGTACGTGAGGCTGCACCACGTGACATCCACCGTGTCGAGTAAGATAGTTGAGTCCAGGGAAAGCAGTTTCCAAGCAAGACAACAACCAAAGGAGTTAGCATGAAAAACGCAACGAAGACGCGAGAAGAACGTTTGTTAGAGCGCTTCCAAAAGGCACGGCTGGAATTGACAGAGGAAGAAATACAGTTCTTCCCCAAGACCAATTCAATGCCAGATCAGCCGGAGTGCCAATGGGCGCCAAGCGAACAAGTGGTCACAATCACACATGCAACCCCTGTTTTTAAACTGAAATAATGCTTGACAACAGAAGGGTATTGTTGTATCCTTCTGTTAATGAACAAGTTACCTGCTTCCAAACGATCCAAGGTCCTAGCATTACTGGTCGAGGGAATGTCGATGCGGGCCATCTCTCGAATCGAGGACGTTTCAATCAACACAGTTACAAAGCTTCTGGTTGATGCCGGCCATGCCTGCACCAAATACCACGATGAGGCTGTCCGTGACGTTCCGGCTGCCAGGGTCCAGTGCGATGAGATTTGGTCCTTCTGCTACGCCAAGGCAAAGAATGTCCTTAAGGCAAAGGCTGCTCCCCCTGGGGCTGGTGACATTTGGACCTGGACGGCCATTGACAGCGATACCAAGTTGATCCTCTCCTACGAGGTGGGTGATCGGTCAGGCGCTACCGCTTTTGAGTTCATGGATGATCTTCGGACCCGGTTGGCCCATCGAGTTCAGCTGACTACTGATGGCCACCGGGTTTACTTGGAAGCGGTTGAGGGTATCTTTGGGGCCGACGTTGATTACGCCCAGTTGATTAAACTGTATGGGGAACCCGAAGAGGGTCGGAAGCGTTACAGTCCGGCTGCCTGCCTAGGGACGCACAAGAAGCCTGTTATGGGCCAACCTGACCCCAAGGCGGTCAGCACGTCCCACGTTGAGCGTCACAATTTGACTATGCGGATGGGAATGCGTCGCTTTACCCGGCTGACCAACGCCTTCTCAAAGAAGATCGAGAATCACCTGCATATGCTGTCCCTCTACTTCGTGCACTACAATTTTTGCCGGATTCACAAAAGCCTTCGGATGTCACCGGCAATGGCCTCTGGTGTTTCTGGAACATTGAGAGACATGGAGTGGATTGTTGGACTGATCGATGCGAACACTCCGAAGCCAATAACACGCGGCCCTTACAAGAAGTGCAATTCAAACTGAGACACTACCCAGTATCACTGTCGCCCCACTGGCTGTGAAGGATAAGATCATTGTGGGCATCTCTGGCGGTGAGTATGGCATTCGCGGTTTTTTAGACGCCTACGATGCTAAGACAGGGGAGAGGGCCTGGCGCTTTCATACGATTCCAGGCCCGGGTGAACCTGGCAATGAAACCTGGGAAGGAGATTCCTGGAAGACCGGTGGTGGATCCACCTGGGTAACAGGGTCTTTTGATCACGAGCTAAACTTGATTTACTGGGGTATAGGAAACCCCTCCCCCGACTGGAACGGCGAGGGAAGAAAGGGGGACAACCTCTTTTCTGCCTCCGTGATCGCACTCGATGCTGATACGGGAAAATTGCAATGGCACTTCCAGTTTACACCTCACGATGTCCATGATTGGGATGCGGTCCAAATTCCTGTCTTGGTGGATACGGAGTTTGGAGGACACCTGCGAAAACTTCTATTCTGGGCCAACCGTAATGCCTTCTTTTACGTGCTGGATCGGAAAACGGGGGAGTTTCTTTTGGCGCAGCCATTTGCTAAACAAACGTGGGCCAAAGGAATTGACTCAAAAGGTCGCCCCATACGCGTGCCGAACATGGAACCGAGCAAGGAAGGAACCCTAGTGTACCCAGGGGTCCAGGGAGCCACCAACTGGTATTCTCCCTCCTACAGCTCCCGGACCGGCTTGTTTTATCTATCCATCTGGGAACTACCTAACATTTACTACAGCGGCGAAGCGGATTATGACCCAGGCAATGCCTTTTACGGAAGCGTCATCCAGGGAGTCAGCCAAGAGCCGGGCTGGGGTGCGGTGCGAGCCCTGGTCCCCCAGACCGGTGAAATGAAATGGGAATACCGACTCCATACCGTGCCTTGGTCTGGAATCTTGTCGACAGCCGGAGATGTTGTCTTCGGCGGGACCAGTGACGGTCAATTCTTCGCACTGGATGCTTACAACGGACAGGAGCTTTGGATGGTACCGCTGGGGGGAATGATTGCTACCAGCGCGATTACCTATCTGAGCAAGGGAAAACAGCAGGTCGCTATCTCCGCGGGTAGCGGACTCTTCAGCTTTGAACTTCCTTAGTATTTCTTTCAGCAATACGATTATGTTTGTGGTGAGCACAATCGAATTTCCGAAATGCAAGACTCTGGCTCAATGACCGAGCTAGATTCTGAAAACTCGGAGGCCATAGTCCGATGATTATTGACGGTCATGCCCACGTCTTCCCCCCACTCGGGACCGACTCGGGTGGTCAGACGGCTGAAACCCAACTTCAAAGCATCCAGCATCATGTACAGTTTCACGTCCAAGGCTGGCGTCGTCGTCGTGACGGTGTCCGCGCAGATATTTCATTGCTGCAACCGACCGGAGATGGTATTTCAGACATGCCGAATGTCGACTTTCGCATCGGTAGCTATGGTCAACTGGAGTGTACAGTGGATGGCGAGGACTACTACTTGCAGTGGTATCCCTGCTGGTTTAACAACATGGCTGCTCCACCTGAACTAATGATCACCTACATGAACTACTTGGGAGTCGACATGGCAGTCCTACAACACGATCATGTCTATGGCAGCCTCAATGAATTCCTGAGTGACTGTATGCAGTATTATCCGAAGCGGTTTCTCCCCCTGGCCCAGATCCGTGAGTGGGAAGCAGATCGAGAGTCTGAAAGAGCTCGCCTGGAACATGCTGTCAAGACTCTAGGCTTGAAAGGACTCTACTTCGAAGTTGAAGCGCTAGCCTTTACGGACTGGTCCAATCAGCTGGACGATGTCATCTTTGAACCCTTATGGGAAACAGTTCGCCGGCTAGAAGTCCCAGTTTTTTGGTACCTTTACACCAGTCATCGTGACCTTTTCCCTAACTACTTGGACCAGGTACGCCGCCTCGATCGCTGGGCTCAGATGCACCCAGATATTCCGAGCGTTTACACTCACGGCATCGAGAGCATCGTCATGCGTCCGAAAGCGGATCGGTTCTCCCTACCACCCGAGGTCCTTGCCTGCTTGAAGAATCCAAACATGCACCTGGAAGTTATGCTGCACTTAATGGCGCCGGATACCGAATACCCGTTTGCTTGGGCACAGACCATTCTGAAACTGCTTTACGACAACCTAGGACCAGAAAAACTGCTTTGGGGTTCGGATATGCCAGCAGCCGAGCGCAGTGTTACCTACCGACAGACCATGGATTACGTTCGCCTGCACTCGGATTTTATGCCTGAAGATGATCAGGAGAAATTCTTCGGCGGGAATGTAGCTCGTCTGTTTGGAATGGAAATTCCGGTCTGAGCCTTTCTTGGTAAAGTGCTACTCACAATCCATTCGAATCACCTCGTAGCGATTCAGCTTACTCCCACACGGGGTGTTTCTGGACACGTTGGTAAAGTCCATCGAAAGCGATACTGTCGTCGTCTTTGAGCACTTCCAGCCGCATTCCGGGTAGGTATCCCTCGTCCTCACCACGTAGAAAACGACGCTCCAGCTCTCGTTCATCGGCTCGATAAAAGTGACGACGTCCGTCCCCAAATCGGACGGCGAAGACCTCACGCTGAATCTCCTCCTCTGGAATATCCGCATAGCGCCGGATGGCTTCCCAATCTAAATCCACCCCCAGACCCGGACCTGTGGGAACGCTGACGAAGCCGCCCTGAACCTTGAAGGTCTCAAGAAGTAAGTTTGATTGCCAAGAATGCTGACAGGTAATGGCTGGGAGTGTTGCCGTTGGTAGCACTGATGCTAGATGGAGAATAAAGGCGGTTATCGGTCCCATTCCAACCCGCTGCAGAAAACAAGGAAAATTCGCCTGGGACAAGACTGCCCCAACCTTCAGCATCTCGCCGATGCTTTCATTCACCACAAAGCCATCTACTAGCTGCTCGCGCACTGCAGTCACCCCACCGCTTGGCCTCCCCCCAGGCTGACCGACCCTGGTCCAGTGCAACAATAAGGGAATGCGTACCTGCCGGTGCAGCTGCCGATAGCCCGCTAGGTCGTGAGCGGGAATCGGCTCCTCTAACGCCATCAGTTGCTCAAAGCGCTCCAACCTCCGGAGCAGTGGAAGTGCCTTTTCCACGTTCATCATGGTCCCATTAGGATCAATCTCAATTTGAAAGTCTGACCCTACAACGGTTGAGAGTGCATCAAGCTGCTCAATTGGATCAAACCAGGGTCGCCCTTTGATCTTCATCCAGCGATAGCCCTGCCGACTGCTTTCCAGAGCTTCGGCCGCCAGCTCCTCAGGCCCCATGTCGCACGTCCAATAACCCAGACTTACCTGCTCCCGGACTTGTTGACCCAGCAGCTTATGTGCTGGCAGGTTCAGGGCCTTGCCCATGATGTCCAGCATAGCGATCCCAAGAGGCCGGGAGACTTCATCCAATAGATGAGTAAATGGATCTGCGTCGATGTAACGTCTAGTCAAGCTTTGAGGCAGCTGCCACGCTGACTCGGTAATTCCCACAATGTCCGAATCGGTGTGCACCTGGTAAACGTAGTTCGTCTGGTGGCTGGACCAACCGAAGCGATGCAGATGTGATTTGAGGCGATCCTGCCAAGGAACATGTACTCTGGTCTCCTCTATGTGAGTGATCTTCATGAGAATTTCTCCCGCAGCGGACCCTCTTGCACTCGTCGGTACAGGTGGGCAAAATCCACGCTACCGTCGTCTTGCAACACCTCCATACAAATGCCTGGCTGCCAGCCTTCGTCAGCACCACTGTAGAAGGCTTGATCCAGGGCCCTCTTGTTAACGTAGAAGTGTTGTCGGCCGTCGGGAAAGTTCACTTTATGGATCGTCCTCGGAGGCATCTGAGCAGGCCTCTCACGGTATCGGTCTAACACCGACTCATCCAATTCCACACCCAGACCTGGTTTTTCTGGCACAGCAGCCAGTCCCTTGTGGACTTGGATGGGCTCTGCTAACAAATCGCTTTCCCGGAGGTGTTGATCGATCATTGCCGGCAGACGAGCTGCCGGCAGTACAGCCATGAGATGTAAGGCGAAGGCAGCCTTGAACCCACACCCTACGGTTTGAATAAAACACGAGAGGTTGAACTGTTCGAGCACCGCACCAATGTCAAGCATGTCCCCGATTTTGGCGCCTACCACAAAGCCGTCAGCAGCCTCAGATAGCACGGCCTCCATCCCCCCTTTCAGCTGGCGCGGTCTCAATCCTGGGGCACCCACCCAGTGGAGCAAGAAAGGTAGACTGACCAGCCGTCTCAACTGCGCCAGTCCTCGCAAGTCGAAGCCACGAATCGGCTCCTCTATCCCGGTCAACTTGGGAAATCGCTCCAGGCGTCGGAGCACCGGGAGAGCCTGTTGTGAAGAACCCATATGACCATTGGGATCTATCTCGATCGTGTAATCGGCCGGTGATGCAGCCGACATGGCAGCCACCTGCTCGACCGGATCAAACCAAGGCCGTCCCTTGATTTTGATGGATTGATAGCCCATTCCAACACTCCGACTCACCTCCTTAGCCAACCCTTCCGCGTCCAGATCACACATGAAATAACCGATCTTTCCGTGGCTGCGGACCTTTGTCCCCAACAGCTCATAGACGGGCACGCCCAGATATTTTCCCATGAGATCATACATGGCTATACCCAATGCCAGATCGTTGCGATCGCGTATGAAATCAAACGGGCTCTGACCCAGATAGATCGGAAATTTATCTCGGACATCGGTGTAACTGTCAGAGTAGCCAACCAGGCCAGCATTAGTCTCCACGCGGTACAGAAAAATCCGATTGGTCTCTCCAAAGCGCCGTAAATGCAGGGCCCTCCATGGATTAAAGGGAATATGCAGTTCATGGACTTCGATGTTAGTAACCTTCAAACTTCCCGATCTTGTTTTTTCCGTTCGAATGGCAGGCCCGTACCCAGCCCAGGCACCGATCCCCGGCAGGGCAGCGGTAGTGGCCAAAAACTGTCGGCGATTCATTCCCATTAGACCTTCCTCCTTCGCGTCTCTTCTAGCAAAGCTCAAGTCTGTAAAGCACCATAAAGTGGTTGCTGGCTGCAACCCATGTGCAAAGAGTCCTGGCTTATTTAATACTAGTTTCTCCTCTCACCCAGTGGCATTCTCGATACCCGCCCCAACCGTTCCTCAGCTCAATCGACTCGACTCCCCATTTCCTAACCCTGTTTCACGCTGAAAAAGATCTTTCTAAGACTAAGAAATCCTACTGATTATCGCAAGAATAAGCCTCTGATGAAAGCGACTTGAACAAACAGATCATTCAGACAGAATGTAAGAACAGTACCCATAAGATTCATGATGACCCGAGAAGTTCAAGCACACTCGGATCCTACTGTGATATAGGTGAAAAACCCTTCGAAAGCCTACAGAAAAAGTGGCAGTAGTCCAGCGTTTCGGTGCTAGTCCCAACGATTTTTCGGAGATCCTCGAGTGGAAAAAGTGGAACAAACTCCACATCTTCGTGTCCCAAAAATCCGAACCTAGGAGGATTGCACCTTCAGTTTCGAATACCTTTTCACTTTGGTGCGATCACCGTGACTGAAACTCGTGCGGTTTGGACACCACTGCTAAGGTACCGCAGCCAAAATGCTGGCTTCAAAATGGTCCTATAAACATCTTGAGCTGTCCGTCATCCCACTCACATGATAGCGTCCGTTTCACTTTTTTCTGCATGGCCCAACCTGAGCAGTGCGAGCAAGAGTTTAGTGCGCTTGCTGATTGACAGAGGAAAACTGCATATCGGAGGCATTGGCCTGTCCCAGTTTTTCCATAGTCGCCGAACCACTTTGGAAAGCAGTGGCGGGTTGAGTCGTACGAGACAACTATGTTCCTGTACTAACACACTTGGTAGTGGTACAAATGCTGGATAGGACAGTGATTTTTAGAATTCGGCCGAAGCCCTTTCCAGAGACTCTGTTTCAGCCTATTTTCGATTGAGTAACCTGGTTTTGTATGAAAGAGAAAAAACGAATCCCACGGCGATTCTCCAAGCTCACATGGGTTCTACACGAATGTCCGGTAAAGTATTGGTGCCAATTCTCGATCGCCCCACTTTTGGATTGTGAAATTGAGCACTTGTATTGGTCACCGGAGATTAAAATGGTGATGGTCACGACCAGTCAAAACGAGAGAGATGATGCTATGGAGGATTTAGAACGCTGACTCAAGATGACTTGTTTCTAAAGAGAGTGATGAGGATGTACTCAACCTCTGCTATCAGGCCGCAGTGACTTTTAAGGCTCATCCGGTGGTCTGGTTAATGGCCAACTGTCCGTTGATCGACCTTCAGATAACTGACCGCTCAATCCGCCGCTATTTAAACAACTTCAATTGATACAAGATAATGGTTTTTTGGGGCTCTTTTTGTGCCGTTTATTAGATATAGAGGTCTTCTTCCTGGCAGCCTTTGAACAAGCCTAAGTAAAAAGCCCAGCTACCCTTCGAACGAGAACACATGAGTGGCTATATTTGGCACCATCCCGATATTTTTCACTTCGATCGAGTGTTCTGAGAACAAGATCAAAGCCAGCATCGCTGGACGGTAGATGAGCCTCGGGACTTGCTCTTGGTACAGGCGATCTTGCCGCCCTCCATCAAGAAAGGTATCTCTTCGTAACGTCTCAGGTCTTGACCTTTCTGGAAAATCATCGAGAAATAAAAAAATTAAACTCAAACATTCCAAGCAACGAAAATTATTTTATTTCTCTCGACAAAGAATGGCTAGCCTCAAAAAACGGAGCTGAAACCTGGGTTGAGAAGATTCACTTCTCGCCTTTTGCGTCGTTTACATGTCGCCATTGCCCGATCCACAAAAAGTCGATAGCGTATTAAAAAAAATGATTTTCGGGGGACGGATTCCCTATGGATAACTGGTCGGCCCAACCCATTCCCGGAACAAAGTGCCAGACAGACATATTCACTGCGATCTGCGTCCGCGCTTTTCCAAGTTGCACAAAGACCAGCGAGGTTTGTGCTTCGTGCGACAACGCTAGAATGGCCAGATTATACTGGCCACCTATGGCTGGTCCAGTGGTTTTTGTGTTGACCCGATTGAGAAGAAGCCTCTGATCCATTTTTTACCGGGACCTGCGGTTTTCTCTTTCGGAACCTCCGACTGTAACCTGGACTGCAGATTCTGCCAGAACTGGGACATCAGTAAATCTAGGGAAGTTGACACGCTGACCGATCAGGTATCACCTGACGTTGTCGCTCAAGTCGCCAGCCAGTTGGGCTGTCGCAGTATGGCTTTTACCTACAACGATCCAGTAATTTTCCTAGAATACGCCGTCGACGTCGCCCAAGCTTGCCACGAACTGGGTATCAAGACGGTGGCCGCAACAGCGGGCTACATCTGTGAAGAACCCAGCCGGGACTTTTACTCCTCCCTAGACTCTGTAAACATTGATTTAAAGTCGTTTAACAAGCTTTCCTACAGCCAGATCTGTGCAGGCCTCCAGCCACAGGTGCTGGACACGCTAGCCTACCTAAAGCAAGAGACACAAGTTTGGTTCGAGATCACGAATCTTTTGATTCTGAGTGAAATGACAATGAGTCTGAGTTGGAAAGAATGACTCAGTGGTTGGTCGAGTGTCTAGGCCCAGACGTGCCCATCCATTTCACCGGACTTCATCCCGACTGGAGGATCTTGGAGAAGCCTCGCACACCGGTTGAAACATTTTCCCTTGCTCGTTGAATCGCATTAAGAAACGATACCCGCTATGCCTAGCAGGCAATGTCCATGACAAAGTTGGGGGGAGTAGCTATTGTCACCAGTGTGGAGGAAAGCTAATCGGTCGAAACTAGTATATCCTGAGCGATTGGGTCTCACTCACGAGGGCCGTTGTCTATTGTGCCGCACCCCGCTGTGCCGGTGTCTTTGATGGTCGGGCTGGCTCGTGGAGAGCAAGGCGTCTACCCGTCCAACTCAGGGACAACTATGCGCTGATTTAAATGTCCCGTTTCCCCAGTTGCCAAGGCTGCCTTTATTTCTGTAGTCTAATAGATTATGGTATTGTCTTTTTTTCTACTTTTATTTGCTTTGAATCCTTTTCAGGAGACCAAGCGACCGCCCAAACCGAAGTTGAAAACACCTCCGCAAGATTTTTCCCTGGTCCCGGGGGATCCTCAATTTGTCACTCGACTCTCCTTTGATGGAAAAGAATTTACCCGAGCCTTCAACGCTTCTGCGCACCGGGTGCGCCTAGTTCTAGTCTTTTCCCCTACCTGCCCGCACTGTCTTGGAGGAGCCTCTGAAGTTCGGCAGCTATTGTCGGCCCATCCTAAAAGTAAAATCAAGGTTCTTGTTCTGTGGTCTCCACTCCTCGAACCCGATAGCAACACAGCGGCTAAGCAAGCTTCTGCATACTTGCCGGATCCTCGTGCTGAGCATTTTTGGGACCTCTGGAGCTACGGGGTGAATCTGTATACCAAGCAGTTTGCCTATCCCGAGAACGACAAGGCTTGGGATATATTTGTGGTTTACAAACCTCACCTACTGTGGCGAAACACCCCACCCGAGCCCACCCTCTGGCTGCAGCATAGGAATATAAACCGTGGAATCAAGTACAGCAAAGAACGTTTACAAGAGGAGCTAAAAAAGTGGATGGAGTGACGAGCTACAAACCCGTGGAGTGAGAGATATACGACGGGTTCAACGTCAGGCGGTGCAACCCCGAGCAAGCGCTCGATCACTCAAGCAATAGACTTTATCTTTGTTCCATGGCCGACTCACATGTCGGTTGTGACTGAAGCGTCCAGCCTCTCCATCCGGCACACATGGGCGCGGATCCACCCCTGCATTGCCCGGTTAAGGCGAGCATGCCGTGGGTTCCGTTGTGGGATGAGGAACCTGTAGCCTTTGGTGTTGCCTACAGTCCGGCTCTTTGTAGAAAATCAGTTCGGTTCAAGGCCAACCTCTGCCAAAAGATCATAGGCAGAGGATTTAGGCTATTCTTTTTTCCAAACCTTTAAGACGCTCGGGGGGTTGGGGACTCACGACAGCTTTCATCGCTTTGACTCCTTCTTCGAATTCAAGCATCTTAAGATAAAGCAAACCTCGCAATTACCCGTCTTCAAGGCATCGTTCACTATATCCGAATCAGTGCTGGGTAGTATTGCTCACAGTTGCTCGTACAGAGTAAACTATTAAGTGGCCCTGCCCGGCAACCTTTCTGACCAGGTTTGAGTTTCCTGGAGGTAGTAGATGAAGCATGCTTGGGAATAGGAGTCTACGAAAAAGCTTGCTCGGATGGTTTTTCTAACTCTTGGGACTCATGAGTCTGCTCAGACTGTTTCGCCCTTCACCCGCAAAACAAATCCAAAAACTCCGCAAGAAGGTAAAGGAACCTCATGGGGATCCTGCACCACGAATAAATGCAGCGCATCGCCTGTTGGAAATTGGCTCCGAAGAAGCTATCCTGGTCTTACTCGAACGCTTCACCATCAGCGCGTCGCCTTCGCGCCAAGACGAAGAAGAAAAGGAAGAAGTTTTCACCTGGATCGTGGAATGTGGGAAACAAGCAGTTCCAGCCTTGACGCAGTTTCTAAAAAGGGGGCAGCAGGTCTACTGGCCAGTCCGGGCTCTTAGACAAATCCTTTGCGAAGAGGAACTGGCCCAGAACATTAACGAAGTGTTGCGATACCTTTGGAAAAATCCCCCGGCGATTTCCGATTCCAAGACTCAGTTAATCCGTTCCTTAGAGGGGATTCGTTCGCCGAAACTTGACGAAAGTGTCCATTTGTTTCTGAAAGATGATGACGACGATGTTTTGCTGGCTGCACTCGATTATCATTTCGACCGACATCAAGATCATGCGCGAGAAGTAGTACTCGACTGCTACCTTACAGCTGACGAACGTCCTCGTATACGCGGTCACATCTTGGAGAGGTTAGTCGACAAATCGTGGACTGTTCGCGGTTTTCGCCCCAAGGTCGAACAAGTATTGCCGGATGGCTACACGGTTACCCGCGAGGGCACCATCCGAAAGGTGGGGGGAGGACCCTTGGTTTAGAGAATGTGGCCCCATAGGGTGACCTGGGACATCTCTCCAGCCTTGTGGTGGAGCAGAGGAATACGGATCCTTGGCCAGCTGGAGTTGGGAAGCTATGGAGGCAAAACCTTTTTTACACTTGCCTTTCTCATAACTCAAGAACAGATCGAAGAGGCTACGGACCGGTTCTCCTTTCCCAAGGGAGCCCCTAAAACATCCTCTGATAACGAAACATGAGCCAGCGCTCCATCCAAGGGCCAGTCCAAGATAGCGTCGATCATGGAAAACATCCCCATCAGAAAGAGATCATTCTTTCTGTTTTTCATGTCGGTTTCAGCCCTAATCTCCTCCCAGAAATGAGCTCTGATCATTGAATGGATCGCAATTTCCACCGGTTTTTCAGGGGCCGACCGATACGTCGGCCAGCCCGAATAGCGAGCTAGCCAAACACGGTCCCCGCGCTTGCACTCCGGGTTAACATGACTGAAAAAGGCCTTCTTCATAGGGGATTTTCAGCTTAACCGACCCACCGGGTGGCTGTGAGGAAATACGGGCTCACTCGATACTAGAACGAGGAGTGGAAAAAGGCTTACTAAGGTATCGTGTGGCCTCAGCTTCTGACCCCTGGTGGTTAATTTTTGTGTTGAGTGCCTTCTGGTACTCAGCCCGGGCCCGCTGCCGCTGCCCAAGAATATCGAAAATTTTCCCCAGGTAAATATGGGTCCAAGTCTCGACCCACTTCGGTTCCAAGTCTCCGTTTAAAGCATCGCGAAGGCTATTGGCAGAACTAGAAAAACTGCGTTGCAAAAAATATACCTCGCCCAAACGGTAGTGAGCTAAAGAACTGCGCTCATTCAGCGTCTTGGCCATCTCATACTCGCGTAAGGCAGTCACGAATTCACCTTGTTCCTGTAAATCCTCTCCCAGAGCAATGTGGACAGCTACCCGCATACCTTCCGACTCGCGGAGAATTTTTCCGTGGGGATCGATCCGCATGCGCACCGGGAGGGTTTTGCTCTCAAAAGTAAAGCTAGTTGACTTTCCTATGACCTGGAGACGCTTTTCCTCAGACTGTCCCTTGGTTTCGATGAGGACGTCGACCGGCATTCTGAACAGTTCGATCTCCTGTTTGACGTGTCCACGGAGCTTGAAATCTCCCCCCCGTAACTTATAAATACGATAGTCAAGCTGAAACTCGGGAACACCCACTGAGTCCACCCACTGAACAAAAAACCACTGATATGGCTGGCCCGTCTTTTCCCCAATAAAATCAGCGAAAGCCGATGTGGTAACGGCCTCCCCTTGACGACTTAGAAACCATTCGCGAAGCAAGTCATTCATCTTCTCTTTCCCCACCAACTGACTCAACATGTACAGCACCCATGCTCCCTTGCTTCCGATGATGGACTGGTACCTCTCCGAGCCGATTTCCAACTCAAGGCCTTTGCTGATCGGATCATTCTTTTCGTGTTTAAGGGCCTGGATAGCTTGACGAGACAGTTCACTCGCAAACCGATCTGGGTACTTCTCTTCCACATACCGAAGCGCTGAATAGGTGGAAAATCCGTCCTGCATCCAGAAATCGCTAGAGGACAACGGGCGTACCGAGTAACCCCACCATTGATTTGCGACCCTAGTAGCCAATTCCATAATCGGTAATGACTTAGACTTCCAAAGACTTGCTTCTAGCAGTATCAACCCCGCGCAACCCGTGGACCTTAGCTGCAGATTACCCACTTGCGCCAAGCTCAGACCGGAAATGGGGTAGGGCCCATATTCCAAGTTGAGAAACTCCAGGATCTGCTCAATTTCCTTGGCTAAAGGTCTCAAGTCCCTGTCATAATCTTGAGTGACAAAAAGGGTCAATGGGATGGGGCCTTCTTCAAACATCTCTCGATAATAGCGAGCGATCACCACTGGGGCTTGAGTCACAGGTTGCTCGCTTTTCCAGTGGAATATCTCGGATATTCCGGAGGTCTCAATAGCTTGTAAATTTCCTGGAGCCACCACGGTAAATCCCAGGGGTGCGCTTATCCGTATACTCGCTGTAGCCGCGTCCAGCGGGAACCTATGAACTGGAAACCACTTTCCTTCACTCAGCAAAATTCCTCCTGCAGAATCGATCATCGCCTTTTGCCCGAGTGGCTTATCCAAGAAAGCATATTCTTCCTTTTCTAGGATTCCCTCAAAACGAAAGATCAATGTCTTTTCTACACCTTGCTTGAAAGGGCCTGCACCCTTCACTCCCATTCGACTACTGTCAACATCATTGAAGCTAAGGGAATACGGAAAATCCGCAACGTCTTTGATTTCGATGATACTCAACCGATTGTTCAGTTCGAAAGGTAGAGTTACCGTATCCTGTAGCACCCTGAGCCGCACTCTGACCTCGCCTTTGAGCGAACTCCGTTCCGGAATCACTTCGGCCTCGATTTCATAATGCTCCACGTCCAGAACTAGAGGTGCATGTGAATGTTGAGCCAAAGCTAAAGCCGGGGAGAATAGAAGAAGAAGGAGACTCGGCCAGGTTTTCATTTCCTTGACCCATTCTCCAGTAGCTGAGCAAGATACCGAGCTGCCTGTTGGTAAGCGTCGAGATTCCCCAATCTTTCCGAGACAGACTTCAGATTCTTCTTCACCTCGGTCCTCAGCTCCAGATTTTGCAGGAGGCTCAAAACGTAGGTTCCAATCTTCTGCCCAGTGGCCTCCGCCTGAACAAATTCAGGAACGATTTTCCTGCCGGCAATCAAATTAGCCAGACAATAAGTATCGGTGTTCACCCAGAAACGGGTCAGATGCCAGCTCAGGGTCGACATCCGATAAACCATAGCAAATGGAACTTGAAGAATGGTGGCTTCTAGCGTGGAGGTGCCGCTCTTTATGATTGCACAATCGACGAGAGGGAGGAGACAGCGCACATCTTGCTGAAGGATTTCCAACTTCAGGGGAGGATTTCCCCGAGCCAGCCAACTCTCGTAGAGGTGTTTTATCTGGGCACGGCTAATGTCTGGAGCCTGGATGACCCAAAATTGAGTCTCTAGACGGTCAGCGACGTAACTTGCTGCGTCCAGTTGGATTGGAAATATATGCTCTACCTCCTTGTGGCGGCTGCCTGGAAGCAGGGCTACTACAGGGCCCTTTGCCTTCGTTTGTTCCAGTCCGGCCGAGTAAGCCATCGGTTTTCGAAGGGTCATTGAGGGATTGCCGACGTAATGGACCGGGACCCCATGGTGTCGGTAATAATCTACCTCAAAAGGAAAGATGACTAACATCAAATCGACGTAGCGCTGGATCAACTTGAGTCGAGACGATCGCCAAGCCCATACCTGTGGGCCAATAAAATAGCAAACTGGAACACCCATTGGCTTGAGTCGACGAGCAAGAAACAAGTTGAATTCTGGGAAGTCGACTAGAAGAGCTAGCTTAGGTTTTCGGACCCGAACCTGGGTTAAAAGATTGTGGTAGAGCCCCCAGTATTGACCCATGTGGGAGACGGCCGCTGAAGGTCCGATGGCCGCCAACTGAGAAACGTCGAGCAGCAATTCGACGCCGGTAGTGGCCATCCGAGACCCACCACTACCAAAACACTGCAATCGCCAATGGGGTCGGCAGTGGCCAACCTGATCCAACAGCCCGGCAGCATGTTGCTCACCTGAAGTTTCACCTGCAACGACCAAAATGGAAAAGCTGTCTTGGGTTGTAGATGCTTGGCTGCTCAGCTCAGTCATTGCTCATCCATACAGCTTTGCTCGTCCGATCGGTTGACAATTGAACTCTCCAGCTTCGGATATTGAGTTGTTTCCCTCGAACCTCGAAGAGACAAAGATCTCAAAGCCTGTTTCGAATCCAACCGCCACCGAGGACTTGATCCCCTCGGTAGAAGACCGCTGCTTGTCCCGGCGTGATGGACATCTGAGGCCTTCTAAACAGGACATTGGCTCGGCAACTGTCGTGGCTTCCCCCAGTTTCCTTACTCTCTGAGATGATTCGAGCTGGAGCTTCTTGGTGACGGGAGCGAATCTTCACCCAGGCTTCCACCGGTTCCTTCGGCGGTCTCCCCGAGATCCAGTTCACCTTTTCCAAGACCAGACCTTTACTATAGAGATCCTCTCTGTAGCCGACAACAACGACATTACGGGCCACATCCAGGCGCAAGACAAACAACGCACGAGGATGGGCGATTCCGAGGCCCCGACGCTGACCAATCGTAAAGTGGTAGATCCCCTGGTGGCTTCCCATCCGGGTGCCATCCTTAAAAAGAATGAGTCCCGGACGATCCACTTTTTTAAACCCAGCCATCTTACCAGCATGGCGGCGAATGAAACCTGGATAGTCCCGATCGGGAATGAAGCAGATCTCTTGACTGTCCCTTTTATTCGCTGTCAGTAATCCTTGAGCACGCGCAATTTCACGAATCTGTGGTTTTTCATATTCTCCGACCGGAAACAGAATGTAAGACAATTGTTCCTGCGTTAATTCGAAAAGAAAATAGGATTGATCCTTGCTAGGATCCTTGCCCTTGTGGAGCAGATAGCCCTCCTGAGTATCGTAACTGACGCGGGCGTAGTGGCCGGTAGCGATCTTGGGAATACCGACCTTCCGAGCAAAGTTCAGTAACCGGTCAAACTTAAGGAAACTATTGCACAGAACGCACGGTGAAGGAGTACGCCCCTCCAGATAGCCTCCGATGAAAGGCTCAATGACGTCGCGTCTGAACTGCTCTTCTAGGTTGAGCACGTAAAAAGGAAATTGTAGTCGCTGGGCCACGTGCCGGGCATCGTAGACATCTTCAGGAGAACAACACTTTCCAAACTGCGGACGACCGTTTTTGGAAGGATTCTTGCGATGGTCCCAAAGCTGCATAGTACACCCGACCACTCGATAACCCTGCTCTGTCAGTAACACAGCTGCCGTGGAGCTGTCGACGCCTCCACTCATGGCCAACAACACTTGATCCATTTTACCCGCTCGGTGCCTCCACCTGTCAGGTTTGAGAGGTATGAGAAATTACCTCACTGCCACATGATTCCCCGAGAGACAATCTCCAATTGGCCTTTTCCAGGCACCGGTGAACCTGATTGTACTGGGTGATAAACTCCTTGCCTAAGCTACCCAGTCGCTCTTGCCAATCTGGATCATCCTCGATTTCCCAACCCAGGTCATCTGGTCCCAGGGGACGATAGTCCCCACGCATAACCCAATGGTTTAGATCTTCAAAAACTCGCGAAAAGACGTTGCGAAACTGAGCAACTCTCCAGGTTATCCGCTCCTGATCCTCCTCCTCGGAATCCCTTCCTCGAACAAGATACTGTCCTAACCACTGAAGACGGCGCATCAGCCTAATCTGAACTTGCTTCAACTTACACCACCTCTGTTTCAGAAGCACTTCCTTGCATCGATCTAGGAATTCGGCCAGATCTTCACGGGGATTCGAGTAGATTTCCAAGCTGGGATTGTGCAAAATCCGCGATGGTGATGGTGCAGCAAATAGTTGATTGCCTTCTCATCAGCATACTCGGGCCACCGAACGGGCTTTGGAGGACAGATCTCCTCCACTCATTCCACTTGTATCGGTCGACCCATATCGCGAGTCCACTGTAAATCTCTCTCTTCTAACCACTCACCCTGCAAGAACCTACTATCGGAAATCCAATAACCAGAACGAACACCCCGTAGGTCCAGCCTGACTTCGAAAGGGAGTGACGGTTGCGTAAATCGATTCCCTTCCTTCAGTCGATAATGCCTTACTCTCACCGCTGAAACTCTACAGAGCGATTATAACATGGGGAATGCCAGGCTTGAGTTCCCTCCTGTTCACAACAGCCTAGCCAACTCCATGCCTGATTAGGCGAACACCAGGTTACTGAACCCTTTCGCTCAATCCGTTAGCTACAAAACCTCTCTATATCCTGCATGCCGCTTTTCGTCTGTCGGTTAGCTGGCCTGCTAGCAATCTTTTCAACTCTTGACGACCGTAGAAAAGCCTAGACTTGACGGTGCCTTCCGCTAGGTTGAGTTTTCCGGCGATTTCGGGGATGGTGAAGCCATACAAGTCATACAGCTGTACTACACAGTAATGTTTGTGACTTAAACGACCCATTGCCCGCCGCACTCGACTCCCCAACTCAGACTGATAGCTTTTGTGAAAAGGACTGACCAGTCTCAGGTCCTCCAGCATTACATTCTGAGAAATATCTTCGTCCGTCCGCTGAGAATGTTTTTTACTCTTGCGTATTATTTCCAGGCAAACATTGACCGTGATACGGTTAATCCAGGTTCCAAGCCGTGAATCGCCACGGAAATGTCTGGCGCCTCGATAAACGTTTAGAAAAGTCTCTTGCAAGGCATCCAGAGCCGACTCCTCCTCTTTAAGAATTCTCAAAGAGGTTCGGTAAATCGTGCCTTGAAAACGATTGAAGAGCTCCCGAAAGGCCTCCTCCTCTCCGGCCCTCAGACGTGATACCAAACCGGCTTCGAAAGATGAAACACTGGCTATATAGCTTCCCATATCGACCTCCGTGAGTATCGAGATGAGCAAGAAGCGAGCCAGACAATATAAACTGTTTTAAATCAATTAGTTAACTCATTAAAGGATACTAGTGTGTCTAGCCATTTAACAGTGAAAAACCCTCTATTCTACTCCAAGTCCTTTACTACCAGTAGGTTGCCAACTGTAAATATATTATACAGTTACTGAACAGATTATTTACGTTTTGAATACTGCTTGAGTTTGGCGATAATCGTCTGGCGACTAATCCCGAGGTCTTGGGCAGCCTGACTCTTGTTGTGGTTATGATTTTCCAACGCCTCTAAGATTAGATTACGCTCTAATTCTGCAACTTTTTGCTTCAATTGACCACTTTCCCCAACGAGAGTTTCAGCAAAACGGACTCTCTCTGAGAGCAGGAAGGGCGAGATTGCTCGATGAGATTCGCAGAGGATCACCAATCGTTCGATTTCGTTCTCTAGCTCACGCACATTTCCTGGCCAATCGTACCTCTCCAAAGCATCCAACACAGTCGACTCGCAACCAGGAATGTCCTTGTTGAGTCGTTCACAGAATCTGTCGAGGAAAAAGCGGGAAAGGAGTCGGACATCTTCCCTACGTGCTCTAAGGGGAGGTACCAGGACCGAGAAGACATTGAGGCGAAAAAAAAGATCTTGGCGAAATCGACCCTCATTAACACCCTGGCTCAGATTACGATTGGTGGAAGCGATGACTCGAACGTCGACTTTTTCGGAACTTTGTGCTCCAACAGAAAATATTTCTCTCTCCTGTAAGACCCGCAGCAACTTGACCTGCAAATCCAGAGGAGCTTCACCAATTTCATCCAGGAACAGGGTTCCATGGTGAGCCAGTCCAAAGTAACCCTTCTTGCTTTCGATCGCTCCCGTGAAGGCTCCTTTCTTATGACCAAAAAAAGCACTTTCGATCAGGTCAAGAGGAATCGCTCCACAGTTGACCGGAATGAAGGCCTGATCTCGGCGCCGACTGTGCTCGTGGATATAACGAGCTAAGAGCTCCTTTCCCGTTCCCGTCTCTCCCTGAATCAAAACCGTGGAATCGGTTAAAACTACCCGATCCAGTAACCACAGAAGCTCCCTCATCGAGGCACTTTTATACACTAATTCTGGGCCGGAATGCTGTAAAAACTCCACTTCATTTTTGAGCTTTTGGTTCTCCTTTTCTAGGTGCTTATTGGCCCACGCTAACTGCTGGGACAGACGCTCGTTCTCTTTCCTCAACTCCCAGCGCTCTAGATCCTGCTTCACCGTCTGCTTCAAGGAAAATGGCTCCCAAGGCTTGGTAATGTAGCGATGAACGTGTCCTTCATTGATAGCATCCATCAGGTCTTCTACTTCTGTATACCCCGTCAGGATAATGCGAATTGTGTCGGAGTTGACTTCAAGAACCTGGCGCAACAGATCGACCCCACTTATCCCTGGCATTCTCTGATCCGCGATAACCGCTGCGACCCGTCGGTCTCGCACTATAGACAGTGCTTCCTCACCGCTTTGAGCCTCTAAGACTTCAAATTCATCGACGAAGGTACGCCTTAATTTCTCCAGGTTGGCCAACTCATCATCCACAATCAAAAGAGCCAGTTTCGGTCTCATGGTGACAGAGGCAAGTGAACGGTGAAACGAGTTCCTTTGTTGACTTGGCTTTCAACTTCAATGTTTCCACGGTGCTGTTGAATGATGCCATAGATGATACTCAACCCAAGCCCCGTTCCTTTTCCCACTGGTTTAGTGGTAAAGAAGGGTTCAAAGAGTTTACCCAGGTGTTCGTCTTCGATCCCCACACCCGTGTCCTCAATCTCGACGACTGCCGTGCTGTTTTTCAAGTACGTTCTAATCCAGATATCCCCCTCCTTGGAAATCGCGTAACAGGCATTGGAGAGCAGGTTCATGAACACCTGACTGATCTTTCCCGGATGGCATTCTAGCTCCGGCAAGCTTCCATACTCTTTGTGGATCCGAATCCGGTCGCGATATTCGTTGTGCAGTAAGTTGAGGGCAAGATCAATAGGCTCGTGGAGATCTACCAGACGGAAATCGTGAGCATCCATACGGGAGAAGGTTCGCAGATCTCCAATAATCGAGTGAATTCGCTTGGCCCCCTCTTCGAAGTTACCGATCAAGATGTCCAGGTCCTCCGACAAGAATGAATAATTGATCTTTTCTCTGAAATCATTGGTCCGTTTTTCGCCTTTGCTGCCAGGTTCCACCTGATCTTCATAGAGTTCAACCAGGTTCTTGAGATGTCCAACATATTTCTTCAAAAAATCGGTGTTCCCGTAGATGAAATTCAACGGATTCTTGATCTCGTGAGCAATGCCAGCAACGAGTTGGCCCAGCGAGGCCATTTTTTCGCTCTGAATCAACTGCACCTGGGTGTCCTTAAGTTCCTGATAGGCCTTTTTAACTTCTTGATTGGTCTCCTCGAGTTCATGAGTCCGCTCACCGACCTTCTGCTCCAATTTCTTGTTTAACTCCATCAGTGCTTTACTCCGCTCTTCTAGGGAATTAGCCATTTCATTGAAAGTTTGAGCTAGTTCACCGATCTCATCCCGGCTGTCCACCTCCACTCGCTGGCTAAAATCTCCAGCCGAGATCACACTCGCTCCGCGCGTCAACCGCTTGAGTGGAATTGTAATCTGACGAGCCACGGCATAAGTGAGCAGCGTTACTGACCCAGCCAACACCACCGCTGCTAAAATGAGCATCTTCTTTAGGTCCTGAACCGGTTCGAAGATTTCCTCGTTGTCGATACCCACTCCGCATACCCAACGAAAATACTTATGATTGATCATAGCCAATCCGCTGATTTTTTCTGTTCCCGGAGGATACTCATACTCGAAGTGGGTCGCGCCATCGATCACCGCTCGTTGCAAATCCTCCAAATGGTGATCTTCTATGAGACGCGTTCCATAATTGTCCTTGATCCCGTTTGTCCCACTAAGTTGGCCTTCACCATAATCACGATCCCCTCGGTACTTGTGCCCGATCACTGTGTTAACGTCTTTGCCAAATAAAAAAGCATAACCTGTCAACAGCGAGCGTTTGTTCAGATCCTCCTCGACCTTGTCCAGAATCTCCTGAATGTACTCCCAGTTCATTAAGGCGAGAATTCCGCCAAGCACCAGACCCTTCTCGTCGAAAAGTGGAGCCGAAAAACCAATGGAATACTGTCGGTCTTTGTCAATATCCAAGTAGCCGTAAAGCTGAAGTACTAAATCGGACTGGTGCCAATCCAAGTAGCCAAAACGACCACCTCTCACGTTTTTCAGCCAAGTAGAATCTCTATGGTATTGCCGTAGGTTCTCCCCGGTGATCATTCTGAGTTGTTTCGGATCCAAAGACCCCATGCCATGGGTCCGATCAACACTGCTGCTGATGACGAACCTGCCCTGAACGTCAAAAAGGATCAATACATCGTACACTTCATGAATACGAACCAAATTATTGAGAAGCGCTTGGGCATCCTCCTGTCTGTCCCCCATGAGCAGGCCGTGGAACTCCCGGTACAGAGTCATAGAGATCGTCTCTTCCTCCTTTTCCAAGAGGGTGAGCTGAATCGTATCGGCAATGTCCTTGGCGATCTGTTCTAGATAGAGGACGATCCGATCATGAGTGATTCGGTACTTGGCCTCCCGGTAAGAAAAGATCGAGATACTGATCAGTGCAACCAAGAAGGGAGGCAACATCCAAAAAAGTAGTTTCTTTTTAAGGCTCCCCATAGCTCCTAAAATCGTAAACTATCTTAACAGTTCACTGGCAATTCACCTAACACTGACTCTAAAATCAAGAGATACTTGGAGAATCCTTGCGAGTGAGCTTAACGCAGTCAGAACCGATAATGGTGATGCAGCAGTAGAAAGATGTGAAATCAGACTAGCTTACGAATCTTTGCTGGCGCACAGTACTTTCTTCGATCCACTCCCGATCCACTTCGTAGCCCAACCCCGGCTCCGACCCTACCCAAATGTATCCATTGGAATCCACCTCGATCGGAGGTTGGGTGGTATCACGTCGGAAATAACGGCTGCTGGAAGAGACATCTCCCGGAATGCAGAAGTTCTCCAAAGTGGAAAGCGCCACATTATGGGCTCGCCCAATACCGGTCTCCAACATGCCTCCACACCATACCGGAATTTTCCGATCCTGGCTCAAGTCATGCACGCGTCTAGCCTCCGTGACCCCACCCAATCGTCCCATCTTGATGTTGATGATCCGACAAGCACCAATTTCGCAGGCATTTTCCGCATCTCGGGCGTGCCGAATCGACTCATCTAAACAAATTGGCGTTCGGAGCTGTTCCTGCAACTTAGCGTGATCCATGAGATCATCGTAGTCTAGTGGTTGTTCGATCATCAGCAGATCCAACTCATCTAGGGCTTTCAAGTGGTCGGTGTCTCGCAGACTGTAGGCAGAGTTAGCATCCACCATAAGAGAAATGTCTGGAAACCGCTTGCGAACCGATTGCGTTATCTCCACATCCCATCCTGGCTTGATCTTGATCTTGATTTTCTGGTATCCATTTTTCAACTCCTCCTCGATCTTTTGCAAGAGGCTTTTTTCATTCTTCTGGATCCCAACCGAGACGCCACACGCAATCTTCTCTCGGCTCCCACACCACAGTTTCCACAGTGGGAGCTGAAGTTGCTTGGCCTTGACATCCCAAAGAGCCGCCTCCACACAAGCTTTTGCCATCGGATGCCCTCGAATAGCCTTGAACAGGTTTGGGAATTCACATACATTCTCCAGCTGCCTACCTACCACTCGAGGCAATATGTTTCGCGTCAGAATGGCCCAAGCCGTGTGCACCGTTTCATAGCTGTAGAGAGGGTTTTCATCGGCCACGCATTCCCCCCATCCAACCGCTTCTTCGCAGTGAATCTCGACCAGGAGAACATGGCGTTCAAAGATCCTGCCGAAACTGGTCTCAAAGGAGTGAACCAAGGGAAGTTGGATCTCTCGAAGAGTGATCTGCTCAATCCTCATAGCCAATGCATAGTAGGTTTATCGGTCAAGATCAATACTGACTCTCTCCATCGATTTGTGCTGTCCCTCCCGTTTTACGGATCTAACTCCATTCGACCTAGAAAGTCGGCTAGACTGGCCCCACCCTCCTCCACCAGCGGTCTGAATGCTGATCGATTGACCTTTGGACAGTTTGATAGAAACCTTTCCAGGAAGTCTCTTACGTCGGCCTTTGATGATGAGATAGTTAGCACCTTTTTTTCCCGACTGGCCACCTCTTAATCCATAGGGAGCATACCTGTGGCGTTCAGAGAGGATAGACAGATGGCAATCTGTCAGAACCTCCAGGGTTCGAACAATACCGTCTCCTCCCCGCCAACGACCGGATCCTCCAGAGCCTCTACGCAGTCGATACTCTCTCACTCGTACAGGAAAATCATGCTCTAAAGCCTCGATCGGGGTGTTCAAGGAATTGGTCATGTGCGTCTGAATCCCACTATCTCCGTCCCCTACCGGGCCACCTCCCATCCCTCCGCCTATGGTCTCATAGTAGGTGAAGGGCCGACCCGTCTCCTCATTGATTCCCCCGAGGGCTAGATTGCTCATCGTACCGCTGGAAGCAGCCGGAATGCGATCGGGCAGCGCCTCCGATAGCGCGCGAAGCAGCACATCGACTATGCGCTGCGAAGTCTCGACGTTTCCTCCAGCTGTGGCAGCTGGAAACTGGGCATTAACGATCGTCCCAGAAGACATGACCAACTTCACCGGTCGAATCAAGCCAGCATTGCCGGGAGTTTCTTCCGGGGAAAGGCAGCGGAGTACATAATAGACAGCGGACGTAGTGACCGCACCTACCGCATTGAGGCACCCCTTCCCCTGGGGATCCGTACCGTCAAAATCTACCTTCAAGTGTTCTCCCTTGACCTCCAGTGAGACCTTAATTCTCTTTTCTGGAACCGGAGAACTCTCATCGAAACCGTCACTATCCAGAAAATCTTCGGCACGATAAATGCCGTCGGGAATTTTGGTAATGAGCCTTCGAATGATTCTCTCTGTGTAGTCCTGAAGTGCTCCCATATAGATGTTCAGTTCTTCACGTCCATTTTTTTTCAGTAGGCGAAGAACGCACTTTTCACCCACCCGCAGTGATCCAACTTGGGCAGCTAAATCTCCTTCTCTTTCGACTGGAGTGCGCACATTGGAAAGCAGCAGGTTCAGAAGATCCCGATTGAGCCTTCCGACCTGATAGAGCTTCAAAGGAGGAATACGAATCCCTTCCTGGAAAATCTCCGAGCTCATCGACATGGACCCAGGGGAAATCCCTCCCACATCGGAATGATGAGCTCGACAGGCCAGATAGGCAATCGGTCCACTAAATGTGTCAGCAAGATCATAAACTGCGGAAACCATGGTTATGTCTGGCAAATGAGTACCGCCGGAGTAGGGATCGTTGAGCATCACCACGTCTCCCGGATTCAGGGAGCAAGATTCTAGGGCTGCTCGAACGGACAATGGCATTGAGCCTAGGTGTACCGGCATATGGTCTCCCATGCTCACCAACTCACCGCTTCCGTCAAAAATCGCACAAGAATAATCTCGCCGTTCCTTGATGTTTGGCGAATAGGCCGTACGTCTTAAAACAGTCCCCATATCTTCAGCGATAGAAACAAACAGATTTCGATAGATCTCCAGCTTGATGGAATGGATCTTTTTAAAGCTCACGGAACGTAGGATAAACAAAGTGGTGGCTAGAGACAAGGAGAGAGAAATCTACTTGCTGCATTTGAAGAAGCCGACTGCCTAGCCCGCATTTCTCATGGGATATAACAAAACATCAGCTTTTTACTTAAATTAAAGTTAGTTATAATAGCTATTTAAGAACTATAGGGAGCTGAAGAATATATCTGGAGAGTATATCTTTTCGAAACTTCAGTTTCAAGGCTTGGACCATCGCCGAGTTAAGGCGAAATCCAGCGGTGAAAAGATCACCTTGGGCACCGGAGGATTGCTGCTTCGGGAGGTGTAAACTCCCTATGGGTTCATCCGCGGATTAGCCGGCTGCTTTGAGGACCGACGAGATCCTGGGCTGATGGAGCACAGTGTGGAAGAATTGCTGGGACAGCGGATCTATAGGTTGTCCTTGGAATGCGAGGCTTTACCCGAGAGGCGCTGATGAGCTGGTGCCAGGAAAATCAACATTACGGCTCAAGAGTTGTACGAACAGCTGTACTGTCCGCAAGGGAACGCGGAAAATCACATTAAAGAGCAGCAGCTGGAGCTGTTTACCGACTGCGCTTCCACCAGCCGAACGAAGTCCAACCAGCTGCGGCTATGGTTTTCCACAGTTACCTATAACCTGCTACGGATGCTGGGACGGGTGGTGTTGGCCCACCACCCAGTGGGCTTGGGATCACAGTGCCAGATGATCCGGTTGAAGCTCTTGAAGAATCGGGGGGCCACAGATGCGGGGCAGTCTCCGCCAGGTTAGCTTCTCCCTGAGCGAGGACTTATTCCTACCAAGAAGCTTTTTCCCAAGTTCTGGCTCATCTGCAACGGACCAGCTGCCCCCCCTTCCAGATGCGCGTAACCTATCCACTCGAGGTGTCTGTGAAAAACCGGTTTTTGACCTCCTACGGGGATCCTCATTGCCACTGGTTGACCTCAAGCAGTGCTACCCTGTGTCATTTCGTCTCTAGTAGATCCCAAGAATCAACAAGATTACTCACAACCTCCCTTGAATACTCACTCTGTAATAAATGTGGACTGGTCTTGTCAGGACTGACCAGGTCACACTGAGTCCACCGTTTCCAGAAATTCTTGCTCTATTCGAGCTCGCACACCTTAAAACCCTTCACAACCAAGCATCACTCAACCCTGTGCTATAATTCCTGCTCCAATCGAGGACCCACATGAGACAGTGGCTGGTAATCCTGAATATGATCAAGGTCGAGCACACAGTTTTCGCTCTACCCTTCGCTTTTCTCGGGGCATTTCTAGGAGCTCGGGGTTTTCCCGGCTGGCGGACCACTTTTTGGATCCTGGTTGCGATGCTGGCTGCTCGGAGCACGGCTATGGCTTTCAATCGCCTAGCAGATCGAGTCTACGACGCTCTCAACCCTCGAACTGCCAACCGCGCACTCCCCCTGGGCCTGATCAGTAAACGCTTCGTTGTCTTTTTTATCTGCTGCTCAGCCACCCTATTTGCCTTCTCCACTTGGATGCTCAACCCACTTGCCTTTTACCTTTTCCCTTTCGCTCTGACTCTCGTCCTGCTTTACAGCTATACGAAACGCTTCACCTCGTTATCCCATCTCATTTTGGGTCTGTGTTTGGCCTGTGCGCCTATTGGAGGCTGGGTTGCAGTGCGGGCTGAACTGGATTTGGCCGTCTTTTATGTGGGAGCAGCTGTCCTCCTCTGGGTAGCGGGTTTCGACATCATCTATGCCTGTCAGGATGTGGACTTTGATAGGAAAGTCAGCTTGCACTCTCTGCCAAGCAAGTTAGGAATTCGAGTGTCGTTGGCCATCTCCGTCTTCTGCCATGTTCTGATGGTGTTCTTGTTATCGTATGCCTTCATATTATTCAAGCTTTCGCTGCTGAGTTGGACCGGCCTTTTATTGCTAGTGATCGGCCTGATCTATGAACATCACCTGGTCAGTCCAGACGATCTTAGCCAGGTGAACGCAGCTTTCTTCACGGTAAATGGGGTCATTAGCCTGGTTGTGTTTCTATTCGTTGGGGTTGACCTCTACCTGTTCGGTTAGTGGACTGGAATCCCACTCCCATCTTGTTCCCCTTTTGGTTTTCGCTAAATCCCCCCTTTCACCAGGCCTGCATTTTTCACACCGGAACCCATCGAAGTAACTAGAGGGAAATTCCTCCCACTTTTCCTGCCAACAACGTTTTGTTCTTAGAAACCCACGTAGTTGGAGAAACTAGATTTCCGGGCACGGCCATGCGAATAGGAGAACTCTTATCGGAGTAGGGTTGCTTATTCTGGAGCGAGACAACCGTCTCAGTTCAATCCTCTGATTGATTGGGGATTGTACCCGATATCACCGGTACTTCTGGCCTCAGCCGTACTATGAGACCGCCTCCGTAACCCCCAGCCGACACCACACTTCAACCTGAAATACTCTTCTCGATCTCCCTAGAAACCACCATTCGCTCTAAGGCTCTAACCTTGAAAAAGGTCGGGGGGGGGACCCTAATCTCGATATATTTACCTCTTTACAGCTTGATTTCGCGCCGGCCTTCACTAGCAATGGGCGAGCCAGTCAGAAAGGAGGCAACCAATGCAAAAAGGAAATGGATTTTTACTGATTGCACTGTTGATCATAGTAGCGACCATCAGGGTTCGCGCTGCCCCCAGCCTGGTTCAGTCGAAAGCCACTGCCAACGAGGACTTAGCAATCGCGTCCGTGCGCAACACTCTGACTGCCGAGGTTACACATCCACTACAGGAAAGGGAAACTACAGGGCTCTCAGCAACCTGGCATCGCTGGGCACAATTGACCAAGTACTCGGCTCGGGAACCAAGGACAGCTATCATTTTACCATCACTCTAAACGGCCCAACCAGTCTCAAGGCGGTGGCTGTACTTGTCTCACCAGGAGCCACAGGCACCCGAGTACACCGATGAGGCCCGACAGCGCGAGCTGTCACTTTAGTGACAGCTCGCCTCCCGATCCCCGCCGCCCTACACTAGGTAGTATCTAGCCCTTACTTGTCTTGGAACAGAGTCCCCCGCCCTCTCCCCTTCAAAAAAGCGGATCTAGTCCCTATCGAGTACTGTCTGGAGTTCTTCCTATCCTTCCGCCACCGGTTCGTGGGGAGTCTGCTCGGCAAACTCAAGCCCTTCCTCCTCCCCGACTTCAAAAGGATCGTGCACCTCAATATTCCGATAAAATTCCATGCCGGTCCCGGCTGGAATCAGTCGTCCCATGATAACGTTTTCCTTCAGACCACGTAGGTGGTCAATTTTTCCACTAATTGCTGCTTCGGTTAAAACCCTAGTCGTCTCCTGGAAGGAAGCCGCCGATATGAAGGAATCCGTGCTCAAAGAAGCCTTAGTTATTCCCAGCAACAACGGCCGGCCCACTGCCGGCTTCCCGTCTTGGGCTAGCACCCTCTCATTCTCCTCCAGGAATCGAAACTTGTCGACCTGCTCATCCAGTAGGAACTCAGTGTCTCCTACATCCTCAACCTTGATCCAGCGCATCATCTGCCGCACAACGACCTCGATGTGCTTGTCGTTTATGTTCACTCCTTGCAAACGGTAAACCTCCTGAACTTCGTTGACGAGATAGCGTTGGAGGTGCTCTTCTCCAAGCACTCGCAGAATATCGTGAGGATTGCGAGGTCCATCCATGAGTGCCTCTCCCGACTTGAGATCTTCTCCTTCCTGTACGTTCACGTGAACGCCTCGAGGTAAGAGATATTCGACTTGAGTCTGGCTCTCTTCATTCTTGATAATAATTTTTCTACGGCCCCGACTAACACCTCCGTACTCAACCACACCATCGATCTCCGTGATAACAGCCGTTTCCTTTGGCTTTCTAGCTTCAAAGAGTTCAACAACCCGAGGAAGACCTCCAGTGATGTCTTTTGTTTTAGTGGTCTCGCGGGGAATTTTCGCTAAGGTATCACCGGAAAACACTTCGTCACCCGCATCAAGCATCAAATTAGCCCTAGACGGAACAAGATAAGACTTGATCACCTTGCCTGCGGAATCCCTGACCTGAATCTGTGGCTGACGTTTTTCATCTGGAGACTCAGTGATCACCTTACGGGAAAGACCCGTGACTTCATCCACCTCCTCCTTCATCGTGAGACCTTCGATGATGTCTTTGAAGGCGACCTTACCAGTCACCTCGGTCAAAATCGAAAAGGTGAATGGATCCCATTCCACCAATTTCTGACCGGGTACGATTTGCTGCCCTTCCTTGACTATCAGCATAGCCCCGTAAATCACCGAATAACGCTCCCTTTCTCGTCCCCTCTCATCCTGTATGCTGAGGCTTCCGTTGCGGTTCAACACCACCAGGTACCCCTCCTTATTGGTGACGGTTTGGATATTCAGGAAGCGCATCACCCCTGCACTCTTCGACTCTATCGTAGACTGTTCCTCGATCCGGCTTGCGGTCCCACCAATATGGAAGGTACGCATCGTGAGCTGAGTCCCAGGTTCACCGATGGACTGTGCCGCCAAAACACCGACCGCTTCTCCCAGTTCAACCATCTCACCACTTGCAAGATTTCGTCCATAGCACATTCTGCACAGGCCACGCCTGGTCTTGCACGTAAGAACCGAACGAATCAAAACCTTCTCGATACCGGCAGCCTGGATGGCTGCCGAGGTGTCCTCGTCAATTTCCTGATTGACTGTCACCAGGGTCTCCCCAGTAAAAGGATCGACCACCTTTTCTAGTGCGACTCGACCCACGATCCGATCTCGCAAATCTTCGATGATTTCTCCGCCTTCGATCAGCGGAGTGACATCCATCCCACTGAGGGTCTGACAATCCTCTCCGGTAATGATGACATCTTGGGCCACATCGACCAAGCGGCGCGTCAAGTAACCAGAATCAGCCGTCTTGAGAGCGGTATCAGCTAGACCTTTTCGGGCTCCGTGAGTGGATATAAAGTATTGTAAGACTGTTAACCCTTCCCGGAAATTTGCTGTGATTGGCGTCTCGATGATCTCCCCGGAAGGTTTGGCCATCAATCCTCGCATGCCAGCCAGCTGCCGCAGCTGCTGCTTGCTTCCCCGAGCACCTGAATCTGCCATAATATAAATTGAATTAAACTCTTGGCTAGTCTCTTCATAGGAAGCCATCGCCTCGAACATTTCATCCGCAACTTTCTCAGTGACATCGGACCAAATCGCGACTACCTTGTTGTATCGCTCACCATTGGTGATGGCTCCGTCCAGGTATTGCTGCTCCACTTCAACGACTCCCTGGCGGGCCTTCTCCACCAGTTTCCCCTTATTCTTTGGAATGATTAGGTCGTCAATGCTAACCGTGAACCCAGCCTTCGTTGCATAGTAAAAACCGAGATTTTTGAGTTCATCGAGTATCTTGACCGTGGCCTCAGGCCCAAACCGCAGATAGCAATAATGGACCAGTTCCCGGAGACCATTTTTCTTGAGCAATCCATTGACGTAAGGCATTTCCTGGGGCAAATGATCGTTAAAAATGGTGCGACCAACGGTCGTTTCGATTCGCTGGTTCCGTACCTCCTGTAGATCAGCATGCAGAACTGACTGTGTATCGTATTGGGTGGAAAGGTCAATTAGACTGCCGGAATAGCGTAGAAAAATAGGAGTGCGTGTCTCAACTTCTCCCACTTCTAGCGCATGGTAAACTTCTCGAATATCCACAAAGGATCTACCCTCCCCTTTGGCCCCTTGACGCCGACTCGTCATATAATAGCACCCCAAAACAATATCTTGACTGGGCACCATTATGGGCTGTCCGTTCGATGGTGACAAAATGTTGTGCGTGGACAACATGAGCACAGAGGCTTCGATTTGTGACTCCTGAGACAGCGGGATGTGGACCGCCATCTGGTCTCCATCGAAATCAGCGTTGAACGCCGTGCAAACCAAGGGATGAATCTTGATGGCCTTTCCTTCCCCTAAAACCGGTTCAAAAGCCTGGATACCCAGACGGTGGAGGGTTGGTGCTCGGTTCAAGAGCAGTGGATGTTGTTTGATCACATCTTCCAGGATATCCCATACGATAGGTTCCTGGCCTTCAACCATCTCTTTGGCTCCTTTGATCGTGGTGGCATGGCCATCCTTTTCCAAGCGGTGATAAATAAAGGGCTTAAACAACTCGAGCGCCATGTTCTTGGGTAGGCCGCACTGGTGCAGTTTCAGATCCGGACCCACCACGATTACCGACCGGCCCGAGTAATCAACTCTTTTGCCCAGTAGATTCTGACGAAAGCGTCCCTGCTTGCCTTTCAGGGTGTCCGATAACGACTTGAGAGGACGATTCTTTATTCCGCGCAAAACCCTGCCACGCCGCCCATTATCGAACAAGGCGTCGACTGCTTCCTGAAGCATGCGCTTCTCGTTACGGATAATCACCTCAGGAGCACGCAACTCCATCAATTTCTTCAGACGATTATTGCGGTTAATGACCCGGCGATAGAGATCATTCAGATCTGACGTGGCAAAGCGCCCACCATCGAGGGGAACCAACGGTCTTAATTCAGGTGGGATCACCGGAATCACATCCATGATCATCCATTCAGGTCGATTACCAGACTTGCGAAATGCATCGACCACCTTCAAGCGCTTGGAGTATTTGAGGCGTTTTAACTGGGATTTTTCAGTCCTCATCCGGATGCGTAAATCGATGGCCAGAGCTTCCACATCCACAGCTCGCAACAATTCCTTGATGGCCTGAGCTCCCATGCCGGCCTCAAAGCGCCCCGCATATTCGGCTTGTAGAGCACGATATCGCTCTTCTGTCAGCAATTCCTTTTCCTTGATTGGAGCATCTCCTGGATCGATCACCATGTAGCCCTCAAAGTAGAGAATCCTTTCTAGATTTCTGAGCGAAATATCTAGTAGATGACCGATGCGGCTAGGCAACCCCTTAAAAAACCAGACATGCGAGCAGGGACTCGCAAGCTCAATGTGTCCCAAGCGCTCACGCCGAACCTTGGACAGTGTGACTTCAACGCCACATTTGTCACAAATCACTCCTCGGTGCTTCATCCGCTTATATTTTCCGCAAAGACATTCCCAATCAGTCACAGGTCCAAATATCCGCGCACAGAACAGACCATCTCGTTCCGGTTTCAGGGTCCGATAGTTGATAGTCTCCGGCTTGGTGACTTCTCCGCTAGACCACGAACGGATTTTTTCTGGAGAAGCCAAACCGATCCGAATCGCCTCAAAGTTCTTCAAGAGCTGACTTGTATCAATTTGATCACGAAAGATTCTCAAATCTCTAACCTCCTACAAAAAATAAGTACTGGATCTCTTTCTCCGCACACTCAGCGCTTTACGGTTTAGTGCCGACATCCGTCTCCTCTGCGGAACCGCTCAGGGCCGTCTCAGCCTGCATCAATAGGTCTGAACGTCGAAGTAATTTCTTCTTCGGTCTTTCGACTAGTTCCACGTCCAATGCCAGTGACTGCAACTCTCTGATGAGCACATTAAAGGATTCGGGAATACCCGGGTTGTAACTGGATTCCCCCTTCACGATCGCTTCATAAATCTTGGCCCTTCCTTGCACATCATCGGACTTGGCCGTCAGTAACTCCTGCAAAATGTTAGCGGCCCCGTACGCCTCAAGTGCCCAGACTTCCATTTCGCCGAAGCGTTGTCCCCCAAACTGCGCCTTCCCCCCCAACGGCTGTTGGGTGATAAGACTGTACGGACCGATCGAACGGGCGTGAATTTTGTCTTCGACCAGGTGAGATAATTTCAGCACGTAGATGTAACCCACCGTTACTTCCTGATCGAAACGCTCACCCGTCACCCCATCGCAGAGAACGGTTTTTCCCGTCAAAGGTAGTTTGGCCTTGCTGAGCTCATCTTTAATTTCCTGTTCTCGGGCACCGTCAAAAACCGGAGTCGAATAGTGCAAGCCGAGCACCTTGGCCGCCCACCCAAGATGCGTTTCAAGAACCTGCCCGACATTCATTCGAGAAGGCACTCCTAAGGGATTCAGTACAATTTCTACCGGAGTACCATCCGGAAGATAGGGCATGTCCTCCTCAGGAAGAATGCGGGCAATCACTCCTTTGTTGCCGTGCCGACCCGCCATCTTATCTCCCACCGCGATCTTGCGCTTCATCGCCACATAAACTTTGACCATCTTGATCACACCGGGAGCCAACTCATCGCCCTTCTTCATGCGACTAAGTCGCTTTTCGTGCAAAGAGTAAAGGATTTTGATCTGGCGCTCGGTTCTCTCTCCAATCTGGGAGACCTCTTGTGTGACAACCTCATCCTCACCACGAATTTTCTTCAGTTCTGAATAGGTAAACTGTTCCAGTATCTTGCGACGCAGTTTTACCCCTTTCTTAGCGACTACCACACCCGCTGAGTCGCTGATCCTGCTCTTGGTAGCCTTTCCTTCCCAAAGATTAACGATCCGCTTACTACTCTCCTCTTTTAAGATGCGAATCTCATCTTCTAGATCTTTTTCAAGCCGCTCAATCTCTTGCTCTTCGATCTGGAGTGTTCTTTCGTCCTTAGCGACACCTTTGCGAGAGAAGATCTTGACATCCACCACCGTTCCCTCGACCGCGGGTGGAGCATACAGAGACGCATCCTTGACCTCACCAGCCTTTTCTCCGAAAATTGCCCTCAGTAGTTTCTCCTCAGGGGTAAGTTGGGTCTCCCCCTTCGGTGTGACTTTTCCCACCAAGATATTGCTCGGACGCACCTTGGCACCGATCCGGATAATCCCACTTGCATCTAGATCGGCCAAAATCGACTCACTCACGTTAGGAATGTCCCGCGTAATCTCCTCGGAACCGAGCTTCGTATCTCTGGATTCGATCTCCAATTCTTCGATGTGAATAGAGGTGTACAGATCTTCCTTAACCAGCCTTTCACTGACCAAGATAGCATCCTCAAAGTTGTATCCCCTCCACGACATAAAAGCCACTAGTACATTTCTACCCAACGCAAGTTCACCTTTGTCGGTGCAAGGCCCATCGGACAACACTTGGCCTTTGACGACCTGGTCAGCCTCTTTGACTAGAGGCTTTTGGTTGATGCAGGTGTTCTGATTAGAGCGCGTGAATTTTGTCAGTTTATAGATGTCGACACCGGCATCACCGATGCCTTCCCGGTCTTCGGCAGTCACACGCACGATGATCCGTTCCGCGTCGACGCTATCCACAACACCGTTACGTCGGCAAAGCAAGACAGCTCCAGAATCTCGGGCTGCTATATACTCCATCCCCGTACCCACGAAAGGAGCCTCAGCGCGAATCAGGGGGACTCCCTGACGTTGCATATTGGAACCCATCAATGCCCGGTTAGCATCGTCATTTTCCAAAAAGGGAATCAGACTCGCCGCCACGCTAACCAACTGCTTGGGACTTACATCCACGAATTGCACTTCCTCACGAGGAACAAAAACAAAATTTCCCTGATAGCGGGCACTGACTCGATCACGAACAATTTTCTGGTTCTGATCTAATTCCATGTTAGCCTGAGCAATAGCATATTTATCCCCTTCCCAGGCGGTAAAATAGAAGGCGTGGGGCTCGTACTCCGCCCGTTGTTTATTTTCCTTTAGCCGGTCATTCTCTACATCCACCTCCTGCTGCAGACAGACTTCTCCAACCTTAAAGCGGGTATTACCCGAACTGATAATCTGAACGTGATCCACAACCCGACTATCCACCACCTTGCGATAAGGGGACTCGATAAAACCAAACTCATCGATTCGAGCATAGCAGCTTAGGGATGAAATCAGTCCAATATTTGGCCCTTCCGGTGTTTCAATGGGGCAGATCCTACCGTAGTGGGTCGGGTGAACATCACGAACCTCAAAGCCAGCTCTCTCGCGACTCAAACCGCCTGGCCCCAACGCGGAAAGCCTTCTCTTATGCGTAATCTCTGAAAGGGGGTTAGTCTGATCCATAAATTGTGAGAGCTGGCTACTGCCAAAAAACTCTCGGATAGACGCCATGACTGGCTTGGCATTGATAAGATCATGCGGCATAGCCGTGGTCATCTCCTGATGGATGGATATCTTCTCTTTGATCGCCCGCTCCATGCGAACCAGGCCAATCCGAAACTGATTTTCCAGCAACTCTCCCACGGAGCGAACTCGGCGATTACCAAGATGGTCGATATCGTCGACACTTCCTATGTTAGCCCTCAGCTTCAAAAGGTAAGCAATCACCTCGTAGAAATCCTGTGGAGAGAGAGTTCTTTGATCCAGGGGGCCATCCAACCCCAGCTTGATATTGAATTTGAGACGACCTACTCTAGAAAAATCGTATTTACGCGGGTCAAAGAACATTCCTTGAAAGAGGGTCGTAGCGGTTTCGACTGTGGGAGGATCACCGGGCCGCTGCTTTCGGTGGATTTCAACGAGGGCATCGTTGGTGTTCTTGGCAGAATCCTTCCTCATGGTTTCATAGAGAACAGGTCCTAAATCGTCCCGATCCGGGAAGAAGATCGGACACTGTTGGGTTCCGGATTCAACGAGCCCGTTCATCACACTACTCGTAATAGGATCGTTCGATTCGACCAGAATCTCTCCTGAGGAAGAATCTACCACTTCGGACACACTACATGCCCCCTCGAGATCCTGGATATCCACTTCCACGTCTTCTACACCGGCTTTCTTAAGCTGGGAAAAAGCCGTGTTGGTTATTTTCCGACCAGCTGCCACCAGAACAGCACCCTTCTTGGTAGGATCAGGAATATCGACCCTCAGTCTTCTACCCAAGAGACTCTCATCTAGCCTCCAGAAAAGCTTTTCCTGACCCAGGAGAAGATTCGAAACTCGGAAGAAGGTTCGGATAATTTCCTCATCCGAGTCCAATCCCAAAGCTCTCAAAAAGGTGCTCGCCAGAAATTTCCTTTTCCGATCTATCCGGATATAGAGCAAGTTTTTACTATCGAACTCAAACTCCACCCACGATCCGCGATAGGGAATGATCTTGGCCAAAAAATAAGTCTTTTGAGCATTCGATTCGAAGAAAACTCCAGGTGACCGGTGCAGCTGGCTGACGATTACGCGTTCAGTACCATTAATGATGAAGATTCCGTTCTCGGTCATTAGCGGGATGTCACCAAAATAGACCTCCTGCTCCTTGATGTCACGAATGGTCTTCTGGTTGCTATCGGTGGGATCCCTGTCCCATACCACTAATCGGATCGTCACCTTCAAAGGCACGGAGTAAGTCATACCGCGCTCTTTACATTCCTCAAGGTCGTATTTGAGGTTGAGTTGGACGGGATCGCCACAATTTTCGCACCGTTCCACTTCATTGGGGTTGTGGCTTCCACAACTCCGACACGTAATCTCATCGATACTGTAAGGATCTAAGGAGAGGATTTCACCACAACTCTGACACTTCCCGCGTAAGTGCTCCAAACCTTCAAAATGACCACACTTGCATTGCCAATCTCCAATGGCATATTCGACAAATTCCAACGACGATGTCCCTCGAAAGTCACTGATTGGAAAAACCGAATTAAAGACCGCTTGGAGCCCAAGGTCCTCCCGCTCGGAAGGGAGTAAATCCATTTGGAGAAAACGCTGATAGGACTGTTTCTGTACGTCCAATAGATTAGGAATAGCGAAGGTCGTCCTAACTTTCGCGAAATCAATTCTCTCCCGGTAAACATTTTTTACGAAACTACACATTTTAAAAGCTCCCTTTAGGGTGGTAACTTGATCGTTCGATGCAGACACTAATCCCCTCGACACACAGGGACAAAGAGGAAGCCATGGATTCGAGAGGACAAGGAAACCCGGATCCAATCTATGACCATTAACTGATTTTGGTCTTTAGCCTGGCCTCACCAGATTTGAAATGGGCGTATATAAAGAGTAGGCTACTCCTCGCGACAAGCGGCCCAAGCTAACACGTTTCACGAATGATTACAAGCATAATTTAGGGAAGTGCTCAACACAAGATACCGAGCCAGTCTACTTTATCTCGACGCTAGCTCCGGCTTCTTCAAACTTCTTCTTGATGGCCTCAGCCTCCTCCTTAGCCACCTCTTCCTTGATCGACTTCGGCGCGGACTCGACCAAATCCTTGGCCTCCTTAAGTCCCAGGCTGGTCACTTCGCGAACCGCTTTAATTACATTTATTTTCTTGCTGCCTACTTCCACCAGCACAACGTCAAACTCTGTTTTCTCTTCGTCCGCTGCCTGTTCTCCAGCTCCTACTGGAGCAACAGCAACCTGCATAGCTGAAGCGGCAGTGATTCCAAATTGTTTCTCCAGATCCCTAACCAGTTCGTTAATCTCGATTATTGATGCTTGTCCAATCCAATTGAGGATTTCCTCTCGACTGATCGTCATGGTTATCCCTCCAATGAGTTCACTGTCTTTTCCCAGTTTCCTCCAAATTCCCCAAAATAAAAATCAGATCGCGTAAGGACGACTGGAGCGCACTGGCCAATCGTGTGAGAGGCGTATTCAGCAGACGCAAAAAATGGGCAGATATTTCTTCTCGAGAGGGCATATCAGCAAGGTCGTCTACATCCTTGGCAGACAGAATTCTCTTGTCGATTACCCCAGCTTTAAAGCTCATCTCAGGATGATCTCGCATGAAGTCTTTAATCATCTTGGCCAAGGGGGCCGGATCATCACCACTATAGACAATGGCTGTTGGACCTTGAAACTGCAATCCCAGCTGCTCGGCCGAAGTTCCTTCACTGGCTCGCAAAGCCAGCCTATTCTTGACCACTCTCCACTTGCTCCCCAACCCTTTTACTCTGCGACGCAACTCGGTAGCATCGGGTACATTGAGACCCGTAAAATTGATCAGGAGAATACTCCTATAGTGTTTAAAGTCTTCCCCCAACTCACACACCAAGGAGTCCTTCTGTGTCCTGTCCATACCGCTTATACAATCAAGTATTCCAGTTAGTCCTTCTGTATTTTCCCTCAAACAGTCCTGTAGATCGAGAAATTACTTGCCCCCCACCTGTACAGCATCGACCTGAATTCCAGGGCCCATGGTCGAAGAAACGGCCACTCCTTTCAAGTAACGTCCTTTTGCCATTGCCGGCTTAGCACTAATCACCGCCTCGATCAAACTTTGGGCGTTCTGGACTAGTTGATTCCCTTGGAAGGAAACCTTACCAAAGGGAGCGTGGATGATACCGTTCTTGTCGACACGAAACTCTACTCGACCCGCTTTGATTTCACGGACAGCCTTCCTAACATCGAAGGTGATGGTACCTGACTTTGGGTTAGGCATCAGTCCTCGAGGACCCAAAATTCTACCCAACCTGCCCACTGATTTCATCATGTCTGGAGTCGCCACAACAGCATCAAAATCAATCCAGCCTTCTTGAATCTTGGCGACGATTTCGTCCCCTCCAACAAACTCCGCCCCGGCCTCCTCAGCCTCTTTCACCTTCTCCCCAGATGTAATCACACATATACGAACATTTTTCCCCAAGCCATTGGGAAGTACGACCGATCCCCGCACCATTTGATCAGCGTGCTTAGGATTGACCCCCAACCGTAGGGAAATCTCGGCAGTTTCATCGAAAGCAACAAACTTAATCTCCTGCATTAACTGTATGGCATCATCCAGAGAATAATCCTTCGCCGTAAGTTTCGCCTTAGCCTGCTGATATTTTTTCCCCGCCATGTCGACTCCGCCCTACCCTTCTCCCGATGTTACTTCACGAACGTCTAAACCTATACTTCGTGCTGTCCCCAAAATAATCTTCTTGGCCGCCTCCAAATCCTCCGTGTTGAGATCAGGCATCTTGCTTTTGGCGATTTGCTCCACGTTCTCCATGCTAATCTGTGCGACGCTACTCTTGTTCGGTTCAGCAGAGCCTTTGGCGATCCCAGCTGCACGCTTCAGAAGCACTGCAGCCGGCGGAGTCTTGGTAATAAAACTATAGCTGCGATCCTGATAAACGGTGATGACCACTGGAATGATCAATCCTTCCTGGCCCTGTGTCTTGGCGTTAAAAGCCTTACAAAAGTCCATGATATTTACGCCGTGCTGCCCCAAGGCCGGGCCCACTGGAGGAGCAGGCGTAGCCTTAGCGGCGGGAATCTGCAGCTTGATCATAGCGATTATTTTTTTAGCCATCTATCCCCTTCGGGGTGGACCCTCAAAATATCAAAAAAACACTCTCGAACACTGGGCCTACATCGACCAACTAGATTCTTTCCACCTGTACGAAGTCTAGCTCCACGGGGGTTGCTCTTCCAAAGATTATGACCATGACCTTCAACGTGTTCCGTTCCAAGTTCACATCCTCTACTTCACCGGTAAAATTGGAAAATGGGCCATCAATGATTTTTACCGTTTCTCCCTTTTCAAAGATGAACTTGGGCTTAGGTTTCTCGTCGGTGGTAGAAACCCTGTGTACGACCTGGTTAACTTCCTCTTCAGTCAGCGGAGTTGGCTCACTCCCCTGACTTACAAAACCGGTCACTTTCGGTGTATCTCTGACCAAATGCCAGGTCTCGTCACCCATCTGCATTTCCACCAGAATGTATCCAGGGAAAAACAGTTTGGATGTAACCACCTTTTTCCCCGCTTTCATTTCCACCACATCCTCTGTGGGAATCAGAATCTGCCCAATCTTGTCTTGAAGCTCGTAGACTTGCACACGAGTCATCAGGTTTTCCGCAACTTTCCGCTCAAAGCCGGAATAGGTGTGGATGATATACCACTTCTTGTCAGCAGCCGTAGTGTTGATCGCTGTCCTCTCTTTCAGTTTGTGTCAAAAAAACCCAACAATCGAATTGATGGCTCGTTTCAGTATCTGATCGACCAAAAAGAGATAAAAGCCAAAAAAGAAAACACTGACGATCACCACCAGGGTTGTCCCATAAACTTCTTTCTTGCTTGGCCAGGTCACCTTCTTTAGCTCTATCTTGACATCGCCGTAAAAATTGGCCAACTTTTGAGGTGCATACCTAACTTGATCTATTATCAATGGCTTAAGATCCTTCCGAGCTTCCTTTCGATAGGCAAAGAACTTGGCTAAGCAATAGTGGCAGGCCAGGAGGGATTCGAACCCCCAACATCCGGTTTTGGAGACCGGCGCTCTGCCAATTAGAGCTACTGGCCTGCGTAAACTTTCACTTTGTCTCTCTGTGCAGGGTATGGTGCCGACACCACTTGCAGTACTTCCGGAGTTGGAGCCGCTCGCTCACATTTCTCCTATTTTTAGTCGAGGTGTAGTTCCTCCGCTTACACTCGGCACACTGAAAGGTGATAATCTCCTGCATGGACTGGACCTCGTGAAACGTTTAAAATTGTGCTTACTCCACAATTTCAGTGATGGTTCCGGCTCCGACGGTACGTCCTCCTTCGCGAATGGCGAAGCGCAACCCTTTCTCCATCGCGATCGGGGTGATCAATGTTACTAGCATCGACACATTATCCCCCGGAATCACCATCTCCGTCCCGTCCCCTAACACCACCTGCCCCGTTACATCTGTCGTCCGAAAGTAGAACTGCGGCCGATAGCCCGTGAAAAATGGCGTGTGCCTCCCTCCTTCTTCCTTGGTCAAAATGTAGGCCTCCGCTTGAAACTTCGTGTGCGGCGCGATCGACCCCACTTCAGCCACCACCTGTCCTCGCTCCACATCCTTCTTATCCGTCCCTCGAACCAACAATCCCACATTGTCTCCCGCCTGTCCTTCATCCAACAACTTCTTGAACATCTCTACCCCTGTCACCACTCGCTTAAACGTTGGCCGCATCCCCACGATCTCCATCTCCGTCCCCACCTTCACCTTCCCTCGCTCGATCCGTCCCGTCACCACCGTCCCTCGTCCACTGATCGAAAAAATGTCCTCGATGGGCATCAAAAAAGGCTTGTCTACCTCCCGCTGTGGAATCGGTATGTAGCGGTCTGTCGCTTCCATCAACTCCATGATCGCCTTTTGTGCCTCCTCGTCTCCCTCCACCGCTTTCAGCGCACTGCCCCGAATCACCGGTACCTCCTCCCCCGGAAAATCATACACCGTCAACAACTCCCGTACCTCCAACTCCACCAGATCTAACAACTCCTCATCATCCACCATGTCCACCTTGTTCAAGAATGCCACGATTGACGGCACCCCCACCTGCCGCGCCAGCAAGATGTGCTCGCGCGTCTGCGGCATCGGTCCATCCGCCGCCGAGACCACCAAGATCGCCCCGTCCATCTGCGCCGCCCCCGTGATCATGTTCTTCACGTAGTCGGCGTGCCCAGGACAGTCCACATGCGCGTAATGCCGGTTCCCCGTCATATATTCCACGTGTGCCGTCGCGATCGTGATCCCTCGCTCTCGCTCCTCCGGTGCATTGTCGATCGATTCAAACGTCCTCACCTCTACCCCAGGATCACTCTTCGCCAAAACCTGCGTGATTGCCGCTGTCAACATTGTCTTGCCGTGGTCCACATGTCCGATCGTCCCAATGTTTACGTGCGGTTTCGTTCGCTCAAATTTTGCCTTCGCCATTATTTTTCCCTCGCCGCTTACGGAAAAAAAGATCGAGAGCCCACGACCAGGATTGAACTGGTGACCCCTTCCTTACCAAGGAAGTGCTCTACCACTGAGCTACGTGGGCGCGCTCCGAATACTCTCCTTGTAAGTTGGAGCGGGAGACGGGATTCGAACCCGCGACCAATAGCTTGGAAGGCTATGACTCTGCCAACTGAGTTACTCCCGCCCTTGGCCTGCCAACCCCCTCATTATCCCTACCATTGACCTTCTCCCCCAACTCTCGATACAGCCAGGCTTGGAGGGGGCAGGATTCGAACCTGCGTAGACCCGAAAGTCGACGGGTTTACAGCCCGTTGCCTTTGTCCGCTCGACCACCCCTCCTCATCTCCACCGACCTTGCTCGGGGAGCAAAACACAAAGTAACAATAATTAACATAAGCCTGTCCGATAGCAAGGCCTACCACTGCTTTCAAAGAGGGCGCAGTATAGCACTTAACACCCAGGAATACAAACTTGAGTATTGATCATCAATTCCAACACCATCCCTCAACCCAGCCCAGGGAACAAGCTAAGTACCCCGTCTAAGAGTAACAGAAATTGGCTTGTGTCAGGCTGCAGGAAGGAGCTCAACTACAAAGAAGGTGTAGATCCCTCTGATTCCCCAACTCGTTAGAAACAAACTGCTGGATAGATTCAAGACTGACAAAAAACATCCCATCTGTAACAGCCTGGGAAGATAGCAACGATCCGTCCAAACCATCAACATACACCACAAACCACAGGTTAGTACTCCTCCTAATATGGCCGCCGGTATAACAATCTGTACGGGTTGCCTGCCAGCCACATGATTACTATCCCTCCCAACCCACAGTAGAACACCACCGAGGATCTCAGTTTGTCTACTGAGACACACCACACACATAACAAAAGCTTCCGCAGACCCTCGCACGTCGTTCGCACGTACAACTCGTAGACACCCAAAATCGTTCCAAAGAAGACCGCAAAAACCCCGACCTAGTAGGGATACAGCAAGTCGCTGTGCAGCGCAGTCAAGAATTGAGTCTGCATCGAAAGCAGCTGTTGATCCTCCAGAATGACCTGCCGGGAATTTAGCATTGTCGCACCAGTACCGTGAAAGCGATGGTGAATACCACCACGCTGGAGAAGGAAACCATTGCATCGGTAAGAGGTGCCCACAACCACTTCCGTCCTGCGATGTAACTAAAGTAGTCTTGTATGCCCCCGCCAACAGCCCCCAGACAGGTGCCCACTTCAACCCAGACAGATCGCGCACCAATCCCCGGATAACTTGGCTATTAACCAGGATTCGTAGGCGGGCAAAGTAGGCATCAGTAGACCTCCGAGAACCGCCAGCCAATCGGGTTGGGTTGCTACGACCGCTGGCCAGGATCAAAGTCAACAATAGGAACACAAGGATCGTCTGAGTGAGCTCCCATGCTCCATGGCTTTGAACCATGGTCAGGACAATGGCTGCCACACCACGAAGGTCGTACCCCACAGACGCGCATCTCCCCATACTGCGGCTCTAGATGGAAGATCCAGACCACCCAGTCCCCCAAGCATTGTGGGAAGACCAGACACCCATAGGGGAAAACACAAGAGGGTGATGACAGCTAGTATCCAGACAACCCACCCCTGGGGACCGGGAAGGTATTTCCAACTCTCGATGGGATGTTCTCCAGTCAGCTTCATGTAACGCGAGGCCGCATAGATCTGCACGAATTTTATCACTCCCACCACCACCCTTTGGGCAGGTGGAGCTTGCAGGACGATCTCAGCGTTGCTCGTCATCGACAATGTACTCGAGAATCGACCGACCTGGTTGGCAACGACAGTACAATCAACACCACATGTGAGCCTGTACGTAGTTCAACCCTCTCACCGAGTGGGTACATGAGCCCAGGTGGAATTGGGCATTGGCATCGCTTTAATCGGCTGCCTCGCAGAGCTACTTGACCGCTTCTTAGTTGTCCTGAGAGATACCTAGGTCCGTGTCATACATTAACCCCAGGTTATATTTGGCAGAGACATGACCTTGCTCGGCGGCTTTGCGGTACCACTTGGCTGCTTCTTGGTCATTCTGAGGAACCCCTACGCCATGCCGGTACATGTTCCCCAGGGTATATTGGGCATAAGCATAACCTTGTCCAGCAGCCTTGCAAAGCCACTTGACTGCTTCTCGGTCGTCTTGAGAGACCCCTTGGCCCTTGCCGCACATGACTCCCAGGGCATATTGGGATGCAACATCACCTTGCTCAGCGGCCTTGCGGTACCACTTGGCTGCTTCTTGGTAGTCCTGGGGAACACCCTTGCGTTCGTGGTAGTACAGTTGCCCTAGGTTATATTGGGAGGCAGCATCGCCTTGCTCAGCAGCCTTGTGGTACCACTTGACTGCTTCTTGGTCGTCCTGAGGGATCCCTTTGCCCGCTGCGTGCATGTCTCCAAACAAACGTTGAGCCTCGACATAACCTTGCTCAGCAGCCTTGCGGTACCACTTAGCTGCTTCTTGGTAGTCCTGAGGAACGCCTTTACCCTCGAAGTACATATTCCCTAGGTTGAATTGGACCTTGGAAGCGCCTTGCTCGGCACGCATCATTTCCTTGTACCTTGATTGCTTCTGCTCAGCATCTGCCGTTTGTGAACGACCGCTAAACACAACAATCGCCAGAGCAAGAAAAAAGAAGAGCAGCTCGCGTAGAGTTTGCTTCATTAGCGAACCTTCCAGCAAATAGCAGATACTACAGCTTAGGATGCTTTGCAGTTATCAGTAATACTAGCAGTGGGTAGAAATAAAGGTAAAGTAGCGCTTAAACCGCGAGAGCTCCGTGGAAAAGGATCGGTCTGAAAACTAAAAGTAACCAGAGCTGGCGAAGGGAATCGAACCCCCAACCTACTGATTACAAATCAGTTGCTCTACCGTTGAGCTACGCCAGCTAACTGCCTGTTCTACTATAATACCCCTTATGACAATATCTCATGATTTTTCGATGGCAGGAGAAGCGTAGTGAATGACCTAGCGGAATAGGTGGGGAAACTAGAAGAAAGTGGAGGAAAGTCTTGCACCACCTACACAATTGGCTAGCAAGGCATTGTATTTTCCCAATGGGTTACAGACAACCTTCAAGAACGGTTAAAAATCAGTGCTCTATCCCTGATCTAGGCCGGCTATCGCCTCATTTTAGTCGAACCGGCCTCGTGAGTAAGGATCTCACGATCCTTGATGCCTTGGGATATAGGGACCTGAGAACGGGCCATTACTCGTGTCTTTTTCAAACACCCTCACCCCAGAGTCGGTCGGATAATTTTCGGGAGATCCTGGAAGCTCAACTCTCGAGCTGAGATGCGAAAACGGAAAAGTAAGCGGTAAAATTCGAGATCACTTATGCGCTTTAGGCGCCGAATACCATTCCGCTTGCGCAGCATTTCCCTCAGACCCAAAACTCCATCTCGATAAGCCCGAAATAAAGTCATCGTAAGGGTAGTCCAAGATGTCTCTTTGCGAAAATGACCGGCTGCTCCTCGACCCAGACAAGCGGCACAGAGATTCCACAGCAACCGATACAAGGTAAAGAGGGGACTGACGACGAGCAGGGGTAAAGGATAATTCTTCACCGCCAACCATAAGCGATTCCGCTCCACCCAGTATACCTTTTGTGCCGAAAAGCGACCGCTGGTAGCGGAGTGGTAATGGTAGACTTGTGCCTTAGGGACATAAAGACACTTCCATCCCAACCACCGTCCTCGGATACCCAGATCAGCGTCGTCACCATAGGCGAAAAAGGTTTCATCGAATCCTCCCAATTCGTGCAACATGATCTTCCGATAGAGCGCCGCACAGCCATCAGCAAAAAACGTCTCTTCGAGTTGATCATATTGTCCTTGGTCGACTTCCCCTGTCCCTCTACCCCTATTCTGTCCATCCGGGTAAATGAGATGTCCAACCTTGTCAATGATATTGGTGCGGGAAAAGAGCACTTTGGATGTACACATTCCAATCTGCTTCCGGCCTCGCATTTCCGAAACCAAGACTTCAATCCATTGAGGATCGGCTACCGCGTCGTTATTGAGCAAAGCAACGAACTCACCACTAGCCTCCCGGATCCCGGCATTGTTGCCACCAGAAAATCCCCGATTCTCTTTTAATTCAATTCGACGAAGCCTCTTATCCCGAAAGGATTCGACAACAGCGCAGCTGTGGTCTGAGGAGTTGTTATCTACGACAAGGATCTCGAAAGGATGGTACGTTTGCTCCAACAATGAAGACAGGCAGTCCTCAAGCAGGTCCGCTCGATTGTGGTTAACCACGATGACTGAAACCAACGGATTCACGTCAGTAAAAAAAATACAGTAAACCGTAAACTGTTTAGCCGCCTTATTTACCCATGATTATAGATCACTCCCCCCCGTCAACACCGCCGTCCGATGCCAAAGTAGATAAATCCCCTTTCTTTCATTTCCTGAGGATTGTACTGGTTTCGGCCATCGAAAATGACGGGGTATCTGAGAAGTTTCTTAACCTTCTGGAAGTCTGGATTACGGAATACGTTCCACTCGGTCAAAAGGATCAGGGCATCGGCATCCTGCAGGGCTTCATAGTTGTTCCTGGCATATCGGATGCTTTCCCCAAACATCTTCCGTGCTTCTTCCAACGCCTGAGGATCATAGGCGTTTATCTGCGCTCCTAACTCGAGTAGTCGCCGGATAATGACTCGCGCAGGCGCTTCGCGCATATCGTCTGTCCGTGGCTTAAAGGACAGTCCCCAAACAGCGAAAGTACGGTCTTTTATCCGATCATTATACTTGGCTTCATCAAGGTCAGGAGGGGCCAGGGAATGTCCCTCCCCTCCCTTGACACTTTCAAACGCCATGTTCACCTTGTTCATGTCAAGGGAACGCACATAATTATAGTCTCTCTCTTGCGAGCCAGTCTGTCTGGATCTATTGAGAACAAGACCAGAATCCGGGAATTGGGTCCTCTCACCTTCCCGAAGTTTTTCCAGCTGAGATGGCACCTCAGAAGAGTAGAACTTGAGGATTTTATTGATCGCGACATAGCGTTGAAGATTATTGACTTCCTCGATAGCAGGAACCAGCTGGAGGGGATAGTTGTGTTCGCGTGCCACCGAAATCAACGCTCTAATGTCCTTAGGAAAACAGGAGCCTCCATAGCCTATTCCTGGGAAGAGGAAAGAAGGTCCTATGCGATGGTCCAAACCGATACCCTGCCGAACCCAGTGAACATCAGCCCCTACATGCTCGCACAAGTTTGCGATTTCATTCATGAAAGAAATCCGGCTGGCGAGCATGGCATTAGCGGCATATTTAGTCATTTCCGCACTGCATGTGTCCATAACCAGAATAGGAGCTCCAGTTCGAGTAAAGGGAGCATATAGCTCCTTCATGATTTCGGCTGCGCGTCTTCCTTCCGTCCCAATGACGACGCGGTCAGGCTTCATGAAATCCTCTATCGCTGTACCTTCCTTGAGAAATTCAGGGTTGGACACGACATCGAACTGAAATCGGGTGAGAGCCAATATCTCCCTATAGAGCCTGTCAGTCGTTCCCACCGGAACCGTACTTTTAGTAACAATAATCTTGTAACCATTCATGCTGCAAGCCACAGATCGTACTGCTTCGACTACATGACTCAAATCAGACGACCCGTCTTCACTCGATGGTGTTCCCACGGCGATCAAGATAACAAGTGCTCCTTGGACTCCCGCGGTCAGATCAGTGCTAAACTTCAGACGCTCCTCAGCAACATTGCGGAGGATCATCTCTGCCAATCCCGGTTCGTATATAGGAACTTGACCTTTTTGCAAAAGGGCGATCTTGCTCTTGTCAACATCCACGCAGGTTACATCATTGCCCGTTTCAGCGAAGCACGTGCCTGCCACTAGACCCACGTACCCAGAACCAATTATACAAAGCTTCATTTACCTGATACCTACTCCGGTGATTTTATCGGCTCTTCAACCGATCTTCAGTCAATCAAAGGTCAATCCAATGTAGCATGGACCGTTAGCGTCGCCCCTCGACCAAATGCTGCCTCTATGAAAGCAAAGAGCTGAGCCAAGATCAACAATTCAAAGTACACGCCTTCTTTCAGTAACAGTTTCCAGGAGTTCAACCGACCCTCGTCTCGCAGCATTTGGACGCGCTGCGACACTGGGTCCAGTCCAGGAAAAAGACTTGAGACAAGAGCAGCAGCATTATCTCGAAGAGAGAAATGTCGCAAGCGATGAATGCGGTAGCCCGCACGTCCGAGTAGATAAAGTAGAGAAAAAGGCGTGTAGTTGTACAAGTGCCGAGGGCAGTCTAAACCATACCAACGATGACCAAAGGCACGGGCCTGCCAGCTGGTAATATTGGGGACCTGGACGACCAAACTTCCCGGCTCTCTGAGAAGCTGTCGAAGCTGCTTCAAATAACGAAACGGGCTTGGCATGTGTTCAAGCGAGTGGAAAAGGGTCAAAATATTGAATCCTTCTCCCTTGGCGATCAAGTCTGATCCCGACCCAGAGAAGATTCTTCCAGCCAAATCGCTCTCGCCAATTTTCACCGCTTCCTCAGAGTTCTCCAACCCAAAGGCATCGAATCCCACTTCACAGGCTAACTTCACAAAAGTTCCACTCCCGCATCCAATATCTAACAGCCGACAGCTTTGCGGTTCCGGAAAGATTGTTCGCAGGAAACGAAGCTGGTCTCGACGCACCACCCATTCCCTATATCTTCTCTCCCAGCCCAGAGTATTGGGCACCTGCCGCCACCAATAACCAGATGGGTAGAATTCTGAAATTCGGTCACCGATCTCCGCCTCATTCTGAAAGAGCAAACCACAGCTACCACAGCGGTAGAGCAAGAAATCATCTTCGGAGACTTTTAAAAAGCGGTCTTTCATTCGATAGTGGGGTTGTGCATTCGGATATTCACAGACCGGACATGCCAATCGACGACCGTTCACTGCCTGCTCACCACCTATACCACCATGGGCATCCGTCGCTCTCGCCTTACTAACGCTCCTCATGAGTCACCCGCACAGGAAATAGACCACACCTTGCCCCGCTTAAGACCGTGAAGAAAATCTCTTCTTTAAGAGAAAGATCAGGTTATCTCGTCCGTCTCTCCAGGGTTGCAATTTTTTTTCTCCGGCCCGGTTAGAGAAGTTGATCGGAATTTCTCTAAATCCGATCGCTTGATTGCACAAAGCCTCGATTTTGATCTCTTCCGAAAAAGCCATGCCATCACTTTGTAAATCCATTTTCTTTAAGGCTTCTTTGTAAAAAATCCACATTCCTGATTGGGAGTCGCGAATCCAGCGAACATAGAGCAGAGACATCACAAGACTGAGCAGCTTGTTTCCGACTAGGTTCTTGAAAGACATAACATTGAGATTCTGCACAGGAAACCGAGAGGCGGAGACAAATCCCACTTTAGAGTTCAAGAGTGCTTCCAGTAAATAGGAAAGCGCATCGACTGGATAGGAATGATCCCCGTCGAGTGTAACGATGATATCACCGCGCGCATGAAGCAGGCCGGTTTTATAGGCACGACCGTACCCCCGCACTTTCTCGCAAATGACTCGAGCTCCCATCCCTTGAGCAATCTTAGCCGTTCCATCGGTAGAATCATTGTCCACCACGATGACCTCATCAACAAATACAGGAATACGCTTTAGGACTTTTTGAATACCTTCTTCCTCATTCAGACAAGGAATTACGACAGTTATTTGGTGATCTCGATACACCTTGTTATTCGCTTCTGTCCTTGCTTTCTAGCTGCAGTTGGATTGGAACGGACATCCAGGACTTATTGACCATGGCCAATAGGTTCTGGATGTCAGGCAACAACGGGCTATTCGGATCTAGCCTCAAGGCTGACTCCAAAAATCGCTTGCACCTCTCTCGGTCTCCAATGCGATGATAGAGTAGTCCAAGGTTATAATGAATTTCCACGGACCGAGGAAACTGCTGCTGCGCACGAAGATAGATTTGGATCGCTTGGCGGTTTTCGCCTAGCCGTTCATAGCTTTGTGCCAGAAGTTCCCACGCATCTAGTTCGGGCTTCAAGCGAACGGCTTCTTCGAGGTAAGAAATACCCTCGAGATACCTCTTCTCCTGAAAATGACAAAACCCCATCCAATACTGAGCCTCAAAGTAGTTAGGTGAATCTTCGACCGCGTTTTTCAAGTAATGGATAGCCCGATCATGGTGACCTGCATCCTTGAACACCATTCCCAAATTAAACCAAATCAGGCGAATGAACATGTTGTTGGGACCGATTTGGAGTCCTTTCATATAGTAACCAACGGCTGTATCACGAAGTTGACGTGTTTTCTCAAGATCCCTCCATTCTTCCCAAATGAGCGCCATGTCTTTGTAGCAGTTGCCAAGATTACTGTAGGTAAACGCATCCCTGGGATCCAGTTCGATTGCTTTTTCTAAATGCTCAACCGCCTGCTCTTCCAGAACCAGTGCCTCATACAGCTTTCCCTTCCGTCGGATCTCCTGGCCCCATAGGTAATACATAGTTCCCAGGTTGTTCCAAGAGATAGATTTGGACGGATCCAGTTCGAGGCTTTTGCGGGTAAGTTTAATTCCCAATCTTTTCTGCCCTTCCCTATGGTAGAGAAGTCCCAAGTTGGTGTTGGCGCGATAGGAGCCTGGAGCCGCTTGCAGGGTAGCCTCCCACAAAGTTTGGGGGGTTTTCCAGTCCCGATTGCGGTGGACCGTCATGGTGGCGAAAACCACCATGATTAAGCCAACCAGTCCCCAGCTGAGCACCGCGAGACCTCCGGATCTCAGCTGAAACATGGCTACACCAAAACATAGGGCTATTCCCACTAGCGGAAAATAGAGGAAATGGTCCGCTGCTAACTCGTGAAAGGGAATGTGACCTGTCCCCTCAGTCTCTCCCGAGTTCACCGTGCGAACTTCTTGAACCGAGTAATCATCCACTCGTCTCGACGAGTAAACAATCATTTCCGCTAGCAATCCGAAGGAAATGGACTGTACGCCCACGATCAAAAGTAATACTCCAAGTATTAAGACAGGCCGATCTTCAATCCAGGTACCGTAAAACCAGCCAACCGTCAAGTATCCCAAAATAACCAGACCGACGGCCAGAAAAAGGATCCCAGAAATCCCGAAGACATGCAGCGGCTTGCCGTTGTAGCGAGTCAATATGACCACGCTGAGCAGATCAAAGAATCCGCCCAGCAATCGGCCCACCCCATACTTACTCTTCCCGTGTACTCGAGCTCGGTGATCTACTTGAACCTCGCCAATTGAAAAACCGCAATGTCTGGCCAGTACCGGGATATATCGATGCATCTCACCATAGAGCCTGATCTCCTGGATCACTTCGCGCCGATATGCTTTCAATCCAGAATTGATATCGTGCAGTCGTACACCAGTCAGGACAGAGGTCAGGAAGTTGAAGAATCTGGACATCCACCGCTTAGGCCAAGAGTCCCTGCGCGGAAATTTCCAGCCTGAGACAAGATCATAGCCCTCATCCAGACAATCCAGGAGCTTCGTCACTTCCCTTGGTTGGTCCTGAAGATCCGCATCCAGGGTAACAATCAGCTCTCCCTTTGCCAAGCGAAAACCCGCTTCCAGGGCAGCCGACTTACCAAAGTTTCTGCGCAATCGAATGATCTTGATGCGAGGATTCACTTCTTGTAGCTCTTTTAAAACTTCGAATGAGCCATCCCGACTCCCATCGTCCACAAAAATGATTTCCAAGTTAAGGGAGAGGGTGGAAAACTCTTCCTTAACGCTTTCATAAAGGGGATGTAGAGAATTCTTCTCATTATATAGAGGGACGATCAGAGATATGTTTTTCATGAAAATACCAATTCCATTAAAGATTGTAATTTCATCAACTACCCCGGCGGATCAGGATCACTTTGATTGTCTCGAGTAGGATCAACAAGTCTAGGGAAAAACTATAGTTGTAAAGATAAGCCAGATCATACTTCAGCTTGTTTCCTATGGTTGTGTTGTAGTATCCGCGAACCTGGGCTAATCCAGTGAGCCCAGGTTTGACCTTGTGACGTTCGTTGTAAAAAGGGACTTCGGCCTGGAAATGTTGGACAAAACTAGGTCGCTCAGGGCGTGGACCCACAAAGCTCATGTTTCCTTTAAAGACATTGACTAGTTGGGGCAATTCATCGAACCGGAAGCGACGTAGGATTCTACCGATAGGTGTAACCCTGGGGTCGTTTTTCGTCGCATAGGTGACCTTGCCCCCTAAAACGAGTCCAGTTTGAATGTTAGGATTTCCGGTTTAGGAAGGAGGCAAGGATGGCAGGGAAGCGGTTTAGGGCAGAACAGATCATCATGAAGCTGCGTGAGGCAGAGGTGGGTCTGGCCCAAGGACAGAGGGCGGGACAGGTGTCGAAGCAGATGGGGGTGAGCGAGCAGACCTACTACCGGTGGCGCAAAGAGTATGGAGGGCTCCGGTTGGACCAGGCCAAGAGGTTGAAGGTGTTGGAGAAGGAGAATACCCGGTTGAAGAAGCTGGTGGCGGATCTGTCTTTGGACAAGCAGATCCTGAAGGAAGTGTCCTCGGGAAACTTCTAGGCCCGGCGAACAGGAGACGAGCGGTGATGTGGGTACGAGAGCGATTAGGAGCAGAGCGAGTCTCCGAACGTCGGGCCTGCCAAGTGCTGGGACAGGTTCGATCGACCCAGCGAAGGGAAAGGAAAATTCCCGATGATGAGGCCCGATTGGTGGCCCGGATGGTGGAGTTGGCTACGCAATACGGGCGTTATGGCTACCGGCGGGTCACGGCGATACTTCATGGGGAAGGGTGGAAGGTGAATCCTAAGCGGGTGGAGAGGCTGTGGAGACAAGAAGGGCTGAAAGTCCCGTCCAGACAGCCGAAACGAAGGAGACTGTGGCTTAATGACGGTTCCTGTGTTCGGTTACGAGCGGCTCGCAAAAACCACGTCTGGAGCTATGATTTCGTGCATGAACGGACCCATGATGGGCGAGCCTTTCGGCTATTGACGATCCTGGATGAGTACACCAGAGAGTGCCTCGCCATTGATGTGAAACGGCAGATGAATCACCAAGACGTGTTGGACCGGTTGGCGGAGTTATTCGTTGATCGGGGAGTGCCTGAGTTTATCCGGTCCGATAACGGATCAGAGTTTACGGCACAGGCGGTCCGGGACTGGCTGCAGGCTGTTGGGGTAAGGACCTTGTACATCGAGCCGGGCAGCCCCTGGGAGAATGGGTACATTGAGAGTTTCAACGGGAAACTACGGGATGAGCTGCTGAACATGGAGATCTTCGACACGCTTGGGGAAGCCAAGGTGTTGGTAGAACGCTGGCGAAGGGATTACAATCAGATCCGGCCTCACAGCGCCTTGGCCTATCGGCCGCCGGCGCCAGAGGCCAAACTACCTAGGTCTCAGGAGTTCAGTTCTATCCCGTGCAGGGCACTTCAAATGGCTCCGAGTCTAACTTAGAGGGTGGACTCGTTCGTGGGGGCAGGTCACTCTGCGCTGTCGGCGGGGCCCACCGACGGCCCCTGGGCGCAGCGTGAAGCGTCTCTTCAGAGGATTCGCAAGGTCGGGCGACGGGAGTGGCGGAAGGAGTCGGGCTACCGACAGCAGGCGCGCGTTGAGAACAGCTTCTTCCGATACAAGTCCGTGTTCGGAGGCGACCTGAAGGCGAGGCACAGCAAGGCGCAACGCAGAGAAGCCGCGATCGGGTGTCACATCCTCAACCGGATGGCCGAGCTCGGTAGGCCATCGTCGTACCCTCTTGGTAGGTGATGGACCTGTGAGTCGGGTTCGTTGCGGGCCAGTTCCGATTCATGTACCCACGCCTTCCCTCTAGGTCGAAGAGGCATCGTTGTGCTCCATCATCGGGTTCCCTTCTCTGTTGTTTTATGGTGCAGTTCACTCTGCTAGGACCCTAGGTACTCAACAAGCGCTTCCCGGACAATAACGGAGATTGACCAGTTGGGATCGCGCTCGACCTTTCGCCGATGAGTTTCATCGAGCAGCAACTGCCGAATCGGGCTAGGCAAGGTCACCGTTATTTTCTCGAAGTTATCCTTCTTCCCGTGTGGCGGGTTGAGTACGAGGTTTTCTTGAGCGATTTCTTGATCTTTTAATTTTATGTTTTTAGTTTTTCTTAAAACCTTCTTTCTGTTTTTCTTCTTTTTGTCGTCCAGTGTTACCGGAGGAACCTCCGCATATCCTGTTTCCTGGATGCCGAGCTTCTCGGCTAGCTCGTCCATTCGAGCTTTCGATGACTTCATCACTTCACAAGCCTATCGACTGCCATAGCCAACTGCCTAAACTCTTCATGGGCCTTACTCTCCGGCGCATACTCGCCCACGGTAAGCCCTTTGAGGACTGCCTCGGCTACGGCGACCCGCTGATGGGTGCCCGGTAGCAGCGGCTCACCGAACCGCTCTAGAATTGCAGTGAGGTCTCGGGAGAGAAGCGTATTTACCACCACACGCGACGGTGCGAATCGGACCAGCGGTTTGTTGTTATTGCGCTTCACCCGAGCTTCCTTCATCATCGCCATAGCTTCTTGACCGGCAATGATGTCGAGCGGCGAGGGAGTAACGGGAAGAATGACGAGATCGGCCAACAACGCTGCCAGCAGACCTGTATCAGGCAGCCCGGGAGGGCTGTCGAGGATCACTCGTTCCGTTTGTTGAGCCACCGCCGTAATTTTAGCTTGAAACATTTCCGGACTAGTGACATCGACAGCCTCGACTAATTCGCTCAAAAGTCCGTGGCCAAGTTTCGCCCAATTGGCGATGCTGTGCTGAGGATCCAGGTCGAGAATCGCCACCCGGCGGCCTAAACGCACCAACTCACCTGCAAGATTGGCCGAGATCGTAGATTTACCCACCCCGCCCTTTTGCTAGATCACTGAAATTATTGCCATCGAAACCTAACATATAAGATATCATAAAAATTCTTTTACTTTTTCTTATAAATTCTAGAAGGGCCTCCTTCCACTAATTATCCGGCACGAAAGGCGGATGCACGAGGCGAACTACTAGTTTATTTGATATCAATATTGATATATTTAGGTGGTGCATTGGCGCGTCGATGTCCTTAACCAATCGGTCGTGGAGGAGATCGACGCTCTTCCACCGGACATGCGGGCTAAATTAGACCACATAGTTCGTATGATTGAGGAACTGGGCCTGCATCAGGTTCGCGAGCCCTACATCAAAGCTCTTCGGGGTAAGTTATGGGAGATACGGATAAAGGGCCGTGATGGGATCGCCCGCGCCATCTATGTGACCGTGAAGGAACGCCGCATCGTCATTCTTCATGCGTTCCGCAAGAAGACCCGGAAGACCCCCGAGGCGGCGATTCGGACCGCCTTGTCGAGAATGAAGGAGCTAGAACCATGACCATTCCATTTACAGAACTGCGAAAGAAGTGGAAAAAGGATCCGGATTTCCGTAAAGAGTACGAATCGCTGCAACCCGAGTTCCAGCTGGCGCGAGTCCTCATTGAGGCCCGCGCCAAGTCTGGATTGAGCCAGCGCGAGGTGGCCGAGCGGATGGGGACGAGCCAGCCCACCGTGGCTCGTCTGGAAAGTGGCCACAAGCCATCCCTCAAAACCTTGGAACGCTACGCCGCGGCTGTCGGCATGAAGATCGAGATACACCTTATCGGTGGTTGATTCCAGACGGAGGCACGCAGGTGGTTTCTTGAATTATAGACTTGTTGCCCGTGCACAGGATCTCGTCTTGGACTGGGTAATGCTTACAGTCACTCATGGAAGGTGGCCGGAAAGCCAAGAAAAACCATGACTGATGAAGAAACCTTGTCCGAGTACCTGAAAACCGTCAGATTGCAGCGACTTCGGCGCTTTGACGGCACCTTCGTGATGGGGTCTTACGTGCCCAACGGAGAAGGGCACTGGCATTACCCGGTCTCTGAAGCCTCCTTGGTAGGATAGAAAAATGCGAGTTTGACGAGCAACCCTGTATGGCTTCCAACTCCTCATGTACTATGGCGGTAACCTGGACATTCTCCGGCGCTGCTTCCAGGACGAGAGTTCTCGCTGAGGTGGCCCCGGAAAACCGGACAATTGTTTAAGGTGTATTCCACCGACGAAGGAGGGATATGCGATGAGGAGGAGACGCAGGTTTTCTGAGCGTTGTTGCATGGATCGGGGCGGAGATGGAATTCGCCCTTTCCCAAGCGGTAGCGTCAGGCGATACGTTCGAACACAGGCCGTCCGAGTGCAGTCATTGTGTTCAGGACTTTCTGGCCGACCTGGATCTCCGTGATCTGCCTGGAGAAGCTGCGGGATCTGAGTCTGGGGCCGATGACGCTCTTCCACCGGCCGATCTGCGTTTCTATCCGGCTGCGCTGGTTGTACCCTGTGGCCGCCTGCCAGGCCATGCGGCCGTTGCTGCGGATCTGGGCAATATGGCGATCCCGAACGGTTGGATCCCGCGCCGATTGCGGTCGGATCACTACGTTCTTCGGCGGCGGTATAACCACATCCAGGGTCTCCCCATACCGTTCCCTCAGCAGATCCCGTGTGGACGCTCCATCATAGGCGCCGTCCGCCAGAAAGCCCGTGACCGGGGCATCGAGTTGATCCAGGAGCCCGGGTAAGGCGGTGCTGTCTCCAACCTCATCGTGAGTCAGATTGGCGCAAACAATCGCACCGCTATAGAGGTCCAGTCCGAGGTGGAGTTTGCGCCAGCGGCGGCGTATTCCCCTGGTTTTATGCTTCTGCGCGAGCCATTCCCCTTCGCCGAAGATCTTGAGGCCGGTACTGTCCACCACCAGATGGACAGGCATAGACCCGGCTTGCCTCATCACCTGCGCGATGCTCAAGCCGTTTGCGCGACGCGACAGTGTGGAGAAGTCCGGCACCCGTATATCCAGCCCCATGAGCGTGCCAATGGAACCCATCAGCCCCTGCGTTTGTCGCAACCCAAGCCGATACGCCGTGCGCAGCGTCAGGCATGTCTCGATCGCCAGATCCGAGTATCTCCGCTGGCCACCCCGTGACGTGCGGCGCGGCGCGCGCCACACACTTTGAGCCTCATCACTGACCCAAATCGTCAGATCACCCCGCTGGCGCAGGCTCTCGTTATATTCCGCCCAGTTGATCACCCGATACTGCGCCTTATCAAACTTGTGCCGTCGGGCTGCGTTGAACTTATGTGGCATCTAGGTTATCCCCGGTGTTAAAAACACGATGATAAGGTATCCTTCGGGATGATCCATGCAACAAGGTCGCTAACCGACTATAAAACCGAAATCAATCCGACCGTGATCGAGTCCCTGGCAGCCACCGGTTTTTTGCGCACTGCCCCGGATCCCACCGACTCACCCTCCAACTCCTCCCTGGCTGAGAAAATGGACGTGATTCACGATGAGATCAAGGTGTTGAGCTCTTCGCTCCTGGGTCTAACCATGGAGTGTGCTCGCTGCCATGACCATAAGTATGATCCCCTTTCCCAGCGCGATTACTACCGCTTCAGTGCCATCCTGCAGACCGCCTATGATCCCCACGACTGGCTAGATCCGACCCAGCGCTTTCTGGACATCGCTCTCGAAAGTGAGAACCAGGAAGTGAAGCAGGCGAACGCCCCTATTGAAGCGCAAATCAAACGGTTGAAGGCGGCACTAGAAACCAGGGCAGCACCACTGCGTCAGAAGATTTTGGAAGGGCGTCTAGCTCCGCTCCCACAGGCCATCCAGCAGGACCTTCGCACCCTGCTGCACACAGCCAAGGAAGAACACAGTGCCATCCAAGAATACCTGGCACACCAGTTCAAGAAAACCCTTGAGATTTCTGAGAAACAGCTAGCGACCGAAGATCCCGACTTTATGACCGAGGCTGAGAAAACCAAAACATCCATTAATGAGCTGAAGAAAAAACTTCTCCCGACTCCCGCGGTTCGAGCGCTTTTTGACATGGGGGGTGAGCCCTCCCCCGCCTATGTACTCAAACGCGGAGAAGCAAATTCCATTGGTGAACGCGTCTACCCGGGAGTGCCTGAGATCATCAGTAAGGGGCTGCCTCCGTTCAAACCCATTCCTCCCAGCGGGACAGATATAAAGACCAGCGGGAACCGACTGGCTCTGGCACGCTGGATCACCCATCCGGATCATCCTCTGACGGCGCGAGTCATGGTCAACCGCATCTGGATGCATCACTTCGGCAGAGGCATCGTGGCCACCCCCGAGAACTTCGGTCGCATGGGCTCAGCTCCGTCTCATCCCAAGTTGCTGGACTGGTTGGCAACCGAGTTCGTCGCTAGGGGCTGGAGTATCAAAGCTATGCACCGACTGATGATGACATCGACCGCCTACCGCCAGAGCTCGCGTCTAACCCCCTCGAATCGACAAGACTCCGAGAACCTCCTTTGGTCCCGAATGTCCATGCAGCGGATGGATGCCGAGGTCCTCTTCGATTCCATGCTAAGGGCGACGGACCGTTTAGATCCTCAGCTCTTCGGCCCTCCTGTCGAAATCGAAAAACTGCCTAGTGGAGAAGTCATTCCGAAAGCCAGCAAACAGGGTTGGCGACGGGCCATCTACATTCAGAAACGCCGCCTGACGCCGGTGACCTTGTTTGATGTGTTTGACGCGCCGCGCATGGCGCCAAACTGCATCGAGCGACGGCATTCGAACGTCGCGCCTCAAGCCTTGCAGATGATGAATGGCTCCATGACCCGAGAACTGGCCCGTTATCTAGCCGGACGTTTGATCGATGAATTCTCTGACGACTCGGAGAAGCAGGTGCTACAGCTTTACGTAAGGACCCTGTCGCGACTTCCCACGGAAGAAGAGAAGGTGGTGGCACTGGAGTCACTGTCGACTCTATATAGGGAGTGGGAGGGACACTGGCAGATCGAGAATGATGCCGCACCCAGGCAGCTAACCGCTCGCTGGTCGTCGCTGAGTTCCCTGTGCCACGCTCTGCTGAGTTCGGCCGAGTTCGTTTATATTAACTAGTCCACTTAGAGTAGAAAGTTTCAAACCATGCGACACATCTTACGACAAGGAAGGACGAAAAAAGTCGGCCGGCGTGAATTTTTTTCGCGACTGAGCGATGGCCTGCATGGAGCGGCTCTAGCCACACTGCTGGGTAGCGATCTGTTTTCCTTAAGTTCCCGGCTGCCAGCCAACCCTGCAAACCCCACTGCAGACGGAGATTTCAGGCCCCGCTCTCCCCACTTCGAGCCCCGGACCACGTCTGTCATTCAGCTCTTCATGAACGGAGGACCGAGCCAGGTGGATCTGTTTGATCCAAAACCGGCACTGCAAAGGCTAGCGGGAAGCGCTGCGCCGCGAGACATCCTCAATCAGATCGAATTCGCTGATGAGGTAGGGGGACTCCTGCCTTCTCCGTTTCGCTTCTCACCGCAGGGTCGATCCGGGATCGAGCTGTCTGAGCTTCTGCCCCATCTTTCGGAAGTGGTGGATGACATCACGGTCATTCGCTCCATGTACGGGGAACACTTCAACCACGAGCCAGCCCTCTACCTGATGCACTCGGGCCGAACACTACCCAATCGTCCTTCCCTAGGCTCGTGGGTGGTCTATGGCCTGGGGAGCGAGACCCAGAACCTTCCTGGATATGTAGTGCTAGACGACCCAAAGGGACTACCGATCAACGGAATCCAGAACTGGCAGTCGGCCTGGCTCCCTTCAGTCTTTCAGGGAACGCGTTTCCGTTCCGAAGGACCTCCGGTGCTGAACCTGAAACCGTCGCAGGAGCTTCCTGGATCGCTGATAGCAGCGGAACGGGAGCTGCTGAGCCACCTCGACCAGACTCACCAGCTGAGACGGCCCGGACAATCGGAACTCAGCGCCCGCATGCAGCTGGCCGCAAGCGATGCCCTCGATCTGTCACAGGAAGACCAGGCTACTCGGGAAATGTACGGGTTGAATAACGAGCTGACCGCGTCCTATGGAAAGCGCTGCCTGATGGCCCGGCGCCTGGTCGAGCGAGGTGTACGCTTCGTGCAGATTTTTATTGAAGACCAGATTTGGAATGCCCACAGCGGTTTGAAAAAAAGTCTGGAATACAGCTGCGGAAAGACGGACAGGCCTTCGGCCGCGCTAATTAAAGACCTCAAGCAAAGGGGTCTATTGGAGCGGACACTGGTTATCTGGGGAGGTGAATTTGGACGGATGCCGCTTTCCCAAGTCAGGACTGATCAAAAATCTGCCGGACGCGACCATGGCCCGGCCGGGTTCAGCCTGTGGATGGCAGGTGGCGGGGTCAAGGGCGGGTACGTTCACGGCGCCACCGACGACATCGGACACAAGGCTGTGGAGAAACGAGTCAGTGTCCAGGACTTCCACGCCACCCTCTTGCATTTGCTGGGTCTAAACTTCCGTGACCTGGTCTATCCCCGCCACGGACTTGACGAACGCCTCACCGACCAGTACCTGGCGCAGTTAGTCTCAGAAATTATTGCGTGATTCGAACTCCGGTTAGAAGCCGTACGCTAAGCTGCCTCGGCCGTGGACACGGACCTCTGGGCTTCTGTTTCTGAGTTTCCCGATTGTGCTCACTGTATCATTGAATACGAGGATAACCTGGGAATGCGAGCTTCGATCAAAGAAATTCGGTATTCGCGACAGGTGCCGTGTCCAGATATTGATTTTCCCCCTGATCCCCCCAAACGAACCAAGTAGCAGGTTCGGGCCGTCCGTAGTAAGCATCCTCATGCGTGAGAGTCTAGAACGAGCTGTTCTGATCGGCCTGGATGGGACCAATCATGAGTCGATGAAAACGCTGCTCGAGAAGGGAATGTTACCCAATCTCGAACATGTCCTGTGCGAAGGGACGAGCTGCCTCCACACGTTCTCATTTCCCACCTTAACTGACACCCTCTGGCCCACCATTGCCACCGGATCCTGACCCCGTATTACATTACATTATAGGGGACACCGACACGTCCTATCACGTCCCCAGTGAACCCCTCAATCACTGGACCAGCGGCTTCAGCAGCAACGCGATTAGAGCCGAAACGCTGTGGAAAATGCTGACACGCGGTGTGAAGAAATAAATCGTGCTGAAATATACGGGTAGCGGAGCCCCGTGACACCCGGATGTCGTCATGGTGGATGGCGGCGGCCACCCGTTCTAAGGCGGTTTGACCAGCCCCACCGTAGCCACAAGCTAACATGGAATTACCGGGTGGTAACGGATGGCCGGCAGTATCTCCATGATCAAGATATCTTGCTGTGATAAAATGCTCGGCGAGGGGCCCGACCTCACTAATTGTTATCTTATTCCATTCAACGAGTAGAGCAGAAGACTATGACAATCACCGATTTGGTCTCCTTACGTTTCTTCGCCATCTCTGCCCTGTGCACACTGCTCAACGGCATTCCGCCAGCGCTGTTTGCAGGGATAACATCTGAGGAAGAAAAACTTCCCTTGGCCTTTTTGATGCCGAGCGATTTCGTGGATCTTCATCTAGTTGCCTGGAGAGTTGAGCAAGGGAATCCGGATCCGCAGAACCCGCTACTCGAGCCGGAAATGCCGTGGGATGAAGGCGGAGTATTCAGCCATGGTACCGTGCTGCATGACCAGCTCGACGGCCTTTGGAAGGCATGGCAGATCTCGACACCGCTCTCCGAACCGCTCGGACCCGGCACTTGGCGCCACGATCGGCGGCTGAGCTATCTGGAAAGTAGAGATGGCGTGAATTGGTATCGTCCTCAGCTTTCGCTGATCCCGTGGGCCGGCCACCAGCAAACCAACCTGTTGATGGATATCTGGTGCGCCTATTCTTCGGTCAACGTGGACGTGGGACGCGAATGGCCCTACGAGATGTTTTTATTTCGCAACCCCGGCTATCCCGGTGCCACGGGACGAATTGCTGGCCTGCCCTTGCCGGAAGGGGAAGATAAACATCCTTACGGTCTGTACCGTTTCCGCTCTAAAGACGGCAAGGACTTTGAACCGATCGAGGGCCCGATTCAGTTGAATACCAGCGATAGCTGTTTTATCTACCGTCTGGAGGATGGTAGCTATGTGGCCTATCATAAGATGGAGCTACCAGCCTTTCCAGGAGGGGTGACCCCCTATGACATCGCCGATGGCGGAGTGCGGCTCATCGGGCGACGCACCAGCCCAGACGGCACCCATTGGAGCGATCCTACGGCTCTGGTGATGACACCCGACTGGCGCGATCCAGCCGATACCCAGTTTATGGAACTTTGTCCACTGAAAGTTCCCGGCGGCTATGTGGCCACAGTGACCGTCTATCACAACCACACCCAGCGAATCGATCTGCAGTGGGCGGCCTCGCGAGATGGGATCCATTGGTGGCGTCCGGATCGCCGGCCAGCCCTGCCCAACCCTCCACTGGGGGAATATGGCGGCGGCATGATCTGGCCCATGAGCGTCCCGATTCTGAAGGGTAGGCGCTTACACGTTTACTACAGCGGGACTGAGTCTCTGCACGGGGATCTGTTCAATACCCGGACGTCCGGTCCCCGTAAACTCGGCGCCCGTGGGGAACAACTGAGCCGCCAGTCCAGCTCGCTGCCTAACTACGGCGCCCTTTGCCGAGCCAGCTGGACGGCCGGTCGTCTGTGGGCTCTGGCTCCGGCCATTGGTGGACCATATCTAGGTACAGCCACCACTCGAGCTCGATCCTTGGCGGGAAAACGATTTCGGGTCAATCTCTTTACTCGACCTGGCGGGGAACTCCGTATTGAGCTGCTGAACTCGTCGGGTGAGGCGGTCGATGGCTATTCTCGGCAAGAGTGCACGCCGATCACCGGTGACCAGCGTGCTGCAGCCGTGAGGTGGCGGGCGGGCACAAAGGCTCCAGCTTCAGCTGTCCAAGCCAAATTCTATCTCAAGCGGGTTTTCCTCTACGGATTTGAAGTCGGGGACTAGGAAACTGGGTCTTGAAAACGGTAGAATCCATCCTGTGGATCCAGCTGGAATTAAGGTTCCCCAGTAAGACTGGAATACCGTTCGTATAAAACTTTCCCACTACTCTAGAGAAAACAACAGAATTGGTTGTGGAAGAAGTATGGGGGTATCACATACAGGATCAGGAAAATGACAAGGTGGACTGGCTAGCCTACAGCCCCATCGCCCGTATGGGACAACAGGGTTGCTATACCGTGGCCAGGAAGGTCTTCTCGATGCGAAGACCCCGGGGATTAGATATTTCGAAAGCAGATAAGAAAAGCAGCTATTGACAACTATGTCCACTTCTCTTTGTAACGATGTCACAACTCGGACCACCCTTTTGGGAAAAACGAAAATGCCGCCCATCCAAGGCATCCCTTGCCAGGGTCTGACATGAGCTGCCGCTTATTTCCTCGAGAGTTGTTGGCTGTTGTCGGAGTTGTAAGTCTGCTACAGTTCATGTGGTTTCGGATCGAAGCTGTTTTCAGCGAGAAGATGAGGAGAGAATCGTTGACCTGAGGTTAGAAGACTGATAGATTCTGATTGTGCAGTGCGAGTTGGGGTCAGAGGATCTCAGATCTGGTGTTGATATGGGTCATTTCGGGCTTGGGGGTGTGCTCTAAAGTTTGGTAAACAGTATGAATCCCACGACCCTGATGGCCCCACGGAAAGCTGAGCGTCGACTTCTTGATCCCCTTCAGAATTATGAATGGTTGAACACCCTGCCCTTTGTGGGAGCCCATCTCGCTGTTTTCGGCATCTTCTGGTCAGGTTGGACCTGGGGAGCCGTTATCTGTTGCATCTGTCTCTTTGCGGTGCGCATGTTCGGAGTCACCGCCGGTTACCATCGTTATTTCTCGCATCGCTCCTTCAAGACCAGCCGAGTTTTCCAGTTTCTACTGGCAGTACTGGCCCAAACCAGTGCTCAAAAGGGAGTCCTATGGTGGGCAGCCCATCATCGCTACCACCACCGGCATGCGGACCGGGAAGACGACGTGCACTCCCCCCGCCAGCATGGATTCTGGTATTCCCATGTGGGCTGGTTGTGGGACCATAACAGTGACACCAAGCTAGCTCTAGTTCGCGATCTAGCGCGCTACGCAGAGCTGCGCTGGCTCAACCGCTTCTACCTCTTACCCCCGATGATCCTAGCTATCACGGTGTTCTGGCTTCTGGGCTGGTCCGGGCTGTTGATTGGCTTTTGCCTGAGTACGGTCATCTTGTGGCACTCTACTTTCTCCATAAACTCTCTGGCTCATATCTGGGGTCGCCGCCGCTATCCCACCAAAGATGACAGCAAAAATAGCTTTATTCTTTCCCTGATGACACTGGGCGAGGGCTGGCACAACAATCACCACTATTTCCCGACTTCGGTACGACAGGGCTTCTACTGGTGGGAAGTCGATTTTACCTACTACATGTTGCAACTCTTGAAAGTGTTGGGTTGCGTGTGGGACTTGTCTAAGCCTCCAGCAGCCATACTGAGAAAGGGAGATCCCAGAAAACGCCCGGCTGAGGAGGTGACAATGGGCGAGTAGGCGGGTTCCTGCCGAGGCCTCAGGTCCCAGGTTTTCACTCTCCGTTGGCTACATGTATCTCCGACGGTTTCCACAAGATGTCGACCACAGTTTCAGTTGTCTCCCGTCCCTTTCAGAACCGTGCTCACGCTACTCAAACCACGCTCCCCCGTAAGATCTTTCACCAGAGAGAAAGCTAGGCGGATCGAACCCGTGGCTTGGGCAACAGGAATCACTTTACCATTCGACGCTTTGGCGCGAAATCGCTTTCGGGCTAAGAGCGTAGCCCGTCTCGTCTTGTTGCTACAATAGCGTGGCAAGCCCAAGAAATAGAAAGTCTTAGGTGTTCTTTCCCCCCTATGCTTTGGCCCGGTCTACGGCCTGCAGAACAGAAGCTAGCACCTTGGGTTCGATGGTCCACCTCCCAGGAAAACTATGCCAGTCGCTCAATCGGTCAATCCGAGACAACAGCTCGGTCCGTACCTCCTCGTCTACCGCGACCTGCACAATCTGAAATGTGACGATCAGGTTATAGTTAACGACCTTCACTCCGGTCTTGATTGGCTTGATCGATGGGTCCAAGGGACCCAATATTTAACTCTTGTTGAAAAATCCGACTGACTAGAATGGACCCCAGAATTAAGATCAGCTCAGGACATTCAGGATACGATTCCAAGAATGACTTAGGACCTTCTTCCATTCCTCCTAAATCATCCCCATCGGGAATTTGGGACAAACCTGTCCCCCTAGTGTTTGACATAGAGCTAAAAACAGGATAGAGTTCAGTCTAGTATCTTTGGTATTAGGCCTCCTGAAGGTAGGTAAAGAAAACAGATTGAAGGCCTCATCCGTCTCACCTTGCAATAAATACCCCAAGGAACAACCGACTGGAGCCTGGCACCGATAAAATTCCACCATGTTCTGCTTCTTTGCGGATAGGATCTCAGGGTCGATGGCGAAACAACATTCTCTAGGAGGAGAACATGGGTACGAATCTATATGTTGGTGGTTTACCTTATTCCACCACAGAAACGCAACTAGAAGAACTTTTCTCGGCCCACGGGACTGTGGAATCAGCTCGAGTCATTACCGACCGGATGACCGGTCGCTCACGGGGCTTCGGGTTTGTAGAAATGAGCGCTGAAGACGAAGCTCAAAAAGCGATCGAGGCTTTGAATGGCTCTCAACTTGAGGGGCGGTCTCTTACTGTTAATGAGGCTCGACCGCGGCAGGAGCGATCCGATAGAGGAGGAGATAGAGGAGGAGATAGAGGAGGAGGAGGAGGGTACAATAGAAACAATCGTTGGTAGCTCCAACTCTAAACCCTAAGCAAAAAGGGGTGTCAGGTCGGTTCGCCCCTTTCCAAAAAAGTGATAACATATTTGTTAAGAAGCACTTGAATTCCAAACGGAGCTTGATAATTGGGCTACGCAGTATACTTTTTAGAAACTTCACTTTAAAGGTTTGGAACGTTTCAGGGCCCTGATCGATTGGGATCTCCCTGAGAAGGAGAGAATGGATGGAGACTTGTAAATTCGGCAACTCCAACAGGCAAAGAGGCCGCTGAGATCGTTTATGCGAAATACCCCTTTGGAAAAGTACGGCTTCTTTGCCAACCAGCTATGAGAGAACAGGAACCTAAACAACAGAGAGTCCAACCCGGCCAATATAAGGAAAATGAGAGGCGATTGCCGACCAGAAAGGAAACTCAGAAGCTTTCTAAATGGCAAAGCAGCGTAAGAATCGGTAGGGATGCAGGTACATCCACAGATCAAACGCTCAAGCTTGACAAGGCTCACGCGAGTTCACCTCAAGCCCAAGAGGGTATAGAGGCCCCTTTAAATTGGATGGGAACACCAATATGACCAATAATGCACAACGGAAAGGGCAAAGAAGGGGAAGATGATTCGTCCCGGCTCTCCGAGCATCCCAAATTGAACTCGGGCAACGGACGGAGACAAGTGGACCGCTACCCTGCTTAGGCAATTAGGAGAAAGAAAGATCTTGGCAATAGAAGAACACTATGACGGCATCAGGAAATTGGTTAATCTGGGTAGAGAACAAGGTTATTTGCTCTTTCACCAGATAAGAGAGATACTTCCGAATGCTACTCGTTCACCGGAGGATCTGGACAACATCTCCTTCCTCCTTGGCGATGTGGGAATCAAAGTCATTGATTCAGAGTCGCAAACTGACACGGTGGAACGGGAAACCTACTCGCAGACTGAAGAGGATCGGGAGCCCGATCTTAGGGTCCGGAACTGGGAGAAGACTGATGATCCTATCCGTATGTATTTAAGAGAGATGGGGACGGTTCCGCTTTTAACTCGACAGGAAGAAATCGAGGTTGCACAGAGAATTGAACAAGGCCAAAAAACCGTTTCCAAAGCCTTGTGTCGTTCTCCTATGGCTGTCGAAGGGATCCTCAAATATGGGAGGAGACTAAAAGAAGGAGAACTGAAAATAAATTACCTGGTGGAATTGCAAAAGGGTGAGTTAACGGATGAAATTCTTACACAGCAGCGGACACAGGTTTTAAGGCGTATTAACAAGATCGCTCGATTGGAGGAAGAATCTGTAAAGGTGAAAAAGCGGTTGCAGAAGTCTGAGAAGGACAGCAAGGCATACAAGAGCCTGCTTTTTCGATTAGCTCGTTATCGTATTCGAACAACGCACCTTATCTACGACTTGCAGTTGACTCCCCAGGTCTATGAAAACCTGCTTAATTCCCTCGAGGGTGCCGTTGATCACATCGTGACTTTGGAGGGAAGATCCGAAAAAATCAGGAAATTACAGGAATCTTCACCCACGTTAGACGCGACCAAGCCAGTGACATCGCGTCTTCGAGAAATCGATCAGGAAATGAAGCACATCGGAGATAAGATGTTATCTTCCCCTACCGAGCTGAAACGAACAGTGGCAGCAATCAAGCAAGGGGAGCTGCAAACGGAGATCGCCAAGAACGAGCTAGTGGAGGCCAACTTACGATTGGTTGTGTCGATCGCCAAGAAGTACGCCCATCGAGGACTGCAATTTCTAGATTTAATCCAAGAGGGAAATGTTGGTTTGATGAAAGCGGTAGACAAGTTTGAATACCGCAGAGGCTACAAGTTCTCGACCTATGCCCACTGGTGGATTCGACAGGCCATCACACGAGCCATTGCCGACCAAGCGCGGACGATTCGAATTCCGGTACACATGATCGAAGCCATAAACAAGGTGGTGCGAACCTCGCGGGCTTTAGTTCAGGAATATGGTCGAGAGCCCACCTCTGAAGAGGTTGCCAAGAAAATGGACATTCCGGTGGGTAAAGTACTTAAGATATTCAAGATCGCCCAAGAGCCAATTCCACTGGAAACTCCAATTGGAGAGGGAGAAGATAGCCATCTAGCTGACTTCATCGAAGACCGTGGGGTAGTTTCCCCTGCTGAGACAGCGATCAATGCCAATTTGAAGGATCAGACGGTAGAGGTCCTGCACAGCCTGAGCCCTCGTGAGGAAGCAGTGATCAGCATGCGATTTGGAATTGACGATGCCAACGAACACACGCTGGAGGAGGTGGGGAAAAGATTCTCGGTCACCCGGGAACGCATTCGCCAAATCGAAGCGAAAGCACTTCGTAAGCTGCGCCATCCGTCGCGCAGCCGGACGTTGAAAGCCTTCCTTGCGAGCAGGGGCAAGTGAAGTTGATAGAAAAAAGGCAAAAGAATGGGAGCCTATGTTCCAAAGCTAGCAATCCATTGTCAGAGGTGCTTCAATGCAGTGATCCTATCTTCAGAATCAAGTTTCAGGAGGAGATGAGCTCTTTCTGTCCCGCTACTCAGAGAATATATTCCAGAAATCGTCCTTCAATCCAGGTAGGGGTAGGACTAGATCGACATTGGCGCTTGGGGAACTTCTGAGGTTAATTTTACAAATTAATGAGTACTTCAAGCTGCTTTCCCAGCTTGAAGTAAGGAACTCTCTTGCTAGAGACGTGGACCACTTCCCCAGTTTTCGGATTGCGACTCTGTCGGGCACGACGTTCCCGGTGCCGGAAGCTGCCAAAATCTCTCAGTTCCACTTTCTCTCTGGAATTTAAAGCATCAATGATGCTATCCAGGACCTCCTGAACAATGATTTCGGCGTCTTTCTTGGTCAAACTGCTGTTCTGAGAAACCTTATCTACAAGATCAGCTTTAGTCATCTCCCCTCCTTTTTCGTGTGCGTCAGCTATGGACCAATTCTATCCAAAGCATCTGAGGAAAGGCGAGGGAAAAATCCTACCCTAAGGGAAAAGAAAAAAGGCCCCAAGTGACCTTTAGACTCGTGGCTTTAAACCCCGCTTAATCCTTCAACCGACTTCGTCGCCCAGTTCATCTTGAGCCACTCGGGACTATTGGTGATCCTGAGAGTAGGTCTTGTCAGGAGTTTTTGAAAATGTTCTGAAAGAAAAACGAGAAGAAGGATGGAACTCCTAAGCCACCGGGAGTTCTGTCGTGACTCACCCTCCAACCGAGTCCACTCTCTATGTTAAGGATTGCGGGTCTATTCTGGATAGTCTGAAGCTGCGAAATCAACAGTGGTGGACCCACTGAGCCTCCGGTGCTAACGGTGGGTAACCGAGAGAACTGGGGAGTCGAATCTGGTTGTACTCCCGTTGTCAGATCGAAGATGCTTGGGTGTTCCCTCTCGACAAAAACTCTCCCAGTTTCTTGAGTACCGATGAGCTGTTGAGCGTTTTCTTGACCTCAATCGCTAAATACTCTCGGGAGTATTCGTGCAGCAGGGTTAGCATCCGAAAAATTCAACCGTTGTGAGTTCTCGATTACATGAAGTTGTAGACATGGTTCGTATAGGCCAGCCGCAGTCGAATACAGGATCCGTCGCGCATCCAAAAACTTCACTGCTTGGGTTGTTTAGCCAATACTTTCAAGCCTTCTTGCCTTCACAATTGTTCTATCCTTTTGTGATTCACCTGCCAGTCCTCCTGTCGCAGCAGAACCGTGATCCGAAGGTATCCGTAGCGACCATATTACACTCGCCAGCTGGTCGTCTTTTCACCGGGTTTAGAAGTTTCCCTCCGTGACCTCTTTCAGAATCTAGTTGTCCAGGGACCAATCGGCCACCAGGCGCTTCAGCCTGAAGGTTCTCCTTCTCCAGCTCGGTGAGTCGCTTGGCCTGATCGATACGCATACCTCCGTATTCCTTGCACCAGCGGTAGAAAACTTGCTCGATCATACCAATCTGCTTGATTACCTGAGGGGATTTTTTTTGCCCTTGTCCTGGGTTGCCTCCACCTCCCTTAGCTCCCCAATGATCAGTTCTAGGGCAATAAGGGTCCAAAGGATTGATCAAGGGATTCTTCTATCGCACCCTCCTCCGGAGTCAGATTGACCCAATAGAAGGGCTCTGCTACGTTCCGTTTTCGAACATGAGTGATCCCATCGAAATCCTGGAACACGGCGTCCTTTACGAAAATCCCATCCCCCATCTGCGCAGTCTACACGGGTACTTTCCGGTGGCAACTCGCTTACCTACCGGGGACCTGCTGGCCCTGTTTGAGGCTGCTGAGGATTTTGAGGCTGCCGATGCCACCGTGTTTGCTTCCCGTTCAGGAGATAAGGGAAAAACGTGGCACTTTGAGGGCCCCATCTACGAGAAACCGTAGTCTCCGCTGACCTTGCATTCTTTGAAGCCGCTCGTCTTGCGGGAAGGCGGCCTACTCGCTCTCGGTTACCGCTTTCACCGGTCCGGTCCGAACGAGGCCCTGGCCTAATCCAGCGACCCATGGCCTACGGGGTGGGGACAACATGGTAACCCTACTCTTCGGATGAGGGTCACGCGTGGACACCTCCCCAGATGATCTCCACCCGACGCCCGGAAACAATCGAAGTATCGGGACCAACCATTCAATTGAAGAACGACAAGATTCTAGGCGTTGGCTCTTTATTCCCTTTGTGGGACAGAACCCGCCCCTCGGGAAACGTAGGTGTCCTGCTGTGCACTGAAGATCAGGGCCAGACCTGGGACGATTCGGCACTTTTTTGCGAAACCAGGTCGAACATCACACCGGCCGAACCGCGAATCTGCGAATGCAGCCCGGCCAGGATCGCAGCATTAGTCTGGGCTTTCGATGAGGACCTCCAAAAGAGCCTAACGAACCACGTGACCGTCTCTCATGATGGCGGCTAGACCTGGTCCTCCCCCCATAGACACCGGCATCCCGGCACAAGCATCCAATCTATTTTGTTGGGTAGAAGATCTACTCCTCACGGTGCATTGCCACCGTGAGGTAGGAAAAGTTGGGGTCTTTGTCCGTTTGATCGACTTCCAGAACGCTTGTTGGACGGTACTGGCCGAAAAAACTGTCTGGTCCGAGACCACCCTTCAACCGACCCAAGGCTATGCCGACATGGGGATGGGCCTCAAATTCGGACAGGCCTCGCTTCTGCCCATGACAAGGAGATATTTCAAGTTATCCACTGGGCCATCGGCAGAGACGGCCAAGGGAGGATCCTGACCCACCGTATCCAGCTGCACCGTTAGGAATCGTTGTGCACCGCTCACACATTGTCGCAATCTATAAAGCGGCTTCTTCCAGCGACTCGTCAGCTCGTGTGGGCATTCTTGTGGTTCCTTACTGGTCAGCACCCTGTTTTCCATAACGGTTTCGCATTTGGGGCCGGGCCATCAGGGCGGCAAAGCATGTGCCTGAGAAGGTCTCCCAATCGAGCCCAGTAAACAGTGCTTTCCGTGAGGAACAAACTAAACCATTCCTCCCCGCCCCGGGTGCCCTGGAGAACTCTGATCTTGACCAGAACAGGGAGGGAGTACGAACAAGATAGACGACCCGTATAAACTGTTCAAGACACACCCCCCCCCCCGAAGCCGTCTCCAGTCCCAGTTCAACCTATCGGTCAGCTCTTGCCTTTTACTTTTTTACCAGGGTCACCAATTCCACTACTTTATGCTCGCTGACCACAGCAACTTCCTTGCCCACCAAGTCGGCCAGCTTAGCTTCCTTGCCGTCCGCGTCCACGGCCTTGGTGTCCTTGGTCAGCTTGAGTGTAGCCTCTTCGCCACCGCCACTTGCGAGAACAATGATTTTCTTCTGGGAATCGAGGCTCTTGAACGTTCCCTCGTCGGTGACCTTCATACCACAACCGGCGTAGGCAGCGCCAACCGCTAGGCCGAAAACCAAGATGATGGAGAGAATAAGTTTCATGAGTTTCTCCTTTTTTTGATGTGAGCATTCAAACGCTGGACACCACGTCCTGATAGCATTACTACATAGTGGAACACAGGTGTGTTCATGAAGCAAGATCAAACAGCTAAGAAAAATATAGGTTCCACGGCGACGTTCCTGTTCCGAAAACCGCGCCTCTTTTTTCCCGTTTTGCTATTTTTTACACTGGGTTCCCTGACCATCGCGCATCCTGTACCCAATGTACCACTGCGGTCCTTTTTTGAAGCAGATGGCAGCCTGGTCATCAAGATTGAGCTAGATATACGGTGCTTGAGCGAAGACGCTGAAACGGAACCGTATCTGCTCCTAGACCCTTACTTGCGCATGTCCCAAGCAGAGCGGGATCAATTGCAGTCTCAGGGTCTGGATTATGCCAGACGAACGGTGGAGATTGCCTTTCAACCTGGCAAGGCTGTCCACCCAGAGTGGACTTTTGAATTTACCACGTTTCAATCGGGCCAACTTACCCGGGCCGATGACCCGGTCATGCTAACCGGGTCCTGGCGCCTGGAAGACCTAGCCGGCCGAACAGGTTACCAGGTCCGTGCCCTGCCGGAAGGTGAACTCAATGTCCTGTTTCTCAACTACTACCAGGGAAAGGTCCTGAAGGGCATCCAGGTGCTTTTCCCCGGGGAATCCAGTCTACTACTCGACATCACAGTTCTCGCAGATGCGGACATTGGGGATCCGGACCAGGAACTGATTGAAGGTGTCTATTCGGTAGAAGACTGGGCAACTTTTTCCAGCTTCATTCGCGCTGGGTTCGTGCATGTTCTGCCCCTGGGAATGGATCATATTCTCTTTGTGCTCGGTCTGTTCCTGCTCAGCCGAAAGTGGAAACTCTTATTGTGGCAGATCACCACCTTCACCGTCGCGCACACCATTACACTGGGACTGGCCACGGCGGGCCTGCTGCATGTTCCCGACTCCCTGGTCGAACCGATCATCGCGGGAAGCATTATGGTGATTGCGCTAGAGAATATTTTTCATCCGACATATTCGCGGGGGAGGCTGTTGATAGTCTTCGTCTTCGGTCTTGTTCATGGCCTTGGTTTTGCCGGTGCACTTCGCCAGCTGGAATTACCCACGACGTCCCTGTTAGTCGTCCTGCTGGGTTTCAATGTCGGCGTTGAAACAGGACAATTGACGATGATCGCACTGGCTTTCATCGCCACAATTTGGCTGCGAGACTCGGGTCGTTATCGGAAGTACATCGTTCTTCCTGGATCCCTCTCGATCGCCGCAACTGGAGCGTACTGGATGGTTCAGCGAATCTTTTTTCAGTGAGTCTCATCGATGCTGGCCCCCATCTGGTTTCCCGTCCCAAAGACGAGTGAAAAAGGCAGAATAGGGAGAGCTAGCCAAACGAAATGATGTCATTCTCCAGGGCTGATCTGAAGGGAAACTTTCCCGAGATGCTCAAAAAGCACACCGTGGTGCTCCCTGTGGTGATACCGGAAGATTCCTTCCCTGCAAAAAACATGGACCCTGATCGACTGTTAGTTCTTGGGAGAGAATCCTTTCTACAGCGGTGAAATAGTGATAGATTTCGGTGGTTAATCACAGAAGCGTCAGATAGACCTAGATTCGCGGTTAATATGCAGACCATCGACCAATGGTCCTACCAACGGAGTGGGCCCTACGCTACCGAGGGGGGAAATGCCCATGATACCACCCAGTGTAAAGAATGGTGTGTCTAATCCCTACTATCCAGAGGGTGGACCAGGACGACAACTAAAGGCCTGCCTGAGGGCCGGAGAGGTCCTGATCGGCGCTATGCTAGAGGAGTATGCTAGGCCCTCACTCGTCAAGCTCTTCCGGCACGCTGGTTTCGACTTCGTCTACATCGAGTACGAACACACTTATTTCAACCTGTCCGATCTGGCCGATACTGTCCTGTGTGCGAGGGACAACGGGCTGCCCGTGATTGCGAAGACACCGCAGCTAGAACGCCAAGAGGTGGCAAAACTACTCGAGTCCGGGGTTGTAGGTGTTCAGCTCCCGCGCACAGAGACCCGGGAGCAGGTCAAAGAGCTCAGGGATTATCTGAAGTTTCCGCCGACAGGCTCGAGAGCGGTGGCGCCAGGGTGGGGCAATAGTGACTATAGAGCTATCTCCGACTGGAAGGGCTGGATGGATGAACAGGATAAAGAGACCACGCTAGTTGTCCACATCGAGACAAAGAAGGGCTTCGACAACGCCGACGAGATTGTGAGCACTCCTGGTGTGGATATGGTCTACGTGGGACCGGGCGACTCCTCGATTGAGCTGGGACATCCCGGCGACTACAACCATCCCGACGTGCGGGGCCCGATGGAAGAGGTGCTACGGCTCTGCCAGAAGTACCAGGTGGCCTTCGGCACCACACCGTCAAGCCCAGACGCCGTCAACGATTGGGTAAGGAAAGGGACCAGCTTTTTCGAGGCGACCAGCGAAATCGGGCTCATCCGTTCTGGAGCAGCTCAGCTCATTGGCGATTATCGAAAACATATCGACTAGGAAAGCCGCGGTAGCTTACAAGCGCAGGTAGCTCGTTTTAGTGAGCTGCCACACCGGAAAACGAAGAAGTAGTTCCCCGATCTGACGGCCCTACCCAGTGAACCCCGGCCCAGATAATTGAGACTCGCCCGGCGACTCCTCTGCCACCACCAGCCTCCGGGTACAGTCGATGAAGAGCCAGCATGTGGCGGTCACGAGATAGACCAACCCTACAAAGTAGAAAAGAGGTCCAAAACCGTACAGGCCCTCACATAGCCCATGGCCGGGCCGGCTAAGAAAGCTCCCACCGAACCCATCATGTTGCCAATCCCAAAAACCCGACCCACCGCCGGACCACCAATATCGGTCACGGTTCCCCACCAGGTGGGCTGGCTCCAATCGCTAAAAAATCTGGCGCAGAAGAATATCAGCATCACCATGCGACCATCCTCAACCACGACGCCAAAACAGATCAGCAGGGCGCCCAAACCCTTACCCACGGCTGCGACCAACCTTCGTGCCAGCCGACGGTTCCCGGTGAGGTGAATTAAGAAGTCGTTCAAGAAGCCTCCGCACAGTCCTCCAATGGCACCACCCCAGAGGGGAAGACTGGCGAAAATCCCCATTCGCAAGGGACCGAAGCCCTTCTCCTCAACCAAAAACGTGGGCATCCAGAAGACAAAGAGGTTGTCGGCAAAGGCGCTGGAGAAAGCCGCCATCAGCAGAAAGGCCAGGTTCCACTTGTTCCGGAAAGACCACATGAAACGTACTCAGCTCCGTGCAGACACCACCTCCTCTCCCGAATGGATCAGATCAATCTCGACCTCGTTGACCAACGGGTGCTGATGCGGTTCGTTGCGAAAAAACTTCCAGAAAAAACCCGCGAACAATATACCAACTCCCGCCAAAACCCAGAGCGCTTCCTGCCACTCGAGTCCTAGCAGGCCCATTAGTAAAGCTCCCACTATCAGGGCCGCCGAGGCGCCACCGGACCGGCCCGAAAAAGACGCAACCGCTCCTTGCATCGAAGTGCGAAGAGCAATCGGAAACCAGCTCTTGGAGATCTTACCCAGGTTGGGATAGATGGGAGACTGAACCATCCCAAAAATCAGTCGCAACAGGTAGAGGGATCCGAAGGTCGTAATGATGGCGGGTCCGGCGGCAACCAGTGACCAGAGAACAGCGGCTAGGGGTACAACGATCCTGGGTCCCAGTAGATCCCCTGCCAGTCCACCAGGAACCTGCCCCATCGCATAGGTCAAGTTGAAGGCTGCATCCAGCCATCCAAGCTCAGTGTCCAACAGCCCATACTCATGCTTGAGATACGGCTTGACCACCCCCCACGAATAACGATGGAGATAGTTGATGAAGCTGGCCAAACACGCAAGAGCAAAGATGAGCCAGCGTATCCGCGATGGGAAAAGGGAATTAGCCCTCATGGATTGTCCTTTTGGGGCAAGATCGTATCTAGAAACTTACCGATCAAACTTAATCTGACCGACCTGGAAATAACGCTTCTGGTTTTTACCTGTTATCTTTTCTTGGTTGATGCTGACTTACCTAGACCGGAGAAAGCAGCGATCAGTCCAAAAGCAACGAATCCGCAGGCGGCGATGCTCAGAGCCAGCCGATAGTCGCCGGTGCGGTCCATCAGCCGGCCGGTTCCCTTCAGCAGCGCAAAGGTGGTCAATTCACTTACCAGAAATCCTGTGGCTAAAACTGAACCGAAGTGTCCCATCGATCTGGATGAAATCTCGCTGATGAGCGCAGGATACTCGGCCGCAAAAAACAGGCATGCAACGGTGTAAAGAATGGGCAGGCTGACGGCCTGACCCCACCAGAGCGTTGCTATGACGAGTAGGCCACCCAGGGGACCGGCCAACGTCAGTATGGAGCGTTGAGCGAATCCTTCCGGCAAAACGGACAGCACACTGCGAGTAATGACATAAGCAAGTCCATGTCCAGCCACGGCCCAAGCGGGAGCTATCGGCAGACGAGCAAAGTAGGTTTCCATAAACATGGGAAGAAACAGATACAGGGTGTTATCCGCAGCACCATGTAGAGCAATGAGCAAGACGATCACAAGCGAATGGAGACTATACAACTGCCGTAAATGGATCGTACTGGTCGTCTCCAGCGAGACTTGAACTTGAGCCTTCCTGCCAATACCCAGCAGAGTACCTCCGATAAACAGAACGCTGCCGACAAAAATAAACGGCACGTAAAGCACGGTCGCAAAGGCCTGATTACCGCCTCTCGCGGACCACTTCAGCATCTTGTTGGCCAAGAGCGGAAAGAGGATCCCGGGTCCGGCAGTGGCGACCAGCAGGACCGAGAACAGCCGTCGCTTCAGAGCCGGATAAAGGGCGAAAAAAAACGCTGGAGCGCCCACTCCAGCAAGGGCTCCAAACAGTCCCATCGCCAAAAGACCGAGCTGAAATGAGAGCAAGTTTGAGCCAACACCAACCAGCAAAAAACTGGCGCCAACTCCCACCAAGGCAAACTGTGTGACGCGGCGCACACCGATGCGGGCAATGAGCGGCCCCACTCCCACCAGAGAAGGAATGCGACCAATACTCATGAAACCCATCAACGTTCCATATTGTTCGGCGGTCATGCGGAAGTAATCGCGAATCCGCATGGCGAAGACGGGAAACACGGAGTGATAGGAGGTAAGAGTGATCAATCCAAGCAAGGCCAAGGCCAGCTTTCTCCGCCACGGCGTGCCATCTGCTGAAGGATTGGTGGTAACCTCCGGTCCCTCCGTCATTGGGAGCTCTTCCATAGGGTCTGCATTTCTTGTCGTCCTCAGAGTCTATCTGCATTGGCGAACACGGTCATTTCAGCTCACTGGCCACAAAGCAGCGTCCTCTACCTGATTGGCTAACCCTCCTTCCTCCCCATACCTACAGACGAGCGGTTGATAAATATAGGCTGGTCGGCTGAGGACACTAGTCAGACCACCTGTGACTCACGGACGTTGCACAGAGCCACGGTAGACACTATAGGTCATGCCTTCTTCTTCAGATGGATTAGTTGCCTCGTTCCGACTCTAGTTGCCTCACTGGTCTATGCCTTGATCAACAATCCCCACGATATCCTCCAGCACAACCTACCGTCACCGTCTTTCAATTGTAGCAAGTGAGTACTCCGAAAACGAAGCGAGATCCCTTCCTCCTGTAAACGTGATCGAGTCACCAGTGCTGAACTGTAGCATTCCGCGGAGTGTCTACACATCTGGGCAGGGACTCTGAGGCGCTCCACGATCCGGTTGTTGAGGTCAACGAGCCCCGCCTCGTTGACCTTGGTCAATATCGATCTTCACGACTCTCTCATTTCAGAAGGAACTCGATCACCAAACGCGTTTCTTGGCTGAAACGGGAAACTCTTTCGACTCTAGCAGGCCATGGAAGTGAACCAATAGAAGCTGCATGACGGCCTGGGATCGCATCGTCGAATGCACATCCCACTTCGCCATCCCGAGCTTCAATAATCTTGTGAATCGCTGCGTGTCGATCGTGATAGTCACAGGTATCATCCGAAGCCAACTGGCTGATATCGTGTAAACTGTGTCCACAGAATCGCTCAAGAGTCTTAGCTCTAACTTCCCGAGGGATTTTTTAATCCGTCTCTGACATGTATCTTGACATTCGATCTGATAAGCAATCCTCGTCAAAATTGGGAGTGACCCGTTGGCTACTCCTGACTACCTTATAGCGTCATCGTACCACGGCATCAAGTTGTTCTTGCTCTGCAGATTGAGGTCACTAATCGGGTCCGACATATCCACCAGACCCCTCGGTAAGAAAGGGAGCACCATTTGAGACTTGCAGAAGCTATCTCAAACTCCTCCTTTATGTACAAAAAAACAATGTATCTTGACAGTATTATATCAAAAAGAGATATTATTATATCGTGTTTCTCCACTCGCTTCTTGAGAATCGGCGTCGGCTAAGTTGGTCCCAACACGAGCTGGCGGAGCACTGTGGACTTTCGCGGACCGAGATTAGTGCCATTGAGACAGGCCGTGTCGTGCCATCAACCGCAGCTGCCCTTTGCCTTGCTCAGGCATTTGATTGCTCGGTGGAAGAACTCTTCAGCCTTAGAGAAATGCCCAGGGAAAAGGCACGATGGGCCTGGGCTCCTAGAGGGAGAAGTGGACGATTCTGGAAGGCGAGAGTCAGAGATAAAACGTTATTGTTTCCAACCGAGTGGACTCTGGGAGGTACATTGGGCCACGACGGTGTCCACGAGGAGGACAGGATTGAATTGACTCGCCCCTGTTCCCCTGGGAAAACGCTCGTGATTGCCGGATGTGATCCGGCAGTGGGTCTTCTCGCTGCCCAGATTCGCGCAATCAGCGATTTCCGTGTCATTCCCCTGACACGTTCCAGTCGTAAGTCTATGGAACTACTGGAACAAGGGCTAGTCCATGCTGCCGGGCTTCACTTCTCAGCTGGCCCAACTCAGACTGAAAACCGAGCTGCTGCCAGAGCATTTCTGGAGCAGAAATCCCGCTTGCTTCGAGTAGCTCGATGGGAAGAAGGGGTGGCAATGGATCCATCCCTTAAAGCGAGGTCTGTCCGAGCTGTCCTTGCCTCGGATATCCGCTGGGTGGGTCGGGAAAAAGGCTCTGCTGCTCGTCAATGTCTGGATCAAATCCTTGGACATCGGAGACCTGCGGGCTATCAATATCACGCTCTGGGGCATCATGAAGTCACCGAAACAATCTGTACTGGCTGGGCTCAGGCGGGTGTTTGTGTGCGTCTTCCTGCACAGGAGAGAGGTCTGCACTTCCTGAAGGTAAGGGAGGAGAATTACGATCTCTGTTTCCTTTCCACAGCACAGTTCGAACCCGCAATTCAGACCCTTTTAGCGGCGGTTCGCTCAACCTCCTACCGGCAGGATCTCGAACAGCTTCCTGGTTATCACACGGGCCATACAGGTGAATTGCAGTAACCAGACTGAGGCAAAAGCAAAGGACCCAAGAGGCGAAACCCACTTCGGAAAAGGGTGGATCAGCGCGCTTACTCTTTTGGGTTTTCTCATCGGTTTACCAGCTTGTGGACCTGGGGAGGGGCTCAAGGGCCGAAAAGCTAAACTGATGGTCTTTGCAGCAGCTAGCTTGACCGACGTTCTGAGCGAAGTAGGTCAAATCTACGAGAAACAGTCCGGAGTGGATCTTGGGTTTAATTTTGCCGGCTCGAACGTCCTTGCTCAACAGATCATGGCCTCCCAAAAGGCGGATGTCTTCGTGAGCGCAAATGAAGAGTGGATGGACGCGGTAGAAGAGACCAGTCGAATCGTAGCGGGTAGTCGCCGGCTACTCCTATCCAACACACTCGCGATCATCGCACACTCCAGCTCACCTTGGGAGATGGTTAGTGCCACCGATCTTTGCAGATCAGATTTCCGATTTCTTTCCCTAGGCGATCCGGAAGCAGTCCCGTCGGGTCGTTATGCCAAATGGTGGCTCCAGACTCTTTCGTGCGATGATCGGACATTGTGGGAGACCGTCGCAGATCGGATTTCTCCAGCGCCAGATGTGCGTTCTGTCGTGGGACAGGTTGAAGCGATCGCGGGAGTAGTAGGCATCGTTTATCGGACTGACTACTCGGTTGCCCAGGATCGAGTCAAACTACTCCATACGGTTTCGATGGACGATGGTCCTCCCATTCGCTATTCGGTTGCGTCACTCCGGAAGGCAACCCATGCTGAAGTTGCAGAGTCATTTCTGGAGTTCCTGCATTCCGGCACCGCTGGGATCATCTTTGAAAACCATGGTTTCATTGTCATGCGGGATTAGCCATCGGACAGGGTTAATGAGATGACTCCATCTACGCTCCAAAGCGCATCCGAGGCACTCCGCGTCACACTTCTTTGGGCGAGTTTGTCTACGACCCTAGTGATGTTACCCGGAACCCTCCTGGCCTACGTATTGGCACGGTTTGATTTTCGAGGAAAACAGATACTATCGACTGTGATCAGTCTACCTCTGGTCCTACCGCCAACTGCGGTTGGTTATCTACTCCTACGGGTCTTCGCCCGGAAGGGTCTCCTTGGCCAGGAGACGCTGGGTGTCGACCTAGACATCCTTCTGACCTGGAAAGCCGTGGTCATTGCCTGCGCCGTGATGTCTCTTCCGCTAGTCGTGCGCACTGCCCGAGCGAGCTTTGAAGCCGTCAATCCCCGCTATTCGCTCATGGCTCGCACGCTCGGTTATGGGCCCATACGAAGACTTTCTGCCATTACGCTCCCTCTAGCGAAACGAGGTCTACTAGCTGCGATGATCCTCGGCTTCACCCGGGCAATGGGAGAGTTCGGTGCAACGGTCATCGTCGCCGGAAATATTCCCGGACAAACACAAACCTTGTCCTCAGCCATTTTCAGTGCCCAGCAAAGCGGAAACGAACCGCAAGCCAACTTCCTTTTGCTAGTGGCCTTGGCCGTTGGGTTTGCGGCAGTCTACGTCACCGAGGAGTTGTCTAAATCTCGATCCACACCGCCTCGTTCTTCGGCATGAAACAGACTAAGGACGTTTTTCGGGTTCGCTTTCAGGTGCCACTCGATCGTTTCCATCTCAAGGCGGAATTTGCTGCTTCCAGACGGGTGACCGGATTGTTCGGTGTCTCCGGATCGGGAAAGACAACCTGGCTGGAAACCATGGCTGGCCTTCGCCCTTCCGCCCATGGTTTCATTCAATTCGAAAATAGTGTCTGGCTCGATTCGAACCGCCGTGTGGCTGTTCCACCGGAAAGACGAGACATCGGCTACGTTCCCCAAGACCACCTGCTGTTTCCCCACAAAACTGTCCGGGGAAATCTGGAGTCCGGAAAACGCAGGGCGATACGCAATGGTCATGATTTCGAGGAAATGCTGGCTCACATCATCGACGTGCTGGAGTTAGGCTACTTATTGGACAGGAGTGTCAATGACCTTTCCGGGGGTGAGCGGCAGCGAATTGCGCTAGGTCGAGCGCTCTGTTCCGGGCCACGACTGCTTTTGCTGGACGAACCGCTCGCTTCTCTCGACCTTCAACTGCGGCGGCGTATCTTACCATTTCTGCAGCAGGTTAGGGACCATTTTGATTTGCCGATGTTGGTGGTCTCCCACAATCCCATCGAGCTGCAGGCGCTCTGCGAGGACCTAATCGTGTTACGTCGAGGGCGCATTCTAGCAACTGGTACACCGCTGCAGATACTAACCCGTCCAGACATATTCCAGTTTGCCCGTATTCAAGGGTTTGAGAACATCTGGTCTGGCCGGGTGAGCAAACATGCGGAACACACAACGACCGTTGTTTTCGGCAAAGCTAGCTCTCCAGTGGTACTAACAATTCCCCGGGTTAACACCCCCGAGGGAGGATCCCTGAGTGTGAGCGTTGCAGCAAATGAGATACTCCTCTCCACCGCAAAACCAACCTGCCTTTCAGCGCGAAACTGCCTCCCGGCACGCTTGGAAAGCGTCAAATCAGTTGATCACCAGAAACTGATCACCGCTCGGATCTGCGAGAAACTCCCACCGGCTGTCATTGAGTTGACAGCCGAGGCCATCGAGGCCTTGCATTTGACGCCTGGCTCCTCGGTTTATTTACTGATCAAGACAAGTTCCATCACCGTTTATGAGTAGCCGGGAGAATAGGTCCTTTCCCGGAGGCCCATCACGGAATAGCCTCCAATGACTGCTTCCACTTGACTTTGGTTTCAACTAGGACACATTTGTGGAAACCCTCTGGTCTCGAAGACCTTCAACATTCTCATGTCGCTTCTCGGTTTGATCCTGCTGCGGAACTAGCTCCATTAGCCTGTGGCAGCCATGCAAGAGCCTGCCTTCTGACTGATCTTATATCCGAGACAAGCCTTTGGCTCCGGCACGTGGGGTTTGCCATCCTGCTTGCCGTGGAACTCGTTATCCCGAACGATGCTACCCCTAACATTCTTGCTCAGTATGGCAAGCAACACCCAGCCCTTGAACATTCAGCGATATACCCGCCAAATGAATAAGTAAATCGACTGTCATCGCTGGGTTTGTCAGAGGTGCTCGGAGCCAAAGTTGATGTGAGCTACAGCATCCAAGTGGTCGAAAAATAGCCTGCTCGACCTGTATTCTTACAGTATCCCTAACTACGTCGCTAGCTCCCCAGATCTCTCACACCAGGCTGTGGCGAGTTGTTTTAATTTCATCTTACAGCTGCAGAGGTGTTAGAAAAGCGTCCAAAATGAGTCAACCAAATCACGGTTCCAGTAAGTGAATCAGCACTCACCTGAGCTGACGTAGAAACGAGAATGATCGGAACTGTAGTTAGGTTGAAAGGACTTAGTGTACAATCTAAAGAACCCCCTCAACTGCCAACCTAGATATGGGCGATAATTCAGATATGACTTCTCACTGAGGCAATAGGCAGAAGGGATCATCCGGGGGTGCGCAACGAGCCAAACCCGCCAAAACCTCACCTGAAATAGCGAAGCTCATGACCTCAACAAATCTGCTCCCGACATCCAGGCGAACGTTGAACTCCCAGAGTGCCTAGAAAGAAGACACTTGTATCGTCGATAACTGGTCTTCTTCTATCCGCAAAGCCAAGGTCCCGTCTATTTGCTCCTCCAGGTTGAGATTTCTAGGGAAGCGCCTATCCCAGATGATGACATGATCGGGAACCACTGGACTAGCTCTGCTCAGCACCAGCCTTCCGAAGGATCCCGACGGTACGCTAAATTGTAAAAAATCATCGTCATCCAATTGGTCATTAATCGAGACGTAAAGATGGGAACTGGCGTTATCACTCAGAAATAGACTCCCGTCGAAGCTCTGAATCCCCTTGCTGGTTAGATTAATGACTGTGCTGACAGAATTCCCGACCGCAATTTGGGGAAACCAGAGTCAAAGATTTTGAGCTAAAACAAAATGGTAATGCACAAGAACGACCCAGAAGACAAGCAGTATAGTTTTGGGATGCATAGGGAAACTCAACATCATTCCAAGAAACCATTTCATAAGTAAAAGGGGACACTGGCTTGGAACCTTGGCATCATCCAGATGTAAAGCACTTTGTCTCTTAAGGAATAGCCTTCCCGGATTCCCCAGGTCAAGTGAATTGAAAAGGAGTTATTGTCCAATCTTGAGCAGGGCTTAATAGCAGAGACCAGAGGTCTGCAGGCCTCTTCCACCTCATTCCCGGTTTCCATATTTTTCCGGGATGAACTAATTACTGTATGCATGGGACGAGGCGAAACACATCGATCTGGCTGATCCATCAGTCAGCCACCACCATGGTTTGGCCGAGTTTAACTTCTCGCTAATATTCGATTCATTCGCTCCGAAATCTCCTGAATGCGTTCGCGGTCGCCACCGCGAACTTCGGCCGAACCCCAGCCCTGGTATCCTATCTCACGAATCGCCGTCCGGACCGTGTCCCAGTCGACCGACCCTTCTCCCAGCGCGGCCCGGAAACCAGCACGAGGCCCTTCCCTATCTCGCAATTCCAGGCTATAGTCCTTGATGTCGAACTTTAGAATCCTCCTACCTAGGATCCGGATCCACTGCTCGGGCCAGCCGTAATTGACAACGTTCCCAATGTCGAAATAGAAACCGATCCAGGGGCTGTCGAATTCGTCGATGTAACGCGCAGCCTCCAGTGGACTCAGCAGGAAATTGTTCCAGACGTTTTCGATCGCGATTTTCACCCCGACTTTCTCGGCGTAGGGCAGAACTTTTCGGATCTCAGCCTGGGATCGGTGGTAGGCATCATCGTAGGAGACTTCTTTCCTGACCACAGCGGGGACTAGCAAGACCGTGGTGGAGCCGTAGGCCTGAGCATCGGATAAGGAAGTTTTGAGTCCAACGACTCCTGCCGCTCGAACCGCCGGATCTGGATCGGAAAGAGTCTTCCTCCAGTGAACCGAGTCGATGACCCCGGGGATCACCAATCCAACTTTGTCACGGGCCTCGATCACTTTCCCTCGGTCCAGATCACTTGGGCTATCCATCTCAAGACCGTGAAAACCTGCATCCTTGATCAATTGAAACTTCTCCCCAATCGAAAGCCCAGCTTCCATGACCATGCTAAATTTCAGGGACTTCCTTAGATAGGTATTTCCCTCTGTGGGAATCGACCCGGCGAAAAGGTTTTGGAGTCCTGATTCGAGCACACCTGAACTCAGCAGCGCAGAGCTAGCCAAGGTGATCAAATCTCTCCTTTCAATCTTCCGTTTCACTTCACACCCCTTTCTAAGGTTCGGATCAGAATTCCTTTCTTGCGATGGACCGTAGGTTATCCCGGATAGAATCAGGGAGAGTTGGCCAGAACAACTGAAAGACCTGCGACTCGTTTATCACTCTACCAGCACCACTCCGCTAGGTACTAGCGGAAAAGCTTTATCCAACTCAACCAAACCGCTCACACTCCCATCCTCAATCCTGATCCCCCAAGCTGAATTTCTCGCACTGCACCTTAACAAGGGACTGAAAACTCTGTTCGAGATCGACACCAGGATCCATTTATTGTAATCTAGGCCAAGAGTCTGATGACGTTTATTGTCTGTTTTCATGAGAGCGGGGTCTTTTCCTTCTCGATTCGATTCATTGATCGGGTCGGCACATCGCTTGGTCCGGCCCTGGGTTAGAGAGGAAAGGGCTAGATCTGACCTCCTTATCCGCTTGGACCTGGATCGAGGAGAAACAACCGGCAGACTCTATTCAACCGTGAAGGAGGTCTGATTTCATCGCCATATTTATGAAGGGAGATAATTAGGTCCATGTTTTCGTCAGCTCTGAAAAATCGACTTCTGGCTTTCTTTGTTGCCGGCCTGGTTTCGTCAGGATGCTCGTCTATGTCTACTGAGTCGCCGACACAGCATGCAGCACCTTCAACCTCCGAGGCTGAGAGCGACTTCATCCCCCTGTTCGACGGCCGGACTCTCACTGGTTGGAGTCGCCACGAAGGTCTTCCCGGCGAAAACGTCGGCGGGAAGTGGGAGATCATCGATGGTGCAATCGCGGGCGACCAAGATCCACCAGGCCTCGGTGGCTTCCTTGTCACGGATGGCCAGTACAGCGACTTCATTCTCCGATTGGAGACCAACCTCGACTATCCAGTTGACAGCGGAGTCTTCTTACGAGTGGGCGAGGACGGCAAGAGCCATCAGGTAACGCTCGACAATCGCTCTGGCGGCTTTATTGGAGCAATCTACCTTCCCTGGACTCAGAATATGGTGCTGGAAAACCCGGAAGGAGCCCAATATTTCAGGTCAGGAGAATGGAACGAGATAGAGATCCGCATTGAAGGCGAACCCTCTCGGATCCAGTTCTGGCTGAACGGACACCTGGTGACCGACCATCAGCACACCCAGGAAACAACAAAGGGAGTTCCCAGGAAAGGCTACCTAGGACTTCAGGTTCACCCGGGGGAAGACTGGGTCGAAGACCACAAGGCGCGCTTTCGTAACCTCAGGATCAAGCCCCTGCGCTAGACTTCTCTCCATGGGATTCATGACAGACCAGTGAGCAACTTCTACGTCTGGTGACGGAGGGTAAGAGGAGGAGCGGTGTGTTCTCCCGAAAAAGTACGAAACTGGAAAGCTCTATCATCGTCGACCAGAGGTCCTTTCTTGTCACCCCAACCATGAAATCCATTGCCGATCTAGTTCCAAGCTAACCAGGATGACTCAGGAATTTCCTCCTTTAGTGAGAGGAAAAGCGATGAATCTTCTGATACTTTATGCCCGTGCACTTGATCCTATCCCCTAAATAAGTGAGTAAATGGAGGAGCTGATCCTCCCTGTAGTGGTCAACGGCTACATCCAGGAACCCTTGCATTTTCAGATGAAGATGTCGGATCGTATATTTCTCTAATATTGTCACAAAGGCAACCTGGGAGGCCTAAACGACGGTACCACTACTCGCATCTTGAGGGAGGGACTCTTTCTGATTCTGCAGTCTGGTACTGAGACGACTTTCACAATTGAACCACTGGGATTAGCTGAGCCTTCCACGACGGGAGATATCCCTTCATTAAACGAATGGGCCCGTCTCCCCCATGACTTCTTGGCCAAGATAGGAGCCATGGCAGAATTTCCCCTGATTAACACCGCCCTGAGACCCACACCCCATCTATCAACAACGCTCCACGGAAATTGTTCCCACGGCTCACGTAGACTCGGCTAAAACCACGAGCAAGTTTGCAGGATTCGCTGTAAATCGTCCTCACCGTAAGGAGATTTAGGCATTATCAAACCCGTCAACAACGAGCACCGCCGAGGTGTTGTTGTTTTTCCTAGATTTGTCTGGAAAACTTGTCGCCACGAGCACCATCAAGATTTCTCCTCAGGGACCAATAAGTCAGTTTTTGGCCGAGTCCTTATCGGGATGCACCCACAGACCTCATAGCTTCGCTCAGAGTCACCAGCGATATTCCCATCGGAGCAGGGGTGCTGAATGTGCTTCTTCATGAGGACAGACTCACCGATACACGGGTAAGCTCACCCGCCCTGATTGCCTGCATCCAGGTGATTGCGCCAGCCAAAAACGTCCTCACCGGAGAACACAGAATCTTCCCCATTCCTTGTGATGTGACTGAAGGTTGGAAAATAGTTTCTTCTGATGCTTAGATTTCAAACTGGCATATTAGCCCAAATTTCCGGCGAGGAGCAGCTACACTGAATCCTCTTACCGACGCTTCGGGCTAACATGCAAGGAGACACATATCCAGCTACTCACCGGAAACTAGGTTATGCCCTATCAAAATCAATTTTGAAACGGCAGGCGCGTATGTGGGTGATGTGATTTACTGTGCCGTAGTAGGTCATCAACAGGCTACCGTCCTGCAGAGAAAGTAGATCTGGGGTACCAAAGGTGAAAGTCTGTAGGGCTTCCCAAACCCCCTCGTCCTCAGATACTGGCAAGGATGCTTCTATCGGCTCTCCCAAGAGGCGACTGCGAGCAGCATCCCACATTTGGATCGGAGACTCGATGTCCCACTGACGGCCTCCGTCGGATGAAAGCCAGAGACGAATTCCCTGTGGCGAAAGTCGATAGTTGCTGACGGCGATCACTTCTCCGGTCGGCATTGCCAGGGGCGCAGTGATCTGCCCGACGAAACCGATACTCTCAGCTGGTGTCCAGGTACGACCATTGTCCGAAGAAAACGCTTGGTGCACGTCAATGGTTTGTTCGTTCTCTTGCAGGAATGTCCAAAGCAAGGTGATCAGACGACCATCGGGTAGACGATCGAATCGTGCGTCACACAGATTGAGCTGTGCATCCGGGTCCAAGGCGACGGTAATGGGTGGACCAAAACTAGCACCGTGGTCTTCAGAGAACATCATGGTGGTACTGTTGGGACCACTGGGAGCCCGATATTCAAGTGGCAGGCAGATCACCCCGTCGGGAAGAGTGAATGGCTTGGAAGCCAGTCCAAATCTGGACAAGGTTGGAACACAGATTGGCACTGGAGATTCCCAAGTTTCACCGGTATCCCGACTGATCAGGGCCGACATCTTTCGGTTTAGACTCCTCCCTTCACCGCTAAACATATAGACTCCGGGTCGTAATCCCTCCACAGCGGAGAACACCACCAGGATGCTCCCTTCTTGGGTCTGGCACAGGCCACTAGCGAGCACCGTTTGTACCGGATCTAGGCTGCGTCCATCAAAAATGATGCTCGCTTTGGCCCACGTAACTCCCCCGTCCTGCGACTTCTGCATTACTAAAACGCCGTCGTGGCTGTGCTTACTCGAACCCGACCGATATACGCAGCCCACCGACCCATCGGTAAATACCGTGGAAAGTGGAAAGGCACAGGTTTCGCTAATGTCCTGGGCTGCTAGGTTGGGAGAAACGGCCGTATCAAAAAGAATTTCGACTCGCATTGAAATTGGATACACTTGAACCTTCCAGGTTGTCAAGTCTTCCCACGTGTCCATCTGGATCAGTCCGCATAAACCTCTGTAGCTATCTTAGGAACCCACCCACCCCAGCCTCCAAAACCCAGCGGCTACCATCCTATCGTTCTCGTGTTTACTGCCTCAGCCTTGACCAAGAGAAATTATGGTTGCCTGCGTTACGCAGGAGCCGTAGTCGCAATCTTCATTTTCCTTTTCACCTTAAACCCATTCAGTGAAATTTGGGATGATGCTTTCATCTCCTTTCTCTACGCGCAGAACATAGCGTGATCAGTCGGTCTTGTTTTTCTTGCTTTCTCTCTACAAGTAAGCACCGAATTCAGCCAGGTGGAAGGCAACTTGAGCCCCCTTTGGACCTGACTGCTAGCTCTCTTATTTCTCCTACAGGGTTCGTTCTTTTTCTGGGTCAACCTAGCTACCTTACTAGTGCTTTCCGTAATCTAGCTGGTTAGCGTTCACGGGCTGGCGCTGGTGGCGGCCAGCCGCCCAATCGGGTGTTCTGGCTTCCCTCCACTCATCCTCTCACTCGACATTTGCCTCCAGACCTATGCAAAGAGTCGGCTGGAAGCGATAGCTTTCACCAACCTGGTAATACTCGGTTTATGACACACAACTTCGTTGCTCAACACCTCCGGCAGACGCCGACTACTAGTCAATGCTCTGATCTTGCTAACCGTGGCCTTGGTGAGAACAGGGGACCTACCCCATTCAACCCTGCCCGCTTCACTCTAGCTATACCGAACCTACCAAGGCCGATGGAATTGGCGAGATCTGCGATTGTGGTTCCTGGTCCTAATCCTCCAGCTCTCGCTCGTCTAAGTGTGGCGTTACTCCTACTATGGCAATTGGGTGATCAATACCTACTACGCAAAGGTGCAATTTTGAGTCCAGCTGAACGACCCATGGGCCTGGCCCTCGCGGAGCCTGATTTACCTAGAGTCTTTCTGACAAGAGATCCCTCTCTCGTAGCAGCGCTGTTTACACTGGCCTCTTGTACATGGCGGTCGTTGCCGGATAGCTTAACGACCTTCCTGATGGGAAAGCTGGTACTCCTAAACTATTTTTATGTGCTGGTGGTGGGTGGTGACTTCATACCTTTGCCCCGTTTTCTTCAAATGATCACCGTGGTCATCGCGATGTTTTCAGCAGTTCAGGGCAAGCAAGATTCCTCAACTGAAAAGCCACTAATATCAGACTGAATAGAGCTCCGACAAAACACAGATAGAGGAGAGTAATCAACCGTGGAAGGACCTTTTAGGCTACCCACTCGACGGATGCTAGCAAAAGCGGAACAGCCAGGTCTAGCACCAGATCGCGAACAACCAGATCAATCGCTGTCGAGTTATGGGAAAGTAAAAATTCCGGGTAGTTAGTCAACAGATAATAGATCGGCTGGGCAATAGAAAAACCTGCTAGCCCAAGAAGATGGAGAGTCTGTTGCAGAAGATCTGATCGCGTACTCTCGGGGTTGGCTTTGAGTTTTCAAGAAGACCAACATCTCGAAGAAAACAACTCTAGCCCTGGCTTTGTTTGCTTGAGGAAGTCATGACCGCAAACGACTTTCAGGAATGTCCAACCCAAGCGAAGACATATTTCCCACCTGATGCAATGCCCTCCACAGGCGTTCGGGTGTGATCGGCAATTCAGTCATGCCTACACCAACCGCCTGACGGACAGCGTTGGCGATTGCTGCAGCACCAGCAATGATGGGAGGCTCACCCACCCCTCGCGCACCAAAGGGGCCGTCTGGAGATGGGTTCTCGATCAAGAGTACTTCAAAGGAAGGCACCCGGGAAGCGTTTGGGAGAGCATAGTCCATGAAACTGCCAGTTAGAAGCTGACCACCCTCGTCGTAGAGCAACTGTTCTAGTAATGCGAACCCGATTCCCTGAGTAGCACCCCCATGCACCTGCCCCTCGATCAGCAGGGGGTTGATGGCCCGACCCACATCCTGAGCAATAACGTTGTGCACCACCTCTACCTGACCAGTGTCCGGGTCTACGGCCACTTCCACTAATTGGGCAGTAAAAACAGGGGACTGCTGCGCGGCCAGGGCCGAACTCCCATGACAGATAATCGGTCTGTGCCGACCGCCCATCTTCAGTGTCTGGGCGGCTACCTCGGCTACCGATAGGCGCCGAGACGGAACACCCCGGACCGACACCCAACCCTCACTTATTTCCAAGTCGGCCGAACTGGCTTCCATCATCTCAGCGGCAACTACCAGGATCTGTTTACGCACTTCTTTGGCTGCTTCGATTACAGCGGTGCCAACCGTATAGGTAATCATGCTCCCGCCGCTGTGGCCAGCAAAGGGTCCCTGCTCGGTATCACCAGGAAGAACCTGAACTGTATCGGGTGAAACCCCCAAAACCTCGGCCGCCATTTGCCTCATCGCTGTATTCGAGCCCGTGATGTCTACGGAACCAAGATGCAGATAAATTGTCCCATCCGAGTCTGCCCGACAGACGGCAGCCGCGGGAGCCGCTCCTCCTGGCCAGCCGCCTATGGCCAGGCCGACACCTCGACCACCGCGGACAGACAGACGGTCTCGCCACAAGGGATGGTCGGCAATCCTCTCCAGACAGGCCTTCAGACCGACCGATGGCCAGGCCTTGTTGTCGGGCATCGGATCGCCTGTCTCAATCGCGTTTTCCAGACGAAACTGCAAGGGATCCAGGCTTAGTTTCCGGGCCATCTCATCCATCTGGGACTCGATGGCGAAAGTCGCCTGAGGTGCAGTAGGAGCACGATAGGCGCCCACCATGGGCTTGTGGGTCAAAACCTCGTAGGCCCGTATCTCCAGGTTTGGAAAGCGATAATAACCACCGAGTAGGGTACAGATAATGGTAGTGAGATGGGCGGGAAAGGCCCCGGAATCGAGCACAACACGGGCCTGTAACGAGGTCAGGAGACCGTCCTTCTTGACACCGGTCTTCAAGTCGAACAGACAAGCCGGCGTGGGAGTGGTGGTCAGGAAGTCCTCGCTTCGAGTTAACACCATCCGAACCGGCCGTTTCAGATGGAATGCAGCGGCACCCAACAGCGACTCGAGAATGCCATACTTGGCACCGAATCCCCCACCTACCTTCATGGGAATAATGCGCACTTGACTCTTGGGCAGTCCCAGCAGCCTGGCCACCTCATCCCGAACCAGGAACTGCCCTTGAGTACTGGTCCAGATGGTCAGTTTACCATCTACAGGATCCACAGCAGCCACGGCCGCATGAGGTTCCAAATACGCCTGGTGAACGATGTGGGTGCGGTAGCTGCGTTCCAGAATGAGATCAGCCTCGGCAAAACCGACCTGTACGTCACCACGTTTGAAGTGCACCGTCGCAGATACGTTCCCACCGGTTGCCTGCTCGGCAGCTCCCCCTGCTCCTCCCGTGTGGGCTTCGGCCACCGCGTTGTCGGCCTCGGCCAGACCTTCTGGCCAGACCAGAGGCCCGCCATCGTCCATAGCCGCCACGGGATCTATAGCAGCGGCTAGAGGTTCATAATTGATCACCAAGCAATCTGCACTGTCCTGAGCAGCCACTTCAGACTCGGCAACCACAATGGCCACTGGCTGTCCCTGGAACACGACCCGATCACCGGCCAGGATGGCACTGTTCCGATTTGTCGGTCTCCGACTAGCCGCTGGTAAGTCTTTGGCCGTTAATACATCCACCACACCCGGCACTCGCAAGGCTGGATCTTTATTAATAGCCTTGATTCGCGCATGAGCATGAGGACTGAATATCGGTCGCAGATGAAGCATTCCAGGCAGGGTCACATCCGCTGCATACTTCGCCTGCCCCATCACCTTCTCCCTCCCATCGGTCATGGGCAGGGAAGAGCCCAATCCTCCCTTTACGTGCCTCGACTGAGACTTCATAGGATTTATCTCCTCATGTAAATTTACTGAGGTTTGACCCACTCTCCACCGTAGACCTTCAGTACTTCCTTACCATTCCCTCTCCACAGGTGTCGAACCGAAAAAGAGGCCTGGCTCTAACGGAGAGTTCTAAGTGTTCCATTCGGAACTAGGATCATACTTGCAGATGTGTCTTGGCCAGATCAAGACGTGAAGAGAAAAGCTTCTCTTCTCCTGAAGGCGGGGGCTTTCTACCATCCCTGAAGGGGACACTAAATTTCAATCCCTAACAGCGAAAGTGAATCCCTGTAAATAATGCTCTCGATGACCTCGTCGGGAATGCGGGGATTCCCACCTTGGGCAAACTGGTTCAGATTTCTTAGGCCCTCGATGGTCTCTGCCGGGGTCGTGATCGGCCAGTCGCTTCCAAGAAGAATTTTATAGGTTTGCCCCCAGTTGAGAGCGAAAAGAAGTGCCTGATAAAGAAACCATGGCCGGTAATAATTCCCGGAGAGTTCAGTATAAACATGGGGGTGTTTTCTGGCCATAATGAAACACTCTTTCTGCCACGGATGTCCTAGATGAGCCAGAACGATCTTGAGTCGTGGGAAGGCATAGGCAACGTCATCAAACAAAATAGGATTGGCCCATCTAAGAGGAATATCCGGAGCCTGTCCCGTAGCAGCATGGAATATTAGTGGAATGCCCCATTCTTGTGCTTGAGCGTAAATCCGGCAAGCGCGAGGATCCATTGGATGAAACTTCTGGTAGATGGGACTGAGCTTGAATCCTTTCAGACCCAAGTCCTTGACTCCTCTTTTGAACTCATCCATCGCATCTGGAAAGAGTGGATTAACCGACCCAAAAGGGATCAATTTCTCCGGCCATATCTGGGCCACTGCCATCATCCGATCATTCCCTTCGGATCCCACATCGCTGATGGCGACGTGCAAAATCACCCCCTTGTCCACCACATCAAGATCGTGTCGAAACTGCTTCCAGCTGGCATTGATCTGATAGGTTGCGTCCGGGCGACTGTTGTTCAAGCTAGGAGCAAATCGAGGCTCCTGAGGCTCCTCTTCCTGAAAGAGAGGGTGGATGTGCATATCGACGATGAGTTTGTTTGTGGGCACACGAACTGGTAAATGTGGACTCAACAGCCTCCCCTGCCCGGCCCGTAACCGCGAGTCCTCCAAGGAACAGCAACCCAAGGCCAAAACGGTACTCTTGAGAAACTCTCTTCTTCGCATTTTACCTAGCTCCTAATCGATCTGATTGAGCCGCCAGATCACCTCAAAAAGAACTTGGACGGCAAAGAGCACATTTTGGGTGGATACTCGTTCATCGTGGCCGTGACAAAGATCAAAAAAGTCCATCCCCGGCTCATAACGCAGAGGGATGAAGCCATAGATCTGGATGTCACGATTCATCAGGAAACGGGCGTCGCTCCCGCCGGTGCTCATCCAAGGTACCACCGTCCCTTCTGAATCATAGCGTTTCATTGCTGCCTGGATTGCTCCAAATAAGGATGTCTCATGTGATACCTCAACCCCTGGTCGGAACGTACCCATGCGAAACTCCACTTCATCGCCTACCAGCCCCCGAACTTCTCTGAGAAAACTCTCCTTATCGGTCCCTGGCAGGGTCCGACCGCTTAGCTGCGCCGTAGCCGTCGACGGAATCACGTTTCGCTTCACTCCAGCTTCCAAGAGGGTGGGGACACAAGTATTACGCAGCATGGCCGCAAACATCAGGCGGGTGGGATTATTCACCGGCAAGTGGGCCAAAGCCACCTGCTCCTGCTCAGGGTCCAGAAGATCCCTCAGCCATTGAGCTACTTCCGGCCGGTGCTGTGCTGCTGCTGCGACCTCAAAGAAAGCTAGCACGCTGGCAGGGACTCGATGGGGCATCCTGGAAGCCGCCAGCTTTTGGAGAACTTCAGCCAGGTGAAAGATGGCATTGTCGGTATGGGGTACTGAGCTGTGGCCGGGCTGACCATGAGCTATTAAGTCCAGCTCGGCCCCCCCCTTTTCTCCCACCTGACAGGTATACAGCGGCTGCCCATCCACTAGCAAAGAAAACCCACCTCCCTCGTTGATCCCGTACTCGGCATCAAATACCTCCGGGTGATGTTCCACTAACCACCCTACCCCGTACCTACCTCCCAGTTCCTCATCGGCCGCAGCGACCAAGACCAGATCCCGCTTCAAAGGCAGGTCCAAGCGCTTGCATAACAGTAGCACCTGTAGATCGACTGCCGTGGTCAACTTCGAGTCAATCGCTCCCCGACCCCAGACATGACCTTCCGCTACCTTCCCAGCAAAAGGCTGGTGGGTCCAGTACGAAGCCTCGGCCGGAACCACGTCAAGATGCGAGAGCAGCAAGATTGGTCGTTGGGAGCCGTCCCCCTCCAGCCGAACCACTAAATTCCCCCGGCCAGGACCTGACTCGAACACCTCGGGTTTCAAACCTTCTTTCTTGAGAGTTCCAGCCAAATGCCGTACTAGTGGCAACTCATTGCCGGGCGGATTCGTGGTGTCGAAACGAATCAGCTGTTGCAGCCAGGAAACAGCCTCCTTACCCTCTTTTTTCCATTTAATTCTCATTGGAAACTACCCTCTTTCTCGTCAATATTCCGCTCCCGGTTGCACTTGCTTCCCCGCCCAACAGATTCCCTCTAGCCAGAAAAAATCAGTTCGATCTCGACCACAGAGACCAGCACTGATCCTGTGACTCGCGATTTACGGAAAGAGTACGAAAGAGAGCCTACCGGCCTATAAAGGATATACTATCGGCTTTCGGCTGTTGGTTTTACTTCCGATTTCATGCTTCCAATCCGGACTTTGGTGAGGATTTCACTCCTGCCAGACCTGCCGGAAGAGCCGCAAGAAGTTTCCTCCCAGTATCTTTAATACTTCGGCCTGGCTATAGCCGCGGTTGAATAGTCGGCTGGCTAAATTGGGCATCTCGGCAGGTGTCTCAAACCCCCCTGGATGAACCTGTGGATCAGGGATAGAGAAGGGGGGCATGGGCTGATACTTGGTGCCCTGTTGAGCGAACAGGTATTCAAAGAAACAGTGGGGTTGATCCTGACAGAAGTCGCTTCCTATGCCTACATGGTCAATACCAACCCTCTCCACCAGATCCTCGATGGCATCAACGTAGTCGGCCAGGGTCGACTCATACCCTTGTCGCAGAAAGACGGGGAAAGCATTGGCGCCAATCACTCCTTTCTTTTCTGCTAACAGCTTGAGAACATCGTCGCTTTTGTTCCGGACATGATCGACAAAGGAACGAGCATTCGCGTGAGTGATAGCCACCGGTCTCGTCGATAACTCGATGGCCTCAAGTGTGCTTCGATCCCCGACATGGGAAAGATCCACCAAGATACCCAGTTCGTTCATGATGCGGATGGCGTCGACACCGAAATGACTGAGTCCTTCATCTCGTCGCTCGTAACAGCCATTGCCCAGCAGGTTTCGCTCGTTGTAGGTAATCTGGATCATCCGCACTCCCAGTTGGTGGAACAACTCCAAGCGATCCAATTTGTTTTCAATCGGGGACGCGTTCTGCCAACCCAGTATTATGCCCGTCTTACCCTCCGTCTTGGCCCCTAAGATGTCATCCACTGTCCTAACCTGGAACAAGATGTCCCGATCCTCTCGGAATCTCTGTTGCCAACGAGTAATCTGGTCCATCGTAAACTCGAAACCATCCCAGATGGAAACAGTTGCATTGATAGCGGTTAAGCCACCCACCTGCAGGCTCCGATAAACCGCTGGACTGTCCCAAAAACTTACATTCAGGCCATCTATCACGATGGCCTCATCGTAGACCCGACTGGAAAGGTTCTCAGCTTGCACCAGCGTATCCCTCCGTTAGCCGATAGCCCATTCTTTGCTCCACCACCTCAGCGGTTGGAGTGTAGCACAGGGGAGAAAACAAGCCCTTTTATCAGGTTCCCGTTGGAGGTTATGATCTCCGATATCAAAATGGTTCCATGGGTTGAAACTCGAGCCAGATTTCGTAACTGAAAGGAGAGTAGAGCATGAGCTTGAAGGGACCAACATTTGTCTTTATCCTCGGACCTACTGCGGCCCTGGCCTTTGCGGTAATGCTATTCGGACAGACACCAATCGGCGAGAAATGGTGGCCATCACCCTGGGGACCAGACGATCAACGCGGAGCAGCTAACCGTTTGACCTCACACAAGGTTCTGCAGGCGACTCAACTCATCCGAAAAGGCCAGATTTACCAACTGGGAAGGGTCTACGAGCATGGCATGCCGCTACCTGGTCAACGACACTTCAGCCTGACAATTCCTGGTTCTCCCACCGAAGGCCCGAAGGGGATGAACCAGATCGTTTCCCATGACGACATGTTCAGTGGCGAAATTGGACAAATAGGGACTCAATTGGACGGTCTAGGCCACGTCGGCGTTCGCATCGGCCCGGAGAGCTATTTCTACAACGGCTTCAAGCTCTCCGAATTTGGCCGCGCCTATGGCTTGACTAGACTTGGCATTGAAAAGGTTGGAGCCTTCTTCACCCGAGGCGTCTTACTCGATGTCGCGGCCTATAAGAATTAGAAGAGGCTCAAACCAGGATACGTGATTAGTGTGGATGATCTCCAAGACACCCTCCAGTGGGAAGGAATCGAAGCTACTGAAGGTGACGTCGTCCTGATTCGTACCGGGCACGGCCAGCTCTGGATGGTAGACAACGAAAGCTATGGGTCCGGGGAACCAGGAATCGGGTTGGCTGCGGCCAAATGGCTCATCGGCGAGAAGATCGCCATGGTCGGCTCCGACACCTGGGCCACCGAGGTGGTTCCCCATGAAGATCAGGAACGGCCCTTCGAAGTCCACCAGTGGTTGCTTACCAAGAACGGAATTTACAATTTGGAGAATCTCGACCTGGAGAAACTGTCTACTGATCGAGTTTACGAGTTTGCCTTTATCTTCGTTCCACTCCGTCTGAAAGGCGCTACCGGCTCGCCGGGGAATCCAATCGCTGTGCGCTAGTTGAGAAAAAGGATATTGGTCGGAGAAGAAGGATGCCCTGATTGAACCAAAGCAAAGGCTGTACTAACTGAGCGCTCAAAGTCCATCTTTGATGCCGCTGTCACTACCACCACCCACCGGTTCGGAGCGTTACTAGGAGTTTTCTCGACAGCCCGAAAGATTGCCGTTGGTTATCGACCCAACCTTCGGCTCATCGGCTGGATAGAGCGCCTAGGTGACCGGACCATTCAGATCAACCGTGAACTAAATCACCTCACAACCCTTCACTCCATTTCGGCCCTCTGCACCCTTGAGCTCAAGCTCCTTGATGTCCGGTTCCTCCACCAGAAGACGAGTTTTTGGCACATCGATTAATTTCTCGACCACATCCTTGGTACTCAATCCCACCAGCCCGACCCTGATCCAGGATCCCCAGATCCATTGGGGCCACCCCGTGGTGTTGAATCGAGTGTTCTCCTCCTTTTCGGGATCACCCACATGGGTCAACGGAGATGGAGTAGTAGAGTTGAAAACTCCGCATGGCGGATATTGGGCCACCTAACCACCCACCGCTCATGGCTAGTAGAAACGCAGCGAAAGTCCCCGAGAGTCGAGCATATCCAATGCACTTGATCAGCCTGTGATTTCCAATGAAGGTATCTCCTATCAACCATAGTCCCTTCAGGAAAGCTCCAAGTAAATAGAGGGTTAGGAAAACAGCAGCCGCTTTTTCGGAACGAGAATATTCGATCCTCTTACTGGCATGTGTTTCGTTACCTTCATCTGATGCTTCCTGGTTGGACTTTGGTCCCGTCTAGTCCAACTAACCAGCAGGTCTAGCTGACGGTGGTAAAGTACCGATTCAATAAACGTTCTTCCAGTCGACCATGTTAAGATGTGTTGGAAATTCCACAATCCTCTTGTGCCGCTCTCTGTAGTCGGCTATAAGTGCTAGGTCGACCGCGTGCTGATGCAGTTACCCCCATTTTGACTGCTTCTAGAGGTCGATGGCAGCACGGCAGCCCCCGCAGCTGTCGGTTGCATGGGCCAAGTAGACGAGTTGGCCTCAATCGTCACCTTTCTCTGTTCCGACCAGGCCAGCTCCGAAACAACGTAGATTCTCGTCATGGATAGCGGGATGTCGCGCTCGCTATTCTAGTGTATCTTTTGGGCTCTTTTTCATGAAAGCCTTGCTATCAATTCGTAAACTATCTGAAAATTCCGGTCAACGAATTGGTCCGTGTAGTGAGCCGCGCATGGTCAAAAAGTCAAAAGCATTGCGAAGTCGACTGGGATCCTCCCTTGGGACCTACGATGCAGTGATTGTGGGAGGGGGAGCGATCGGCTCCACCACCGCCTACTTCCTTCAGAAAGAGGGTTTGAGGGTGGCGTTGGTGGACCGAAGAGAGGTGGGACGGGAGGCCTCTTGGGCTTCGGCCGGGATGATCGGTCCCTGCTCTTGCTCCACGAGGAACCCCTGGTTTCTGGAAGCAACCACCCTCTCGAAAAAGCTTTACGATGAACTCGATCAGCGACTCTTTGAGGAAACGGGTCAGAAGATTGGCTACGGTGGAGAAGGTGAGCTGATCATTATACCTAACCAATCAGACGTCGCAAGGGTTGAGCTTGAACTGAAGTCACAGATCGGGGACGGCGTGCCGGCGAAACTACTCAGCGGAGCAGAAGCGCGCAAGCAGGAGCCGTTGCTGCCGGAGAAAATCGCAGCAGCTGTCTGGCGACCGGAGAGCCGATTTCTGGATGCTCGAAACTACACGACCATCGTAGCTCGGGCCGCCAGGCCAAAAGGTGCGGCCTTGTTAGAAGGTTGGCCGGTCAACGGCATGCTCTGGGAAGGCGATCGGGTGGTTGGAGTTCGCTAGGACAGCAACACTTTACGAGCGGAGGTGGTCATCAATGCAGCCGGAGCCTGGGCCGGAAGATTGGACTCCAAGCTCTCCATTCCCCTTTTTCCGGATCACGGGCAGATCATGTCCTTGAAGGGCTCGCCTCCCGGGTTGCACCACAACCTGTCACGGTGGAACAGCTCCGGCTATCTTACCCCCAGAGCGGACGGAAGAATAATCGTGGGTGCCACCCACGACGATTTCGGCTTTCGAAAAAAGCTTACGGCAGAGGGCCTGAGCTATTTGAGCCAGATTGTCAGCAATATCATGCCTGCCCTGGCTTCCCAACCGATACTCGCCATCTGGTGTGGAATCCGCCCGAACAGCAGAGACGGACTTCCTACCCTCGGGGCCGACCCTCGAACCAATGGAGGGTATCTCTGGGCTGCCGGACACGCCGTTTCCGGGATGATGCAGGCGCCGGCCACGGCCAAAGTCCTGACCGATCTGGTCTTGGGTCGCAAACCGCGAATTCCCATTGACCAGCTTAGATCCGAGCGTCACCAGAAGTAAGGGGGAATCATGATCATCGATTGCCACACTCACCTTTCAACTCGGAACCAATGGGGCAGACAATTCATCGAGCCGTTGAAAAGTCCTATTCCGGAGCGCTAATCGATTTGCATTCCACGCCGGAACGTCATTGGCAGGCGAGTAAAGAGGCGGATCGAGTGATTGTCTTTGGAATCAATTCGGATTTTCTAGGCATGCACACACTAAACAACTAGATTGCTGCCTACGCGAAGCAGCATCCCGAAAAGCTCATCGGATTCATGTCGATCGATCCAGTTCCCTGACCTCAAGATTATCCTGGCTCACATGGGTCTGCCCTGGGCAAAGGATGCAATGGTGGTGGTACGCAAACACCCCCAACGTGGGGATATCTCTGCCCTTCCCCTTGCGCAGCTGGTGGAGCTATCAGGCCTTGCTTAGCTTTTTTGAATCGGGTTGCTTCCACAAGCTTCTTTTCGGGAGCGATTCCCCGTTCTAGACCGTTGGCGAAACCGCACAGTCTCTGCGCAATCTGAATAGGATATTGACCAGTACGGGGCTTGTCCAGATTCCGGAGGAGGTGATTACGGGCTTGATTCATCACAATACACTTTCTCTTCTCGAAATTACTTAGTGATGGATTCCATAAATATGGTGACAGAGCAGACCTTCCTCGCTGATTCATAGAGCCCACCTGTTGTTGCGCTTTTCGGGGAGGACAGACCAGTCCTCCCGACGGTCTGTCATGGGACAACCTGGGCTCCAGGGTCCCATCAGGTGAGCGATTGGGGTCGACCAGTGTGTCGACCCGATCAGCCACGTGAAAGCCATGCTCGAGGGTATATCCATCATGGCATAACTTCCATACATGAAACTGCTAGCTCCAAACCCAAATAATAGATCATATTTCACGGCTGGGACGATCCCTTTTTCCCCAAAGAACCAGGCCTAGATATAGACGGAAACGACGGACAAGACCAAGACGACACAACACATCAGTCCTATTGACATGTCTACCTCAGGCCTCCAAAAGTGGGCCGTAACTTGATACAAGCCCCTCAGAATCAGCCCAGGAGATAGCAAAATCCAGTATCGACTAAGTCACAAAAACGACTAGAACAGCCAAGAGGTTAGTTTTTATAATCTCCCCCTTTTCTTGCCCACAATACAATCCCAAGAACTTTTCTAACAGTTAGTCCACACAAAGGAGAAAGACAGGATGAAAAAGTGGTGGGGGATGATGCTCATTACGATAGTAGTCGGAGTGGCTGTGATCGCAAGGGTTCAGACCCAACAGAACGTAGCAGGATCCTCCCCGACTTTACAGATTGATCAAGGGACTTTTGACAAAGGAGACACTGCCTGGATGCTCACCAGCTCGGCACTGGTGCTGATGATGGTCGGTCCCGGATTAGCCTTGTTCTATGGTGGACTGGTGCGAAAGAAAAACGTCGTCGCCGTAATGATGCAGTGCTTCTTCTTGATGGGACTGATGAGCTTAATTTGGGCCCTCTACGGTTTTAGCCTGGCCTTTGCTGACGGCAACACGTTCATTGGCGGACTAGATTATACGTTCTTACGCGGAGTAGCTCCCTATTACGACGGGGAAAACGCCGTTTATCCGCTGGAGGGTACGGTGACCCGTGAAGTGTTCATGATCTTCCAGGGAATGCTTTTCATCATTACTCCCGCCTTAATTTGTGAAGCATTCGCAGAACGCATGAAATTCAGCGCAATGGTGTGGTTTATATTGCTTTGGGGAACGTTTGTCTACTGCCCCCTAGCACACTGGGTTTGGGGCGGGGGCTGGCTGGGAGAAAACGGTCCTTTTCCGGGCCTGGATTTCGCCGGAGGAACCGTAGTGCACATCAGTTCGGGCGTCTCAGGTCTGATCTGTTCCCTGGTATTGGGCAAGCGCCTCGGATATGGCAAGGACCCGATGCCTCCGCATAACCTAACCTATACTTACATAGGTACCTGCCTGCTCTGGGTAGGTTGGTTCGGATTCAACGCCGGCAGCGCCCTAGCTGCTGACCAATCCGCTGGCAACGCCTTTGTAGTGACCCACCTAGCGAGCAGCGCCATGGCTGCCATTACCTGGTCACTGTGTGAATGGTTACGGAAGGGCACACCAACCCTACTGGGGATCTGTTCCGGAGCAGTGGCTGGACTGGTCTGTATCACACCGGGCAGCGGGTATGTGACGCCGATGGCTTCCCTGGTCTTCGGAGCGGTGGCCGGACTGGTGTGTTTTTACGCCGTTACTCAGATGAAATCAAAACTTGGCTATGATGATTCGCTAGACGCCTTCGGCATGCACGGTGTCGGTGGAACGGTGGGAGCCCTACTCACGGGAATCTTTGCCAGCCGTGCAGTGTCCCCGAAGTACGGATTGCTCGAGGGCAATGCCCGACAATTGCTGGACAACGCCGTTGGAGCATTGTCGGCGTGGCTTCTAGCTGCGATTGGAACCTTGATTATCTTGAAAATCGGCGAATAGCTAGTTGGGCTCCGGGTCTCTTCAGCCGATGAAATTAAAGGCTTGGATCTGAGTCAGCACAAAGAAGAAGGTTACATCATGCAGTAGGGAGAAACGGATCATGAAGAAGCTTGAGACGATCGTCCGTCATTTCAAACTGGAGGAAGTGAAGAACGCCCTGACTGAGGTTGGAGTGCAGGGAATGACAGTAACCGAGGTAAGAAAACACTTCCTTAACCGACGCTGCCCTAAGTCCTGGTAGAACCGTCTCTACGGGTAAGTGTTGAGCTGTTCCTTGGACCGCCCATACTGAGTCTCGGGCAACAAACTCAGGGTTACCAAACTTGCCGAAAGGCCGTGTCTCCGCAGTCTGGAAGACATCTTAACCCCCTTTGAACTAGCCAATCTGTGGAACGCCGACGTTGAAGAAAGGTAACGAGAGAAACTTCGATCGTCTGTAAACTAACTGGACCCTTCTAACCTTGGAGCTGCATACCCAGGGCTGATTAGAATTCTCAACCAACTGGGGAATCTGGCCGGCACCTTAAGGTGCCTGTGTTAGATTGGACTTTTGGAACGACTCGTTCCGGAGTTTGCCCATACTCGTGGACTCACCCAATTCAACTGATACCAGCAAGTACGCCGTCGAGGATCTTCTCGACCATCCCCGACTACTTGATCCCCACCCCAGTATCAACAACTCCCAGAGCCCTGCGGCAACCAACACAGGTCCAGTCCGACAACCAGACATCAGCCCGCCATATGATTCTGAACATCTTTGTGACAAACCGCTAGAGAGCACTTTAACTGATCGTCTGAACCCTTTTCGGCCTGAATTTATCCGTCGTACTGGTCAAAATCACTACTAGTCTGGACCAGATACTCGACGTGTTCTACCTAACCGATGCATCTGGAAAAAAGTCATCGCGAGATCCGATTGGAGCAAATTCGCTGACACTTAATCAAAACGGTAGAGGACTTCGAGGCAAGTGCATCTCTGGTCAAAACCGGTTGATGACCGAGGGGTAGGAACCGTACTCCACGATAATTTCCACATCCTCGACCTTGAGTGGGCTGACTAACCCGTCCGCTCGTTTATCAAGAATTAACTCTAGCCGATTGTGGCCTTTACGGGGACGCACCTTCTTCAACTCGAACTTCAGCCACTGACCCAGATAGGGAGCGATGGGTGAGCCATAATCGCGCAGGCAGGTCTCCTCAACAAGCGACTGGCCGTTGAGCAAGATCCTCAGACGGTCGACCGAGACCAGATCCCTGATGTTAATTCTCAACTGGATCTGGCGGATGCGCTCGGCTACCTCTCCGATATCATCGGCGATAGTAAAAATAATCTTGTGCGTGCTCCGGTCTGAGGCGGTGATCTCCAGCGGTAGGACAGTCGGGTAGCCTACCCTCTGGGCGATCTTGAGGCTTCGATTGAGCAGGTAGTGTTTGTCGGCTTCCCGGACTAGATCTGGGTCACCCAGCTCGGTAAGTATCCGGCGACTAGCATCTCCCAGAGGCCACCGAAGAAACCAGCTGTACATGCCGTCGGCCCCCAGGGCCCAGTAGTTAGCCGCTGCCGCGCGCATCATCTCCGGCGTAGCCCACTCTCGGATGCGAAGTTCACGTTCCTCGGTATGATGATAGGGCTGGATCATAGCGTAGACCGAGGTCTCAGCTTGGTGGGCAGCCTCGATTAGCCACTCAATGGGCATCTGGCTGTCCACAAGCATGTAACCGTAAACCAGAGGGACGACGTAGTCGACCAAACCCTCGGCTAGCCAGGTGCGCACGTCTAAGTCCCTTGGCCAAGTTGATGGCCTCGGTAGGGTACACCCGAGCCCCGACCTGTCCCGATTTCCCTGGCCGGTTGCGTACCATTGCTGAGACCTTTCTGACCCATTGGGTCATCACCGGTGTATAGATTTCGACGTCTTCCTCCCTGAAGTAATAGGAGGAACCGCCTGGGGGGGCGGCCAGGTCCAGCTCGACCCCTTCTACCGGATAGTTCTTAGCCAGTTCTTCCAGTACCGCAAACTGATGATCGCGCACCTCGGGATGAACGAAACCCCGTCCCCCTGACTTGAGCTGGTGGTCCGGGTCCATACCAAGGTAGTCACCCAGGCGCAAACTGGCGAAAAAATCCATTCCTTTCTCGTGGGCCCGGTCGATCAAGACCATCAGCGGATCCAAACCCCTATCGATCAAACTCTGCATGTTGTGCCAGACCCGCCAAATAGCCGCCTGTCGGCGTGGCTGGACATTCGCGCTAAAGGCGACACCCACTTTGGAGGGATAAAAAAGACCGCCGCTGGCCACACCGTAAACGAAAGTATCGACGGCGGTCCCCGCGGCTTCGTCTACGGGACGCCAGGCGTCCTCGAGCTTCATCGGTGGCTCAAAAACAAACAGATAGTAGTGGCGGGCATCATTGAAGTAGATGGTCCTGCGTCTTTGCATTTTCGATTTCGGACTGTTCGCCCGTTATTTGCTCAATACCCGGATACTGTTACATGGTAGGCTACGTATTGCATTTGGCAAATAGGATGATGAAACGACGCGAACTTTTTCGGCGCTCTCTATTCGGACCCGTGGGGGCGGCTATTATCTCAATCGTCTCGGGGCGAAATGCGGGAACTGCGGGTGAGGCCCGGAAGTTCCCCCAAGACCACGACGCCTCTAGAGAACTGTCTGGAGCCGATTGGAAGCCGATCTTCCTGGATCTGCATCAAAATAAAACCTTGATCCGCTTGAGTGACCTGATCATTCCCGAGACTAATACCCCAGGAGCCCAGACAGCTCTGACCAATCGCTTCATTGATCGGCTGTTGGCCGCTGAACCCAGGGACACACAAAGAGAGAGTTCCTGGCTAGCTTAGCCTACATTGACGGGGAGTGTATCGAGCGTTACGGTGAGGCGTTCATCCACCTCTCGAAGCAGAGACAGATCGGATTTCTCACCTTCATCGCCTACGCTGAAGGATGCCTGGGGTATTCCCGCTCTACGCATTCACATGACTCACGGTCCAAACGAAAAAGCCCTGCTGGAGGATGGTGCCATGACGGCCGCCGAGATGCTGGAGGCGACCGGTGCTCGGAACATCGTGACCAATTCCCAACTGGCCATTCCAGGCATGGCTATTCACGAGGTTGGCACGGCGCGGATGGGACACGACCCGAAAACATCCGTCCTCACCCCCTACAATCAAACTCACGACATCGAGAATCTCTTTGTCATGGATGGCGCCTGCTTTGTGAGCAGTGGCTGCCAAAACCAAACTCTTACCATGATGGCCATCACCGCCCGTGCCTGCGACCATCTGATCGAACGGTTTAGTAAGAATGAGGCAGGTCTCCGACCCACCTGACCACCGACCCATCTCTCGTATGTGGGCGGACCGGCTGTCCGCCCCCTTTTGCCTACGATTAGTCCGCGAAACGGTAACTGTCAGATCTCCCGAAAAACCGAGCTAAAGCACCCGCCGAAAGCGCAAACTAGAGATTCCCAAGGGACCACCAGTTGTCACTCTCAAACCATCCGTGTATTATCGTTCCCATGTCGGGAAGGACAGGAGAGATGGTCATGCCAGACATGAATTCTCAGAGAGAGCTCACCGACGAGCTAGAAACAGTGATTGCAATTCCCCCTATTCCTTTTCAGTCGGGGATAGTCAACCAGAAAGCGCACCGCAAAAACGTGTGCTATCTGTTGGAGAACAATTTCCTCGACGAAGGTCGGCGGCGCGCCATCGGCGTCGCTGGCACAAGTTTGATCCACCATATTGATGAAACCACTTTGTCCCAGCTCGTCAATCTCACCGGTCAAGTTGTCAGAGACCGAGCACTTGTCATCGCGGGCTTAGTCGCCACCCCTCCTGACTCGGCAAAAAGGTTCATAGAACGCTGCATGGACTTCCCTCGTCCCCCTGATTTCTTTCTGTTGATGCCAATCCCCGGAGTCTGCAACCCTGAGGGTATCAGGGCTGAGTTTTCTCGACTCACGAGCGAAGGTGGGGAAAGCTGTGGAGCTCGCTTTCTTCTCTATTTGCGAAGCAGTAGTTTAATTGGTGCCTACACCAGACTTGCTGCAACGTCACCCTATATTTTCGGGGTGAAGGTGGGAACTTGCGAATCTGATGTGAGCATCCTGGCCGATGCTTTACCGACCTCTAAGAAAGTGCTGTGGGGAATCGGCGACCGCGCCACTGAAGCCGCCCGCCTGGGATCACGAGGGCATACCTCGGGCATTACTCTTATTTGTCCTAAAGCCTGCGACGAAATCAACAACGCCTACCGCCATGGCGATTTCGACACCGCGAACGAGATTGAAGGAGCAATCGCCGAATTAGAGGAGATTCGCTTCATCCATGATCGAGCATACAATTACTCGGCCGTTTTGGCAGCTGCCCAACTGGCTGGGTTTAGCGACGTTGATCTGGGCGACGGCGGCCCATTCAATGCTTCACCTCCCGGAGAGATCATGTCCCGCATCAGCTGTAGCCTGGAGAAATTGAAAGATTACCACTAACAGTGGGACAATTCTGTAACCCGTTGCCACGGATGGATCTGTCTTTCTCCCCAAAAGAAACCCGATGAGTCCCAGGCTGTCCAAAATCTACACCCGAACAGGTGATCGAGGCACCACAAGGCTCGGAAACGGTTCCCAAGTCCCCAAAAATAACCTCCGGGTCGAAGCCTATGGCACACTCGATGAACTCAACAGCGCCTTAGGGCTTCTCCTGACCTATGAGCTCCCAGATGCCATTTACACCAGCTTAACTGAGATACAACATGATCTGTTCGATCTTGGAGGAGAGTTGTCGATTCCCGGTCATTCTGTTCTGAAACCAGGACGAGTGACCACTCTGGAAAAGATTCTGGACGCCCTTAATACCGATTTGACCCCACTGGACGAGTTTATCCTTCCCGGTGGAACACGCGCCTCCTCCGTCTGCCATCTTGCTCGGACTGTGTGCCGCCGGGCGGAACGGATCGTCGTTGCTTTGAGCCAGGATGAGCAGATAGAGGAGGTCTCCATCCAGTATCTGAATCGCCTTTCCGATCTGCTCTTCGTGATGGCTCGAAGCATCAACAAAGCCGCCGGAAGCGTCGATGTGTTATGGCAACAGAAGAGAAGAGCGGAATAAATCGGATCCTGGAAATGATCTTTTGGCAGTAATGGACCAGCGTCCCATTTGGATTCTATTCGTCGACAATAATCCTGACAACACCGGTGGCTTTCAGAACGTTCTCAAGGTAAAATATCTCTAGTTTGAGGTCACCTATGTGGGCCGCTTCAGAAAAGCATTAAGGAGTCTCGCCGAAAAAGACTTTGGACTGTTGGTCCTGGATCTCCGGCTTCCAGATGCTAGAGTACTGGATGTGGTCGCACTCGTACCCAGGCGCCGTGGTGTTCGGCGATCAGTGCTGCGAGAGCGCCGATGTACAGACACTGAGGAGAGGCGCGCAGGCCTGCCTACTCAAATCCTAAATGAAAAAAGCCTCCTCTGCGCTAATGCGAGCTCTACGCCGCTCTGTTGAACACCACCGACTGCACGTTGAACTCTAGGCCCTTCCCGTTCGCGATAAGCTCCCTGGCCTCTTTAACCGACAGGTCTTCAGTCCCTGCTAGACAGCAATTGGAGTTCGCCCGACGCAACATGAGAGAATTAGTCCCATTCTAGTGGACCTTGACAACCTGAGCAAACCAACGATTGATTCGACCATCAGGAAAGAGATCGGGCGCTGATCAGGACGGCGAGAATCCTGCGTGCTGCTTTTCGTGAATCAGATACCATTTCCCGCATGGGTGGGGATGAGTTCATCACCCTTGGAATCGCCAACTCGCAGGGACAGATTGAGACCGTAGAAAAGCGGTTGCAGACAGGAGACGATAAGCTTCACGCCCAGAACACCAACAGTTACAAACTGCCATTGAGCGTCAGTGCAGCAACCTTTTATCCCAAAAGCTAACGATCAATAGATTACCTGATGGCTCGGACAGACACAGCACTCTACGAACAGAAATGAAACAAGTGGAAAGCCCGTCTGGACCTGCCAACAAAGCAAGGATCGGTGCACGGTGGGATCAAATTCCAAAAATTAAGTGTTTCGTTTCGGAGTAGGGTAACGTATTCTCCCGGGTTCTAAGTTCCAGCTGTTGACTTTTGATTTCTGAAAGAACTCGCGACTTTTCCGGCCCTAGCGTCAATGCAAGTCTGGGTTTGTCGAGGTAGCGATCATTCGGTGTTTCGAAGCCATAGAGGCTATCGTCATCGCACCAAAATGCGTGGGAGGGAATTCGCTGGCTCTAACAGAATATACAGGGAACCAAGAGAACCTAGAGCTTGAAACGTGGGAAGCGTACGTTACTGTATTTAGGGACCGGTGTACTAGGAGTAATTCATGACTCACCGCGGCTGATCAGCAAGTCGCCCGCCCCGAGAAGATCATCATGCTGCTTTTCTTCATCTTGCTTGTTCTTTCTCTTCTATTTGCCCTGACCAGCTACCTGATCTGGCTAGCTCTTCGCCTGCTGGGAGTTCGGGCCGAGGAAAAAGGATGGTCAAGGGGACAACGTTGACTATCCTTTTTTTCCTGCCCGTATTCACGTATCTCCTCCTTCCAATGATTGCTTCGTTTTTGGTGGCTACTGCTTCCACCAGAAGACAAGACTCGAACCTGAAGAGCAATCCTACAACCTACGGGAGAAATTTTTCCGAAGTCGAACTTCACACGAGAAACGGCTTGACCCTGGGGGGGGGTGGTTCATGGAGGGAGAAATCTGGCAGCCGGCTATCATCTTTTGTCACGGGCTCTTTAGGGATCGGCATGAGCTTTTGGAGCGGGCCTGTGCCTTGAATCAACTTGGGTATCCCGTTCTCTTATTCGACTTCCGTAATCATGGCTCTAGTGATCGGAAATTCATTTCACTCGGTTTTCAGGAAAAGAGCGATGTGCTGAGTGGCTATGACTTTCTCAAGAACCGACTGGACGGAAAGCAAACAGTCCTCTTCGGGGTTTCCATGGGTGCGGTGGCCGCCATACATGCAGCCAAGAGCTTTGGGAGTGATCTGAAAGCGATCATTGCCGATAGTCCCTTTCTCAGTTTAAAAGAGACGGTCACCCACCACACAACCCTGTTTATCCCCTTACCGGCTTTCATCTTCGCTAAGGTATTCATCTGGAATTTCACTCGGATCAACGAGTTCAACGGATATGAATTGAATTCTGGTCAGGCTTTTCAGACGATGCAGCCCGTACCCATCTTGCTCATCTACGGCCAAGAAGATCGTCGTGTCCCCCCCTCGACAGCACGAGCTATTTTCCGGAGGATTCCCCACCAGAAAAAAGACCTATTCTTCATCCAGCATGCCTCCCATGGCTCGGCCTTCCAATCTAATACTACTCGCTACTTGAAGGTGATTCGAGAGTTCTTGGGGAAACTAGAAAAAGTAGAGGAGTAAAGGTCGGGGAAGCTTGTCCGAAACGGGTTGACAAGCTTGTTTTCTTCGCCTCGTACGCTGCGCGGGGACCTAGTTTACATGAGGCAAAGAATGTATTTCGCATAGATGTTTCATCAAACAAGTCGAGGAGTTGACAGTCCTTGAGCCAACTTCTAAACTTTGCCTAAAGGTTCCAAGTAGGCTTAGAATGTCACAGCAAGGTGAGGATAGCGTCCTGACAGCGCTGGAAACCGTGAATACATCTTTAACCCTCATCCAGCGGAGGATCGGCAACATTGAAACTCGCTTGAGTTCTGTTCAAAGCGAGGTCGAGGCCAAAATTGAGGAACTCGGACCCTATCTGCACCAGATCAACGAAAAGTCCCGGACCAACAACTTTCAAGTGCTAACGGGTGTCGATCTGGGATTCATTAATCGGACTATTCAGAAGCTGATCCTCGCCCAAACACAAGAGCAGATTCTAGAGGTTCACCTTAAGGAAACGCAAAGATACATCAAGAGAGGAATTCTTTTTCTTGAACAGGAAACCAAATACCTTCCCTGGAAGAGCATTGGCTTTGAGTCTGAAAGCATCGAGGAGGTGGTTGCCGTCGATCTTGAGGATCCGATCATCCGGGCAGCCAGACAGAAGAGGATCATCTACCGAGTGGATGCATCGGCTGAACTGTTCCCCTGGTTGAAACGAATGGGAGAAATTCCTCACTCCTGCATCTGTATTCCGTTTGCCTTTGAGGACTTTGTTCCCATAGTATTTTATGGAGATTCCTTCGAAACCATACCCATTGACACTCTGGAGCTTCTCACCCATCTGACCGTACTGGTACTAAAAAACAACTATCTTCAATCCGTTGGGAAAGACAAAGCGAGTCTGGCTCAGCAGAGCTGGATCCAAGGGGGCGAGCGGGAGAAACACCTCACACGACCTGTACCCGTTTTGGAAACTGAAAGCGAGCCGACCCTTCCCCAAAAGGGCGATCAGGCTTTGACGGTTTTAGAAGAAGCCGTTGCCCAATTGGAAAAGGAACTAGAGACATCACCCTCTTGGTCTGGCTTAAAGAAGCCAGACACCCAACTCGAAGTCAAAGCCCAGTCTGAAGAGGACCAGCCAAAGGTTTCCTTCAAAAAATCCTATTCTGGAGAACTTTCTCCGGGAGTAGGCGAAAAAACTAAGGATCAAATGAGCCAGAAGACTGAGGATCCATCCCTAGAGAACCGAGCACGGTCAAATCTTAAACGGCTCGACATCCAGGATGAACCTCAGGCTAGGTTGGGTCAAGCGGAGGAAACAGGCTCCGTAGAAATGGCCACGATCGAGCCCGAGCTGCTTGCTCTGACCAGCGAGCAGGAAGAGAAATACCACCGTGAAGCTCAACGATTTGCTCGTCTCCTGATCTCGGAAATCGCCCTTTATCAGGAAGAAAAAATTCAGCAGGGACAAGAGAATGGAGACATCTACGATCGCCTCCAAGAAGACATCGACAAAACCCGAAAAATGTATGAGAAAAGGTGTCATCCCATTATCTCCTCCGAAGTCGATCATCTTCACGAGCAGATGATAGAGATCCTTGCTGGTGGGGACGAGACTCTGCTGGGAAACCATTATCCGGGACCTCATTGCCAAGATCTGAAATCTGAAACTCAAAATACGAAACGAATTCAACCAACCGACAATTCAAACCGCTAGGCTTGGTATCATTAGTCCACATTCCCATCTACCAGCGAATTCGGATTCTGTTTCGTCTCCAAATATCGAGTTTCATCATCCAGAACCCCTTCGGCTCATAGGCAAGGATTGAGTAAAATTCCCTCACTATGACCATTTCTCGTCAGCGCACTAGCTACAAAGCTACCCAATTTACTGAATCGGTCATTCGCGAAATGACACGCCTGGCGGTCCAACACAACGCTATCAATCTGGCCCAGGGATTTCCAAATTTCCCAGCGCCGGAGAACATCAAGAAAGCGGCCTGTCGGGCTATCCACAATGACATCAACCAATATGCCATTACTTGGGGATCACCACGATTTCGACGAGCGATTGCGAAAAGATATCAACAATCTTACGGCTGGAAACTTGACCCGGAAAAGGAGATTACGGTTGCCTGTGGGGCCACCGAATGCATGATCGCTTCGATTCTAGCAGTCGTCAATCCAGGAGAACGCGTTGTCATCTTCGAACCATTTTATGAAAACTACGTCCCCGACTGCATCATCGCAGGAGCTTCGCCTTTATTTGTATCCCTAGACCCTGAGCACAGCTGGGTCTTTAACACCCACAGTTTGCAGCAACAGATTGAAGCGACCGGTGCCGAAGAGATACGGGCACTAATCTTGAACTCACCCAATAATCCTTCTGGTAAGGTATTTTCTTCAGAGGAGTTATCCGAAATATCCCGCCTTGCTCAAGAGTACGACTTTTATGTCATCACCGACGAAATCTATGAACACATCACCTACGATGGGAAGCTGCATCACCCAATCGCCCTTCTTCCAGGGATGAAGGAGCGCACCATAACGATCAGTGGGCTCTCGAAGACTTTCAGCGTTACTGGTTGGAGAATTGGAGATATTTTGGCTCCTGAGGACCTCACCAGCGCGATCCGAAAAATGCATGATTTTCTTACGGTGGGCGCTGCTGCACCCCTGCAGGAGGCAGGACTAGAGGCCATGAAAATGGGACCTTCCTATTACCGAGAACTGGCGGCCACCTACGCCCAGCGCCGAGACTTTCTCTTAGGAGCCCTGACGGAAGTGGGGTTCAAGGTCTGGAAACCGTCCGGCGCCTACTACATCATGGCTGACATTTCACCGGTCACCAAACTCGGCGATGTCGAGTTTGTTCACCACTTAATCACCCACTGTGGCGTGGCCGCAGTGCCTGGTACAAGCTTCTATCACACTGCCGTCCAGGGAAGGCAGCTCATCCGTTTTACTTTCTGTAAGAGCCTCGATATTTTACGCGAAGCCCGAGAGCGCCTGAGACGGTTATCTACGGATTTGGGGTAGATAATACCGGTACGACCCCCGGAAAATACTCAACTTGGTCGACCCACGAATCGGTTACAATAAAACAATGTGAGCAATGGAAAACAGAGATCTGGCCCTGATATTCGACGAGATGGCAAATATTCTGGAGATTCAGAACGGAAATCCTTTTCGCATCCGCTCTTTTCACCGATCCGCACAGATCATTGAAAACCTGAGTATGAACGTAGCACGGGCTCTCGAAGAGGGGGATGAGGAACTGCGGAAAATTTCGGGCATTGGCCCAGGGACGATCGAGAAGATTCGCGAGATTGTCGAAACCGGGGACTGCCAGGAATACCTCCAGCTGAGGAACCAAGTCCCACCGACGCTTCTAACTCTGCTAAAACTGCGACATTTAGGTCCCAAGAAGATTAGCCTTTTCTGGAAGACTTTAAATATTACGACAATCGATGAGTTAGAGGCAGCTACCCAGTCCCGTAAACTGCAAATTTTGCCCGGCATAGGAGAAAGAAGCGAAAGCAATATTTTTAAGTCTATCCAAGAATATCGGCTTAGTCAGGGGCGTTTTCGACTCGACGATGGGATTGCATTGAGCCAGTCTTTGATCGACTATCTGAAGGATCGAGTTAAGGTGAAGCGAATCGCTGCCGCTGGCAGCCTTAGGCGCAGAAAGGAAACCATTGGTGACATCGATATTCTGGTCACCTGTCAATCTCCCGGCCATATCATCCAGGTCTTCGTTCAACATCCAGACATCACCGAAATCGTAGCTCAAGGGAGTACCAAGGCCAGCATCATTCTTCGCCGCGGGTTACGAGCGGATCTTCGTGTGTTGGATGAAGGCTGCTTTGGATCCTCCCTACAGTACTTTACGGGCTCAAAAGCCCACAACGTGGCACTCCAAGGGAGGGCTAAGCGAAGAGGTTACAAGATTAGTGAATACGGAATCTTCGCCGTAGACAAGAAGGGGTTTGAAAAAAAGGTGGCTGGAGAAAACGAAGAGGACATTTACCGCTTACTGGGTCTCCAGTTCATTTCTCCCGAACTCAGGGAGAACCAGGGAGAGATCGAGAAAGCCGAATTGGGCCGCCTACCCCAGCTCATCCAAGATCGAGACATCCAAGGTGACCTTCACATGCACACTACGGCATCGGATGGAAGAGACTCAATCGAGGCCATGGCCAATGTCGCTATTGAGGCTGACTACCGATATATCGCTATCACCAACCATAGCAAGTCACTTGCTATGACCGGAGGACTCGATGACACAAGACTCTTGCAACACATTGCTGAAATTGATGCCATTTCAGCCCAGAAACCAGGCATTCACATTCTTAAAGGCATCGAAGTGGACATTCTCAGCGACGGACAACTGGACCTGGGTAATGACATTCTATCTCAACTTGACGTGGTGATAGCCTCGATCCACAGCCGCTTTAATCTTACTCGTAAGGAAATGACCTTGAGAATCTGTCGTGCTCTGGAAAACCCTCTGGTGAACATCCTAGCCCATCCTACCGGCCGACTGCTCACCCGACGCGAGCCTTACCCGCTCGACCTGGAACAAGTCATCCGCACAGCTCGCGAGAACCGTGTCTGCCTAGAGATTAACGCCTACCCAGCCCGCCTGGACCTGGGCGACACCAACTGCCGTCTAGCTCGAGATATGGGAGCACTACTTAGCATCAACGCGGACAGCCATAGCTGCCAGATGCTCCACTTCCTTCGCTATGGGGTGTTCACTGCACGACGCGGCTGGCTGGAGGCCAATGACGTGATCAATACCTATCCGATCGATCGACTCAAGAGGGTGTTGAGCAAGGAAGAATATCGCTAAATGTTCAGCCACTAAGGAGAAAAGTCAGTGATCAAAGAACTACTCCCCAAACAAGTAGTGTGCAACGAAAAGAACTCCAAAAGAAAGTCCTGTCATGGGGCGCTAAAACGCTACTACCCTTTTAGTAGTTATTACAATGAAGTGAATCACAAAGTGGCTGAAGAGATTAAGGACGAGTTTGGAAAAAACGAGAAGCTCGTGCTTCTCAAGTGTCAGGAGTGCAACACCATTTTTAGCTTACCCCAGATATTGAAAGAAAAATTCAGACAAGAGAGCTAATCTCCCCCTCGGGTTAAAGCGGCCAGAAAAAGGAAAGGTGTTTTTTCACCCTGTCTCGGTAGGTCAAATATTTGCAGGGCCCAGTTTTCGGAATCCGAAAGGAGATTGGGTCAAGACTAGCCTGGATTGAACTCAGGACACTTCGCGAAAGTGCTTCAAGGTTGTATCCGCCCTCCAGGACATAGAGGATGCGGCCTTGACAGATCTCCTGGCCTACCCGATCGAGCAATTGGGTCAGCCGCCCAAACCCTTCTTCATCCAAGTCCATCTGTGCCAGTGGATCCTCTCGATGCGCGTCATATCCGGCGGAAATCAAAAGCAGCTCAGGTCTATAATAGCGCAGTATGGGAAGTACCAGATCCCGAAAGAGGAAGTAGTAAAAATCATTGCCCATTCCGGCTTGGATGGGGAAATTTACTGTAAAGCCTCGGCCTTCACCTTCCCCCACCTCGTCAAACCAACCCGTACCAGGGTAGAGTGGATACTGATGGATCGAAATGTAGAGAACATCCGAGCGCGAATAGAAGATCTCCTGGGTTCCATTTCCGTGGTGAACATCAAAGTCCACAATTGCCACTTTGCTGATGTGACCGTCTTGCAGAGCCGCTTCAGCGGCGACGGCAACGTTGTTAAACAAACAAAATCCCATAACTCTGTTGCTTTCAGCATGGTGGCCTGGTGGACGGATCAGGGCAAATCCGGTATCGATTTTGGATCCAAAAAGACGGTGAACAAGTTCCACCACACTTCCAGCGGAAAAAAGAGCTGTTTCAAAGGATCTGGAACTGGTAAAAGTGTCCCCATTCAGAGTCCGAGGGGTTTGACCGGAGGTGCTTTCGACCAGCTCCCAATGGGCTTTGGTATGGACCCGTTGAATCCAGTGAGCCTCAGCACAACGGGCAGGGATCTTCAGAAGCTGGACGCCAAGATCAGAGGTTTGGATCCTCGCTTGAATCGATCGAATACGATCAGGTTGCTCGGGATGCCACTCCGGGGGGGAATGGGCAAGAAATCTCCCATCCAAGACGATCCCGTACCTCAGATTTCTCAATGTAGCGCCACCTTTTCTAAGTTGCACTGGGGACATCCACGGTACTGATACCAGTCCCTGCCCTGCCCGTACCAACCACATTCCAACCAGTGAGCGGTGAGATTCCCCAGACGAAAATATTGTATACTTCTCAATCCTTTGTTCAGGAGAACCAAAACCAGATCCCCTGCTACAAGTAGATAACTGGAGATGGCGAGCAAGATAATGAGCAACTCCGGTGTCGAGCTGAGGGAAATTAAACAAATCAGACCCACGGCGATTAGCCCATAACCCGTTCGTTTCACCAAAGGTAGCTTCCCAATGGAAAAGCGAGCCGCTTTTCGTTTCATCATCCTAGTCATCTTAGCGCAGTTTTTGACCGGTTTTCAAAATCTGCCGGCCTTTGAGAATCTCTCCGAATTATATCTGGTCATTTTGAAGGAACCTTCGATGGTAGAGAAAGTACTCGAGTGGGCTCCCCAGGAAACAGGACACGTGCGCCGACTAATCCTGGAAAGCCCGGAAGCTGAAACCTACCGTGCCTTTCTGGAGGATTATCAAATTCGTTTTTCGAGACAAATGCGAGGAGAAGGACTCGGTGTACCCCTGCTTGGTAAAGGATACCTTGAGGTTGTCGACCGTGGCAGTTTCCTGCTCAACAGAATGCTTATCCGTGGTTCTCCTGAAAAGATCGCTCAGCTGGAGCGTTCGGAAAAAGTCCGGGGAATCTACCCGATGGTGCAGCGCTTTCCCCTGCTAGACGCGGCTCCTCAGCTCATTGGGGCCCCCTCTTTCTGGGCCGCTTTGGGAGAAGTAGAAAACGCTGGTCGGGGAATCAAGATCGGTATCATCGACTCGGGAATCGACCAAGAGCATCCGATGTTTAATGACAACAACCTCAGTGCCCCCACGGGGTTTCCCCTGGGTGATCCAGACTACACCAACAACAAAGTCATCGTTGCCCGCACCTACGTTAGCTCGGAGTATGGATTAAGGGAGCAGACAAACAAAACCCCGGAAGACGAAACAGGGCACGGCTCACGTGTCGAAGCAGTGGCAGCAGGCAAATCGATCAATGCACCCCTGGGCCACATTCAGGGCATCGCTCCCAAGGCCTTTCTTGGCAACTACAAGGTCTTTGGAACGCCTGGAATCAACAGTTTTTCCACCAGCACTGCGATCATAGCCGCGGTCGAGGACGCGGTCCAAGATGGGATGGATGTCATCAATCTCAGTTTGGGCGGGCCAGCCCTCGATCCGAAGAAAGACCCAGAGCAGATAGCCAGTGCTCTAGCGATCGAACTCGGTACTGTGGTCGTCATCGCCGCCGGAAACTCCGGTCCGGACCCGTATACGCTCACCTCCCCCGGAACCAGTCCGGAAGCGATCACCGTAGGAGCCACTAGCAACGCCCGAATTTTCTCCGGTAACTTTCTGGAAATTGATTCAGCGATCACACCTCCCTCCCAAGACCTGCGCAGAATTGCTTACGTCCCCAGCACAGCTGAGATCGTCAGCCAGACAGTAGGTCCTCTACCAATCCTTTCCATCGCCGAACTTGATTCCACTGAGAATGCCTGTCTGGCCCTTCCGCTTGATAGCCTATCGGGTCAGGTGGCTCTGATCCGGCGAGGCCAGTGCTCGTTTCGCTCAAAGGTGGATCATGCTCTGGCCGCTGGAGCCGAGGGGATTGTGGTCTATAACAACCTGGATGGCCCTGCCGTGGTCATGGCTGGACTCGAAGGAATCGAGCAACCTGCCGTGATGATCCTCAAGACGCCCGGGGAGGCGCTTCGTGATTACTTGACCAGCTGGATCTCAAACTCGCAAGCGGATTACGCCATTGGAGATCCTCAGACCACAGTGACCATTCGAGCTAAAGGTGAAGTCGTTCCTCTGCCGGCTCAGGCCGATCTAGTAGCCGATTTTAGCAGCCGGGGGCCCAATCCGTTTAATGGAGAAATCAAACCTGATTTGACAGCCCCCGGACAGAATATCTACTCGGCTAATAAGGACTCTGGTTATGCGACACTTTCCCACGGAACAAGCTTTTCCGCACCCATGGTGAGTGGTGCCGCGGAACTCGTCAAACAGCTGCACCCAAACTGGCCAGCACAGGACATCAAGTCAGCTCTCGTCAACACCACCGCCATGACACCTATCTGGGATGGCCAACCCGCTCGGGTGATGGAAGGGGGTAACGGACGACTCGATTTGGCCCAGGCACTTCATGCCTCGATCTCACTGAATCCGGTCAGCCTCAGCTTCGGTTTCTTGTCCGACGATCTGCTTGATTCTGCGTCGGACAGGGCATCGTTCCTCTCCGGCTCTCTTGCGCTCACAGGCCGTCCCTTGGAGGTCACTAATCTTGGTCCAACCTTTGACTCCTTCGAACTGGAGATATTGCCGCTTATCGAAAATCCCAGCGTCGAGATCTTCGTCTCACCCTCCAGCCTGGCCCTGTCTCCGGGAGAGAAGGGCGTGATTACCGTGAGCATCGAGTTCTTGCCCCCCCTGACGGGCGGAACCTTTGAGGGTCACCTCCAACTACTCGGAGCTGATCCGGATAGTGTGGAGCTGAATGTTCCCTATTGGGGTGCCCTAACCGTTGAAGACACATCGGTGCTTCTCAGGGTGGCCCAGCAGGGAGAGGCAGATTATCGGAGTCTCACGGAGGCACTACAGGCGGCTCAACCAGGCAACATTGTCGAGATTACCGACAACAAAACCTATCGTGAAGTGTTAAATATCGACTACAATCGAGACGGTCTTTTACTGAACGGAATCACCCTTCGCGGAAAGCCCGGACAGTCTCCCTTGATTGATGCGGGAGGACTTACCCCAGCTTCACCCACGGTTTCGGTCTCCAACCTAAAGGGAGTGACCATCGAAGGACTGAAAATTCAGGGAGGCTCCGGAGGCATCTGGTTTTATCGCTCAACCGGAATAATTCGAAATAATTGGATAGCAGAAAGTCGGCAAGGTCCAAACTCCCACGGAATCCAGCTTGTCGAGAGCCGGGTCCATATCTACCAGAACGCCATTGAAGAAAATGACCGCAGCGGGATTGCTTCTTTTTCCTCACAAGCCTTGATCCAGAAAAACAAGATCAGCGGCAACGGGGAGCACGGCATTTTAGGCTCGACCGGAAGTCGGGTCGCCCTTTTCGATAACCAGATCGTGCAAAACGGAAAAACTAGCGGCCAAGGAATTCGACTTTTAGGAGCTGATGCTCTCATCAAGGGTAATTCGATTCTTGGCACCCAGGGTCCAAGGGGCGACGGCATCTTGGCACAGACGACGCCATCCCTGATCTTCCTTCAGGACAACCTCATTAAACACAACGAGGGCAAGGGGGTTTCCCTGGTTGGCGCGGAAGCCTTCCTTTCGCGTAGCCGTATCGAAGAAAATATGGCTTCAGGGATTGCCCTGAAGGATGACTCCCGGGCAACGGTTGTCTCCACACTTTTGAAAACCAATGGAACAGGAGTCGAGCTGTCCTCCTCGACTCTGGAGATGCTTAATACGTTGGTAACAACTTCCACAAGTTCCAGTGGAGGAGACGGAGTTTTTTCCCAGGAGGCATCCCTTAACCTGTACAACAGCACCCTTTACGGAAACCGGGGCTATGGGATTCAGCTCGAAAACAGCGTTGCTCTGGTGGCTAATTCCATTCTCTTTCAAAATAGCCAGGGGGACCTGTCCGGCACCTCTAATTTCTCATTGAGAAATAATCTGATCGGTGATGGACAGTTCGATCAACAGCAGGACAACTTTGCCGACGATCCCCGCTTCCGAGACCCTACAGCTGCTGATTTCTCACTGCGATGGAACTCCCCAGCGATTGACCGTGGGAGTCACGAAGTCCCCATTCTGAACGGTGACCTCTTCTCGCATGATCGGATCGTCGATGGTCTGGGAGACGGTGTTCCTCAGGTAGATCTGGGTGCCATCGAGTTTGCGTCGAAATATTCTCCCGGCCTAATTTTGCCGATCCTTTCCACCCAAAACAGCCAGTTCGTCGGCCTGGCCGTCACCAACGCCTCCTCCCAGCCTTCTCGGGTAGAGATGCGTGCCTATGACCTTAAGGGAGGAGAACCTTTTGGCACCTTTGCAAGAGAAGTTGCGGCAGAAAGTCAGCTCTCCATTCTACTAGTTGAAGCCTTCGGAACCCTGAGGAGAGGGTGGGTAGAAATCCTTTCGACCGCTCCCGACCTGGTCAGCTTCACCCTGCTAGGTCACCAAGATCTCACTTTTTTGGATGGAGCCGACCTCTCCTTCGCATAATCCCGAAAGATCCTGTTTCCGGAAATTCACCACAGCCGGGACCAGAGGACCTGGCTCTATTTAGTCAATCCCCACCCTGACCCACTGAATGTTACTTTGAGCTGGATTGGACCCCGGCGAACGATCACACCAGTTTACGTAATCCCGGGAAAAGGGATGCTGGAGACGACCTCCATCGACGATCTTCTTCTTACTGAAGGCTATGTCACAGCAGAAGCAGAAAAGGTGATTTACGGAATGGAGCTTTTTGGGGGAGCTCAGTCGCGGGCTGGGCTGCTGGGACTCGACTACGAGGAACCCTCGGCGGAACTTTTCTGTGCCCATCTGGCTTCTACCTCCAGCCTGGAGACTATCCTAAACCTGATCAACGCCGGTCCTCAAATCGACCTCACGCTGGAAGCTTTTGATGAGAAGGGCCAACTGTTCAAATCTACTCTGGTTGAGGCCCTACCGACCGGTGCACAGTATCGAAAAACGGCCCGAGAGATCTTTAGTTTTTCCTCGGACACCGTCCTCGGTTGGGTGAGAGTCCGCGCTGAGGGTGAAAACCTGTACGGAAGTGTCTGTTTTCGAGATCGGTCGCAGCGGTTTCTGACAGCACTGCCCCTTCAGAGGGAAGGAGCTAGAGAGCTTATTCTAAGTCATGTCGTTCAGACCGAAAAGATCTTCTCCGGAATGACTCTGCTCAACGGAACCTCCAACTCGGTCCTAGTCAGTCTCGAGGCATTCGATCGACTCGGAGGAAAAACGGCTATTTCCCTGCTGGAACTGGCATCGGGCGCAAAGCTGACTGGCCTCCTTCCCGAACTACTCGGCAAGGACATAAACCAGGAGGGCGGCTTCGTTCGGGTGCGCTCCGATGGCGAACTATTCGGTTTCGGTCTGTGTGGAAACAACCAACTGGACTTTCTCTCGGCCATCCCCTTACAAGCATTGGTGCGCTGACAAAGATATCCTCCGATCACCACCCATTGATCAGCTCGGGGCTAGTCTTCTCCTCGCAACGTGTTGAGTACTGTGACTAGCTCATCTCGAGCGTGGGTATCTCCTTTCTCCGAGGCAACCTGTATCCCCTTCTGGAAAACCTCGATTGCCTTCTGGACGTTTCCAATCTCTTGAAGAGTCATTCCGTACTGAAAATAGGCTGCCACATAGTCGGGGGTTCTTTGCACCAACTGGGCAAAAGCCTCGATGGCCTGCTCATATTGCTCCTGACTCTGGTATTCCATTGCCAGACCATACCAGGCAAAAGCATCATTGGGATTCCTCTCCACAAATTCTTTCAGTCTTTTCAACCTCGGGTGGCTCATGCTTCAGCGTTCTCCCCACTTAAGCTTCTCTCTCAATACATCGAAAAAGCTCTTGTGGGCGGGCTGAATTAGTTTGATTTGATAGTCCGACCGTGTACAGACGATCTCATCCCCCGCTCTCAGGATCTTCCCGACTTGACCGTCCACCGTCAACATGACGTCGTCACCCCATTTCAGTACCAGGCGAATGTCGCTTTTGGCTGGGATCACCAAGGGACGATTGGTGAGTGTATGAGGACAAATCGGTGTCATCACGACCGAATCCAAGGAGGGGAAAACAATCGGACCGCCGGCGGACAGGGAGTAGGCAGTGGATCCGGTCGGCGTGGCAATAATTAAGCCGTCTGACAGAAAGTTTGTAATGAAGTCCTCATCGATAAAAGCGTCGATACTAACGATCCGAGCTAGGGCTCCCTTGTTGATAACCGCGTCGTTAAGCGCATCATAAATCATGACCGAACCGTCAATCGAGCGCACCGCAATTTTGAGCATACAGCGCTCATCAATCGTGTGTTCACCCAGTAACAAACGATCCAATGCTGGGAAAAGTTCATCCAGGGTCACCTCAGTTAAGAACCCAAGGGACCCCAGATTTACTCCCAAAATCGGTGTTCCGCTGTCGCGAATGAGCCGGGCTACGGCCAGCAAGGTACCGTCCCCTCCGAAAACGATGATGGCATCAACCAGCTCCGGTATTTCTTCCCTACTTGCCGTGCAGGCCTCATCCAGACCAAAGTTGTCGACTACGCTTTCTTCCACGACGGTCTTGCACCCCCGCGATCGTAACCAGGCGAGAGTTGTGTTAAGAATCTCAGAAAACTCTGTGCGGTGGGGCTTGGCAATGATGCCAATCTTCACGAAAGGGTCCTCTTGGCAAGCTGGCTGCAGGTGTAGTCCCTGCCTGACTTTCTCTGTCCAGCTTGGGAACAATTTATGGTATGTACTTATCCCTGCATTCTTCCGAACAGAAATAAAGGATCCTCCCCTTCCTGGTCGTTTTGATCGCCAGGTCGGTAGCCACGTACATACCGCATTGGGGGTCCTTGACCGTCTGTCCACGAATGGTGCCTCTCTGCTTGGCTGACCGAGATCGCTGATGGATCTGGGATCTCTGGTTGGCCAGACCGAAGGCTCTGGACCAAAGCCAACGCAGGAATGTCCACATCAGCAAGAAAAAAAATATTTTAAGGAGCCAGGACATGTTCAGAATTGGTCTCCACGCAGGTGGGCTTTTGCCTTCTCGATTTGCTTCCTAAGTTCTCCTGTGTGAGGATAACTTGGGTGAGTCGTGATCAGCTTTTGCCAATTCTGGACTGCTTCTGAAAACTGATGGATAGAGAAATAGGCGAACCCCAGATTCTGAAGTGTTTGGAGATGATTCGGCTCGATAGCTAGGGAGGTTTGAAACATGGAGATCGCTCGGGAAGTGTCACCAGTATAAAGGTAAGCGGTTCCCAGATCCGTCCGCACATCTGGATTGGCAGGGTTTAGCCCGACGGACTCCTCATACCAGTCAATGGCGGCGTCAAAGCGGCCCATGTCATAGTAAAGGTTTCCAAGCATGACCCGAACCTGCTCATCGTCAGGATTGGCGCGTGCCAGGTCCTTTAACTCTTCGATATTCTCTATCTCTTCCGCGGAGGGATGAGCTTCAGGTGCAGAGGCCGCATCCTGATCTGACAAGCGGTGAGCCGTTTGAGCCGAGAAAAAACCCACAATGAACCCGATCAAGAGTCCCACAACCCCCGTCACTGCTGCTTTTCTATTCATTGAGAAAATCGCATGTTATCACAAATGATCCTCAGCCCGGACAACTGCCGATTTTGTAGCCCACAGAGGAGCTGACTTACTAAGGAAGGAAAAGCTCTGGGTAGTGGCCGACCAATGTGCTGGCCGCCCGAAAGTGCTCAACCATGCATCCCGTTATCTGCGGGCGGACACATTATGCCCACCCTTACCATCAACCCCACCGATGAAAATATCAGGTTAGGGAAATTTTAAACTAGCCGCGCCAACGCTGCATCATTAGGCGAGAACTTTGCTTGGAAGACTAGCCCGGGACACCTTCCAGTCACTCCCCCAGCTCGTCAACAATCCCCTTGGCCAAAGCCGCATTGGGGCCTTCAGGGGCCAGGACCAGATACTTCTTCAGATGGGTGACTCCTTCCTTGAGCTTATTGCGCCCTAGCCACAGAAGGCCGAACTGGTAGTGTGTTTCCGAGTGGTCGGGATCGATCTCTAGCGCCTTGTTCAACATTTCGACCGCTTCACTGGACTTGCGATCGTTGATGTAGCCTACGGCCATGTTGTAATAGTTAGTCGCCTCCACCGTAGCACCCGCAACGCTCGCTTTATCGTACATCGCCTTGGCCTGCTCCCCGTCCCCCATTTCGGTGTAGACAATGCCTAGATTTTGGTAGAAGCTGGGCTTATCCGAACTAAATTGAATGGCTTGTTTATAGGACTGTGCTGCCATATCGTATCGCTTCATTTTAAAGTAAGCACTGCCCTTGTTAGCCCAAATGTTGCCTCGGTCGAGATCGCTCTCCTCCATCAATAGCCCAAAAGAGTCGAGCTTTTCCAGGGCCCTGTCGAAAGTACGCAGGGCTTTTTGATAGGAGCCCCGAGTGTGATGCGTCATTCCTCGGTTCACGAGTTCTTCAACGTCGGCATTAGCTTCCTTTCTCTTTTTCAACTTCTCCTGCTCCTTGGCCGCTTTGTAGCTAGCGTCACTGATCTTGTACAAGATTAGATTTGCTCGACCCAGGGCTTTAGGATTTTCAGCTGCAAAGGATTGTTCTGACGCCCGAGTGGGTCGGACCGGTGAGACTTCCATGCTCTGGTAGCCTTCTTTGCTACCGGTTACAACATATTTACCGGTCGTGGGGACATTACCACAGTAGAATTCCCCCCGTTTATCGGTCTTGACCTCTTTCGGCTTCCTCCGCCCGCTCATGCTTTGAATTTTGATCAGAGCCCCTTCGATGAAGTCCCCATCCTGGTCGGTTACTATCCCAGAAATATGTCCCCACTGGCCCCAGAGTGGGCTGAGACCGATGGAAAGGAAAAAACACACATAAACAGCAACGCCCCAACGCATCGTCCCTAACTTCATGAGTCCTCCGGGCCTCCCGGCCTTCGCTTTCGAAATGGCTTCAGTTTGTCTATATTACCGCTTCAGTGGTCAGCTTGGCAAGCTTTGAAAAATCCCCCAAACCAGCGGGTTCCGGGGCGACCCTCCATGGCAACTCACTTGACTTGACCCGGCTAAACCGATACAAGGGCATGCTGATGCGCTGGTCGAAACTATTTATCCCCACATTGCGGGAAGTTCCGGCCGAGGCAGAGGTCGCTTCTCATCGACTGCTACTGAGAGCCGGTTTCATTCGTCAACTGGGTGCCGGCATCTATTCCTATCTTCCCCTAGCACGCCGAAGTCTTCTGAGGATCGAAACAATCATTCGCGAAGAGATGGAGCGTATCGGAGCTCAGGAGTTTCATCTTCCGGCTTTACATCCCGCTGAATTCTGGAAGGAATCAGGCCGCTGGATTGATATGGGGGACAACATGTTCAAACTCAAGGATCGCACAGGTCGGGAAATGTGCCTGGGAATGACTCACGAGGAAATTTTTACCACCATCGCTCGAGATGAAATCCGATCCTATCGTGATCTGCCCCAAATCTGGTACCAGATTCAGATGAAGTTCCGGGATGAGCTGCGGCCTAAATCGGGGCTTTTACGGGTCAGACAATTCACCATGAAAGACTCTTACAGTTTCGACCTAGATCAGGCCGGACTGGATGCGAGCTATAGGCTCCACGACCAAGCCTACCGTACCATCCTCGAGCGGTGCGGACTTGAATACATCATGGTCGAAGCCGCGTCGGGAACAATGGGGGGCAGCGAATCCCAAGAGTTCATGGTCCCCAGTGAGGCTGGAGAGGACAGTATAGTCACCTGCTCCTGCGGCTACTCCGCCAATTTGGAACGGGCTGCCGCCGATGTGCTACCCGTCCGCGATGACCAAGACAACCTGTTGCCCGTGGAAGTTCACACCCCTGGCCAAAAGACCATTCAGGAAGTCAGCGACTTTTTACAGATTCCGAAGACACGGCAGATCAAATCGCTGGTGTACACGAGCGATAAACCGTACCTAGTGCTGCTGCGAGGAGACCACCAGCTCAATGAAACCAAGCTAGCGTCGGCTTTGGGTACCTCTCTCTTGCGCCCCGCCTCGACCAAAGAAATCAGAGAGACTTTTGGAGCCAATCCGGGAAGCTTGGGGCCCGTCGGTCTAGAGGGGATTTCAATTGTGGCCGATCTGGCCCTGAAAGATCGCCGCAACTTAGTTTGCGGAGCTAACCGAAACGATTACCATCTCCTGCAGGTAACTCCGGAACAGGACTTCCAGTCGATCTATGCTGATCTCAGAAAAGTTGAGCTCGGGGATCATTGCCAACACTGTGGCCAGCCTGTTCAGATTGACCGAGCCTTGGAAATCGGACACATCTTTAAATTGGGATATAAGTACAGCCAGGCGATGGGTGCGACTGTTCTGAACCGAGACGGGAAGGAGATTCCCATCATCATGGGCAGCTATGGTATCGGCGTAGAGCGGGTCCTGGCGGCTGCCATCGAACTCTACCACGACGAGCTAGGCATCGTTTGGCCCCGTAGCATCGCTCCCTTTGAAGTGGTCATCACACCGCTTCAAAGGGGTACTTCCCGTCAGTTGGAAAAGGCCGAGCAGTACTACAAGTATTTGACCAGTCAGGGCATTCACTGCCTATTGGATGACCGGGACGAGCGTCCCGGCGTCAAGTTCAAAGATGCTGAATTAATTGGAATCCCCGTACGCATCACCCTGGGCAAGAAGCTCCTTCAAGGTACAGTGGAACTGTTCTCACGCAGGGATCGACTCGTACGAGAAGTCCCGGCTGATTCCGCACTGCCGGCCACCATGGAGATGTTAGATCACTATCCCCTGTAGTGGCTGACTCCTCTGAATCGACCCAACTGAGCTGGGTGTTGAACCCACTCGACCCGATTTACCCCCACCACTCACATTTCACGCTTGACACGACCTACTGTTAGGTTTACTTTGGGCTAAACAAGAGTTAATAGGTCTATAACGCATAGATCTTTCCAGTGAAAAAGGGTTGACGTGCTCTTTAGAGGCAATTTCCCGGCTAGGATCGACGTTCAGGGACGCATTAAGATTCCCAGATCCCACCGTAAGATTCTGGAAGAACATTTTGGCCTAGATTTGTTTGTCACCAGCCTCACTGGTGACAATGTGCGTATCTACCCCTGGGATGAATGGGCACAGGTGGAGGCTAAGCTGCTTGACCCTCCCAAGATGCAACCTGAAAAGGTCAAGTTTCTCCGCAATACCAATTACTATGGACAAGTGGCCCCGATGGACAGGCAAGGCCGTGTGCTGGTTCAGCCCCATCTTCGCGAAGCCGCTCAGATCAATGGTGAGGTCGACGTTATTGGTCACCTGAAATATCTGGAGGTTTGGAATCGGGAGCGGTTCAAGATATTACTCGAGACTTCTCCCTACACCGACCAAGATGCGGCAGTTTTAGCCGAGTTGGGAATTTAGCGGTGAGAAATACCGTTGTCAAGCACGTGCCCGTTCTTCTCGAAGAATCCCTTGACTATCTTTTTCCACGCCCAGGTGGCATCTACGTGGACTCGACCGTGGGTTTAGGGGGACATTCCAAAAGCATCTTGGAGCGGCTCCAAGGGAAAGGTAAATTGATCGGATTGGACCGGGACCTCGAAGCTTTGCGGCGGGCCCGAGAGAGATTGAAGCAACAGTATCAGAATTTTGAGTTCCTGCATGCAAACTTCAAGAAACTTCCCCACCTTCTCAGCCAACTGGAAATTGAGTACCTCGACGGATGCCTAGTCGACTTAGGAGTCTCCTCCTTTCAGTTGGATTCCCCACAGCGGGGTTTCGGTTTCGGTCGAGAAGGTCCCCTCGACATGCGGATGGACCCTGAGCAAAAGATCAGTGCTGCTACACTAGTCAATGAGCTTCCCGAATCCAAACTGGCCGAAATCTTCTGGCGTTATGGAGAAGAGAAAGAAGCCAAAAAGGTTGCGGCCGCTCTGATCCGAGCGCGGAAGAAGGGTGAAATCCGTACCACCACCCAACTTGCTGAGCTCATCAAGGCGGCGAAGAGAGGTCGGTCCGGCCCCCGTTTGCACCCAGCGACCAAAGTCTTTCAGGCTTTGCGCATCGAAGTGAATCAGGAGCTGAGCGGGCTCGAACAGTTCTTCATCAGCGTGATCGACCTCCTTGCTCCTCAGGGTCGTCTGGTGGTGATAGCTTTTCAGAGCTTGGAAGACCGCATTGTCAAAAGGACCTTTCGAAGAGAAGCAGGACGCTGCATCTGTTTTCGACCCGCGGAACTGTGTCTATGCCCTCGGCTTGAGAAAGTCCATCTCTTGACCCGAAAACCTCGCACACCCTCCGAGGAAGAGCTCAGAAGTAATCCCCGAGCCAGAAGCGCGAAACTGCGGGCCGTAGAAAGAACTCACATTAAAGAGACTTCCGCCTTTGAAGGCAAGGATTCAAACAAAAGTAAAAGGAGCTGATTTATGGTGGATTTTTCCTCTCAGCAACTCAACAATCGGCTGCTCCGAGGAAACGAACGGGTGAGTAACTCGAAAATTGCACGCTGGATATCCGTGGGGGTGCTCGTGGTAACACTGACTGTTATTTATGCCTGGCTGCAAATGGAAATCCTCAACATCCACTATCACGTCGAGCAGACAAAGACAGAGAATCATCAATTGCGAGAACTCGGTGCTGCACTGCGAGCCGAGTATTCTTCCCTCATTGACCCACAAAAGATCGGTCGGCGAGCACGGCAACTGGGAATGATCCACTCGAACCGACCCGAAGTACAGATTTTGACGACCAACCCCCCTTTTGATCAAGCCGACAGTCTGGTAGCCGAGTGGCGGCACGTACCTTCCGGATCAAGGCTGTCTGAGGAGACCTTGCATGAATGACCAAACCGGATAACCAGAGGCCGGACCTCAACTTAACTTTTGTCCGCCGGCTCCTCACAGTCTATGGGTTCCTCTTCATTTGGAGCCTCCTGATCCTAGCACGCCTTGTCTATCTGCAGATTTTCCAAGGAGAACATTATCGCCTACAAGCCGAGCAGCAGCGCATCGGCTACATGGAACTTAGCCCGAAGCGGGGGGATATTCTGGACCGCCACCTGGGAGAGTTGGCCATTAGTGTTGAGGTCCAGTCAGTCTACGCTCATCCCAAAGAGGTGGTTGATGCGCTTGATGCGGCCAACCGTTGCTCAAAGATTCTGAAGGTGGACAAGCATGAAATCTACAAAAAGCTAATCAGCGACCGGACCTTCGTCTACTTGGATCGTAAAATATCCCCTCGACGAGCGAAGCTAATTCGGCAGCTCAAGCTGCCAGGAATCTATTTCCACAAGGAAAACAAACGGGTCTACCCGGGACGCGAACACGCGGCTCACGCGCTCGGGTTTGTAGGAGTGGACAACAATGGTCTGGCAGGCCTGGAATACCAGTATGACGAGTTGCTCAGGGGAGAAAGAAAGCGTGTTAATCTTCGCCTAGATGCTCGCAGACGAAGTTACGGGAGACTGGACGAGAGTGCTCCAGTCGAAGGGGACATCCTGGTTTTGAACATCGACCGCTCTATTCAATTCATTGTGGAGCAGGTTCTCCAAGCAACGGTCGACGGAAACCAAGCAAAGAGCGGAAGCTCAATCGTCATGGACCCCAACACAGGTGAAATCCAGGCTATGGCTTCCTATCCCTTTTTCAACCCCAACTCATACGCACGTTATGACGCTGAAGCTCGCCGCAACCGGACCATCCTGGACATATTCGAGCCGGGGTCCACCTTCAAGGTGGTCGCTTTTTCAGCAGTCTTAGACGAAGGCTTAGCTGACCTTTCCGAGACCCTCGATTGTCGCGTGGGAACCCTTAACCTGGGGGGTAAGGTCTATCGGGAAGCAAAGCAGAGCTTCGGCCTCTTGAGAGTGGAGCAGATCCTGGCGAAATCCAGCAATGTGGGAACCATTAAACTGGGACTGCGCCTGGGGAATGACCTATTATTCGATTACATTGAACGATTCGGGTTCGGACAGAAAACGGGCATTGAACTTCCTGCGGAGCAAGCCGGACTGCTGCGCCCTCCTTCACAGTGGTCAAAAATCTCGATCGGAGCACTTTCGATTGGACAGGAAATTGGGGTGACCCCTCTCCAAATGCTGCGATTGGTCGCCACATTGGCCAACGGAGGTTACTTGATCAAGCCCCGTCTGATCCGGCAGATCCTAACACCGCAAGGAGATCTCCGACAGAAAACGAGCGTCTGGCGACGTCGAATTCTCAACCGGAACACGAGTCAGGAGATGAAAAAAGCCCTGACTAAAGTCGTCCAGGAGGGAACCGGTAAACGGGCTCAACTGAACGGTTATTCCTCAGCTGGAAAAACTGGAACAGCACAGAAATTCATCAATGGTGCTTACTCCGATACTAAGTTCGTCTCCTCCTACATGGGTTTTGCTCCTGTCCAAAACCCTGCACTCGCTGCCATTGTGGTCATCAACGAGCCTCGGGGTGCCCACTACGGAGGCGTCGTTGCAGGTCCTGCCTTCAAAGAAATCATGGAGCGAGCGCTGATCCATTTGAAGACTCCCCAAGACAAACCAAACTGGCGGACAGAGAAACTCCTTACTTCCTCCAGAATCTCAATGGGTGAAGAAGAGCGGCCTCTGGGTAACTTGGAAGAAACGGTTCTTTCACTGATCAAGAAGGATCCGGAAAAAACAGAATTGGAGCCAGTGATAGCAATAGTTAACGGGGCTGAGCTTCCCGATTTTTCCGGTCTGAACTTGAGAGAAACTGCTCGACACTGTGCCCAACTCGGACTGCGTTTGAAAGTCACAGGAAGTGGACTTGCCATCGGCCAACGTCCTTCTCCAGGCAGCCGGGTCCTGAAAGACATGGTATGCGAGGTTTTCTTTTCTAATCAGAGGCAAGAACCTTGATGCATCTCGACGAGTTACTCTCCCCTCTGCTACCAGACTTGTTGATTGCCAGAAGCCATCCCCATGCGAACCCTGAGATTCGCTCGCTCGAGTATCATTCACAGCGGGTGAAAGAGGGTTCCCTCTTTTTGGCGGTTAGGGGTCTGGCAACCAATGGCCATCTTTTCATTGAAGAGGCCCTGAAAAGAGGTGCCAAAAGTGTGGCTTCGGAACGTAAGGCACCCTCTGGCTTTTCACAACCTTGGATTCAAGTTAAAGCTATTCGGCCTTGCATGGCCCGACTGGCCCACCACCTTCACGCCTACCCCTCCCGCAAGCTAAAGCTGGTAGGCATCACAGGAACGAATGGCAAAACTACCACGGCCTTTCTCATCCACTCCATCCTGATGCAGCAACACCCCACTCTGCTGATGGGAACGGTGAAGACTATCTTGGGTGCAAGACAATTGCCAGTGGAAAGAACCACCCCCGAAGCGATCGATCTCCAAAAAACACTAGCCCAGGCCTGGGCTGAGGGATGTCGAATGGGTGTGATGGAGGTTTCCTCGCACGCACTCGCTTTCGACCGGGTCTTGGGCACGCACTTCCCGCTCGCTGTTTTCACCAACCTAACTCCGGATCATCTTGATTTCCACCAAACGCTGGAACGATACTTCCAAAGCAAACAGCTCCTCTTTCAACCAGACCATAATCCCGGACTCGAATGTGCAGTTCTCAATGGCGACGATCGCTTCAGTTCGAGAATCCGTACCCCCAGTAATGTGTTGCGAATGACTTTTGGTTGGTCTCGAAGCAACGAAGTTTACCCGCTGGGCTATAGCACCTCCCTCAAAGGCAGCAGTCTGGAGCTTAGCCTTTCGGGCAGAAAACTTCCTCTGACTAGCCCCTTATGTGGAAAGCACAACCTGTATAACATGATGAGTGCAGTGACCGTTTGCACAGCCCTCGGGATAGCCGACGAACAAATCCAGGCGGGAATGACAGCCTTGAACTGCGTTCCAGGTCGTTTTGAGAAGGTGGAAATCAACCGCGCGTTTACCGTCATCGTCGACTATGCTCACACTCCCGACGCCTTACGCAACGTTTTAAAATTGTGTCGAAAGCTCAGCCCGGCTCGTGTTCTCTGCCTCTTTGGCTGTGGTGGAGATCGCGACCGGATGAAAAGACCTTTAATGGGCAACATTGCCGTTCGAGGAGCAGATTGGGTGATCATCACTTCCGACAATCCAAGATCAGAACCTGCAGGAAAGATTGTGGGAGACATTCAATCTGGCATTCCCTCCGGTTATCGTAACTGTGAGGTGGTAACTGACCGGAGAGCTGCTATCACTCGAGTCCTTCACCTGGCTCAGGAAAAGGACATCGTTCTCTTGGCTGGTAAAGGACACGAAACCCATCAAGAGATCAGCGGAGAGAAAATACCCTTTGACGACCGTCAGGTGGTGAAGGAGGTCCTTTGATCCCACTCAGCATGGAGGAAGCGACCCAACTGCTCTCCGCTCAAAAAATCGACATGGGAGTGGAGAAGGATCTTTCCTTTCGGGCCTTTCCAGCCGTCTCGATTGACAGTCGAACCCTGCGCAAAGGACAGTGCTTTCTAGCTATCCAAGGCCAACAGTACGACGGTCACGAATTTGTGAAACAGGCCGTGGACAAGGGGGCATCGGTCATCATCCATTCGAGATCTCTTCACCACCTCCCAGCCACGCCCAGGTGTTTATGGCTTCGAGTGAAAAACACCCTGACCGCCCTTCACATCCTGGCTCATCATACACGTCGAAAGTGGGGGAAACCCCTGGTTGCAGTCACTGGAAGTATGGGGAAAACCACCACTCGAACCTTCATTACCACGCTCTTGACCCAGGTGTTTCGAACCCTTCAATCTCCGCGGAACTTCAACAATCAAATTGGGGTTCCCCTTTCCCTCTTAAGGCTGGCTGCACATCACGATGTGGCGATCCTGGAATTGGGAATGAATCATGCCGGGGAGATTCGCAACTTGACCCAAATCTCGTCACCCACCGCGGTAGTCCTGACCAACGTAGCAGCAGTCCACAGGAGATTTTTTAGCGATCTCGACCAAGTAGCCGAAGCTAAAGGAGAAGCATTGGAACACTTGTCTGAGACGGGACAAGTGTTCTTCAATCGTGATGACTCACGGGTGACCCGTCTCGCCGCTAGACACTCCGGAGAAAAGATTTGCTTCGGGTTCCAGAAGGGATCAGACATTCGAATTCTGAATTTCCGGTTTGAATCCCCAACGAAAATGCAATTTGAAGTCGAGGTCTGGGACCGCCTTGTGAGCGCCGTAGTTTCCATGGCTGGAAAACATCACCTTTACAACATCGCAGCGGCAATCGCCGTTGGTCACCACTTTGGTCTTTCTCGAGAACAGTTGTTAAGCGGCCTGACTCAACTGAGGATCCCTTCCGGACGAGGCCGAATCTTTCAGTTGGAAACCAGGAAAGGTGAAACTCTGACCCTCTGGGACGATTCCTACAACTCGAATCCAGCCGCCTTGGAGGTGGTCCTGGAAACCGTCCAACAGCTAATAGGATATCAACGAAAGCTCCTGGTGTTGGGAGAGATGCTAGAGCTTGGTAAAACATCTTCACAGTTTCATCGAGAAGCGGGTCGGAAAGTAGCTATGAGTGAGGCCCAGCTGCTAGTCACAGTCGGACCGGGAGGGCTTTATATTCAACAAGGAGCAGCAGAGCAGGGATTCTCCACCCAGCAGATGGTTCAATTTGGACACTCGGAGGAGGCCGCCGAGTTTCTTCTTTCCGAGCTGCGGGGCGGTGATTTCCTTCTCATCAAGGGATCGCGAGCAACCCGAATGGATCGAGTGGTAGCAGAGATTGAGTCCAAATATAAATTTGTGCAATTCGTGGCCGAAGCCGGCGGGTAGATAGGGCCTTGGGGTCTACACCTGAATCGTTGCGAGCCACCGGTCGGTGTAAAGAGGACGCAATTTGATTTATCATATCCTGTACTCATTTCACGAACAGTTCTCGGTTCTCAATGTTTTACAGTATATCACTTTACGAACTGCCTACGCCTCTCTCACCGCCTTGATCATCACACTCCTTTTAGGCCCTTGGCTGATTGACCGATTGGAGAAGTTTCAAGTGGGCCAATATATTCGTGAGGACGGCCCAACCAGCCACCACAAAAAGGCCGGTACCCCTACCATGGGAGGAGTCGTGATCGTGATCGGAATCCTTATCCCGACCCTGGTCTGGGCGGACCTTACCAATCTGTACGTTTGGATAGCGATTGTCTCTCTGTTACTGTTCGCAACTGCAGGGTTGGCTGACGATTACCTGAAAATTTTTCGAAGACGCTCTCTCGGCCTGCGCGTTTGGCAAAAGCTTATCTTCCAGATTCTGATCGCTCTTGGAATCGGGGCCACGCTCCTTGTGCTGAGTCGATATGGCCTATACAGCACACAATTGAGCCTGCCTTTCTTCAAGCGCTTAACTCCCGAGATGGACTGGGTCATCTTCGGCGTGTCTACCTTCCTTCCTCTCATTCTATTTACTATATTGGTCCTAATTGGAAGCAGCAACGCAGTCAACTTGACGGATGGCTTAGACGGCTTGGCGGCCGGACTGGTCATCATTGCTGCTTCGGCCTTGACCGTCTTAACCTACGTGACTAGCCATGCTACCTTTGCCACCTACCTCGATCTGATCAAGAACACCTATGCTAGTGAACTGACTATTTTTTGCGGTGCCATGGTCGGTGCTACCCTCGGCTTTCTCTGGTACAACTGCTACCCAGCTGAGATTTTTATGGGAGATGTGGGTTCGATGTCCCTGGGGGGTGCTATAGGAACAGTTGCCCTGCTCATTAAACAGGAACTCCTGCTGCTTTCGATCGGTGGAATTTTTGTCCTAGAAGCGCTTTCGGTAATCTTACAAGTCACCTCCTACAAGCTATTTGGAAAGCGAGTCCTCCTCATGGCCCCCATCCATCATCACTTTGAGATACTCGGTTGGAAGGAACCCAAGGTGGTCATCCGCTTCTGGCTTCTTGGACTGGTTTTTGCCCTCTTTAGTTTGACCACACTCAAGTTGCGATGAGCAGTCGAATCGAACTGATCGATAAGAATATTCTGGTCGTTGGATTGGGTCAAAGTGGTCAATCTGCGGCCAATTTTCTGATCCAACAGGGTGCACGGGTAACCATCACTGATGTGCAACCGGCGAGTCGGCTAACCCATAGACTGGCAGGTTTGAGGAAACCGGCTCGACTGGTGCTCGGTGGTCACAAAAGCACAGACTTCCTGAGTGCCGATCTAATTATCTTAAGCCCTGGGGTCAGCACCTCCCTACCGCAACTACAGCAAGCCCAGAAGCAGGCAGTCCCCATCTTCAGTGAGGTGGAACTCGCCTATCGCTTTCTCAAAGGAAAAGTCATCGGAATTACTGGTTCCAATGGTAAAACCACTACGACGGCGTTGATCGGAGAACTCTTCAAACGAAGCAGGAAAAAACATCTGCTTGCTGGAAACATCGGTCTACCTCTAACCCAATTCCTAGGAGACACTCACTCGGGAACCGACACCACATTCGTGGTTGAACTCTCATCCTTCCAACTGGAGACCATTGACGAGTTCAAATCCGACATCGCCCTCCTGCTGAACGTCAGCCCTGACCACCTCGACCGCTACCGCCGATTCGAGGATTACTTTCGGGCCAAGCAACGCATCTTTCTCAACCAGAGTGAAACTGATTTTGCCGTCATCAACGCCGATCATCGCCATTGCCGAACGGTGGCAAGAAACCTAAATGCACAAGTCTTCCCCTTCAGCCGACAAGCGTTGCCAGAGGGAGCCTTCATTGAAGGGGACAAGATTAAAATCCAGTGGAAGGGACCACGATTTACCCTGATGCCGGCGGACCAAGTCAGCCTCAAGGGAAAGCATAATCTTGAAAATGTCCTAGCAGCGGCAGCGGCGGGGTTCCTATCCGACATAGACCCGGCCCTGATGGCACAAACTTTTAGCACCTTTGCTGGAATCGAGCACCGTCTGGAATTTGTCCGCTGCCTGGGAGGAGTCGATTTTTACAACGATTCAAAGGCAACCAACGTTGAATCCACCCGCCGAGCACTCGAGTCTTTCGAGCAGCCTTTGGTCATGATCATGGGTGGTCAGGACAAAGGAGTAGATTTCGCTTCGCTTCGCTCTCTAGTGGCAAAGAAAGTGAAGTTTCTGATCCTGACAGGTGAAGCCAGCAAGGAAATTATTCAGACCTTGAGTCCCACGGTTCCCACCCAATCGACCCGTGACTTGGACGGGGCGGTCCAACTCGCCCATGAGCATGCCTGCCCGGGAGATACGGTCCTACTTGCTCCTGCCTGCGCCAGTTTCGACATGTTTAAAAACTTTGAACATCGAGGGCAAGTTTTCAAAGATTTGGTAGCTAAGCTAGAAGTGAAAAGGCCAACTCGAAGGAAAAGGCTGGGATTTACTCCGAGGGGAATGCGATGAGCCGAAAATTCCCTTACGATCAAATCCTTCTGCTGATTGTTTTAAGTCTGGTGGGTTTCGGACTGGTGATGGTGTTCAGTGCCTCGAGCCTGATCTCCCGTGACCTATTCGGCTCACCTATGCGTATCTTCGTCCGCCAACTGATCTCAATCATTCTTGGGATCATTGTGCTCCTGATCACGATGAAAATCGACTATCACACCTATCAGCGAAGGGAAATTGTTTACCCGCTGTTGGTCTTAAGTCTGGCACTACTACTGGTTCCCCTGATGACATCGGGTACCCACGGTGCTCGCCGATGGATTTCCCTCGGTCCGGTCAACTTTCAGCCGGCTGAGTTAGCCAAGTTGATTATCATTCTCTTCACCTCCCATTTCCTGGTCTCCTATCGGGAGAAAACCAAACAATTAGGGTGGAATTTACTTCCTTGTTTGGGAGTGATCGCACTAACCGTCACCCTGGTCTTGATAGAGCCAGATCTGGGAACTGCAGCTTGCATCGCTGCCACCACCGGACTGCTTCTTTACCTAGGAGGTCTACGGTATCGTTTCATTCTGGCAGTAACTCTGCTTGTCTGCCCTTTTCTTTATCTGTTCATCGTGCGCGTCCCCTACCGCCTGAACCGAATCTTGGCCTTCCTCAACCCCGCAGACGACCCCTATGGTATTGGTTATCAGATTCGCCAGAGCTTGATCGCCATAGGAGCAGGGCGCTGGGAAGGACTAGGTTTTGCCCAGGGAAAGCAGAAGCTGTTCTTCATCCCCGAACCTCACACCGATTTTATCTTCGCGGTTATCGGAGAAGAGTTTGGATTTGTCGGTTCCCTCGCTCTATTGGTGCTCTTCACACTGTTGTTGTGGAGAGGCGTTCGGGTCTCTCTCCGAGCCGATACACTCTTTGGTAGCTTTCTGGGCCTGGGGATCGTGTGGATGATCGTCCTACAAGCGTTCCTCAACATAAGCGTCGTGATCCACCTCCTACCCACCAAGGGCATTCCTCTTCCCTTCATCTCTGTCGGGGGTTCATCGATGCTGGTCATGTTGGGCGCTATCGGAATCCTACTCAACATATCCAGTTATCAAACTTCGAGCTGGAAATTCGCGAAACCTTGAAGTAAGAGATCATTCATGCTTAAAGCCGTTGTTTTTGCAGGGGGAGGGACGGGAGGACATGTCTACATGGCGGTCGCCTTGGCCAAGGGACTCATCCGACGAAACCCGGAGACCAGGATACTCTTCGTTGGCACCAAGCACGGTCTGGAAACGAGAATTCTTCCCTCCTTGGGCCTTGCACTTGAGACAATCACTATCGGCGCGCTCAAAAGCGTTAGTCCGGCCAGGGTACTCACGACCCTTTTGCAACTTCCAGCCAGCGTTTTGCACTCGGGTAGAATCCTGCACCGTTTTGGCCCCTCGGTCATTGTTGGCCTAGGCGGCTATGCTTCCGGACCGGTTGTGGTGGCTGGTAAACTAGCCCGAGTTCCCTGCTTACTGGTTGAGCCCAACGTTCGACCCGGGTTGACCAATCGTTTGCTCGGACCCTGGAGTAACCGCGTTGCGGTCGCGTTTGCTCAGACGAAGATCTGGTTTGGGAAAAAGGCTTGTGCCACGGGCACACCGATCCGCCCAGAATTTTACCAATGTGGGACGCGGAAAAAAGGAGGAGGACGATTGCAAGTGTTAGTTTTTGGTGGAAGTCAGGGTAGTCGCGCAATCAATGATCTCATCTGCGAGTCACTCGAATTTCTTCCGCCCAATCGAATTTCGATTGTCCATCAAACCGGAAGCCTGGACTACCAGAGAGTAAAACGATGCTATCAGCGAGCCGGGATACGGGTCCAGATAAAGGAATTTATTGAAGATATGCCCACCTGTTTCCGTCGCTCCGATGTGATCGTATCCCGAGCTGGGGCCTGCACGCTGGCAGAGATCACTGCGGCAGGAAAACCATCCCTGTTGATCCCTCTTCCCCGGGCTTCAGACGATCACCAGCGCAGAAATGCTTCGGCCCTGGTAGCTTGCCGGGCTGCTGTGGTCCTTGAACAAAAAAAGGCCTCAGGGCGCAAGGTTGCCCAAATCTTGGTGGAACTTGAACGAGATCGAAAGCGACTGAACGAGATAGGGCAGGCAGCTCGAACTCTAGCCCAACCCCAGGCGACGGAGAAGATTATTGGCCTCATGGAGGAAATGGACACCAGAAGCCGGCGCTGACCCATGAAAATGAAACCCTTCGGGAAATTTCACCGCTTCCATCTAATTGGCATTTGCGGCAACGGCATGAGCGGACTTGCCGAGATTCTGCTTGCCTTGGGCTGTGAGGTTTCGGGCTCCGATTTGCAGCCGGAGAGTCCCGTCCTGGATCGATTGCGAGTGCTGGGTGCCCGGATCCATTCGGACCATCGCAGCTCAAATATTGGCAAGGCCCAGGCAGTCGTTTTCTCCAGTGCCATCCCACATGACAATCCCGAACTTGAGACGGCCTCCACACAACGTCTTCCCCTCATCCCACGTGCCCAAATGTTGGCGGAATTGATGCGGTTCAAGCTAGGAATTACTGTCAGCGGAAGCCACGGAAAAACCACCACTGCAGCCATGGTCGCTTCCCTATTGCTCGATGCGGGATTGGATCCGACTCTGGTGATTGGAGCTCGTCTCAAGTCCCTAGAAACCAATGCTCACCTCGGGAACGGTCCATTCGTGGTGGCCGAGGCCGACGAAAGTGATCGCAGTTTTCTCCGTCTCTCGCCCATCTATGCCATCGTGACCAACATCGATCACGAACATCTGGATGAGTACCAGGATCTGGAAGATCTCAAGCAAGCCTTCCTTTGCCACCTGAACCGGGTTCCCTTTTATGGAACTGTGATCGGCTGCCGGGATGACCCCAACCTACAGCCACTCCTGAAAAACGTTCACCGTCCGATGATAACCTATGGTTTAGAGTCTGCAGCGGAGGTGACTGCGAGAAACCTCAAGTTGGACATGCTTGGATCGGTTTACGAGTGCTACCACAGAAACCGATATTTCGGCAATGTTGAGCTAGCAGTGCCAGGTCGTCACAACGTCCTGAATTCTCTAGCGGCCGTAGCTATGGGACTACTGTTAGAAATCCCTTTCGTGTCAATCCAGCGCGCTTTAAAAGCCTTCACCGGGGTGGAAAGGAGATGGGAGTGGAAAGGGGAGAAGGAGGGAGTGTTAGTCATCGACGACTACGCTCACCACCCCACCGAAATTCGTGTCACACTCGACACCTGCAAGGCGAGAGGTCGTCGTTTAGTAGTGGTGTTTCAGCCACACCGATACTCCCGGACCATGCACCTAATGAAAGAAATGGGTACCTGTTTCGAAGATGCCGACTTGCTTTATTTGCTCGATATCTATCCAGCCGGTGAGCAACCCATCCCGGGAATAGACTCACAGCAGCTGGCCCAACAGATTGGACATCATCGCCCAGTCACTTACGTTCCAGACAGGCGTAAGCTTTTGAAAAGTCTCAAAAATATTACCGCCCCCGGAGACCTTTTATTGACCCTTGGGGCGGGCGACGTCTGGAGAATTGGAGAATCATTTCTAGAATAAGATCACCCTTGAAACTTCTCCCCTCAGTTTACTCGTTTTCGGGTGAGGGTTAAGTGTTGATGATTCGGGCAATGCGCTGAGACTGAGGTAAGAAATGAAAGTGGGAATGAGGAACTGGTTGAGCGTGCTGAAAATAGCAGCCAGTGGATTGCTGTGTTTTGCGCTTGTGGTTGTGATCGTTTACACCACCTATTCGGCCCAGCTTTCGTTGTATCGGCTAGAGGCTTTTCGGGTCCGAACAATTCACTTCCAGGGACTGGCTAGGACCGATCCGATCCAACTGCGCGAACTCATCCGGGGGACACTTCCTGAAAACGAAAACATCTTAAGAATTAGTCTAGACTACCTGCTTCAGTTAGTGGAGTCTGAACCTTGGGTCAAAAACGCCCTGGTTCGGCGCAAGCTTCCAGGCCAGCTCCTCATCCACCTAGTGGAACGGCTACCACTCGCCATAGCCACCATCGAGGGTGAACTCTACGTCGTCGACTCCGAAGGAGTGGTAGTGGATCGGTATGGATCGCGCTATCAAGACATCGACCGCCCTATCGTACAAGGGCTCCAAAATACGGCCCGAACGGATGCCCAGAACGAGAATTCCCGACGCATGCAAACCTATTTGCACCTTCTCGAAGAATTCGTTTCTCCTTTAGACTATACGCTTCTTGTCTCAGAAATCGACGTGGGAAATCCAGGACGCGTCTCCATCATCCCCACTGATGAGCCGGTTCGTATCTATTTGGGAAGTGAAAGCTTTCGAAAACGGTTTCAGACCTTCTTGGAAAAAAAGGAGCTTTATTACCAAATAAAGAAGCAATATGGATCCATCGACTATGTCGATGTCAGCTACGAGAACAAAATTATTTTCCACACTCCCGAGGGTATACAAGAGACATCATCCAAGCCAGAAGATCTGGTCTCCGAAAGGGGCATTGCGTTATGGATGATCCTATTCAATTGGCAGGCTTCTTCCCTAAGGAGATCATGCGAAAAAAACGCTTTATCGCTGGCATAGATGTCGGCACGACGAAAGTGTGTTCCGTCATCGCTCAAATCGAGAAGGAGGAAATTCGTGTTCTGGGCACTGGTTGGAGTCCCTCCACCGGGCTCAAGAAAGGAGTTATAGTCAATCTTTTGGAGACCATCGAGAGTATCAAGGACTCGTTGGAACAGGCGGAAAAAGAGTCGGAGACGGAGATGGGAGCAGTCTATGTCAGCGTAGGAGGGGCTTACATCAGAGGCCTCAACAATTGTGGGCAGACTGAGATAAAAGGCCGTAACGGAGAGATTGTTACTGACGATATCGCGCGCGCGATTGCCGAGGCCAAATCTTGTGAGATGAGCGAGGACTACGAGATCTTCCATGTTCTTACCCAAAGCTTCAGTGTCGATGATCACCACGGCATTATCAATCCTTTGGGCATGGCCGGACGAAAGCTTTATGTGAACTTACATTTGGTTCTCAATTCCAGTGCCACTGTCCAAAATATGGTCAACGCCGTCAACAGGGCAGGAGCAATCGTCAATGGGGTAGTCACCCAGCCGCTGGCGTCGGCCGAGGCCATTCTCAGTCCAGATGAGAAGGAACTGGGGACGATCGTCATGGACATCGGAGGCGGTACCACCGACATTGCCGTCTACGCAGAAGGAAGCATTCGCCACTCGGAGGTCCTCCCTATGGGGGGAGATCTGATCACGAAGGATATTGCCATAGGGCTTAAGGTGCCTCTAGCCGAGGCTGAACAGCTCAAAAAGGAGGTGGGCACAGTCTTCCCAGACAGCGTCCCTCCTGAAGAACTGATTGAAGTCAGGGAGGTTGGCACTGGTCGTCAGCGTACGTTGGCACGTCGTGCACTCTGCAAAGTGATTCGGGCACGCTGCGACGAAATTCTAGGAGTGGCCGCTCAAATCACTCAGAAAGTTGGCCTGCAGCTCGACCTGATGACGGGAACAGTGATTACGGGAGGGGGTTCACTTTTGGACGGTCTAGTAGAGCGTGCAGAACAAACTCTGCACATGCCGGTGCGTATCGGGTATCCCATTAACGTGGTTTCCGGCCCGGATGAGATTTGTCATCCTGCCTACTCGACTGCGCTGGGGTTGCTCCGTTACGCCAAGGAAATTCAGGGTCAAAACAACACTCACTTCTCGGGACTATTTACCCCATCAGCGAAAACTCCTCGCAAGAGAATCAGGAACTGGTTGTTTGAGAAAATCGGATAGGAGCAAGGAAAAGGATGAGAGATGTCATGCTCGTTCCATGTCCCATTTGGTCAGGGAGGACCCCATGAATCGTCTGCGCTTTGAAGAAAACAAGAATGTTAGGCTGTCCTTCGATGAAGGTTTATACGCTGGAGCTAACATTGCTGGAGCCAGCATTAAGGTCATTGGTATAGGGGGAGGAGGATGTAACGCAGTTAACCGGATGATCGAATCGGGCCTCGAAGGAATCGAATTCATTGCGGCCAACACCGACCTGCAAGCCCTTCGTCTGTCTCAAGCCCCCATTAAGATCCAGTTGGGAGGAGAACTGACCAAAGGCCTAGGAGCAGGCTCGGATCCAGAGATAGGCCGACAGGCCGCCCTCGAGGATACAGAGAAGATCATTGAACTGCTTGAAGGTGCGGACATGCTGTTCATTACCTCCGGCCTGGGCGGAGGAACGGGTACGGGCGGAGCTCCCATCGTAGCTAGCCTAGCCGTGGAACTAGGAGCCCTCACGGTGGCCATAGTAACCAAACCCTTCTCCTTCGAAGGGAAAAAAAGAATGATCCAGGCAGAGCAGGGATTGGCCGAACTACAGGCATGTGTGGACACGGTCATCTCGATCCCCAACGAAAAGCTCATGAACACGGTGGAACCTGGTACTTCATTAAGGGACGCTTTCAAGATTGCCGACGATATTCTTCGCCAAGCAGTACAAGGAATCAGTGATCTAGTCACCGTGCCTGGAGTGATCAACCTTGATTTTGCCGATGTGAAGACCATCATGAGTGAGATGGGAATGGCTTTAATGGGTACAGGCGTCGCCGAAGGAGAGGGCCGGGCTGTTGCAGCAGCACGTAAAGCAATTAACAGTCCTCTTCTAGAGGAGACTTCTATCAGCGGAGCTCGTGGAATCCTGATTAACATTACCGGTAACCGCAACATGACCTTACAAGAGGTTAGTGAAGCCAGCCGAATCATTCAGGAGGCCGCCGATCCAGAAGCCCACATTATTTTTGGGTCGGTCTTGGACGATCAGAGGTGCGACCAACTGAAAATCACTGTCATCGCGACCGGTTTTGAGCATCCCCGAAAAGCCTCCAGGGAGCTGGAGAAGACCGATTTCCCACCCCAGGTAGACACGGTATCACCACCCGAAATTGACCTGGAGATTCCGACCTTTCTGCGCCATAGGGAAGGCTAGTACGAAGAGTTTCTAGCCAACGAGGTTGTTTCAACTTCGCCTCCTCTTTGTCTGGTAAACATACGACGTTCTGTCGTCCCTCAACGACAACCTGCCGTAGCTTCCAAAGGATCCACCAACCGAGTGGCCAGAGGGGGACCTCTAAGTTTGTTACATAGGTAACCATCATTCCTCACGCCCTGTATCCAAGGTCTGACTGCAATCCGCTCACACCTCTAATTGGGCCTTCTGAAGAAAAGGATCCCTTGCTGTTCCAAGTTTTGCTTTGGAGAAATTATGCTTCCTACTAAAATATTTCTTGGCAGGAGTCAACCACTATTGGTCTTTCCAAAAGAACGGTTCAGTCAACGAGCGACAACTCCATGGTCAGCATCATCATTCCCAGCTATAACCGGGCAGAGTTCTTGACACGGGCTCTTCAGTCTGTCCGTGATCAAGTTTTTCAAGATTGGGAAACAATCGTGGTGGACGACGGATCAGAAGACGGTAGCCGCCAAGTGATCGAGAGCCTCCACGATGATCGTATTCGCTACATCTATCAACCGCACAAAGGGGTGAGCGCGGCGCGAAACGCAGGCATTCGCCTAGCCAAATTTTCCTGGCTCTGCTTCCTGGACAGCGATGATTACTGGAAACCCAGAAAACTCCAACGACAGCTAGAGGAAATAGAGAACCGGCCGGGATATGCGATCACCTACACGGATGAGATCTGGATTCGGAGAAACAGGAGAGTAAATCCCCGGAAGATCCATTGTAAGTACGCTGGATGGATCTATCACCATTGTCTTCCCCTCTGCATCATCAGCCCCAGCTCAGTAATGATTCATCGCCGCATCTTTGAAGCTCACGGCTTGTTCGACGAGAGCTTGCCAGTTTGTGAAGACTACGAGATGTGGCTAAGACTCTCCGCTCACCACCCAATCCATTTTCTGGTCGAACCCCTCACCGTCAAGGTCGGCGGACACAGGGATCAGCTGTCACACAGCCTCTGGGGAATGGACCGATACCGTGTGAGAACCCTCATTAAGATGATGCAGTCCGGTGGTCTCAGCCACCAGCAAAAGGTGTGGACCGCTCGTGAAATTTGCAAGAAAGCAGCCATTTTAGTTACCGGCTTTGAGAAGAGAGGTAAGTTTGAGCAGGCCAGGATATACCGGACAATCATTGGCAAGTGGTCTGGACAGCCGAAAATAGCTGCCCGATGAAACCGGTCCATAACTGCAGTAGCTGGTGTGAGATTGCGAGACATCTGGCCCACAGGACGCGGTCAACTCTTATCGGATGCCTGTCAGAGGAAAGTAACCTTTTCGGTGACGCACGCGGATTCCGCCGCGGGTCACTCTTACGGAAATCTTTCTGAATTCTCCGTCGTTGACTTTGTTGAGCGGAATGTAGGCAAGATTATATTGGCTACGTAGTTCTTGGTTGATTTGTTGAAAAGTCGATTTCAGTTGGTTGGTCGAATAGGGGAAAAAAACCCGCCCTCCCGTGCTTTGAGTCAACTGCCTCAGGGCGTTGTCGCCCTCATGATCAATGTCGGCTCCAAACCTGGTAGTGCTGATGGCATAGATGGTAACCTCTGATCTATAGACGACGCGAAGAACATCTTCGAAAGTATGCTGGCTCGTTAGATCAGCACCATCTGAGAGAACCACCACCGTCTTACGCCCCGGTTCCTCGAGCATCTTCTGTTCCGAGACGAGGAAAATGGCATCATAAAGCGAAGTACCTCCCCCGGCTCGCAACGACTCGATCTCGCGTTTGAGGTCATTGGGATTGTAGGTAAAATCGTGAAGCAGGGTCACTCCAGTGTCGAATTCCAGGAGCAATGCCTTGTCGGTCGGACGCATGACACTGTGGAGAAAGTCCATCGCCGCTCCCTTCTCAAAATCCAACTTGAGCTTCACGCTGGCGCTGGTGTCTACGCATAGAGCAATCGTGAGCGGTAAGTTCGTCTGCCGAGTAAAGTTGGTAATCTCCTGCAGAACACCCTCTTCCCGGATCTCAAAGTCCTCGACACCCAGATCGGTAACAAAGCTCCCCGTATCTTCATCATGAACCGTGACCAGGACATTAACCGCCTCCACTTCAACCCGGAAAGGCTCCTGGATGACATCGGAAGCAGTGGCGTTGCTCACTGACTGAGCTACAAGCGGGTGAAGATTTGCACAGCCTAGAAGGAGAGAAAATATAGGGTTGAGCTTGTTTAACCGTTGCTTCACTGACAAGTGGGTAAAATTAATCGCGATTCTTGTGGAAAAACGGTCACAATCCAAACAAGCATTATTCCAGAATACGGAGCAGCTCTGCAAGTTCAGGAGGCAGCGACGACTGGAAAGACACCCGGGTATTGGTCTCCGGATGAACGAAGGTGAGACGGCTCGCATGCAAAAAGTGTCTCCCCAGTCTACGGATAGCGGCCGATCTTTCGGGATCGGGAACACTTCGATACTTTCGTTCAGCGTAAACCTTGTCGCCTACCAGCGGATGCCCAAGACATTGAAAATGTACTCGAATCTGATGAGTTCGTCCGGTTTCCGGAATCACCTCAACGTAGGAAAATGCGTCCCAAACACGAATCAAGCGATATCCCGTTCGGGAAAAGCGCTTCTTGGTACTGCGCGGTGAAATTTTAGTCCGATTCCAAGGGTCCCGTCCCAGCGGAATCTCGATAGTCCCTTGCCCTTTTTCCAAACGCCCGTAGAGTAGGGCCAGATACTGCTTTTCAACCTGGCGGTTCTTGAACTGAGCAACTAGAGAATCATGGACCTGCTCGTTCTTAGCCACCACGAGTAGACCCGAAGTTGCCTTATCCAACCGATGTACGATACCGGGTCGGATGGTCCCTGGCCGACTGATCTGTGGAAAATGATACAGCAAAGTGTTTACCAAGGTTCCCCGAAGATTTCCTGCCCCCGGGTGTACCACCAGTCCGGCTGGCTTGTCAACCACAACCAAGGCTTTATCCTCATAGACCAGCTTCAGGGGTATGGGCTCCATGACTAGTTTGAGAGGTTTCAGAGAAGTTGGAATGACACAAACTTCCTCACCCTCCTTGACCCGATATTTGGCTTTGCGAAATTTCCCTCTTACCGTCACCTGACCCGATTCAATCCAATTTTGAATGCGGCTGCGACTGAAGGCCGGAAATTGAAGCGCAATAAACTGGTCCAGACGATGATTCACTTCTTCGGCACCCACCCGCAGCAAAATGGATTCAGACACGGCTGGACCGGAAAGATCGGGAACGCCCCGTCAGATAGAGGTAGACTGCGACTGGCACAAGGACCAGGCTGATGAACTGCGAGGTTGACAGCGTTCCCTCAAAGACAAATCCACGATCTATGTCTCCGCGGAAAAATTCCAACCCAAAGCGAAGCGCTCCGTAGAGAAAGAGGTAAAGAAAGAACGTTTGTCCCGAAAATCTTCTTCTGGCATGCACCTTGAGAACCAGAAGAAAAAGAAGAAAGGTGGCACCTGACTCATAGAGCTGGGAGGGATGCAAAGGGACGTTCAACGGTACACCCACGTAGCGGCGAGCATATTCACTCGTAAAGGTCACCGCCCACGGGAAACCCGTGGGCAAGCCATAATCACAACCGGCTGCAAAACATCCCACTCGTCCTATACTTTGGCCTAGTGCAATGGCAGGAGCTGCCGCATCCGCCATTTTCCAGAATTCGAGCTCGGGATATCTCCTGATGTAGAGAGCACTGCCTAAAATAGCACCCATCAGACCTCCATAGTACACCCCTCCGGCCTGCCAGAATTCGAGCGAAAGCAGCCGCGAAGGCTGATCTAGATAGCCTTGTAGATCCGTGACAATCATCAGCAACTTGGCACCGATAATCGCCGAGATGACAATCACAAACCCTAAATCCCATGCTCGGCTTCTTGGAATGCCATCTTTCTCGGCCAAGCGGGCCGCCACACTGACAGCGGCCAACAAGGCCAGCGCCAACAGGAGCCCATACCAGTGCAATGTGACCGGACCCAACTCGAGCAACTTTGGAAACATGGGGATCGCCTGGGCTAGGTACTTTTCTACGCCTTCTCCTTCTCAACCTCGGCAATGATGCGTTCAACCAGATGGGCTGGAACAATGTCGTAGTGGGAGCGCTCCATGTGAAAGTTTCCACGACCACCTGTCATCGAGGTGAGCACCGGCGCATACCTGATCATCTCTGCTAGGGGAACCTTGGCCCGAACCACCTCAGTGTTCCCCTTGACATCCATCCCTAGAATTCTCCCTCGCCGACCATTGAGATCGCCAATTATGTCCCCGGCGCTTTCTCCCGGAAGATAAACCTCGACCTCCATAATAGGTTCTAAAATTACTGGTTTAGCCTGTTCCATAGCCTTCTTGAAGGCCAGTGAACCGGCAATCTTGAAAGCGAGCTCAGATGAATCCACCTGGTGATAGGAGCCGTCATAGAGCGTGACCCTGAAATCAACAACCGGATAACCGGCTAGGTAGCCCTTTCCCGCTGATTCCAGAATTCCTTTCTCCACGGCGGGAATAAACTGGCGGGGAATAGCTCCCCCAAAGATCTTGTTCGCGAACTCAAAACCGGCACCGCGGGAAAGTGGTTCTACCTTGATCTTGCAGTCCCCGAACTGCCCGTGACCACCGGTCTGCTTCTTATGTCTCCCATGGGCCTCTGCCGCCATGGTAATAGTCTCGCAGTAGGGAATCTTGGGCAGCTTCAAGATCACTTCTACTCCGTACTTCTTTTTCAGCTTGGCCACTGCAACTTCGATGTGCAGCTGCCCACTGCCTGAAAGCAAGAACTCCTTGGTTTGCGGATCACGCCGAAACCCCAGTGACGGATCTTCCTCAAGAATCCGTGCAATAGAGTTACCGATCTTGTCCTCGTCTCCCCGTGTCTTCGGCTCAACAGAGAAGCTAATAGCCGGTTCAGGATAGTCGACTTTTTGGAAAACCTTTCCGAAGGAGCGCGCACTGAGAGTATCGCCAGTGGTGGTGTCTTTCAGCTTTAAGACGGCGCAAATATCCCCTGTCTTCACCTGCGGAACTGCTTCGTGACTCTTTCCTTGCAGCAACTGCAGCGTACCCAGGCGCTCGTCACTGTCCTTACCCAAGTTTCTAAGGGTCAAGTCCGACTCAAGTGTTCCCGAGAAAACCTTCAGAAGACTGATCCGACCAGCAAAAGGATCTGCTAACGTCTTGAAAACATAGGCTGCTGGAGGACCATCTTTCCTCACTTGCTCTTCCTGGCCTTCCCGGGTCACCAAGTTTTTGAGTAAAACGCGACGTTGTAAAGGATTGGGTAGTAGTTGCACTATCCAGTCCAGGAGTTGCCCCAGTCCAATGTTAGCCGTAGCCGAGGTACAAAAGACCGGAAAAATGGAATCGGAACGAAGCGACTCACGCAAACCGTTGGCTAACTCCTCGTCCGAAAGAGTCCCTTTTTCAAAAAATTTCTCCATCAGGGCATCGTCTTTCTCGGCAATCATCTCGATCAGCTCCTCGCGGCGCTTTTCCGACTCCAGCCGAAAATCTTGTGGGATCTCTTTCTCCTCGAACTGACCACTCCCGTCATCGGCATAGGCATAGGCTCGATTACGGATTAGATCAACGACACCTTGAAACGCCTTCTCTTCACCTAGAGGCAGCTGGACGGGAAGGACACCGCGGCCGAAAGTCTGGTGAAGGGAATCCAGGGTACGGGAGAAACTGGCCCGATCTCGATCCAGTTTGTTCACGACTATAACCCGAGGTAAATGGAATTCGTGAGCGAAAGCCCACACCTTTTCTGTTTGAACCTCAACACCGGAAACGGCATCCACGACTACGATAACGGTTTCCGCCGCCACCATGGAAGCCTTCGAATCGAGAATGAAGGCCCGATATCCCGGAGTGTCCAGAAGATTGATCTTGGTAGCCTTCCACACACAGTGAGCAGCAGCAGAATTGATGGTAATATTTCGCTCAATTTCATCCTCGTCATAGTCTGTAACCGTGTTTCCATCTTCTACCCGGCCCAACCGATTAACCGCTCCAGCTGAGAATAGAGAGGCACTCACCAGCGAGGTCTTACCCGAGTCTCCGTGGCCAACCAAGACCACGTTTCGGATGTTCTCGCTATCGAACACCTTCATAGGTACCCCACTCCTGGGTTATATTTGAAAGCGACAAATTTAGCACAGGGTCTTGGAGTTTACAATTTTCTAGACGAGGACTGCATCTTGCTGAGATTTTCTCCCTTTTTGCCTTTTTTTCTATCGCTGTCCTGCCCACAACTGGGAAGCGAGCTAGAGAGGGTGAGTGGTGAAAATATCTTATGCCACGTCGAGAAGATCGTGAGTTTTGGACCCCATCCCCCCGGCAGTACATCCCAGAAACAGGTTGGAGCCTATCTAATTAGAATACTCAAGTCCTACGGCCTGAAAGTAAAAACCCAGAGCTTTCTTCCTCTCACTCCCCAGGGAAACATAGAAATGACCAATATTTGGGGAATCGTCGAAGGAAAGAAAGAACAAGCCATTGTACTGGCCAGCCACTACGATAGCAAGTACTTCAAAACTTTTTCCTTCGTTGGAGCCAATGATTCTGGCTCCAGCACTGGGCTTGTACTGGAGTTAGCAAAAATTCTATCCCGGCACAATCCAACCGACTACTCCCTATGGTTCGTGTTCTTTGACGGAGAGGAAGCTTTTCACGATTGGAGCAGGGAAGATAGCCTCTATGGCAGTCGAGAACTGGTGCAACTGCTGAAAAGTCGAGCTCAACTGAAACGAATATCTGCTCTGATTCTACTCGATCTGGTGGGAGGCAAAAAGCTCAGCCTACGTAAAGATGTCAACTCCACCCCTCGGCTAAACTCGATCATCTGGCGAAAAGGGGGTGAAATGGGCCATGAAGACATTTTCCAGCAGTGGGGCAGCACTCGGGCAGAAGACGATCATATTCCTTTCGCCGAGGAAGGGATTCCTGTGGTGGATATTATAGACTTGAATTACGCTTATTGGCACCGGGCAGAAGACACCCTGGACAAGCTCTCTCCTCATAACCTAGAGATAGTGGGAAACGTCGTACTGGAAAGCCTACCAGCGATCGCTGCATGGTTAACTCGGGCTAACTGAATGGCCCCTCCGTGAGCCAGGCAGACCAACAGAGAAAAACCTATTCTTGGCTGGTTGAGTTTTCAAGTAAGTCTCGCTTCCAGTGATGCCAAATTACTCAGATTAGAGCAAAGACTTCGCTTTTATGTTCACCCATACGCACGAGCGATGAATTCTGCCAAAAGACGGTCTCTTCACTAGCACTTCGGGTTAATGTGATCGGAGCTAAATTTGTGCGAGGCGGACTCCGTCGAGCAAGCTCTGGTGAAGCTGACCGTTGCTGGCAACAACACCCCGATTGAGTGAAAGTCTTTCGCCTCTGGAAAAATCGAGGGGACGCCCTTCCAGATCAGTTACCCGTCCACCGGCGGCTGTCACTAGGAGGGCCCCGGCAGCATGATCCCAGACCTTCTCCGCACGCTGCCGGGTCGGGGAAAAACGTAGGTAGTAGTCCGCCTCTCCACAAGCTACCGAGGCGTACTTGTCTTGGCCATCCAAACGCAAAATGCTTGATGGGTCGGCTCCCAGACCCGAGCGGATACGGCCCAGCGCTCGATGGTCACTGTGCCCCTTCTCTACACCTTCTACCCCCTTGGCTAACCGGGGATCCGCCTGTCGGCTCACCTTGAGCTTCTGGGCCCCGATGAGCGAGTCATCGAGGGCTTGACTCCGAGCTACCTCCCGATCGGCTTGAAACAAAAGCCCGGTCCCACCAGGGTACGGATATTCGGGGCACGCCAGTAATCCAAAAACCGGCTTTCCGTTGATGAGCAGCCCGAGAGCAATACTGTAACGGCGCCCGCTCAGAAAGCCACTGGTTCCATCGATGGGATCCATTACCCAGGTGCGCTCGCAGCCCGAGTCCCTCCCATGATCTAACCAGGAGCATACCGTCGATAGCGTAAGCGGTTGTCCAGTCAGGCTACTCAATAGCCTGCAAATGTGCTCTTGCTGCTCAGTCTGGACTGCCTCCAGGAATTCCGATGCCGTCTCCTCGGCTACAATCGCATCCTCTGGAAAATATCTCTGAAGGACGCGACAGAGGAGAGACTGGGAACCGTAGTCGGCAATTGTTACCGGTTCTCCAGCCATCTTTTCTGCACGGACTAGGTGATTTTGTTTGACCTGTCGTACAAGTTGGGACGCTAGTCTAATGGCCGGAACCAGAAAGTAGCGTTCGCGCTTAAAACACATCTCAAGAGCAACCCATGGCCTACCACGTGGGTCCCCCATTCTACTTGAGTACGAGGGTAGCTCGCCATGGAATCGGACTCAAATATTCGAGATTCGCCATGACCCTTGCAGGGAATGTGAAGGTTCGACCTAGCTGGTATAGAAAATAGATTCCTCAACCCAGTGTCACTGAACAGGCTCAACTAACCAGGGACAATCGTTCGCCACACTTTTTCCAGGCCATTCTGGTTGACGCTACCGGAACCCTTGCCGGGACTGCACCCGGCACAAGCACCGCTACTAGCTTCATTGATCGGCTAGAGTCGCCTTGTTGGCGCACCGGGTTGACCAGCGTAACGGCCGGATTATTTTTTTCCTGGCGCTGGTCTTTTACCCGCTCATCGGAATAATTGGAACCCATCTGCCCATCACGGCCCGTGTGCCCTTCTGGTCGGGGCCATGATGATACCGGATGTGAAGAAAATTACATGGGGAGATTGCTTGGAATCCTTGACTTTTTTTTTGACCCGGATTGGTATTCCTCTCTGCTACTCCACTGGCGATGAACTGCTCTAGGTTTGATCAGTCACCCTATCTAAAAATCCTGGGCGGGAAAGGGGAAGAGATTGGTATACCCGTCTATGCTATTGCAATCGTTCTCATCGCCTATTTTGTTTTTTTTCGAGACAGGTTAGGGTAACCGTAGTCCACTAACTCGCTTCCCCGAACCTCATCATTTCCAAAACGGCGAATGATTGCTACCTCCAATAATCCTACTGGCATTCCGCTGAGACTGGAAAAGTCGAAAGTTCTTTCGGGAATCAAAGTGGAAAACCTGGAACCGGAGAAAATACTTCATCCTTTTTTTCGAAATGGAACACTTAGATTTCTTCCTTCTCAACGGAAAACTGGTAGCCTATATCTATGTTAGCCCACCGCCAATATCTTTTGATTGGACACGTCACGAGGGATCGGACAGCAGATGGTGAATGGACCACAGGTGGCACCGTGACCTACGCTGCCACAATCGCTAAGCGACTAGGTTGGCATCCAACGATCATCACTCGAGCGGCGCACGATTTTTGCCCTCCCCCCTTCCTATCCGATATAGACTGGCGGGTCCTCCCCTCCCCAGAAACTACAACTTTTCTGAACGAGGATGGGACCAATGGTCGGAAGCAGACCATTGGTCCCATTGCCTGTTCGTTGGGTCCAGGAGATGTTCCAAAAGACTGTCTTGGAGCGGCCCTTGTCCATCTTTGTCCCCTGGCCCAAGAGGTGAGTTTTTCCATGATCCCACTCTTCGGACACTCTATGGTAGTGGCAACACTGCAGGGTTGGATGAGGCGTTGGGATCACCAGGGTGTGGTTCGACTCTCCAGCTGGAGGCAAGCGACAAGGATCCTGCCGAGTTTGGACGCCGCAGTACTGAGCCTGGAAGACATGGGACAAGATTGGGCACTGGCCGAAAGTTGGGCCTCAAAAATTGGAATCCTGACGGTAACTGAGGGACAAAACGGATGCACAGTCTTTGATCAGGGGAACCGGCAGTGGATCCCAGGTCAACCCATCCAGCTCGCCGATTCAATCGGTGCAGGAGATATGTTCGCGACCACCTTCTTTATTCGTCTGAGAGAAACGGGAAAGGTATCTGAGTCAGCTCATTTCGCCAACATCATGACCTCGATGGCCCTCAAGCGGAACGGACTCGAAAACACCCCGTCTCGTCACGAAGCGGAGCAATATCTCCTAAGCGGCAAGCTCAACTACCACCCATGCAGTGGCAAAGGAGACCACCAATAACCAACTGAACCCAATCCCGGCTCGGCTCTCCCGGCTTGGACCAGTCCACTGTAATTCTGCCTTCTGATAGTAGCGCAGATAGTTATCCCGTATTCCCAACACCACAGAGTAAGCCACCGCATAGAAGACAGCAAACACGACTGTGAAGAAGGCGATCGAAGCAAGGTACCAGGGCCAGGACACTAACTGGATTGTACTACTTTATGCCTTCACTAGTCACCCACCTCCTAACTTTCCAGCGACATCCCCGCTGCCGCCAGCGACAGTTAGCCCGCATTTCTACCTCGACAACGTCAAATCCTCATGCTGGCGATAAAGGGTAGATGGCGGTATTGATCCCGGTAGTCAAGTCCGTAGCCAATCAAGCATTCATGGTTAACATTGAAACCCACATAGCGAATCGGCAGATCCACTAGGCGAAGGTCTGGTCGGTCGAGCAGTGTACAGATGAATAAAGAAGCAGGATCGCGACTCCGCAGAACCCGCACCAGATAATTCAGTGTGAGGCCAGTGTCAACGATGTCTTCGATGAGAAGCAGGTGTTTACCGGAGATATCCCCCTGAAGATCCTTGATAATCTTCACCTCTCCCGCCGGTGATTGCGGGAAGTAACTGCTGGTGGAAATAAAGTCCAAGCGTAGGTTCAGCGGTACCTGGCGTATCAGGTCACAGGCGAAAATAAAGGCACCTTTGAGAATTCCGACAACGAGCAGGTCTCGGCTCCTGTAGTCTTGGCCGATTTCTTTGGCCAGTTCCTGAACTCGCTTCGCAATCTCCCTCTGATCGTAGACAACCTCTTTGACGGCCCTGGAAAGCGTCTTGTCTGTGCTAACGAAAGCCACCTTCTTGATCAGAGAATCCCGAATTTAAAAAGTAGCTTTCGGTAGTCGCGGCCGTAGAATATCTTCACGTTGACTTCTGGATAGAGTTCTCGCATCCTCCGCATTTTCTTGTTCTTTCTTGTGACGAGACTTTGCTTCATGGTAGTCAGCTCTACGTACAGATCGAGCTGTGGTAAGTAGAAATCTGGTGTAAAGCTCTCCATGACGTGCCCTTGAGTGTCCCATTCGAGAGGAAAACAGGCCGCTTCATACCGCCACTCAATCCGGTAAAAACCCAAAAAGCGAGCCAACTCCTCCTCGCTCTGGTGGGCAAAACGCGTGGAAGCTAACAAAGTTTCATTTCCCATGAAGCTCTTCTCTATTAACAAACTGGCCTGACAGTTTGGCCAACAGGATCGCTTCCCCTAGTGTTCCCTTTTTTTGGAACACTAGGGAGAGACGAGTTGATGAAAGTGCAAAGGACCTCCTTTCCATTCCTTGACTCGTTTGCCTACTAGAAACCGGAATGCTATTTTCTTCAGGATGAAGGATTGCCCGAGTCTGTGCTCACGAAGACGTCCTGGAGTCAGAACCACCACAGCTTGAGTCAACCGAGCCACCACTATTCCGGACCTCGCAAAGAACACGACGGAGATAACCTGAGTTGATCTGTTTTAAGCGCAACAAACTCAACTTCCTCAACCCGGAGGGATGGAGGTCCACACTTCTGTTGGGCTTGCTCATCCTGTTCTTTTTTGTTCCCCACATCACAACCGGGTCTCTTCCAATCTCCGATAATCTGAGCTCAGATGAGATCAACCAGTTCCTTCCCTGGCTAAGAATCGCTAAGAAGGCGATTCTCCAAGGACAGTCTCCTCTCTGGAATCCTTACAACTACTGTGGCTCACCTTTGTTGGCGAACGCTCAATCGGCAGTCTTCTTCCCTCCCAACCTATGGTTTTACCTTCTCCCCGAAGCCCTGGCGCTGTTGATTATCCCGATGACCAAACTATTTCTGGCAGGCTTTTTTATGCGAGCTTTCTTACGAGAGCTTGGCTTGCCGATACACATCGCCAATCTGGGGATGATCAATTACACATTCTGCGGCTATATGATCAGCTGGCTAGGATACCCAAATTCAAGCCCGTTCTGTCTACTGCCGGCAATCACCTACTTTACTTGCCGGCTGGTCAAGACCGGTGGCCAGGGTTGGCTGGGACTATCACTCGCGATTGGAGTACAGTTCTTCGGAGGCCAACCGCAGGTCTCCGTCTTGCTCTTTCTCGTTACCCTACCCTACGGTCTGTTCGAAAGCTTGAAAAGGGGCATCAACTGGGGGACGATGGCACGATTGCTGACTGCCTATCTAGCGGGAACGGCGGGCGGCGCCATACAACTGATTCCGTTTGCCGAATACCTTCAGTGGTCGTCCGCCTATTCTGCCCGCTCTCTTTTGAACATCACTTGGTATCCCATAGATCAACATTTAATCACCTATCTCCTTCCCAGCTTCTTCGGTGAAGCGGGTGGAAAACCGAGCTGGGGTTTTGCAGGTCTACGAGTTCTCACCGTATACATCGGCATAATTCCCCTTCTGGCCGCCTTCTTTTCCTACCGTAACCGAAGGCATCGTCACACAGCGTTCTTTTTCATGGCCAACGGAGTTCTGTTGATGGTGTTACTTTACCGAATTCCCTCATTTTGGGCTATTTCTGCCCTGATCCAGATGACTCCTCTGACCAGTCTCACGCTACATAAACTCCTCGCTCCCCTCTCCTTCTGTCTGATCATCCTGGCAGCACTAGGTCTCGATCATCTGCTCCACCACGCGGAACGAGGTCGTGAGGAGAGATTACTGGTCTACCTGGCCTGCTGTCTAATTGGAACAGTGATGTTCTTCTTTTGTCGGTACCGATTGTTTTTTGACGTTCTGAACCTATGGACCTTCCAATTACGGAGCGCTGTTATTTTTCTTGGCTTGCTCTCTGCGTCTGTAGGGATCTTAGTTCTTCACATCCGATCCAGCCGACGAATGTTCACCTCCATGATGGTGGGTCTACTGATGATCTTGGATCTTTGGCATTGTGCGTCCCTTCTAACCGAAAGAGGTCAACCTGGAACCGCCTATTGTCTGGAATCGAACCTGGAGCCGTTGCTCAAGGAGAGGGGAATCTTTCGCATCCACGATCGAACCGGTCTGATGCCGTCCAGCGTTTCGGCCCTTTTTGAACTTCAGAACTTTTCCGGTTTCGACGCGATGACGCCCCGTCATTATTTCGAGTACATTTCACTCATCGATCCTGCTCTCAAAAAGGCAACATCAGGAATAGCTCCCATCAATCAAGTCCTTCGAAGCGTTTATGAAAGGAGTGACCGTTGTGATCGAGATTCTGCCCTGCTGAAAGCCATCCAGGAAAAGCAAGCCAACATCGGGATCTCACAGACAACGTTGATTTTCGACTGGTTCAGCAAACTATCCAACCACTTCCCTCTTCGTATGCTCACATACTTGGAAAAAACGGCTTACGCCAGCCATCGGGACGTACGTTCAATCCGCAACCGCAATCTTTACGACCTCATGAATGTAGAATATGTAATCGCCCGACGGGAGTTCAATGAAGCGAATTTTGAGCCCGTCTCTCAAAACGACTTCCATATCTATCGCAATCAGACGAGGTCTGCTCGAGTCGCCATCGTTCCCCGAGCCCGCTACGTTGATAGCTCTGAGGAAGCTCTGCGCTGGATCTCCCACAACTCGTTTGACCCCTCTCAGGAAGTCATTCTAATTGGAAGGTCTACCGGTTCCAGGTCCACAAACTCCCTGTACAAAGGACCCACCAAGGCGACCTTGGTCAACTACCAACCACAGCGCGTGGACATCCTGGCTGAGTCCCCCCAAGACACCTACCTGCTACTGCAGGATCTTTACTATCCAGGCTGGAAAGTGGAGGTGAATGGAACCCCTACCAGGGTCTGGAGAGCCAACTACCTTTTTCGAGCTATCGAACTACCAGCCGGCAAACACCGAATCGTGTGGTTTTTTGAGCCAGCCAGCTATCAGTGGGGAAAGTGGATTACGCTGCTGACCCTGGCCTGTCTGGCCTCCGTCGCCGCAGGAAACCGCTTCCTTATCCAGAAAGCCCCAACCCGTCAAGAGAATCGACTAGCGCACAATGGCCGGGGAAACGGCGGAAAGGAGTGTAAGCCTGAACCTCCAAAAAGTTCCTGCGCAACGAGCGGTTGGAGGAACAGATCATAATATAGCTCCTCACCTGTCCCGGCGGCGGCAGAATTAGTTCGTGCAGAAGGCGTGAAATCGGGTTCCCCCGCTCCAATTGGACGCTTCTGCTTCCCACCTTTTCCCAACTTCGCTTGACGCCATAGAAGGAAACCCGTACTCTACCTCTTCATTCCAACAACTACGTTGGTGTTACTCGCAAATTCCGTGCACTCTCGACGCCCACTTCATCCCATCCGTTCCAAGCCTTTAGGCACCGTGTGCTCGCGATCCCAAACTACCTCCCCCTTTGACCGACAATGAAAATCACCTCGCTTGAGCAGGTGGCCCAGGGCATTTTTGGCAAAGCAGACCGACGTTCGATCCAAGAGTGGGTACAGTATTGGGCGGATAGCGCCAAGCGTAATCGTCAGTTATTGGAGGCCTTCCAGAAACTGGTCCTAATCGATTTTCGGGGTAAGCGGGTCTTGGATATCGGATGCGGCACCGGCGGAATGCGGGAAATAATCGGAGACCGTTGCCGGCTTTATGTCGGGGGCGATTATCACTGGCATGTTTTGCAGTTCGCTCGTTCGGCTCGCGGTTGCCACTTTATGCAGTGTAGCGCTCCCGCCCTCCCTTTTAAGGACCGTTCTTTCGATTATATTTTCGCTTTTGACGTCATTGAGCACCTGATCGGGGGGGAACCATGGCAGGTCCAATTCCTGTGCGAACTACGCCGCATCTTGCGCCCGATGGGAATGGTTTTTCTGACCACTCCTAACTTCTGGTATCCCTATGAGGGGCACTCCAAACTCTATTTCCCTCAGTATCTACCGTCGACTTTAGCCGACCATTACATTGCCTGGCGTACACCAAGCTTTTTGAGGGAACATCGCAGCTTCTCAGAAATCCAGCTGCTGACACCGCGAAGTATGCGTGCGACCTTGAAAAAGAGCAGGTTGATATTCCTTCATGACCTTCCTTGCGGCCTGGATAGAAGCCAGTTCCTCAGGCAATTTCCCCTTCGCAGTCGGCTAGTTTACCTCGGCCTAGGTTGGTACCTCCACGCCGAATTCTGGGGCATCTTAGTTCACTCAGAATCACGGCCGTCTCTCCGATTGAAATTAAGGAAACACTGGTACTACGAGCAAAAAGAACCGTCTTCCGTAGAACTCTCCGAATTTAGTCAGGGGATCGATTTCTCTCAAGGACCTCTAAATCACCAGTTAGGCCCTGGCTGGTACTGGTACGAAGTCCAGCAGGAAAGCGGTCTAGGTTACCGCTGGATGAAGCAAGAAGCCCGCTGTTATTTAGAGACACAGGTGCCCGTTAAATACCTTTGTCTGTCCGGCTACAGCCCCCGCCAGAATCATTTGGACATTTGGCTAGACGGCATAAAGGTTGGAGAACACGAGATAGAACTAGGTTCTCGCTTCGAGTTGGAGTACTTGGTCCCGTTTGCCGAGACTCGGGAGCATATCTTTGAGGTCCGACTGAGATGTTCGACCCTCTTTGTCCCCAAAAGTATTCAGGATCGGAGGCAGCTGGGAGTGATGATTTTTGGGATCCGTTTGGTTTGATAATGAAGAGGTTTCTGATTTGGCTGTTTTTTCTCCCCTTCCAGCTCCTGCTGGCAACACTATTAGCACTTTGCGACCTGGCTCGACCCTTTCGAGCTAAGGCCAAGAGGTTAAACCTTGCCAAGAACAGAGCAATCAAGCGTGATCTCTGCTCAATCATAGTCTTGAACTGGAACGGACGGAACCTCCTGCAAGAGAGCCTTCCTGCCCTTGAAAGAGCAGTCGAGTATACGAAAAAGAACCACTCCATCCTGGTGGTCGACAACGGCAGTTCAGACGGAAGCCTGGCCTGGCTACGGCACAACCATCCGCATATTCAGGTGCTTTCCCTGAATAAAAACCTAGGCTTTGGAGAGGGGAACAACCGCGGGGTGGAAGCCGCTCTCCACGATATCGTAGTGCTTGTCAACAACGACATGATTGTAGCTCAGGATTTCCTCCCGCCTCTGCTGGAGGCTTTTTCGGATCCCCAGGTCTTTGCCGTTTCGAGCCAGATCTTATTCCCCGAGGACAAACGGCAGGAGGAGACGGGAAACACTCATGCTGGTTTCCATTGGGGTCGTTTGCATTTATCGCATCAACCAATTGAGTCTCACCACTACCGCCGCGAGACCTTGCCCGTGCTTTGGGCTGGAGGGGGATCCTCTGCTTTTCATCGTCGGCGTTTCTTGGAGTTAGGAGGATTCTCCTCCTTATTTTCTCCCTGTTACCTAGAAGATACGGATTTGAGCTACCGAGCCTGGAGGAGAGGCTGGAAGATCCTCCTTGCTGCACAAAGCAAAGTTCTACACAAACACAGGAGCAGCAGCAAGTTTCGCTTTGGGGAAGTAGAGTTGAAGGAGATGGTTGAGCAACGCAAACTCTGGTACCTCTGGAAAAACTTTCAGCTCCTGTCCCTGGTCAGCCACTTGCTCCTCTTTCCTTTCCACCTCGGGGCAGACTTATCGACAAGGGCCTATCTTGGATCCCTTAGTCAGCTGCCGAAGATCCTTTCCCGACGCTCAAAAGAACCGTCTCGGACCTACTCAGACCGTCTTCTTTTTCGATTTTTTCGTGACCCGCTCTCCTATCTAAACCACGTTTCCAGGAGCTCAGACTGGAACAGAAACCCGTCCTGTCCTCCCTTGAGAATCCTTTTTGTGAGCGCCTATCTCCCTTATTTCGGTCGACATGGCGGGGCGGGACGGGTCTTTCAACTGCTGCGCCGGGTTGCTCAAAAACATCAAGTCAGTCTGATCACATTTTTGGAGACTCGTCAGGAAATGGAGGACCTTACTCAGGTAATCCCTTACTGTAACCGTGTCGAGGTCGTCTACCGACGCCAGTTTGTTCCCGTTTCCCCCTTCCCTTACGAGCCCTTCGAAGAGTTCAACTGTCCCAACTTTCGTGCAAAGCTTAGGGAGGTTCTGTTGGAGGAGGACTTCGATCTGGTTCACTTTGAGTGGACACAGATGGCACAATTCGCGGATCTGGTACCACATGCTTCGACCCTGGTTACGGAAGTTGAAGTCAACTGGGCTGCACACTACAGCCAGGCTCGGCTGGAGTCGAGTCCGCTGCGGAAACTTCGTAAACTGTACAACAGTTTGCAGACTCTTTACCGGGAGCTGGAACTCTGTAGGAAAGTCGATAAGATCGTTTGTGTCACGGAAACTGATGCTGACTATCTCAGGGGTTACGTTGACCCGTCCAAGGTCTGCGTGGTCAACACCGGGGTAGATCCTGAGTATTTTACCAGTGAGCCACCTGAGGCTGCAGAACCAGACGCTCTGGTTTTTGTCGGCGCCTTCCGTCATGAACCGAACATCGATGCTATGCTTTACTTTTGTCAAAAGATCTTTCCCCTGGTGCTCCGTGAGAGACCGCAGACGCGCCTCTACATTGTTGGCCATGCCCCTCCCCCTTCCATTCTCGAACTCGGGGTCACACCGAACATCATCGTGACCGGATTCGTCGAGGATATTCGCGACTACTACCGTAAGGCACAGGTAGTCATTGTGCCCCTGCGCACTGGAGTCGGAATCCGCGGTAAGATCCTGGAAGCTTGGGCTGCCGGTAAACCGGTTGTGGCTACCTCAGTAGCCTGCTTAGGTATCCGCGCTTGTCACGGGGAGAACATCCTCATCGCCGATGTGGCTGACCAATTCGCTCTGTGGACTCTAGCCTTGTTACGCCAACCTGAATACAGCAGGCGTCTTGGTCGTGCTGGCCGAGAGACAGCCGTTCAATTTTACGCTTGGAGTTCGCTTGGAGACCAACTGGTTGAACTTTATGAATCCATGGCAAGGAATGATCCTACTCGATGACCAGAGTGCTCAGTCCCCCCGGAACCTGACTCGAGCTCACCCATAGGTCAAGAGGATGTCCAGAAATAGCACTCTTATTGTCCAGTCGTGCCACCTACCCCAATTCTTTTATATCGCCCAGAAACTACGCCAACGCTATCCCCAGTGGGATTTTGACGCTCTAGTCACTGACCATGTAAATACCCGTCTGTACCTCAAACTTTTTCCTCAGTTTCACCAAGTCCATTTTGCTAGAAAAGGGCAATCCAACATCCTCGCTTCTTACAGTAAGGTGATCTTTCCACTCCTGAATCAAGGATATCGAAGCATCAAAAAAACCGCCCGCTCACTCTCTCACGAAGCTCTAGAAACAGACTACGAAGGATCTCTACGGTCGCTGAACAAGGGTCGCCTGTGGCGATCTTTTTTCCTTCCTCTGCACGTCCATACTCAGGATTTTCTCCAATATTTGCAGGAATTTCCACATCTACCCTTGGGGAAGAGAATTCTATTTTTGGAAACCTGTCACCCTTCACTGGTGGCTAACACCCGAAGACACTGGGAGCAGCTTATTCTGAGGTCCAGTCAGGTCATGCGGATAGGGTCCCAGCCTGCCTGGAAATTATGGAAACAGTTACGAGGGAAAACCTTTGATGGGGCAGTAATGTTCTTTTCGGGCGAGAAAGGCTTCGGTGCGATCAAGACTCTGCCTTTCCTGTTGAACGTGCCTAAGATTCTTATTTTTAACGAGCTCGGACAGTACTTTTATGCCAATTTCAGAAGCATGACTCGGTTCCTACCTGACCGGATCCGTTTTGGTGTCTGTCCCCCTCGAACAACACCTCGCGTTCTCTTCATCCAGACTGAGCTACCCGAGTACGTCATTCACGCTCTTCAAACCCTACGCAAACAGCATCTTTTTCCACGCTCCGAAATCGCTCTCTTATGCCGCCACGAAGATATCCCGCGGTTTCGTGCAGTTCAAACCATCAGTCGGGTCTTCCCTTATTCGAGAGGATGCTGGAGGAACAATTTATGGCTCTGGAGACAATTGAGAGGGTTTAGACCCGACGTACTATGTGCCATCTTCTCCGGTCGCCCCATGTTCCGAAAACAGAAACTCTTTTTCCTGCTCTCTCCAACCCGCCGCCGACTGTTTTTTAACGCTCAACTGAACTGCTATGAGCTTTCTCGCCGAACCTTCCTTCGACTTTTTCGCAAGGAACCACTACTCTTCGCGCCCCAAGAAAAAAGAAATATTGCTCATCGGATACTCCTCATTCAAACAGAGAGGGACGAAATAACCCGCAGGACTATCCATCTCCTCAAACAACCCAAAAGTGCGCCCCATGCACGCATTTTCATCTTTTGCAGTGAGCTGAAACGGCCAGCGTTCGAATCGCTTTCCTCAGTAGACGGAGTCTTCACCTACCGACCTGGGAAGTTCTTTTCAAACCTACGAATATTGCCAGCTCTGACTCGTCTAAGACCAGATATAGTAGCGGCTATCTTTTCTGGTCGACCCATACTTCGAGTTCATAAGCTGCTCTTTTTTTTGATGTGGGCCAGGAATCGCCTGGTCTTCAATGAGAACTTGGATTGCTTCTACCTAACTTGGCGAAACCTCTATCGTATTGTCCCCCAATTTCTCCCCCTTTCTCCTCCCTATAACCCGAATGCATCCCTCGGAAGCACCTTTTGGCGGAGTGCACTCAAGGTTGCCCTTTTTTGGCCCAGATTCGGCTACCTCCTAATGTGGTTTATGATCCTTCAGCTTAAAGGGCCGCATGGTTCAAGACGATGGAGAGGGTGGTAGTGGTGCGTCATGGCTTAAGCTCTTGGTGATCCGCAGCTCTAGCCAACCTTGTCAGCAGGAGATCGTTGGCGACGCCGCCACGCCGGGGAACATTAGAGATACAGGCCAGGGTCGCCCCCAGCCACGCTGGACCATGCCGGCAGCCCGAATCCGCTCAACCCCAGAATCTGAAATACACGAGCAGACACACCCAGCTCCCGTATCTACCATTTCACCAGCCTGAACTATGCGGTCAATTCAGTTTCAGTTTGCTTGGTGTTGTCCCCCTGGAACAGGTACATTCTCAACTCTCGGTTGACTTCGTCTGCAAACAACTTTAGCCTTCCAGAAGTGGGGGTAGAGTTTTTGTTTAAAGTGCGAAGCTCGTACAACCTGGTCCGCAGTGTAGTCTATTGGTTTTTTTCAGCCACTTTTTTAATAGCCCAAGACGGAGGCACAAACGAGAACTGGCCTCATTATGGCGGCACCTATCAGTTTTGGCGTTACAGCCAACTCGATCAGATCGATCGTTCTAACATCAAGAGACTAACCCCGGTGTGGGCCTTTCAAACGGGTGTTGTCGAGGGAGGACTCCAGGCAACCCCCATTGTCGTAGACGGAGTGATGTATCTCTCTTCCTCTTGGAATCGCGTCTTTGCTATAGAGGCAGAAACCGGCAAAGAGCTTTGGCATTATTACTACCCAAATCCCCGCCAGATAGGCGTGATCTACAGCCCCTGGAACCGGGGAGTCGCCGTGGCAGATGGACGCGTTTTCATGGGCACTCTTGACAACTATGTTGTGGCTCTTGATCAGAAAACAGGCCGGGAACTGTGGAAGGTCAACGTGGAGGATCTCAAACAGTGCGGCTGTAATATCACTGGAGCGCCATTGGTTGTCAAGGACAAGGTCATCGTGGGCGTCACGGGAGGTGACTCAGCCCACCGCGGCTACATTACAGCCTTCGAGGCTGCCACAGGACACCTGGCCTGGCGCTTTTACACCATCCCGGGTCCCGGCGATCCAGGACATGAAACTTGGGAAGGAGACAGCTGGAAATATGGCGGAGGCAGCAGCTGGATGACCGGATCCTATGACCCGGAGCTAGACTTGGTTTACTGGGGTATCGGCAATCCGGCAGCTGATTTCTACGGCGGCTCTCGCCGGGGGGACAACCTCTACACCGATTGTGTGGTCGCCCTGGATCCAGAAACGGGAGAATTGAAATGGTATTTTCAGCAGATTCCACACGACGTGTGGGACTGGGATGCCGCTTACGAGTCCGTTCTGCTCGACCTACCCGTCAAGGGGAATGTGCGCAAATTGTTGCTGAACACCAACAAAGGAGGCTACACCTTTGTGCTCGATCGCACTAACGGGGAGTTTGTCTCGGCCTGGCCAGTGGTGAGTACCTTGAACTGGATCCAGGGTATTGGTGAAAAAGGGGAACTCATTGGGCGCCACGAGCCACTAGTGGACCAACCAACCCTCATTTGTCCCAGCATAGGAGGTGGCAGGCAATGGAATCAAGGCGCCTATTCTCCCCTCACTAAATGGTACTACACCACAGGAATAGAATGGTGCCAGGAAGTGATTGCACGGGAGGAAAAACCGAAAGAAGGGCAAAATTTCTTTGGCGGAGTTTTTCAGCTTAAAGATCCACCGAACGAGAAAGCTCATGCTCATCTCGATGCCTACCATCCTCTCACGGGACAGAAATTCTGGAGCTATCCCTCCAAATACCCATTGCTGGCCTCGGTCCTTGCCACCGCTGGGAACTTGGTCTTCTCTGGGGACGCCGAGGGTCACTTCTTTGCCTTGGACGCTCTTACCGGAACGAAATTGTGGAGCTTTCAGACGGGCTCCGGTCACCGCGGCTCGGCCATCAGCTATTCGGTCAAGGGTAAACAATACATCGCTACCCCATCAGGTTGGGGATCTGCCGTGGCTGGAATACTGCCCCAGATCTGGCCCGAAACGGAGGAGTTCCGGGCAGGTTCAACGCTATTTGTCTTCGCCCTTCCCAGGGAGACACAATGATCTGGCTAGGACTGTTGTTAGTGCAGAATCTTACTGATCCGAGCTTGGTCTCCAGTGGGGAAATAATCTTCGCTCAAAGCTGCTCGGTGGGCTACTGTCACGGTATCGCTGGCTCCGCCGGCCGTGGCCCGCGCCTGCGGGGGCGTAAACTCGACCGGGACTATGTGGAGCGGGTGACCCTGGAGGGTTTTCCAGATTCCGGCATGCCCGGCTGGAAAGATCGTCTGTCTCGGGAAGGTGTTGCGGCGGTGGTAGCCTACGTGATGAGTCTTTCTTCCCTCACGGAGCCTCCTTCCATGGTCCTTCCCATGCCTCCTGGGACTGGACCTGCGGCCTTCCCAGAGTTCACGGGCTCTCCTCATACCAAGAAGGGTCGAGCCCTGTTCTTTGACGCTACCCGTTTCACTCACTGCGCAACCTGCCACTCCGTCGGTGACCGTGGTATTCCCATCGGTCCAGACCTGACTAACCTCTCCCAAATGGACTCCGATCAGTTTGTCTCCTCGGTCCGCAGCAGGCGTTCGCAACACGTGCTCAGAGCGACACTTGAAAACGGCGAAACGTTTCCCGCCCTTCGCTCAGAGTACAAGGACAAGTGGCTTACAATGTATGATTTGACCTCTCCACTGCCCGTCCTGCGTAGCTTCGATCCTTCCCAGGTCATCTCACTTATTGAAACCACTGACTGGGCCCATGAAACAGTAGCTCACCAGTACGACGACGAAGAATTGAGAGCCATCCTCCCCTATCTTCAGGCGCTCGGTTCCCGAGAGCGGAAATAGCATGACGCTTGGTAGTCATACCAAGGAACTACCAATTGATCCACACTGTCCCTTTCCAGTCGGAGTGGAGTATTACCGGCCCCCTGTCCCGCCCGAGGAATTTTGGGATCAAGACCTGACCCGGATCAGTGCCTCTGGCATGCGCATCATTCGCCTTTTCGTATCTTGGAACTGGATATGGACAGAGCCGGATCAATTCGAGTTCGACGACCTGGATCGCCTGTTCGATCTGGCGGCCAACCACGACCTACAGATTTGGCTAGAGACCCCTCTCGGCACACACATGGCCTGCCCAGACTGGATGATCCGTGAACATCCGGACCTACGCGCCGAGCGTCAGGACGGCAGCATCCAGCACCCTGTGGCCGGGCAATGGGCCCCCCAGGGAGCGATGATTCATAACTTCGATCACCCAAAGTGGAGAGAGTACGCGGAGCAATACATCCATCAGATCGTGCTGCGTTACAAAGATCATCCTGCCATGCACATCTGGGGCACCTGGGACGGGATTAACTTGGCTGCTGCATGGTCTGGAGGAAGTGGCTATCCACCCTACAACGATTACACCATTGAAAAGTACCGGGATTGGCTCAAGCAGCGATACACACTCGAGGAAGTCAACGCGCTTTTGCTGCGGCGTTTTCGAAGTTGGCAGGAGGTAAACCCACCTCGCAGCAATGATGCCATCGCTGAAATGATACTCTATCGTCGTTTCCATTATGAGAACATGTCTGATCATCTCGGCTGGCTCGCCGATCTGATCGACCGTCTCGACGGTAAGCACGAACAGCGCTCCCACGGTGCATCCTATCCCCGGCAATGGGATGAAGTCGTCAGCCCCTCGATCGACAGTTGGGGGCTGTCTATGCACTCAGCCAACCGTCTGACCAGTAGTGACCCCTACTCTGTGGCCATCGAATGCTTCGGATTTCAATGGTCACGTGCAATTGGTCGAAAGGGCCGTTGGTGGAACGAAGAAATCTACTCGAGCTTCGTCGGCGGTCTGGCCCCGAGCGAAAAAAAGACGACACCCGAAGAGTCAGTCCTTTACCTGTGGTTGTCCCTCATAGAAGGCGCATCGGGTGCCCTGTATTGGCAGTATCGTCCAGAATATATGACTTTTGAGTCGCCAGGACTCAATCTGGTCGGGTTCGACGGCGAACCCACTGAGCGTTGGACTGCGATCGAAAAGGCAATCCAGCAAATTGATTCCATCGCTGAGCACCTGCCCTTGACCATTCCACCCTCTGAATTGGCCATTGCCTACAGCGCCCCCAGTCACGAAGTCTTTTGGTTTGGCAACCGAGAAGTTTCCTTTATCGATGCACAGCGAGGGGTTTACCGAACCCTCTGGTCCAGTAATATCCCCCAGGACCTGGTGACCCCCTCCATGAATTGGTCGGAATATAAAACGGTCTACCTGCCAAACTTTGCAGTTCTCGACGAAACAGCCATTTCCCGCCTTCGACAGTGTCTGACTAACCAGGCTGGCCCTAGGCTGATCGCCGATGGCCATTTCGGCACCTTCGCCGGCCAAGGACACTGGAGTTTTTGCCCTCCAGAGGGACTGACCGATCTGATTGGCGCACGGATCGTGGACTTCGACTGGATCAATGAATCGGATATCGGCGAGGGCCGAAACCTTCTGCAAACAGAGTACGGCCAGTATCCCATCACGAGTCCATGTCAATACGCCATCCTCGAGCCCAAAAGTGGACATCGAGATGTCCGGCCAATTGCAACGCTCGAGGGCGACGTGGTAGGCCTACGGTCGGAAAAATTCAAATGGGCATGGTTTGGTGTCTCCCTCTCACAGACCTCGTCTTCGCCCACTCCCGGACAGCCTGTGTCCGGTCGAACTTCCGCTGGCGTTGTCCATCCAAACCTGGCCTTATCTCTATTCAATTCCGTCGGGATTTCACAACCCTTTGTCCTGGAAGGCGACCGTCTGATCGTCTTTCGTCGAGGATCTAGACGGGGTGGCTCATTGATTTTCCTGCTCAATCTAGAAAAATCGACGGCCCGAACCAGAGTCCAGCCGCGCTGGAAAATAAGGACCGCAACAGATCTCCTCAATCACCGAGAATTGGAAGTCCAGTGGGGTGGTTTTTCCGTCCAGATGGGCTTCGCCGAAGTAAGCGTCATTTATTGTGATACCTGACCTTCCACCGATTTCCATTCAGAACCGTCCGGTCAGTTGACGCTTGGGACAGGTGCGGCCGAAAAGAGGAAACTGGCGAGATAGCCAACCACAAGATTCACGATCGTGGCCAACCCGCCCACCCACATCCAGTTGAACCAATCCAATAACCTCGGCACCATCCCCGGAATACCGTTGAAAACGACGGAAAAAAGAATACCGAATAGGGCTCCCCAGAGCAAACCTCCGGTGTTGGCGCGCTTATAGAAAATACCCAACAAGAAGAAAGAAACCACGGGTGAGGCAATCAGATTGCTCAACTTGCCAAATTTCTCTATCGCGGTATCCCCCGTTTTGTCGTACTGCAACACAGCGAATACGAGTACGACCGCACCGAAGAACACGGTCAAGGTTTTCGCAGCCAATACGTAATGCCGCTCTGGCCTCCGCCGAGCAAAGTAACGTCGGTAAAAATCTGTGACAGTGATATTGCTCATCCCATTGATCGCCGAATCAAAGGAAGACATCAGAGCCGCCAGCACCCCGGCCATGATCAAGCTTCGAAAGAGAACCGGTAGCTGGGTGACCACAAAGTGGGGCAAAACCTGATCGGTATGCTCTATTCGGGCAGTTAATTCAGGGTAGATATGATAAAAAGCTACCAAACCCCAGGATATAGGGAGTGAGATGAGTAGATAGAGGATGATGCAAACATGACCACCAAACATCGCTTTGATCATGTTGGCTCGTGACCCAGTAGAATGCAGCCTCTGGACGGACAGCTGGTCGGATCCATACCCGACCATCGTCAGTAAACTTCTGATTAGTACCACCCAAATGGTCGCCTCAATTCTGAGATCCATCTCAAAAGAAATCACCTTCGTGTGTGGGTGACCGGTCTTCTCGGATAATTAGGTTGAGGCGATCTCCCAAATCTCCAACGGTCGCAGTCGAACAGCATCAGCAAAACAATGAGGATGGCTAGGTAGCCAATCATGAAGATGATGTACTGAGCAACGTCGGTCCAGATGACCGCCCGGATGCCGCCCATCATTGTATAGGCCGTACCGAGTATGACCATTATCACCAAGCACCATTGACCCGGAAATCCAGTGGCCGATTCGAATCCCATAGCCGATGTGACCAGTGCAGTACCCAACCAGAAGGTTGTTCCAACCAGGAACAAGAGAGCTCCAAAGATCCGTACACCCGAGTGGTACCGTTGCTGCAAATATTGATAGATCGACATCACCCGGAGCCGACTCCATAAAGGGACCCAGATCGCCACCGACACCGGAATCAGAGCAAGACCGACCAGACTACTGACGATGGAATTGCGACTGTCTTTCTCAAAAATCCAACCAGGTCCGGCCAGATAGCTGATCGGACTGAGACCGGTGGCCAGAATCGAAATACCCGCGGCCCACCAGGGAATATTGCTGCTGGCGTGGAAGTACTCTTCAAGTGTCCGTTGACGTTTTGAGAACAGGATTCCAAAAAACACCATACCCCTAAATAGATAGTAATAATGAGATAATCCAGGAATTCTAAGCTAGACATGAAACTCGGCAAAGAGCAGTTACCGTTGGCTGACTGGCAGGAATACCCAGTCGAGAACTCATAGTATTAGGGACGTCAAAACGATAAAACTTACCATCTGTGAACAAACTAAAGTCACTCTCCAAGCACACCTTCATCAAGGCTCAGTTCACTTTGTGCTTTTCGTATTCTTGTAGGTTACTGCTGGCCACTTGTGCACACATTTCCTCAATCAAGATATCCGTCTTACTCGCCCCACCGGCGTATCCAAGCAGTGCTGCAAAACTGAGCAGCCACAAAACTCAAAAATGAAATTTTTCCATGTCTTGCCTCCTTCATCGCTCATCAAATCGAGTACAATGGAGCAGGCATGGAGCGACAAAAGGCCACCTTTGCGGCAGGCTGCTTCTGGGGAGTAGAATCTGCTTTTCAGAAAATCAGAAGCGTTTTGTCCACCTCCGTCGGATACCTTGGAGGAACTTTCGAACATCCCAGCTACCAGGACGTTTGTTCTGGAAAGACAGGCCACGCCGAGGTCGTCGAGCTGGAATATAACCCGAACCATACAGCCTATGAGGACCTTCTAAGAGTGTTTTGGGACATCCACGACCCAACCTCACTGAACCGACAAGGGTTAGACGTGGGCACCCAGTATCGATCCGCTGTCTTTTTCCATACTCCAGAACAAGAGACAGCTGCCAGAACTTCAAAAGAAAAACTTCAGGCCTCAAACCGCTTCAACGGACTGATTGTAACGGACATTAGACCTGCATCTCAATTCTACCGAGCCGAGGAATATCACCAGCAGTACTTTGTAAAACTTGGTTTTGGGCACTCTCCGAGCAGAGATTGGAACGGCAATTTCCAGGAGGTAAAGCCTGGTTGGACCTGGTTGAGAAATATGGTGGACCGCTTGAAACGCTAGTACGGTGGTGTTGGATTATGCTTGCAAGAAACTTTCTCTTCCATCCAGTGCCCAACTAATGTGTCGACCAGCCTGGATATGCCCAATGGGCGTATCCAGGAACCTGTGGGCAGACACACCGGTCCGCCCCTACATCACCCTGCAGATATTAAGATATACGATAGGTGAGTTTCAGCTTAGATGATCCTCGATAAGAAACATTTCTGAACAGTGGCCGTAGTAGTCTTGATTAGGAGAAACCCAAGACTGGAAAAAAAACGAGGTGGAATATGAGAAAAGGATCTCTTGGTCTGTTGCTGATGCTGGTCCTCAGCATGAGTAACACTCGAGCTGGTAAATTTTGGCAAGAGAAAAAGTTTAGCGAGTGGAGTGATAAGGAAGTTACCCACATGCTGACGAAATCCCCTTGGGCCAGCCGTGTCAAGATAGCCCTCACGGGTTTTCGGCGCGGCGGACGAAGACCTCTAGGTAGCGGTCGTGACTCGGGTTCAGGTGGCTACGGAGGAGCCGGCAGTCAAGGCCCAATCGAATACGGGGGAGCACGTGGAGCGGACTCAACTGGCAGCAGTCGTGCTGGCCGACGTCTTGGTGGAAGTGGGACCTTCCGTCCTAGCTTGAGGTTGACGATCCGCTGGAACAGTGCCCTTCCCATTCAACAGGCACTGGCTAAGACATTTCCCAGCAAAGAGATACACCCTCCTGAAAGACAGCCCGTTGGAGAGATCCAGCAGAAAAGAATGTATTACGTCATTGAGGTCTCCGGTTTGCCTCCCCGCATGTTTCGCCGCAATGAAGATCGCTTGCAATCCATCTCTGAACGCTTGAAATTGGCCTCCTTTTTAAAGATCCACGGTCATGATCCAACCCCGGCTGAGGCAGTTCACATCCGGCCAAACCAGGGGACCATCTTGGACATCCAATCCGGACAAGTAGCAGGGGGATTTCTTGTGCTCTTTCCTCGCGGCCGAAACGGTAGCCACCTCATTACCTTAGAGGACAAGCGAGTTGAGTTTGTCACCAAGATGGGCCCATTGGAAATCAAGAGAAAATTCAAGCTGAAAAACATGGTTTACAACGGGAAGCTAGCACTCTAGGCACAAACTTACCTCGTAAAGGAGCTTTCCTGACCGATTCATTCCATAGCCAAACAAGAATTACCGGTCATGACAGCGGGAATAGCCACATCCCGACTAATGCAAGGAGGATCGGTCGGAGCTGGGTGACTAAGTGTTTCATTTCGGAAATACGATGATGTTTGTGGCCAGAGCGACAAAGCCAAGGTCGCGAAGCGACGACAAACGCAATTCCGCAACCCATCGTGGAGGAGGAGCGACCAAGAGATTGGACCACCCCGCCGCTACTTTTGGGCAGACGAAAGTTATGGGGGATCTCGGCATTGCTCGTCGCGGACGATGCACCGAGACATCACCTCGCAAGACACATCTGCAGACCTCACCGTACTTCCGAGATGGAACACTTAGCGTGCTCTGTCCCCAGATTAGCCCAAGAAAGGTTCAGGTCGGAAGTCGACTAAAAAGGGTGGCTGGTGTAGGCTCGGCGTAGGTTCCTCAAGTATCCACAAAAATGGAACAGATATGCTATCCTTTTGAAGGCAGAGGGTGATTGAAACAAGAGGATAGTTTTGGCGTATCTTGGAGTAGGTTGTTGGGAGGGAAGGTTGCATTCAGCTACCCCCCAACGGCCTTTCATTTTGTTTAGAACATTTCGGTCGGCGAGACTGAGGTGTAGAGTCAAGTCGTGAAACGTATTTGGTCGCTTAAGTATCTAGTCATTGGACTCATCGGCCTAGGTTTGGTGTCGGGGGCTTACTTCTATTGGATCCTGGGAAACAAAGACTCGTTGGATCAATACCTCACTGAAGCCGTCCAGCAAGGGTCGATCCGCCGAACAGTCAGTTCAACCGGCACCTTACAGGCGGTTATCACGGTACAGGTAGGAAGCCAAGTTTCTGGCCGCATTCAAGAACTGCACGCCGATTTCAACAGCGTGGTCAAGAAGGGACAAACTCTGGCTGTGATCGATCCCGCCAATTTCAAGGCTCAACTCGAGCGGGCCGGGGCAGGGCTGGCAACGGCTAAGGCAGCAGTTAAGAATGCCGGATCCATCCTGATCAATCGGCAGGCGGAACTCTCCAGTTCCGAAGCAAATTTAGAGGTGGCTCGGGTAACCAAAAAAGAAGCCGAACGCCAGTTCGGACGGGACCAAGGTTTGTTTCAAGATAAACTGATTTCGGAAAGAGAGGTAGAGAGCTCGCAGGCGACTTTCGCACAGAGTACGGCCCGTCTCCAGCAAGCAGGGGCCCAGATCAAACAGGCGGAGGCCATGATTCTCTCGGCTATGGCTCAACAAGAGCAGGCCACTGCTAGCGTCAAGCAAGCTCGAGCCGAATTACGAATGGCGGAGGTCAACCTACGCTACACCACCATCACCTCCCCGATTGATGGTGTGGTCGTCGAGCGAAACGTGGATATCGGTCAGACCGTGGCAGCTAGTTTCCAGGCGCCTGTACTTTTCCTAATCGCTAACGATTTAAGCAAAATGCAGGTCATCGCTCAAATCGATGAAGCCGATATTGGGACCATATCAGAGAAGGCAAAAATCGATTTTACAGTGGACGCTTTTCCGGGCCAAACCTTCAAGGGAAAGATCTCCGAAATCCGCCTGAGTTCTAAACTTCCGGCCAGCAGCACTGCTGCAGGAACGGGAGGAGGCGCCACCAATGTAGTGATCTATAACGTCATCATCGATGTAGATAATCCACGATTGAAATTGAGGCCTGCAATGACTGCCAATGTCACTTTCACCGTAGCCAGTATCGAAGACACGCTAAAGGTCCCAAATGTTACCTTACGCTATCGTCCCGCCGGTATCAGCGATGAGGAGCTCAGAGAACTGCTCTCCTCTCCTCCCCAACCCGCCGCTACCAGCGCTCGTGAACTCGGTGCTTTACAGGCTTCCGCTAAAAACCCCGACAAACTGGAAGACCGAGCGCAGGGAGGTAATGAGTTGGCTGGCAGTGACAAGCAACAGGCCGGTCGACGCCCTTGGGGTCGGAGACCAGGTGACAGGCGTTCTACGACTGCTCAAATCGAACCCGTTATTGGGCCTTCCACAATTGAGCGCTACGGCATCAAAGCTGGCCCCAAGATTCGCTTCCCGGAATCCGAGGACCCGGAACCAACTCCAGCCATCCTTTGGGTTCTTGACAACAATAATCTCCCACAGCCTCGTCGGGTCAAACTCGGCATTACCGATGGCAGAGAAACATCGGTTCTGGCGGGTGAATTAAAGGAACACGACCGGGTGATTACTTGGGAGATTAGCGAAACCGAGCAACAGCAACATGCCTCTCCCTTCAGCGGCCTTTTTGGCCCGCGCCGCGGTAGCAGGACTAGCACTGGCGGAAGGACCAGCAGTACCCGCCGAGGGAGCCGCTAATCGTAATGGGATCTGTCTTTGCAGAGAGCTCTCTTTCCGAATCCGGGGAGACCACAAACGTTGTTGAGCACCTCATCTCCCTACATGAAGTATGGAAAATCTATGAGATGGGAGAAGTTCGTGTAGAGGCCTTGAGAGCTGTCTCCCTGGGAATTCCGCGCGGTCAATTCGTTGCTATCATGGGAGCTTCCGGTTCTGGAAAATCCACTCTCCTCAATATCCTCGGATGTCTCGACCGCTCCACCAATGGGATTTATCGGCTGGATGGGACTGATGTTTCGACCTTCTCGGCTGCCCAACGAGCAGACATCCGCAACCAAAAAATCGGTTTCATCTTTCAGAGTTTTAATCTGCTGGCGCGGACTTCGGTTTGGGAAAACGTGGAAGCTCCCATGCTCTACTCGGGCGTGGCCAAGGTGGAGCGAGCCCGCCGTATCACTGAAGCACTGGAGATTGTCGACATTCCGGAGAAAGCCACAGCCTTCCCCAATCAGCTTTCCGGAGGACAACACCAGAGGGTGGCAATAGCGCGTGCCTTGGTGAACCAACCCGATATCCTCTTGGCAGATGAGCCTACTGGAAACCTGGATAGTATTACCTCGGGAGAGATTTTGAAATTCCTGAAAAACCTCAATCTTCAAAAAGGAATTACTCTACTCATGGTCACCCACGAACGGGACATTGCAGCCTACGCTTCGCGCATCATTCAGATGAAGGACGGGGAAATCGTGAACGAATAGCTTACAGAAACTGGCGCATTGGGAAAAAACAGGGAACCTCCGGGTTTTTTTGAGCTGCACCACTTCCTTGGGTTCCTCTTCGCTAAAGAAGGTATACGATGAGTTTTTGGATGATCTTGAAAATCTCTCTTAGGGCCTTGAGACGAAATAAGGTTCGCTCGTTTTTAACCATGCTGGGAATCATTATTGGCGTAGGGGCTGTAATTACCATGGTTAGTTTGGGACAAGGAGCACAAAAACAGATCCAAAAGGAAATCTCAGCCATAGGAACAAATACCATCTGGATCAGAGCGGGTAGCCGACGCGCCTGGGGAATTCGCAGCGGAGCGGGGACGATTAATACCCTTACGGCCGAGGATTTTGAGGCCATCGAGAGGGAGTGCCCCACAGTGAAGGCGGTCAGTCCTAACGCTTCCACCATGGGTCAGGTGGTTTTTGGAAACCAGAACTGGAACACTCGCATTGAAGGCTATAACCAACAGTATCCCTCGTTGCGCAACTGGAACGTGGCCCAGGGAAGTTTTTTCGAAGCCGTTCACGTGCAAATGGCTGCACGGGTCGCCATTTTAGGTCAGACCGTAGTGAACGAGCTGTTTGGCGGAGGCAATCCTGTGGGCGAGACAATTCGTATCCGCAATTTACCTTTCCGGGTACTCGGGGTCTTGGATCCAAAGGGGTCAAACGCTTGGGGGCGAGATCAAGATGACACCATCATCGTTCCCTACACCACTGTACAAAAGAAATTTCAAGGTGGCGTCTTGCACGTACAATCCGGACTCATTGGGGCAGTAAATGCTCAAACTGTTCATCCGGCCGAGGAACAGATCAAGGCACTACTTCGACAGCGCCATCGCATTGGCCCAGAAGAGGATGATGATTTCTCCGTCCGTAGTCTCAGTGAGTTCGCCGAGGCAGCAAAGGCAAGCAATCGCGTGATGACTAGTCTCCTGGCCAGTATTGCAGCCGTTTCGCTCCTGGTGGGAGGCATTGGAATCATGAACATCATGTTGGTCGCCGTCTCCGAGCGTACCCGAGAAATTGGTATAAGAATGGCCATTGGAGCGAGGCCCGGCCATGTTCGGATTCAGTTTTTGTCCGAATCCATGCTTCTTTGTCTCTGTGGCGGCCTTCTGGGAATGGGCCTGGGAGTGCTGGGGTCAACTGGGATTTCTTGGTTCTTCGGTTTGCCGCCATCGGTTGATCCTAACTGGATCATTATCTCCTTACTTTTTTCAGCAGCGATCGGCATTTTCTTTGGCTATTATCCCGCTCACAAGGCAGCTGCTTTGGATCCGATCGAAGCCCTGCGCTATGAATGATGATAACTCGCTAGAAACCCATCTGGTCGGCCAGACCGTCCTCAACTCTCGTGCTATGATACCCCTTGCCAATGTCCATTGTAGAAGCCAGACAGTGGATCGCAGACAGTCATTGTATCGTCGGCTTTACCGGTGCCGGCGTGTCCACCGAATCAGGTATTCCAGATTTTCGTAGCCCCAACGGAGTCTGGGCACGAAACCGCACCGTTTTTTTCGAAGAGTTTTGCAATAACGAGGCAGATCGCATTGAATACTGGCGCCAAAAGGTAGAAAGTTGGCCTCCGATGCGCGAGGCTACACCCAACCTGGGACATCAGGCCTTCGCCGACTTGGCACGGCTGGGAAAACTCCAGACCCTGATCACCCAAAACATCGATGGTCTGCATCAACGTGCAGGGCTTGATCCATCTTTAGTTCTAGAACTGCATGGAACTATGACCGAAGTTTACTGCTTGAATTGTAAGGACCGAATCTCGATGAACGAAGCGGTCAAGCGTGTGGAGAAGGGCGAGCTCACTCCGAAATGTCGGAACTGCCAGGACCTGCTCAAACCGGCTACGATCTCTTTCGGTCAGGCACTCCCCGTAGACGTTCTTGGCAAGGCCCAGAAAGCAGCAGAATCTTGTGAACTGTTCTTAGCCGTTGGGTCATCGCTGGTAGTGGAACCTGCCGCTTCGCTGCCCATCCACGCTAAGCAATTCGGGGCCAAGTTGATCATCATTAATCGAACTGAGACCCCCTTGGATCGGTTTGCCGACCTGGTAATGCGGGACGAAATCGGCAAGGTACTCCCCCGCCTAGTCGAGATGGGGAAACACTCTCCCAGTCCATAAGTACCAGTCTCCTCGCTTGCGCTTACAGGATGATATGACCTGGAAAATCTTCTTCATAGGTAAAGTTTCAGTTTAGCGCAGCCTCAGCCGCACTGAACTATTCAAGGAAGATACTTCTCTTTTTTAGTGACCGACTGATGTCTTGGCTAACTCCCAGTATCCCGCTAGCCAAAGACGGACACTCCGGTCCGCCCCTACCATCAACTCCGTCGATGAAAATATCCGATTAGGGAAGTTTTAGATCACTGCTGAGGATCACGGGAAGAATGCAGATGAGTCAGTTTCCAGTCGCTGTTGTCTCGGTGATAAATTTCGGTCCAGCGGCCGTTCTGGCAAACCAACTCACCATCCACCTGGTAGGCCATTAAGTACTGGGAGGTGATCCAGGCTACATCACCACAGAGCTCGATCTGAATGTTGGAAGTAAAAAGAGCTACCTCTTGGATCCTTTGAAAATGCTGTTGCAGAGTGTTCTCGAAGGTCTTGTAATCAGAGAATCGGGGCGGAGACAAGGTGTTGAATATGACCGCATCATCTGCATACAGATTCCTGAGCTGCCCCAGGTTCTTTTGCTCCCAGGCTTTGACATGATTACGGTGAAGACTCAATAGGAGTTCTCGGGGATTGTTCCGCATAGTGTTGCAGGGGGACACCTATATTAGCATAAATACCTCCTCCTTTCAATGATCTTCAGAGCGCTTCGACAACTAGATCACCCACTTGGCGCGTCGTGTAGCCCATCTGACCAGCAGACATGCTTTTCATTTTGGGTGTCGTCCTGGCAATAGCCTCTTCGACTCGATTCCCCGCCCGAACAACGTTCAATGCCTTCTTCTGCCCTCCGACAACATTCAGCAACATAGCCAGAGCAGCGATGGCTGCGATCGGATTAATTACGTTCTGCCCCGTGTACTTCGGGGCTGATCCTCCCATGGGTTCAAACATGCTGCACCCGTTTTCGTGGGTACTAACGTTGCCACCGGCCGCAACGCCCAGCCCCCCCTGAATGATTGCACCCAAGTCTGTTAAAATATCACCAAACATATTAGGCACCACGATCGTGTCGTAATACTCCGGATTTTTCACAAACCACATGCAGGCAGCGTCGATATGATTGTAGTCTCGCTCAATGTCGGGATAGTCTCTCGCCCCGATCTCTTGAAAGCTACGGTACCAAAGATCAGCAGCGTAAGTTAGTACATTGGTCTTGTGCACCAGGGTGAGTTGTTTACGATCGTTACGGCGCCGACAATGCTCAAATGCCCAACGCAGACACCGCTCAACACCGAAACGGGTCGCAATCATCTCCTGGGTGGCCACTTCATACGGGGTGTTCTTGCGCAAAAATCCACCCGCACCGCAGTAGAGATCTTCAGTGTTCTCACGAACCACTTCAAAACAAATGTCCTTCGGACCTTTGTCCTTGAGCGGGCAATCGACTCCCGGAAATAGCTTTACCGGGCGCAGGTTGATGTATTGGTCCAACTGAAAACGGATCGCTAAAAGTAAACCTTTTTCCAAAACACCCGGCTGTACATCTGGGTGACCGACAGCACCCAGTAAGATTGCGTCGAAATCTCCCAACTCATCAATTTGTTTTTCGGTGATCACCTGGCCCGTCTTGAGGTAGCGATCGCCCCCGTAGTCGAACTCGGTGGTTTGATATCGAAAATCTTCCAGTGATGCCACAGCCTCCAGTATCTTACATGACTCGCGGGTCACCTCCGGTCCGGTTCCATCCCCGGCAATGACGGCAATTTTGAGTGTGCTAAGCATTGATTCCCAAGCCCATCAACAGCTCCGATATTCTGCGGCTAATGCGGATCACTTCCAGGACAAGTAAAGAGACGACTCTCCCCACCCTCAACAAACTCTTTTCAGCCCTTTGGGACTTCATACTGGGCAATCCCCTGAAGCATGCCATAATAGCATGTTTAGTTGTGAAGGAGGGCTTTTTCCCCTTCTCTATGGGCGGAATCCACTACCCTCGAGCTGGTTTCGATCCAGGTGAGATTGAAAACTCACCCCTCCAACTCAATTTCAACCTCCTACGTAAGACCTGTCTGCAGAGGATCAATCAAAAGTCTTATTGTCCTCACTGCGAAGAATATTTGGAAAGAACCGAATGTGATATCCACTTGACTCAGGTGACCCCAAGATGTAGTATGTGCCTTCGTGGAGGATTGTCCACGCGACCTGCTCGAGTTCGAGGTACGCTTCGCCAGCGAAGAGGCCTGTCGCGACTATCTGTCCGCGTTGCGCTGGCCGGAGGGTTTCCGCTGTCCGGGATGCGGGCATGAGCGGGCTTGGCCGGTGCGCAAAGTGTGGTTCGAATGCGCTCGCTGCGGGCGGCAGACGTCGGTGACCTCGGGCACGATCTTCCAAGACACACGTAATCCGCTGCGGCTGTGGTTCCGGGCGATCTGGCACGTCACTTCGCAAAAGAACGGGGTCAGCGCGCTGGGTCCGCAGCGCGTTCTCGGGTTGGGCAGCTATCGAACTGCGTGGACCTGGATGCACAATCTGCGGCGAGCGATGGTGCGTCCGGGGCGGGAGCGATTGGCGGGCGTAGTCGAGGTCGATGAGACCTATTGGGGCGCTGAAGAAGAGGGTGTGAGCGGCCGGCAGAACGAGCGTAAAGAATTGATTTAAATATCCGCGGAAGAGAGAGGCCGCGGGCTAGGACGGATCCGCATGCAGCGCTTGCGGAACGCATCGGCGACCAGTTTGATGCCCTTCGTGGAGGAGTCGGTCGAGCCGGGAAGCTTGGTGCACACCGACGGCTGGCTGGGCTACGAGCCGCTGGAGAAGAAGGGCTACCAGCATCGCATCGTCTTTCTGTCGGGCCGCCGCAAGCAGGCCTCGGAATTATTGCCGAGGGTGCACCAAGCGATCTCGTTGCTCAAGCGCTGGCTGCTGGGCACGCACCAAGGCGCGGTTAGCCACGAGCATCTGGACTACTACCTCGACGAGTTTGTGTTCCGCTTCAACCGGCGCAACTCACGCAGCCGGGGAAAACTCTTCTACCGCCTTGTGCAGCAGGCAGTCGCCGTGGACCCAACGCCGTATCGATCGATCGTCGCCGACTGGGACGCCGAGGCCCCGTGAGCCCAACCACAAGATGTTGGGGTTACCTGAGTCCAGTGGATACCCCATCTCTGTGATTAGCGAGTGGCCAAGGTGGGTCAACTTGATGGAGACCTTGAAACACAGTCTAGAGATGACGGCACCAAAGAAGCCGACAGCCAGGGTGTGCCAGATCGGCCATGGAGCCTATCTAGCGTAGAAAAAAAAGAGGGACGGAACAACGATAGAGTGTCGAAATGTTTCAGCCATGACAATGCCCCCAAATGCTGGGAATCAGGCAGAGCCACAGTACTGGAGGCGAATCGGTCTAGTGAGCACCCGCTTTCGTAAGAAAGTGAAAGCCTACTATGACTTCCAGGACCTCATTTGTCTGAAGGACACCCAAAAGCTGGTTACCCAAGGGCTTCCTCCCCACACGGACAAAATATAGCCTGGATAGACTCAGTAAGAAGATCCTAGAATTCGATGACCACCTCAATAATAAGAAGATTTACGCCTTTGGAAATCGAACCGTACTGAGCCACATGTCCAATCTGATCGACAGCCAGTCAGGATAATCATTCTTCAAGTTTGGGGCCGTTCCAACTCCAAACTTGGTCCTGTAGGCACAACTGGAGAGCACCATGAACGCTAAAGATTGGTTTCAGAGGAACTTCACCAGGACTCACAACTCGAAACCTACAGCCTGGCGCTTCGCTCTTACCATAAAGCGATCAGATTGAACCCTGATTTTGCTGATGCCAATGTCAACATGGGAATGGTCTATTACAACCAGTACAGGCTTGCAGACGCACAAGAGCACTATCACTCGGCCATCGTCCGCGATCTGTACCACGCCAAGGATTATTTCAATTTGGCCAATGTCGCGGACGAGTTGGATCTCCCTCTAGAAGAGTACGCTGGTTCGCAAGACCCCCAATAGCCCTTGATCCCAACTTCTCAGACACCTACTACAATCTAGCCTTGACCTGCGAAAAGCTAGGTTCGATGGTGAAAGACATTCACTATTAGAGAAGATACCTGGCTCTCGATTCTGGCAACAATTAGGCAGGATACGTTCGCAAGCGCGTCAAATTTCTAAAACTCAAATCGCCCTTCACTAGCCCAAGGGCCAGTCCTAATCTCTTCTGGTCAGTGCACCCAGCGCCTTCTCCTGACCCACTTCACTATTTCTAGATTCCATTTTCCTGCCCATGGAGAGATAATGCAAGTTTGTACGCAATGGGCACAAAATGATCAGCCGGACAGTGGAAGACTATCTCAAAACGATTTATCAGTTGACGACCTCAAGCGATCGCGTTTCCACCTCTCGTTTGGCTTCTGCAATGGATTGCTCAGCCGCCAGTGTCACCAGCATGTTGCAGAAGCTTTCCGAACTAAAGCTGGTACAGTATACACCCTACCGTGGCGTAGTCCTTACTCGGGCGGGCTCAAAGATCGCCCTTGAGATTATACGTCACCACCGCCTGATCGAACTCTATCTCTCTGAAGTTCTGGGGTTTAGCTGGGATAGAGTACACGATGAAGCAGAACGGCTTGAGCACGTCATCTCGGAAGAGTTTGAGGAGAAAATTGATCAAGTTCTTGGTTACCCGACCAAGGATCCCCACGGGGATCCAATTCCCACCAGAGATGGGGAAATTAATGCCGAAGTCTCCCGTCCTCTATGGGAGATTCCTATAGGCAAAAGTGTAAGAGTTCACAGGGTGAGCGATCGAAACTCAGAGGTATTGCGTTACCTGGCCTCGGTCGGTATTTATCCCAATGTTACAGTGAGTATCAAGAAAAGATCACCTTTTAATGGTCCGATTCAAATTGAGATGGGCGACAAAGAACAGAGCCTGAGCAAGGAGTTAGCCAGGCAAATCTATGTGATATCCACTTAAATCTTGATGGAAGCCTTCGGATCATTCGGGGGCAAAGCTTCTCTTTTATAGTGACCGGACGATCTGCCTGTTAGCCCAAAATGTCCAAACCGGCGTATCCGAGACACGCAGGCGGGCACGCGCCCTAACCACCAACGTGTGGATGTGAGATATGTGATCGGCTAGATTTCACTACCAGGATCTCGCTCAAACTCAAGCGGTGTGTGTCCATTCGATTTTTCTGTTACATGATGGCCCTTCTGGTTGTCGGTGTTCTAGGCCATCTGGATGAACTTTCGCACGGTTCCGGTGGCCAGACACCCGGCTGTAAAAAGAGATCTCTTCCTATCATTTTCGGCACTTATATTATTGGAAAAATTGACGATGGGCTCTTGCCTTGCTACTAGCTTCCCCCGATCTAGACCTGAAGCTGGTTCTCACCGACGGGTTCGAAGCCCACAAGAGGGCCAAAATTGCAGCCAGGTTCTTGCAGGCAATCGAACAGGGAGATGTGCCGGTGGGAGAATCGGAAAGCACATGCCAATTTCCGTTGAACCCGTGTTCCCATGGGCTAAGGATTATGATCTCGAGGCTTACCCAGGCACGGTATATCCAGACGGCGTAGGAGCCATGATCAATTTGATCATGCAGAGTACACAACTGGTTACCATCGTAGTAGTGGGACCTCTTCACAACATCGAGGAAGCCCTCAAGTGCGAACCGGAAATCACGACAAAAGCCCGAGTGGTAGCGATAAGTGGGAGTATCGAGAAAGGATACGATGGGAAAGCGACTCCAGATGACGAATACAATGTCCGAACAATGCCTTCCTCATAGTACAGCAATGTATGCTGCCGCCTGGCCCGTGCTTATCGCTCCTCTGGATACGGCCGGGAAAGTGAAGGTTTCGGGCAGAGGTTACCGGAAAATCCTTCAGTCACGCAACCAGATCACCCTAGTTCTAATCGAAGAATATCGACTTTAGGCGACCAACCGCTCCTTCGATCCTGGGCACGAAAGCTCGACCTTATTTGACGCTGCAGCGGTGTATCTGACCTTGGCAATTGGTGACTGTCGAATCGAAGATGTTCGTCTGCGAATCACCGACAATGGGTTCACGCGGCGGGACAATACAGGGAATAGAGTACAGGCCGCTGTGAGTTGAATAATCGTGAAGCTTTTGAAGCTCTCTTGGTTGATCGTCTGTCTCGCTAATAGGCTAGTTCCTCGAGAAAATTCTCAGCATCGATGGCGGCTTGGCAACCGCTACCGGCTGCCGTCACGGCTTGTCGATAGACATGATCGTGGACGTCTCCGGCGGCAAAGACACCTTCTACATTGGTCTTGGAACCATTGCATACCACGACATAATCATTCTGCATTTCCAACTGCCCTTGAAAAATTTCCGTATTCGGCTTATGTCCAATCGCAATAAAGACTCCATCTAAATTCAAGACCCGCTGCTCGCCGGTTTTTACGTTCTCGAGGCTTACGGCTTCCACTTTTTGTTTAGCCGGGTCGGAAATATCGGTGACCACGGTGTCCCAGATGACATCGATCTTTGAGTGATTTAGCACCCGGTTCGCCATAATTTTGGAGGCGCGGAACTGATCTCGTCTATGCACAACCGTGAGTTTCTGGGCGAACTTGGTGAGACACAAAGCCTCCTCCATGGCGGTGTCCCCTCCTCCTACCACCATCACCCGTTGGTCTCGGAAAAAGAAACCGTCACAGGTGGCACAAGTCGAAACACCGTGCCCAATCAATTTCCGCTCCGACTCTAGACCCAGCAGCTTAGCAGAAGCTCCTGAAGCAATGATTAGACTTTCCGCTTGGTAAGTGGTTTCATCGGTCTTCAAAGTAAATGGGCGTCGCCTCAAGTCAGCTTGACGAACCACCTCCCTCTCGTACTGAGCCCCGAAACGCTGCGCCTGCTTCTTCATTAACTCAACCAGCTCGGGGCCCTGAATGCCCTCGGGAAAACCAGGATAGTTCTCCACCGCAGTCGTTAGGGAAAGCTGCCCCCCCGGTTCGTGCCCTTCCAACACCAGAGGCTTTAAATTAGCCCGGGCTGCATAGATAGCCGCCGTAGAGCCTGCGCAACCAGAGCCCAGGATAGCAACTTGGTAAATCAGGGTGGATTCGCTCATTCTGCACCTGCAAAACGGCAGTATATCAGTCTAGGCAAGAGATTCCTACGCGTCTGAACTCAACGTCACCTTCACTGGTGGAAACAGCTGATTGCGTCAATCCCGAACTTACTCCGCCGAAACACAATCCTCTCTCTCTAGCCAACACATTCTTCTCAGCTGCTGACCTGTATTTCTTTATTAGCAGTTGAAAAGACTCTGTCTGTCAGAATAGGCTTGCCTCAGCCCCGACAGCAAAAAGAAAAGGTGGTAAGTAATCATGTCCATTGAAGCATTCAAAGAAATTCTCTCATCTATGGTAACGAACCGCCACCTGCAGGTGGTAGTGGTGCTCATTATCTCGCTGGGAACGGCGAAAATTGCCGATCTGGTCTTAACTTGGATACTGCCGAGTTTGACCCGGCGAACCCGTTCGGAACTCGACGACCAGATCATTGCGCTGCTTCACCGACCTATTTTTACCAGTGTCCTGCTTGTCGGTTTAGGTGTGGCACTCTCACTCATGGATCCAGTTGAGCCGTTCGGCCGCTGGGCTCTTGGTTTAACCAAAACACTCGTTGTTTTGATCTGGCTTATCTTTGGTGTCCGTCTCTCTGCAGTCGTCCTGAACTGGATGACACACCATCGGGAGCGCTTTCATGTAGTGCAACCCCCTACTCAGCCGCTCTTCAACATCGCAGCTAAGCTCGTCCTCTTCGGCGCAGCAGCCTACCTTCTCATCGTCTCCTGGAATCTCGACGTCACTGGCTGGATTGCCTCAGCCGGCATCGTGGGTTTAGCCCTGAGCCTTGCCGCCCAGGATACCATCGCCAACCTCATTTCCGGGGTCTCCATTCTCACCGATGCACCCTACAAGGTGGGAGACTATGTTGTTCTAGATGGTGGACAGAGGGGTCAGGTCAGTAAAATCGGTCTACGTAGCACCCGGATTCTCACCCGTGATCACCTCGAAATCACCATCCCTAACTCGCTGATCGCCAACTCTCGACTTATTAACGAGAGTGGAGGACCCGAGGTCAAGCAGCGCATCCGACTTCCCTTGGGAGTTGCCTATGGCTCCAATCTAGATCAACTTGAGCAAGTCGTGTTACACGTCACAGCAGCAGAGAGCCGCATTTCCCGAGAGCCCAAACCGAGACTACACTTTGCAGAATTTGGTCCGTCTTCACTGAATTTTGAGGTTCGTGTTTGGATCGAGAATCCCGAGCTCCGTGGTCAAGTGATCAGTTCCCTCAACTCTGCCCTCTACAAGACCCTCGGGAAAGCGGGTATCCAAATTCCCTTCCCTCAGCGAGACATCTACATCAAGGAGCTTCCGGAGTTGCGAGTCAGCGGAACAAGCCAGGCAAAGCCCGTAGAAAAACTGCGGTGAGGGGCCCTTTGCTCAATTTTGACTTAGTTCTAGCTCACCTAGCCTACAATCAAACAAATTCTAGGATAGAGTGGCCATTGTCTCAGATCCGGGCTCCCGAAAAAGCTTTCCATCCAATCGACAAAGTTCCCCAACTCCGGTCCGCAATACCGCGATTGCTCGTCTACAACTTGCCTTAACCTTCTCAGGCCAGATCGAGAAAGATTGAGCATACGGCTTCGTATCCCCTGCTCTCTTTTGAGCGCAGCCGCCGAAACTTGAATCAGCCCCTGAAGATATATTCCGAGCTCATCACGGCGCTGAGTCCTTTCCACAGTCCCTCCAAGATTCCATGGGCCTCCCAGTGATAAACAAGGTTATAGAGATCGACACCGTAAAGATAATCCGGACAACAAAACCATTCTCCGGGGTGAAGAGTTTCGGGAGTATCCTCCATCTTGCTGTAGGACCCTGGAGATAACGCCAAAGATGAGGCGTAACCCCAGGCATATGCCGATAGGAAAAATATCTTCCTCGTATATCGAACCCCCACACTCATCAAAAAGTTTAGCTTGAAGCAATCCGTTGGTATAACTACCACCTCTGGCGGTCATAGCGACAATTCTAGCCCCAACCATCGAGAGGGGAAAGTCATCAGAGTAGGGAAAGACACCGGGACTCTCAAAGGACTCAAACCCATTGGCTGTGCTCTTTATACTCTCCCCCCTCATGATTATCGAGTCCTCAAATTCAGCCCTTTGCTTGAAGTGGACTTTGGGGCTCGTTAGCATGGAGCAGGGTAAGGGTCATCAGCCACGTGAGTAAAACTTATCACTTCAGGCCAGTCTGGGAAATGTCAACTCTTGGAAAGCTCGGGGGAATGCTCTTGGGTACAGTTTTCCTGATTGCGGCTTTGGCAAAAGCCTGGGCACCTGGGGCTTTTGCACAGCAGATCGAACAGGAAGGTCTAAATTTTTACCTCTCAGCCAGTGTAGTCGTCATTGTTGCACTGGCGCTAGAGACATTTCTCGGCATGGCCCTTGTACTCGGTATACGGCGCTTCTGGCTGCTTGGTCCAGCCGCCGCCTTGGTGACCTTCTTCTTGTTTCTAACCGGGCGAAACTATTGGCTCGTCCAACAGGGGCTGCGTGACGAAAACACCTCCTGTGGCTGTTTTGGTAGCCTGCTCGACCGGACTTCTGGCGAGGCCCTCTGGCAGGATTTTCTAATTCTGGTTCCCCTGCTCTGGCTGGCTCTATGGACGGTCACTTCTGGCTTTCGTCCTCTTCCCAAGATTCGTCTGGCTCTGGCATTGATTACTGCCCTCACAGTCTCGGTTTTCGCCTGGCGACACCCGGATCTCCAGCTGATCGACGAAGCGGCAAGAATAGCTGCTCAGGGAACGGATGAGGGATTCTTGCTCTCGGGCGATTATTTGTTGTTTGTCGATAACCTCCAAGTCCCGGCTAAGATCTACCACTCCGACAAAGGCGTGGAGTTTTTGATTTTGTCGCCAGAGCTTTCCTTCCCCGTCTTATTGCGGTTGCTCACTCGGACCATACACAGAATGGATCCAAGCGACATTGTCCTGCACAGCCATGGGCGAGTCGACCTGCTCCCCACGGCGAAAGCTTTGGAGAAAGATCAATTTGAAGTACTGGGAAATGGGGTTACTTTTTCCCTCCATGACCACCAAGTTCAGCTCAGAAATAACCCCCCTCTTTTGAACCTCCAGAATGCTGCTAACCTGCAGCTTCACACTCCGGAATTCCGATGGGGAGCCACGGACTACCAGGTAGATGAGCAGGCAATAAAAGACATGTTCGCTTACCCTGAAGCCACGACGGTTCGAGTTTACCTGGGTTCCTGGTCTGATCGCTGCAAACAACTTGTCCCTCGACTCATGGAGATTGAGCACCGTTTGCAAGAATCCAGCATGCGATTTGAGTATTACGGCCTCCCCCCTGTCTTTCAGAATGATCCAGATGTGATTGAGAACGGGGTCAAGCAACTCCCTACAGCAATCGTTTACATGAAAGGACAGGAAGTGGGACGGTTGGTCGGAGAAGATTGGAAAAGACCCGAAAGAGCCTTAGCCATGATCCTTGGCCCTTAAGATAACTCAATTCTAACCGGAATCATAATCTCTATGAGAAGGAAACATCGAGTCGCAATACTTTTTGGTGGGAAATCCGCTGAGCATGAAGTCTCATTGCAATCCGCAAAGAGTATCATCGAGGTCATCGACCAGAACAAATATGAAATGGTTTTGATTAGAATTGACAAAAAGGGCCGTTGGTTTCTAGAGGAATCCTCACTCCCTTGTGATCCCAAGAAGTTCATTCGGAAAGATCGAGCTGGAACACGGCTGGCCCTGGCTCCTGGCCAGGACCAGAACCAACTGGTCTCTCTATCGACCAGTCCACCCAGCAAACTTCTGATCGATGTTGTTTTTCCGGTCCTGCATGGACCTTTCGGAGAAGATGGAACCGTGCAAGGCCTACTCAAACTGGCGGGAGTCCCCTTTGTCGGTTCCAGCGTGTTGGGTTCGGCGGTTAGTATGGATAAAGAGGTCTCGAAAAGGTTGCTTAGAGATGCCGGGATTTCCACAGCCAAGTTTCTGACCTATGATCGATCATCCTCAGGAAAGTTGGAATTTAGCCGATTAAAGGAGTACCTAGGTCTACCCTTGTTTGTCAAACCCGCCAATCTCGGCTCCTCGGTGGGAATCAACAAGGCCAACGACAAGAAAAGTTTCCATCAGGCGATTGATTGCGCCTTTCAATACGATGATAAGATTCTGGTGGAGGAGTGTATTTGGGGCCGCGAATTCGAATGCTCAGTTTTAGGAAATCAGGCTCCCATCGCTTCTACCGTAGGCGAGGTCATACCCCAATGCGAATTTTATTCCTACCGAGCGAAATACCTTGACGAGAACAGTACTGTCCTAAAAATTCCAGCTAGAATCCCCCAGAGGATCAGAGCTGAAATTCGCGCTCTTGCCATCAAAACTTTTCGAGTGCTGTGCTGTGAGGGTATGGCGCGTGTAGACTTTTTCTTGGCTAAGAACAATCAACCCATCGTGAACGAACTAAACACCATTCCTGGCTTTACCAAAATCAGTATGTATCCCAAACTGTGGGAGGTGAGCGGTATCTACCTGACAGAATTAATCGATCGGCTCATCCAACTAGCAATGGAACGATTTGACCGCGAGCAGAAGCTAAGGAGCTCCTTTGATGCATGAGCTCCTGACCCGCATTTCCCAAACCATGTCGTAAATGTAACGGGTCAGAGCGGGTCTAAGAAGGGCTGTAGAGCGTGGAAAGAGGTCAAGGCGGACAGAGCGAACTAAGCTGGATAGGGTTTAGCGATCCAGAGGCTCAGAAGCCAAGGAGAGAGTCTGCGGGACATTTCCGACTAGACTGAACATCTCCAAAACATCGGTGTCCCGACGTCGGGACACCAGAAGAGAAAAATTGGGCGGTCCGTATGACGTCTTGGACCGTAGTAGTACACCGCGTACTTGCTATGAGTGTGATAGTTGAATCTGGGAGATTCTGGGGCGATTTTAATCCCTTCCCTTGTTAACCTTTCCCCTGGGAGAATGCGGTGGAAGCTTAGAAAAAACCCCTTTAGTGAAACTTGTAGGATGTTATGGCAGGACACAGGGTTTCGACAAATCTCTTCCTTGTCTCAGTCTGCTCTCCAGTGTGCAATGTAAAGGTAGAAGTCAGTCCACTCACCATTAAGCGCTTGATTCTGGGCTTTTTCCACCCGCTCGGGTGTAAAACCCTTCTGGAGCTAGTGCACACAACTGCCCAGAAAACCCTCGAACTCGATCTCCGGCGGCCAAGGAATTTTCAAGAAGGGATCAAAATCAAGGGCGAGATAAACGAAGGCCTCGTCTGCAACCTTACCACCGACATCGCGACGTAGCCTTTCTGCTACCGCTATCGAGAAGAGGTCTGAAGAAAACTCCCCCCACTCTTTGGGCGTGTCTTTTGATGTGGGTCTCTTCATGGGGAGGTTCAGTATACAGACACAAGAACCACAGCCGGAATAGAGCTGACATCGAGCGATCCATGTCGCAACGTTCTGTACTCATCGCCTGACGATTATCTTGAAGCGGTCACAGCGCCACCGGAAGAATACTCGCTGGCTGTCACAGGTGCTGCGACGCAATCGAGAGAGCCACACGATTCGGAAAGGCACTGGCCACCACTTGGCCACCACTTTTGAAGGATGCTTCAAGAAGCAGCCCTCTATCGAGTTTTAACTAGCTGATTTTTAAAAAGGAAAGCAACTGGTAGCCCCAAGGGGATTCGAACCCCTGTTACCGCCGTGAGAGGGCGGCGTCCTAACCACTAGACGATGGGGCCTTCAACCAAAACCAACTTGTAGCAGCCCGATAAGTGCTCTGTCAAATTTAACAGGCGCCTGCCCCTTGATCGCGAAAGGGTCGAAGACACTCACCCTCCAAACGAGATCTAGCGACGATAAAAATTCAGCTGTTCTAGCAAGAAACCCTCGAATGCCTTTTCGCTGCAGGAAAAATTTTCCAACTGATCATCGAGGACTCGGAATTGAAAAGGCTCGACTCTCTGGTGGCTCACCGAAACCGTTAACCTATCTTGCCCGTCTCGAATCGATATCTGGGCATCTGCTCCCAAGTGAAAAAAGAAGAAGGACTCGATCGTTTCACAGACTTGACCCCTCAACTCATCTGAATTACCCATTTTCCAAGGCCCCGAGGCGGAAACATTCTGGCTTTCTGTTTGATGAGAGAGGAAAAGTAAAGGAGTATTGGGCTCAATCTAGTGGCCTACTTCCAGTGGGTCCCACTCAGCCTCTACTCAAAATATTTAGCTTGCATTTTCTCTGAGACGATATCCGTTTGATCCACCGCCGAAGCGGCTGCAACACCCATAGCGATGCAAATCGCTTCACTGATCTCCTCCCTGGTTGCACCATGTTGAAGAGCCTTTTCCAAGTGACCCTTCAGGCAACCATGGCACTGATAACCCAACGATGCGGCAATCGCGATCAGTTCCTTTGTTTTTCGATCGATGCTAGAAGGTTTGTAGGTCTCTCGATAAAATTTGAAGTAGACCTTCTTCATCCGATGTTCCAGCATTGTGTAAGAAGGCCACTGCTCCGTTTGGCCATCCTTCTTCTCGGCCATAGGCTTAACCAGGGTAGCATTCGCTATCCACCCTGTCCAGATGGGATGATAACTGGGTGATCAGCTTGCAAGAAAGCTGGCTATAAAATGAATTCTAGCTTTTGCTCTGTCAATACTCTCTGCTAACCTTTGCTCAATGGGCTCAAAGCTCATATGCCTGGGAGTAATTATTTTGTTCTCCGTCCCTCTTCTGCTGGCCCAAGAAAGGGCGCGAGTAGAGGTGCCTTACCCAGAGGGGACTCTTGTAATCGACGCGGATCAGCTGATTCGGGAGGGGGCGGAATGGCTCGCCCAAGGTCGCGTCGTTGTGACGTACGCAGACGTCGTTTTGAAAGCCAATCGCCTACGCTACGACCCTAGCACAAGAAAGGCGATAGCGGAAGGAGAGGTAGAGGTTACGCGCGGTCTGCAGTGGCTCAAGGCTAATCGAGCTGAGTGGAATCTTGGCGACGACACGGGGTCCCTGTATGTTGTAAAAGGGTTTACAGCGGATCAGCTCTATATCGATGCCTACAAGGTAGTCAAAACTGGGCGGGATACCTACCTTGCCTACGATGGGATTCTCACAGCCTGCGAAGAAGCCATCCCAAAATGGAGCTTTACCATTCGCAAGGCCAGCATTCGCACCCAGTCAAGTGCTCATTTTACACATACTCTATTCCGAATCAAAAAGATCCCTGTCTTTTATCTGCCACTGGTGATCCTACCCACTGGCAAGAAGAAGCGATCCAGTGGCTTTCTTCTTCCCACAACCGGCATCTCCAAGAACAAAGGGCGCCGGATTGGAGGATCCTTCTACCTGGTGCTCGGCCGGAGCGCAGACCTTATGATTCAGCAGGACTACTTTTCCAAGAGGGGCTTCGGGCAAGGATTTACCCTGCGGACCCGCCCCAGTGAAGTTTCCCATTTGGAGCTAAATGGCTATTGGGTTAACGACCGCATGGATCAGGGCGGAGCGATGCTTAACGCCATTGGCAAAACTCGATTCAAGAACGGGTTCCGAGCAGTGGCCGACTTCAACCTGACCTCCAATTTTATTTTTCGCCGAGTCTTCTCCGATGATTTCGACACAGCTACCCGTCCCTATGAAAATTCTCGGATTTTCTTTACCAAGAATTCTCGGTCCCGGTCCCTGAACTTCCTAGTCTCGCGAGAGGAAACCGTGTTCCCCGGTAGAAACATTGTGACGCGAAACACCCCAGCACTACAGTTCAAACTGACGGGTCAGCGGTTGGGTAACAGCCCGATTTACTTGGATCTTCGCAGCTCGGTGGAAGGACTGAGTCGAGCAGACCGCCAAATTGAAACCCCAGGGATCAGTCAACGTTTGGACATCTTTCCCCAACTCTATTTTTCACTTCCCCTCTTCCAGGGTCTGCGTCTCACGCCACGCTTGGGGGTTCGGGAAACCTTCTATTCTGATAGTCTTGAACCACCAGATGACGAAGATTCAGAGGTCAGCTTGAGCCCAGAAAACGTTGACCGGAAATATCTCGAACTCACCCTGGACCTCAAAGGATGGGGTCTCTCTAAGGTCTACAACCGCTCGCACTTGAACTGGAAACATTTAATAGAGCCGGTACTGCGATATCGCTACATCACAAGCATCGATGAATTCCATCAAATCATACGCTTCGATGAACACGACGCCATCGTTGGTACCAATGAAATCGAGTATGGTCTCTTTAACCGCATATTGGTGAAAAAAGCCAACAGGGAAGGGTCACCAACCCGAGAGTGGCTATCGGTCAAACTGGCCCAAAAACATTTCTTCGACTCAGACTTCGGAGGAAGCTTTCGGCCTGGTGCCGTCAATCAATTCTTTCCTCTCAACACTCTAACCGGCTTCCCCTACGGAGGCCTGCAGCGAGACTGGTCACCCCTGACTACTTTGGTCAGGATAACCCCCAATAGGACCACCGGCTTAGACTTGCGGGGAGACTATGATGTTAAGCTCAGGAAACTTCGCAATTTCTCTCTGACCGGATCACTCCGGCGAGGCAAGCTCTTCTTGGGGACCACCTATTTCAACACGCGAAAACTCGAAATAGGGACCTTCAATCGAAACCAAATACAAAGCCACATCGGTATCGGCAGTTTGGAGCGGGGTTTTTCCATTTCTGGTGTTTTTAGTTACAACCTCACCCTTTCCCGGTTTCTAAACTATCGGAGCCGGCTTAATTATTTTTGGGACTGCTGTGGGATTTCCCTTGAACATCAGGGATTCAACCTGAACATTCGCCAGGAACGGCAGCTGCGATTCTCCTTTTTCTTAAAAGGTATCGGTGGGTTCGGGACCATCAAGAATCCTTACAGTATCTTCTGAAACTCGACATGAACTTTCCAATCTACCTCTCGCTCGGTTCAAACCTGGGGAACCGTAAGTCTAACCTAAAGAAAGCCTTGATTATGCTCAACCATCACGGGGTCGAAATAAGGAAGAATTCCCACCTATATGAAACAGACCCGGTCGAAGTCACAAATCAACCAAAGTTCTTGAATCTTGCCTCTGAGATCAGTAGTTCTCTTGAGCCGCTTGCCCTCCTGCAAATCTGCCTTACAGTGGAAAGGGCACTGGGCCGGGTGCGCACCCGAGAAAAGGAATCTCGGGAAATTGACATTGATATTCTCTTCTACCAAGAGAGGCTGATTCGAACTTCTTATCTAATCGTTCCCCACCCGGCCCTCTACCGGAGAAACTTCGTACTCTTCCCGCTGGACGAAATCGCTCCCGATTTTACCGACCCCCTCCGAGACCAAACGATTCGGCAACTGAGGCAGGAATGCCAGGACCACTCCGCCGTCCTGCGCCTTGCTGGCGGTGGGATTTCATAGCAACTCTGAAACCCATACTGGATGTTGAGCACCGATTCCGATTAACGCTATAATTTAGGGCAGCAAGATGGAAAGGGCAACCGGACCTCACCAATACAGCACTTTGAGAGAGTATTTTGTGACGACGGTGGTATGTACAATTTTTGCCCTCTTCGTGACCACTTACGTCGTCCACCCAATGACGGTTCCGACACCTTCAATGGAGCCCACCATATTGGTAGGGGATCGGCTTCTGATCGATAAGTTTTCCATCCGGAATGGATTTGACTGGCGTCTTCCGCTGACCCCTTGGCACAAAGTCAAACGAGGGGACATCATCGTTTTCAAATTTCCCAAACAACCCGATGTTCTGTACGTCAAGAGAGCAATCGGTCTACCAGGTGAAACCTTGGAAATCCGCCATAAGACGGTCTTTATCAATGGCACACCAATCGAGGAACCTTACAAGGTGCACACCGATCCCCACATCTATGGAGACACCACTTACCCAAATTTTTTTGCCAGCGATCTCCGGCGCGACAGCTTTGGGCCAGAGCTCATCCCTCAGGACAGCTATTTTGCAATGGGGGATAATCGAGATGACAGTGCGGACAGTCGGTACTTTGGCTTCCTACCTAGAGACCACATCGTGGGCAGACCATTGATCGTTTTCTGGTCCTACAAGGATGCCCCCGACGCCTATCTCAAAACGTCCGTTCCCGAAATGATCAGCCTTTACCTGGAAAGAATCATTTTCTTTCTCAATCGCACCCGGTGGAGCCGCATGGGACACCCGGTACGATAGGACCAGCGTGTACTTATGAAACAGGGAGCTATTTATGTGATGTGCGCTTGTCTCAGTTGTACCCTCTCAACTGGAGATGTGGTCGAATTAAAAAATGGGGACCGTCTCACAGGGGATATAAAGAACCTGGCAACGGGAAAGCTTACACTAGTCACTGAATATGCCGGAAAGTTGGTCATTAATTGGAGTCAGGTAAATACTCTTTCCACATCGAAACCCTTAATCGTTGAGTTGAAAAGCGGGCCTGTGTCCATCGGGCTGATTCACCCCGCGACCGCAGGTAAGATTGTGATGGGTTCTGATGACCAGGAGGTATCGGTTTTCGATGTGGCCTCCATCCGTGAACAGCCTAAGCCAAAGCAGGCTCTATTCTCCGACTGGCATGGGAACCTCGATTTTGGTTACACGGTACACCGAGGCAACACCTGGGTCGACAACCTGGCCATCAATTTTCAACCCATCCGCATCACCCAAAAAGATAGGATTCGTATCCCGATTCAAACCCTGTACAGTTTCCAAGACGGAACAACCGCGAACAGCAGGCATCGGGCTCGACTACGTTATGACCGATTTTTGAGCTTGAGGACATTTCTTTTCCTGGTTGGCCTTGTCGAAACGGACATCCGCGAACTACTTGATTTTAGGACTAGCCAAGGAGGTGGATTCGGTTTCCAACTGCAACCCGCCTCCCATACCCGAATCTCCTTCTTCGGAGGCACTACTTTTCTTCAAGAAAACTTCCAAGGTACCGACACTGAGCTGCGTGCCCAGGGCTTAGCCGGATTAGAGGTCGAGAGCAGCCGGTGGCCTCCACTGAAAATCTCCACCAAAGGACAGATTTTCCCCCTCCTCAACCAGGCACGATTCCGAATGGAGTGGGATGCCAGTCTCCGCTGGCCAATCGTAGCTGGATTTACCTTCGGCCTGCAGTTCTTCGAGGATTTTGACAGTAACCCTCCACAGGCCGGCGTCCGCAAAAACGATATTGGACTAATATCGTCCTTGGGCATGACTTTTTAGTGGGGTCTTGTCATCTGGACATCGGTTTGCCAAAGCAAATTGAAATTTGTAATATGAGCTTTGGAGCAAGAAGTAGTAGAGTCAGTGCCCTACTCAGTCGTAAGGCAAGCGTCAGGCTGGAGCAAGAATGGCTGGAAAACTAGCTACACCTAGATCGCTAGCCAAAAGGAAAAAACTTCATGAAGTCAGCAAAATTTGATTTTTCCCTGGCAATTGGAGGCGCAGCAGGACAGGGAATCGCTACACCCGGTAACATCCTGGCTCGCTTATTTGTCCGGCGCGGTCTTCACATGTGGGCTTACAACGCCTATCAGTCGATCATTCGAGGCGGGCACATTTTTCTTACCGTGCGCGTCAGCGACAAGGCTCTTCACACCCACGGTGATCAGTTGGACTTGCTCCTGTGTCTCAATCAGGACACCATGGACAGGCATCTCAAATTGATGGGAGTGGGAACACGGGTGCTTTTCAATAGCGACATGGTCAAACCCAGTGAAGCCCGAAAGGGTGCTCAACTTTGCCCAATGCCAGTGGTTGAATTAACCGGTGGCAGCAGAAACCGGCTGATTCAAAATACACTGGCCCTCGGTGCTATCATGTCGCTGCTCCGGTTAGACTTTCAGGTTCTGGAGGACGCCCTCACGCTGCAGTTCAGCCGTAAGGGACAGACCGTGGTCGATGAGAATGTGGGCGTAGCTCGGGCAGGTTTCGACTATTCGACTGAAAACTTCGAACCCTTCCCGGAGGAAGTGCCGACCGGTCCAAAGCCACTAGGTGTATGGACCGGAAATGATGCTCTGGCCATGGGTGGTGCTGCCGCGGGAGTCAAATTTTACTGCGCTTATCCGATGAGCCCGTCGACTGGTGTTCTTCACTGGATGGCTATCAATGCCCGCAAATTGGGAATCATGGTACGACAGGTTGAGGACGAAATCGCAGTGGCGAATATGACCATTGGGGCGGCCCACGCCGGCTGCCGGGCAATGTGCGCAACCTCTGGAGGAGGTTTTGCCTTGATGACGGAGGCAATCGGTATGGCGGGTATGATGGAGGTACCCTGTGTTTTTATCAACGTACAACGAGCAGGCCCCTCTACTGGGGTACCCACCAAGACCGAACAGGGAGATCTATGGCAGGTGCTGGGTGCCAGCCAAGGCGACTTCCAGCGCTTTATCGTAGCCCCTCGGGATGCCCTGGATGCCTTCGATACCTTGGCCGAACTGTTTAACCTGGTAGACCAATTCCAGTGCCCGGGCATTGTGCTTTCGGATCTGCTGATCTCCGAGGGAACATTCAGTATAGACCCCGTGGACATCAATCTACACCCACCGATCAACCGAGGAGACTTGATTACCGAAGCTTCGAAGACAGATGGCTATCTACGCTACAAGAATACGGAAAGTGGCATTTCTCCCCGTGCTCTACCAGGTCTCGAAGGTTATGTCCACGTGGCATCAACGGATGAGCATGACGAAGACGGAGTTTTGATCAGCGACGAGTTCACCAATCCTCATAAGCGACGCATGATGGTGGAAAAAAGGGCCCGTAAGCTCGAGCATATCGTGGATAGAATTGATCCGCCACAGTTAGAAGGTCCCGAGGATGCCGAGGTGACGCTCATTGGATGGGGCTCCACCTATGGAGTCATCAAGGAGGCCTTGGAGGAATTGAATCACAGAGGGATCCAGGCCAACCAACTAGCAATCAAGTGGATCGTCCCTTTCCATACTCAACAGGTGAGTGACATCCTGTCTCGCTCAAAGCGAACAATCGTAGTCGAGAACAATTATTCCGGCCAATTTTTCCGCTATCTGAGGGGCGAGACGGGTCTCTCCGTCAACGGCCATATCCGTAAGTACGATGGAGAACCGTTCATGCCTCACCACATAGTCAATGGTGTGCTAGAGCACCTAGCGGAGAAGACAGATCGTTATGTACCCATTCAGGAAATTATGGTGTAGAGAGGTAGTGATATGCGTGTAGGAAGTCCCCTCCCAGAAGTAGCCAAGCATCAGAAGGCAATCGTTCCATTAGGAGCGAAAGACTACAAAAGCAAGATCAACCCGGATTGGTGCGCTGGCTGTGGCGACTTTGGGGTCCTCAACGCTCTTCAAAAAGTGTGTGCTGAACTGGGAAGAATGCCGCATGAGATTCTCACCGTCAGCGGCATCGGCTGCTCATCCAATTTCCCTGGGTTCTTCAACGCCTACGGTATGCATACTCTCCACGGAAGATCACTGGCCGTGGCGACTGGAGCACAGCTGGCTAATCATGAGTTGACGGTCATTGTGACTGGGGGGGATGGAGATGGTTACGGTATCGGGGGAAACCACTTTGTCCATACGGCACGGCGAAACATCGACCTCACCTATATTGTTATGAACAACCAGATCTACGGCCTGACTACAGGTCAAATTTCCCCCACCAGTAGCTCCGGAATGAAGACCAAGAGTTCCCCTTTTGGCAGCGTGGAGATGCCCATTAACCCAATTACAGCCGCAATCATGAATGGGGCCACCTTTGTTGCTCGGGGCTTTAGTGGTGATGGCAAGCATCTGACAGAGCTGATGCAAAAGGCTATTCTGCATAAGGGTTTCGCTCTCATCGACGTTTTCAGCCCATGTGTAACCTTCAATCATGACAACAGCTATAAATTTTTCCGGCCGCGCATCAAGAAACTTGAAGATGAGGCTCATGACCCGAGTGACTGGAAAACGGCCTGTGAGAAAGCCATGATTTGGACCGATACCATATATACTGGACTCTTCTTACAGCGAGAGGCGCCTACGCTCGACCAGCTGGAGCCCGTTCTCGACAGGGGGGGTCCTCTGTCCCGTCGGCCACTGGGACTAAGCCAGGAGCAGGCTCAAGGGATTATCAAGGGAATGATGTGAATTTCCCTCGAGCGAGCGGTTTTAATCTCTGATCCGTTCCAGCACCTCCCGGTAGAAGTTTTCGTATAGAGGAACGATCTTTTCCGCTGAATAATAGTGGACTGCACGCCGTCGAGAAGCCGCTCGAAACCGTTTCAATTGCTCCCCTTCTAAAATGTGGAGGGCACCTTCCGCCATGGCCTCCAAATCGCCCACCTCATAAAGACATCCTGTCTCGCCGGAAATCACCAGTTCGGTCATTCCTCCGACACGCGTAGCCACTACGGGAACCTCACAAGCCATGGCTTCCAGCGCTGCCAAACCGAAGCTCTCCATCTCGCTGGGAAGCAGCATGAGGTCGCTCACCGAGAGGAAACTTTCGGCCATACCCACTATTCCCATGAAAAGAACTCGATGGGAAATACCCATTTCACTGGCCAGATATTGGGCATTAGAACGCTCAGGGCCATCGCCAAGCATCAGCAAAACAGCTGGGATCTTGGCTTGCACACGGTGAAAAATACGAATGACATCCTGCACTCGTTTCAGGGGACGAAAGTTGGAAAGATGGACCAACACTTTCTCGCCGGCTGGTGCTACCCGCTTGCGCAGTTCCTGCGAAAAAAAACGTTGTATTTGCTCAACATCAACAAAATTGGGGATGGTGCGAATTTCACAATTGCTACAAAACTCTTTGAGAGTCGCCTGGCGCAGAAACTGGCTAACAGCGGTCACCCCGTCGCTCTGACGGATGCCAAAACGAGTAATGGGTAGATAGGAATGATCGCGGCCGACCAGGGTGATGTCCGTTCCGTGTAGCGTTGTGATCACAGGGAGCCGTCGAGGACGCAACATTTCGCGCGCCAGATAACCGCTAATCGAATGGGGTATGGCGTAATGGACATGTAACAGGTCCAGTTCCTGAAGTTGAGCGACTTCCACCATCTTCGTCGCCAGAGCAAGATCATAGGGGACATATTCAAAGAGGGGATAATTCATGGCCTCCACTTTGTGGAAGAAAATCCGGTCACCCAACTCCAAGAGTCGATGGGGATGGGCTGAACTGATGAAATGGACAGTGTGGCCACGTCGCGCCAGGTGCTGTCCAAGCTCGCTGGCCACGATCCCACTGCCTCCATAAGTCGGATAACAGGTAATGCCCACGTTCATTCAGCTAATTGAAACGATAAATGGAGCTGCTAAACTCGTCGCTGCTTCCCTAATGCTCTTTGTGATCAATTGAAACGATAAAATCCGTGGTGACAACCTTCAAAACCACACGGACTAGGTAAGGTACCTGGCTTCACTATTGCACCCGTCAGCCAATTCACGACTCGGAGACGATATCCTCTACCGTGAACTGCAACTTCTCAAATGACTCCTTCGAAATTCTCCCCCGGCGTCCCGATTTGACCTTGCGGGCCCAATATTCCTCCCCCTCCTTTGCGAAATCGAAGCTGCGGGAAGTACTATTTTCCTCTTTCAGATGGATGGTAATTTGAATCTCTGGCTGGGGGAATTTTTCCGAGGGACCCTCGTCGATAGACTCAAACTTGATATCGTCGATCGGGTACCAAAACTTGTGAGAGAGGACTTCCTTTCCTTGGTGCGAGTCGGGTTTCTCAATCGTCCATTTGAAGTCCTCTTCTTTGAGAATAATTTTTTCGCTGCCCCGGCGGATAATGAACCGTTTGATGTCGTTCTGACTCACATCGACCACATCCTTATCGCGAAATTCCCAAATCCCCTGGCTCAGCTTTTCGTAGACTTCCTCCTTGACCGTAAAGACTACAGAACGATCGGGATTCCGAGCCAGATAGCCCGACTCCTGTTGCTTTCCCAACTCCAACTCTCTCCAGCTATCTTGGCTCTCCTGCTGGAGCCGAACCACTATTTTCGGTTTATTCAGTCCATAGGAGCCCAAATCAACTGCTTGCTCAGTGATAAACTTTTGCGCCTCGGCGAATTCTAAGCTGGAAAGAAGACCGGTGACCGCACTCTGGTCGGCTGGCTCCGCCAGCGGATTCTCAATTCTCCATTTATCGTTCTCCTTCTTCAACTCGAGCCTTCCCATCTCCCTCTCGATCTGTATGGTCTGCACCTTGTAGCGATTAAAGAGAAGCACCTTTTTGTTACGCCAGTCCATAAGGTCCTTATCTGCCATGGTAAGAATAGAGTCAGAGGTGAGATAAACTTCTGGACCCCCTTCATGTTGAACATAGACCTTGGTTGCGCTGTAATCGTCATTACCTACCCGTAAGATCTTTTCGTCGGTTGAAGTAATCACCTTAAGGGTCAAACGGGGATTTTTCAGCCCGTATTCTTGGGCTCTCTGCCCTCCGTCCTTAAAGGTGCGGTCGATCTTGGCTTCCTCGATGTTCCTTAAAAGCGAGTCGACGGTAGTGCTATCGGCAAGAGTATCTACCGGCTGTTTGATAACCCAACTTTCTCCTTGTTTCTTGAATATTATTGATTGGGACTGTGATCGGATTACCTCGACGGCTGTAATTTCATCCTGCTTAATACGAAACAGGCTCTCTTCGCGCTTCTTGGCCTCTTCCCTTCCCTCCTGACCAACGAACTCGTAATAGTAGACAAAAACTGCCAAGGCCACGAAGACCATAAAGAGCACGCCGAGCTTTTTCATCTTCTTCGAAGCCACACCGTTACACCTGTGACCAGCGTAAACAAGGGAAAGAAAACGACCACACCCCAAAAGATCTTCCAAAGGTCACTTGAGGTTAGATTAATGCGGCGATCGGAAGGATCTCTGGCTCGAATAGCCACCAAGTCTTTGTCTTCAGCAAGCCAGCTAATCGCCATCAAAAACAAATCCCCGTTGGCTGAGAGGCCAAAATAGGCATTGCTGGCGAAGTCGGAATCCCCAAAGAGTACAAAACGAGGCTCTGGCTGTGGGATTTGCCCCGCATCTTCCTCCTCACCTTCCCTTTCTGAGGTCTCTCCTTCTTCCACTGCTTCATCCGCTCTCTCCTCTTCCTTACCTTCACTCCTCTCCTCTCGCGTCGCCACGGCCGCCAAGTAGAGGGGACCTTCTCGATCTTCTCCTTCGTCGAAACCTGCCCGGTCCTCCTTGAGATTGGTCTCACCCCAGCTGCCCGGAGTAGTGGAAAGTAACTCCCGACTTTCAAAACCCTTCAGACTCGAAGTGGTGGTAACACTCTGGGACATGGGAAAGAAGGTCATAATACCCTTCATTTCCTTGGTTATCGGGTGATCCGTGTAATCAGCAACCAGGGGAGCCGATGGTCCTAACCCGACCAGTTGACCGAACCCGCTGCGGTCAATGACGACGTCTTGACCCAAACCAAGGCCATAGTCAGAAAGAAAATCCTCCATCTCAAAGTCGTTTTGCGGATCCACTAGAAGCAGGAACTTTCCGCCTGAATCGAGATACTGCTCCAGTAGCTTGACCTCATTGGAAAAGAAGTTGACCTTGGGGCCTGCCGATACCAGCACCGCCAGCTTTTCGGGCAATTTATTCTGCTGGGCGAGATTGTAGGTTTCCACCCTGTAGTTCTGTTTTTCGATTGCCTCTCGAACTGCAGAAAAACCCTCTGGCGCCGTATCGTTGAGCGCACGCTCGCCATGACCCTGTAGAAAATAGACCGTTTTTTCCTCCTTACGCGTCACCTTGATTAGAGCATTGGTGACCTTTTCCTCCGTAGCATCATCCACAATCTCGGTCTTTGGGCCGCTAACGACCACGACTTGCCCATCTCGCTGGACTTCATACTGGGACACCTTGGAGGGCTTCTCTTGAGGATCCACAGTTTCATAGTCGATTCTCGAGGAGACGTACTGATACTCCTTCATCAGATCATCGAATTGTTGACGTCCGCTCTCGGTCTGAAAAAATCCAATGATCCGCACGTCTGCATCGAGATTCTCTACCACTTTTCGGCTTTGACCAGACAGCGCATATAGCTGTCCCTCGGTCAGATCTAGTCGTTTGTGATGACGAAAATTCAAGAAGTTAATTAGAATCAGTATCCCCAACATGAACAAGACCGTAAACACGGCGTTGCTCCCATAACGGCCCGTTCTTGTCCTGAGGGAAGCTCGCATTCTAGAAAAATTAGCTATTAGAAAGGCCAAAAGAAGCGCCAAACCTCCATAGGTTGCCATCTGAGCCTTTCCGTCCCAACGGCTGTCTAACGAATAGAAATAGTAGCCTACAACCAGGAACGCCAAGCCTGCATAACCAAACCAGTCAAGAATTTTCCTCAACACCTCACTTCCTCCATCTAGAAGAACCCAGCGAAATCGATGTTAAAAATAGTCCCAGGAAAACAAAGGATAGGTAGAAGAGGACATGCACAGTGTCCAGTACTCCTTTGGTGAAGTCCTCGTAATGGTTCAGAATGGAAAGATACCTCATGATTTCATTGCTCAGAGTACTTCCTGTCCCAGCCGCAGCATCAATGACCCACAAAATAATAAAGACTCCGAAAGTACTCACAAAGGCCACGATCTGATTCTCGGTGAGAGACGAGACAAAGATTCCAAACGACAAAAGTGCCGCTCCCAGCAGGACGACTCCCAAGAATCCGATCATCAAAGGAGCGAGAGGCTGTGCTGGCTCACTATAGAAACACAGAAGTAACAGGTCTAAAACGATGGGAACCAGCATCAGAATCAAAAAGAGGAAAACCGCGCTGAATTTACCCAAGACGAGCTGGAGGTTGGTAACCGGAGAAGTGAAGAGCAATTCGATAGTACCTCGCTTCTTCTCCTCGGCAATAACCCCCATCGTTATGGCAGGGATGAAGAACAACAGAATGGTGCTCACCACACCAAAAAAGTTACGTGCCACGATAGCGGGGACATCCACTGGTGGTGGACTCGAACCAAACTGTTGCGACTGGAAAGCCATCCGCATCACCTGGTCGATGATATTGGCAAGAATGATGTAGAAAAAATACCCGGAGACAGCAAAAAAAACGGCTAACACACAGTAGGCAATGAAGCTCGAAAAGAGCGTGTACAACTCTTTCCTGACAACGGTTAGATAGTTTCTCATCCGTCCTCCGGCTGGGTTGTGCTTCCCTCTGGTGACCCTTCCTCTTCGGTCGTCAGCTTCAGGAAAATCTCCTCCAGCGTCATGGTGGCAGTGTTTAACTGGAACAAATCCAAACCCGATTCCATTATTTTTCGCGCAATCAACCCACGCATATCCTCGTTTCCCTCCACCTCCACGGAAAACAATTGGCGACCGTTTTGAGCCCCCCTCGCCGATACACTTTTGACCTGGGAGAACTGACCCAGCAGGCTTGGTAAACCCTCTGCGGGTCCACTCACTTCAATTTCGATACGTTTCCCACCGCTAAGTTGACTCGTGAGATTATCGGGAGTATCTACGGCCACAATTTTCCCACCGCTGATGATGATCACCCGTTGACAGGTCATACTGACCTCGGGAAGGATGTGGGTAGAAAGAATGATGGTGTGATCCCCGCCCAGAGCCTTGATCAACTCACGAACTTCGATGATTTGCTTGGGGTCCAGCCCAATAGTCGGCTCATCTAGAATGAGTATTTCAGGCTGGTGGATCAGCGCCTGAGCTAGCCCCACCCGCTGCTTGTACCCTTTTGAAAGATGCTTGATCAGTTGTCGGCCCTGATGGAGTAAACCGCATTGTGCCTTGACCTCTTCTAAACGACCAGGGAAGGCTCTTCTTCCGACCCCTTTAATGGTGCCAACAAAACGGAGATAGGCATCCACCGTCATTTCGGTGTATAGAGGTGGATTTTCGGGCAAGTAACCCAACCTTTTTTTGACCTCTATAGGGTTTTCAAGGACGTCGAAACCCGCCACTCGCGCCCTCCCTTCGGTAGCTGGGAAAAACCCTGAAAGAATACGCATGGTGGTGGTTTTTCCCGCTCCATTCGGACCGAGAAAACCGAGAATTTCTCCCCTGCCTACCTGAAAACTGACATCTTCAATAGCGGTCGTAAAACCGAACCGTTTGGTGAGGTGCTCAGCTTCAATCATATACTTACTCCCCACTCCTTCAGTTGATGGTTTATGGATCAAGAGATGGAGACACGCTCCATTGCTTACCGGGTTTAGCCTGTCCCAGAGGACGGCTGCGAGTGGTAACGCTCCCTCACATAAGTTTCCAAGATCGCTATGAAATTTTCCGCCAGGTTAGGGCCCTTGAGGGTGGTAAAGTGCCTTCCATCCACATACACCGGCGCTTTAGGGTTCTCTCCAGTCCCGGGTAGAGAAATCCCCACATCGGCGTGCTTGGACTCACCTGGCCCATTGACCACACATCCCATTACCGCTACCTTCAGATCCTCGACCCCAGGATAACATGTTTTCCAAACGGCCATCTTCCCGTTTAAGTGACTTTCGATCGCATCGGCGAGTTCTTGGAAGAAAGTACTAGTGGTGCGCCCACAGCCTGGGCAGGCACTAACCTGGGCCGAGAAGCTGCGAATGCCCAACGATTGTAGAATCTGTTGGGCAACCAACACCTCCTCTCTGCGGTCTCCTTGCGGCCGGGGCGTAAGACTGACCCTTATGGTATCGCCGATCCCTTCCTCCAACAGGACTGCCAGAGCCGCTGCACTCGCTACGACACCCTTATTTCCCATGCCTGCCTCGGTCAAGCCAAGATGCAACGGGTAGTCACAGCGCCCAGCCAAGTTTCGGTACACCTGCAACAGATCGGGGACCGAGGAAACTTTTCCGCTGAGAATAATCCGATCATGCGAAAGGCCGTAATCTTCCGCCAAGGCAGCTGACTCGAGAGCACTCTGGACCATGGCTTCTATCAGGACTTCATTAGCAGACCTGGGCCTGGAGCACTCAGCGTTTGCATCCATGAGACGCGCCAGCAAAAGCTGATCCAAGGACCCCCAGTTGACCCCAATGCGGATCGGTTTGTCGTGCGTCAGCGCCACTTCGATCAGCTGGCGAAAATTCCGGTCGTGGTGGCGACCCATACCGACGTTTCCGGGATTGATCCGATACTTGCTCAAAGCTTGCGCACATTCCGTAAAACGCGCCAGTAGAAGATGGCCATTGTAGTGGAAATCACCGATGATCGGGACATTGTTCCCGTGTCGTCGTAAACAGGCCACAATCTCAGGAACAGCTCGAGCAGCCTTCTCGCTGTTTACGGTGATGCGAACCAGCTCTGATCCTGCCTCAGCCAATTGATGAACCTGGTGCACAGTCGCCTGGATATCGGCAGTGTCCGTGTTGGTCATCGATTGAAGGACGATGGGATGGCTTCCCCCCACTTTGACTGAACCTACCATCACACATACTGTCTTTCGACGTGGAGTCACCATTTTCTCATTTTACAACACACCAAACAGGCCGTAAACCAGTCTGACACTTTGCACGCTATGTCCACTTGCACCTGATCGTTGGAGGTGGTATTTCTTAAGATGCCCTCAATCGCAACTGTTTAGTCTTTTGCTTGTGAGCGGCTCCCAATATGACAACCGACCCGAGCGCTTTCCTACATCGCTTATTTCACGCCACAAACATTAAGGAGTTCGTACCCCTGGTCAAAGAAGCACAAGAGAAGTACCCAGATCCACACCAGTTCTTGGATGAAGTGGCCAACTATCTTCCCCTTCGCCTCTACGAAAGCTACTATGATGACAGCGTTCCCGGTAGTTTCTTTGGACTCATCTCGGCTTCCAAAACAGGGGACCTCTTTTCAGAAAATCAACGATGGTGGCCTTTTATCCAACAGTCCTGGTTCGTGACCAAGGAGAGGAAACGCGAGGCCTGGGAACTTGGCACGATTGAGGCTCAAAGTGAGGGTACACCTGAAGGCCGCTGGCATCGGTTCCGAGAAGCCGCCAAGTCCTCTGACTTCGCTGAGGCCTTTCGCTGGGCCAAAGGATTTTTAGGAAGTCGCGAAGACCGGAATTTTTTTCGCCACAGATCCCTCCGCTTCGCAATGGATGATACTGCTCACGGGGGATACAAGTTTCTGTATCTCCTCCAGGCCTGGCAATTAGGTGAACTGCTCCACTGGAAACACCTCGACAAAATATTGTTCCCTCCTCTTCACTTCATCGTTCTCGGCCCCAAGGATCAGCGGCTGTCTCAAATGGTTAAAGACAACTGGCGTCGCAACCCACTCCCTTCTTTCCTAGAAAACGAAGGAGCGGTGTCGGACTCGCTCTTTGAAGAAGTGGAACAGGCCCTCCTGTTTGGCACCGGAGCAGGCGAAGCGTTGGAGGCGCTGGGCATCCTGGCCCAGGCTGGGGCTAGCCTTCGATCTGCACAGGACGTGCTGTTGCTTGCGGCCGCGCAAGCCGTATCCAACGCCAAATCAGGACACTGGATATGGCCACTGCGGGCCTTTCATCTAGGTTGCCTTTCCACCTACTGGACGGATTGGGTCCCTCCCCACCATAAGACCTACTCTCTGATCATGACTTCCGTTCTACTCAACTGGGCCTCGACCCGCAGCCGGGAGACGGAGAACAACCGTTGCTTGGATGAATTGGCACAGCAGCTCTGTCCTACCGAACCATTTAGCGTTCTGAGGAGCGTAATCAGCCACAGTGATCCCTACGCCTCAGCCACCGCTGTTTATGCCATCCTGGGGATGAACGAAGGGAAAAAAGAAGAGTTGTTCCACACCCTGGGGCGCCTAACGGTCAAAAACGATGGGAACGTGTGCTGCGGAAATGATCTCCTGTTTGTCTCCGAGGCAGTGGACTGCTATCGACGCTCCTGTCTGAAACAAAAGGACAAATATCTGCTGTCGGCCGCTTTCTTCCTAGGTCGAATACCCAAAGAGTACATCCTATTCGGGGAATATGGTTTTTCATCCAGTTAACCTCTCGTCTCGAAAATTAAATCTTCCCAGTTGGAGCAATGTAGCCATCATCGGCGCAGGTCCAGTGGGTTTGGAAGCAGCAACCTTGGCAGCTTGTCAGAATCTAGACGTGGTCGTGTTCGAAAAGTCAGACGTAGCGTACCACCTCCGGCAGTGGGGCCATGTTCAACTGTTTAGCCCATTTAGAATGAACCATTCTCGATGGGGAATTGGACTGCTTTCTAGAGCCTTCCCAGACTTGGAACTGCCTTCGGAGTCTGCTTATATGACAGCACGAGAGTACGTGGAAAGCTATCTTGAGCCGTTAGCTCGCATCCCCGAAATGCGCGACCGAGTCCACCGCGGTGTGCAGGTTGTCACAATCGGCAAGGACAGGCTGGCCAAGGACGATTGGATCGCTGACTCCCAACGAGCTGAGTGGCCCTTCCGGCTTCTGCTTGACCATCATGGGAGGGAAGTGATTCATCGCACCCGAGCTGTGATTGACGCTTCTGGTGTCTACTCCACTCCCCGGTTCATGGGCAGTGGAAACATTCCCGCAATTGGCGAGCGCCAGGCGCGACGGGACGCGGCTTCGCATCTTCACTATGGATCGGTGGATGTGTTACGCACAAATAGAGAACAATTTTCCGGCAGGAGGATCCTTCTGGTGGGGGGAGGGCATTCGGCAGCAACCGCTCTGGAAGCTTTTGCTCATCTTTTGGAATCTGCGCCAAACACCAGGATCTGGTGGGTCAATCGTAGTGCGGCTACCGAGCCCTACCTTATTTTTCAGAATGACCCTCTTCCCTCTCGTGATCGCCTCAGCAAACTGGCCAATCACCTAGCCGCAGATCCTCCTTCCTGGCTTGCTTACCTGGGTAACTCGACAGTGGAAGCGATCCAGCACTGGCCCAAAAAGCTCGAAACCGAGTCGACGTTGGACAACTTCCAGGTCCTCATTGACACACCCAACGGAGAGAAAACGCTGGAAGTCGATGAGATCATCGCTAACGTAGGATACCGTCCAGACAGCTCCCTTCACTCCCAGCTTCAAGTACACGAATGTTACGCCACCAGTGGCCCCTTCAAGCTGGCAGCGGCTCTGATCGGAAGCTCCGCAGACTGCCTGGCCCAAAAAGAGCAGGGCATTGAGACCCTGAAGAATCCAGAGCCCAACTTCTTCATTCTAGGAAACAAAAGCTATGGCACCAACCCTACTTTCCTCTTAACTCAGGGCATACAACAAATAGAAATGGTGATCGAGCATTTACGAAGCAACCTGGCATCCCTTGGAAGCTCGTCTCCCTGGCAACGAACTGTCGGCGAACCGTTAGGAGTCGGTCATGAGTAAACAAGCAATCTACGATCGCTATTCACAAGCAGCTACGGTTACGGAAGAAAACCTTTGCTGCGCCGTCGATTACCGCCAAGAATTCAGCGCAGCTGACCTGGAACACATCCCAGAAGCAGTCCTTGACCGAAACTACGGCTGTGGAATTCCCCCTGAATTAAAATCACTCGGCAAAGGCAAGTGTGCCTTAGACCTTGGACCAGGCCTGGGTCGCGACTGTTTCATTGCCGCCCAGAAAGTAGGACCTCAGGGACGAGTCTTTGGGCTGGATGCGAACGACCAGATGCTGCGCGAAGCCAAACGATTCCAGGCTGAGGTTGTACGTCGCCTCGGCTATGACAATATTTGCTTCAAGAAGGGCCGGTTCGATGTGCACATACCGCTAGAAAACGATAGCGTCGACGTCATCTTCTCCAATTGCGTCAATAATCTTGCTTCGGAGAAACGAACGGCCTATCAGGAAATGTTTCGAGTTCTCAAAGCGGGAAGTAAACTTTCCTTCTCAGATATCGTCTCCTATGATGTCCTTCCTACCGTCCTGCGGGAAAGTCATAAAGCCTGGGCCGACTGTGCAGGAGGGGTGCTTTCCTTTCAGGAAATGCACCGAGTTCTCAATGAATATGGCTTCTACGGCGTGACTTTCACCACAAACTATTTATGGAGAACGGGATCTCAGCTATCGGCTGAGTACTTCGACTCCAGATACAGTCGTACTCTCGGGCCGGAAGAAGCGAGGAAACTGAGGCAGGTTCGACTCTACTCAGTCAATATCGAAGCCTACAAACCGATATTGAACCCTCACGGAAAATGCTACTGGAAAGGCCATTACGCACTCTACGTTGGTCCAGGGACTAGATTTGAATTGGACGAAAATCCAGACCACGTTTTCAAAGCGGGTGTGGTTAAAGAAGTTTGTGAAAAAACAGCCACTATCTTGAAATCAACCCCCTTCGATGGACACTTCACAGTCTTCGAGTCTCAAGGCCAAGTCGAAGCCCGACCCTGCGATCCCGGGGAGGACTGCTGTTAGTTCGAAGCTTCGGAGCCAAGCTAAACTAATCCTCAAACAGTTCCACAAATTCCCGAATATTGGGTATCCACTTGACTCAGGTGACCCCAAGATGTAGTATGTGCCTTCGTGGAGGGTTATCCACGCGACCTGCTCGAGTTCGAGGTACGCTTCGCCAGCGAAGAGGCCTGTCGCGACTATCTGTCCGCGTTGCGCTGGCCGGAGGGTTTCCGCTGTCCGGGATGCGGGCATGAGCGGGCTTGGCCGGTGCGCAAAGTGTGGTTCGAATGCGCTCGCTGCGGGCGGCAGACGTCGGTGACCTCGGGCACGATCTTCCAAGACACACGTAAGCCGCTGCGGCTGTGGTTCCGGGCGATCTGGCACGTCACTTCGCAAAAGAACGGGGTCAGCGCGCTGGGTCTGCAGCGCGTTCTCGGGTTGGGCAGCTATCAAACTGCGTGGACCTGGATGCACAAGCTGCGGCGAACGATGGTGCGTCCGGGGCGGGAGCGATTGGCGGGCGTAGTCGAGGTCGATGAGACCTATTGGGGCGCTGAGGAAGAGGGTGTGAGCGGCCGGCAGACCGAGCGTAAAGACTTGATTGCAGTAGCCGCGGAAGAGAGAGTCCGCGGACTAGGACGGATCCGCATGCAGCGCTTGCGGAACGCATCGGCGGCCAGTTTGATGCCCTTCGTGGAGGAGTCGGTCGAGCCGGGAAGCTTGGTGCACACCGACGGCTGGCTGGGCTACGAGCCGCTGGAGAAGAAGGGCTACCAGCATCGCATCGTCTTTCTGTCAGGCCGCCGCAAGCAGGCCTCGGAATTATTGCCGAGGGTGCACCAAGCGATCTCGTTGCTCAAGCGCTGGCTGCTGGGCACGCACCAAGGCGCGGTTAGCCACGAGCATCTGGACTACTACCTCGACGAGTTTGTGTTCCGCTTCAACCGGCGCAACTCACGCAGCCGGGGAAAACTCTTCTACCGCCTTGTGCAGCAGGCAGTCGCCGTGGACCCAACGCCGTATCGATCGATCGTCGCCGACTGGGACGCCGAGGCCCCGTGAGCCCAACCACAAGATGTTGGGGTTACCTGAGTCCAGTGGATACCCCATTTTCCCGAATTATAGCAGCCGTCAACCCCCAGATTTCATCCCCTTGGTAGTGGTAGAAATACACAGAAACGGTACTCCCAAAACGGCGGCGGGTACAGTGCAACGGCTTGGTTTGTCGAAATAAATCCACTGGTGCCTCGAGCAGACTTTCAACCTCGCGCGGGTTCGGTGAAAGCACATATTCACCCTCAAGAAAACCTACAAAAGCAGTGACCAGATAATTGGTCACCGCTCGATACTCATGAAACTGGCCCAGAACATCCACGTGGCAAGCAGATATTCCCAACTCCTCTCTGGTTTCCCTCAAAGCTGTGACCTGCAACGATTCGTCCTTGGGTCCCCGCAATCCTCCTGGAAAGGAAATCTGACCCTTGTGAGTCGCGACCTCCTGGCTACGACGAGTAAGCAAGAAATGGAGACGCGCTCTCTTCTGGAAAAGAGCGATCAGAACGGCGGCCTCACCCTCATAGGTCACACCGAGAGCACGGGGAGAAAGGGCTCTCAGTTTCTGACGAATGGACTCTTTGAAATCGTCTTTCATCTCATCTCACACCGTATAAGGCTTGAGACCAAAAGGCCTCACAATTTCCTGAGTATTCTATTTCATCAATAGAGCTATAGATGGGATAACAAAGCCAGACCTTCCTCGCCAATGGACAGAGTCTACCAGTTGCTGCAGTTTTGGGAGGACAAACCAGTCCTCCCCTACGGTCTGTCCTGAAAAACTTAGTTTATCCAATCATGGGGAAATTCGCCCAGTTTGGTTGATTGAAGTAGGATAGTAAACTTTGCGAAGGGGCTGTCAGTCTTTTCCCTTGGTTCTTGAGCTAGCAATGACCATGATAAAGAAAAACACACTACTGGTTCTTTTCTGTTTGAGTTTACTTTCTCCTCTCTGTTTCGGTGAGGAGACGCTCGAGGCGGTGAGAACACGCTTTCCTCTCCTCATGGAAAGTGCGCTCTTGCCCGATCGGGGAAGCGTTCTGATCTACTGTGGAGTAGAGTTTGAAGAAGACTCAGGGGATTTCCCCACCACCAAGTTTCCCGCACAGCTTTACTGGGCTCAAAGTGACCGGCTACTGTTTGGGTTCGCAGCCGAAATGGTTATCTTCAATATTGGGCCTCTGACCTCCTCGGGTCTCACCAACCCTTCCCTCTCGCTTCTCTACCAGGCAGTCCGAGCCACCGGGAAGAGACCAGCCGTCACCCTGAGACAGGATCTTCTACCACCGGTGGGTGGCTTTAGCACCGGCCGTCTGAATGGAACATCCTCCCTTCTCCTGACTTGGCGACGCTCAACCTGGCTGATTCACACCAATGCGTCCTACAGTGAAGGTTCCCATGACGCCAAACCGATCCTGGTCAGCGAGGTAGACCGCTGGCGGGCCATGGTTGGCGCTCATTATCTCTCCTCCTGGAGAGGTTGGACCATCCTGGGAGCTTTTACCGCCGCCAAACCAATTCGACCCAAAAAAGTGGAGCCCAGCATTGAACTCGGCTTTCAGCGAAATTTGGCCTCCGGATGGAGCGTTCACCTGGGTACAGGCAAACGTCTACGCGCCCATGTCGCACCGGAATACCTGTTTCGATTCACCCTTGGCAGAACATTCTGAGACAGTGCCGCCCGAGCTGGCCTTGCCTCTTGAGAATTCCAACCAGGGTGGATGATCGGATCTCGTTGGCACCAGTCCTATAAACCAGCGAATCCGATGACGGTCTTATCCCAGGCATATGCTTAGTGTAGGACCTCGGCGATCCGATTCACGGAATCGATCATGGTCCATATTGGTCAATACCGTCGATACACTGTTCCAGCAACTGATACAGAGGCCAAAGACCCCCCCCACATTCAACAGGACAATTGGACTGATATCAAGTCCCCAGACGCTTCCAGATGAGTGTAAAAGTTCGTCCAAAATCCCGCAACTGCACGGTAAAGCTAGCAGCCCGTCCGATTCTTGAACCATGATGCTTTGGCTCACGCATGCTGACGCCCACGCGTAGCGCGCTGTGGCTCCCGTGCACCCATCTCCGTGGAATATACTCACCCCAATTTTGTGCCAGGGCTCTGCCAATCGCCGGAGGTCTCCAAATAGATCGGGAAGCACTACCCCCCGGAGACACACTACACGCCAACACTATTGATGGACATTATCCCCACCGATCACGGAAAAAATTGGATGATGGACTATTCGAATACGAAGATAGAGATCTCCAGCCGCGCTGACTCCTGAGTCCTCGGTCTGGTGAGTCAATAAAGGTCTTATCCGGTCTGCCGACAAGCTTGCCATCCTTGACCCACTCGAGGTCGCTCCCATAGAGATTTTCCAACAGTGTATCCGTGAGACTGGTTCGGACTTTTCTATAGTCGGGATCTTCAGAAACATCTTCCATCTCCCAGAGATCCTTCTCCAGATCGAACAATTGGAATCGATTGCCAGTCGGGTACCAGATGAGCTTGTAGCGGTCGGCGCGGATCATGCGCATGGCGGAGTCGTCCTCAAAATGTTCGCCGTAGAGATGCTCACGCCTGTAATCCAAGACCAGCGAATAGCCCTCCACCGTTTCTGGAATCGGGATACCGCAGAGATCCAGAAGAGTGGGCATGACATCGCGTAATTCGACTAGCCGATCGTCAACCTGATGGTGTCCGACGCGATTACAATGACGAGTTGGGACAAGAATCATGGGGATCTTTGCAGACCATTCAAACATTGGCGGCTTGGCCCAAAGGTGGTGATTGCCGAGCATATCCCCATGGTCAGAGACCAACATAATGATGGTATTATCGAGCACGCCTTCTTCGCGCAAGGTTCCGACCAAAAGACGGGTCTGATGGTCGATGTAGGTACACTGCGCATAGAAGGCCCTTCGTGCCAGGGTCTCCTCCGTGGGAGAGTAAGTTCATTACTCTACTGGTGTAGATCTTGAGCGCATAGGGTAGCTGGTCAAAGTCTTCGGCCCACTGGCCGATGAAGGGTTCTTCAACTCCCAAATGACAATACATTTTCAGATATTCCAGGGGCGGAGTAAGCGGCGGATGAGGGGTAACAAAAGAACAATACCAGAAGGCTGGACGGGTGGGGTCTCGGCGCTGGATCACACGGCACATCTCACGCACCGTCCAGTTGGTCGGATGACGATATTCTGGCAGGTGCCAGGAGTGGGCTGTGTAGGCATTCTGGCCCATGGCATGGGTTGCCTCCTGTCCAGGGTAGCCTTCCTGCTGCAAGAACTGCTCAAAATCATCCTGGACACCTCCGAGGTGGTGGCGTCCTTCCTCGTTCAAAACCACTTCATCGAATCCGATGCGATGGCGCTGTGGGTAAACATGGAGCTTTCCCACTGCGTAGGCCTGATAGCCCGCATCACGGAAAATCTCTGGCATCGTCGGAAACTTCGGGTCCATCTCCCGGTACTCATCAAAAACCCGGTCACCGTGGGTCCTGGCACTAGTACCGGTCACGAGCGAGCGCCGGGCAGGAATGCAGCTGGGCGTGGCAGAATAGGCTTGGCTGAAACGCACTCCGTTTGCCCGCAAGCTGGTTCAAGGTGGGAGTGAGAACTCCCTGATGGCCGGCTACTCCCAGCAGCGGACCAGGCCAATGGTCCACACAGATCAGTAATACGTTCGTCTTTTTCATATTCCTACCCCATAGTACAGGTTTGTGAAGGTTGATTGAACTTCTCGATTGAAAGATCTTATGGTTCGGTTTCAAGTAAAATTGTGCTATCTGCAACGTCTAAGCTCTTGTGGGATTTCCCCAATGGACTTCCGGCTGCTCCTTTTGTGGTAGCCCGTCTCATTAGAGACCTTGTGCTGCTCCCAGGTCCTCGGACAGAGCGATGCTTTCCACCCGATCAATGCTTTTCCACAGCTCATTTTGCCGGATCTAACTTTTGGTGTTGAGCTTTTTCTGCCCGACAATCCCAGCCTAAAAGACAATGAACAGGAAATCGAGAAACATTTTGAAATTCACAAACGAGAGTCTAGGATGGAAGAGTTCAGTTCGAAAGCCACTTGTCCTGAGGTCACAGGAGAAACATTTTAGCGACACAAGAACAAAAGATTGAGAAGGAGAAAGCCATGAGCATAACACGACGAAGATTCATGCAAGGAGCAGCTACCGGAGTAGGGGCTATAAAACTCGGGCCCAAAAAGATAGGTGCCCATCCTAGAATGCTAGATTCAGCGGGGAGAAAACGGCGGACCATCTACTTTAACGATGCCCGCCACTACTATTTGTTTGTCTTCGAGCCCCCCATGACGTTGGAGGATGCCTGGCAACCGGTGGATGAAGTCGCGGGTACCGCCGTCGACACCTTTGTCTACGGCGTGGCACGGGCGGACGGTCTCTTTTATCCCTCCAAGGTGGGCGAGCCTTTCAAGTATGGTGAACATAAAAACGCCTTCCGCCAGGCAGCCTACTGGCGTCTCTGGCACAACCAGCAAAGCCTGATCGATCGAGGAATGGATCCGCTGCGAGTCCTCATCGACCGCGCACACGACAAAGGCATGGATTTTTTCGCCAGTTTGCGCCTGGGCGGCTACCTTGGCATGGACCCGGCCCACCAGCTCAAGTCGGGGGGGCGGGGTTTCGTTCATCCGGAGGTACGGGACCATCAATTTTCTGTGCTCCAGGAGCTGGCCAGCAATTATGCAACTGAAGGGGTCGAGCTGGACTTCGCCGCCGCCCCCGGCGGTAGCCCATTTTACTTCAGAGAGGAAGACGTCGAATCCTATACACCGGTGATGACCCAATGGATCAGGAAAGTCTCGGAAATGGTGCGTAACCGGCCAGGGAAACCGGGCCAGGTGGGGGCTCGGGTCTATCCTACCGAGGCCATCAACCTAGCCAAGGGACTAGACGTGCGCACCTGGCTGCGTGAGGGCCTGATTGACTACGTAGTTCCTTTGGTCTACAGCTACATGCTAGTGGATAGCCAGATGCCCATCGACTGGCTGATCGAGGCTGCTCACCAGGGCAAGACCTCCGTTTATGCCATGATTCAGACCCGTTACCATACACGCCATGAGCGGGGCTGGGCCACACCGGCCATGATGCGGGCAGCCGCGGCCAACCACTGGGCTCGAGGGGCAGACGGTATGTACAGCTGGGCCCTGCAGTGGCCGCTGGGAGATGCCGGGAGAAGAATCCTCTCAGAGCTTGGCGATCCGGATCTGGCAAAGGAAGGAGACAAGCACTACCTGGTCAACAAACATCTAGAGGTTGCCGAGAAGGTCGGCTACCAGACCCTTTTACCTCTGGAAATCCCGGCCTCGGATCGCAGTCGGCATCAGATTCCCTTTATCATCGCCGATGATACCCAATCAACACGGAAACGTATTCGTCGACTCCGGTTGAAGATCAACATCACCGACCTGGTATCAGCCGACCAGTTGAGGATCTCTCTAAACGGTCGCTCTCTGGCCCAGGAAACCTGCCTGCGGGATTACAGTTCGAGAAACACCCCCTACTGGGGACAGTGGCTGGAATTTCACTTGCAAGATGTCCGTCCTCGAAAGGGCCAAAACCTGCTGGAGTTCGTGCTGGATCGACGGGCTGAGGGTTTGGTCAGCCCACTCCGGATCGAAGATGTAGAAATCATCGTTGAATACGGTTCCTATCCCTCGGCTCTCAACACGGTCTGAAGCTAACTATTCAGGAAAATCGGGTGACTCTCTGATTCTACGGCACCGACCTGCAGCAGCCGAAAACACACCGAACGCAGAAACAAACAACTTAGAAGCACCAGGATCTGCAAAATCCCACTGACTCGCCGACACCAGATTTGCTCCTTCCCTGACCTTGAGATTGCGTGGCGCGTGTGGCAAAATGACGGACGCTCTTTTTAATTGACCTCACAATCGAAAGGACGTCAGCCATGTCTCGCTTCAAAGGTCAGGTTGCCATAGTTACTGGTGGTGCTACAGGCATCGGTGGCGCCACGGCACGCCGCCTCGCTTTGGAGGGTGCTCGCGTGCTGATTGCTGATATAAACCTCGAAGGCGCAAAGGACAATGCCGCTCGCATCGTGGGCTCCGGAGGCACTGCAGAGGCCTCCCAGGTCGACGTCGCTCGCGCGGCTGACTCCGAGCGTATGGTCCGCTGAGGTAGTGGACCGCTGGGGCCGCCTCGACATACTGATTCAGAACGCCTTCGGCGTTGCCACAATGGACCCTTCCCTTATAGGCGGAGCCACTGAGATCAGCGAGGAAGCCTGGGATAAAGGTATAGCCGTACTGGCCAAGGCGCTTTTTCTAGGAACCAAGTTCGCAGTGCCCCAGATGAAGCGGCAGAACTCGGGCAACATCGTCAATCTGGCCTCCGTCCATGGTCTTCTCCAAGCTGAAGGCTGGCTCATCTACGAAGCCGGCAAGGCCGCGGCCATGGGCATGACCCGGCAGATGGCCTGTGACTACGGCCCCTTCGGAATTCGTGTCAACTGCATTTGCCCTGGCCATATCGTCACCGAGGGCCTGGCAAAAATGTGGGGAGACTATCCAGGCGGGCTGGAGTTCTTCGCTAACCACTATCCGCTGCGCCGGACAGGCGTACCCGATGACATTGCTGGTTCCATTGCCTTCTTATGTTCAGACGACGCCTCCTTCATAACCGGGCATGCCCTGGTGGTAGACGGAGGACACACGATCCAGCTGCAAGAAAACTTCGCTATGCGGCAGGCACAGTACATCCGCCAGCACCCCCAGACGCAATTCCCCGCTGGCACTGAGGCTCTGCTGGACACTTCCCGGTCCGATGACTAGCCACTCACTGCCCCTTTCATGGAATCGATCCAGGCACCCCAGGCCCTCTTTCCCCCGACGCGGCTTTAGCGATCAGCAACACACCAAACCAAAAAGGAACCGAATATGGCCTATCGGGTAGGAATAGATATTGGCGGCACCTTCACCGATATAGCCCTGATCGATGAGACCACAGGAAGGATCTGTACTAGCAAGGTTCCGTCTACCCCTAAAAATCCTTCTGCGGGATTTCAGGATGCTATCCACCGCATGCTCCAACAGGAAAATATCAAACCGATCGAGGTGGAGTACATCGTACATGGTACTACCATCGCGACCAACTCCATCATCGAAGGAAAAATAGCTCGTACGGGCTTTCTGACCACCGCTGGTTTTCGCGATATGCTGGAGATCGCTCGTCAAATCCGACCGACTCTATACGACCTCCAGTTCGAAAAACCCCAACCGCTAGTACCCCGCCACCTTTGCTTTGGCGTGCCGGAGCGTTTGGATGCGCAGGGGAAAGTGCTCACCCCGATCGATGAAGAAGTGTTGAAAAAGATGATCGAGCAACTCCGCCGGGAAAAGGTGGAGGCGATAGCAGTCTGTTTCCTCCACTCCTATGCCAACCCCATCCACGAAAAGCGTGCAGGAGAAATTCTGCGGAAGGTCTTTCCGGAAGCAGTGGTTTCCCTCTCCTCCGAGGTCGCACCTGAATTTCGCGAGTACTTCCGGGCGAGCACCACGGTGATCAATTCTTGCATCCGGCCAATAGTAGCCCGCTACTTGCAGAATATTGAGCTGCGGCTACGGGAGGAAGAACTGCAAACGGAACTGTTAGTGATGCAAAGCAGTGGTGGGATCTTTACCTTTGCCGAGGCAGCTGAAAAACCGGTCTTCATGGTGGAGTCGGGGCCGGCAGCAGGTGTGATTTCGGCAGCATACCTAGGCAACACCTTAGGGCACCGAAACGTGATCTCCTTGGACATGGGCGGGACCACGGCAAAGGTCGGGCTCATCCAGGACGGCATGCCGAGAATAGCCAAGGACTACGAGGTGGGAGAGAAAGCTAGGGCTGGTGTGAGCACCTCCCATGGCAAAGGATATCCGATCCGCACGCCGGTGATCGATCTGGTGGAGATCGGCGCAGGGGGAGGGTCCATTGCCTGGGTGGACTCGGGGGGAATTCTGCGGGTGGGACCGCAAAGCGCAGGTGCCGATCCCGGCCCTGTGTGCTACGGCAAGGGAGGATCCGAGCCTACCATCACCGATGCTAATCTGGTGTTGGGCCGCCTTAATCCCCACTACTTCTTGGGCGGAAAGATCAAGCTGGACATCGAGGCAGCCCGGCACACCATTCACAAACGTTGCGCCGATCCTCTGGGGATGAATACGGTAAAGACAGCCCAGGGGATCGTAGAGATTGCTAACGCCGCTATGGTAAACGCCTTGCGCCTGGTCTCGATCCAGCGAGGCTATGATCCCAGGGACTTCGTTTTGGTTGCCTTCGGCGGAGCCGGACCGGTGCACGCCAATTGCCTGGCAGCAGAGATCGAGATACCCACCACGGTCATCCCGATGAGCCCAGGTACCACTTCAGCGATGGGCCTGCTGGTTGCCGAGCTCAAGCACGATTACTCTGCCACCTTAATCGAGCGGGCGGAGAGGCTAGACAAAGCGGTCTTGGAGGAGATTTTCCGGGAGCTAGAGTCCCAGGGCCGAGCTAGTCTGAAGCGAGAACAGATACTGCCGGAGAATATGGACTTCTTGCGCCAAGTGGATCTACGTTACCTGGGACAAAGCTATGAGTTGACCCTGCCACTGCCAGTTGTCAGACTTCAATCCTCCGAGATCAGCGAGGTTTTGGAACGATTTCATCACGAACACGATCGCGTCTATGGGTTCAGTGCACCGGGTGAACCGGTCGAACTGGTGGCTCTGCGTCTTACTGCCACCGGCAAAATTCCCAAGCCCCGACTTCGTCAGCTGGCACGAGGCAGGGGCGACCTGACTTCGGCGCGGAAAGCCAGTCGACCCGTCTACTTCGCCGAGCAAGGTGGGTACGTGGATTGTTTCATCTATGACCGCTATGCGCTGGGTTCCGGGACCTCCATTGAAGGACCCGCGGTAGTTGAAGAGACGGATTCTACTACGGTGATCCATGACGGTTACCAAGCATTGGTGGACAAATTCGGCAACTTGGTTCTGACTGGCGAAAAAGTCCCTTAGGGAAGGTCTGGCAAGTGCAAGCTCCAACTAACGTCGATCCGATTACCTTTGAGGTGATCCGCAATGCCCTGGTCGAAGTGACGGAGGAGATGGCAATAATCGTGCGACGCAGCGCCTACTCAACCAACATCAAGACCAGAGCCGATTTCTCCTGTGCCTTTTTTGACCGGCAGTTGCAACTCGTATCCCAAGCTTTGGCCCAACCCAACCACCTGGGTTCACTAGTGGAACTGGTGCCGAAGGCTGTCCGGCACTACGGCATCGAAAACCTGGGGCCTGGCGATGCCCTGATTACAAATGACCCCTACTTACGTGGCGGACACCTCAACGACATCACACTCATCACCCCCCTCTACCACAAGGAAGCACCCTTCGGCTACGTCGCCAACGTGGCCCACCATGTGGACGTCGGCGGCGGCGCCCCGGCCAGCGTGGGTGCCTTCCGTGAGATCTACCAGGAGGGCGTCATCATCCCTCCGGTGAAGGTGCTGCAGACAGGAAAGATAGTGCCCGACGTTTTCCAACTGCTACTGGCCTAGATTCGCTCCAAGCGCGAGACAGCGGGTGACCTGCGGGCGCAGATAGCGGCGAACAACACCGGCATATCCCGGTTGAACGCTCTCCTCGATCCGCTGGGACCGGAGACGTTTGCCTTCTACATCAACGAACTGATCGCCTACACCGAGCGTCGCACTCGGGCAGAAGTGGCCAAACTCCCGAGAGGCGTCTTCACGGCCGACGGATACGTGGATAGCGATGGCTTTTCAGAGGAACCAGTCCGCCTGACAACAAAGGTCGTGATCGACGATGACGGCGTCCTTTTCGACCTGACAGGCTCCGATCCTCAACGGAGAGCCCCGGTGAACTCCACCTACGCACAAACCTTCTCCGGCTGTGCCTACGTGCTGAAGTGTCTGATTGACCCTGACGTGCCGACAAACGCCGGTTTTTATCGCTTGGTGCGAATGGTCGCACCAGAGGGGACAGTGGTCAACTGTAGGCCTCCGGCTCCAGTGGTTGGGGGATGGGAGACCCAAATGCAGCTGACCGATGTAATTCTGAAAGCTCTGGCACCTGCCCTTTCCGATCGAGTTCCGGCCGGCACAAAGGCCATGATCTGCCACGCTGGCTTTGGCGGTATCGATCCACGTACGGGGGAGTACTACTGTTTTCTGGAAACGATGGCTGGTGGCTACGGTGGCCGAGCTACCAGCGACGGTCCTGATGCAGTCCAGATCCATGGGCAGAACACCGAGAATGCTCCCATTGAGGAGACCGAGATCAATTATCCAGTACGCATCATCCGTTACGAACTAATTGAGGACTCTGAGGGAGCAGGCAAGCATAGAGGTGGTTTAGGGTTACGCCGAGACTACCTGTTCCCTGACCATGAAGCGTCCTTCACTATCCTGGCCGACCGTGACCGCTGGGGGCCCTGGGGCCTGTTCGGTGGGCATCCCGGAAGCAAAGCTAGCTACATGTTAAACCCCGATGGAAAGGCCGTCCGACAGAGCTCTAAGGTGACACTCCAAGTCAAACCGGGTGATGTGGTCAGCTATCGCACCTGTGGAGGAGGTGGATTCGGTCCACCAGAGGAGCGCGATCCACAGTTGGTATTGCGTGATGTGCGAGAGGGTAAGGTGAGTGCGGAGAGGGCTCGGGAGATCTACCGGGTAGCCGTCGATACGGAGACCTGGACTGTGGATGAGAAAAAAACGGCCGAGCTTCGGAGAAGGGATAACCCCGACACCAAGGGGCGTCAAAAACCCTAAATCAGTTCTTACGTTTTCAATGCCTGAATCACCTCACCTCTCGAACACAATTCCTTCTTTCTCGATGCGCTCGAACATCTTCCGGTAGGCCATCGTCCCATCGTTATCCCAATACTCGGTGGAAATTGGAGAGGCATAACTCATCGGTATCAGCCGCCTTCTATCTTGCCTTACCATGATATTCTCTTGAGGGTCGGAGATATTGTACATCTTCACGCCATTTTTGAAGCGCGATTTGATGATCCACTTTGGTTTTTCCGGCAGCTTCAGGGCTTTAAGGCGTTTCAGTGCCTCCCGGTCCAGCGTGACGCCCAGTCCTGGGCCTTCCGGCACCCGAAGGAATCCATTGATCGGCTCCAGCTTTTCTTTGACCACGTCGGTCTTCCAGGTCTCGGCGTCACAAAAGAAGTGAAAGTCCGCCGTGGGGAAGGCGGCCTGCATATGGGTGGTCATTGCTCGGGTCATATGCCCACCCACGTTCTGGCACATAAAGGAAATACCCGCTGCCTCAAATAGCCCAGCCTTGCGCATGGCCGAGCCAATTTTGGAATGTCCCAACATATAGGCATCCGCTGCACCCATGAGCACCTCGTAGGTTGCCCCCAGGGGACTGTGATGGAGAACCACCGGCAGGCGGGAGCGCTTGCGCAGCTGAATGTACCCCTCTATATCTCTGGCAGGAAGCGGATCCTCGAAGCAACCGCAAATGCGATAGTCAGAGAGCTTCTCGAGCAAATCGAACATGTGATCGTCGGTGCCCCCCATGGTGATGTCAAAATGGATCTTGAAGCCTTCCGGTGCCGCCGCTTCCATGGCGTCCATCTGATCGAATACGTTTTCGAAGGGAGAAAGGTGGTACTTCAGCCAGGTGTAGCCCTGGGAGGAGTACCGACGCACGGCTTCCGCCATCCGCTCGGGATGGGTCGAGACTGTCCAGCTGCCCACTGGTACCCAGGAACGGTACTTCTGCCCGAAGAGTTTATAGACCGGCACTCCTGCTGCCTTGCCCATTAGATCATACATAGCCGTTCCCAGGGCCAGGGAAGTCTCATCCCCGATCCAATCAAAAGGATTACTCCCGATGTATTTCTGGATCACCTCCTCTGGCTCCCGGGAGCCGCTCTCACCTAATCCCTCCAGACCAGTGTTGGTATGGACCACATAAACGGTTCGGTGAGAAGGACCGTAGTAGTGGTTGAGCTGGTAGGCAATCCAATCCTCATATTCGAGTGTGATGTCATGAACTTCGATATCGGTGATCTTGATGCCTGCCATATGTCCCGTTGCCAGCGACTTTGCCTCGGCAGGCTGGGTCAGATTGCCCACCGAGACTATGCTTGCACCGGTTACGGCACCCGTTGAAGCAAGCATGAACTGTCGTCGACCGACTCGACCGGTTTGAGACTGCTTTTTGCTTTTCTTGACCGAACGCAAGGTTTCACCAATCCTCATTTTCCCCTCCAGTTTTACTCTCTGCTCACTGTATCAATAGGCCGACCCGTTCAAGACCGACCACTTCGTGCAAAATCTTTATTCGTCGCCACATCGGATCCCGCCAAGAATGAGTAGTAAATGGAAAGCTTCCTCATCATATTTTCTAGCCTCTTCGCAACCCAAGCGATCTCGCCAACTTGCCTACCGATCCCAATTTCACCCTTCCCGAAGCATAGAAAACCTGATTGTGGCAAGCGTCGGTTGGAAAAGCAATTGTGTTTTGAAGGAAAAAAAGAGACGGAACAAGTTCTAGCATGACGGGTAAATAGTACTGTGATGAAGGACGTGATCTTGGTGAAAAGTAACGAAGGGGATATAGGAGGCAAGGGAGTCATTGCGACGGACTCTTCGAGACCAGCGAGAAAAAACGTCAATGCTGGAGTTGTCAAGCTTACTTGCTGACGGTTGACTGAGTGATGTTTAGCAGAGAATTCTCAGATGGCCACTGCTTGCTAAGTGAAATCAGCGGCAGTCAACTCTTGCTTTCCCTTCCAATTGCTTCCACTCTTTTTTCGATCAAGAACTTGACCCAATGCCGCTCACATTCCTGACAGTGTCGAACCTCAATCACTGATCGAAGGCAGATAGTGGTGCTGTCGCGGAGGAACGCATCTGTGGTGAGCAATCGGTTAGCAAAATATCCTTAATAGAATTGCTAACCCATCTATTTTCAACCGATGAAGAAAGTTGGTGCCGGAGGCGGGATTCGAACCCGCACACTCTTTCGAGCGCCACCCCCTCAAGATGGTGTGTCTGCCAAGTTCCACCACTCCGGCACAATGACTACCGTCCAGCTGGAGTTGAATCCTCTCCACTCGGTAGTAGTGGATCTTCATATGGGGAAACAGAACGCTCCGCCTCAGGTGCTGGTTCAACCTGCTGAGGAAAATCAACTTCCTCCATTACAGAGGACCCAGGACCTCGAGTAAACAGAATCGACAAACCGAGCGAAGTGCCCATGAAAACAACGGCGCACAGGGTAGTTGCCTTGGTCAGAAAGGTGGCAGCTCCCCGGGCTCCAAAGGCCGTTTGACTGCTGGCCCCGCCGAAGGCGGAAGCTAAATCCCCCGCCTTTCCCGATTGCAGCAGGACGACCCCAATCAAAACCAGGCCCGCTAGAACGTGTAGAATAACGAATAGCACAAACATTCTTTTTCAGTGTCTCACTATTTTAGCAAATACCTCTCCATTCAAGCTGGCTCCTCCCACTAGAGCTCCGTCGATGTTCTCTTGTGACATTAGCTCTGCGATGTTTTGCGGCTTGACGCTCCCCCCGTACAGAATGCGAATCTGAGAAGAAAGCACATCGGAATAGCACCGCCGAAACCAATCTCGTACCATCGAATGGACCTGTTCTGCAATCTCCGGGGTAGCGCTCCGGCCGGTGCCAATCGCCCACACCGGTTCGTAAGCGATGATCATACGGGAGAGCGGGGATCCGGTCAATCCGGTCAAGGCTCGCCGCAACTGCCCCAAGATGACCTCCTCGATACGGTCCGCTTCCCGCTCCTCCAGTTTCTCCCCCACACACAAGACTGGGATCAGCTTCGTCGTCAGCACCTTGCTTAACTTGCGATGGATCACTTCATCCGTCTCGCAAAAGTATTGGCGCCGCTCAGAATGGCCCAACAGGACATAGCGACAGCCACAGTCCAGCAGCATGGAAACCGAGATCGCACCCGTATAGGCGCCCTCATCTTCCCAGTGAACATCTTGGGCCCCTAGCGCAATCTGGGATCCCTCGAGAATGGACCTAACTCTCGACAGGGCTGTGAAAGGAGGGCACACGACCATCTCCGCGTCTTCGAAGTCTCCAACCCACTCGCGCAGCTGCTGGGCAGTTACCTCGGCCTGAACCCTGGTCTTGAACATCTTCCAATTGCCCACAATAATGCTTCGTCTCGACATCCGCTCTGCTCCCTTCCGGCAAAGGCCAGAGAAGTTAATGAATTGATCATTCTTTGTCGGTAAGAATTTCAACTCCCGGAAGTTTCTTCGCGGCCAGAAATTCCAGGGACGCACCTCCACCTGTAGAAATATGTGAAATCTGATCTTGACCGCCTGCCTTTTTGACTGCCGCGGCCGAATCTCCTCCCCCCACGACTGATAGAGCCCGACTGGCAGCGATAGCCCGAGCGATCTCCAGTGTGCCTTCGGCAAAGTTGTCTATCTCGAAAACCCCCAGAGGACCGTTCCAGATTATAGTACTTGCCCGCTCGAGTGTCCGGCTAAACTCCTGGACCGTCCGAGGACCAATGTCCAAACCCATCCAATCCTCGGGAATCTTACCCGCCTCGACCACCCGAACTGGTACTCCAGGCTTGGGAGCCTTGGCAATGACCGAGTCTGCAGGTAATTTGAGAGTGACCTGCTGGCTCTGAGCCAGGAGGATCAGTTTCCTCGCCACCTCCAGCTTGTCTTCTTCACACAGTGAGCGACCGATGTCCATCCCCTGGGCCTTGAGAAAAGTAAACGCCATTCCGCCACCCAAAAGAACCTCGTCCGTCAAACGGAGCAGCTGTTCCATCACGCCAATTTTATCCGAAATCTTAGCTCCTCCCAGCACAACCACAACTGGTCGTTCCGGTTTGAAAAGCACCCGAGATAGATAATCCAGTTCCCTTTCCATTAGTAGGCCTGCTGCACCTTTACCAAGAACCTCGGGGACTCCCACGATTGAGGCATGGGCACGATGAGCCGTCCCAAAAGCATCATTGACGTATTCGTCCGCCCAGCTTGCCAGAACTCGGGAGAATTGAGGATCATTTTTTTCCTCGCCAGCATGGAAGCGTAGATTTTCCAGGAGCAGTATTTCACCTGGTTTCAATTGGTGTGTGCGCTCCTCGACCTCCTGGCCCAGACAGTCATCGACAAAACCGACCTCCCGCCCGATTAGTTGAGTAAGATGAGAGGCCACCGGCTCGAGGGAGAATAGACTTTGACGCCTACCCTTGGGTCGGCCCAAGTGTGAAGCTAAAATGATGCGGGCCTTTTTCTGCAGCGCAAAATTCAAGGTTGGCAGACAGGCGCGAATGCGTCTATCGTCGTCCACCAAGCGCCCTTCAATGGGAACGTTGAAGTCCACCCGAAGGAAAAGGCGCCTTCCCTCAAGCCTCAGATCACGAATAGAAAGCTTGGCCATCGCGTTGTCACTGATTGGTCAATGGGAAAGATAAAAGGTTATCCGGTGACCTCCAGCGACCTATTCTGTCTGTTTTCATGAAGGAGAAGAGATGTTGTTCTCCACCCCTCGATTGGATTCATTGATCGGACCGACACACCGGTTGCCCCCTACACTCAGTGGAAAAGGAAATGCTATTGGAGACTGCATTCGATGGTTTCGGTGTATCCTCTCGAAAAGCGCGGCAACCACTAGGTTCCATCCATCGGAGAAGAAAGTTTATTGCCCACCCGATTGATGGAATTCACTACCTAGACAATCCTCTTCTAGCGACGAATTCTGCTAGTTCCAGGACACGATTGGAGTATCCCCACTCGTTGTCATACCAGGCCAGCACCTTGACCAAATTATTGTCGAGAACCTTGGTGAAGGGGCCATCCACAGTGGCAGAATGAGGGTTGTGAGTGAAATCGACCGAGACCAACGCCTCTTCGCTGTAATCCAGTATGCCCTTTAGCTCACCCCCCGACACCTTCTGGAAGACATCGTTCACCTCCTGCTCCGAGACATCCGTCTCTAACTCAGCCGTCAGATCCACTATCGATACCGCTGCAGTGGGTACGCGTATGGCTATTCCATCCAGCTTTCCTTTCAACTCAGGCAAAACCAAGGTAACTGCCACCGCGGCACCGGTAGTGGTCGGAATCATGGAGATGGCTGCAGTTCGAGCTCTGCGTAAATCTTTGTGGGGAAGGTCCAAGATGCGCTGATCACTCGTGTAGCTGTGGATGGTGGTCATCAACCCTTTCCGGATGCCGAAGCACCGATGCAGCACCTTCGCCACAGGCGCTAGACAATTGGTAGTGCAGCTGGCATTAGAGATGATGAAATGCTGCCGGGGATCATACTGTTCTTGATTCACCCCCAGGGCAATGGTCACATCGGGCCCTTTGGCAGGAGCAGTGATGATGACCTTCTTCACGGAATCACGCAAATGCTTGGCGGCATCCTCCCGCCTGGTAAAGAGTCCAGTGGACTCGATCACAATTTCGGCCTCCAGCTCTCTCCAGGGAATCCGTTCGGGATCCCGCTCGGCAAAGACTCGGATCCGGCATCCATCCACTTCAAGTGATTTCTCGTCAAAACTAATTTTCTGCTTCAGCAGTCCATAAACCGAATCGTATTTGAGTAGATGGGCTAAAGTCCGGGGATCGGTGATATCATTGATGGCCACAAATTCTAGTTCGCCGCTAGCCTTCTCCAGAGCCGCTCGAAGAACACTCCGACCGATCCTCCCAAAACCATTGACGCCCACCTTTATGCCCATGTTGCTATCCTTTTCCTTCTCAGAACGGTTGCCCACTTCCTCTCATCTGAAACCGAACCGACGGTAGGTTACGCGGACCCTAGTTGATGGCAGGTGCAGACCTTCATACCCACCCGCTATACCGGGATGATTGAGACTTACTAACCTACAAGTCGACATGGTATGAAAACAATCCAGTCTAACTAGAAACGTCACCTGCAAGGGAAAGTTTTTCCCGGTCACACTCGGCCGAACCGCAAGCAAGGAGACCATGCTACGACCTATTCTCTCTGGCTCGCTAAGTTAGTACAGTGCCTCATAGACCCAATCGATCGGTCTCGGGGAGGAACTCTCTTATTCTACGCTCACCAGGGGACAGTGACAATCACTTTACGGGGTCGGAGGATCCAGCTGAGTATACGCCAGTGAGAGCACTGCCCTTTCTCAAATGTCCATGCCAATCTGGCGGCTCCTGAGGCAGGTTTCGAGCAGACCGCATTCGATGCGGTTTGGGTTCTGGAACACCTGGTTGGGTATGGATTGCGGCTCTGCGGATAAGCCTCACGACGGAGATCCTTACCATTGCTTGGCTTTGATTGATACCGCGCTAGGGAGTGTGAAATTGCTTGCATTTGACTATCCGATAGACAGAGCTACGGTCAAGATATCACCCGGGCTGGCCTTCCCTCTGCTCTGGCGGAGCGACTCTACCTGGACCATTGAGACTCTCGTCCTTTCCTCGTTGTCCAATTCACCTTTGCGCTCTCGACGGAACGCCATAAAGCTGGCGACCGTCGGGCTGAACTTCAAATCGACGATGACCCCACAGCCAGCAATGAGGGAATTCTCGGATCACTGCTTCGATGTAGGTATTGAAAAGGGCTGTGTTCTCTCTGAGGTCATCCTGGTAATTCCCGCTCCGAACTGCCTTTATCGGGGGATAAAACCGAATATCGTAGCAGCCCCGCCCACGACTTGGATAAATAAAACCAGGGAGAACCGGCGCGGAAGTCCTCAACGCCAAGGCCGCGAGAGTCGAGCTGGTACAAGCTAATTTTCCGAACAGGGGCACAAAAATGCCATCTTTGCGTTGAACATTTTGATCGATGAGAAAACCAATCTCACCCTTCTTCTTTAGCAATCTCAGTGCCGCGCGTACAGCGTTTCGCTTAGATATAATCCGATTACCAAACCGCGATCGGAGGCTGTCCAACCAGCGATCCAAGAGTAGGTTGTCCAGGGGACGGACAACGAAACTAAGGGGATAGCCGTTGATGGAGTGAGCCGCAGGCAATAGCTCCCAAGCGCTGATGTGAGCCGTCAAATACAGTATTCCTCTCCCTTCTCTCTTTGCCTTCACATAGTTTTCCAGCCCACGTCCTTGCTCATACTGGACCCTGTGAACCACCTCCCGAGAAGTCAGCCGTCGCATTCGGCTCAGCTCCACCACCTGATGGCCCAATTGCCGAAAACTGCTTAAAAGTACCTTTCTCCTCCAACGGTCATCCTTTTCTGGGAAGGCGATCTCTAAATTGGTCAGTCCAATCCGGCGGTGTCTTCGGTCCAGCCAGAAAAAAAGAGTGGCGATCTTCTCGCACGAAACGTAGGCCAGCTGACGGGGCATTGCGCTGATCAACAGGAAGAAACTCCTCACCCAGACGTATACGAACCAATCGAATAGGCGCTTCATTGCTCCCTGGCTGATTCTTCGACGTTTTCTATGCCATTTAGGTAGTGAACGATGTTTCCGACAAGCCCCGTCCAATCTCTATCCACTTTTTTGGAAAAGCAACAGAGAAAACCACTTTTTAGAATCGGTGAAGTGGCGAACCCTTCTCAGGTCAAAAAAGAGAAGCTGCTGAACCAACTGAGAAGGATCAAATTTTCGACTAATCTCCACCCTGATCGGCTCCCCTTCCGCCAAGGTGAAGGATACTTCAGAAGCCGGAAAATGGATCTCTTGCTTAGCTCGCGACACCGCATACATTTCTATCCGTTGGCTGGCAGAGTTGTAGTGCGAACAGTAGTACATCTTGTTGAGATCAAAATCACTGTTGGCGATACGATTGATGTGCTTGAAGGCATTCAGGATGAACTCCCCGGTCACATTCAGCCCATCGTTATAGGCCCTTTCCAGGATATCAACTTCTTTCAAACAATCTACTCCCATCAGTAGGAAGTCTCCGCGTTTCATGGTGTTCGACAGCTGCTCAAAAAACCGAATGAATTCGTGAGGTGTAAAGTTTCCGACGTTGCTGCCAAAAAAAATAATCATTTTCGCCTGATCCATTTTCATCTTGGAAAGAGCAATGTCGTAGCAAGTGCACAAGCCCCGAAACGTAATTGCCGGACACTTCTGCTGGATCATGTCTCGCGACCGAGTCAAGGCGGCTAAGCTGACATCGACCGGAATGAAAACTCCACCTCCTCTCTGCCGAATTTGCTCTCTCAAGAGGTGAGTGGTCTTAGTAGACAGGCCTGCACCCAATTCCACGATACACTCCACGGGAGCCAGGGTGATGATTTCGTCCACCGCAGCAGTCAAAATGACTTCTTCCGTGCGAGTTAGATAATACTCAGGGAGCTGGGAGATACGTTCAAACAGGCGCGTCCCTCGCTCATCGTAGAGATAACGAGGCTCCAACCATCGAGGCTGGTCAAGAAGGGTTCTCAGAATGGGAAGATCGTGGGCTGATTCCGAGGACTCCTGCTCCAGGCTCCAAACCAGGGGAGCAACTCGCCGCCCACCAATATGAGAAAGAACATCCGAAACTATCACCTAACCACCATCTCACTCCCCAGGTTCTTCGGATATCTAACAATAGAACGGCGTGCCATTCAGCTGGGTAAAGCGCCCACTGCCACCTTTAAGGGATCAATCTAAATCTATAGAACTCTACTCTTCACTCGGCAGTAATCTTCGATATTCCTCGGGGAAACCCTTGGACCAACCCAGGTTGTCGACAATCATATGCTTGGTTTCTCCCTCGGCATAGATCGAATAGCCTTGAGGATCCAGTAACTGGTAGGCGAAGGTAACAGTTCGCTTACGCAACTCTTTGAGACGTGTCCGCACCAGAAATTCATCTTCATAGCGCAAGGGCAAATGATAATGGAAATAGACTTCAACTATGGTCAAGAATCTTCCAGCCTCTCGCTCCATCTCTCGATATGAAAAGCCTAGTTGACGGCAGAACTCAGATCTACCTACCTCAAACCAGACTAGGTAATTCGCGTGATGAGCTACGCCCATCTGGTCGGTTTCCGCGTAACGGATACGTAGGGGAAAATCGCTGTGTTTGTCCACCCGTCTCCACCGTACAAACGCCTATTAAATTCTCGTCAAACGCCTGCATCATAATACAGCACCTGTAAAGTCGAAAGAGGCAAATCCACCGCCTGTCACGATCTGGTTCGAACGTAGTTTAGAGAAAGCTAGTCCACCGCAGCTTCAAGGCCAGCCCGTGATCCAGAGAGAGAACAACGTTCTTATCTGCTCCCCTCAGGATCTGGAAATACGATGATGTTTGTGGCGAGTGTAACGGAGTCAAGGTTGCAAAACGATGACGACCGCGATGTCACAGCGCATCGTGGAGGAGGTGCAACAAAGAGATTGGCCCGTATCGCCGTCACCCTTTGGACAGATGGGCCTTGCAAGGCCCATCTGTAAACATGATTGTATTTCCGAAATGAAGCACTAAGACTCTAGCTGACGTAGATCGATCTGGCCTTTCTCGAGCAAAGCCCGATATTGTTGAGCACTTTTCCGAATGGCCGTGGTTAACGGTGTATGGGGGAGACGGCCCAAAATACGGCGCAAACCACCATCGTCAACATTGTGGGGAAAGGGCAAGGGACGATTGGTCTCATAGGTGATCCGGCCGCCTGGTAATATGCTTCGCAGTACCTCCACGAACTCAGATACTTCGAGTACATCATTGCGCAAGTTGCAGGCAGCCGCCCCATTATGTTGGACCCGGGCCGCTTGAATCATGATCTGAGCCACATCACTGGCATACTGGAGTCCCACCGGTCCACTGAACTTGATGTGAAACGGACGGGAGTCAACCGCCGCCAGAATCGCTTTAGCGATGTCTGATGTAATTCCCTGATCACGACCGACCCCATAGACGATGTAAGGGCGAACGCCAATACTCCCGATGCCCCAATCCTGCCAGTAAATACGCGCCATCTCTTCGTTCGCCTGTTTGTAGACTCCGTAAAGAGTCTGCGGGTTAAGCGGAGCATCGTCCATGACCGGTTGTTGGGGATACAGATCAGCTGGTCCCATCACTGCCAGCGAACTAGCGTAGGCTAGACCTTTCAGCTGGCCCCAAAACTCCCGTGCAGCTTCGAAAACATTCACCGTACCCACAACATTTACTCGCCCCCCCAGGGAGGGATCAACTCGACAAAGAGGTACCTGCAGAGCAGCCAAATGAATGATATGCGTCACTGCATGTTTCTCCATCCGGGCTCGTAAATGGTCCAAATCAGTAATGTCAGTCTCTACAAAGTGCACCTGTTCCAGCTCCTCCGGTGAGAGCAGCAGACGAGGCCGCAGGGGGTTGTCCGACAAGTCCGCAGCAATGACTCGAGTCCCGTTCAAGACCAGATTCTTGAGGACCCAAGCACCGATGCATCCACCGGCACCGGTCACGAAAAACGTTTCTTTACCCATCCTTGTAATCGGACCTAACTTGCCGCAGACTTATGGAGAGCCATACCAAGGAGGATTGAACATGACAAGTTCAGTGATCTTACCCGGTAATCTCAACGAGTACCTCACCATTGCGAATGGCCCTCAACGCTTCAAAGAGGCCTCAGATGTAGCCGAAAAAGTCGAGGCAGCAGGCATTGACCTACAACCAAATCTGGACCACGCGGCAATCTTTTCCGATCCACCCCACCTCGTTGCGGGTCCCTTGAAACGACTCGGCTACCTCTCCGGTTGGGACGCACGCTGTTATCCCTCACCAGTAGACGGCTGCGATTATATCAATGTTTCCGCCAGATTGCCCCAAGATAGTCTGGCCTATCGTAGAGGTTGGTTTGAGTACGTGGCCATTGTCCATCCGGTCAACCGGAAAGCCCTCGATCATATGCTCAGTCAGGGCTATGGAAATCCGTTCATTCATCATCTGACCTGGAGCATCACTCCGCCTCTATTACGTTCTGGAGAAAGTGACTTTGAGTTCGCCAGCCAGGTGGTTCCTTTTATGGTTAAAACCCGGTTAACGATTGGAGAGGTCATCGGCGATGAGCCGGGAACCCTGCTCGCCGCTCTCCCTGAGGGGGTGATCAATCACCCCCACTTTGCTGCTGTCCTACCAACTTGGATGGCAGGTCTAGAAGGGGATCAGTACCAAGTTGAATCGATGCAGGGGGGAGGCTTCCTGATTCAGTTCTTTGTGCTCACAGGCGGAAGAATAGAGGTCGCTCTGAGATCTGGGACGACACAGACCTTCAATCCGAAAAGTGTCTACAAGATCTCTAAAGATGAGATCAGTGCGGTTCAAAGAGATTAGACTCACCCCGCCAGCCAATCATTTTCTGACTCTTCGATGCCTGGCAACCTGTCTGACAAAGGGCATGGCAAGCATGCGCGGCGTGGTTTGCCAGAGAGACTCACGGAAGTTCTCTAGCCCCAATATCATCTTCTCATAGCCTTTTGCCGGCTGACTGAGATAGGTCCCTAGGATTCGGTCCCACAGGGACAGGTTAAAACCAAAGTTAGAAGTGTATTCCTCAGCGTCCACTGAGTGGTGGATGCGATGCATGTCGGGAGTGACAATGACCCAGCGCAAAATGCGCTCCAAGGGAGAAGGAATGTAGACTTTAGCATGGTTGAACATGGCCAGACTGTTGAGTAGCACCTCAAAAATCAATATTCCTAGGACCGGAGGGCCCAAAATCAACACCACTATCAACTTGACCAGCGTGGACACCAGGATCTCAATCGGGTGGAATCGGATACTAGTACTCACGTCTAGGTCCACATCTGCATGATGGACCATGTGAAAACGCCATAGAACGGGAACGGCGTGAAACATCACGTGCTGGAGATAGATCACCAGGTCGAACACCAGGACGGAGACGACTAGGCCGATAAGATAAGGCGCAGTAAAGGCGTTGAACAGACCCCAGTTAACCCTCTCGATAGTCAAGGCCATTCCTACCACTGCGCTTGGGAAGAGCAGACGCACGACCAGAACATCGATTATGACCAAGCCCAAGTTCCCCAACCAGCGCCTGCCTTTGGCACCCGTGAAATCACCGTGAGCATGCACGATCTCCCAGACCGCCATCAAACCAAAGATCCCGGCCGAGAAAGCAAGACGAATGATGGGCTCCTTGCCAATGATCCAGTCATTCATGTTGTAATCCTACACACTTAGGACACATAGGCCGCCCTCCATACATTTGCAGTTTTTCTCTCGGGGAAGATACAATGCAGCGGGTAAAAGCCCAGTTTCCCAGAGCGAATTTGCGTTTAGGAGGTTCAGAATGAGTCGGTGTGCCTGGGCGCAAAAGGATATACTGCTGCAAAACTATCACGATGCGGAATGGGGTGTTCCTCTTCACAGTGACCGCAAGCTTTTCGAGTTTCTGGTCCTGGACACCTTCCAGGCGGGCTTGAGCTGGCTGACTATCTTGCGAAAAAGAGAGAACTTTCGGCAAAGCTTTCATGGTTTCAACCCGGCCACAATTGCCACTTATGATCAGCAAAAGGTCGAGGAAATACTCTCAAATACAGAGATCATTCGCAACCGGCTTAAGATTGACTCCACCGTCATCAACGCCAGGAAGTTCCTAGAGGTACAGCGAGAATTTGGCAGCTTCGACAGCTACATCTGGCGGTTTACCGATGGAAAGACTAAAACCAATGCCTGGAAAAGTATCAGAGAAGTTCCTCCCAGGAGTGAGCGATCCGAAGCTATGAGTAAAGATCTCAAGAAGAAGGGTTTCCGGTTTGTTGGTGCTACCATCTGCTATGCCTTTATGCAAGCGGCAGGGATGGTGAATGACCATACCACGGATTGTTTCCGCTACAAACAGCTTCGATCCGCATAGTCCGGTAAGATCTCCGTACTGCTTTCGCTTTAAGGGATTCTGCATTCCAAAAGCTCTATATCAGCATCACCCCCCCGGCAGAAGATGACCTGAAATTTTCCTCATAGAGAAGGGATTTTCAGGCTAACGGAAAATAAGAAGTTTCTCCCGTGAATGATCCATCCCTGGGGTACAGCACTGATCTGATACTCTTGCCACAACTTCAGCCCGGGAAGCGGGCATAGTCTCTGTTAAGGCTGTTTCATGCGCAACCCGACTCTATGCTCAGCCCGGAGAACCATGCATCTAGTACCAGATTTCCTCGAACATTAGCCTACTCGTAGATCCGGGTGAAGATCGACCAATAGTGCTCTCAGAAAGCAACAAACACAAGAAGTCGATTCTCGGATATCTCATCTCAAGCCCTTTTTACCGTGTTGAAATAGAAAGGTAGAGTCTAGAGCCCTTCCCAGGGCTGATCTGGTTTCGAATGGCATTGAGAATCTAGCCCAGGGAGTTGAATCCATTTCATCACTTCTGTCTTGATTGGCGCGCCTCGCCTGCGCCTGTTCGATTATCCGATTCGAGAGTCCTCCCTTCCCCAAAGATCCAGCTTTGCGGACAACCCTTCCGGACTGGCGCCGACTGTGCACACTCCCACTACACCACCTTGGTTCACAATCTAGTAGGCTTTGAGCATGAGGCCAAATGCGCCAACTAGCCAATCACGATCGGATTTGGAAACTGATGCAGACACTGGGACAAGCAACGCCAGTCCAGACACGTCTTGACTCTACCGGAGGGTCAACCGCTGTTCTTACCAGGGTTTGCATTTCCAAAAACTTCCAGAATCCTTCTCGATAGCCTATACACAATCCGAAAACTAAGGCAGCAAAGAGTAGGGAATTGTGCAAGATGGTCAACACAAAGATTTGAGATCGACGGGTTAAATTTTAAGGTTCATCCCAAAGATCTGTCTATTCTTGAAAATATCGATGCAATGAAGTTCTGGTTACGGTTCTGTCTCTTGGATGTCCCTGAGAGAATTATCCCAGTTGCTCATCTCCTTAAAAGAGAATACTCCACTTGGAGGAGAGTTGGGACGAAAATCGCGACCAGGTCGGCGATAAATCATTCCACCGGGAGGGTGCGGCTAGTGATCTTTCGTCCGGCAACAGCTACCGCCTCACCCTCACTAGAGACGATCAAGATAGTGCTCACTTCCTGGATTAGATAGGTAGTCCTTCGATGTGGGCTCAGAGACGGACATCCCAGGTGCGGAGGAAATGAAGGCCGACCGATCACAGGCGGTTTTCTCCTCTCCACCGTGGCCCCGTGTTCTCTCCCCGAGTCCCCTGTCATGGCCAACGGTGTGATGCGGGAATTGGCTAGATTCCACGAACACATACACAGCATCGGGACCCCGAACATAGGCCAAGTAGAGACCATGAGCACCTGCGACGAAACTGTAACGAATCTGCCAAGCGTTTAGGCGGAGCTCTTTGGCGGTTATGGCGGTTGCCGAAAGGATACACATCACCATGAATGTGACGTGCCTACCGAGTGTCGGTCCAGCGTCCTTGAGTCCTCTCGCATGAATCAACAGAACCCCAAGTATCGAGAGCGGCTGATGCTCGAACTCAATACGTAAACAGTAGGGCCCAGGCGCCACTCAGATCACGGCTGGCTTAGCAGCTCAATTCCGTCGTACCAACACGATTGTAGTAGGCTGGTTGTCCATGCTTCAAAAGCTCGGTACAGTGGTTGATCCTGCCCATGGAAAACCTCCTGATTGGTGAGAAAACCTCGTTCGGAGGGGGCGCCGTACTCACGGAAAGTATTTCGCGTATGTCTCTTTCACCGACTGCAGACCCAGGTTAATGATTCGCACGTCACTGGTTAGAGACAGGAGTTTACAGTCCTTTTCCACTAGAAGTTCAGCGTGTTTTGGGTTCACGGTGACGGCTCCAAAGTGTTTGTCGTGCTGCCGGCAGGCAGCGCTGACCCGATCAATCGCGTCGATGCACCGCTGGTGGAAGAAATCGCCGGTAACGCCTAGACTCTGACTGAGATCTGCAGGACCCACAAAAAGGATATCCACACCATGAATTGCGGCGATCGATTCACATTCCTCAACTGCTTGTGCGGTCTCAATTTGGATGGCTACGAAGGTGCTACGATTGGAATTTTCGCAAAACTCGACCAGCGGAACCGTTCCAAACTTACCGTCCCGGCCATTGGCGTTGAGACCACGTTCCCCCTGAGGCCCAAACTTGGCCCAATTCACAAACTCTTCGGCTTGTTGGGCGGAAGAGATCTGGGCAGCCATCACACCACTCGCTCCGGCTTCAAAACATCGGGTGACGCCAGCGTAATCGGTAGGTGCCAATCGCACAAACGAGTCCATACCGAAACTGCGGGCGACAATCGTCCCGACCTCCAACTCTCCAATTGACAGGCCACAATGTTCCATGTCGAACCAGACAGCATGAAACCCGCCTTGCAGGCCGATGATTTGCAGGAGATTGTGATGTAACACCCGTCCGACGCCAATCGCCAATACCTGCTCACCCCGATTAAGCCGCTGCGGAATGGTCTCTACCATAATACCCCCTCAAAATAGTTCATCACCAACAAATCAGAAAGCTAATCTCTCCACAGTTTGGCTTGGAAAAAAGAAAAAATCTAGTGATGGCAGGTTTCCTGAGAGAAAATCGTGAAATCATTTGGAATCGAATCTTTTTTAGTGTTGGCTAAAACGAGCTTGATGGAATTCTGACAGGCTGGCCAAACCGACGAGAGAGGGATACAATTGGCCACTGTGCTTGAGTGTAGTCTCGTGCCCACTACAAACGTTTCGAGAGGAAATCCACATGCAACTTCAGCAGCAAAAGACGTTGGCGTCTCTGTTTCTGCTTTCGGTCATCTCGGTCAGGATGATGGGGGCGGAAGAGAAAAACTCTCGCTATCAATATCGCTTCAGAAAAATTGTCATACCGGCAGCCAGCGCCGACGAGCCCACACGCTCTCGTTTTTCACTCAAACCCGCACTTGACTACATCGAGGACGGCGCCAGGGCCTGGTCGAAGGAAAAAATGCGTGACCTGTCACACCAATGGGACCTACATGGTGATCCGACCATCCCTCACTCCGTACATCGGAAAGCCCCCTTCGGAAATGAGAGATTTCTTTGTCCAGCAGTTCAAAGAGATGAGGCTGCTGAACGAATCTCAACCGGAAAAACTGCGCTCCGGAATTCGTCCCACCCAAATGGCCTACATTGCCGGTGGGCTGGCGGAATGGGATACGCACATTGGAAAACAGCTCTCTCCGGAAACAGACGCGGCTTTGCGATTGATGTTCGAGCTACAGGCCGAAGACGGAAGCTGGTCAAACGCGCGTTGCTGGCCTCCGTTCGAATCCAGTGCCTATCACGGCACCACGGTGGCAGCGATGGCAGCATCGGCGGCACCCGGCTGGCTGGAGAGTCTCCAGGAAAAGGCCTTACTAGCCGCCGTCGAGCGGATGAAAACATATCTCAAAACCACCCCACCGCACGACTATGCTCGACTGCTACTGCTGTGGACAACCACCCGCATGCCCGGCTTGCTCGATGAACAGCAAAAGCAAGAACTGATCAGGGTGATCTGGAAGCATCAGCGCCCAGATGGTGGATGGTCGCTTCGAACGTTTGCCTCCCCCGAGAGGTGGGGCGATGGCAGCCGAGCAAAGAAGCTGCGGGAAGAGACGGAATTTAGAAATCCCGCCAGCAATGGACATCAAACTGGATTGTCGGTAATCGTCCTGCGCGACTCCGGAGTACCCACCAATGATCCCCGTATTCAGCGGGCCGTCCAATGGTTAGTTACCCATCAGCGCCAATCCGGCCGGTGGTGGACCCGCTCGCTCAATACCGATCAGTGGCACTTCATTACCTACAGTGGGACCTGCTATCCGCTGCTGGCCTTGGCCAAATGCAATGCCCTACTCCCTCGGGTGAAAACCTCAGCCAGAACAGCACCGTAATCTGAAACAGGACACTACTCTAGAGGAGAAAACCAGGCAAAGGCAGTCCTACTCGACACTTGCTCTGTTCCTAACTGACACAGCCTGGTTACAAAATACCGAATCGCTCCCAAGCCTCGGATGCCTTCATGCCTTTTCTAATCTCTTCGCGGACACGGTTTTCATCGTGCACTTTCCTCCAGGCACGCCGCAAAGTCTCTTGCTCGACGTCCTTGGGAACGAATACGACGCCGTCGCGATCAGCAATGACAAGATCACCCGGATGAATCTTCACCTGATCAATCTCGACAGTCACATCGAAGTCAACCACTTTTTGCCGATTCATGGATTCGTATACGGCCGAAGCTCAGGCAAAAACAGAGAAATGCATCTCGGTCATCTGTGCGATGTCGCGTACCGCGCCATCGACCACCGCACCGACACAACCCGCATTACGGGCTGCGGTCGAAAGTATCTCGCCCCAAACCGCCGAACGCATTGAGCCACCGGCCGCGCAAATGACCACATCATCAGATCGACAACTATCGACGGCCTCAAGTTCCAGTTCGTAAGCATTTGGATCGTCGTAGGAAAAATCGATCCAAAGGGTAGTCTTACAGCATCCCACTAGCTTATCTAAACGAGTCATTGATTGAAATTGTAGTCCTGTCGACTGGTGTCGCAATCCCAGGCTATCCAAGGCGTCGGCCCCCGCGGCGCTGTAGACTAATCCACGCACCATGTCGAGGATAATCGGCCCAGTCGCGGAAGTCATCCTTCCTCCAAAGGGTTATTTACTGAACATGGAGATAGGGCCCGCTTTTGGAAACTTCCACAGAGTTTCAATCGGTTAGATATACCGCATCCTCTCGGGAAAATGCAAAAGATGACATAATCTCGGTATACAACGTCGGAGCTGATCCGTTATCAAACGGAGGAGGAGCGCCAGCAGCAGACCTTCGGCCGCACCACACTCGAAAATTTGTAACCTGTATCGGTGGGACGAGCCCTCAAACCACTGAAGTACAGACCAGCATCTGCTTGGAAAGATGCTGAATGAGCTGACGGTGACTAAAGGATCCCGGACCGTCCGCGAGCGATAGCCGCTATAAGCAAGTCTCCGAAGCGAAAGTGATTTCCCAGTATCACCACCATCTCGATCTAGCCCTCAATCTCCCACCAGGTTGCTTTCAAGGGGTAGAAGGTTGGGTGAGCCGAAAGGTTCTAGTCCAGGCGCCGGAAAAGAAGCAACTACCCATTATAAACATAGGCGTTAGGAGCACTAGAGAACAATCTTTAGCCTCTGCGTCTGTCGCTCAAACGAATCAGATATTGACCATTTTCAAAGGGGTTTTCCCTTCAATTATCAGGGACTGCTGAATGCGCAGGTTGACCAGAAATTCTAAGACTGATTCCACCTTGCAGGTTAGGCAAAGCAGGAGTCATAATGAGACACGAATTGTCGTAGAAGCGGGGTCGACGAACCTAATCCGACGGATCCACCTCGTGGTGATCGACCGTGGCTCTATGGACTGATTAAGAGAGGTCGGCGCGTAGAGCTGTAAAGCTGAGTTCTGTGAAGTTAGCCGGCTGTTCAACAACTTTAGTAGAAGCCGCGGCCCAATGAACTAACCTACGGGCTGTATGTGACGCTAGAGTTACCGAGCATTACCGATAGGGCCGTGTTTATAGATTTGGATTGGGCAGCACTGACCAAACGGGAGCTCGACATCGGGGCGGATGGAGTCGTCGTGCCCTCGATGGAATCGGTGGAACAGCTCGAATAGATTATTTCTCTCACGCGATACCCGACCCGCGGACGTCGCGGCATCGGCACCGAGCGTGCGGCCCATTGGAGCCAGCACCTGACCCAACATGTCCGTGATGTTGATCAGCACCTGATGATGGTACCAATGATCGAGTTGATTTGTGGCGGTGCAGTAGTCTCGCAACTGGCCCGCGTTGAGCATGCGGCTCCTTTCTTCTCCAGCTTAGCAGACTACTCTCCAGGACAGGCTATGCTGCCCAGTTGGGAGGGTCCAGGAGTCGGAGAGGCGAGCGGGCCTAGGGTCTATCCACCAGGCCAACTAGCAGGCCGGTATGCTTGCCAACGATCAAGATGACCTGTCTCGATGACTCGATCAGGGATTTCGGATGATCATGCTAGGACTGGATGGGTCGCTCCTGCCGCGGAGCCTCCACGACATGCTGGCTGCAGCCCACCTCTCCGGGCCAGTTTACCGCGAGTCCGGACCTATCCCTGCTTCCGGAAAGTAGACCATGGCCTCATCTGACTTGGAAGGAAGAACCGCACTGGTAACCGGTGGAGCCAAGGGAATCGGCCGAGCCTGCTGCAAACTCCTCGCTCAAGCCGGGGTCCAGGTGGCGATCAACTACCGATCCAGCCAAAAACAAGCGGAGGAAACGGCCCAACTGGTTGAATCCGCTGGAAGCGTGGCTCATACCATTCGCGCCGATGTCTCCTTACCTGAGCAGGTCAAGTCAATGGTCGTCCAGGTCCAAGAAGCTCTGGGTCCAATCGATCTCTTAGTCAACAACGCCGCCGTGTTCGACATGGCCTCCCACGAAGAGACGACGCTGAAAGTCTGGCGGCAAACACTCGACATCAATCTGACGGGCACCTACCTGGTCACCTGGGCGGTTAAAGACAGTATGATCAAACGTCGATGGGGTCGCATTGTCAATATTAGCTCCATAGCCGCCCTGCGCGCGAGGCCCATGGCCATCGCCTACTCGGTAAGCAAGGCGGGGATTATTGCTTTGACTAAGAGCCTGTCCACCGCACTTGCCCCCTACGACATCCGGATCAACGCCGTCGCACCCGGTTCAATTGACACAGACATGGCTGCAGATATGGGTCAAGAAACCATGAATCGACTCATTTCCAACACGTCCATCAGCCGACTGGGAACACCGGGGGAGATCGGCCAACGTGGTCTTGTTCCTACTCGGTGAACAGTCCAGCTTCATCACCGGCCAGACCATTGTTTCCAGTGGAGGCCGTGTTCACTTGCCTTAATCTGAAACGACAAGGCACAAGGGAATGTTTTTCCTGGTGTTATTAGCCCGAAGCATGGCGCAGGTTCGTCAGGAATAAGCGGCAAAATTTCATAGACTGTTAGAACAAAGCACTGGCGCGGTAACCTTGTAGTTCCAGCCCTTGTCCGCGTCCGGAGTTTCCTCCTTCGTGCCCGTATAGGGTTCTCTCTATTCGAATCCTGGCCAGCAAGGCGTCACCCCGTTTTGGATATGGCACTCCTCATCCGAGCACCAGAGGGACTTTAACTTCTCCTGACCTAGGCACTGTCCAGTGCACACTATTCCCCCTCCGACCTCCTGAGACATAACTCAACCACTGCAGCTTCCGGCTTTTTAGGTCTCTCCCTGTCGAGTTTCGGTCACTCGGTGCATCTCAAAATCTCACTTGTTGCTGCACAAACATTCTCGATATGCCACCGCTCCACACACCGAGGAGTAGACTACGGGTGTCGCTTCGGTTTCCTGTGACCTTACTGTCTTCGCCTCACCACAACAGACTCGACACTCTCATCAACATCCGTCAAAGTTACATGACGATGCTAGTTCCTTATGTTCACTCTCGTTATACGGCCTGCCAATGTACCCGCTGGCCTGGCATGGGCACTGGCCATGCAGTGTCGGACATGCTTCAGAGCAGCCGCGTCAGCGTCTGCTCTCTAACCCCTAGGTTCTCACTGAGTCGGAAGTCTTGCCAGGAAAAGCTCAACCTCCTTGTCCGAGCAATACCAGGAACGCTATGTCCTTTGCAGCGATGCAGTAATTGGATCTCAGCACTGCTGTCGCCGTCGATTCCGACTTTCACCTCTCCGAATTGCGGACTTTACCCGTCGCAGAGGGCACAACTTCGTAGACCCATCGAGTAACCAACCCACAGCTAAACAGTCCCTAGAACAACGGCCGTGACAGATTTCACGGCACCTCCGGCACCCCACAAGGCCAAAGCGAAAAGAAACGCCATCACCAGATTCTCCCACAGACGATTCCGATATTGGGCTCCGATATATCGCCCACTGGCTGTGATCCACCAGACCCCCCCGGCAAGAAGCGGGATAAGGACTACCTGAGCGCTGTTTGCAACCAAGGTGAGACGGATAAAACCCGGCATTCCAGGTGCGGTCCAAATCAGCGGGGACAACAGGCACCAACCAACGATCCAGCGATAGCAGGCATGCTGACGATGGTCTTGGATTTCGACCCCAATGCCTCTTGTTGCTCGCAAGTAACTGTGACTTCCTAAACAGGCCAATCCCAGTGCCTGACCCACCAAAGATGTAAACACGGCAGCAAAAATGCCCAGGTAGAAGAGCACACGGCCGCCCTCACCGAGCACCTGGCTGAGAAGTCGCGGTAAATCGTCCATCCGCTCGATGGTTAGCCCCCGCGGGTAAAGCAGCTCAGCCCCCAGCGACCAGATGGAGAGATCCAGCAACACCATGACCACTACCGCCAAAATTAAGTCGTATAATTGCAGACGGCGATAGCTGGGCCCACGCCAGCCCTTGCCCTCCAGAAAGTAAGGATAGACAAGATTCATCAAGGACCCACCCACAGCTCCAATCATTCCGACGGCAATTAACAGAGAGGGGAAAGGGCCAGAGCGTGGGGGAAGCCGCAATGCCAGGGTGCCCCGTACCATGCCGGAAATACTTGGGCCAACCGAGATCGCGGTTCCCAGAAACGAGACTGAAAGAAGGGCTAGGCAGGCCTTGAAAATCCACTCCACGCGATGATATATGGGCCGAAAAACAATCACCAGCGCCACTAGGTTCCAGAAGAGCGCCCACTGCCAGATTTTCCCATAGCCTAGGAGGTTGGCACAAGCTTCTCCAATTCCAACTGTCGCGTAGGCACCATAAACGTGACCCATCACAATTGCCGCTACCATCAGGATCGGCGGATACCAGGAATTCAATCGCGCCAAACCGTCCAGCACACCCTCTCCGTGTTGATTACATAGTTGGTACTTTGCAATGAGCGACACAAACAGGAATCGCATCAACAACGCCACCACCACCACCCACATCAAAGCATAGCCATAGTTTCCTCCGGCCACACTCACCTCGACGAGGTCACCGGCTCCAAGCCACGTGAGTACCACGATTAGGCCGGGACCAAACGAGCGTAGATATTCGAAAAATGTGCTCGGTGGTGGTGGTGTCTCAGGGGGTAAATTCAAATGGTTCACTGTCCCCGCCTTGCTTTTAGCCGACCGGCCCAGCATGAGAAATGTGCACTAGCAAAGAAGCGGGGCGCCCTGCCTACCGGCCCTACGAAGAAAGCGGTGGAATCAGTCCAATCCCAACAGTTTGGCTGGATTGGTTTTCGTCATCCGATCCATTTCTCGCTCAGAGATTCCTGCACTCTTTAGACCGGTCACAAAAAGTTTATATCCATCGGGATGAACTGGATTTCCGCTCTGACCGAGATCGGTACCCAGAACAAAATGCTGGGCCCCTACTGCTTTGATGGCCTGAGCCATTTCGTCAATGGATACTCGGGGCCAGTTTCTCATCCAACCCACGTGTGCCTGGGGACCCATCAAATGGGTGAGAAAGATCAGTTCAAGAAACCCTCCCATGGCCCCAACCTCCTTCATCTGCTCAATCGAGAGCCCTGGGACCACCGACATAGCGTGAGTTACGACCATGTTCTTGACCCCCAGCTGTTTGGCACGCCTCAGGACAGTCAAAACCTCGTCCGGCGAAACATGCCCCGTCTGGAGCACCAGATTCTCTCTCGAGACGATCTTCAGAACGGCCTCCATCTCAGGGGTCACTTTTCCACCACTGGCAACTTTGATCCCTTCTTCCATCGCTTTGAACGTCTGCTTATGGTAGGCAGCGTCGAAGGTCGGAAGCCACACCACCTTGCCCCGGCCGCCTTCCATACGAAACATCCATTCCACTGCATACGGATTGATACCACCCACCGCTCGGCTGAGGACAATACCACCGAAGGCTTCAATGCCGGGAACGTGTTTCGAGACCAGCTGCGCTCGATCGGCAGTACTGGTGGTATGATTCTTGAACACTAGCGCCCGGATACCCGCTCTGACCGCCAACCGTGCAACCTCAACGTCGTCCAGGTTACGACCGAAAGTATCCGGACCTGAGTGAACGTGAAAATCGATGGCCCCCTCGACAGGGCTCTGCTTCGGAGGGGGGGGAGGAAAGACCGCTTGTTGGGCCGCACTGGCCACCATGCTCAAGCTCGTCCCAACCACTACTAGGATCACGCTGGTTCTTCTCATTTGCCTATCCTCCAGACTCTATGAGTCATTGTTCCACGGCGAACAATCGCACCCCTCCAGAATCGCTCTCAGCGAGCGATCCTGGAGGCCCATTCTGCCCATTTTTTATCGATTGAGTTCTCGATCCAATCCGGCTTGTAGTGAGGGGGAGACCAGTCCATGGGAAGACTTCCCACCGGGATGAGCGATCCTCCTTTTTCCAGGTGGGAATAGTAACCGGCCAGGAAAATCTGGGTCTTTTTTAAAATGAAGTCGAAGGGTTGAAAATTGTGTCCCTCAAAGGTCCTCTGCATGTCCACCAGTTGGCCGGCAAAGTAGTAGTAGAGATTCTCGCCCGAATTGGGACTGCGGTCGACGTGAATACTTTCCCTTCCCTGATCTCCTATCACCTCGACGTAAAGCGGGGGTATACCGTACCCTTCTGCCCCCAAATAGGGGGTGTTGGTCCCCGCATGAAGAGATGCTAGAAAGGGCGGTTGATCGTTCTGTCCCTTGAATAGCATGGTTTCCTGAAGATAGGAGGCCTGCCACTCGTTGTCCGTGAACAGGGAGACTTTTTCGACGTCATATCCGAGCGCCCTTAAGATGAACCACTGGACATGAAAATGCCCAGGATACTCGTCGCTGTTGCAGACCCCATAAACCGAGCGGATGGGTCCCAGGTTTTTTAAGCGTCCCTTTAGGTAACTGGCCTCGTAGTAGTGTTCGTGAACACTGCTGGCTATCAGAGGGGTCGAATGTTTAGCTGCCAGATTCAGGGTATCGTCGAGGTCGCGCAGCCGGTAGCTGAAGGGACGGCTCAGATAGGTGGGAACCCCAGCCTCCAGGTAAGGCCTTGCCAAAAGATGCTGCCAGCGAACCTCGTAAAGTCCGGCGAATATGATGGCATCTACCTTGCCCAACATACCGTCGTATTGAGAAACGGTTTGACAATCGTACTTTTCTGCAAATTCAGTGGCTCCCTTAGGGTCAATGTCCCAACAATGGGTGATCTCCATATTCAACAGCGGAGTACCAAATCTTCCTCGAGGGGAAAGAATCTCCGCCCAAACACCCCAAAAGGTGCGTGCGACATTAAGCGCTCCGACGCGGATCTTACGCTTCGGTTTCGCTCTTCCCGCTTGCGCCCGGGCTAATGGAGCAGTTGGAGTAGCGGCCGCCAGTGAGGCCAAAAAGGTCCGACGATTCAGCATGCTCTCACCCTCTCTCGCTATCCTAGAAGATGTCCAGACTCACCCAACTGTCTACTGAGCCCAGCGCAATTAGATCGCACTATAGGTGACATGGACCTGCCTGTCAACGGAGGTGAAGGGGCTTTACCCGGAGCGAGACACCCGTCTACTCAGCCTTTCGATCTTGGCCCAGCACTCTCGACGTGCATCTTGCAGCCGCTTCAGTGAAGGCTTTCCACCGCGCATGGCCTCCATCACAATGGCTTCGGCTGCGGCAAACTCGTCTCGAACACCAGGTAACTCATCGGCGATTTCGTGAGGAATGGTGGTCACTCCATTGCGATCCCCGTGCAGGAGATCATCCGAATAGACAGTTAATCCACCCACCTGCACCGGAACCTGCAGGTCGAGAATCTGGTTGTGACCATGAGAACAGATGGTACCACCAGTAAAGGTAGGAAAGTTGAGCGCTCGTACCTCGTCGAGATCCCTTCCTGCACCACTGGTGATAAGCCCGGTCACTCCAAAGGCTTGATAAATGGTACACATGACCTCCCCAAAAGTGGCCGCCGCTGGGGGGGAATCCAAATCTTGGAAAACGATGACGGCCGGACCCGAGAGTTCACCCAGACGCTCCATCTGCCTTTCAATAGCAGCATAGCCGTCGGCTCCACGAGGCGGTTCAGCCGAGCGGAAGGTGACCGTGGCGGCAAAGCCGACCATGGGCTTAAGTTCCGGGAAACAGGCCTGGATACGGTCGTCCATGTACCCACTGTTTCGGGGACGCACGTCGAAGAGTTCGATCAGGTTGCAGATCGTGGGTGTGTCTATCTTTTTCAATCGATCCAGAGTCTCACAGGCAAAGCCGGTCATCGCTGATTCCTTTCGCTCATCAGGCTAATTGAAGCACCATTCCAGCTTGAGAAAAGTAAGGCGAGCTTAATCATTTACAAAATTACTGTCAAACTCACGGTAAAATTTCCTGCCGATTGATTCCGAGAGCAGAGCCATCTATATTGAGAAATCACACAGGCAACTGGCAACGATCGTCAACTACTCTGTGTCCCGTTTTGGACACTTTGGTTTTAGGCGCATGGAAAGCACATTCCTGCAAGAGCTCGAAATCTCACCACTGGTGTTGGGAAGCGCCCAGTTTGGTCTTCCTTACGGGATCGCCAATCGGGTGGGTCAACCATCGACCAGGACCGTTACCCGGATCGTCGAGCTGGCCTTTCAGAGCGGTGTCAACGCAGTGGATACGGCCGCAGCCTACGGCGAGAGCGAGATCGTCCTGGGAAAAGCGCTACAGGAATTGGGCCTGAAACAGGAGGCCGTGGTCATCTCCAAGGTTCATCCGATTGGAGTGGACACTGATCGCACCTCCCTGGAAGTCGAAGCTTTTGTTCGTGGGTCGGTGCTCCGTTCCCTCGAAAATCTGAGCTTGGATCATCTTCCCGTCTGCTTGCTCCACCGGGCCAGTGACTTACCCTATCTGGACGTCCTCCTGCAATTGAGGGAAGAGGGATTAGTGCGGCAGGTTGGCATCTCTCTCTACTCTCCCCAGGAGGTGAGCCGCGCGATATCCACGCCCGAAATCCAGGTGATCCAGCATCCCACCAGCGTCCTGGACCAGCGGTTCTTGGGTGCCGGGACGCTCGAGCGAGCCGCTGAAAATAGGGTGGCCGTTCTGGTGCGAAGTATCTATTTGCAGGGTCTCCTGCTGCTGCCGCAAGACGAGATTCCGCCGCAACTGCTCTCGGTCCAACCCTCTCGTAAGCGGTTGGGAAAATTGGCAGAAAAGATGGGGGTCTCACTGGCGGAGTTGGCTCTGCGTTTCGCCGTTTCTTTGAAGGGAGTGACGGCAGTGGTGGTTGGAGTCGAGACGGTCGAACAGCTCAAAACGAATTTGCAAATGATGGAGAAAGGACCTTGGGAGGATTCGATTCTTCGGCTGATCCAAGAAAGTGTCCCTGCATTGCCGGAGGTCGTTGTTCACCCCCCTCTTTGGCCTAATCCCCTGTTTCGTAACCAGGTACAATGATTGGAGCTAAAAAATGAGCCCTCATCATATCTTGGTGGTGGGCGTAGGCTCGATCGGTGAGCGCCACCTACGCTGTTTTAGATCGACCGGCCGGGTTCAGCTGACCATCTGTGAAATCGACGCTGAACTAAGACAACAGGTTGCGTTACGTTACGGCGTAACTGAGCACTACGCTGCCCTAGACGAGGCTTTAAGAAACTCTCCCAAAGCCTTTGATGCCGCCGTCATCGCCACTCCGGCCCAACTCCACGTCCCCATGGGCACTAAATTGGCCCAATACGGAGCACATATTCTGGTCGAAAAGCCGCTCAGTACGAGTCTCGAGGGCGTTGAGGAAATGCAGAATATCGTCCGGAAAAAGCAATTGGTTGGTATGGTTGGCTATGTCTCTCGCTGCCATCCCGCTCTGCGAGCAATGAAAAAAGCGATTAGCCGAAAACAGTTCGGCCGACCCGTCCAGATCGTTGTCGTATCTGGACAACACTTTCCGACCTATCGGCCAGCCTATCGTAACATCTACTACACCGATCGTGCGACGGGAGGAGGAGCCATTCAAGATGCGCTGACCCACTCACTGAACGCGGGCGAGTTTCTGCTGGGCCCGATCGAACGAGTGATGGCTGATTGTGCTCATCAAGTTCTGGAAGGAGTCGAGGTAGAGGACACGGTCCACGTTCTGACTAGACACGGGAGTGTATTGGGTTGCTACAGCCTCAATCAATATCAGGCTCCAAATGAGCACCAAATTACGGTCATTTGTGAACAGGGTACAGCCCAATTCCAATTTCACCACCATCGCTGGAAGTCCATGCTGGAGCCCGGAGGACTTTGGCAGGACGAACTTCAGCTGGATTGGCGGGAACGCGATGATATCTATGTCACCCAGGCCAAGATCTTTCTAGATTCCATCGAAGGGAAATCGAGTCCTTCCTGCACCCTGGCCGAGGCGGCCCAGACGCTGCAGGTGAATCTGGCCATCCTGAGAGCGGTCGAAAGACCTAACTGGCAGCCAGTTGGCTCATCCTAAAGATATCGCTTACCTGCCAAAGTCTGCTGCCAACATCAAACAGAAAATTTTTCCAGACGCAATTCATGAAATGGATGGCTGGTCAACGATTCGACGAGCCGAGCCGCGGCCAGAAACCCTGAGTCCTGCATGAAGGGACCAACCAGTTGAACTCCCAGGGGTAGCCCATTCGGAGTCAGTTCGACCGGTAGGGTCAGGGTGGGGAATCCGAGGTAAGTCCAAAGAAGGCTGAAACGGGGGTCCCCGGTCGCCGCAAGGCCCGTAGGAGCAGCTCCGACGGCCGAGGGCGTCAGAAATAGATCAACGTCGTGGAATAGCCGGCTGATCTCTGCTCTGAGCCGGTCTCGATGAGAATGGATTCGCTTCAGCTGCTGAGCCGATACTTTTCGGCCTTGCTCGATCAGCTCGGTGAGTTTAGGAGGATACGATCCCTGGTAACAGCTAAAGAGTTCCCGATGCGAGAAGGCAGCCTCGGCGGCCACCAGATTCCAGTGCTGGTCATAAGCTTCGGTGGTCAGGGACGGCAACTGCATGGCTTGCACCTCAAGACCAGAGCTCCGCAGTTTTTCCCCCGCTCGATTCAAAGCCACCAACATTTCCCTTTCGGATGGGGAGACATACAAGGATTCGATTAGCCCGATGCGCAGAGACGAAGGTTCCGACGAGATCGAGTGACTGAGGAGAGCCGCAAACACCGTCTGGGCATCGCGGACATCCCGGCTGAAAAAGCCTAACGTGTCCACACTCGGTGAAAAAGGAAAAACTCCCGCTGTGGAAATACGCCCGTAGCTCGGCTTGAATCCAACTACACCGCAAAAACTAGCTGGCCGATTAACTGAGGCCACGGTCTGACTTCCCAAGGCCAGTCGAACCATCCCACAGGCGACGGCTGCCGCCGAACCACTGCTGGATCCTCCCGGGGTATGGGTTAAGCGCCAGGGATTACAGGTCGGGCCGGGATCAAAAAAGGCAAATGTTGTGGTGACGGTCTTGGAAAAGACAAACGCCCCCAGAGCAAGCAGCTGATCGATAATCTCCGCGCTGGCTGCCGCCGGTTTCGGAGCAAGAAAGTCAGCGTTACAGCGAGTCGGCAGCCCCGCCACATCAATGATATCCTTGACCCCGAGAGCCCATCCCTTCAAAGGACCATCCGCTACCTCTTTGGCCCGCTTCCGAGCCGCCGACTCGTCCCATTCGACCAGGGCTTGAATCTGGTTTTCCCAACGATTGACGGCAGAGATATGGGCTTCTAAGTACATTTTCCCTTCAGCCGATCTAAGCGACGAGATCCGACCCTTTGATTGGCCAAGCTCTGGAGAGACTTCAAGACAATTCTGAGCCTTCCCACATGGCTTCCAAAACCACTCTGACCTGCTGCTGAACCATCAATGCCCCTCCTATGTGCGTAAAGAAGTGACACCCCCGTTCACTCCAGAAACGTGCCTGCTTCACGCGGCTCAGGGGCAGCCCCAGTGGTTTTCCCACCCGGGAAGCCTGCTTGATGATTCGATTAATGGCGCAATCACGTCGTGATGACCCATACATCCACAGTGATCCAGGTTCAGCGTTAGATCGTAGGGTCCTACCATGAGGGCATCGACCCACTCGCATTCTGCCAGCTGAGTCATGGTCTTGATTCCCTGGGTGTTTCGATCTGCAGGACAATCAGCAGATTTTTTAAATTTTTCCCAGACCTCCCCGATCCACACTCCAGGTCCAACATCAGATAATCCATCCTGACTTTCTTGTAGATTTCCAGATAGACCTACCCATCCGTATCTCCAGCTCTCCACACTGTACCTTCAATGACCAGAGTCAGGCCATCCTTGAGGAAACATCCTCGACGTGGATCCCCACATGATGAACGCAAGTTCTCGCTCCTCAAGGATTCACCTGAAAGGCATAGAGCTTTGCCTTCGTCAGACCAAACTTTAGCCTTACCGTCTGGCCGCACAAAACGGCTAGACGGTCATGGTTCTCCCAGGTCGGTCGAAGGCGTAACCCGTCCACCGCCCGCAGTATCTGAGCCTGGCCTTCAGTGAAACCTGGAATTGGCCTTCCGAATTCATCCAAGACCTCGATGAAGATCTCGCCCTGGCTTGCGTCCACGTTTACCTCCAAACGAGTTCCCTGGAGCTGGAACGGTTTTGTGATCAGCCACCCTCGTTGCTCCTTCCGCCAGGGCTCGAGGAGTACAAAGCGGTCCAGAGGCAGTGTAGCCACTCCAATACTATTTCTCCTTGGCTCGCGATAGTGACGTTCCCGGCTACCGACATAGTAGATCCAATGTCGGTCTTTCCAGGTCACAATATTAGAGCTGACCATCACCATGTCCTTGTCAAAGCTGCCATCGGACCCACGCGGAATCAAGGGCTTTTGGGCATAGACCCACCTCAAGTCCCAATTATCTCCGTCACGGCTAGGAGCAATGTAAACGTTCATTACATCACGCTCGTGTCTCCGATAGTGGTCAATCTGGTCTCCTCTAACGGGTGGTGCTACTGGCCATTCAAGGACCCACAACAACCCAAAGTGGACTCCTTCGTAGATCCAGTCTGCCAGGGCATAGATCTGCCGTCGCCTGAATTCATCGGGTCCTTCTCGATCAAACCTCCAACTGCGCACCGTTGTCCAGTTGCTGGGATCGGTTTTTATATCCGGATTGAGCATGGCGCGGTTGCCGCGAATCTCACGTGCGTCGTCGTCACCGAAATCAGTGCGGGTGTAAAGACGATACTGCCCCACTAAATCATCCCACAGCAGGTGATTGAATGTGTCTGCCGCCCGACTGGTGACGGGCTCACCCTGATTGTAGGAAGTCCAATGAAGCCCATCGGGCGAATGAGCTAGGCAGGCCATAAACTTCCTCGGGTGCCCATAGGCCGCCTTATACCGATGTTGAGCGTCGGTCTCGTGAGAGTCGATGAAACAAGTGAAGCCGTCCCCAAAATAACCGAGAATATTGTTTACTGTACCTTCAAAATCTATCCGTTCTCCGCTCCCCTGAAAGCCAAGCTTGAGCACCTTTTCCAACCTGAAGTCAAAAATACCCAAATTGGGCTTGATCCAGTGGATCCCATCGACCGATTCGGCGTAAGCCGTGGCCCCACTCCACGGTGGATACCACATTTGGAATTTCTCTCCATCATGGAGTACCGTTGTGTAGCCGCCGAATCCGTCGTCTTCCCACGGCCGGTCCGGCACCATGATGGGCTCGTTTTCTTTGACGACCCGTCCTAATTCACGAGTGAGATTCGACCACTGAGACACAATAAAATCGTCCACAAATAACTGCTTGTTCAGACCGACTGGAACCGATTCTTCACCCCAGTCTGCACCGTTGGCTCGCAAGACCGAGTCCTGCGCCTCCGTCTCACGCACCGACTCCCCGGCCACTTCCATGCCAGCAGAAAATGCGGTATTTAAAACGAAGGTCAGAATCCATTCAGGTGAACTAACTCTCTCCATACCAGAGCTGCCTTTAGTCCAGTGCATGGTATCTGATCTTTTAGAGCGAGGTAAAGATCTTCCCAATTATGATCAAGGGATGCATTCGTATCAATTCGTGAAATCGTAGCCCAAAGGCCGTATACTCCGATTTGAGAATTCATCTAACTCATGGTTAATTCGACGAAGAATAAGGAGAAACAAAAATGGTAAACACTTGCAATGGCTTCTTGCGCACACTCCGCAAGGGAACACTTCTTGCTCTCTGTCTCTATTTCCTTTCCTCAATCGGCTACACCAAGGAGCGGACGCCGCAGAGACCGGCGCTGATGGCTCACCGAGGACTAGTGCAGCTGGCACCAGAGAACACGCTTTCCTCCTTTGCTATGGCCTTGGAGCTGCGCCTCGATATCGAACTCGACGTCTATCTGACCGCCGACAATGAGGTAGTCGTACTTCATGATCAAAAGGTCGATCGGACCACAGATGGCACTGGGGATGTTACTCAGATGACTCTAGTCGAAGTCAAGGAGCTCGATGCGGGCAGTTGGTTTCATCCGGCTTTTTCCGGAGAACGCATCCCGACCCTGGGGGAAACCTTGGGCTTCATCAAAAGGCGGCAGAAACACCCAACCATGGTCGCCATCAACATGAAAACGATCAGTCCCGATATCGAAAAGCTGGTGGTCCAAGAGGTGGTTCGGCACGACATGCTCACCCAGGTCTTCTGCTTTGGTATGGATCTAGACTCAAACTCTCGCTTTAAGAAAGCCAATTCCAAGATTCCCACCGCCATTACCACGCACAACTACGGCCAGCTCAATCTCCTCCGACCGGCCGACTGGAGGGCGGCTGTGACAGACCCTCACACCGAGATCTTCTGGATCCATTTCCTGCCCTCGGCTGAACAGATCGCGCAAGCCCATGCCCAAAACAAGCGCATTTGGCTTTACATTTTAGACGATAGAGATCTTATGCGACGCGCCGCCACCAGCAACCTGGATGGCGTCTGCAGCGATTACATCCTGGACATCCGCAAAATGAAGAGGTGAAATCCGAAATGCCTTCTCCAGACTGGAACTCCAAAAACCAGTTTGTCCCACTCGGTTTGGAATTGCATCTTTGGGATTTTGAATTTGTTTCGTCTTTCGGATTCAAACATGCGACTTGATGCCCACCAGCACTCTTGGCAATATAACGCCAATGAGTTTACCTGGATTAGCCCGGAAATGGTCTTGCTCAAAAAAAACTATCTGCCGGCTAACCTGGTACCTTTGCTGGCATCCGTTCAATTCGAGGGTTCGATTGTCGTGCAGGCCCAACAGACTCTGCAGGAGACAGGCTGGCTACTGGACCTAGCAGACCACAACCCCTTCATCAAGGGAGTAGTCGGCTGGGTGGATTTGCGCTGCCCCAGCCTGGCTAAACAGTTGGAAGAGTTTTGCTCTCATCCTAAATTGTGCGGGGTTCGCCACGTGGTCCAGGATGAGCCTGAAGACCACTTTTTGTTGGGTAAAGAGTTTACTCGTGGGCTTCGGCTGCTGACCGAATGTGACCTGGCTTATGACCTCTTGATTTTCCCCCGCCACCTGCGGGTAGCTTGTCAATTGGTAGACCGGTTTCCCGAACAGCGCTTCGTTCTGGATCACATGGCCAAACCATCTATCAAGAGTGGTCAGATTTCTTCATGGAAGACCAACATCCGTCGCCTGGCAGCCCATCCTAACATTTATTGCAAGATATCAGGTATGGTGACGGAAGCGGACTGGCACAGTTGGCAGCCCACCGATTTTTATCCCTACCTGGATGTCGTATTCGAATCCTTTGGAGCCGGGCGCCTGATGATCGGATCAGATTGGCCGGTTTGCACGCTAGCCGGAACCTATTGGGAGGTGCTAAAGATCGTTCGTGACTATATACGGCAAAGTTCCGACCAAGATCAGGCCGCTGTCTTAGGAGAAAATGCCCACCAATTTTACAAAATCTGAAAACTCTGACACAAAAATCTTGACCTGAATGACTGTCGAAAAAAGGACTTCAATGTGCTTGGTCAGGGTGGCACAGCTGCAGCATGAGCTTACCTGCATTGCATGAGGAAGGAACGATATTGTTCTTTGCCCCCTCGATTAGATTGATGGAAATCAGGTCAACTTACTGGTCGACCTGGTATGGGAATTGACAAAGCGACCCGGCTAGCCCCTACGCTCCGTAGGGAAAGGAAGCACGGTTGGAAACTTTCAGCCAATCGTTTCTCGCTTAAGGAACCACTCCGTTAAATTTCTCGATCAAGAAATGTGAGCACCTTGCGTTTCGACATAGACGGCATAAAGAGACTGACTTGCGGTCATAAAGAGACGGTTGCGCTTCCTACCCCCGAAACACACATTAGAGCAGATTTCCTGTAGCCTAATCTGGCCGATCCGGTCCCCGTTGGGCGCGAAGACGTGCACACCGTCGTAACCCTCTCTGACCCAGCCAGCACTGGCCCAGATATTCCCGTCGATGTCAGCTCGGATGCCGTCGGCGAACCCTGCCTTCCCATCCATTCCCATTGAGGTAAACTCCCTTTCATTGACGAGCTTTCTGCTGTCCTCTACATCCCAAACTTTGATGTTCCTGGGGGCCTGGTCGTAGTGGGAGGCCCCGGTCTCGGCGACGTACAGTTTCTTATATTCGGGTGAAAAGCAAAGACCATTCGGCTTGAAAATCTCGTCGGTGACCTTGTCCATCTTCCCGGTCTTGACGTCCACTCGATAAACCGCTTCCTTGATCTGAAGCTCACCCTTGTTTCCCTCGTAGTTCATCAGACTTCCATACCCGGGATCGGTAAACCAGACGGCACCATCGTCCGGATGGACCACCGCATCGTTGGGTGCATTGAATGGCTGTCCCTGCCATTGGTCGGCTAACACGGTGCTAGTGCCGTCATGCTCGTAGCGGACGACACGGCGATTACCATGTTGGCAAGCAATCTGACGACCCTGATAATCAAAAGTGTTGCCATTGCTGTTTCCCGAGGGTTTTCGAAATGTGCTGACATGCCCATCCTCTTCCAGCCAGCGCAGCTGCACGTCGTTGGGTATATCGCTCCAAAGTAGGTAGCGGCCGACCCCGTTCCAGGCCGGACCCTCGGCCCACAGCGTTCCCGTGTGAAGCCGCAGGATAGGAGTATTGCCCAGCTTATACTTGGAAAAACGTTTGTCGATCACCAGGATGTCCGGATCCGGATAGCGTACCGGCTGAGCCTGGGGCCCATAGTCCCGCCCAAAAACAGCCGTCGCAGAAGAGGCTACCAGGGTGGTTATGAAGGATCGACGACCGATTCTGGTTCCTACAAGGACATTGGGCGATTGGTTGGAATTAGCCATTTCTCTGAGCCTCCATGTGTGTTAGTGCTCTGTCTCTTGAGACGATTGGGCTTGCTCTTCTCCACTGCGATGAGCTCTAACGTTAAATCAGGGGTCGACCAAGATCAACCATGGGACAAGTTGACTTAGTCTGCAGCCTACCCCTATTAAAGGGAGAAAGTCGTTGTTGTTTCGAGTGTCCTAGTTTAGCTTAATTGTAGTTGGCTATTCCCTGACCTCTAGCATCCTTCTCGATATACCTCAAGAGTTCTGGATCGATCTCTACAGCAAGAATGGCACCTTTCTCCCCCCCCACCTCCCGGTTGAAGTCCCAATACTTAAACGACACGACTACCCTGGAGTCACTCGACGTGTCCCTTGGTCTCCAGGAAACGGACGAAAAACTGGACTACGACGCAGTCCTATTACAGAAAAAGAAGATCGGAAATTGAGATAAGCAGCGCGACCAGTATGAGCAACCATGAATATCTTTTACTTAATCAGTATTTTCTCATCTCTCCCCCAACGCAAAAGAGTGGTGCATGCTCCCTGCTCATCCGAATCAGAGAACCTGGGGGATACGAGCGGAGAGCCGATCCTGTTAAACTCCTCTTCGAGCCTCTTCCTCATCTCTGGCTCTTGGTAGATCCCGACAATAAAACCTCCAGGTCCTAACGGGCTGGAAGAATCTCCCAACCCAGGCCAGAGCACGAGCGGTGCCTCAAACGCACTTCAGGATGCCTCTATTTCATTCCTAGGTATAAAGTTCAGGTGACATTCATGCTTGGACTAGGCTAGGATGCAAGCATGCGGCACTGGATGCCAACCCATCCTGAGATGAGTAGACAGGGGTTAAGCTATGCGAATAGATCCGATTAGAATGACCATTCAGGGCCAGGCCCACAGCCATACTCAATCGATCCCTATAGGGTCTTTAGCTGGGGCAAGGTTTTCGTCGCGGGATATCGAAAGCACACGTCGGAGATTGGACTAAATACTGTCCCATGATGGCTACTTCACTGGGGCAACCCATACCAATCCGTCCATCTTTCGAATCACACGCCACCAATTGACCCAGGCATCGGAGTTTGAAGTCCAGGGAGCTTTTACCGGAGGCGAAGCAGAGATAGTCGCCATTCGTTGCGAGGATCTGGTCTTGATCAGTGTGGGGAGCGACCAGTGTGACCGGGAACTAGACGCGCTATTTCCCGACAAGCCAAAGCAGATGTGTCCTCACCCGATAGCCACCCTGGCCTGGCCTTATCAGGAAGTTCGTCCTCACTGGGATAAGTTGCGCATCTATAGCGAGGTCCAAATAGGTGCCAACACCATCCCACTGCAAGACAGCCCACTTTCGGTTTTAGTGGATCTGGAATATCTACTCGCTATGAAGGTAGTCAAGGCCCTGCCGAATCCTCTGTTTCTCTACGGTGGAACATGCCCTTTTCTCGAGTCGGCGGGCTCACGGGTACAGGAACTTAGACTGCCGAAAACCGTTGTACAAGGTGTGGGCGATGCATTCCTGGTCCGTCTTCATGACCCGGTACTCAATCGAACCATCACGCACAGCTACCGAGCCGTTCCGGTGGGGGACGACTGGACCGAACGCAGACAGGTGAGGAGGGCCGGAAAACCTGCCGGCCCAGGGTAACTGGTGCTCAATTTAGAAACCCCGTAGGCCAGTGAAATGGATCTCAGGGTGACGGCCAATGTAAATGTTTTCTATCACGCTTCTACTTTTGCAGATTAGAAATATTATCGGGGCTCTGAGCATTAAGCATCCGGAGGTCAACTGATCAGCTCGTGAACTGGCAGCCAAAACTCGTGAGAGCTTGAGTGACGTAGTGATCAAAGCTCTTAGAAAGCATCTTATCCGCGAGAAGAAGCGCCAGCGGATATCGTTAAACCAGCGAAGATCTAGGGGGCGATTCGGGAGCGCTACACGGCCTTGCCTGCTTTGGTCTCTAGCAGTGCAGATCAAATCCTTAGTTACGATGAAAACAGGTGTTGCCGAGCTAGTGGTGATTGACACCTCAGCCCTGATCGCCATTCTCTTTGACGAAGCTGAAGCGCCCAAATTTGAACTTACCATGTAAGGGTCCCGGGTTACGCCTTGAAAAGGGGGGACGAGAACTCGACTTACTCCTGCATAAGACAAGGATCCAGATCGTCGCCTTCAGTTCTGACCCGGCTGAAATGGATCGAAATGCTCATCGGATCCATGGCAAGGATCACCATCACGCTAACCTCAATTATAATGACCGTTTTTCTGCGCCTTGTCGGAGTCGTCCAGAGAGCCTTTGCTCTTTAAAGGGAGAGACTTTTATATATACCGAAATGCTGTTCCGGTATGAGGGGTTTTCAATCCAATAACCAATCGGTGCCTGCAAGACGACCTTCTGGCCTGGACCCGTACAATCAGGCGCAAAGGGGATCGTTGGAATCCCAGCGCCGGAGATTGGGAGTTCCAGTTGTTGCTAGACGGGAACGAGCCACGCGCCAGAGGTCAGCCCAGACCAGAGGATCTTTGAGTTCCTGCTCCGGATGAGAGCGGCTGCGGGCTATAAATCCTGGGAAGCAGGATCGTCCCGTAGATTGACCAATCGGGTTGTATCGTAAGTCAAAGCTCCAGCGGATTTGATTGCTCCGGTTGGGAAGCGAGCTGTGCATGGTCAGCTTGGTCAAAAGAGAACGTCACCAGCCCTCATGGGAACCGTTTTCTCCGGGAAACGGAGATACTCAGCTGGAATTCCGGGGCCTTGCTGGTTCATCAGGCAGTGAAGAGCCAGTCCATCTTGATGGCTACCCGTCTGTACGCGGAGGCAGCCGTTTTCGCTTGATACATCGAGCATCGGAATCCAGATCGTCAAGATGTTCGATTCATCTCCATCTTCTGCGATTACGCCTAAGTCCTGATGCCAATCAGTTTGCCCCACCGCTGGGCTTCTCTGTACTTCTTTGGGAAGAAACTTCTCCGGAGGCTTTATGCGAACGTGCTGTACAGGGTTGCAGAAGATTTCCGGCCCGATAAAGCACTCGATCGCATCGAGTAGTTTTGGGTTACGCAAGAGGTCAAAGACGGCCGGACCATGATGCATCGGTGAGTCGATTTGTATCTTTTCCAAGGGCAAAGAAATATCCAGATGCTGATAGTATTGACCCTTAGTCTCGGCTGCAATGTGAATGAGCCGCTGGCAGAACGGCAAGCCGCTAAAAGCACTCGTCAGCTTGCCCTCTTTCCACCACTGTTCGGCCAGCTGGTCCAGCAAAAGCCCATACTCGTCAACTACCGGTTGAAGGTCCTTGCCTGGATCGAGAAGCCGCTCGATAATTACAAACCCTTCCTCCTCAAATTGATTCAGTTTGGCAGCAGACAAGCAGATTGTCCTTTTTTCTTGCATTACTTTCTTCACCTATACACTCTTCACTGAACAGAGTATACTGCTAGCCGGTTCAGGTTGTAACAGTAAGCATCATTCTTCCTAGTCCTAGGAGTACAGGATCATTCAGAAAAGAATTTTTTAGCAGCGGCTGGCCAATGTTCCGGCCAGCCCGGAACTCCAACCAGGGAGTTTACCGACACAGGATTCCCTCGATTCCACTCGGGGTTAGCAAGAAAGAGGCACCACTTCTTCAAAGAGCAGTTTCGACCACAGCTTATCTCCAACGACCCGCCTCAACCAATATCGGCTATTACACAATGTCTTACGAGACCGGTCTCTTTAGATAGAAGACTGTCTAATTTCCCGGCAAATTGCCGCTCAAAAGTGGCAATTGACCCTAGGGTGAACTGTATCCCAACGCAACTAGTTGGTAGAGCTTTACCATAACGGCTAATGTTGTCACTCCTGTGTGCATCACATTCATCTTAAATTGACGTCGACGACAAACAATCTACTTCTCTTGTAGGGCTGAATTTTCTGAGAGTCGAGTAGAAAGAGCGCGCTTTCAGTGAGTTGGTGCTCTTAGTCAGCATAATTTCCATCATTCCTATTGCTTCCTTCACCATTGAACATATTACGACGGGTACACTGTTTCCCCTGTCTTTTTGAAACCTTGGGCTTGATTTTCCCGATCCCAAGACTGTTCAGAATCCCTTAGAAAGGTCAAGGGTAGACAGGAAGCAAAACTAATCTGCTTTCTTTTCTCCATGATTCTAGTCATCCCTATTTTAGCTGAATGGGGTAATGTCAGGATCTTCAATTATTTGGCTTCTCCACTCACTGGATTTTGGACACTATTGTCATTGGTTTAGCTCTAGTTACCAGTGCGTATCTGATGGCGGAACTGCTCAAAGGCCAGGCTCCCCAGGGGTACAAGAACTGGGTACGCCCCTTGAGATCACAGGTAAGCTAGTGCTGGAAGGGCAGACAAGAACAAAGATGGCGCTGGCGCAGAGTACAAAAAATAACACTTGAGTCACGCCGCAAAGCGGGAATCCCTTCCACCGACGACTGATTCGGCTCGACTCCCACCGGGCTACCCCGGCTGCCAGGCGATATCTGGATCGAGGGGAAACATCGGCCGCGGTATACGCCGGAAGTCGAAGTTGCTCAGATTGTAGGAAACAGCTCCGGGGCAGTCGGCTCGAATTACCGCTTTGGCCACCTGACCGTAGGTGACAGTGTAACCGATACCCGTCTTGAGCGCGACGATTCTTGCCTTATAGGGTTCGATACCGACCTTTCGGAAAAGCGACGGCTGTGGCCCATTAATGGGGTTTTCACTGAGCACCAGACACACATTGTCCACAGCCAGGCTGACGATTGTACCAGCATCAATCATTGGTTCACTTCCAAACTGACCGTCATCGGTAATAGGACCTTCCGTCACACGCAGAATCTGTCCTCTAACGGTGACCGGCTGGCTAAAGCGAGTATCGCGTTTGCCCCCAACAGCAATACTCACAGTTCGTCCCGCACCAATCGATCTGAGTTCAACAACGGCATCGGGATCGGGCAGATGAGTGAGGATCAAGCCTTTGACCTGGTCACGCACCTCCAAGAGCACTCTCAACAGCGTCGTCGTATCTCCCAACGCACCACCGCCAGTGGTGTCGGCAGAATCAGTGATGATCACTGGACCCCCTTTGACCGAGATCGCCTGGTGCACGGCATCATGGGATGAAAGCATGGGCTCAGGCAGGAGGCTATTTCTCGCCGCCCAGGCCTGTTCGGCCAAACGTCGGACTAGCCGGCCACCCAGCTTACAGTCATTGTTGGTCACAGCGATCGCCGCCCATCCTTGCTCCGGCACGTCCTGCCACGCAAAACTCGGGCAAAGCGAGCAGGCGATCACACCATCGATCGAATCCCAGCCCACGAAGGTTTCAAATAATTCTTTAAGGGCACCAGAATGGGTTCCCTCATCAGGAGGTGGGAGCATCATCGGAACCTTTTGGTAGTGGATAACCGGAGCAATCTTCTTCCGCAGCGTATCCAGCAAGATCTGCATTGCTCGCCCTCCAGTTTCAACGAGGTCACGGTGGGGATGGGTGCGATAGGCAACCAGGGCGGTAGAGAGATCCACCATCTGCTGTGTGACGATTGCATGGCAGTCGAGTGCAACTACAATGGGCACCTTAGACCCCGCCTCTTCGCGGAGCACCTTGAGAAAATAGCCGTCAAGATCGACTATTGTGGATCCACTGATGGCTCCGTGGAAAGCAAAGCAAATCCCATCCAGTCTTCCAGCCTTTCTCAGCTGTCTCCGCAGAGTTTTTTCAAGATGTCCTACGGTGTCGTCTGCAATGGGCCCCGAAGGCAGCACCCGAAAACTGACAAGAGGAAAGATTTCGACGTCGCTGCTCGCGCTCAGAACTTGCACAAACCCAGACACTTCGTCTTGGCGACCCGGATGTTCTAAGACCTCTCTCCCCACGTCAAAACCCTGATAGGATACAAAATCGTCGAGAGTGGTCTCCCGGGAGGAAAACCCATTTGATTCGTGCCAAAACTGGCCGATACCGATCTTGAAACGTGCCATTGAATCAGTCTAACTCACCGGCTGATCTCTGCTCCTCATAATGGTAGAGGATTACCAGAACAGGCAGCAAAAGGTTTTGGAGATCAAATTGAAAAGACAGAGCAAAGACCACAATAGTCTTATCCTCGAACATACCCAGCACGCTCATTCGAAAAAGCTGACAGCATTGCTTTGATTCCCAGCCTTCGCTACGGATTGGGGGTGATCAAAACTGCACTTCAATATCGATTGTAGAAGATCAGCTCAACGCCGTTCACGTATTTTGACCTGGAAACTCCTTCGTTGGAAATACTATTGGGACTTCGGCAGCAGGATCATCCCTGAGTCAAGTCACCCCATGAGGTTCCAATTCTGACTGCCCTTTTCCCAATTTCTAAGCATGCAGACCACCCCAGAGTCAGAAGACCTTTACAAAGAAGGCCGACTGGATGCAAACCAGTTCATGATAGATGATTTTAGTGAAACAGCAAGCAGGGCTTGAGAAATGTGGGTTAGGGCGAAACGTACTACAAAGGGCTTGATCATGAGAACAGGGCCGTAGACACCATTCCAATTGCGGGCCTTGGATACTATTCCAAGCAGGATGACTGGACAGTTCAAAACAGGCCTAGCCACGTATATAGTATAAGTTCCTTTATACTATATACTTTGTGGGAAGCGGTGTGGAAATGAATTACGAGCAATACGGAGAGACCTTCGACCGGGACGGTTACCTGATCATACGGAAATTTCTTCCATACGACGAGTTCGCAGAACTGAATGAAAATCTGGACCGCTACATCCGAGAGATAGTACCCACCCTTCCAGATACCCATGCCTTCTATGAAAACCGTAACCGACCCGAGACCCTGAAGCAGATGCAATTCATGGCAAAAGATCGATATTTTTCTCAGTACCGCCATCATCCGCGTTGGACTGCCTGTGCGGAAGCGCTACTGAGTGAGCCAGTTGACGCCCTAGAACCGGAATGGTTCAACAAACCCCCTGCCAGCGAGCATCCCACCCCGCCGCATCAGGACAACCACTACTTCTGTCTTAAACCGGCTAATGCCTTGACAATGTGGCTGGCCTTGGACGCCATTGACCAGGAGAACGGCTGTCTACGGTATGTTAGGGGAGCACATAAACATGGGGTTCGTCCGCATGCGGTTACACAGGTCATCGGATTCTCGCAGGGAATCACCGATTATGGTCGGGAGGACGAAGTCCGCGAAGTCGTGATCAGCGCAAATCCCAATGATCTTTTGATTCATCATTGCCAAATGATTCATCGAGCCGAGGCCAACCGCTCCGCCACCCGTTCTCGGCGTGCCTTTGCTATTGTTTTTCGCGGAGCAAGCTCCCGGCTAGACAAAGAGGCTGAAGCTCGGTACACAGCGGGCAGAAAAACTCAACATCAAGCACACCGCCTTCAAACAGAATAGCCACGAGCCTCTATCGGCAAGAATCTCTGGCAATACGAGGGGAATGGCGAGGGGAATACCACTTTAGTCCACTCGATATGTGCTCCGCCTGCTCCAAGTTCCAGGTTCTCCTGTTCTGTGCGCTCTCTCTTCGAACGAGCTTGGATTCCACCGATTTCTCCAGGGACCCTCTTCCAGCCCATCCTCTCTCTGCGGACTGACCCGATACCTCAGCAACCTCTCCATTCCTCAGGGAGGAGATTATTCCTGAAGACTAGATAGACTGATTTTCTTCCACCCACTTTGTAGGCACAAGAATAGCCTCCCGGTCTTCAAGAGGCCGAAAAGCCACGAGTTTTTTCAAAAATCAAACGCCCACACTTGGAACCTGGAACCGGAGAGAATAGGCTACCTATATTTTCGATAATCGCCCCATCCTATGCTTGTGCTCTGACCTTCAACATGCCAAGCTGGTTGTTTATTTTGGTCAGGGTCTCAAGAAGAGCACTGTATTTTTTCTTCCCACAAATGATTGGATCGTGTTGCACGGACAATTCAACTCGATACAAACTCGATCAAGGAGTCCATCATGCCCCCGCCTCCTGAATACAAGATCATCTACAATTGGGACGATGCACCTCACACCTACCACGCTTTCCCACAGTCGACCGAAGATTTCCTTAGCGGTGTTTATGACGTGATGGAAAAAACCCAGGTCGGCGCGCACTTTTGGTGCCTCGGTATAGATGTTGCTCGCTGGAAAAGCCAAGTCATGCCGATGGTGGGTCAAATTCAGAAACGAAGATATGCAGGCGCTGACCAGTTCACACAAAACGAAAATATTTTGGCCATGTTGGAGCGAGGCGAAGACCCGCAGAAGGCCGTCATCAGACGGGGTCATGAACTCGGGCTGCATGCATATGCCTCGGTGCGGATGAACGACAACCACTACCGCGGTGCCCAAATCGATGACCTACCCCAGTTGCGTCTCACGGAGCGCACCAAGATTCGAAAAGAGCATCCGGAGTGGCTACTCGGTGACCAGACCAGCGAATGGTTCGCTCTGTCTCTGAACATGGCACTTCCCGAGGTTAGAGAGTATCGCTTCCAATACATCGAAGAATTCTGCCGCCTTTATGACTGGGACGGAGTCGAGCTCGACTGGCAACGCCACGGCTTTCACCTACCGAAAGACCAGGCTTACCGACTTAAATACACGCTGACGGATCTTCAGCGGGCAGTGAGGCGGATGGCAAACAACCTTTCCCGAAAACGTGGCAAACCTTTTTATGTGGCCGCCCGTGTTTCAGGCACACTCGAAATGTGCAGCCGTATTGGCTACGATGTGCCGGCCTGGATTGAAGAGAACCTGGTAGACGTGCTCATTCCCGCCGGCTGCGCCTCGAGCGATCCTTCCGTTGACGTAGCCAGCTTTGTCCAGTTGTGCCAGGGAACCCATGTGGTGGTCTATCCTGGCTTCGACGCCGGAAACTTTGCCGCTGAATCGGGACCTGAGGATCCCCATGAAAAAGACAAGATGTTAAACCGCGCCATTGCCAATCGCTACCATCGGGACGGTGCTAAGGGTATCTACCTGTTCAACTGGCACGGTGACGGGCACGTCCGTCGCGAGCTCATGAACCAGATGGGATCTCCACAGACGCTAGCTCGCACGGATAAGATCTACGGCGCGACCTATCGCCATCTTCAGCCAAAAGGCGAGTGGCGAGGGGCATTTCGAAACGACCGAATCTGGGGCGAAGTGCCCGTAGACCTCAAACCGTCACTCACCGAGGAGGATGGCCCGACCTTCAGGATCGACATCGCAGACGACCCGGTTACCGATGGGGCGCAGCGCACAGAACTTCGCCTGCGCCTGGACCAATGGGTTAACGACGACCAGATTCGCGTTCTGCTCGACGGGTCCGAGATGATCAACGGCCACTGGCAATACCACATCGATTACGACCGCTATGCCAACCAATTCGCGGCACCGCTCCAGAAGGTAGGCTCTGCCGCATGGTTTACCTATCCCTTAACCGCCACACAAGCCGCCAGTGGCGCACACGAAGTGAAAGTGATCCTGGACCAACGCAACCCTCATCTAGAGAACGCGATCGTGGTCACGGACGTGGAGATTCTCATCAAGTACTGCCAAAGCTAGGCTACCCGTATCGACCTCGACAGCTCAGGGTCGGACAACCACCGCGGGAATTTCTTTGACGGCCAGGACCATCGTGATCCAAACTTTCCTCACTCGCCCGTGCCTTCGGCGCAACCTAATCCGCCAGAGGCGGAGAATCCGTTTTAAAGAACGTACGTAGGTAGGCGATGACATCTCTGATTTGAGTCTCGTTCAACCCTCTCACACGTGTCATCTTGCCTTTGCCCTCAGTGATAATCTTCCTAATCTCCGAGTTGGTCTTAGACTTCACCTCTTCCCCCAGATAGGGGATGTCCACCTCTAGAATCTTCTCCATGGCAGGATTTCCGCGACCGTCTTCACCGTGGCACATCTGACACTGCTCCTTGAAAACCTTCTGACCTGCCTTCGGATCACCGGCTTGAGCAGACTTGGATACCGCAGGAACACCGAAGACAATGGCAGTGAAGACGAGACTAGAAACAAGAAAAGCTTTGATAATCGGATCTCTCATAGGAATACTCCAGCTCTTTTCCAAACCGGCTAGCCCGCGGAAACTGGCTCTAGTACCTCTTGGTAGCTGCACTCCGGCTTTCCGCAGCGGTGGGAAAGGCCTTCTTTTTTGGTTAAGCGTTCCAAAAGATAAGGAGCACCGCAGGACGGGCAGCGACGAGGAACGGGTTTCTGCCACAAAACGAATTGGCAATCTGGAAAAGCAGCACAGCTGTAGAAAGTTCGTCCGCGGCGGGACCGCCGCCGGACGATTTCTCCGTTTCCGCATTGGGGACAGATGATGCCCGTCGTATCCGGTTTGACGTACTTGCAGGTGGGATAGTTACTGCACGCGACAAAGGGGCCGTATCTGCCCTGCCTCTCGACCAACTTCATGCTGCAACTAGGACAGCTCTCATCAAGGGGCTTGCTAATTTGAACTCGGTCTCCGCTAGTACTCGAGTGCATCTTTTTCGTATTTTTGCAGGCGGGATAGTTGCTGCAGGCCAGGAATTTCCCGAAGCGGCCCCACCGAATCACCATCTTCGACCCACACTGCTCACAGACAACATCCGCCAGAATCTCCTCCTTCTTTAAGTTCTTCATCTCTTTTCGAGCCTGCCGTAATTCCCTAGAAAACTCGGCATAAAAGCCGCGTAATGTCTCCACTCGATCTTCTTTGCCACGCTCAATATTGTCGAGATTCTTTTCCAAGCGGGCCGTGTAGTCATAATCGAAGATTTCTCGAAAATGGTTCACCAGGAGTCCGATGACAATTTCTCCGACTTCGGTGGGAACAAACCGCGCTTCTTCTTTTTTCACATAGTCCCGACCCTGAATGACAGTCAAGATCTGCGCATAAGTCGAAGGTCGTCCAATCCCCTTCTCTTCCAGGACCTTGACCAAGGTAGCTTCGCTGTACCGTGATGGGGGTTGAGTGAACTTTTGCTCCCGCTGGATCCCCTCCACAACCAGCTTTTTACCGACCTTGACTTCGGGGACAAGTGTGTCTTTCTCCTCGTCTCTCCGTCCCTGGGAACTCTCCTGATAAACCTTGAGAAAACCATCAAATTTCAGAATTGAACCTAGTCCCTTGAATTGGGCAGGACCAGCTACAATCCCAATTTCAGTCTGGTCAAACAGAGCTGGCTTCATCTGGGAAGCCACGAAGCGCTGCCAGATCAACGTGTAGAGACGCAGCTCATCTCGCCCGAGAAAGGACTTGATTGCCCCCGGTGCCCTTAACACTCCAGTTGGACGAGTAGCCTCGTGAGCGTCTTGGGCACCTTTTTTACCTCGATAGATCACAGCGCGCGGGGGCAGATAATTCTCTCCATAGACTTCCCCAATGAACTCACGTACTTCGTGCAGTGCCGAAGCGGCCACGCGCGTCGAGTCAGTTCGCATGTAAGTGATTAAGCCCACCCGGCCTTCGCCTCCAATCTCCACTCCCTCATAAAGGCGCTGAGCCAGCATCATTGTTTTTTTGACCGAAAAGCGCAACTTTTGCCAAGCCTCCTGTTGAAGCTTGCTGGTGATGAAGGGAGCAACTGGGTGGCGTTTCCTCTTTTTCCTCTTGACCTCGGCCACGATAAAGTCAGCAGCACGCAATGCATCTAGCAACCGATCTGCTTCCTCCCGGCTCGAGACTTTAAATTTTTTCCCCTTGCGCTTGAAGGCTTTGGCCTCAAAGATTGGAGGATTCTTGGCACTAAGTCGGGCTGTGAAGTTCCAATATTCCTCGGAGACAAAGGAGCGAATCTCGTTTTCACGGTCAACAATAATGCGTAGGGCCACAGACTGTACTCTTCCCGCCGAAAGGCCGCTGCGCACTTTTCGCCACAAAAGAGGACTCACTTTGTAGCCTACCAGCCGATCCACAATGCGTCTGGCCTGTTGAGCTTCCACTTTGTTGCGGTCAATCTGGGAAGGGTTCTTGAAGGCCTCTTCAATGGCTGTTTGGGTGATCTCACTGAACAAAACCCGGTAAAACTGGTGTTTTTCGCTTCCATCCAACTCCTCGGCCAAGTGCTGACAAATGATTTCTCCTTCCCTATCGGGGTCGGCAGCCAGATAAATCGCCACTGTGTTGCGGGCAATCTTCTTCAGCCCGCCAACGATCTTCTCCTTGCCCGGAATAATGCGATAGGTAGGGCAAAAATCGCGCTCAATGTCCACCCCCAAAATGCCCTTGGGAAGGTCTTTGATATGCCCCGAACAAGCGTGAACAGTGTACTCTTTACCCAGATATTTCTCGATTGTTCTCGCCTTGGCAGGTGATTCCACTATCACGACGGATTTGGCCATTTTCCTGTTCCTCTCAACCTATTACCATAATCCATTTTGTAGATTCATGAAATCCGTGGCTATAAATTCTTGGTTCGAGCTCACACCAACATACGCGTGAAACACCGTCCAGGAATCTGACTAACCTTGCCCCTAATTTTGAGCTCTAGCAAAATCTGGGTCAGTTCCGAGATAGGCATTTTCGAGACCAGTAAAAGCCGATCAAAACACACAGATGCATCTGACGCTAAAAGTTTCAATACGCTTTCCTGATTTTCAGTCAAGATAGGCGTAGTTGAGGACGGCCCAGAATCCCCTGGAATGGGCTCGTCTCCCGCGCCACAAAAAGTCCAGCAAGTAGACCAGGAGAGCGTTGACGACATCCTAGATTGTGATAGCCACCGCGCCTTCCTGTTTAATCAAAATAGTTCAGACCTTAACTTCCCGGCGAACTGACATTGCCTGGAACCGCCCACAATTACCGATTCCAGGATCAGTTGAGCCGTAATCAGTTAATCAGAGAACTCTGATACCTCCCTGACGATCGTCCCATGACTCAGTCCGCTAGTGATGCGGTTCCGAATGGGAAAGTTTTGAGGAACTGGAAATCTTCCCCAGGGGAATTTACCGATGGTACAACTCCATTCGACAATGCGCTCATACAGACAGCCGTTCTCTCGTAGATAGACCACACCCACCCCACTGCCCATCACCTCTACCGAGATTTCTCCACCTTCCAGAGCACCGAGATGGGACTGAAAATAGATGCCTTTGGCCAAGCTATTCACGATGCTCTGTCCCACCCTCAACCAACTCTCTAGCCACTTTTTGAGTCACCTGCTTGCTATAGACAGAACAGAGCTGCGCATAGACTATGTCAGGAAGGGCCGGCAAAGAATAGCTGCCTATCCCAGAACATCAATCACAACTGGAAAATCGAAAATCTACTTTAACAAATTCGGATACTTGTCACCCCGAAATAAAACAACCTGTATTTCCTTCTTTCTGGTTTGTCAACCATCCAATCGGAAACTCACTAGCACAACCAGTTGAGATGTAGGTAGAGATTTCCCCAAACAGTTAAAGGCGCCTAAGCTCCTGGGAAGAGAGTCTGATGAGTTCTTGAGCAGAACCGCACTTGCGAAACAATTGGTGAAGCCGTAGCGATACCCGGTCCCGAAACCAGAATCAATGCCAAACAACAGAACATTTCTTCGTGCTTCTGATTTCCCTATTACGCTCAAAGTGAAAAATCTGCGAAGATAAAGAGGAGCCGGCTTGGCGGTTGACGTTACTCGGCCTTGCGTACCTCCGGTGCGGCCTGGTCCCGCTCGCGCACTGTGGGACCTGCGGCCTGCCTGACGACGCCGGAGGAACGCACAGACCAAGTCAATGAAAGGTCGGTTATCGGCTCTCAAGTGGGCACCGCCTACTTCGGGCGTCCCAAAAGGCACACGACCCATGAAACTGCGAGTCTCATTCATCGACTTTCTGAACGCGGTCCCCCTGGGTTGGGGATTTCTGAACGGTCCCTACCAGGAAGCCTTCGAGCTCCTCTTCGACGTTCCCGCCGAGTGCGCAAAACATCTCACCACTGGAGAGGCAGACGTGGGACTAATCCCGGTGATCGAATACCAGAATATCCCCAGCCTTCGCGTGTTGCCGGACATCTCGATTGCCTCCAAGCGTGAAGCCAAAAGTGTGTTATTCGTGAGCAAGCTCCCTCTCGAGACCGTCTCTGACATTGCGGTGGACCAATCGAGCCGTACATCAATCGCCCTTCTGAAAATTCTGATCCACCATTTTTATGGAAGGGATTCGGTCAAATACAGTGAAAAACCTCCCGACGCGGAAAAAATGTTGGAGAGCCATCAGGCGGCTCTCATTATCGGCAACCCGGCTCTCAAAGTCCGCAGCCACTCGCTTTATGTATACGACCTCGCCCAAGAATGGAATCGCTTTACCGGACTGCCCTTTGTCTTTGCCTTTTGGGCCGTGCGTTCCGAGGTGGACCTAGGAGACCAGCTGCAACTTTTTTACCGCTCGCGAGAACAGGGTCTTAAAGAAGTTGATACAATCGCTCGGAGGTACTCCAAACAACTCGGTATTACGGCCTCAGAGATCCGTAGTTACATCCAGAAGAACCTAGACTATTCCCTGGACAGCACTAACCAACGAGGACTGGAAACCTTTTTTCAGCTGGCCGCACAACTTGAGCTTACCCCTGCTCCCCGTCGACTGAACTTCTATCGATGAAGGTTAAAACAGGACTTGAGGTTCTACTAGAAGAGCGCCTGGAGTTGCTTCGTAGGAAACGTATCGGTCTAATCGCCAATCCCAGTTCCGTGAACAGTCGTCTGCAACATGTTCTTGACTTGTTCCTGGACCATCCTGAGATCGAGTTGACCACGGTTCTGGGTCCTCAGCACGGAGCCTACGGCCAAACCCAGGAGAACATGATCGAGTGGGAGGATCACCGGGATGACATGAGCGGTCTTCCCGTCTTTAGCCTCTACGGAAAGACCAGGGTGCCAACCCTCGAAATGCTCGCCCAGGTCGACCTCTTAGTTTTTGATCTGCAGGACGTGGGAGCCCGCTATTACACCTTCATTCACACCATGGCCCTGGCCATGCAAGCCTGCCGCCGACAAGGCAAATCCTTCCTTGTCCTGGACCGTCCCAATCCGATCGGAGGAGTAGAGTTAGAAGGCACTGTACTGGACCCCCGTTTTCGGTCTTTCGTCGGACTCTACCCCCTGGCCATACGCCACGGAATGACCACTGGAGAGCTGGCACTCTATTTTGACCGAGAATTTGGGATTGGATGCTCACTTGAAGTGGTTGAAATGCAGGGCTGGAGTCGAGATCTGTTTTTCGAAGATACCCGACTCCCGTGGATCATGCCCTCCCCCAACATGCCCAGTCCGGAGACCGCCTTCCTCTACGCTGGCCTATGTTTGCTGGAAAGCACCAACGTTTCCGAAGGGAGAGGGACCACCAGGCCCTTTGAACTCAGCGGTGCACCCTGGATCGAACCGCGACAACTGATAGCGTACCTGAAGGGAATGTACCTCCCCGGCACCTTGTTTCGTCCTGTTCGCTTCATCCCCACCTTCCACAAATGGTCCGGAAAAATGGTGGGAGGAGTTCAGGTTCACGTGCTCAATCGAAAGGAATTTCTACCCTTTCGCACCGGGATCGCCTTGGTGAAAGCTTATCGGGAACTGGGAGGAGAGCATTTCCAGTGGAAAACTCCCCCCTACGAGTACGAGTACGAGAAGCTTCCCTTCGATATCCTCTGTGGCAATGACCGCGTCCGCAAGCTGATCGAAGAGGATGCCTCACTTGAGACCATCGAACAATCCTGGCGCCAAGAATTAGGAGAATTCAAGGAATTAAGACGGAAATATCTGTTATATTGAAGTGCTTCTAGTCCATATTCCTCACCTACTATGAGTCTGGAGACAGAAGTCAAAGTTGAAATTGACTCTTCCGATCTCGAGCCCATTCGTCATCAACTCATAGAACTCGGCGCCCGCCGTGTTTTCGAGCGAGGCAGAGAAGAGAATTTTCTCTTCGACTTTCCCAAACCACGCTTGGCGCCCTCAGGATGTACTTTAAGGCTACGAACCTATGCAAACCAAACCCTGTTGACCTTTAAAGAAAAAGTACAGCCCGACTCTCTGTTTAAGAAAAGAGAGGAGCTGGAAACACAAGTAGAAAATGGGGAAATTGGGTGTCGCATTCTCCAAGCACTGGGCCTCCGGATCCAATTTCACTATTGGAAATTCCGCGAAATTTACCAGCTCTCCTCGAAACACCACACCGCTTCTATCTGCCTGGATGAAACTCCCGTTGGTACCTTTATTGAAATCGAGGCCCCGGAGAAAACCATTCAGACGATCGCTAAGCAGTTGGGTTTCCCCCCCGAATGCTTCATCCGAAAGGGGTACATTGAGATTTACCGGGAAAGGCTGGGCACGTGGGTCTCGCCCGCGCCTGACGGCTGACAGCCGACCGGGACCTACGGTCCACCTGACCGTCTTGAGAATAGCAGAATGAACCGTTCGAATGAGCCCATGGGAATGATTCTGGCAGCCGGGTTGGGCCGCAGACTCCAGCCCTTGACCTTCTTTCGTGCCAAACCGGCCATTCCTTTTCTCAATCGTCCCCTCATCCGGTACACCTTGGAACTTTTTAAGCGCGCCCGGATCGAAGACATCGTGATCAATTTACACCACCTTCCCGAATCTGTAGTTGAAGCGGTGGGAGAGGACTATCCCAGAGTCGTTTTTTCCCACGAAAAAACGACTCTGGGAACAGCTGGAGCACTCAATAAGGTGCACAGGATTTTAGAGGGCAAGACTCTGGTCATTGCCAACGGCAAGATCTATTTTGAGCAAGATCTCCGAGAAGCTATCCAGTTCCACGAAGAAAATGGATCCCTAGCCACACTAGTGCTAGTCCCCTACTTCCTACAGGCGTCCTTTAATCCAGTCTTCCTAGACCAGGACCACAACGTCGTCGGCTTCGGCTCCGACAACGATTCGGTGGCCAGGTGGGCCACAGGCCCACATTATCGTCCCGGAGGGCCGAGTCAACCGCTCGGTGCGCCCAACGCCCGCGTTAGCGGTTACAAGCGCCAAGGGCATGCCTCATCTGTCAGACCTTATATCTTCACTGGAGTACACATTCTCTCTCCGGGGGCACTTGACTTCATTCCTGAGGGTGTCTCGGACACCGTGAAAGGCCTGTATCCCCGCCTGATTAGCGAAGGGAAATCGGTGCGCGGTTTCATCAGCAGTGCTCACTGGTGCGAGTGCAGTTTGCCGAGCCAATATCTTTCCAACTCGCTGGAACTACTCGCCAGGAATGGTCTACCCAACATGCTTCAAAGTCAGATTCAGGGGACCTGCCACAAGGTAATTGCCGGTCAGGGAGTACGGATCAGCTCTGGATCGCGGCTGGAAAGATGTGTCGTCTGGGATGGCGTAAAGATCGGCCCGGGGAACCGCCTATCGGATGTGATCATCACCGGCAACGTAACGCTTGCCAAAAAGATGGACCTGCACAAAGCTGTAATTACCCCGATTCTCGAAGGGAACAAAAACAAAACAGCGATTTGCAGTCGCGTCGAAGGAGCAAATTTGATCTGGGACTTGTCAGGAGCTAAGGAATCTTGACCCAAGAGCCATCACCGGACTTTGAGCAGCGGGTAACGGATTTCATTCGCCGAGAGTTTCCCGCCCGGACCCCCAACGAGTCTGTCCATAGGCTAGCCGGTGGTGCTTCTATCCTCCGCTACTTTCGCTACACCACCGGACAAGAAACATTCATCCTGACCGCTCATCCGGAGGGCTTCGATCCCCTCCATTTCCCCTACCAACAGGTCTATGACCTGCTGCGTTCAATCGGCCTTCCTGTGCCTGAAATCCTCAGGATAGACGACCGGTTGGGGATTGTACTTCAGGAGGATCTGGGCGACGAATCGCTCGAGCGCCATCTTTTAGCAGGGACCAGCTGCGAGCGAAAAAAGTATCTCCATCAAGCAATCGATCACCTCATCCTTCTCCAAAAAAAGGGTCCACGAGCCCTGAAGCCCCACTATCAGGCCGCACAAACGTTCTTTGACAAAAGAAAGCTCAAAGAGGAACTACTCTTCTTCTTTCTTCACTATCTGGAGGGTCATCGAAAGCAAAAAGTGGAGAGAGAACAGCTCACTTGGGAGTTTTCTGCATTAGCCGGTGAACTGGCACAGTTACCTCGCTTTCTCTGCCACCGCGATTATCAGGTCCGGAATCTGATTCTAAAAAAGAACTTACTCTACATCATCGATTTTCAGGATGCACGCTGGGGTCCGGCTTGTTACGACCTAGTTTCTTTACTGCAGGACTCCATCGAACTGGAGCAGGATCAAATTGGGGAGCACATGAGCTACTTCTTACAACACGCAGAGCACCTGGGAGAAGTTGTCAAGCGTCGGCAGGAATTCCAGCAGCAGTTTCACCTCATGTCGATCCAGCGTTTGCTCAAAGCTCTGGGAACCTATGGCTATCAGACCGCCGTCAAGGGCAATTTGACCTATCAACGATACATGCCGGGTTCGCTCAAGCGGGCACTTCGTTCCTTGCAGTTCATTGCCCGCTTCCCGTATATTCGCTCCATTGTAGAAAGCGAGTTATCCCACTATCAATGATGCCATGCACCTTTACATCGAAGACATTTGCGAACGGCATATCGGTCGAGACATAACGCTCAAGGGTTGGCTTTATCAGAAAACTGACAAAGGGAGACTCCGTTTTCTTAAGGTTCGGGACGGCACCGGTATCATCCAGGCGGTGGTCTTCGAGGGGAATGTTTCCGCAGAGGTTTTCCAGATTGTGGACCGTCTCACCCAGGAATCTTCACTGATCGTCAGCGGACAGGTGCGAGCAGACAAGCGTGCCCCCAGCGGCTTCGAACTCGACCTGGCCCAGCTCGAGGTGGTACAAGTCGCTGAGCCCTATCCGATCACACCCAAGGAGCACGGAACCGCCTTTTTGATGGACCAGCGTCACCTATGGTTACGCTCGAGTCGGCAGCAGGCGATTCTGCGGGTTCGCGACGAGTTGATCAAAGGAATACGCGACTTCTTTGACCGCAAGGGATTCGTGCTGCTCGATACGCCCATCATTACCCCTGCAGCCTGTGAAAACACTACGACTCTCTTCAACGTTCAATACTTTGAGCAAAAGGCCTACCTGACCCAGAGTGGTCAGCTCTACAACGAAGCTGCCTGCATGTCGATGGGTAAAGTCTACTGCTTCGGACCCACATTCCGGGCCGAAAAATCGAAGACCAGACGCCATCTGACGGAGTTCTGGATGGTCGAGCCTGAAGCAGCCTACCTTGAGCTAGAGGATCTAATGGCGCTAGCCGAGGACTTAGTTTGTGATGTGGTGGGACGAGTGCTAGAGCGGAAAAGGGAAGAACTCGAAAGACTCGGGCGGGACACCTCCCTTTTGGAAAAAATCGCCTCCCCCTTTCCTAGAATCACCTACGCGGAAGCCTTCGACCTACTGGAAAAAGAGGGCACCAAAACACCCCGCGGAGCAGACTTCGGGGGAGGGGACGAAACCATCATTTCCTCCCACTTTGAGAGGCCGGTCCTGGTTCACCGTTACCCAGCACGGGTCAAGGCCTTCTACATGCAGCCCGATCCGGAAAATGCTGAATTAGCGCTTTGCCTGGACCTGCTGGCTCCGGAGGGCTACGGGGAGATCATTGGCGGCAGTCAGCGCATTCACGATTATGATTTACTTTTGCTACGCCTCAAGGAACATAACCTTCCCTTGGAGGATTTCCGGTGGTATCTAGATCTTCGTAAGTACGGAAGCGTCCCCCATTCGGGTTTCGGCATGGGGATCGAACGAGTATTGGCGTGGCTCTGCGGGCTGGATCACGTTCGCGAGACGATCCCGTTTCCTAGAATGCTTTACCGTCTTTATCCCTAGTCCACTTATCCAGTAAAATTGATTGAGCCGACCGATAGGTCGGCCCGCCGAGAGTAGTTTGCAGCGATGAAAACCCGACTCCTCGAAGGGAAAAAGATAGCGGATCAGATCAAGGCCGAGGTAGCTCAGGTTTTGGAGGTACTGCGAAAACGAGGCTTGGTGCCGACGTTGGCCGCGGTGCTGGTAGGGAAAAATCCGGCTTCGTGCCTCTACGTGCGGAACAAGACTCGAGCTTGCCACCAGTTGGGAATTCGTTCGGAACAGATCAAATTAGGAGAGGAAACCACGACCGAGGAGCTGATTGAGGTGATCGGTCGACTCAATCGGAACCAGGAGGTTGATGGAATCCTGGTGCAACTGCCACTGCCAGAACAGGTGGATGAAGAAAAGGTGCTAGAGACGATCCATCCGGATAAAGATGTTGATGGTTTTCATCCGATTAACGTGGGGAAACTTTGCGTCGGTAAGACTTCCCTGGCACCCTGCACTCCGAGCGGCATTCTCGAGATGCTAAAGCGAGAGGGGATAAGACTAGTCGGCGCCCAGGCTGTAGTAGTTGGGCGCAGCGACATCGTAGGGAAACCGATGGCTCTGTTGTTGCTTCACGAGCACTGCACAGTGACCATCTGTCACTCTCAAACTCGGGATCTTCCCGCCATCTGCAGCCAGGCTGATATCCTCGTGGCCGCCATCGGTCGTCCCGCCTTTTTCAGCCGTGAGTTCATCAGGGAAGGCACGGTAGTAGTCGATGTGGGCATTAATCGAATTGAAACTCGCGAGGAAGTAACCCGTCTATTTGGAGAAGACTCGATCAAAATGGCTCACCTGGAGAAAAGGGGGTCTGTTCTTGTCGGCGATGTGCATCCCCGAGACCCGCTAGGAGTTGCCGCTGCCATCACACCGGTTCCAGGAGGAGTGGGTCCCCTGACCATTGCCCAGCTGATGAAAAATACGGTTCTAGCGTGTCGCTTGCGACGGCCCAGGCACAACACGGACACATCTCTTAAGGCTGCCCCCTGACGCACTGAAGATGAAAAGACTTCTACTTCTGGCCCTTATCACCCTGAGCGCCTCACCCGCCACCCGAATCACTCCACTGGCCAAATTGAAAGTTGGCAAAGCTCCTCAATTCGCTGCTCTGAGTCCTGATGGACACAATCTATTCGTCTCCAATTTTGCCTCAGATGAAATCCAAGTAGTCGACTGCAGCTCAAACACCACTAGGAGAAGCTTTTACGGCGGATTTGAGCCCGTAGGCATCGCGGTCTCTCCCAATGAAGACAAGATCTTCGTGACAAACTTCGGACCTGGGCTAGTCAAAGTCATCGATGCCCAAAACTATGTGATCCTCGATGACATCAAAGTAGGGGGCAGGCCGAGCAACATCACTATTTCACCCGACGGCTCCACTGCTTTTGTAACCAATTACGGCCATGGGAAAATTGGCCGTGTCGACTTCATTGATGCCGCCACTCATAGAATTGTTAGCCAGGTGGACATCGGCGTGCGCCCCTTGGCTGCCGCTATCTCCCCAGCCGCTGATCGCCTCTATGTGGTCTGCAGCGGTTCCAACGACCTATGGATCCTGGACGTGATCAACCGGAGCGTCATGCAAAAACTCGCCGTCGGATCAGGTCCCGACGGGCTGGCCCTGTCTCCCGACGGCAATACCCTCTATGTATCCAACAGCGGCAGCAACGACCTGTCCGTCATTGACCTCATAGACCTCCATGAGATACGCCGGGTCCCAGTGGGCAGTAAACCCTTTTCCATCGCTGTCAGCAAGACAGGCTACATCTGCGTAATCGAAAGGGGCCAAAATACGGTTAGTATTCTCACTCCGCAGTTTAAAAAGATCACTACCCTGGCGACGGGAAAAAAGTCCGTCGACATCCAGCTTTCCGCCGATGATCGCTACGCTTACGTAACGTCGGAAAAGGAGAACCGGCTTTACGTTTTCGACATGGAGCCAGTCTTCGACCCACATTAACCATCCCTTGAATCGAAGGGCCGAGTTAGGCCGAAACCGCCAAATACCACCTAACAAACCGTCTCACACCTTCTCCTATATATATAGTAGGTATGTACCCCAACTTTTCCCGCGCCCGGGAGATGTCGGCATAAGTGATGGGAACATCGCCCGGTTGTGCTGGCATTAGACGGAGTCTAGCTTCCTTTCCCAAGGCTGTCTCAATCAAACGGATTAGATCCATCAGTAGAACGGTTTGTGAATTTCCGAGATTGAAAATCTCAAATTGAGAGGGGTGATCCAGGGCGGCGAGAATTCCCTGAACGATGTCGTCGATGTAGGTGTAATCCCGCTGAGATTTGCCCTCATGGTAAACCTTAACTTCCTTTCCCTGCTGAATCTGCCGGGTAAACTTGTGAATGGCCATTTCGGGCCGTTGTCTTGGACCGTAGACGGTAAAGAAACGAAGACAAGTAATGGGGATCTGGTAGTTGTGGTGGTAGACGAAACAGAGTAGCTCCGCGGCTCGCTTGGTTGCGGCATAAGGAGAAATGGGTTTCTCGAGAGTATCGTCTTCATGGAAAGGAACCTTGCTGTTGATCCCATAAACGGAAGAGGAACTCCCAAAAATAAAATTCTGGAGACCGTATTCTCTGGCTAATTCGAGTAGATGAGTAGTGCCGGTGATGTTGACTTCCGCGTACAGGGCCGGCCCCTGTAGAGAGGGACGGACACCGGCATAGGCCGCCAAATGGATCACTACTTCTGGTCGGTGGGTCTTGAAGATCTGCTCGAGAGCGGGCCGGTTTAAGAGATCTTCGCGATACAAAATAAACTCCCCTTTCCGACGCAGTTTCTGGACATTCTTCAACTTCAGCTGAGGATCGTAGAAATCGTTGAAGTTGTCGAATATAATCAAGTCCTGGCCATGTGCGAGCAAACTCTCCGCTAGATGAGAACCGATAAACCCAGCTCCGCCAGTGAGCAAAATTTTCATATGTTCCTGAATCGATCCACTCCTAGCGATCCACCGTTAGAGCTCGAGACTGACCGCAGTGCTCTTCCCTTTTATAGAAGGAATAGAGGATGCCCCCGGGTAGTGAACCTACGATATACACTGCCAGGTTTAATAAGGAGAGAGCAACCGCTATTTCCCCAGATACACCAACCTCCCGAAACAACAGATAATACAGACTCTCTCGTAGCCCGATCCCATTGATCGTGACGGGTATCATGGTGCTCAGGTTGACGATAGGAATAAAGACCAACAAGATGGAAAAGGGAGCTTGAATGTCGATGGCTCGACCCACCACCCATACAATGACCACACTCAGAAACTGGATCAATAAGGACAGGAACAGGGCAAGAATGATGGCTTTCCTGTTTTCCCGAAGTGAATGGAGTCCCCGGTAGACGAGCTCGACTCTGGCTTCGATTTTTTCCCATCGCCACCTTTTGAGAAGGAAGTTGATCTTCTGGTGAGTCCAAGAATGGAACAAGGCTAAATTAGCAAGCGAGTATAGCGTGGCCATCAGTAGCAGCAGATAAAAGAGCGAGAGACCCCGTACCTGAATGCCTCGGATGGCTGCCGCCAGTGTTCCGATGAACAGCAGAGCACAGAGACCCGCGTTGCGCTCCAGAAAAGTAGTCATCAGAGTAGTCGACATCCCTCGCTGTTCCTTTTTCCCAAGATAGTAAGCTCGAAAGAAGTCCCCTCCGATACCCGTGGGAAGAAACAGATTAAAGAAATGTCCAATGAAGTTAATTCGGACCAGAGGCAAAAAACGCGGGTAGATATTGAAATTCTCTAGGATGACCTTCCAACGGGCAACTGAAACGAACACACTGCCGACAAACAGCAGAATAGCCAGGATTAAGAGCGGCAGACTGGCCGAGGCCAACACCTGAATGAATTCATCGGGAGCATCTATCCGATAGGCTAGGAAGACCACTAAGGAAAGGCTGATCAGTCCCTTGATCAGTATTCTGCCCGAGATAGCTCTCATTTATTTATCCTTTTCCTCACGACAGCCAACGCCATATAATAACTATGATGCCTGTTTACGAATATGAGTGTCAGGACTGCAGCCGCCGGTTTTCTCGTTTTTTTTGGCGCATTTCGGATGCAGAGAATACGCGCTGCAGGTGCGGGAGCTGCAGCCTCGAACAACTGATCTCCCGCGTTTCGATGGTGCGCTCGGAGGAAAGTCGGTTAGAGAGCTTAGCCGACCCTTCAAAATGGGGAAACATCGATGAAAATGATCCCCAGTCAATGGCCCGGATGATGCGCAAGATGGGTGGTGAGATAGGTGAGGATTTGGGTCCGGAATTCAACGAAGTGGTGGATCGTCTGGAGGCAGGAGAAGACCCGAAATCCATCGAAAGCTCCCTGAAAAATGACGGACCAGATGGTCCTTCAACCTCCTACGACAGCGACAACCTCTTTTGACTCCCTCACCCATGCAAATCCCTAGCTAAAAGAAAAAATTAGCGACATGCAAAATCACCTCCCAAGGCGTCCGATCGTAGACCAATGAAGGGAATAACCCTGCTGCTAGTCCCCAAAGGAAACTGTACACCAAAGCGGTCTTGAACACCCAGCCTCGCGGCCTCCCTTCTTTCACGGCCAGAATCATTCCTGGCAGAGCGGGAACAAGATAGCGAGCCGAAAAGCCGGTTCCGCCGGCCCAATCTTGGTAGGTGGCGTGGAATAGAAAGAAAACCATGGCCGGCAGATATACGTCGCCACCCTTACGCAGGCCCCAAGCCAAAAAGGGGGAAAAGAACAGGATCCCATTCTCGGGCCCCAGCAGCAGTCCCGCCAGGCCATCCCAGGGCCAATCGAAGCCCACGTGAATTCCGGAATGGAAAAGGCTAAAGTGATCCACATCTTGAAAGAGATACTGCACAGTTCCAACGACTAGCAAAAGCGCCGCCAAAGCCGAGCCTCCCAAAGTCCAACCTCGCTGGTGATCACCCCGACCAAAGGCCATAAGCGCCATGCTGATCGGCACCAGGGCAAAAGGATATTTGATCAAGGTACCCAGCGCTGCCAGGACTCCCAGCAGAACCGGCTTTTCCCAAACCAGTAAGCCCCCCCAGATACCCAGCAGCCAGGGTTCCGCCCACAGGTCTCGACTGTAGCACCACAACGGGGTGGCCAGGCCCAGGGTCAGGACCCAGACTTGACGGGAAACGGTCCCTGGCCGACCAAAGAGTCGGCCTGACAGTGCCACCCCAGCCAAGCCCACCAGCATCGTCAGCCCAATGCAGACAGGTTCAACCCAGGCTGTTCCCTGCAGAGGCCAAGTCAACGTGGCTAGAAGCAAGACAAAAAAAGGTGAATGGGTACCCAAGACCCTACCTTCGTTATCCCTGTCCACGTGCCGGTCCAGATCCCTCTGGCGGAAGCGAACTCCCGCGTCCAAATCTCCTTCTTTAGCTTGTCGGTAGTTGTTGGTGAGATCGAAATCACCATCCTCGATGAGGCTGTTGACACCCACTAGATAGTGTGGTGAGTCACCCGAGAGCACCCGGGGTAGAGCCAGCACAAGCAACCCCACAGGCCGCCAATGCGGTACCCCTTCCACCTCGTGGTGATCAACCGGACCATGCACCAGGGAAGAGCAGAAATAAGCCACAGCCACCATCAGAATCGGCCATTCGATTCGCATCAATCAGTGTCCACCAGCACTAAAATCCAGGCCAGCATCGCTACCGGCACGAAGACCACCAGATGGAGGACCAGTCCATAGGCCAGCGCAGCCGTCTTACCGACACCAAAAATGGAAAGGCCGATGACTGTCAGGTACTGTAGCATCCCGACCTTGCCCGGTGTCACCGGTACAAACAGGCCCACTTGAAGGATCAACAACAGGACCACGGCAGCCAAAAAAGGAGCGGAGATCTTGAGCGCCCGAAGAACTAGAAAATTGATTAGCACGCTGCTGGCGGAGAGAAATAAGGAACTCCCAAACAAAACCGGTATTTTCATCAGGCTAGGAAGCTGAACAAATCGCCGGCTGAGCCGAGAAATAGCTAGAATCCCTAGCAGGTAAATTCCAGCCAGCAAAACCACCGAGACTCGAGGTCCTTCCAGCCACTCCGGAACCACCCAGATGAAGGGCAGAATCAGACACAGGGCAGCGAAGAAAATCGCCTCTATAAATCGCTCCACGACGATCGTACCAGCCACTTGCAGTTTTCGTCCCTTCACCATCAAAACGCGAGCCACTTCTCCCGACTGCAAGGGAATGACAAAGTTCAAGGTCTGTCCTGTGGCCACCGCTCTCAACAACAACTGATATCCAGGTACGGGGTTCTCGAACAGTGCCCTCCAGCGCCAGGCTCTCACCCAGGGTGCAAAAGCCACCAGGGCCACAGCCCCAGCCAGATAGTCCCATTTGACTCCACCGATAATCGTCCCGGCCTCCCTCAAATCCACACCCCGAATGGCCAGATAGCCGCAAAAGACCATTACCAGTAGTCCAAGGCCAATTTTTACCGCTCTTACCTGCATTGTGGATTGGAGATCTCCCTCCCCTTAGAGTATAAGGAGAGAGTGAAAATGTTGGCCGTTGGCGGAATGGTGGGCTTGTCCGCGCTGGCCTGGATCTACTTTCACCCGCTACTTGGGCTCTGGCTAGTGGCATTGGGTACGCTCACCTACTGCCTCCCAGACTATGGGGTAGCCCTATTATTTTTACTCGTTTCGGCCGACATAGCACGTCCCCTTTTTGGATATATTTCCGTGTGCTTTTCCGAAATCCAGTTTACCGTGTGTCTCTTGGCTTGTCTGGCCACCCGTGCCACAAATATTAAACATTGGGATTGGAGGCCCTTGAAATGGGCAACGCCTTTTGCCGCCGCCGTGACCGTCTCGGGTTTGATCAACATCGAATGGGTGAAGGTACTCCCTCACCTACTACGGATATCGGAGTTAATGGTAGCTGCATTCCTGTCGGCCAACATATTCCAGGATGAGGCTTCTCGCCGACCTTTCCTCTATGCTCTGGCCGCCGCGGCTATTTTCTACCCTCTTTGCGGGGCTTGGCAGTTCGGGAACACACCTCGCATTTACTCTTTTTTTTCCAACCCCAATCAGTTCGCCGGCTATCTGAACCTTCTGTTTCCCTTCTTGATCGTTTTCTTCTTCACCCAGCCGAGGAAAAAGACACGCCTTCTTTGGGGCTACCTGGCAGGACTGGTGTTTCTAGCCCAACTGTTGACCTTGCCCCCTAAAACGAGTCCAGTTTGAATGTTAGGATTTCCGGTTTAGGAAGGAGGCAAGGATGGCAGGGAAGCGGTTTAGGGCAGAACAGATCATCATGAAGCTGCGTGAGGCAGAGGTGGGTCTGGCCCAAGGACAGAGGGCGGGACAGGTGTCGAAGCAGATGGGGGTGAGCGAGCAGACCTACTACCGGTGGCGCAAAGAGTATGGAGGGCTCCGGTTGGACCAGGCCAATAGGTTGAAGGTGTTGGAGAAGGAGAATACCCGGTTGAAGAAGCTGGTGGCGGATCTGTCTTTGGACAAGCAGATCCTGAAGGAAGTGTCCTCGGGAAACTTCTAGGCCCGGCGAACAGGAGACGAGCGGTGATGTGGGTACGAGAGCGATTAGGAGCAGAGCGAGTCTCCGAACGTCGGGCCTGCCAAGTGCTGGGACAGGTTCGATCGACCCAGCGAAGGGAAAGGCAAATTCCCGATGATGAGGCCCGATTGGTGGCCCGGATGGTGGAGTTGGCTACGCAATACGGGCGTTATGGCTACCGGCGGGTCACGGCGATACTTCATGGGGAAGGGTGGAAGGTGAATCCTAAGCGGGTGGAGAGGCTGTGGAGACAAGAAGGGCTGAAAGTCCCGTCCAGACAGCCGAAACGAAGGAGACTGTGGCTTAATGACGGTTCCTGTGTTCGGTTACGAGCGGCTCGCAAAAACCACGTCTGGAGCTATGATTTCGTGCATGAACGGACCCATGATGGGCGAGCCTTTCGGCTATTGACGATCCTGGATGAGTACACCAGAGAGTGCCTCGCCATTGATGTGAAACGGCAGATGAATCACCAAGACGTGTTGGACCGGTTGGCGGAGTTATTCGTTGATCGGGGAGTGCCTGAGTTTATCCGGTCCGATAACGGATCAGAGTTTACGGCACAGGCGGTCCGGGACTGGCTGCAGGCTGTTGGGGTAAGGACCTTGTACATCGAGCCGGGCAGCCCCTGGGAGAATGGGTACATTGAGAGTTTCAACGGGAAACTACGGGATGAGCTGCTGAACATGGAGATCTTCGACACGCTTGGGGAAGCCAAGGTGTTGGTAGAACGCTGGCGAAGGGATTACAATCAGATCCGGCCTCACAGCGCCTTGGCCTATCGGCCGCCGGCACCAGAGGCCAAACTACCTAGGTCTCAGGAGTTCAGTTCTATCCCGTGCAGGGCACTTCAAATGGCTCCGAGTCTAACTTAGAGGGTGGACTCGTTCGTGGGGGCAGGTCACCCGTCAGCACAAACAGCGGCACCAACATCCCTAACCGCCACGACTTTTTAAACATCCGCCCAATGAAGGGGACAGAAAACCCCATCGACCCGGACAGCAAACCCAAACTCACCCATCCCAAGAGGCCGCTAACCAAAACCCCCGGAATCAACAGGACCGCCGCAGCTGTCAAAAGCAGGAGCTGCCATCTTCGACTCTGGGGAGTACTGCTATCGGAGAGGATTCTACTGGGATATCTTCGATACAGCTGGGAGGCATACTGAGCATAGCGAAATTTTCTGGCTAGGTGGGCCGAGAGCCTTTCGGGCTGAGGGTGACGGACCCTCGCCTCGGGCACGTAAGTAATATGAGTTCCATGCTGGGCCAGCCGAAAAGAGAGTTCGACATCTTCCAAACGCTGAAATCCTTCGTGAAAAGGATACTTATCCAGCAGAGAACGCTGAAACGCACAGTTCCCCGTGCTAAAAAAATCAATTAGACTTCGTTTTTTTTTACACGCTCATAGCGCCCAGCCAATTCTTCTTGAGCTAGTCTGGCCACCCAGTGCTGCTGATCCGACAAACACTGACCTACAGTGCCGGAAACTCCATCTCGAAAGATAGGCCGGGTAAGCCACTCCATCCAATGCTCCTCCGGCGTACAATCCGCGTCGGTAAACACCACGACCTCGCCGCAACTCTCCCTCACTCCACGATTACGTGCTGCTGCCGCACCTACCCTGCCCTGCCTTATAACGCGAACTCCCTGCTGCTGGATCGCAACTTCTGCGCTTCCGTCCTGCGAGCCATCATCCACCACGATAATCTCGCAGTTTACGGCGACACCCTGTCTGGTGAGGGTTTCCAGACAGCTTTTAAGCTGCCTCCGTCCATCTCTTACTGGAACGATGACCGAAACGCTAGGACTGTGCATTTCCCAATCTAGGACCACGATTTCTCCCACTTCCCAATAAACAGCTCAGTGCCACTTTCATCAACCTTGGCTCAAGCACGGGCAACCGCCAGAGGACGCAAGCCATCGAGTCCCGATTGTACCGGCTCAGGAAATTCTGGGCTCCCCCGCTGAGAGAGCTGATCAATTGATCATAGCCGTGGTTGTCCAGCCGATCTAGTGCTCTGCGCATCCACCAATGGAGATCGAGTTCTCGTTTCAACCCCCTCAACTCCCTTCGATAAGATGTCCCTTTCAAGAGGGCTCGGGTCGCCACCCGGACCCCAAGAAAACCGGGTACCGTACCTCCTACGGTTGTGACCTTAACCTGCCCGGCCGCAGCTCCCACCAGGTAAACGGGAGCCGGTCCTATTTTTCCCCAGGGACGGAGTCTTGGGTGATGAAGGGCCACCTGGGCTGCCTGGTAGGACTTAGGCTGTAGGTTCTGACACTCCAGAAAGCCATCCAGCAACCGACGAGCTCGAGCCGGGTCGTCTGCCACCAAGCCTACCACCCCCCGCTTCTTAGACTCGGGAATTAGCCAATAAAAAAATCTGGTCTGTCGGGTATCGAACCAAACCTGAGTGACATTGGGATCCCAGTTGTTGGGCAACGTAACCTCGGCTTGCAAGATGGGAACCGGTGACGGCCGCCGGATTCCAGCTGCGCGAGCAACCTGGCTAAATACGCCATCGGCTCCAAGGACCGCTTGTTTCACCCCGACCTCCACCTCGCTTCCGTTGCATAAAAAGCGTGCCTTCAGACCCATCTCGACTGAAAAACCTTGAAAGCGATAGCCCAGAAGTAGCCTGCCACCGGAAGCCTGAAGACGGGCGGCCAGCTGCCTGACCAGTTCGGCGCGCTCTACGATGGGATCGGGATCGCCGAGACGGACCCGGCAACTCTCCTTTTGCGAACACACCGCCATCACTCCCGTGCGATGCAGCATTCCACTCTTGGCTACCTTGCCCAGTATTTTACTAACCTCGGGCGTGACAATGAGGGTGCGCCGAGCTGGCTTCAAGGCTTTTTTCCGCTCGAAGACAGCCACCTGCCTGCCAGCCCGAGCCAAAAGCTCACCAGCGTAAAGACCGGCCAAAGAAGCACCTACAATGACAACCTCAAAGTCCATCTAACTTGAGGTTACTGCGATCCAATGCACACAATTCGTGCCAAAGCCCTCTAAACCGCTGATTACCCTGGCGCCTACTCCTCATATACAGCGACCCCCAAAACCAACACACACCTGTTTTTCGAGAGCCGAGAAACTTCCACACTTTTTCTCGCGGCACCAGTCAGACCAGAATCACAAAGAACAAATGGAATGGCCAAGGAGAGAAAGTCTCGAAACTCCTACCAAAAAATGGTCGCCGGAGGAAGAGCTGCGATTGGAAACTAGGCTATGACCAGCAACATACGTTTGGAGGGATTCAGAACGAGTCCTATGATCTCTGAAGTCAGCCTTCCCAGTGAAGCCCAAATGCCCTTCTCCTTCACAGTGGGTCAACCAGCGTGAAATCGACCGAAGGCTTAGGAGATCGGCCAATGGCTCGTTATTTCCGATAAGGTAAAGGTGCATTTTGAACCCAAACGCCAACTCACAATTGTTGTTCCGGAGAACTCATTACCGAACCTTCAATCTGCCTCAGAACCATGATGAGTAGAAACACTTGAAACCACGTCCTGGAGGATATTCTCGAGAGATTTGATTGGTTTCCAGCCGATCACTTTTTCAATCTTGGAGATATCCGGCAAACGACGGTCCATATCCTCGAATCCGGCCGAGTAAGCCTCTTCGTAGGGAATAAAAGTGATTCCCTTTGCATCCACCCTGCGGGATGTGGCTTCTAGGACAAGCTTGGCCAATTCAAGAATAGTAATCTCCTGGCGGGACCCAACATTGAATACCTGGCCTTCGGCTTCATTGCTTTCTGCTAAAGCAATGATGGCCTCGACGGCGTCTTTGACATGCAGAAAACAGCGCGATTGCCGACCGTCTCCGTACACGGTCAAGGGTTCATCCCGAAGAGCCTGGCAGACAAATCGAGGTACCACCATTCCATAGCGGCCAGTTTGCCTGGGACCAACAGTGTTGAACAGGCGAAAAATGGACACTGGGAGTCCCTTTTCCCGTTGATAGGCCAGAGCTAAAAACTCATCCACCATCTTGGAGGCCGCGTAGGCCCATCGATTTCGGCTGGTAGGGCCCAGCACTGTGTCATCCTCCTCACCGAAGGGTACTCCGTTTCCCTTTCCGTAGACTTCGGAGGTAGAGGCGAGAAGCACTTTAGCTCGATAGCGAAGTGCAGCCTTCAGGACCGCCTCGGTTCCCATCACGTTGGTCTCAATCGTGTGGACGGGGTTTTCCACGATCAGTTTCACACCTACTGCAGCAGCCAGGTGAATGATGATCTGGCTTTCGCTCACCAGACGGTCGAGTACAATCTCATTGCCAATGGTGTCGATGGCGAAATGGAAGCGATGGTGCTTGGTGAGTTGAGCAATGTTTTGGAAGCGACCCGTGGAGAGGTCGTCGATAATGGTTACCTGGTGACCCCGCTCGAGTAAAACCTCAGCCAAATGAGATCCGATGAAACCAGCACCACCAGTGATCAGATAGTTGCGATCACGCATTGTACGCATTTGCATGAACTTCTATGGATCCCATTGACTTCATTTGTGGTTGGAGAGAAAGTCGTGGTCGAGAAGATACTTGATGACTTGGTTGGCGTTTTGCTCGGGAGTGCGATCGACCGTTTCCAACCGGATCTCAGGATGCTCAGGGACTTCATAAGGATCATCTACTCCGGTGAACCCTCTCATTTCACCGCGGCGGGCTCGCCCGTACATGCCCTTGGTATCCCGCTGCTCACACACGTCAAGTGGTGTATCCACGAACACCTCCACGAAACCGTCTCCAATATTATTCCTCACACGGTTCCTGGTTACACGATACGGGCTGACGGCTGCGCAAATCACCATGCCGCGGTGGTGCACGATCTCCGCGGCCACAAAACCAATACGGAGAATGTTAGTATCGCGGTCTTTCTTATTGAAACTCAAACCCTTGGACAGATGAGTACGCACTACGTCTCCGTCCAGGACCGTCACCTGCCGGCCATACTCCAGCAGCAAAACAGTGAGTACTTCCGCCGTGGTCGACTTGCCCGCTCCACTTAAGCCGGTGAACCAAAGACAGACCCCTTGCTGGTGACGTGCTGGAAACGCCTCGGTCAAGATTTTAGTCACCTCAGGACGGGTAAACCACCCTGGCAATTCCTTGCCTGTCTTGAGATACTCCTCTCGTACTTGGGTGCCGGAAATATTCATGATCTTGGTCCTGGGTCCAATTTTCGAGCGTTCTTCGTAGCGATCTTCGTCGGGCAGATAAACAAACTCCTGAAACGGGACAATCTTAACACCCAGTTCGTTTGAAAACCTTTTGACAAGCTCTTGCGCCTCGTAGGGAGCATAGAAAGCCTTGCCCTCAGAATCCTTGCCTGGGCTAGCATGGTCTCGTCCCACAATCAGATGATTGGCGCCATAGTTACGACGGATAACCGCATGCCAGAGTGCCTCCCGAGGACCCGCAAAACGCATAGCCAGCGGCACCAAGGAAAGAAGGACACGGTGATTATTATAATGGTTATCCACCAAGGCCCTGTAGCTTCGAACTCGAGTGTAGTGATCCATATCACCTGGTTTAGTCATACCCACTACGGGGTGGAGCAACAGAGTAGCACTCAACTCCTCAATGGCCCGCTTAGTCAACTCCTCGTGGACCCGGTGGAGCGGATTCCGCGTCTGAAAGGCTACCACGTTCAGACAATTAAATTCCTTCAGACGCTGGCGAGTTTCACTGGGAGTCAAACGCAAGTCCCGAAAGTCGTAGTGCTTGGGAAGCTCCACAATTTCAAGTCGCCCAGAAAGATTGTATTGGCCCCAGCTGTGCATTTCCGAAACCAATGGGTGCCAGAGATTCTGGGTACCGAAAACTTTCTCGGCAACTTCCGTCAGATCCCACTGGAAGATCTCTTCAACGGTCATTATTCCCAAGAGTTCGTTCCTAGAGTTGCACAAGGCAATTTCCTGGTCGAGGTGGATCGCGGAGCTATCCTCCACCGGCAAAGTGATCGGAATAGGAAAGATATGACCCGAAGCAAGCTGCATCTCGTAGAGAACACGGCTGTAATCCTCCCGCCCCATAAAGCGATCCAGAGGGGAAAAGGCACCTATGGCCAGAAGCTCCAGATCACAAGTCGAGCGCTCGGATAATTGAATCGAAGGGAGATTGACCGCTCGGTACCTCAATTCTGACTGTGAATCCCGAGCTACCAAAAGATTGGTGAGCTGTCTCCCATAAGGCAAAATCAGATTTTTTTGGCTATCCATAGAACTCACCCTCACATGCCACTACACGCTTCGCGCCTGCCACTTACAGGCACAGGTGACCTAACCCTCTCTTTCTTTAGAGACCGCCCTTTCAAATATAAACAATTTGAGCCACATCTTCCATATCTTCATACTGGGCTTCAACCCATATTTGTCTCACCGAAGAAGAGCGAGTTTGACAAGGAGTTGCGACCGAGACTCCAGGATATGCGGCGGGTAGAACCACGTGGTAGGACGCCAACCGAGCACAACACAGTCAAAGTAAATGACTAGCGCGATGCAGGAAGGATAGTGTGAGAAATACGGGTTCAAACCCGTTTTCGTGGTAGCATGACATCCATGGATCAGGAGCAGTTGGGATGGTACGCCATTTACACCCGCTCGCGTCACGAAAAGGTCGTGGCCGAAGAGCTGTGGCAGAGACAAATCGAGTCGTTTCTACCCTTGCAGGAAATCCTCTCCAAATGGAAAGATCGGCGTAAAAGATACAGTTTCCACTCTTTCCAGGGTACCTCTTCGTGCATGTCCTCCTCAAAGAGCGGAAGCTGGACATTCTGAAGGTTCCCTCCGTGGTTAGTATCATCGGGTTCAATGGGGTGCCCGAACCTATTCCAGATGAGCAAATCCAAGCCGTGAAGACCCTGGTCTTCACGGCAATGGAATACGACCCCTACCCTTACCTCACTAAAGGTGACCGGGTGGAAATCATTCGAGGACCGCTATGTGGTCTGACAGGATTTCTGATGGAGAAAAAGAACCGCTACAAGTTCATCGTCTCGGTGAATCTCATTCAGCAGTCAGTGGCCTGTGAGATCGATGCGGGAGATGTGGAAAAGATCTGAAGCTCGCACCTATTTTACTAATTAAGAGCCACAGCATTTTTTGTATTTTTTCCCGGAGTTGCAGGGACAAGGAGCATTGCGACCCACTTTAGGTATCCTTCGGACAACGGTCTGTGCCGCGGCCGCGCTTCCGTGGTCCACCCCTCCTCCTTGCAGCGGCTGCCGCCAATCGGGTTGAGCCTCGGATCCGGATAGTCGGTGCTGGCTGACCCTCTGTGCCCGCGCTCCCAACAGCTTCCTCTCTTCCTCTTCGGTTATGGGACGCAGTAGATAGAGCATGCGTACGATCTCTTCCGTGGCCCGATTCCAGAGATCTTCGAACAGGTCAAAGGACTCACGCTTGTACTCGACCTTCGGGTCCCGCTGGCCGTAACCCCGCAGGCCAATACCCTCCTTGAGGTGATCAAGCGCCAGCAGGTGATCCTTCCACTGCTGGTCGATGATTTGCAGCATGATCATCTGCTCGTGCCAGCGCATCATCTCCACCCCCACCTGCTTTTCCTTTTCCTCGTATTTCGACCGAATCTCTTTGATTAACCTCTCTTCCATCTCCGGCCTGGATAGTTCGGATAATCTGGTGCCACTTATGACTCCGAAAATGCGGCCTATGTTCACCTTCAGATTTTCTAAATCCCAATCCTCCGGGTCGGCTTCTCGGTTAACATAGACGTCCAAAAACTCGACTAGGATATCTTCAGCCAGATTCAGCACATACTCCCTCTGTTCCTTTCCTTCTAGCAGTTCCCGACGGAAACGATAGATTTCTTCTCGCTGCTTATTCATTACATCGTCGTATTCGAGCAAATGCTTGCGGATTTCGAAGTTGTGGCCCTCAACCCGTTTTTGGGCTCGCTCGATCTGCTTGCTGATCAGTTTGGACTCGATAGGAACTCCCTCCTCCATCCCCAACCTTTGCATAAGACCCGAGATGTTTTCCGAGCCAAAAATTCGCATTAAATCGTCTTCTAGGGATAAATAGAAGCGGCTCGAACCCGGATCTCCCTGGCGTCCAGCCCTCCCCCTTAGCTGGTTGTCGACGCGCCTCGCCTCGTGTCGCTCGGTCCCAATGATGTGAAGACCATTGACCGCTATGACCTCTTGATGCTCTTTTTCCCAATCGGGCAGTAGGTGCTCCAGCTCTCTCTTGTACTCCTGCTGGTTCTCCTCAATGTCGAGTCTCTGGTTGCGCAACTTCAGACGGGCTTGAAATTCCGGATTGCCACCCAAAATAATATCGGTGCCCCGTCCGGCCATGTTGGTGGCAATCGTAACCGCCCTCTTCTTGCCCGCTTGAGCCACGATCTCCGCTTCCTTCTGATGATACTTGGCGTTCAAAACCACATGTTTGATTCCCCGGCGCTTGAGCAGAGTACTTAATCGCTCAGACTTCTCGATTGAAGTCGTGCCCACCAAAACTGGGCAGCCGGTCTGATTAAGCTCCTTAATCTCTTCAGCTACAGCATTGAACTTCTCGCGCTCGGTCCGATAGACCACATCCTGATGCTCGTGGCGAATCAGTATCTGGTTGGTGGGAATCACCATCACCTCTAGCTTGTAGATCTTTTCGAACTCGGTGGCCTCCGTCTCGGCAGTACCGGTCATGCCAGCTAACTTGTCGTACATGCGAAAGTAGTTCTGAAAAGTGATGGTGGCCAGGGTCTGATTTTCACGCTCGATGCGTACCCCTTCTTTCGCCTCCAGGGCCTGATGCAACCCATCGGAATAGCGGCGACCGGGCATCAGGCGCCCAGTAAACTCGTCGACGATAATCACCTGCCCATCCTTGACCATATAGTCCACATCACGTTTAAACAGGGTATGGGCCTTCAAGGCCTGATTAATGTGATGCACAAGATCCATGTGAGAGGGATCGTAGAGGTTGTCTACCTCCAAGGCCTGCTCAGCCTTTTCAATACCTGACTCCTGGAGCACCACCGTACGTGCCTTCTCATCGATATTGTAGTCCTGATCTCGCACCAGCCGAGGAATCAATTTGTTGATCCTGTAATACTTATCCGTCGACTCCTCGGAAGGGCCGCTGATAATCAAGGGTGTGCGGGCTTCATCAATAAGAATCGAGTCGACTTCGTCCACAATCGCATAGCTGTGGCCCCGCTGGGCACAATCCTGGATGGCGTACTTCATGTTGTCGCGCAGGCAGTCGAAACCGAACTCGTTGTTAGTTCCATAGGTCAGATCCGCCCGATAGGCCGCTTTTCGCTCGTCATCGGACATGTCATGTTGCATAAACCCGACTGTCAAATCCAGGAAACGATAGAGGGGCCCCATCCACTCGGCATCGCGGCGAGCCAGATAGTCATTGACGGTAACAATGTGAACACCCTTGCCGGCCAATGCATTTAGATAAACCGGGAGGGTGGCCACCAGGGTCTTTCCTTCACCGGTTTTCATTTCAGCGATCCTTCCCTGATGCAGTACTATTCCCCCAATGAGCTGGACGTCGTAGTGGCGCATGCCCACCGCCGTACGTTTTCCTGCCTCACGAACAACCGCAAAAGCCTCTGGAAGAATGTCGTCCAGGTTCTCTCCCTGCTCAAGACGGGATTTGAATTCAGCAGTTTTTGCTTTAAGCTCACCATCGCTGAACGCGGAGATCTCTTTTCCCAGGAGGTTAATTTGCCCAATTATCGGTTGAATTCGCTTTAATTCTCGCTCATTCTGGGATCCAATGATCTTGGCCAGGATGGTATTGATCATGGCAGTTTTATTTTACACGAACTGAGTTCGGGCCACGAATTTTGCCTATCGGTCCCGAGTTGATGGAAATCAATCCGCTGCCTCGTTTATAATCTGCACATGGAGATCACCGAAGCACTGACGTTTGATGACATCCTCCTGATGCCGTCCAAAAGCGACGTGCTGCCTGGGGAGACCGACCTCCGAAGTGTCTTCTGCAAAAACCTGGCTCTGAACATCCCTATGGCCTCGGCAGCCATGGATACCGTCACCGAGGCTCGACTGGCCATCGCCCTGGCCCGCCAGGGCGGACTCGGAGTTATCCATCGGAATCTTTCCATCAGTGATCAGTCGGGGGAGGTGGATAAGGTCAAGCGCTCCGAATCGGGAATGATCGTCGATCCGATTACCGTGCGCCCGAATGACCACATTCGGGACGTGCTGGAAATCATGGACAAATACAATATCTCGGGTGTCCCGATTACCGACCCAAAGGGAAAACTCCTAGGAATCCTCACCAACCGCGATTTACGTTTTGGGACCAATCTGGACCTGGCTGCGGCCGACTTGATGACACGGGAACACCTGGTCACCGTGCGAGAAGGGATTTCCATGGAAGAGGCCAAGAAGAAACTCCATGCGCATCGCATCGAGAAACTGCTAGTGGTCGATGATCACAACCAGCTAAAGGGCCTGATTACGGTCAAGGATATCATGAAGGTTATCACCTATCCCCAGGCGGCCAAGGACTCCCTTGGTCGCTTGCGAGTGGGAGCAGCAGTGGGAGCAACCGGCGACTTCCTCGAGCGAGCCCAGGAACTGGAAAAGGCCGGTGTCGATGTCGTCATGGTAGACACCGCCCACGGCTATACCCAACGCGTACTGACCGCCATTCGGCAGCTGAAACCTGCCTTGAAAAGAGCTCAGTTAGTGGCTGGAAACATCGCCAGCGGCGAGGCTGCCCAAGCCTTACACGACGCCGGTGCCGATGCGGTCAAGGTGGGCATGGGACCCGGAAGCATCTGTACAACCCGGATTGTGACAGGCGCTGGCGTTCCCCAGGTCACCGCCATCCTGGACACTGTAGACGTATCGCGCAAGTTGGAGCTGCCTGTCATCGCCGACGGCGGGATCAAGTATTCGGGAGACATCACCAAAGCTATTGCTGCCGGCGCAGATTGTGTCATGATCGGCAATCTCTTTGCCGGCACGGAAGAGTCCCCCGGCGAGCTAGTTTTCTACCAAAATCGCAGCTACAAGACTTATCGAGGAATGGGTTCCCTGGGCGCCATGGGATCGAGCAGCGGTGACCGTTATGGCCAGGAAGAAAAACAGGGTAAGTTTGTTCCCGAGGGGATTGAAGGACGGGTACCCTACAAGGGAAGTATGGAAAGCTTGGTTCCCATCCTGGCAGGCGGCATTCGCTCAGGCATGGGGTATTGCGGAGTCAAGACCATCCGGGACCTTCAGACCAAGACTCGATTGATTCGAATCACCAACCTCGGCCTACGCGAATCACATGTCCACGATGTCGTGGTCACCAAGGAGGCACCCAACTACCGGGTCGAGTAGGGGAAAGCATGTTTCGTCTGACAACGATAATCTATGGGATCTCTGCGTCCCTCCTCTCCTCCCTTGCCGGGTCAAAAGACGGGGCTACCTACGTCAACCACGTACTGATCCAATTAAAACAGCCCAAGCAGGGCCTGGAGCAAACTTTTGTGTTGACCGAGGAAGAGCTCAATGATTTCACTCGGGCCGCCATCCAGAGCAAGAAGAGACTCGGCATTGAGAAGCTTGAGTTCAATCTCCAGACCGGAGGCTTTCACAGCACTGCCCTGATCAACATGGAGGAGGTGGATCTAGGCGCAGTGGCCCAAATCTTCAAGCCACTGCTCAGGGGAACCCACAGGCTGGAGCTAACGGGAAACTTTGTTTCCAACGAATGCAAGGGAGTTTATCAGGTCGAAGATGCCCGCTTCAATGACCTCCCTGTCCCCGCCTGGTTTGCCAACGCTGTACTCTCATTCCTAGGGAAACAGCAGCCTCCTCACATCGATGTCACCGAGCCTTTCGATCTCCCCTACGGCATACAGGACATCCGTATCCTGAAAGACAAAGTCATCGTCACTAGATAATCCATGTCAATCGGCCACGGACACGAATTAAACGAGGACCGGATTAGCCATTGTTCGGCCGACCGCTTTCGCGATAATCCGCGACTCATCCATTAGAGTTTCGAATTGCTCCAGGCGTAGCGATTGGGCTCCGTCACAGATGGTGTTGTCGGGGTCGTGGTGGACCTCAGCCAGCAGTCCATCTGCTCCCGCCGCCACCGTAGGGGTGGCACCTTGTCTCGGATACCTATGGCATGGCTTGGATCCACGATGATGGGTAGGTGGCTGAGTTTGTGAACCACGGGAATCGCCGAAATATCCAGGGTGTTGCGGGTGTAAGTCTCAAAGGTTCGAATGCCCCGCTCACACAGAATTACCTGGTGATTCCCCTCGGACATAATATACTCGGCAGCCAACAGAAGATCAGAGATGGTGGCACTCATCCCCCGCTTCAACAGAACCGGCTTTTGAGTACGACCCACCTGGCCGGAGCAGGGAATAGTTTTGCATGTTTCGGGCGCCTATCTGGGTAACGTCGATGTACTCCTCAGCCAGAGATAGCTGGGCAGATTCCATGATCTCGGAATATCACCATCAAGCCGTGCCGGTCGGCGACCCTGCGAATCGCCTTGAGCCCCTAAACCCCATGCCCTTGAAAAGAATAGGGAGCAGTTCTGGGCTTGAAGGCTCCTCCCCGTATAAACCGACCTCCCGCGGCCTTGACCCGATTGGCAACCAGGTCACAGTTTTCAAAGTTCTCAATTGTGCAAGGGCCGGCCATGACCACAACCTCGTGCCCTCCAATCTCAACTTCCGCAGGAGGATTTGCCCCCGATCCTTTGACCCGGATTACACTCCCCTCAGGACGAAAAGCTCGAGAGGCCAGCTTATAAGGCTGGGTGATCCGATGGACCTCATGAACACCGTCTAACAAGGTGTAGTCACGTGAATCGACCACATTGGCTCCCACAGCCCCCAGAATCGTGCACTCGACACCAGTGGAGCGATGGACGTCAAAACCTTGGGAAACCAGTTTCTTGACCACGGCCTCCACTTGCTGGTCGTTGGCATTGTGTTCCATGACAATGACCATATCTAGCTCCTCTTATTGGCCTCATTCGAGCGATGCTCCCGTTCGGCCCGCCTCGATTCATCGATGATGCGCTCAAAAAGGCGGCACATGGCCTCTTTGGTCAGTGGCCCATCGGTGACCGATAAGATTTTGCCAATCACCTCCTCTTCACGGTTCGGGTCATACACTCCAATGCCTAATTCCTCTTTGATATTCCCGATCTTAATAGCGCAGTGGCTGCGCCGGTTCAGTAACTTGACCAACTCCAGATCAATCTCATCGATCTGCTTGCGCCAGCCGTCTACATCCATAACCATGTTTGGGGGTAGAAACCGGATAACACTCACCCCTTAGACCAAGATCAGATTGACCGCTGTCTACAAAGCACTAACAAAAAAGGCCGTGAGCAGCTTTCCGGCTACCCACGGCCTCGCGATCTTGCCGGCAATCTCGGCCTACACCGGTTAACAGCTACCTTTCACCTGCCACCAGTAAAGAAAATAAAAATCAGAAAACACCACCACCAATACACCAGGCTATCTCAAATAAACGCCCGGGATCAAGCACTTTTTAACATACTCACGCACCTTTTTAGGCAAGTCGCCATCCGACCAATTGTCTTCAATGAAACCCACAATCGCTGAACCCACTACTGCTCCTTCTGCGTACTGCCAGACCTTCGCAACATCTTCGGCAGAGGTGATCCCGAATCCCACCGCAATCGGTAACTGCGTTAAACGCCGAATGCGAGTCACCGTCGGAGGCACCAGTGTTTCTACATCAGACCGTTTTCCGGTCACTCCGGTGCGGGCCACCAGGTAAACGAATCCTCGACTGGCCCCACAGATTCGCTTTAACCGGGCGTCCGAAGAAGTGGGTGCGGCCAAAAATACTGTATCCAGCTCTTTCAAAAAGGTACGGCGACCGATCTTCACACGTTCGTATTCCTCAGGCGTCAGGTCTGAGATCAGAATTCCATCCAACCCAGCCCGGATGGCCTCCGATTCGACACGCTCCAGACCATATTTCCAGACCGGATTCAGGTAAGTCATAAAAATTAGCCCAACTTCTGTCTTCTGGCGCACCCGGCGCACGAGCTCGATGTAGTCCCCAAAGGCATAGTCGTGCCGAAGAGCTCGGAAAGACGACTGCTGAATAATGGGCCCGTCCGCAATCGGGTCCGAGAAGGGAATTCCAATCTCGATGATATGAGATCCAACCTCGGCGAGCTCGATCAAGATCTTCTCCGTCACTTCCAGATCGGGGTGACCAGCGGTCACAAAGGGGATGAAGCATTTCCTGTTTCTTGCAAAAATAGCCGAGAGCCGGGAAGCCATGTCAACCGTTTGACCGATGATCCTGAATGATTTCCACGTCTTTATCTCCTCTCCCAGAGAGGTTGATGATGATCAGTTGACTTGGCCCTAAGGGCCGATCAATGGCTCGCTCCGCCCTTCGAGCGGACTGAACGCCGAGGTGGGGCTTTAGCTCTTCTGACACACGGCACAGGCCTTCGGCCCGCTGATGTGTACTAGACAAACCGAGAAGATAGGCCACTGCGTGGGCGGATTCTAGAGCCGGGATGATGCCCTCCAGACGGCTCAAGAGGTGGAAGGCTTCGAGCGCTTCTTGGTCGGAAGCCGAGGTGTATTCCACTCTTCCCGAGTCGCGCAAGTAGGCGTGCTCGGGTCCGATCGAAGGGTAGTCGAGCCCCGCCGAAATACTGTGTGTATTCGACACCTGGCCCCATTCATCCTGCAGCAGATAACTGAAGGTGCCGTGGAGCACCCCGTGGCCGCCACCCTCAAAACGGGCGGCATGCTGACCCAGTTCCTTGCCAATTCCCCCTGCTTCCACGCCAACCATGCCCACCGATTCGTCCTTCAAAAACTCGTAAAATAATCCAATTGAGTTGCTTCCCCCTCCCACACAGGCAATCAACAGATTGGGGAGACATCCCTCTGCCTCCAGAATCTGGCCTCTTGCTTCCCGTCCAATCACCGACTGGAAATCACGGACCATCAGGGGATAAGGATGAGCCCCCAGCACCGATCCCAGCAGATAATGAGTGTGTCCGATGTTCGTCACCCAGTCACGCATGGCTTCGTTGATGGCGTCTTTGAGCGTACGGCTGCCCACATCGACTGGGGTCACCCGAGCCCCCAGCAGCTCCATCCGGAAGACATTCAGAGCCTGTCGCCGCATATCTTCCGTACCCATATAAACCTCACACTCCAGTCCCAATAGGGCCGAGACTGTGGCCGTGGCCACACCGTGCTGACCGGCACCCGTCTCGGCAATAACGCGAGATTTCCCCATACGCTGGGCTAATAAGGCTTGTCCCAGGGCATTGTTGATTTTGTGAGCTCCCGTATGGCAAAGATCTTCGCGCTTGAGGTAGACCGTCGCGCCGACTCGCTCGGAAAGTCTGCGGGCAGGAAAAAGAGGGGTAGGTCGTCCCGCGTAATGGCTGAGCAGGTCCTGGAAGGTCTGCTGGAATTCCGGATCGTGTCGTGCCTCGATATAGGCCTTCTCCAGCTCTTCCAGCGGGGACATCAACGTCTCTGGGACAAACTTACCCCCGTAAATACCGAAGTGGCCAGCAGCGTCGGGTAGAGCTTTCATGACTCAAACTGGACAAAATCTTGAACAGCGCTCAAAAACTGCTTCAACTTGGCTGGGTCCTTATTGCCCGGAATCGATTCTACACCAGAACAGACGTCCACACCCACCGGCTGAAGCTTCTGGAGAGCTAAGACTACATTGCCGGGGGTGAGACCACCTGACAAAATGAAAGCGCGGTCCAGTTGTTTGACTTTCTCCCAGTCGGCCTTTTTTCCCCTGCCCCAGGAAACGTCGATGACAATCTCATGGTGAGGGAAGCGCCATGCTTCTTCCGGAGAAGTAGCCACCAAGATACGTGCATGGGTTGATGGGATGTCCGCTTCAGAGCTCAAGCCGTGCAGTTGTAGCGCCGAGCACTGCGGGCTGATATCTAGTGATCGGCCAACCACCAGAACCGCCACCGCAAGGATGTTGGGAGGGAGTTTTTCGATAATCCTATCCGCCCTCTCCGGATCAAGGTACCGAGGGCTGGGAGGGTAGAAGTTGAAGCCCAATGCGTTAGCCCCATAGTCCACGGAGCGGAGAGCATCATCTAGGTTTTTAATGCCACAAATTTTGGCCATGAATTGCATAGATTCTCATTAATCGTTATCTAAAAGTTCCCTCAGTTTTTTCCCAGGGTCTTTGGAGTCCATCAGCACTGAGCCGATCAAAAATGCACTGAAGCCCGCGTCCCGCAACTCGTCAATTTGGAGGTGCTCGCTGATACCTGACTCCGAGACCAGTGTGTACCCGTTCTCCTGCTCCATCCGCTTGGCGAGGTCGAATGAAGTATTGATATTAACTTCGAAAGTACGCAAGTTGCGGTTGTTGACTCCAATCAGACGAGCATCAGCCTCAAGAGCAACCTCCAGTTCAAACGGGTCGTGAACTTCCACCAGGGTATCCAAGTCAAATTCCTTTCCATAAGCAATAAGGTCGTGGAGCTCTGACCGGGACACAATCGAAACAATGAGCAGATAGGCCGAGGCGCCGTAGTAGCGGCTTTCGGCTACCTGGTAACGATCTAGTATAAAGTCCTTACGCAACAAAGGAAGATGGAGTTCGGCCTTTCTCAAGGTTACTAGGAACTCTAGATCACCTTCGAAGTAGTGCTTCTCGGTCAGGACTGAGATAGCTACCGCACCGTTTCTTGCGTAGATTCTCCCGATCTCCTTCTCCGGTAGCTGGCAAGCAAAGCGTCCGTGGCTAGGACTCTGGTATTTGATCTCGGCGATGATGTTGATCCCGTCGGCAGTGATGGCCTCAATGAAAGAAGGGAAGCGCTCCTCCGGAAGCTGGTCCAGAAGCTGTGGCAAAGGAAGAGCCATCTTACTCAGATCCAGCTCACGCCGGCGGTTGCGGACAATTCTATCCAGCATTACTAAGTTCAACCAAGGCTCGGAGTTTTTCCCGAGCCGCGCCGGAGTCCAGTGAATGCTCCGCTTTACCGATGGCTTCTTTCATTGCTTCCTTGCCGGCAACATGAAGGGCTGCAGCAGCGTTCAGCACCACCAGGTCACGAGCCGCACCCCGAACGCGGCCTTCTAGGATTTCGAGCGTCTTTTGGGCATTCTCCTCCGGAGTCCCGCCTCGCACGTCTCGGCTGGAAAAAGACCCTGTACTCGTCAAAACCCGGCACGGATCGAAATCAAAATTCCTGACTCCGGAAGGACTGACTTCCGAGATCCGTGAATGTGTCCAAGCCGAAAGCTCGTCGAGTCCATCCTGCGCGTGCACCACCCAGGCCCTCTGGCAACCGAGATGTGACAAGGCCCGTGCCATCTTCTCAGTAAGATCCGCCGAGTAGACACCGATAATCTGGTACGGAGCTCCTGCCGGGTTAGTGAGTGGTCCCAGAAGATTAAAGATCGTCCGATGTCCCAGTTGGCGGCGAATCCCGACCACCCGCTTCATTGCCGGATGGTAGAGAGGAGCAAACAGGAAAGCAATTCCGAGCTCGTTGAGACACTGTTCAGCCATCTGAGGTGTGATGTCGATTTTGACCCCCAGACCAACCAACACATCCGCGCTACCGCAGCGGGATGTCATGGCTCGATTGCCATGCTTAGCCACGACGACTCCTGCACCAGCAATAACAAAAGCCGCCGTGGTCGAAATATTGAAAGTGTCTGGCCCACCCCCGGTACCGGCCGTGTCGATTACTCTTTCCCGGCAGCTAGTGATCTGAACGGCATGCCTGCGCATGACACGGGCAAAACCGGCGATCCCCTGCCAGGTCTCCCCTCGAATAGCCAGAGCCGTCAAAAAAGAAGCGATCGCCGCATCGGGAGTATGATCAGTAAGAATAAATTCCAGCGCCTGTGCCGCATCGGCCTCACCTAACGTCCCACGGTCGATCAGCTTTTGAGTCAATCTCGGCAACATAGGAAATTCTTCAAAATGGTCATGCCGGGCTGCGTGAGTACCGACTCGGGATGGAACTGTAAACCCCAAACAGAATAGTCACGGTGCTGGAGGCCCATAATCAGACCTTCCCGTGTCCAGGCTGTGACCGTTAAACACTCGGGTAGACTCTCTCTCCGCACAATCAAAGAGTGGTAGCGGGTGGCCTCGAAAGGACTGGGAATGCCTCTCAGTATAGCCTGCCCACTATGATTAATCTGAGAAGTCTTCCCATGTTTGAGCTTCGGAGCACAGACAATATCGGCGCCAAAGGCCTCAGCGATAGCTTGATGGCCCAGACAGACACCTAAGATGGGGACTTTACCAGCAAATGCACTCACAATAGCTACCGAGATGCCGGCCTCATGAGGCCGACCGGGTCCCGGAGAAATCACGATCCGATCCGGGTTTAGCTGTCGAATTTCAGGAATGGTAATCTGGTCATTGCGACGAACTTGCAAATGGGAACCCAGTTCACCCAGATACTGCACCAGGTTATAGGTAAAGCTGTCATAGTTGTCGACGACAAGGGTTTTCAACAAATTTCTCTCGCCATCTCGAGGGCTCGGAACAAAGCCTGGGCTTTGTTGCAACATTCTTTGTTTTCCAACACCGGTACCGAGTCAGCCACTATGCCGGCACCGGCCTGCAAGTAGGCCTTTCCGTCTCTCAGCACGATGGTGCGGATGGCGATACAAGTGTCCAGATTGCCACAAAAGTCCATATAACCAATGGCTCCAGCATAAATCCCGCGCCTCGAAGGCTCCAATTCTTCGATAATCTCCATCGCCCGAATTTTTGGGGCACCGGTGACAGTGCCGGCGGGAAAGCAAGCCACCAGAGCGTCAAACCGGTCTAGACCCGGCCGCAGCTCACCTTTCAGTGAACTGACCAGATGCATGACGTGGGAATACTTCTCCACAGACATCAAGCTTTCCACTTGAACCGATCCATACCGGCTGACCCGACCGAGATCGTTTCGGCCAAGATCGACCAGCATCAAATGCTCGGCCCGCTCCTTCTCGTCATTGAGCAGCTCCTGTTCCAACTTGTGTTCTTCGCGGGAATTCCTTCCACGTCTCCGGGTGCCTGCGATGGGCCGATAAGCGAGTTCCCGTCCCTGGACCCGGACCAGCATTTCGGGCGAGGAGCCCACCAAACAAGTATCCTCTCGTTTGAGGAAGAACAGGTAAGGAGAAGGATTAATATAGCGCAAGGCACGATAGACATTAAAGGGGTTTCCCTCGAAATCTGTTTCGAAGCGCTGCGATAGGACCACCTGGAAGATATCGCCCGCACGGATGTACTCCTTGGAGATTTCTACCGCAGCATGGAAATCCTCAGGAGCAAAATTCGAAGCGGGAGGGGCCGAGGCGGAGAATTCGGTGCGACAAGACACCCGTTCTAGTAAATCCACACCCTTTGAGAGCTTCCCTTCCAGCTCTTCGATCTTCTCCGGACCCTCGTGGGACAGGATCACGATCTGGTGTTTGAGATGGTCAAAAGCCAGGATGGTCGAGTAGAAATCGACCATCACGGGAGCCGACTCACCTCCCTTGAGCCGATCCGGAAGTCGCTCCAATTCTCGAATCATATCGTAGCAAAAAATGCCTACTCCACCTCCAGTGAAGGGAGGCAAATTAGGATCAGACGGCTCAATTTTTGGAAATCTCGTGCGAAAATCGGCTAGGCTACCTTCGAAGCTTCTCTCAGGATTGACTCCTATGAAGGAGTAACGGCCGATCTTGTTACCCCCTTCTGCCGATTCCAGCAAGAAGGAACGTCGAGCTCCCGAGGAGACTCTCAAAAAAGCCGATACCGGTGTCAGAAGATCGGCTAGGAGAGATTTGTGATGGATCATGAGATGATACGAGAGATAAACTGGAATTCCGTGAAGACAAATGCTGGCCTAGCCGGCGGACATCGAACTGAGGAAATCGGAGTTACTTCGGGTCTTACTGAGTTTCTCCAGCAAAAGTTCCATTGATTCAGTTACCGAGAGCGGGTTCAACACCTTACGCAGGACCCACACCCGATTTAGCTGTTCCTTCGACAGTAGCAACTCTTCCTTTCGGGTTCCAGATCGGGTGATGTCGATAGCGGGAAAGACCCGCTTGTCGACTAGTTTCCGATCCAAATGAAGCTCCATGTTACCGGTGCCCTTGAATTCTTCGAAGATGACGTCATCCATCCGGCTTCCAGTATCGATGAGAGCAGTCGCGATGATGGTAATACTACCCCCTTCTTCGATGTTGCGAGCAGCACCAAAAAAGCGCTTGGGACGCTGCAGGGCGTTTGAGTCAACTCCGCCCGAAAGCACCTTTCCCGAAGGCGGTACGATCGTATTGTACGCCCGAGCTAAACGGGTAATCGAATCGAGCAAGATCACCACGTCCTTCTTGTGCTCAACTAGCCGCTTGGCTTTCTCCAGAACCATCTCCGCCACCTGCACATGACGTGAGGCCGGCTCATCGAAGGTCGAGCTGATCACCTCTCCGTTGACCGAACGCTGCATATCGGTGACCTCTTCCGGACGCTCATCAATGAGTAGAACGATCAGGACAATTTCTGAATGATTGCTAGTGACAGAGTTGGCGAGGCTTTGCAGAATCATTGTCTTCCCGGCACGGGGAGGTGAAACAATTAGTCCGCGCTGTCCCTTCCCGATGGGCGTTAGTAGGTCCATGACACGCCCCGATAGGTTGTCCTGAACGGTCTCGAGTTGAACCTGCTCATCGGGATAAAGCGGGGTCAAATTCTCAAAAAAGGTGCGCTCATGGGCCACATCCGGATGCTCAAAATTAATAGCTTCCACTTTGATCAGAGCAAAATAGCGCTCGCCATTCTTCGGCGGCCGAACCTGCCCGGAGACCGTGTCTCCCGTGTGCAGATCGAATTTCCGGATCTGAGAGGGAGAAACATAGATGTCATCCGGACCGGGAAGATAGTTATATTCAGGTGCGCGAAGGAATCCGAATCCATCAGGCAGATTTTCCAGCACGCCTTCCGAGAAGATAAGTCCACTACGCTCGGTCTGAGCCTTGAGGATCTGAAAAATCAGCTCCTGCTTGCGCATACCCGTGGCACCGGGAATATCCAAATCCTTGGCAATATGGTTCAGGGCCTGGATATTCAACTCCTTCAGTTCCTGGATGTTCAAAGGTGCCCCGTTCTGCTTAGTGGACGGGATGCTTGCTTCAGCCATGGCCGTGACCCTCCCGAATGATTTTCCACAGTTGGTTTCTCCCTAGTCCAGTGGTCGCGGAGTAGGGAACAATCTGGCTCACCTGCAAAGATTTCTTCGCCTGCTGGATGGACCTTTGACACTGATTCATAGATAGTTTATCTGCCTTGGTAGCTACTACCTGGCAGCCGATGCTGTAGTACTCAAGCCATTTGCTCATTACCCGATCCATTTCACTCGGCAGGCGCCGAACATCGACAATTAGGACGGCCAACTTGAGGGCCTCATCTTCTTTCAGAAATTCCTCTACCATCGGCCCCCATCCGGCCCGAATCCGCTTCGAGACCTTGGCGAAACCGTAGCCGGGCAGGTCAGCAAAAATCCACCGATGATCGACCCTGAAAAAGTTGATGGCACGGGTGCGACCAGGGGTGGCACTGATCCGAGCCAAACCTTTCCTGCCCACCAGACTATTGATTAGACTGGATTTCCCAACGTTGGATCCTCCGACAAACCCGACCTTGGGTAGCGGGAGCTTGGGATACTCATCCTTTCGAGTAGCACTTTTGAGGAACTCGACTTCCACGAACGAAACCACCTATCGGACAAAATCCCGCAATTGTTCAGCCAATACGTGGAATTCTTGGCCTTAGTGTATTTCGGGCCGGTCTCCCTTGTCGATCTGAGGTGGTCGTTGCTCTTTAATGAGCTCGTCCTGGCCTGCCTTACGGATGGGCCGTTCTAGTGCAATTTTCAGGACTGCATCCATCGATTCGACCAGCACAATTTTCACATCTTCCAGGACGGAGTCAGGAATATCTTTTAGATCTTTTTCGTTGTCCTTAGGCAAGATGACGGTCTTGATGCCGGCCCGATGAGCGGCCAGGACTTTCTCCTTAACCCCACCTATGGGTAGGACCGTTCCCCGCAGCGTGATTTCCCCCGTCATCGCCACGTCACGGCGAACAGGGATGCTCGTGAGAGCAGAGACAATGGTTGCGGCCATGGCAATACCCGCCGAGGGGCCATCTTTCGGAATCGCACCTTCCGGAACATGGACGTGCATATCCCACAATTTGTGGAAATCTTTTACCAACCCATACTCGCTGCTGCGTGATCGGACAAAGGATAGGGCCGCTTTAGCCGATTCCTGCATGACCTCCCCCAGCTTACCGGTCAGCGTGAGATCGCCTTTCCCCTGTAAAACCGCGGCTTCCGTGTGCAGCACCTCGCCCCCCACTTCAGTCCAGGCCAGACCCGTGGCTAATCCTACTTCGTTAGTTTTTGCCGCTAACTGCTGCCGAAACTTGATCGGTCCCAGAAAATCTTGTACTTCCTTGAGGTCAATAATCCTTTTCTTCCATTTGCTTTTCTTTCTTGCAGACACCACTTTGCGGGTTACCTTCCGGCAAATATTCGCGACCTCGCGCTCCAGATTGCGAACACCGGACTCACGCGTGTAATGCCGGATGAGCTCCAGGACGGCTTGGTCGCCAATCGCAATATGATCTGTCTTAAGCCCATTTTGACTGATCTGCTTGGGGATCAGGAAGCGCTTAGCTATTTCCAGTTTCTCCATCTCCGTGTAACCAGCAATCCGGATGATCTCCATGCGGTCCTGCAAAGGACGTGGAATAGTATGCAAAATGTTGGCGGTACAGATAAACAACACGTTCGAAAGATCAAATTCAGTGTCCAGAAAATGGTCAATGAAGGTCCGGTTGTGCTCCGGATCCAGTACTTCCATCAGAGCGGCCGAGGGGTCACCGCGAAAATCCATACTCATCTTGTCGACTTCGTCGAGTAGGAAGACCGGATTCCTGGTCCCCACCTTCTTCATCATCTGGATGATCTGGCCCGGTAGGGCTCCAATATAAGTGCGTCGGTGCCCTCGAATTTCCGCCTCGTCGCGGACTCCGCCTAGGGACAGGCGAACAAAGTTGCGGCCCATAGCCCGCGCAATAGATCGTCCCAGAGAAGTTTTTCCGACACCGGGAGGACCCACGAAACACAGAATCGATCCTTGTTGATCCTTTCGGGATAACTGGCGCACGGCAAGAAATTCCAGGATACGTTCCTTAACCTTTTCCAATCCATAATGATCTTCATTGAGAATCTGCTCAGACCGGTTAATATCCCTTTTCTCCCGGCTGCGCTTCTGCCAGGGCATTCCAATCAGCCAGTCCAGATAGGTGCGGCTGACGGTCGTCTCTGCACTCATGGGAGGCATTTGCTCCAGACGCCGAATCTCGTTCACCGCCTTCTCGTGGGCATCCTTAGGTAGTCTAGCCTCTTCCACTTTCTTCTTCAGCTCGTCGATTTCATCTTTATCTTCCCGCCCCAGTTCCTTTTGAATCGCCTTGACCTTTTCATTCAGATAGTACTCGCGCTGGGCTTTTTCCATCTGTCGGCGAACCTGGTTCTGAACCGACTTGTCCATCTTGATCTTTTCGATCTCAATTTCGATAAACTCACAGATCTTCTCCATCCGTTTGGCTGGATCCTCGATTTCTAGCAAAAACTGTTTTTCCTCGACGGAAACCGGTAGATTGGCCGCAATGCTATCGGAGAGCCGGTCGGTTTCGGAGCTTCGGGCAGCTTGGGCAATCGACTCATAACCAATATTGGGATTGAGTTTCGAAAATTGCTCAAAGAGCATATTCAGACGCTTCGTCAACAATTCAATCTTGGCTTTTGACACCTTAGGCACCGGACCGAATCGGACCTCCGCTTCAAAATAGCCACCCGTTTCCCGCACACGTGTGGTTCGCGCCCGTCGCAAACCCTCTACGAGCACTTTAATGTTCCCATCGGGAAGCTTGAGACTCTGAACAATACTAGCCGTCGTCCCCACCGTGTAGATGTCCTTAGGCGAAGGGTTATCCTGGGAAGCATCCTTTTGGGTGACCAGATAGACGTTCCTATCCGCCTTGAGGGCCTTCTCCAGCGCCAGAACGGACGAAACCCGCCCAATGACAAACGGAACCATCATGTGAGGAAAGACGACAACGTCCCGAATGGGTATCATAGGATAAGTGGTTCGTGCGTCGTCCTCACTCATTGGTTTTCTAGACTCCTAGACGCTTTCCTGGGGGTGTTGTTTTACGCCTTCCCTGAGGGAGCAAGGCTTATCTGACCGAACATGGGTAATGCGCACTGGCTAGGTGCCTGCCACTAGCCGGCCTTTTCAAGCCACTTGAAAACGACTTCCTTGTTTTCCACCATCCCCCGGGTAACGAGCAACTTCTCAACTTTCTTGACCGAAGGGAGGTCGTACATCACATCTAACATAAGATCCTCAGTGATCGAGCGCAAGCCTCGAGCTCCGATTTTTCGCTCCAACGCCAGTTCGGAAATCGCCTCAAGTGCACCATCGGTAAACTCGAGAGATACGTTCTCGAATTCGAACATCTTCTGATATTGCTTGACCAGAGCATTGTTGGGCTTGGTGAGAATCTCCACCAGAGCACCCTTATTAAGCTCATGCAAGGTGCACAGAATAGGCAATCTCCCTACAAATTCCGGGATTAGTCCATATTGGATAAGATCCTCTGGGAGAACCTGGGTCAGAATGTGAGATTCACTTCCTTTATTCCAGCGGCTGTCCATCAATTGGCTCCGAAAACCCACGCTGCCTCGACCCAGCCGTTTGCGGATGATTTTATCCAGGCCAACAAAGGCGCCACCACAGATGAACAAGATGTTGGTGGTGTCGATCTGAACGAACTCCTGGTGGGGATGCTTTCGTCCCCCTTGAGGAGGAACATTGGCTATCGTGCCTTCCAAAATCTTCAGCAGCGCCTGCTGGACACCTTCCCCGGAAACATCTCGCGTGATGGATTGGTTTTCGTCTTTGCGCGAGATCTTGTCGATCTCGTCGACGTAAATAATCCCCTGCATACAGCGCTCGCGGTCACCACCAGCCGCCTGCAGCAACTTGAGAATGATGTTTTCAACGTCTTCTCCGACATAACCCGCCTCGGTTAAGGTAGTCGCGTCAACGATGGCAAAGGGGACCGACAGCATTCGGGCCAGCGTCTGCGCTAAAAGAGTCTTCCCCGTTCCGGTGGGCCCGATCAAAACCACATTACTCTTAGCCAATTCGACATCCTGGTGTCGCCCTCGGCCGATTTTGATCCGCTTGTAATGATTGTAGACTGCAACCGCCAACTTTTTCTTGCAGAGCTCCTGATCAATTACATATTGATCTAAAAAATCCTTGATTCCCAAAGGTTTTGGAAGTGCTTCCTTGATGGAATCCGCTTCGGCTGTAATGTCGTCCGAGATAATCTCGTTGCAGACATCAACACACTCATTACAGATGAAAACAGTCGGACCAGCGATCAGCTTTTTGACGTCATTCTGACTCTTGCTGCAGAATGAACACTGCACTGCCTCTTCACTACCCTTTTGCACATCACCCTCCAGCTCACCCGCACCCGGTCCTTTTTCGGACTCCTCGTCTACTAGGTGTGCTTTTCTACGATTTGATCAATTATACCATATTGCTTAGCCTGCTCCGCACTCATGATATAGTCCCGTTCAACGTTGGTTTCAATTCTTTTTAGGCCTTGCCCCGTATGTTTGGCCAGGATCTTGTTGGTCATCTCTCTCATACGCAAGATTTCTCGAGCGTGGATGTCGATGTCGGTGGCTTGGCCCGATAGTCCCGCCATGGCTGGCTGGTGAATCAAAACCCGACTATTGGGCAAGGCAAACCGCTTACCGGCAGTACCCGCTGCCAGCAGGAGAGCACCCATCGATGATGCCTGTCCGATGCAAATGGTCGTCACGTCATTCTTGACGAACTGCATGGTGTCGTAAATGGCCAACCCTGCCGTAATCGACCCTCCTGGAGAATTGATATAGAGGGAAATGTCCTTATCCGGATCCTCCGCTTCCAAAAAGAGTAGTTGAGCCGTTACCAGATTAGCAATGCTATCTTCGATGGGATCACCGACAAAGATAATATTGTCTTTGAGCAGGCGAGAATAAATGTCATAGGCTCGCTCGCCCCGATTGGTCTGTTCCACCACCATGGGGATCAAAGTCATCGCAAAAACTCCCTCATCAGAAACCAATCGGCCCCTGCATCCTTTAACCTCATCACCATACGACGGGTCGGGTAGGCCCAAGGCCCACGTCAAACGTCAGTTCGCCGACGGCAAAGCTAGGTGGTTCGCAAGTCCGCGTTAGCCACCAACAGATCCAGGACCCTCTCCCTTTCGACCCTGCGGCGCAGTCCCTCCATGCGGTTCTCTTGACCAAAGTGCTGCCGGACCTTCTCTTCCGGTTGATTGGTCGAAACAGCAATCTGGCCTAGCTCCTCCTCGAGCTCTTGATTCGAAACCTTAACCTTTTCCTGGCGGGCGATCTCTCCCAGAACCAGGCTGGCCCGAACCTCCTTCTCAGCCTCCGGTTGAGAATCGGCCCGAACCTTCGCCCAATCGATATTGGCCTTCGAAGGATCCACTCCTTGGATGGCGATATTATAGGCCAGATCCTTTAACTTGTCATCGAGACGGCTTTCGACCAACACCTCCGGAACTTCGAAATTCGTCTTTTCGATGAGCTGCTCCATGAGACTTTTTCTTAAATCAGCCTCTCGGGTGTTCTGGCGGTGGGACACCAGTTGTTCCCGGATCTTAGTGGAAAGCGCCTCCAGCGTGTCATACTCACCCAGGTCCCTGGCAAAGTCATCGTTCAAGTGCGGCAGCTCCTTCCGCTTGATCTCGGCCACTTTCAGCCGGTAGCTGACTCTCTGTCCTACCAGACTCTTCTCCGGGTAATCGGGCGGATACTCGACTACAAAGGTCTTTTGTTGCCCCACAATCATGTCCAACAGAGCCTCATTGAAGGCCTTATGGGTATGTTCATCCCCAACTTGGATGGATACGTTCTTTTCCCGGATTGGAGCGCGCGAAGACTCGTCCAGATATTCACCTTCAAGATCCACAATCGCTAGGTCGTCCTTCTGGACGCCGCGGTCCTCGACCGAAAGCAGTCGAGCATGCTTATCGCGTAACCGCTCAATTTCGTGATCGATATCGTCCTGGGTGACCCGCCGCTCTTCGACCCGGACCTGGAGTCCTCTGTACTGGGGTAGTGAAATGGTGGGGAGAATTTCGAAAAGGGCCTCGTAGACTAAGGGCTCACCTTCGTCGAATCGTAGGTTCTCCATGGTGGGCTGACTCAAAGGCTGGACTCCTTTGTGGCGAACGGCCTCCTCATAAGAACTGGGAATTAATTTTTGTAAAACATCGCTGCGGATATCCTTTGAAAATCGCCGTTTGACCAGTGACACGGGAGCTTTCCCTGGACGGAAGCCGGGAAGGCGAGCACGTCGTTTGTACTGGTCGGCCACCTCGTTGAACTCTCTCGATGCCAGCTCTGCCGGCACCTCTATCTTAAGCTTTTTCTTGACCGAACTAATATCCTCGAGTTCGACCTGGATATCCATGAATCCATTTTACCTTATCACCGGCAACTGACGCGCGATGTTACGCAGGCCCTTAGCCGGCCTGACGGCTGACGCCACCTCCGGCGGACTGACTAGAAACGTTGAGCTTTGCTCTGCTTGACTTGTCTTGGCGGAACGGACGGAATAGCATAGCGATTGGTGACGAAAGAGCATGATTGGAATCTTCTGCTTCTGAAAGCCAGCGCTCTCGATCGAATTATTCACAAATATCAGAGTCTCGAGAACAATTCAGGCTTTTACAGCCGCAGTTGGGTAGAGCTAACCGAGGTGATAGAATCGGAAATCGAGCAGCTAGAGCAAACCGGCAAACCTCCTGACAGCGAATCCGAATCCTAGGCAGCAGCGCAGATGTTCGCAAAGAGCACCGCCCCCCCCCTCCTTGCGGGTGGGGTGTGGGCAGTGCGTAGAGGACCAACCGACATTTTTCACACCTTACCTGCTGCATCGCTGAAATCACCCATCTTGACTGCATTGTCCCTACAACACCTTGTCCAACTGGCCCCTTACAGCGCTTTCCTACGGACCGGTATGAGAAACATGGGCAAAGGAACTCAGGAGCGCACTCGGACTTGTGCCGCACAGGTGATCTTGAGAATCCACTGTAAAGCTGGTGGTCGGAGGGGGGAACAATCTATGACAGCGAAGGCGAGCCACGATCAAGTCAACACCGCCTTCAGACAATCATTGGCGAGCGGCTCCAGCGGAGTGAAATCACGGTTATTCTGGTACCAGGGGCGCCGAGTTCCTGTGCAGACATTACTGACCGCGTTGCAGATCAAATACATGATCGCCCGCCGCCCAGGGAGAAACATTATTGGCCGAGCCATGTACCAGGATACAGTCGATGAAACAGACCGAACCTGCAGGTCCGATCAACACTTTGATACCATTTTCATTGGCTAGTCTTTCCAAGATTGCACGATCAAGATGATACAAGGCATACCACTTTTGCGTCTTTGTGAAGCTTGATCAAATCGATAAAGCCATCACAGTGTGAACCCGGCACGATCAATAGAGGCGACTTGACCGGAGTACAGTCGATAAATTCGGCTTGTCATGATACAGTGGGGCCCCTTCATGCCATCAATGCCCTCCCAGGCACCGCAATCCTGGTTCCACTCCCATGCCTCGCCGCTACTCAATCCCTGTTTGGGATTGAGTAGCGGCTTTGATGAAGATACACATCACCCATCACCAGTTGGCGTACTGAGTTCAACAAGCGGGGAAGCAGCGAAAGATACCTGAAGGGTTCGGAATACACGTGCGCCCCAAAGGCTAGTCTGACCGCCGTTGGATCTTCTTTCTCGCGGATTATTTCCGGTCCCGATCGATTCAGTATCTCCGGCATCGCCCGCTGCAGAATCGCCACTTCATCCTCCTCTAATAAACCTGGGAAAAACAGATAGCCCTTCTCCTCGAAGCGTGCAATTTAGATATCGTTGAGCTGCATACGGGCTATGCTATCTTCGGGCAAGCAAGGTGCACGGGCTAGACGGAAATGCATCCCTCCAAGGCACTTGACATCAGAGTGCTACTCCAGACGTAGGATGAAGTACAATCGGAACACAACGCTTCATCGATTCTGGGACGGCTAGCGCAACAGCAAGCGACCGGGTGCCGTCTTGCCCACCGATGATTGGTAATTCCTTATCCCTCACCACGCGGCTAAAATGTTCCAGTTGAGAGGTGAACGGGTTTACACGAGTGACCTAATTGTTCAACTTCTCCATGGGATGCTGCCAGCCCATTTTATCCTCATCGGCATAGTGCTACAACTCCATTCGCGGAAAGGCAAATGAACCCAAGGTGTCGAGAAAGTGGTAGCAGTTTTCACTAGCGTGAAAATAATATTGGTTCTCATCGGTGGTCGCCTCGTATGACCAGGGGGAAGGCGTCGCATCCGAGGCGAGAACGGAACCGACTGCTCCACCCTCAAACAAAAGCGAAATGCTCAAGGAATCCTCTACTTCAAGTCTTCGTGCTATTGAGCCAGATTGAGCGTAGACCTGGCAGATTTCACCGCAGATAAAGCGCAAACTGTCGAGGTCATGAATAAGATTGATCAAGACCGGTCCACCGGCCGGACGTTGACACCGCCAATCTACTCGATAATAGGCCGCCAGCTTGAACAGGGCCCACAACGCAGAAACAGCCACCAACTGACCGAGCTCACCACTGTGAACGATGGAGCATACCTCTTGGATGAGTGGATTGTGGCGCCGGTGATGGCCGACCAAAACGTGGATTCCGGCGTCATCAGCCACTTGAACAATGCGCTGTGCTGCGGCAAGGGTATCCGCAATCGGCTTCTAAATCAGGAGTGCACCGATCATCTCGCGCAAACTTCGGCAATCCCTAAATGGGATCCATTTGGAGTAGCGATAATTGCCCCTTGAGGTCTCTCGAATTCCAGTAGATCTTCAATATCTTGATAAAACGGAACTTTGAGTGCTCCAGCAACCGATTTACGACTGGGATCAACATCGCAAATACCTACTAACCTGCAACTACGATCCACTTTAATCAGCTCTGCGTGTTTGCTGCCCATCAGGCCTGCCCCGATGATCGCCAGTCTCACTGGTTTCATAGCGCCGACCCGGTGTGGGTGGTGCAACCCGAATGGACTTCCCAAACGGTTGTACCATGAGGAAGACCGACGGAGTGCAGCAAAGTCAGGGAGGAGGGTTTCGACACGACAGAAGTCGAGTGTGAAAAACTAGGCCAGCACATCATCCAGAGCCCTTTCCTGCTTGACTCACTCATTCTCAGATCTTATTGGACTAAGTAGGAAAGGAAACATTGAGATGAACTTAATAAAGTTTGATTCTTTTGGGGATCTGCTCAGAGGGTTTGATTGGCCCAGGGAAAACAGCTGGAATGCTCCTGTCGATATCCACGAAACCGAGAAAGAGCTCATTTTCACCTCCGAGCTACCAGGCTTCAGCAAGAACGAGATCAATATCTCGGTTAATGAGGGTCATCTGACCATCAGTGGGGAGAGGAAATTCAAGGGAAAAGACTATCATCGAGTGGAACGGAATTATGGAACCTTTTCCCGGATCTTCTCCTTACCCGAATGGGTGAATCAGGGAAAGACTTCGGCCAACCTAAGAGATGGAGTCCTGACTGTTACCCTTGCCAAAAGCAAGGAGACCAAAGCCAAGCAGATTACGGTTCAGTGACACGATTGAAAGGGGGTGGAGTTTTTCTCACCCCCCTCTATCCCTCCACTGTCCAGCTGCTCTCTCTCCCCCCCTGATCAACGGTTCACCTTCTTCTGAAAACCACCCCTTTGAGGGTCAGGATCTGGCACAGCAGCATCCTTTCTCTTCCCGATGCCTTCCTCGCCCACCTTTCTCCCAAGACGCATTAATCAAAACTCTACAACCGGTGGACGCTCTGTTCCCTCAACGGCCTCAAAGAAAAGCCTCCTTTCAAACCCAGCCAGGTTGGCCACGATATTCGTTGGAAACTGCCGCACTGTGGTGTTGTAGGTTCGAACAGCCTCATTGTAGCGTCGACGCTCAACTGCGATACGGTTTTCCGTTCCTGCAAGTTCGTCCTGTTAGAGCTAGGAAATTCTGATTCGATTTCAGATCTGGATAGCGTTCCACTTCAAGCATCAACCGACCCAGGGAACCTTCCAACAGGCCGGCCGAGCTCTCTCTGTAGGAGTCTTAGCCTCACCCCACTGACTACGGAGTCGGGTCACCTCGGTGAGAACTCCTCGCTGTTGCGCAGCAAATCCCTTGACGGTATTTACCAAATTGGGGATCAGATCATAGCGACGCTGGAGAACGGTTTCCACCTGTGCCAAGAGCTATCGACCTGCTCACTGTAGGTCACCAGACGGTTATAGGACCCTACACAACTAACCGCTCCTCCCACAAGCATGAATAAAAGCACCACCCCCGCGATGAGCAATCCTCTCTTAGCTATCTTCTCCTCTCTGAATGTCTGTGTCGACTGCGTCGACGACCGATTCAATAGTTTGAAGATGTTGCTAAAATAAGGTTCCACAGTCCAGCCGTTTCGACTTCCTCTTCCCCTCTTTGAGTTCTTCAACCCTTTCAAAGATACTCGTGTCAAAACGAATGTGCCGCGAGAGAGCTCTCATGGAATCAAGCTTGCGAGGGAAAATTCATCCTGGTAGAGCCTCAAGGCGGACCGACGGGTACACCCGCATCCACCCTCAGGCCAACTGGGCCACCATTGGTTGGGTCGGCAAAACAAAGGGGATAGTGGCAATCAATGTGAAGGTTACTTGAGCCCGCGGTTGGTGCTTCCTGGAAAGGACAAACCTCGCGCAGCTTCGACCTTCTTCTTATCAGCCTCGGATGGAGCTTCTTCGGGTCTCCGAGTGGTGATATGAGGAAAATCGGCTAATATGACTCTAACAAACTGAGTGGTGTCAGTGTGAGGGTAGGACGTACGCGGTATCTGTGCTAAGAATGGGCTGTAGTCCTTTTAGCGATCGATCCGCGACCGACATGGCCAACACCAGAAAAATAACCAGAGCAAAATAGGCGCTACCCATGATCCGCCGCTTGCGCGACGACACCTCATAGTACCCGGCATGAGGTCCACGGATAGCTCGCCCCAGCCCCAACAAGCCTAACAACAGAATCAGAAACAGGATCGGTGAGTAGGTCAGGAAAAAGACCCCAATTCCGACTGCGTATCCCAGGATCCACAACCAGCGGCTAAACACTCCGACAATCCTGCCTCCATCTAGAGGACTGATCGGTATAAGATTGAATAAATTGATCAAGAACCCAGTCGAAGCCAGGGCATACCAGAACAACGAGTTCATACTCCAACCGATGATCAAGCAGGCTAGAGCCCCGAGGCTGCCCAGCACCGGCCCCCCGATGCCAACCAATGCTTCTACCCATGCATTGCGAGGCACGCTCTTCATTGCTATGACGGCGCCAACGAACGGAATAAATACGGGTGCGCCTGCATTGATCCCCTGCTGCCGCATGACGAGTGCATGCCCTAGCTCATGAACGAAGATCAGCAATACGAACCCCGTTGCAAAATACACCCCCCAGATCTGAGCGTAAACCCAAACCGTGAATAACATGGTCAGTAGTGTACTGAGCTTGGCGATCTTCAGCAGAGGCAACAGCAGTTTGAACTTGCCCAGCACGAATAGCAGGCCAACACCTATTGGACCTAGGGTCGACAGACGACGTTTCCAGGGGCCAGCGGAAGGCTCCTTCCCTCCCACATTGTATTCTCGTGCCCGCTGCAAGTGCCCGAACTCATGGCGGGCCACGGACTGCAAATTCCGCAATCTCCGCTCAACATTCGATGTCGACCTGCTATCTTGTCTTCCCACTCAGTCAGCCATCCTGATCGGTGCCGGGATTTTCCACGCCTCGTAGACCACAATGCCTAGAAAGACCAGATCCATGACTCCGAAGTCAACACCGACTACAGCCACGAGAAGGTCTGGCGAGGGTAACCAGGGCAGTACTACCTCCTGTCCTTTCTGCGCATAGGCCCGAAGAATAAAGGTCCGCTTGACCAGATAGCTAGCCCAGAAGAATGCAATACCGGACACGGCAACTGATAGACCTTGCAATCCGGAGGAACGCTTGTTCCCGGAGAAAAAACATGCACCCTTTGCTACGGTGAAGCCAATCACCACTGCAACAAGGCCGAATCCGATCTCAGTTATCACGGTAAAGCCCCACCAAACAAGGCCCCCCATGACGGCACCCAGCAGGGCGCCCACCACTGCCATTGGATAGTTGATGTTTTCACCCTGTGATCCCAAGACCACCCTAACTTGTACCCTCAAGTCATCAAAGCAGGGCCGACAGAAGAACCTACCTTCAACTTCCTCCCGGTCCTGCCCTACCGCCAAAACTACGCCGCACTCGGCGCAGTTGACTTCCTCGGCAGTCGGCGTGAACTGAGATTCACCTTCCATAATGAGCCTCCTCTTAACCGACCTTTCTCATCCCAACTCTGGAAATAAGCTCACCTGATCTAATCGTTGTGAATGATCGAAATCTATTCCTACCCTAATGCACTGTCAAGTTAATCTCGGCCGAGCAATTCTGAGCCTCACCTGTACCTCCCTCTCCTTTTTTAGTGTGCACACGCCACCTCTCTCCAGTGAGCAAACGCTTGCTCTCAGAGGAGTCGACGGTGGGCTGCTTTGAGATGGTGACGAGCAACTTGGAATCAATTCTGAATTGGCCCGTAGCCAGAGAGAAAGCTTTGACCTTAGCGTATAGAATACCAAATCTAATAGCGCATATTTACAACGGCTATACAGTGTAGAATGTCGATGGCCACAGCCCTTGACTTTGATGAATTCCAGGGCCAATCCTGCTGGCATACCCTGGCACTCAGACAGCACCTGCTCACTCTGCGTCGTCAGCTAGAAAAACTCCCTCGGCTTAACCGCGGAGACAAGCTTGCATCCTAAACAGGCACTACCCCTTAGGCGGTAGAGAGCATCTCAAGCAGTATTCACGCTTACCCTTACCGATTCGGTAGTCAGCTAGCGCCAGGAGCAACCCTACAGTCTGGTTTTCCCTAAGACCTTTCAGAACAAAGATGGAGCCCTGGCTCCGCTGGCCGCAAGATCATTTTAGATTACCATTATTTCAACTGTGAGCTCTTCTGGATCCAGTAAAGTGGAATAAGCCTTATCCTGATTCCTTTCCGAATCCCCGGATGACGTAGGTGCCGCTTCGAATATCCTTTCCCAAAACCACCAAACCCAGCTTCTCCCCTTCCTCCAGTAGACTGCTGAATGTGTCGTGACCATAGCGTGTTTCACTGAAAGCGGGTTGCTTGCGTTTCATGGTCTGTTTGACCATCGACGAGTACAGCACCTCCTTGTTCTCGCGCATCAAAGCCAGGATGGATTCGATCATCAGTTGGAAGGCGGGCCGCTTCGCTTTTGGAATGTTCTTGCTCAGGTGAGGGGGACGGACAGCAACCTGTTCCAGTTCTTCGTAGAAGATGAATTCGTCACAGTTCTCCACCAGCATTTGGGAGGTGGATCCTTGGCCTGCCAACCCTATGACGTACTTTCCGTTCTCCTTCAGCTTCGAGACAAGGGGAGAAAAATCGCTGTCGCCAGACAAAATGACAAAGGTATCGATGTGCTCTTTAGCGTAGCAGAGATCCATGGCATCTACGCAGAGGCGGATATCGGCTGAGTTCTTCCCTGTTTGGCCTCGCCGCGGAATGTCGATCATCTCGAAGGCAGCCTCGTGGAGCTCCATTTTGTATTCGGTAAACCGGTCCCAGTCGGCGTAGGCTTCCTTGACTAGAATCTTCCCCTTTTCTACCAGGCGCTCCAGGACTCTTTCGATACGGAACCTAGTACGGCTCTGACCCTTGTCAAACCCCAGAGCCAGATTCTCTAGATCTAGAAAGAGGGCCAGCTGTCTTTCTTTTTCCTGCATGGCACTCCAAGGTACCACAAAGGCAGCGTAATAGGAGCGGTGCCAACCACTAGCTATACCGAATTGTGATAGTACGTAGCGTAAATTAGCTCTGAGCCACCTTGTGGGGGTTATGGAACCACAGAAAAGACCCTAAGTGCCCTTTGGAATAGTGGTTTTCAAACCGCGGCTTACCTTTCGACCATTCCCTTTGCAATGACTTTACTCGGATAGGTCCAAGGAGTCTGTCCTCCCATTGTCCAGAACCTCTCCCTACTCTGGAGATATAAGCTGGGATAATCGTAACAGTGCGCTTAAAGCATCGTCCATCTGAATGAGCGGCTTTGTGATTCCATTTTGGGAATCTTCTATGGGTAGCCCCCCCGTACCCAGTAGGACACCAAGGACACCGGCAACCAACGCTACCGGTTGTCCGGGTAAAATAGGTTTAATAGGAAACCGTCAGACCCTTACTGGATCGTTCTATCTTGGTCCGGGTTGACGATGAAGTATGTCCCATACGGTTACCAACATGCAACTGGATCTGTGCTTGGATCCGAGGTACTTGAAAATCAAAGGATCGCGCAAACTGGACAAAAAGTGGACAACAGGGAAGCGAGGTAAAGAGGATAAGGCTATGGGAAGCTCATAACCTTGTGCTTTTGAAGAAGTTTGATGGTGAGCCGCCAGGGAATCGAACTTCGAACCTACTGATTAAGAGTCAGTTATCTTCCTGTTTCTCTCCGTTTCAGAAAATCCCAGGATAAATTAATAATCCACTTTCTTTCAGTATTTTATGGCCATATAATCGTCTCGTAGTGTTTCACTTTAGCTCATTACAGCACGGATGTTGGTGGACCCCCAGTGGACCCCCAGGAAAAGAACAGGGGGCTGGGAGGGTGAAATGGCGGTGATGAAATTGACCGACTTGACCGTTCGGGCGATCCAGACCGAAGGAACCTTCGTGGACACTGTAATGCCGGGGCTCCAGTTGCGGGTGAGGGCCAGCGGCGCCAAGAGTTGGGGCGTGCGCTATCGGAAGGCAGGCATACGGCGGCGACTAACCATCGGGGCCTATCCTAACCTGGGATTGGCAGCGGCCCGCAAGGCGGCGCGGCGCATGCTGACGGAGGTGACAACAGGAGGCGACCCTGCCGCCGAGAAACGGAAGGAACGACGGGCGGAGACGGTCGGAGAGCTGGCTCAATTGTTCTTGTGTTATCACGCCAGCCAGAGGGCGGAGAAGACGCGGCACGAATACGAGCGCATCATTCGCCATGATTTACTTCCTCTTTGGAAGAACAGGAAGGTGAAAGCGATCAAGCGGGCCGATGTCGTGAACCTGTTGGACAAAATTCGCCATGATCGTAAATCACCCGTACAGGCGAATCGAACCCGCGCCCTGCTCAGCAAGCTATTCAATTTTTCCCTTGAGAGGGGCCTGGTTGAGTTTTCTCCCTGCCAGGGTATCTCCAAGCCTTCCAAAGAGACAGCCCGTAACCGAGTGCTGTCTGACGAGGAAGTGAAGGTGTTCTGGCAAGCCTGCGAGCACGAGGGTCCGGTGGTGACCGCTCTGTTCCGTTTTTTGCTGCTGACGGGCCAACGCTCAGGGGAAACCAGAAAGGCAAAATGGAGCGATATTGTGAATGGTGTGTGGACTATTCCGGCGGAAAACTCTAAGAACAGGCTGGAACACCACGTGCCACTGGTCTCCCAGGCAACTGTGATTTTGGAACAACTGAGGCCCTGGACCGGAAGCGAAACTTACGTATTCGCTTCCCCGTCCAATCGTTCTAAGGGACCCATTAAGTGGGTGAGTCATGCTTTGGAGAGGGTGCGACAGCGGTGCGGTTTCGACTTCACGATTCATGACCTCCGACGAACGGCGGCATCAGGTATGGGAGCCCTGGGAGTGGACCGGGTGACGCTGGGGAAGGCACTGAATCACAAGACGGCCGATAGTGGAGTGACAGCGATTTACGACAGGTACAAAAGACAGCGCGAAGTGAAGCAAGCCCTGTCAAAATGGGGGGCGCAGGTGGAGCGGATTGTCACTGGCCGCTAAAGTGTACGCTGTCCATTGAGATTCCGCCGGATTCGCCGCTCCGGTTCACGCAATTGTTATGCGGCACTTGCACGTCCAATTACGGGTGGATCTTGAATTCACGAATTCAGCCTAGTGTTTCTTCAGGATATCGAGAGTTAACTGATCAGGCTTTCCGTCAAAGTACTTGAGAAGAGCGTCCCGAAAGATGCCGTTGTCTGTCGCAGAGTGTTCAAACAACGTCATGCAAGATCGGAATTTAAGATTGTCGGGATAATAGAAAATTTGTTGTTCGGCGCTACGCCCCTCCACATTCATGACAAGCTGAGTACACTCTCTCAATCGTGATCCCAAGTTCGGGTGTTCCGAGTAAGCTTCAGCTTCTTTTTGAGATGAAATTGCATACATTTGCGCCATTGCACTTACGCCAAGACCTTTGATCTGCGGAAATATGTACCACATCCAGTGCCCACGTTTCTGCCCAACTCTCAATTCGTTGAGGACTGATTCATAGGCTTGGTCTTGAGCTTCAAAAAATCGTCGCAGATCATAAATATCACTCATGCAGATGTACCTTTCCCTTTGAAACAGACTTACTCCGCCAAAAAGCGACTGGCGAAATGCAGCGCACGTTTAATGCTCACTTCAGAAATCGAAGGGGAACGGCACCAAAAGTCCCTCCTCAGTGCTGTACAGAAGGAATTCTTTCTAAACGATAAGTCTAGAAGAAGTGAAAGGCAATTTTAAGTGGATTTATGTTAATTCGGAAAGAAAGATGGGGCTGTTCTACCTACTATAATTCCAGACACATCTTCTTCCCTGAACCCACCGATTTTCACGAGTTGATGAACTCCTTCAGTCCCTTCCCCAATTTGAAGTAAAAAACTTTCTTGGCAGGTACCTGGACAGTTTCACCTGTTCTTGGATTCCGGGCCTGTCGTGAGTTTCTTTCTCGGTCTGGGCCAGTCAGTAGTGTGCTGGGAAATAGACGTGCTCAAAGTAGAAGAGAATGCTAAGTGCCAGAATCACAGCGGCGGCTGGGATGACCAATCGTCGCACGATTCGCCACGGCTGCGTCCAGTCCGCCGTGGCTAGGAAGAGGAAACCCATCGGCGCCAGCGCCACGATGGATAGCTGAAAAATGTGTGCGCCGGTTCCCTCGTCCGGTTGTGGCGTCGGCATTTGCCCGGTCAGTACCGCACGCAACGCGGCGGGAAGCACCGTCAGTAAGGCTGCCAGCGACAGGACAACTAGCCCTATGGTGCTAGCCCGGTTGATTTGCTGAGCACGCATGATGTCCCTCCCTTTCCACCCATCGACCATTGACTTCCCAAAAGGCTTTGAGGTTGTCCTTCACAGACAGCATCTGGGTCTCAAATCGACCCATGGTGTTGGCGCTGGCGGCATTCTTATCGTCGATCTTCTTTCCGGTGATCCTCCGCATAGTCGGATCCACCGATAAACGATGGGCATCATTGACACCTTCATAACCAGCCAGGCGGCTGTATACCGATTGACGCAACAACGACACCAGGTCGTGCTGGATGTTACGCCCTGTCCGCGAATCGCGAAAAACGGAGGGAACACTGTAGAGGAAGAAATTTAGCCCCGTTATTCATTCTTCCCCTTCGGCTTCCACTCTCGTGAGAGCCGGTGTGCCTCAGCAATCTGTTCTGGAGTCATCTTTTCTTCTAGTTCGTCTCTACGCTTGACACCCAGTTCACTGACGTCTTCTTCAGTTGAGTTGGCGACAGCTAAATTGATCCACACGTGTGCAAGTACGTAGTCCTTGGGGACTCCTTCGCCGTGGGCGTACATTACCCCCAGGTTATATTGGGCATCGTCAAAACCTTGATCGGCAGCCTTGCGAAACCACTTAACTGCTTCCTGGTAGTCCTTGGGGACTCCTAGGCCGTTACGGTACATTTCCCCCAGGTTGAATTGGGCCAAGGCAAGACCTTGTTCGGCAGCCATGCGATACCACTTAACTGCTTCCTGGTAGTCTTTGGGGACCCCTTGGCCCTTGCCGCACATGACTCCCAGGGCATATTGGGAGGCAGCATCACCTTGCTCAGCGGCCTTGCGGTACCACTTGGCTGCTTCTTGGTAGTCCTGGGAAACACCCCCCTTGCGTTCGTGGTAGTACAGTTGCCCTAGGTTATATTGGGAGGCAGCATCGCCTTGCTCAGTAGCCCTGCGAAACCACTTAGCTGCTTCCTGGTCATCCTTAGGGACTCCTAGGCCGTTGCGGTACATTCCCCCCAGGTTATATTGGGCCGAGGCATTACCTTGCTCCGCAGCCATTCGGTACCACTTAGCTGCTTCCTGGTAGTCCTTGGGGACTCCTAGGCCGTAGTAGTACATAAACCCCAGGTTATATTGAGCCGAGGCATTACCTTGCTCCGCAGCCATGCGCCACCACTTGACTGCTTCCTGGTAGTCCTTGGGGACTCCTAGGCCCTTGCCGCACATGACTCCCAGGGCATATTGGGCCTTGACAAAACCTTGTTCGGCAGCCTTGCGATACCACTTGAGGGCTTCCTGGTAGTCCTTGGGGACTCCTTCGCCGTTGCCGTACATGAACCCCAGGTTGAATTGAGCATCGTCATCACCTTGCTCCGCAGCCATTCGGTACCACTTAGCTGCTTCCTGGTAGTCCTTAGGGACTCCTAGGCCGCCGTAGTACATAATCCCAAGCTGCCATTGGGCACTGGCCTCACCTTGTTGAGCACGACGAAGCAGTTGTTCGAGATACTCATCTTGGGCATAACCGCCTGCCCCAAGAATCACTAGTGTCAGAAAGAAGAAGAGCAGCTTGCGTAGAGTGGCCATGAGCGAACCTCAAGCAACATTGGGTATTTGCAGTTACAAATAATCCTAGCAGCCAGCAGTGTGAAGGACAAACAGGGCAAAAGAGGGCTTACCGAAAGGCATTTAGCAAGCGGGACAAAATTTGGTAAAGACAAAGTTGAGGACTAGTAGATGTATTAGAACCCCAAATGAATCTACTCACAGTTGAGTTGGAGGCACGCTAAATTGATCCACATGTGCAAGTACGTAGTCCTTGGGGACTCCTTGGCCGTCGTAGTACATTAACCCTAGACTCGCTTGGGCCGGGACAAAACCTTGATCGGCAGCCATACGCCACCACTTAAGAGCTTTCTGGTAGTCCTTGGGGTCGTCTTTTCCGCGACCTCCGATCATAAGCGATAGGCTCTCGGGGATGATTCGGGGAGTTTATACCTCCAAAACCACGCAACAATCGGAGGTCTTCGCCCATCCTCAAGGAAGGAGCAGCTCTCTGATGCGCACACCTCGCGACTGTGCACCTTCCATCCCCTGGCACGACTCGTTGCGTACCGGTCTGGCTGTAGCTAAGCTAGGCTCAGTGCCAATAGATCTTTTGACGAGGGGGACATCAAGTTCTCTTCAACCGCGAAAAGGAGGTAAACCAGCATGTACGCTTTTCACACGGCTTTCGAGCAATCCCGCCATACTGTGCGTCGAGTTGAGTGCTTACTGACGCTTGTTCTCGTCTTGAAGGTGGCAACTATTCCTCTACTGGGCCAGTTTGGTGGGATGGAACAACAATTTTCCCAGGTAGTGCTGAACGGGGGTTCTACTACGTTCGTTTACCATCCACAATCCCAGCGCCACGGAGACGATTACCGTCGATGTCCAACTGTATTTTCCCGATGGCAGCCGTCTGGCCGATGGGCAAGTGGAGTTGGGACCAGGAGCAACCGAGACCCTCTCTTTCGGAGACGCGGAAGCTACTTTGACCAGAGGATGGGCGGAGCTAAAGTCCGATAGCGAGTTTATCGCCACGGAGTTTTTTCAACTCTTCATAGGGCAGCTCAAGCCCCGCGTAGAAGTGCTGCCCAGCGTGGCTAGCGATGAGATACGGTTTTTGGGATTCGTCAACCCTCAGTTCAAGTCCGGTTTGGCGGTTCACAACCCGAGTTCGACGGAGGCAACGGAAATCACGGTTCGTGTCAAGGACAAGGCAGGTCAAGAACCGGTCGGCGAAAAGAACCTCATGCTGGCTCCGCTTCAGTCCGAAGCCGGGTTTCTGAACGAAGAGAAGTTTTTTGGAGCGGCGCTGAGTAACTATGAGGGGGTGGTGGAAATCAGTGTCTCCTCGCCTCCCGTAGCGGTGCTCTCCTTGATCCAGGAGGCCAGTGGAGATGTTGCGACTGTCGCCGTCGAGACTCAGAGCTACGTCGTCACCGGCCCCACCAACACGTCCCTGGGGCGAGGTGCGCTCAGCTCCAACACCACCGGCGACGGGAACACGGCGAGTGGGGTCAACGCGCTCTTCTCCAACACCACCGGTTCCTTTAACCTTGCCATCGGAGATTATGCCGGTGATAATCTGGTCACCGGCGACAACAACATCTATGTTGGAAACTCCGGTGAATCTGTAGAATCAAACATTATTCGGATTGGCGACACAGACCATACGAATGCATTCATCGCTGGTGTCCAGCTTGTTTTGCCTTCCTCCCGGCAATTCAAACAAGACATCCACGACATGAACAGGGCCAGTAGCGACCTGATGCGGCTGCGGCCTGTGACCTTCCGTTACAAGAAAGAGCACGACTTCGGAGAGGGCCGTCTGCAATATGGCCTCATTGGAGAGGAAGTGGCTGAGGTGTACCCAGAGTTGGTCGTCTACGACGACACGGGAAAAGTCAAGACCGTTGAGTATCAGAAGTTGCCCTCGATGCTGCTGAACGAACTCCAGGGACAGCACCAAAACTCCAGGAGCAGGAAGCGGTCATTGCCGACCTGACGGAACGGTTGATCCGACTGGAGCAAGTCCTGGCAGCCCAGCAGTCTTTTGCCGCACGGACGAAGTAACCGCTGGGGAAGATCGTGAGGTCCGTGAGGAGAGCCCTGCAATTTTTACAGCGGAAGGTCATGTCGCTTTCAGCATAGAAAGACGACACCCTCGTATCACTTACTCTGGAATTCCCTCACCACGTCAGAGGGAACAATTTATCGCAGGTCGGCCCTTACCAGATCTTACCAAGCGTTACCAACCAAAATGGGAGGAATCTCAGCCACGTGTCCAAACGGGAGAAACAACGATAAGACTTATGTACTTGAGGTGGAAAAGGAGGAAACTGAAAAGAAGGCTGTGGGGCGAATCAAAAACCGGCTACTCCTTGCATGCGGTGTTGGTGAGAAGCGAGAGAATTAATGGCCGCTCCCGGCAAGCGCGGACAACGGGTTTACGAAGTAGTATCTTCGTCGCTGGCCTGCAGGCGAACGCAAATGGATGTGCTCTTTCAGGGTGGCGCTGAGTTGCCCCCGTGTACTTGTACAGATTAGAGTAAGCGATATGGATCCGGTGGGATTAGCGGTAGTGGGTGCGGGCTTGATAGGCAGAAAACATGCTGCACTTGTCAATAGACACCGCAACTGTCGTCTCGTCGGGGTGTGCGATGTCGATTCAAGTCTCAAATCGGTCGCAGAAGAATGCAGCGTTGCGTTTTACGCAGACATTGAAGAGCTGCTTGAACGCGAAAGTCCTGATGGGGCAATCATTGCTACCCCCAATGGATCCCACCTGGCTATTACGGAAGCGTGCGCAGAAAGATCGGTGCACGTTTTAATTGAGAAGCCGATTGCCAGTAGTCTTGATGACGCACGCCGTATAGTCGAAGTGGCTGATGAGACTGGCATTCGTGTTCTGGTTGGACATCATCGACGGCATAATCCACTGATTCAAGCAGCACGTTCGATCGTCAACAGTGGCAAGCTCGGAAAGTTGGTGGCAGTATCCGTAATGTGGTCACTGTTGAAGCCGGATGAGTATTTCGAGGTAGATTGGCGGTGCCAACGACCAGCCGGTGGACCAACGTTGATTAACCTTATCCATGAACTCGACAGCTTACGCTTCATTTGCGGCGAAATCCGTCAAGCGTACGCTCAATCAAGTTCTGCAGCGCGGAAACTTAATGTAGAAGATTCCGTCAGCATTTCGCTTTCGTTTGACAATGGTGCGCTGGGTTCGGTGGCAGCGTCGGACGCAACACCCGGCCCCTGGTCCTACGAGACGACCACCGGTGAGAACCCGCATTATTTTCATGCTGATGAGAACTGCTACCATTTTCTCGGGACTTTGGGTTCCTTGGCATTTCCGCAAATGGAACTGTGGCGTTATGCTGATGGCGCGCCAAGGGGCTGGCAACATCCGATGGAGAAGTTGTGCCATGAGGTGACAGATGCAGATCCGCTTGAGTCTCAACTTGAACATTTTTGTCGTGTGATGCGGAACGAGGAATTGCCCATCAACGACGGTCGAGACGGTACGCGGTCGTTAGCCGTTGCGCTGGCCGTCTTGGAATCGGCGGAGCGTCAAGTTCCAATCAAACTGCCGGTGTGCTGATCTGACCAGATAGATTGGTGACTGGATCATTCCGCTCTCACTACAAAGGACCGAGGTGTAGATCATGAAAATGAATGATTCACAGCTAGCGGAGTTTGAAGAGAAAGGATACCTACATCTCCCCCGGCTGCTGGATGACGATGAGGTGGCGATTTTGCAGGGCGCGCTGCTGAAAATCCTGAATCGCCAGGGACCCGAGGTGATACGAGAGAAAAACGATCCCACGAGTACACGGTTGGTATTCGGGGGGCATACATTCAGTGAGCCGTTTCGGCGTCTTTCGCTGCTACCGCGCATGTTGAATCCGGTTCGCCAGTTGTTGGACGATGATGTGTATGTTCATCAGAGCCGATTGAATCCTAAATCGGGTTTTGGCAGCGGCACGGCGTGGGATTGGCATCAAGATTTTCCGCCGTGGCACATGATCGACGGGATGCCGGAGCCGCGATGCGTGATGGCGGCCGTGTTTATCGACGATTGCACGGCGGTCAAGTCGCCGCTGCTGGTCGTTCCAGGCACACATCGGCATGGACTGATGGATGCCAAGTTGCACGAGGACGCGAAGGGGGAAGGGTATGATCTATATCATATTGATCAGACCACTATGGAGCGGCTAGCCAATGAAAATGGTATTGAACCCCTGATCGGACCCGCGGGGTCTGTCAGCTTTATCCACTGCAATGTTCTGCATGGCTCTGCCAATAACATCTCCCCCTGGCGACGGGCGATTATGTTCCTGATCTACAACGCGGTAAGCAATGCCTGCACGGGCACGGAACGACCCTGGTATCAGAACAACCGGGATTTTACACCGCTACAGCCGCTCGATGATAATTGCCTGAAATCTCTAGTGTGATCGCAGTGTCGCCAGCGGAACTTTCTTGGCGCTTTACCACATTATCCGTTCACCGGCTCGCTCCCGGCAATGGTTGCGCGGTGCATGACCCGTCGCTCGCCCCCATGGTCGAAAGGTTCTACGACGTGTATCGTCCAACGATTGTCCCACATGAGCACGTCGTGTGGCCGCCAGCGGTGCCGATACACAAAGCGATCCTGGGTCGCACTCTTTCGGCAATGATATCTCTCTCAAGCTGGGCCACAGCGCCGATAATCGTAAAGATGGCACCACCCAAGGGGCTTGAGGTATCGATGTTCTCCCCGAAGCTCACGGAGTCGACCCCGAGGTTTCTGAATTCTTCGAGCACCAGAATCAAGTGTGTGGTCGACCTGGCGAAGCGATCGAAGCGCCACACCAGAACCAGATGGGCGCCCGCTAGTTCAACCTAAGATCACCGTCATACCCGCCGGTGCCGGTTCATTGATAGGTGGGCTCTTTGATAGGTCGACCAAGCTTGGTGAGAGGCCCTCTTGCGTAAATGGCTCCTTACAGGTATCGAAACTGCAAGAGCTGCTCGACTGACGATTGGGCGAGTGCGCTTGTGGGCAGTTCCACGATCGGTATAGGTGACAGACTAAGGGCACCCTCCTGAGCGATCCAGCCCTGTACAAAGAGTCCATCGCTGGCGAGAGACCGGAGTACACAAACCAGATCCTGCGCAGAAAAGAGAGCATAACCCATGATGTCCTCCACCCCTGACATTTCATTAGAATCTCAAGAGACACTACGCGTCGCGCAACTTGGCAGGACTCTACTGCCAGTCACCAATCAATGGCTTTTCCTTGCTCTGCCGCTTAATTGCCTTCAGATTCGGCCGCTGTTTCTGCAAGAGCAAGAAGTTTGGCGAGGTTTTCATCCGTGAGTTTCTCGCGCCCAGAGTCTTCCACCTCGATAAGGCCCTGTAATTCCAGTTTGTCGGCCTGCTTCAGACCTGCACGATCGAGAATGTCCTTGACGGCACTAAGGGAGGTTGACGGGTTTTCGCTTTCGATGAGTCTCTCAAGCTGTGCCAGAGCAGGATCCACCATCGCGAGGACCCTGAGCCGTGCCGCTTCCCTAACCTGGGGCGCTGCGCCGCCATGCACCCGGCACACAGTTCCGCAGTGGGAAAGGCAAACTTGCGGACTAGTAGAGGAAGCAATTTAGCCCCGTTATTCATTCTTCCCCTTCGGCTTCCACTCTCGTGATCGCCGCTGAGCCTCAGCAATCTGTTCTGGAGTCATGTTTTTTTCTAGTTCGTCCCGCATCTTGCTACTCTGTTCTCTGACGTCTTCTTCAGTTGAGTTGGAGGCAGCTAAATTGATCCACATGTATGCAAGTACGTAGTCCTGAGGGACTCCTTCGCCGTCATAGTACATGTACCCTAGGATATATTGGGCCAGGGTAAAACCTTGTTCGGCAGCCTTGCGGGACCACTTAACTGCTTCTTTGTAGTCCTGAGGGACTCCTTCGCCGTCGTAGTACATGTACCCTAGGCTATATTGGGCCAGGGTGAAACCTTGTTCAGCAGCCATGCGAAACCACTTGAGGGATTCCTGGTAGTCCTTGGAGACTCCTTCGCCGGTGCGGTACATTAACCCTAGACTCGCTTGGGCGAAGGCATCACCTTGCTCCGCAGCCTTGCGATACCACTTGAGGGATTCCTGGTAGTCCTTGGGGACTCCTTCGCCTTTGTGGTATAGACGCCCCAGGTTGAATTGGGCCGTGGCATTACCTTGCTCCGCAGCCTTGCGGTACCACTTGAGGGATTCCTGGTAGTCCTTGGGGACTCCTTTGCCGCTGCGGTACATCCACCCCAGGTTATATCGGGCAGAGACATGACCTTGCTCGGCGGCTTTGCGAAACCACTTGAGGGCTTCCTGGTAGTCCTTGGGGACTCCTTGGCCATCGGCGTACATTAACCCCAGGTTATATTGGGCATCGTCATCACCTTGCTCCGCAGCCTTGCGGTACCACTTAAGAGCTTCCTGGGAGTCTTTGGGGACTCCTTGGCCGTTGTAGTACATGTACCCTAGATTCGTTTGGGCGGGGGGGCATTACCTTGATCGGCAGCCATGCGCCACCACTTAAGAGCTTCCTGGTAGTCCTTGGGGACTCCTTGGCCGTTGTAGTACATGTACCCTAGATTCGTTTGGGCGGGGGGGCATTACCTTGATCGGCAGCCATGCGCCACCACTTAAGAGCTTCCTGGTAGTCCTTGGGGACTCCTTCGCCGTCGTAGTACATCCTCCCAAGCCGCTCTTGGGCCAAGGCATCGCCTTGTTGAGCACGACGGAGTGTTTCCTCGAAGTCACTTTGGGCATAACCGCCTGCCCCAAGAATCACCGGTGTCAGAAGGAAGAAGAGCAGCTTGCGTAGGGTGTTACTCATTCTTCCCCTTCGGCCTCCACTCTCGTGATAGCCGGTGTGCCTCAGAAATCTGTTCTGGAGTCATCATTTTTTCTAGCTCGTCGAGCACCTTTCTCCGAGCTATGGTCGGAACACAGGATTGAAACGATCGTCACAACGAACATAACGCTGCCTAGCATCTGTCTCCTTCTTCCAGCTTAGGCGAAATCACGGCCGACCCAATTCGCCAAGTCGTCCACACCCCTTTCACAGGGTCACCCTGAGGATCTCAAAATCCTCTGGGTGAAACGATCCGCCTTCTGGCCCCGGAAGAACGCCGGGGAGGGATTCCTGCCCGCCTGTCTGAGCTACTCCAGGACCCCGGCCAAGTAGAGGTTCCCGAAATGCCAGATGAGGGTGGCCTTCCCCGCCAGGCTTCCATATCCCGGCATCACATCGAAGGAGGAATGGTGGGCTGTTCCCTCGGAAGTTGAAAACCAGGACTCGAGGCGAATCAACTTGGACGGGTCAGGTGTGTGCCCCTGGGCTAGCTTCGGGTGCAGAACCAAGGTCCAATCGGTGGAGCCCCTAATAGCACCAATGGTGTACTCTCCGGCTGAAACCGAGGTGGATCCTGACGAAGCGGCACCTGACAGAGACAAAGTGGCGTGGCTGGGAACAAACCCTCCCACCTTGATCTTCTCAATGTGACTTATGTTGGCCGGAACGGTGTAGTAACTGACGCTGGCCTCCACCTTACTTGGCAGCGTCGCCTTCAGCGACTTGCTAAAATGAGGGTGGGAGAAAGCCGTAACTGACATCCCAATGAACAGAAGGGCGGTTAGGGAGTATGCGTACTTCATGGGTATTCTCCTTGTGGATAAGTTGACGGTTCAAACACTAAGACCGACATTCCTCATAGCAGCCTCGGATGGCCGTTCTTCGGGTCTCCCCGTGGTGAATGGTCAAAAGCTATCAGCCCTCCAACCCTGCGTCAATTTCATCCTGACGTTGTGCAATCCTGGCTTCGAGGCGATGGAGTCTCAGATTGGAGAGACCTCCCTCAAAAATCTCCCTCGGGTTTCGAGATAGTGACTTTTCGGTCTAGAGGCTCCGATCTTGCCAGCCAGGCTGCGGCGGAAAGCGGGATCTCAGCCTTGCAGAAGGGGCATTGCATAAGTCTAGTCTAAACTAGGCGAGGTGTTTAGGGTAGAGTTCGCGACGCAGGGGGCCGGTCTCAGGATAGTGAGGGTCCCTGTCTCCTTTAGATTCGGAAACACCACCACAGGACGAAATCGCTTTGAGCTTTCCGGGCATACGATTTAGTCTTCAAAGCAGCAGTCGAACCAAAAAGGAAGGTGTAGTCATGCGAGAGGCAGGAGCAGTGTCTCTGCCGATCAGATTTCGGCAAAGGCACCTGGAATAACTCGGGGATCAGAGACGGTTTTCAGCGGAAAGATGAGGGAAAGCCATTGTCCCTTGGTTCGCGGTCTGATAGGTTTTGGCCATTGGCCACGGGGAGACCCGCAGAAGGTCCATCCGAGGCTGATATGAGGAATGTCGGGTTCATCAACTCGTGAAAACCAGTGGGTTCAGGGAAGAAGCCGGTAAATGGCGCACGATAAAAGTCACCATGCGCGGTGAAATAATTGTGTGTTCGGTAGATGACCGGGAGTTCGACGTGAGAGACAATGCCATTACGAAGGCGGGCAAAGTCCGCTTGTGGACCAAGGCCGATGCCGTCACGTAATTCGACAACTTTCACGTCCACAACCTTGGGAATTGATTTCAACAAACAACATCCACCACACAGAAAAGGAGAAGGCGATGAGTACCCAACGATGGTTTCGAGTCGTGTTGGGGGCGGCAATGATCCTTACGCCGCTGCGAGCGGGGGCCAATGACATCCCACGCCAATTGTTCGTGGTGAACACCGGCGACGAAACCGTTTCGCTGGTCGATCTCACGGCCATGAAGGAAATCAAGCGAATCAAAGTCGGGGCTAGCCCCTATGGTGTGGCCGTCAGTCCCGATGGTGTGGCCGTCAGTCCCGATGGAAAACGGGTCGCCATCGGTGTTGAAGGCGAAGGTAAAGTGAAGTTCTTCGATACCGACAAGTTCAACCAATTGGGTGAAGTAAAGATCGGCGACATGCACCATGACCACATCGTTCTCACCACGGACGGCAAATACATCTTGGATGCGAACTATTACAGCGATACGGTCGTGGGGATCAACTTCACGACGATGAAAGAGGAATTCCGCATCAAAGGTTGCTCGGCGCCGCATGTCGTCAAATACGGGCCGCTCAACAAACACGCCTACGTTACTTGTAAGAAGATTACGGGTATCGCCATCATCGACCCGGCCAATCGGAAACTAGTCAAGTTTCACCAGATCAACGTGAACCCCCGCAGCCTGACGTTTTCGCCCGATGAGTCGAAGGTCTATTTCGGTTCGTTCTGGGTCGATGGTTTCTTCGAGATGGATGCGTAGACGGGCAAAGTCACCCGCCTGTTCCGACTAATGACGCCCAAGGATAACTCCGCTCCACAGGAAGTGACCTATCACGGCTGCGAGGCCGTGGGTAACGACATCGTGTTGGGTGCCAACGAAGGCCGCTCTTATGTGGATGCGGTTAACGTCAAGACTGGCCAACATCTCGCCCGGTTGACCGACACATCGAAACCCTGTTGCATCGAACGCATCCCCGGCACAAATCCCGTGCACGTGCTGGTCAGCAACATTGGCGATGGAACGCTGGGAGTGGTAGAAGTGTCTAAGGATGGAAAACTAGCATCGCTCGGCAAGATCAAGGTAGGCAAGGCTCCAAAGCGTATAGCCTTTATGCCGAACAAGTGACCGCAGCGTGAGCGATGCCGACCAACATGAAAGGAACACCGATGAGTCTTTCACGCCGCAACTTTTTGTTTGTATCGTCTGGAGCCGCGGTAGGCACGATGCTTGTCACTGGCCTCGCAGAAGCCGCTGAGGGCGGGTTGACAAATAGTGGTCTGGTCACGGGCAAACCCAAACCGCTGCGTCACAAGGCCATCTCCGGCTTTCTGAGCGCCGAACAAATCGCTCCCCACTACAGCGCACATTACGGCGGGGCGTTGAAGGGTTACACGTCGCTGGACAACAAACTGGAAACCAGCATCAAGACCGGAACCGCCATCGATGCCAACGGCTACGGTGCCATGCAGAGGGCCAGACAAAGTAAAGGCAACAGCGTCATCCTGCATGAATTGTATTTTGACGGCCTCGTTCCCAAGGCTCCCGATCCCAAAGCTGATGTTCGATCGGCTATTGAAAGGAGGTTTGGTTCGCTCGACAAATGGGCCGATGACTTTCAGGCCAGTGCTAAGGCCGCTACGGGCTGGGCAATGCTGGTGCATCACCCGGTAAACGAAAAACTCTACAACGTGGTGAGCGACGAACACGCACAAGGCCCCTTGTGGATGGCCGTGCCGCTCGTCGTCATCGACGTTTACGAACATGCGTTTTATATCGACTACCACAACCGCAAAGTCGAATACGTGGAGAAGTTCATAGATCACATTGATTGGGACGAAGTGAATGGTCGTTATCGCATGGCTTCGGGATGATCGATCGTAGGCGGCACTCACGTGCGCTTCACTCAGGACAAGCTTCAAACATACTGAGACGTCGGTTCGAAGTGGAGATCTCGCTTAATGAAGAAGAACCCTTCCTACCAATATCATGAATTTCTTTCCGCAAGGAAATATACCCTTGCCTTACGAATACTGTTTTCACCGAACTTTGAGAGGATGGCGTCCACACTCGAATTTAAACGGCTTTTCTTTCGGTGACGGGAATCAAATAGACCGGCCTGCGCTTTCTCTTGTGGTTGAAATTGGCTCATTCCAACCCCCAATAGACGGACCTTCTGGGGCAGAGGGAGAAAGGGTTCGAGCAGTCTCAAAGTCGCCTTGTAAACGCGTCGGGTATCATTGGTGTGTTCGCGCAGTGTCATCTGCCGTGTAAAAGTAGAAAAATCCGCGTAGCGTAGCTTCAGAGAGACGGTCCGACCCAAAACCGTGTTTTGGCGAGCTCTCCGTGTCAACCGTTCGCTCAGGAAGAGCAAGGTTTGCTTTAAAAGCGTCACGTCGTCCGTATCCTGACCGAATGTCCTCTCTTGACTGAGCGAGCTAAATCCACTTTCGGGCTGGACAGCTCGCTCATCCAAGCCGTGGGAAAGCTCCCAGAGGTGTTCTCCGTGGCGGCCCAGGTTCTGTCTCCAGAAATCGGCAGACCGTTGGGCAACATCTCCGATTCTTGAGATCCCCAATTGGCGCAGTCGTTCTTCCGTTCGAGATCCCACACCCCAAATGCGTCGGACCGGAAGATCCTTCAAGAATCCTTTCTCAGTTCCCCTCTCTACCTCTAAGAGCCCATCGGGTTTACTCAGGTCACTGGCAAGCTTGGCCAGAAATTTGTTGCGGGCAATGCCAACGGAACAGGTTAGATGTTGTTCCTTTCGAATAGTGTTTTTTATTCCCAAGGCCAGCTACCGTGGGTTTCCACACAGCCGTAGCGATCCGCTTACGTCAAGAAACGCCTCATCGACACTGGCGGGTTCGACCAGATCGGTGTATCGACTCAGGATGTCCATCACGGATCGCGAGACGTGTGAGTACAACGCACCGTTGGGGCGAACAAAAACTGCCTGGGGGCATAAACGATAGGCGCGCCCGATTGGCATTGCCGACTCGATTCCAAACTTTCGGGCCTCATAGAAGCAGGCTGCTACCACACCCCTTCCTTTGCCCCCCTTCGGATCTGCTCCCACAATGACCGGTTTGCTCCGGTAATGAACGTGGTCACGTTGTTCTACGGAAGCAAAGAATGCATCCATATCCACATGCAAGATGATGCGAGCACTCACGTCGGGCTTCCCTTCGTTTTGATTGTATCCTAATCGGGTGCTTCTTCAGGCAAGTGTTGTTGAGCCATACCCCCTCCAGTGCCCAAACTGGATAGACCTGAGATCCAATCTAGCGTACCGCGCGAAAACCACCATCAAGAAAAATAGAAAGAACACCACCTGGCTCGTGAATACATCCCGGAAGGAGAGCCTTTTCTTGGTTAGTCCGGCCTGCATGGCTGGAGTCCGTAACATCTTACCGAACTTCAAAGCCCTGTGTGGTGGTGTAGAAGGAATGGCGGATGATGTTTCCTTTGCCGAGCTGCCCATTAAAGCAGCAATTGGGGTTCGGACAGACTCGAGTGGACTCCTTGCTCCGCTTCATACATGTTTGTTGCCAGAAAACGAGCAGGAGATCCAGTGAGAATCATGTGTTGCGAGGTTCTTGGAGAAAGTCAACAACACTTCCCTGAAGAAGCACCTCCTTGCCATCTTTTGCCTCCTTCATCTTCCGAAAATCCTAACTTTGAAACTGGACTCGTTTGAAGGGGGCAGGTCAAGCAGGTTCGGATTCTGTCCTCAGTGAAGGGGTTGTTGGACCCCCTGTGGACCCCCAACCCGAGATACCTTAACAGAGGAACAGCCTCCTACTCTGACAAGTTATTTATTTACAGAAGAGTAGATTGGTGAGCCGCCGGGGAATCGAACCCCGAACCTACTGATTAAGAGTCAGTTGCTCTGCCAATTGAGCTAGCGGCCCATGCCCTTATCTTACAATGATTTGCAGTCGTGACTCGAACCCACCATTCTGAAATATAGTGAATAGCATAGTGAATGGTCCAGAATTGTCTCCACTGCCTACGCCTTATGGCTTGGAAATGTGCATACCACTCAATCATTGTTAGCTCATTCTACCTACCTAGCTCTTAAATCGTACGCAAGTTACACTCAGCCATTACACGTCCTGAAAGGTTTTTCTCAGGACGTTCGGTGTGATATCGCTCAGTTGAGCACGACGGCAAGCCGTCTCAAAGGCAGTACGAATCGACTTATAAGGACTGATCCCATCTCCTCGGACGGATACCCATCCACTCTTACTGCGCTTCATCTGCCTTCTCAGTGCCTCGCGCAGGCGACTGCTCGTGGGCACAACCCCTTTTCCACCTCCTTTTGCGTAAGTCGCCTGGACGGTTAGCAAGCTTCCCCTCAAGTCCACATCTTCCTATCTCCCAAGGTCAAAGCCTCAGCCTCGATGCACAGACCAGCATCTAGACCCATTAAGATGATTATTCTCAAAGGTTCCGACGCTGTTTGTCATAGACACATCTGTTCCTCTCGTTCTAGATAACACTCTTTTCCCTTGATCTCCCTCAACAACTTAATTCGTCAAACAGGGGTTGTTGCCCTCAAATTCTCCCCAATCCAGACACCTATGGAACAAAGCCTTTAAGCAGGCAAGTTCACAATTCACTGCCACCAAGACACCTTGGTTAATCCATCTGTTCTTGTTCTCCTCAATTGCGAAAGGATGAATGTCACTCAAATACTTTCCTGCCAACGACTTGAGAAGCTCTTTAATACAGACTCGGTACGAATAGACCGTCTTCGTTCGTCCGTTAGCTTCCGCCCACTTGATGAACTGCTCCAGCTGTTCTATCACAGGTGACGTTCGTCTTTTTTTCCGATATCACTCTCTCCTTTGAGAATGAAAACTCGTTTCACCGCTACTAACCCTCGGGGCATACTCCAGCTAATCTTATGGCCCAGACGGACCTGATAGTTTTGACCTTCACAGGCCGGCGGTCCGGCTCGTTCTGGCGTTTCCTAACACTAATCCCACAACTGTAGGTATCGATATTTAATGGGGCCTGGTATCCATTATTTTGGTTTCCACTCCTGGGCTAGCCGCTCAGCCTCAACGATCTGATCCCGAGTCATCTGTTCAGCTCGAAAGTCTCGTAATGCGACGGCCTTTTCTCTTGCCTCTCCAGTTAAGTTGGTAGCTGCTAGGTTGCACCACATGTGAGCCTGTATGTCGTCCTGCGGGACACCTTGGCCCATGGCATACATTAACCCCCGATGACTCTGGTCCTCGGGATCACCTTACTCGGTGACCTTGCGGTACCACTTCACCACTTCTTGACCATCCTGAGGGATGCCGTGACCATCGAGGTACATGGTCCCCAGGTTACTTTGGGCCTTGGCATCGCCTTGCTCAGCATGCGTCAATATTTCTTCGTACCTAGATTGCTTCTGCTCGGAATCTGCAGTTTGTGAACAACTGCTAAACCCACCGATCACCAAAGCAAGAGACAAGAAGAGCAGCTCGCGGATGGTCTGCTTCATTAGCGAACCTTCCAGTGGATGACAGACACTGCAACGTAGGATGCCTTGCAGTTATCGCTCATGCTAGCACTGGATAGAAATACAGGCACAGTAGAGCTCACCTCAGCCTATCCCTAAGAAAGACCTTTTCAGCCGAAATATGAGGGGAAAACTTGTTCCTTGGGTTGAAGGGCTGGTAGGTTTTAATCATTCATTACTCGGAAACCCGAAGAAGGTCCATCCGAAGCTAATATGAGGGATGGAAGATTCGATAGAACTAGGCGGTATGTCTGCCGGTTTTATGGGAGAAGGTGCAGTCAGTGAGTTTTAAGAGGAGGAAGCTATGAGCATAACACGACGAAGCTTCATGCAAGAAACACCTGTCACCGTAGTTGCTCTAAGACTCAAAGGTGAAAAGGAACTCATACAGGAAGAGACCCGAACAATGAGCTATACGGAACTTTCTTCAAGCCATTATTTTAAAGATTTACAGCCGCAGACCGAGGTCGAAATCTCCTTTCTGGAAGGACCGGCTGTAGATCTCGAAGGGCACGTTTTCTTTACCGATATTCGCAGTGAGCGCATCTACGAGTGGGATCCCTCGGCAAAACGCATAACGGTGTTTCGGGAAAATAGCAACGGAGCTAATGGGCTACTCTTCGATCCAAAGGGAGGGCTGCTGGCCTGTGAAGCAAACACTGGAAGAGTAACAAGAACAGACATGCGAAATGGGAAAATCACGGTCCTTGTCGACCATTACCAAGGAAAACCACTGGGAGCTCCGAACGATTTGACGATGGATCACCATTTCCGGATCTACTTCACTTCACGTTTATCCAACCAAGACCCAAAAATTGGGAACGTTAATTCGATTTACCGAATTGATCCGGATGGGAATGTGGCAAGAATATTAGCTCTCCCCTCCATCGACATGCCCAACGGCATTGCTCTATCTCCAGATGACCAAACGCTCTACTTGATCGATGCCGACGGCCGAGAGAATGCAGCACGAAGAATTCGGGCTTACGATCTCAAGCCGGATGGCACGGTGAGCAACGAAAGGCTCCTATACAATTTTTATCCAGGCCGAAGTGGGGATGGAATGGCTGTAGACTCGGAAGGGAATCTGTACGTTGCGGCTGGGTTACATCAGAGACGGGGAACGAGTGAAACACTTGACACGCGGCCTGGCATCCATGTGATCTCCCCTGAAGGAACACTGGTCGCCTTTCTGAAGACTCCTGAAGATACCATTACGAATTGCACCTTTGGCGGAGCGGACTGGAAAACTTTGTACATCACCTGCGGGAAAACGTTGCTTAGCTTGCGGACCCGCATTGCCGGTAGGGTCGTGCACGAACCAGGCATGTAGCTAGTCAAAGTTTCTTAAGCATCGGCCTTGTTAGCCTCGACGATTCCATGAGAAAATCCCTCTATCTCTGAAGGGCACATAGGTTGGAAATTCCTGACCATCTCAGTGTTTTCCCGAATGTAGCGGAGTTTTGGCATGCCGCTAGTCACTAGTGATACGGGTAGCGATAATGAATAGCGTAGTAACTCCCGGGCCGGTGCTTTGCCCAAACCCGTTCCGACCAGGCTATCCTGACCCGTCACCTTCATGGCGATGATACCCATTTTCTTACTCACGGCAACTGGGAGTGCTACCCTCTGAAAGCTTCGCTCGTCGGGTTTCGGAGGAATTGCCTCCGAAAAAGGATCATCAGAGACTTTCTTCCAGGAGCCACGCCCATCTGGGCTGCGTCCCTGTTGACCAGCATTTAAAACCATTTGGGTGCAATCGAAGTCATGGCGTTCAAGCGCTATTGCAAGCGTCTCTGGGTCCGTGTGGGAAGTGATTCCAATGAAGCGCACAACCCTCTGGTCTCGCAGTTTGTAGAGCACCTCTAGAACTCCACCCTTAGCCTCGATCTTGCGGAGATCATCTGCCCACTCCAAACTATGAATATGCAGAATATCAAGGTAGTCTGTCTGCAAGCGTTTCAGACTCTCCTCACAACTGCGTAAGAGTTCGTCAGCTTCGCGAGCGCGCGTTTCCGTAGCTATTATGACCTCTTTTCGATGTCCTTGAATCGCTTTTCCTACCCATCTTTCACTCTTGCCATTCCCGTAGGACTGTGCGGTGTCCAGAAAGTTGATTCCTCGATCCAGAGCCAATTCAATGGCTTCGATGCCACGATCTTGGGAAGGATAAGCCATGTGAAGTCGGTTCCCACAACCCAGGGCTAGAGTAGAAGGTCGCAGTCGAGTGCGACCAAACCCTCGACTGGGAAATGCAATGTTCTGGCCAAGCACAGGGCAAGTCACAGCTACGGCCACCGTGCCTCCGATGAACTCTCGGCGATTCAGCTTTTTACTCATCAAACTCCAACTCAGCTGACCTTTTTGTCAATACAGACTAGATGTCAACCAAAATTCCGAGGGATTATACACGCTTTCTGTCCTATAGCTAGTGGTCCGCAATCCCACCGTCTGGAAAGCGGAGTGGCTGGCGGATGTGAGGAGTGTAGGGCCGCCTCGCTGCTACAGCTTCGTCGAATCCCACGCCCAGTCCTGGCCTGTCAGGCGGGAGAGCAAAACCTTTTTCGTAGGAAGGACCTCCACCTTCGAACAGGTCATCCCAGAATGGATCCCATTTTCGGTGACTGATTTCCTGAATGGAAAAATTCGGGGTAGAAAAGTCCACATGCAGGGAGGCCAGCGTACTGAGGTGGCTCTGTGGGTTGTGAGGTGCCAGCTCAATCCGGTGCGCTTCGGCAATAATACCGATCTTCTTCAACTCCGATATACCGCCGCAGTGGATGACATCCGGTTGCACGAAATCGACCAGGTGTCGCCCGCAAATATCGGTGAAGCCATATTTCGTGAAGAGTCTCTCTCCGGTAGCTAAGGGGATTGTGGTTTTACTTCGCAGGTGAGCAAGCTCATCGATATCTTCGATCTGTGTTGCCTCCTCGACGAAGTAGGGACCATATTCTTCAGCGCGACGGCAGAACTCCAGAGCCATGGTAGGTGTTGCTTTACCGTGGAGGTCAATGCAAATCCGAAAATCGTCACCTACGGCCCTTCGTACCGCCCGAAGATTAGCTATTCCTTCACGGACGGAAGCTACCCTTTGGATAACGTCATCATGAGTTGTCAAAAAGCCACCTTTGCATGCAGTCCATCCCCCCTCCTTCATCTTGAGCCAGTTTTGCGCATACTCTTCGGGAGAACGTCCGCCGGCATGGACGTACATCTGCACTCGGTCCCGAGCTTTGCCTCCGAGTAGGCACCAGATCGGTTGGCCGAGGGCCTGGCCAAGAATGTCCCAGAGTGCAATCTCGACCGCACTGATGGCAGAGTTTAAGATCGGCCCTCCTCGCCAACGCGCCCACCGAAACATGGCCTGCCAATGCATTTCGATGTCCGCCGGATCCCGGCCGACGAGGTATCGCTTGTGTTCTTCGATTGCGACAGCCATGGTCCTAGCTTTGCTGGTGACAGAACCTTCACCGAGCCCGACGATTCCCTGGTTGGTGAAGACCTTTACAAACACGTAATTAGGGCTGTTTGGTTGTCCGCTGCGGCTGACAATAAACGTCTTCAGGTCAGTCACCTTCAAATTGAGGGGTCTGGCCTTCTCACCCATCTGGGCCATCAAGCTTACCGGCTCGCTGACCGAGGCCAGGCCGGTAGCTGACGCTGCTGCGGCAGCCTGCAAGAATTCTCGTCGCGTCATCACCATGTTGGTTTCTTCCTCAAGGTTAGGAACAAAGTCCGTTGCCTCCAAACGACGGCTCTTATGCTAGTGAATTGTGGGGGATGAAACGCAAGTTATCAACTCTCTTCCCCCCTGGATCCCCAAAAATAGGAGGGAATCAAGGATTCGATCATGATCCTTTTAAAGTAAATATATGTTCATGAGGAGGTAATTGGATTAGGCATTGTCAATAACCAATGGACCGTAAAAATGACACAGAGGACTGGGCCCTCAGCAAACATACGCACCCTCTTGCCAACAGGCCAAAGCTCGGCTTTGTCAACTGCAGCGCCGGTCAGTACGAGAACAACCGCGTTGAGACTTCTCATCAACCGACGTGGCAAAAGGAGCGCTAAAGGCGAGGCTTCAGATCTATTGAACAGACTCAGCACTTTCTTGTCGTCCATGGGTCCGTTCAAAACTGATTTCGAGTGGGTCGTCACCATTTCAGCACGATCCACTAGCAGTCCCTCCGCAACCGAGCTTTTTGCGGCTGGACGCAGGCTCCCTGTTCCTACTGATTACATCCTTACTATTGGGAGATTTCCCGACCAGCCTCTTTAAGTTGACAGAGCCGACTGACATGAAACCACATTATCCAGAAGCTTGCAGAACCTACTGGTCGAAGCGGCGAGGTCTGGTGGAACACAATCACCTCCAGATCATTTTTTCTAAGATCGACTATCGTGCTAAGGTGACAATGCTGTGAGGGCCAACGACAACTCTGCTCAAACTCAGAAAGGAAGCACAAAATACCGAGGGAGTGGACTGTTTCCCTCACCCCGCCGGGCCTGGACAGCAGTTGCCATCTATACCATGCTCTTGTACAGCACGTTGACCGTAGCTTTCGACGCCTACATGTGGCTTTTTGACCGTCTGGGTCGGGCGTCGATGGGACGACTTATGGGCTGGACCTTTCTGGTAGTGGGATTGATCTTGGCCCTCTTCCTGCTCTTCTTTCTGCCCAAACGCAAGGAACCTTATCTTGCCTTCGCTCTGATTTGCCTGGCCGTAGCCTACTGTGTTCAGATCATTGACGTACCGGCCAACCTTTTTCACTTCCTTCAATATGGACCTTTGACGGTGCTCGTTTTCGACGCCCTCCATTTTCACTGTAAAGATCGCTCCATCTATGTCTGGAGCCTGACTTTGGTAGTCATCCTGGGGGTAAGAGATGAGACCTTACAGAGCCTGCTGCCCAATCGCTACTTCGCTCTAGAGGACATAATCCTCAATTCAGCCGCGGGGTTGTTCAGCCTGGCCTTCATCGGTTTCGTGATCGGAGAGGAAAATTACCCATGGCCCCGGTCTGTGGCCGGGTGACCCAGGCTTGGCCAACTGACGCCCGTTAGCCCGCAATAGGGTTGCTCTAGAGTGCACGACGAGTAGAGGAAAAGGAGCCAACGAAAGAATAGGTTGATCTGCCCTCAGTCAACAATTGTGGCTGCCCATCGACACGCGTTAACTGGAAGACCAGAGGGAAAAGCCGCCGGCTAAACTGCGGGTATTATTGAAGCCCTGGTTCCGCAGGAACTGCACCGCTTGCTGGCTGCGGTTGCCGTGCTCACAATAGACGATGATTTCGCGGTCGCGGGACCAACCATTGACAATCTTCTGGCCCAAGGTATTGTCAGCCATTACAGCACCTTCAATCTTGCCCTGGGCCTCGATCTCGTCAGGCTCTCGGACATCCAACAGAGTCAGATCCGCATTAGCAGCAATGCGCTCCCGGGCTTCCCCAACCGAGATTTGCAGCTCTGCCACCGGATCATAAATCTCTACCGACTCATCGATCTCCTGGCCGCAATACCTGTTGTAGGCACTGGTCAGCACCCTCGCCACCGTCTCCGCGGACTGACCTTCGATCTGATGCCGTTCTACCATATGAACCAGCTGTCCCTCACGAAACAGCGCTGCGCAAGGAGAAGACGGAGGGTAGCCAACGAAGCGCTCCCGTGCCCGGACCGTCGCCTCGACATCATTTCCGGCAAAAGTAGTGGTTAGATTCTTGGGAAGAATCCTATTCTTCAGCGATTCAACAAGCCCAGGTCTGGCCACACCAGCCGCACAACCGCAGACGGAATTGACGAAGACTAACGTTGTTTCATCTTTCTTGTCCAGAGCGGCATCGACATCTTCCGCCGTTTTCAATTCTTTGAAACCGACTCGAGTCAGTTCGTCTCGCATAGGCTGAATCATCACTGGGTCATACATGCTCTTTTCCCTCCATTAAATACACTCCCCAACTTCCTACGCAATGAAGTATAGTACTCGAGTAAGGGTTTTGTCCAGTCCGCATTGCTCAGGCCTGGGCGTGGAAACTGACCGATCATCCCAAGGGGGGGGGGGAGCAGAGAATGAGTGAAACGGAGAAGCAAGCTATTTTAGAGGCTTTGAAGCAGGTTCGTGACCCTGATTTAGGCCGCGACATTGTGTCGCTGGGTTTCGTAAAAGGGGTACGTGTCTGCGGTGGACTGGCCTCCGTTGACATTGAACTGACGACCCCAGCCTGCCCGGTAAAAGATCAACTCAAGGAAGAAGCCCGCCAAGCCGTTATCGCCCTGTCGGAAATCAACCAGGTGGACATAAGACTGACGGCCCAGGTACGTTCCTCGTTCGATCAAAAGACCCGCAGCTTCCTCTCGGGTGTCAAAAATGTTGTGCCGATAGCCAGTGGCAAAGGCGGAGTCGGCAAATCAACGGTGAGCGCAAACTTGGCCTTGGCTTTGGCCGGTCGTGGTGCGCGGGTCGGATTGATGGATGCAGATATCTACGGTCCGAGCATCCCCACCCTGATGGGAATTAACGACAAGCCTTCTACCAACCCAAGTAATCGGATCATTCCCATCACCCAATATGAGATCAAGATGATTTCAATGGGCTTTTTCTTGCCAGAGAATCAAGCTGTTGTCTGGCGTGGACCGATGCTGGACAAAATGATCACCCAGTTTCTTGGGGGAGTTGAGTGGGGAAATCTGGATTATCTGGTGATCGACCTGCCACCAGGCACGGGAGACGTCCAACTAAGCTTGTGCCAAAAGATTCCGCTCACGGGTGCGGTGATCGTTTCAACCCCTCAAGATGTGGCGCTCAACGTCGCCCAAAAGGCTATCTCTATGTTCAAACAACTCAACTGTCCCATCCTTGGAGTAGTTGAAAACATGAGTGATTACGTCTGTGATCACTGCGGACATCGAGACCCGATCTTTGGCAACGGTGGAGCACGTCGGGTCAGTGAGCGTATGCAACTGCCCTTCCTGGGAGACATTCCTCTGTCCACTCGAATTCGCATACGTTCGGACGAGGGAAAACCGGTGGTTCTCTCTGACCCTGACTCGTCTTACTCCACGGCCTTCATAAAGGTGGCGGAGAATCTGGCCGCTCAGATTAGTATTCGTAACATGGCCGGGGAACTTCAGCAGGAGATCAAGGTCTCCTTTTAGTCGAGCGTGGTCGAGGTCGCAAACTTGACCGAAGACGATAGGCCGATTCCCAAAGAGATCAAGCGAGCCAATCTACACGATATCCAGATCGTGTGGAATGATGCGCACGAGAGCGTCTATCCTGCTCGTTTCTTGCGTCTATCCTGTCCTTGCGCCGTCTGCGTGGACGAAATGACAGGAAAGCGAGTCCTCAACGAGTTACAAGTCCCGACCGAGGTTGCCCCCCAGTCACTGGAAGTAGTGGGCCGATACGCGCTGCGAATCTGGTGGAACGACCAGCATGCCAGCGGTATTTACACCTTCGACTATCTACGCGGTCTCTGCCCCTGCCCTCGATGCCAGCCCCGGTGATCGTGCTCTGTTGACTCAGCCAAAGACAGCCACTACACTTCGACCCCAAGGCCAACGAGTTTCAATGCATTTCAACGGGAGATAAGGGCATGCGGATTGGGAGCGGAAAAAGCAGCTATGAGTGGATTAGTAACTGGGCAAAGATTCCAGACTCAGAAGCCGCTCGAGGGGGGTGGGCCCACCACAGTGTCGTGGTCACCGAAGCGGGTGAGGTCATAGCCTCCCACCAGAGTGAGCCCCAAGGACTGGTATTCGACCGGGACGGAAATCTGAAGCGGTCGTGGCAAACAGACTTGGCCGAACTGCACGGCATCACCCTGGTTAAGGAAGGAAACACGGAGTATCTTTGGATCGCCGACAATGGTTCCAAACGACAGCAGGCCTTCGGGTACGACTACCTCCCAGGTGCCGATGTAGCGTCAGGACAGGTGGTCAAGATGACCCTAGAAGGTCAGATCGTCGCCAAACTCGAACGACCGAGTCTAGCCGTTTACCAGAACACTCGATTTTCGCCCACGGCGGTTGCGGTCAACGAAGTATGTAACGGCGGCAACGGTGACGTTTGGGTCACGGATGGCTACGGAACCTACTCCGTTCACCGCTTCAACAAAAATGGGGAATACATCAGCAGCATTACCGGTGAGGAGGGGCAGGCAGGTGCTTTCAATTGTCCTCATACCATCTTTGTGGACCAGCGAAAATCGGAGCCAGAGCTATACGTGGCCGATCGTGGCAATGGTCGCATCCAGGTCTATGACTTGGAAGGTCGCTTTAAACGCGTTTTCGGTTCTGAGTTCCTGACCACACCGAGCGCTTTCGTTACCCATGGTGATGGTATGGTTGTGGCCGAACTGCGTGCTCGACTGACCGTACTCGATATTGAGGACCAGCTGGTAACCTACTTGGGCACCAATGAGGCAGTTTGTGAACTGGACGGCTGGCCTAACTGGAAGAACAACAAGGGAGAGATCGTCCGAACCAATCTCCTCGAGACCGGCAAGTTTAACAGCCCTCACGGCATCGGGGTAGACAGCGACGGTAACCTGTACCTCTCCGAATGGCTCATCGGCGGAAGATTTACCAAGCTGGTCAAGTGTTGAGCTTCGTTTACAACCCCGTACCATACTGTCCTTCCAGCGCTTCGCTACAACCCGATGTAAGAAATATAGACTCACCTAAGAAACGTTTAGAAAAATTCCTGAAAGAACTGAAAAATTGGGACTTAAGTACTCTTCCCAAAAAAATGTGACATACGCTGCCACTGTTCGGACATCAGCATGCCCTCTTCGAGGCACTGGATTCGTCCTCTGGGAAAGGGGCTTCTTTAGGCTGCTCTGCACCTCTACTACAGCTAGACCCAAGTACAAGACAAGCAATACTTCTCAAAACAGGGTCCGATACTTATGGTCACACGCCACCTGATATTGCTCGCATCACGCATTCCCGCCCTTATCCTTGGTCCACCTCCTGTTCGTAACTGATTCTTAAAACAGTTTATGGACTTCAGTTGGTCTGAGAATGGCGGCATTTCTCCGACACGGTCACCCTAGTCTCTGCTCTTCTCCTGGTCCCCAGCAGGCTGTTCACTCGGGTGCATGGCGCTTTTGTGCGGACCGTTTGGACATGCCGGAGGGAACCATGATGACCAGATGGACGGGTAAAACCATTCTTTCTATGACCGGAACACTTCGCCTATGAAACCCATTGGAGTACGCCTACTTTTGTGCCATAATACCGCTTCAGAAACACCGCTGTCCAGGATAAACGAAAGGAGCTCGCTCAACACTTGACAAATCTCGGACTTACTGTTCAAGAGCAGATATCCGATCGGGTTTGTGTCAGGTAATCAGAGAGGAGATGGGGCTAGATGAGAGCCGTTTGGAAAAATGTCACTCTTGCCGAAAGTGACCAGACCCGAATCGTGGAAGGTAATCATTATTTTCCACCTGATTCTATCATCACGAACTATTTTCAGGTGAGTGACACCCACACTGTCTGTCCTTGGAAGGGACAGGCCAGTTATTACCACATCACGGTGCATGGAGAACGGAACGAGGATGCAGCCTGGTACTACCCAGAGCCCAAGGAGGCTGCAGACAAGATTAGGCATCAGGTTGCTTTTTGGAAGGGTGTCGAAGTAGTTCCATAAAGCAAAAGGTCACCCACTGAGGAAATTCCCGCTCTAGAGTACCCCTTTTACTCCTCAAAAAGAGTCCGGCAGGCTCAAGGAGGCACACTACCCATGAATCCGGGAAAAATCAGTCTGGCAGCCGTCATCTGGAGCGCCTTTCTGCCTCCGGTGTCTGTCAATACAGGGCAGCCGGCCGGTGACCACCAGCCAGAGTTCAAAACGGTTTTTCTTTCAGGTGAAAAAGATTATGCCCTCATCCGAACACCTCAAATCCTAACCACGCACCAAGGAACCCTTCTGGTTTTCGCTCAGGGCCGTGAGGGCCAACACGACCAGTCAGGCAATGACATCATTATGAAGCGCAGCACCGACCAGGGTCAGAACTGGACACCGCTGCAGGTCATTGCGGAGAACGGGGACAACAGTCTGAACTCGGTCTGCGTGCTGCAGACACGTGCCGCAACCGATCCCCCTCCTCGACCGGAAGATGCAATGGCAAGCCCCAGATAAGCAAGGCTAGTGCCCAAAAACAGAGGACACCCTTCATGACTAATTCGATGGTAACCGTGGATCCGCAGCAATTGGAAATCGAGGAGATTTTCCGTCATCTCCCCCCTACTCGCATCGCTGAAACCGACCGGGAGTATGTGGGAGAACTGTTCAAAACAGGCTTCGGCAACTGGGAATCAGCGGACATGCTTGGACGCTTTGAGTACGCCTTCGCCGAGAAGTTCGGTGTGAAGTACGCTATCTCGATGAACTCGGGCTCGGGGACCCTTCTCTCTTGCCTCTTGGGCGCAGGAGTGGGCCCGGGAGACGAAGTGATCGTCCCCGTCTACGGGATGCCGGCTGCCGCATTTGCCGCCATTCAGGCTGGTGCCGTGCCGGTTCTCGCCGACTGCGATCCGGACACGTTCAACATTGATCCAGCCGACATCGAGCGCAGAATCACGTCCCACACCCGGGCAATCGTAGTTATCTGCTACTTTGGTCTGCCGGTGGACTTCGACCCCATCCTGGCGCTGTCCCGGAAACATGACCTGACGCTCATCGAAGACAATGCTCAGTGCTTTCTATCGTTTTATCAGGGGAAGCTGGTAGGAACCATTGGCGACGCAGCGAGCTTCAGCTTTCAAGGTTCCAAACATATGACCAGCGGGGGCGATGGCGGCATGGTCATCACAGACAATGAGGCCTATGGTACCCGGATTCGCAAGGCAGCCGTGCACGGATGCCGCACGCTCACGGCCAAGCCAGGATCCACCATGATCCCCCGAGAAGAGCGTCAGGACTGGAGCTACGAGCGCTATGACAGTTTCGGTTACAACTTCCGCATGTCGGCCCCCCAAGCCGCTTTCGGACTGGCCCAGTTGAAGCGGCTCGACTACCTGGTCGCGGCTCGCCGCTATATCGCGGCACGTTACGAAACGGTCATTCGGGAAGAAAAATGTGAGTGGCTCATCCCCCCGGTCGTGCCGGAGGACATGACTCATTCCTATTACATTTACGCCTGCAAACTGGATGAAAAGATGCTGGGTGTCGACTGGCGCACCTGGCGGAAAACCTTTCTCTCCAAAGGAGCTGACGGCCTGTACGGTAGCTGCCTACCGACCCATCTCGAGCCCATCTTTCGGACCATGACTTGGCACGGCTCGATCGAGCGTTCACCTCACTTCGATCCACGCTACCGAGGGAAGGTCAAGGGTTACCAACCAGGCGACTACCCCAACGTGGAGTCGATCTACCAGAGCCTGTGCTGCTTCAAGACCAGCATGCAAACGATCGAGAGAGTCGATCGCGAGATGGAGGCTCTCCGAGCGACCATACGGCACTACGCCTAAGATTTTCAGAGTCGCAACAAGCCCGTGCTGCAGAATGCAGTCCGCAGCATACTCGTGCCATGAAGGTACTGGTCCACTACCCTTTCGGCGAAGAACAGATCCAAGCATTCCGGCACCTTTCCCGCTATCACAGTGGTCATAAGCGCCACCACGTCGCTATTTTTGGAAGGACCTAGAGCCGACGGCTATAGTCGATCGTGGGACAATGGAGAACACTGGGAAAGTCTGCTTTCTGGATGTTGAGCCCGCATAGGTCGTGCCGCCCTCGCCCGAGTCACCTCAACCATAGTCTCAGTAAGCCATCGGTTGGGTCAGAGTGCCTACCCGACAACTAAGGATTCCGCCCCGTCAATCCACATCTCGGTGCCAGTGATGTGCCGTGCATCATCCGATGCCAAAAACGCGACCAGTCTTCCGATCTCTGCTGGATCACCGGGCTCGCCACTAGTCAGAGGAATTGTGCCCTGCGGGAAGACCGAGTGGCTGGGCTGGGCGGTAATACCGTCGAGATTCCGTTTGAATGTGTTGTCCTGGATTTCTGATCGGAACCATCCAGGACAGACCACATTGACCCGAACACCAAAGATCGCCAGTTCCACCGCGATCTTCTTGGCGAAGCCCACTTGGGCCGCTTTGGAGGCGGAATAGACAGAAGAGCCGGGAATGCTGAAAATGCGCGTACCCTGCACCGAGGAGCAAATCACGATCGATCCGCGAGTCTTTTTCAAGTGAGATACCGCGTACTTGACGGTCAGGAACGTCCCCTTCAAGTTGATATCGATTACAGTGTCCCATTCTTCGGGTGTAATCTCTTCCACCGGTGCCCATACTCCGTTAATGCCGGCGTTAGCGAATACCACATCCAACCGATGGTACGTTCCGACAAGCCGCTCGACGGCATGGGCCATTTGATCCGGCTGCGAAACATCGGCCGTAAGGGCCAGAGCGTGCCCACCTTCATCCTGTATCTGTGAGACAACCGGGTGCAATTGAGAGGAGGTTCTGCCGAGAACGCCAATCCGTGCTCCCTCTCCGGCCAATATGAGCGCCGATGCCTTACCAATGCCCGAGCCAGCCCCGGTCACTAGGGCAACTTTTCCATTCAGCTTCATTCCGTCACTCCTTCACTGGACTTCATTGCTCCATCTGGATTAAAGGTCGTCGTCGGTCTGCCTGATCTCACGCCACCCTATCACCTGGTCCTCTCGCCCATGCTTCGGGCTAATATGGGAAAGAGCCAATCTTGCTGTGTGGCTCAATTTCAGATCAGTCAACCCCCACCAGTACCGGACCATTCAAGCGAGAAACTTCTCTCTAGTGGTAGCCGACCAATGTATCGGCCAGCCCCCAGTGCCAATCCCCCAATGCGAGATATATGTTCTGGTCAGTTTCAGATCAACCCAGCCGCCCGGCTGAGCTGGACTGCTTATTGTGCTCCAATCCGAATTTCCCCTCGCCGTAGAGACGACGGAGCTGCTTCTTATCGAATTTCCCAACACTAGTCTTGGGGATCTCCTCGACCACCACGATCCTGTCGGGAAGCCAAAACTTGGCAAACCTGGGCGCCAGATAGACATTCAATTCCTGATCTGTCACGGAACCTCTATCGGGGACTAGCACCACTATAGCCAGTGGACGCTCACCCCATTTCTTGTCTGGAACGGCGATGACTGCTGCTTCCATAATTTTGGGGTAATCCATCAGGGCGTTTTCAAGGGCGACACTGGAGATCCACTCACCCCCGCTCCTGATTAAATCCTTGGTGCGGTCGGTGATGTGCATGTAGCTGTCCTCACTGACGGTCGCTACATCTCCCGTTCGGAACCATCCATCAAGCGTAACGTGTTCCAGGCTGGGATCCGTCCGATAATAGCCCTTGGCAACCCATGGACCACGCACCTGCACTTCTCCCATCTTGACGCCATCCCAGGGCAGGTCTTCACCGGCTTCGTTCACAATACGCATTTCGACCCCCGGAACCGGATAACCCTGCCTTGCTTTGACATCCCACTGCTCACCTTCCGGGATCGCAAGATGGTGACTCTGCAACCGTGAAATAGTCCCCACCGGTGAGGTTTCGGTCATGCCCCAAGCATGTAGCACGTTGACTCCCAACTCTTTCTCGTAGGCTTCAATCAGGGCATAAGGCATAGCCGCACCACCCACCAGCAAGGTTCGGACATGTGCAATATCCCGTAGATTCGTTTTGAGTTCATGGTATAAACCGGTCCAGATGGTCGGCACACCGACAGGTAGAGTCACCTTCTCTTCAGCGATCATGGCGGCCAAGGCATCCGGCTTGAGATGCGGGCCCGGCATGACCATTTCTGCTCCGGCAAAAGCACAAGCATAAGGCAAACCCCAGGCCATAGCGTGAAACTGGGGAACTACCAGAAGAACCCTATCCTGCTCTACCAGCCCCACGGCGCTCGCCTGATTGACTCCCATCGTGTGCAGATACATCGAGCGATGGCTGTAAAGAACGCCCTTGGGCTCTCCGGTAGTCCCACTGGTGTAACACAGCCCCATCGCGGCCTTTTCGTCTCTATCTCCCCACTCGTAGTCCTCGCCGCATTCAGCCATCAGATCTTCGTAGTCGAGCAGATTGGGCAGCCGCGTCTCGGATCCATCGGCCACATTGTAACGAATGTAGTGTTTGACACTATCCAGCTTATCGGCAACCTGCTCAATGAGCGGAATCAAGGTGGCATCTACAAAAACAACCTTGTCTTCGGCATGATTAACAATGTAGGTGAGTTGCTCGGGCGAGAGACGGATATTGAGCGTGTGGATAACGGCCCCAGTGCAGGGAATAGCGTAGTACAACTCGAGGTGCTGGTAGTTATTCCAGGCGAAAGTACCCACTCGGTCCCCTGGATCGACCCCGAGGACACTCAGCACATTTGCTAATCTCTTGACACGACGGTAAAGGTCGGCATAGGTGTATCGATGCATTGAGCCATCGGGCAGTTTGCTTGAGATCCGCTTCCGGGGATAGACGCGGTTGGCATGTTCCAAAATTCTATCCATTGTCAGAGGGTAGTCCATCATTAAGCCTTGCATCCATTAACCTCCTTAACCGACTTCATCCGTCTTTGAGAGCATCAGGTTTCTCCGACCTCAGATAGATCGCTTCCACCGGCACTGTCGAGATCAGATAAATTCCTCCGCCCACCAGAACCACCCCAAAAGCTAAATTCCCCGACGGAAATTCGCCGAGTGTGAGCCAGCTAAAAACCACGCCGAAGACGGGCGTGCTGAACTGAAACACAGTTACCCTGCTGACGGCATGCCTCTGTAGCAACTGAACCAAGACCACAAAACAGAAGCCGGAAACCACGATTCCTTGATAGAGAAGACCCGCGAGAACGGGAACAGTCAGACGATAACTCTGGGTCTGTTCCCAAAAAAAGCTCAGCAGGAAAAAGATGGGAACACCATAAATCATCTGCCAGAGTGGCACCTGGAAGGGAGTCAACCTTTCGACCAAAAACTTTGAATACACCAGGATCACCCCCAAAAGAAAACCACTTGCCAGGACCAGCCAATCCCCGATGATCACACGGGAGGGACTACCCATGAAGATCAGACCGACACCCAAGAAGGCAACCAGTAAGCCTGCCATCTTTTTTCGATTGAGTCGGTCATTGGGAATCAGAAAATGAGCCAACAGAGCTGAAAAGAGTGGATAGGTGTTGAGAAGGACCACAGAGTGATTACTCGAAATCAAGTGAGTACCCAGATTGAAAACACTGATTTGCAGGGCGAAAATCAGGCCGTAAACGAGCAGAGTCCTTTGATGGCCTGCGGGCGGCCACCACTCAATCCGATGAAGCAAGCACCAGCCCAAAATACACATCAATCCGAGCAGAAATCGCCAACCGGCGGCAGCCAGAGGAGGTATTCCCTCCAGGGAGATTTTGAGCGCCGGTCCTAGGCCTCCCCAGAGAACACATAGAAAGAGGGCCAGTAGGACGGGTCGGAAACCCATCCGCTCATCGTGGAAAGCAGGTTTGGCCACACCGGATGGACCGTGTTGGGCCATAGGTCTACCACTTTGCTACGGCCCGGCGTGAGGAACGCGGGCTAGAAGACAAATCCCTCACTGAGCGGATCACCTGAGTCCAGCATGAATTGGTGCATACCTGTAATAAAAGCTGTCCCTCTGATTTCGGGAACGGCCCCTTCATAAGAACCCACCATCGCAGGTCGCAACACCCGGCCGACGAAACGGGTTCCTAAGAAACTCTCATTGATGTATTCGTCATGCGCTTTCAGCTTACCCAGAGTGCACAGATCGGTGATTTTAGCGCCGGTTCCAGCTCCGCACGGTGAGCGATCCACAACTCCATCCTGATTGATGACAATATCTCGAGCCCGCCGATTTTCTAGCTCTTCATAGATCATCACCAATTCGGCGAAATCAATGGTCAGATGTTCTGGGTGGCAGAGTTCAAAACTGCGGTTCGCCTCTTCCAATACTCGAACTCCCAGTGCCGTGAGACCCTTGACATTTTCTGGGACAATGCATCTTTGATTAGCAGGGATATTTTCCTGCTTCACATCCAATAAAATGAAGAAGACTCCACTGAAGACGATGCTGACCGTTAGGGGTCCACCAGGGCCAATCCTGAGTTCGGTACTAGAGGTATGGACAAAGGCTGGCTGGGTCTGAATGGCGACAGACTGCACTTTTTCTCCATCGAACTCAGGGAAAAGGGAAATCAGACCGGCAGGTGTTTCCATTTTGATACTCCTGCCGGCCAGCTCAGGTGTCCTGCCAATGAATCCCGCTTCCAGCCCGGCAGTAGCTACACCGATCGAACTATGCACACAGGCGGGAAGATATCCTGAACTGGTCAAGAAAAACGCTCCAACGTCCGCTTCCAGATGAGTTGGCTCAGTGATGACCGCACCGGCCATGTCTTTGTGACCTCGTGGTTCACACATCAGGAGTTTTCGGATCGAGTCAAAATGCGACTGAAAGTAAGCCATCTTCTCCGCAACGCTCACTCCATGTAACGGCGGGATTCCCCCAACAACTATCCTGGTCGGCCCTCCAGCTGTATGAGTATCGATTGTTGTCAGGATCTTCTTGACTATCATCTCTCTTTTCTATCATATCCTGCAGGTCAGCCCACCATCGACCACAATAGCTTCTCCGGTAATATACTTGGCTTCATCGGAAGCAAGAAATAAGGCCAAATAACCAACATCCCAGGCCTGACCCTGCTTCCCCGTGGGACACAACGCATCCCGCCTTTTTATCATGTTCCCGACATCTCCACCGTAGGCTTCCGTCAGTGACGCAGTGACAAAAGGTGTATTCATCATACCCGGAAGAATTACATTCGCTCGAATTCCCCTGGGAGCATATTGCACCGCGATTTCCCGGGTGAGGGCGATTACCCCCGCCTTTGACACTCCGTAGGCCAATGACAAAGCGGGCAAGGTCCGAATTGCATTGATCGAAGAAATGTTTACGATAGATCCACTCCGCTGTTCTTCCATGGGTTTGATGGCATATTTACACATTAAAAACATGCTCTTGAGGTTCACATTGATGGTCTTCTCCCAATCTTCCTCACTAGTTTCGTCTAGCCCACCGGCTATTTCTATTCCCACATTGTTGTGTAATATATCAATGCTTCCATAAGTCCTCACACATTCTTCAATGATCCTTTGACACCCCTTTGAATTACTAACATCAGCTGCTAGGGTGAAGCAGTTTCCTCCTTCTCGATCAATTATGGATTTAGTTTCCTCAGCTGCATCACGATTATGATCTACCAGCACCACACAAGCACCCTCCTTGGCATAAAGAATGGCCGCGGCCTTCCCATTCCCAATCCCTCGAGCTACTGAACCGGCGCCTGTAACAATCGCGACTTTTCCTTTCACCCGACCTTCCATCGCTTCACTCCTTGTCTCATCCCCTATAAAGATGCAGGGCACACTCTTAGCCCATAAATATAGATTCCCCTACTCAATCCGGAATACGCTCTCAAATGAGCCTAGCTTCAATCAATCTGGTAACGGGCTCCTCGAAAGCATAGGCAGGGAAAATCGACGCTGGTGATTTACGGCTCTTTTCGAGAAGCTGACTCGGTAACAGAATATCTTTCATTGTAGAGATTAACAATGTCCTGTGTAATCTCTAGAGCCGGGCTGACAAAGACCTGTGATGCGTCCCGCTGCAAAATCAGATCGTAGCCATTGCTCTGGGCGTAGTCAGCGAGGACGGTCTTAACCTTACTACCAATCCGTGCAAGCATCTCCTGCTCATTCTTCTGTGTTTCCATTTGTGCGTCTTCTTGGAATCTCTTCAAACTCAATTGCCTCTCCTCAATAACACGCTGCATCTCGCTACGACTCTCAGCATTAAGGGTTCTCGCCTGTTGGGTAAACTGGTCATTCAGTTCCTGCAGCTCAGCAGTCTTGGTTTCGTACTCTTTTTGTCTCTCCTGCACCAGCTGATTGAGCTTTGCCAGTTCACGCTTCCCTTCCTCGGTTTGCTCCAGCAATATACGCGTATCCACAATTCCGAGTTTAGTGCCCATCGCGCTTCCCGTCGCCTGATTGGATTGACCAAAGACGAGAACAACCAGGGTAATGGCAATCAGCACTCCAAGAAGGCTGACAAATTTCGCTACTCTTCGCATAATGTCCTCCTGTTCCTACCTTGAGTTTGCTTGACTTTGACTCTCACTCTGTTTCACCGATAAGTTCCTATTGCGCTGCAGGGCCCGGAAAGATAGATCACATCAAAACAATGGAAACCTATTTTCTGGCCTCTGATTATTCCTAGTGCGCTCTTCACCACAAGATTTTACCACTTGTCGCTAGGGCTTCGGGAGAACTCTAAAACCAATTTTTGAGAATACCGGATGGTTAGGGTGAGGACGAACCCTCCGCTTATAGGGAGCACCTTTCCCTCCGCCGTAAATCTGCAGTCTCAGTTCCTCCTTCGTGTTCGATTTTGCTGACTGGCGCCAGAGGCTGATCGTGTAGACCTGAACAGCCTCTGTGCTGAGAAAACTAAAAAAAGGGTTCCGCAACGGGAACTGTTTGGAATCCAGTCTTTATTCTACCGGTCAGTTAACCTAAGATAACCAGAAAGAAGGATCTTCCGCTGTAATGAATCGGGTAACAACAGTCCAAATGACCTTGGCGACGCTGGTGCGTCCGGTAGCCATCCGTTCGATGCTCCGACTGGTTTTAGCAATTATAGGTCCGGGGGTTTCGGCTTTCGGCCAGACCCCAGAGGCGGTGAACTTTTTCGAGAAAAGGATTCGTCCCGTCCTCGCCAAGCATTGTCACACCTGCCACAATCCTGAGCTGAGAACTGCGGGACTGGACCTTACCACGGCAGAGGGATTCAAACAGGGCGGCCAAAGCGGCTCGCTTGTCTCGGTTGGCGAGCCCCAAGAGAGTCGGCTGCTCAGAGTGGTCAACCACCAAGAATCTGTGAGGATGCCTCCCACGGGCAAGTTACTGGATCAGGAGATTGTCGACTTCAGAACCTGGGTCCAGCTGGGCGCACCTTGGCCCGACGCTAGCGAAACCAAGGTTGCTCAGAAAGCGAAGCTCTCCGAGCATCAGGAAAACCTCTGGGCATTTCAACCCATCAGAGAACCCATCGTGCCCGAAGTAACCGGTCATCGCTGGATCCGCACACCATATAGACCACTTTGTACTAGCTAAGCTCGAGAAAAAGGGCCTTAGGCCGGCTGCTTCCGCTGATAAATTAACACTACTGAGGAGGGCGACCTTTGACCTTACGGGTCTGCCACCCACCATCCAGGAAATACGGCGATTCCTAGCGGACGAATCTCCTGATGCTTTTGAAAACGTCTTGGACCATCTGCTGAGTTCTCCGCGATACGGAGAGCGTTGGGGCCGGCACTGGCTTGATGTGGCCAGATATGCAGATTCTAACTGGTAACGATGAGGACCACCGCTATCCTTATGCCTGGCGTTACCGAGATTACGTCATTGATGCTTTCCAGAGGGATCTCCCTTACGATGAGTTCATTGTCGAGCAGATTGCGGGAGACCTACTGCCAAAATCAGACCATTTGGAGACAAACCAACGGAGAATCATTGCAACTGGCTTATTGGCTCTTGGACCCAAAGCGATCGCTCAACAGGATAAAACCAAGATGCTCTACGATGTCTACGATGAGCAGCTCGATGTGGTATCCAAAGGCGTCCTTGGATTGACCATTACCTGTGCCCGTTGTCATGATCACAAATTTGATCCGATTTCCACCAGGGATTACTACTCCTTAATCTCCATCTTTGCCAGCACTCGAAACTTCAAGGACCCCACCTCTCACGTTTCGGAAATATTTACCAAGGCGCTAGTTCCACCTGAACAATACCGGGAATATACATCCCTACAACAAAAGATTGACTCCAAAAAGAAAGGGAATTATATACGATCCTAACCAAAAACGTCGCCCCTAGCCCTTGATTGTTTCAGGGAGGGGCGAATAGACTGTGCGAGTGGAGACGGAGGGATTCGAACCCTCGGCTGGCAGATTTGGAGTCCTCAGCCGCGCCAAGCCGCCCCCGCAGAGCGGCCCCGGAATGCTTATACGACAAAGCTAATCCTGGGGCCGCTTCTCTTTTTAGTCAGTGAAAATTGCTAGGACGGGTTTGGTCGTGCCCATCTAGCAGTTTTCGGCGGGGGTTGTTTAGCGACTCCCGCCACATGAATAAACCCATCCATCATATTCGCTCACTCCGACACGTCAAAAACGTCACCCCTATTGGTTAGAATAGTTCCTAAAAGGAGATTAGGAATGGCTCAAAAAGCACCTGGAAAATCCCACAGAAAAGGGTTGTCGATAGTGGAGGTTATGCGGATGTTCCCCGACGATTCCACCGCCGAGAAGTGGATCGAGAAAACACGCTGGCCGAATGGGGTTGCATGCCCTCACTGTGGATCGGTGAATGTTCAAACCGGAGCCAAGCACCCGGATATGTCGTATCGTTGCCGGGATTGCCGTAAGTTCTTTTCCGTCCGCACCGGAACGGCCATGCAGAACTCAAATCTGGGAGCTCAGATCTGGGTACTGGCCTCCTATCTTCTCTCCACGGGGATCAAAGGTACTTCCAGTATGAAGCTACACCGCGACCTCGGAATCACCCAAAAATCCGCTTGGCATCTGGCGCACCGAATCAGAGAATCCTGGACAAAGGATAAGGGACTTTTCTCAGGTCCGGTTGAAGTAGACGAAACATACATCGGTGGCAAGGAGAAGAACAAGCGAAACTCCAAAAAGGTCAATGCCGGTCGCGGACCAGTTGGCAAAACTCCGGTGGCTGGTGCCAAGGATCGGGAAACCAACCGTGTCAGTGCCACCGTCATCCAGGGAACTACCCAGGATGAGCTAGAAGGCTTTATCCAGGATCGTGTCGAGCCCGGATCCACCGTCTACACAGACGATCACGGGGGTTACAATCGGCTCTGGCTGGATTTCAACCACGCCTCTGTCCGTCACAGCGTCAGGGAATTTGTGAAGGGTCAGGCCCACACCAACGGCATTGAATCCTTCTGGGCCATGCTCAAGCGGGGCTACTACGGAACCTATCACCGCATGAGCGAGAAGCACCTGCAACGGTATGTCAATGAGTTTTCCGGTCGCCACAACATCCGCTCCCTGGATACCATCGACCAGATGGCCTCAGTAGCGAAGGGCATGGACGGGAAGCGGTTGCGGTATCGGGATCTGGTGGGGTGATTAGTGAGGACTAGGATTCCTCGCGGAGGGCACGGTTGTCTAATGCCAGCTTTGCGTACTCGTCCGCGCTCATCCAATCACTCCCTTCCGGTATAGGAGTATCCACACGGATAGGCATAAATGGGCCTATTCTCCGGCAGATTCTCTCAAAATTCTCTGCAGCGCCCTTGAGCCTATCAAGAGGCTTAGATGCACTGAAATCCTCAAATTCCGACATAAAATGCCTCCTCCTTACTCTCTACAGCTTTGCAGGCGTGTTGTGAAACGTAACCATCCGTCCGCGCATATAGTTCATACATATTTTCCCATAAAGTTTTATGAACGTCTAGGTCCTCTACCTTAAGGTCGCACCCCTTTGCTTCTGTGGCGAAAATAGGGCGACCGTGTGCCAAAGTTCCTGCTTCTGGATCTAAAAATACCTTAATCGCAGCCTTAATCTCATCGTCAGTCTTACCGTTTAGCATTCCGCTACTGAGAACCTTCACGGCTATACTATCGGCCAACGCTATTAGGGATCTGCAGGAATTGATCTCTCGGTCGTCATAATTGGCGAGCTGCTGGATATACGGCTCTAGGTGGCCGGTCGCAACAACGGCTTCCTTGAAAAGGCGATCATACCCTTGGACTAGTCCATACGCAGAGAAGCCACGCCGGACCCCATTCTCTTCTTTGATTATCTGTGGGTCTACTGGCCCTAGTTCCGAGGAGACGGCCATTAGGATCTTTGACGCTCCCATGCAAATTATGGTCGCAGCCGACTTCGCCTTACCCGGAACGATTGCCAAATAGTCTCCTGTGCCACTGTAGGAGCGGCACGTATTTACGATTCTCTCCGCAGCGAGTCCGTCTCCCCCGGGCGATGAAAGCATCAGCGCTAAGCCGTTAGATAAGTCTAGGCCCTGCAAGACGCTTTGAAGCATGTTGCAGTCAGCGTCGCTTATCGAGGCGAGGTGTTTGAAGCTCGTAAAGAAGGTAACGAGTGCGCGCCCTTCCAGGTGCTTTTCTACCGCAGAGAAGAGTTGCTTTCTGGTCTCTGGTGTTTGGCTCTGCTCGCCAAAAACCGTCTTATAGACATTTTTCATCCGTCCAGCCTAATCAGATTTCGCTGCCCCCCTCTGAGACACTACCCCAGAATGTACTTACAGAGGAGTTTGCCTCATGGGTTGTCTAACTTAGGGATAAGGGTGTCAAGCCCTATTCTATGGTTGACGCTGAGGCTGTTCGGGGCTAGTATCTGAGCATGGATTCTGACACGATGAAGGAAAAGGAACCGAAGGAGAATCCGAAACGAGGCCGACCAGTCAAGCGGTCGATGCCAGAACCCATCCCAGACACGCCCGAGAACATCATGCGGTCGATCCTGAACACCCCACCTAAGAAGCGCGACGAATGGGCCTACCTCAAGGACTAGCCATAAATGGCTGCTCCCTACCTTGCTCTGGGGAGTGGCGTGGTCAATAGTAGAGGGAGCTAGTGCGGTAGGGATCAGTCACGATTCTTAGTTAAGAATTCGTGGCCATTCCACGTCAGATTAAAAATTTCATAAGCAGGAGCCTGATCCAATCCCAAACTATGCCTATTAACGTGAAGGAACCCCGCCTAACTACACAGCCCAATGTGGTAATGAATCTGGACCTCTGAAAATTCTTCAAAGCTGGGAGCCCTTAAAGAAGACCCGTCTGCCTTTTCCTTAGCGTAGCGAAGAATCATAAAAATCAGCCTCATTTCTCGATTCATGGGAAACATTGTAACAGATTGGAAGGGTTCGCCATGCTACGCCAGATCTACATCTTTGACAATCCAAATTATATCAAACCGACCACCCGTCCCGTTTGGTTAGGATCGTATATAATTCCCTGTTGTTAGAGGCGAAAGTCTCCGACTAGCTGACTACATGCTTGCTGCGCACAAAGTGTACGCTCAAGGAGCCAATCCAAGCCAACTGTCCAGAAAACTCAATCTTCGCGAAAAGACTTTAAAGAAATGGGTTGACTATCTGCGGCCAAACCAGCATTTCAGACCTCATCTATTGTCCTGGACCCAGTCTGAATATAGCGATCTAGCTGAAGTTGCTAAGACTTATCAGGAAAATTTCTGTTCACGTTTTAGTGACTGGATTAAGGAACTTTCCGGCTGGCGAAAACGAGTCAAACAAGCTCCCAATAAGGGGGAAGAAGAAAAAAACCAAAGTTTTTAGCCGGCAAGGATCGCTTCTTCTTTGAAGTCTATTTAAAAGACAAACCGGAAGAGAAAAAGGAGCAGACTCCGTTCATCATCAGCGAGTCTGACCATGACCTATTCTCTCCAGAAACCGGGGAAGCGCTGAATAAACTTCAAGAAAAGATCAAACAATTAGAGGCGAACTCTCCTCCAGAACCCGATATGGCCAATGCGATAGAAGATGGAGAGGTGATCAACCAAAAGATATTTATCCGTGGCAACCCCAAGGACCTAGGAGAAATTGCACCGAAAGGATTTCCAAAGATTTTTGGCAGCGAGAATGTGAGCATAAACATTTTAAAAGGCAGTGGTCGATTACAACTGGCAAGATGGTTGACCCAACCGGATCATCCTTTACCGGCCCGGGTTATAGTCAACAGAGTTTGGCAGTGGTACTTTGGGCAAGGCCTTGTCCGGACGCCGGACAATTGGGGGACCAAAGGTGAAAACCCGACTCATCCACAGTTACTCGATTATCTCGCTCGAAGGTTTACGGAAAACGGTTGGTCCCTCAAGTATTTGCACCGCTTGATCATGGGGTCCAGTGTCTATCAAATGTCTAGTCTTCCGCCAGGACAAAGCGTTGAGACCGACCCGAGAAATTTGCTGTTGTCTCGTTTTCCCCGCCGACGACTGGACATTGAGGAAATCCGCGACAGCATGCTCGCCCTTGACGGTTCCCTTGACCTCAAGATGGGAGGAACTCTGCAAACTGGAACTGGATTTCAACCAGAAAACAGCAGTGAGCGTCTAAGTCTCGACCCGGAGATTTTCCTCCTCCGCACGGTCTATCTTCCCCTGCGCCGGGCTAATCTACCTCCCTTACTCAGACTGTTTGACTTCGGTGACGCCACCACATCATCTGGGAAACGCCTTCAAACCAATGTGGCACCACAAGCATTATTCATGCTGAACAGTGAATTTGTGGATAAGAGGTCACGCAACTTGGTAAAGCTTCTTTTCGGTCCTGGATTTTCGACTCACCGTGAGAGACTAGAGAACGTATATCTTCGCACTCTGAGTAGATATCCCAACACCGAAGAGTTGAATCTTGCGTTAAGCTATATCAATGGGTTCCTCCAAAAATCCGATGCCTTTGAAAATAACCTCGATAACTGGCAAAGTTATTGCCGAATCCTGTTGTCTTCCAATGAATTCAATGGGGTATCCACTGGACTCAGGTAACCCCAACATCTTGTGGTTGGGCTCACGGGGCCTCGGCGTCCCAGTCGGCGACGATCGATCGATACGGCGTTGGGTCCACGGCGACTGCCTGCTGCACAAGGCGGTAGAAGAGTTTTCCCCGGCTGCGTGAGTTGCGCCGGTTGAAGCGGAACACAAACTCGTCGAGGTAGTAGTCCAGATGCTCGTGGCTAACCGCACCTTGGTGCGTGCCCAGCAGCCAGCGCTTGAGCAACGAGATCGCTTGGTGCACCCTCGGCAATAATTCCGAGGCCTGCTTGCGGCGGCCCGACAGAAAGACGATGCGATGCTGGTAGCCCTTCTTCTCCAGCGGCTCGTAGCCCAGCCAGCCGTCGGTGTGCACCAAGCTTCCCGGCTCGACCGACTCCTCCACGAAGGGCATCAAACTGGCCGCCGATGCGTTCCGCAAGCGCTGCATGCAGATCCGTCCTAGCCCGCGTCCTCTCTCTTCCGCGGCTACTACAATCAATGCTTTACGCTCGTTCTGCCGGCCGCTCACACCCTCTTCCTCAGCGCCCCAATAGGTCTCATCGACCTCGACTACGTCCGCCAATCGCTCCCGCCCCGGACGCACCATCGCTCGCCGCAGCTTGTGCATCCAGGTCCACGCAGTTTGATAGCTGCCCAACCCGAGAACGCGCTGCAGACCCAGCGCGCTGACCCCGTTATTTTGCGAAGTGACGTGCCAGATCGCCCGGAACCGCAGCGGCTTACGTGTGTCTTGGAAGATCGTGCCCGAGGTCACCGACGTCTGCCGCCCGCAGCGAGCGCATTCGAACCACACTTTGCGCACCGGCCAAGCCCGCTCATGCCCGCATCCCGGACAGCGGAAACCCTCCGGCCAGCGCAACGCGGACAGATAGTCGCGACAGGCCTCTTCGCTGGCGAAGCGTACCTCGAACTCGAGCAGGTCGCGTGGATAATCCTCCACGAAGGCACATACTACATCTTGGGGTCACCTGAGTAAAGTGGATATCAAATTCCGGTCAATGGTCGGAGAGGGAGTCGACCATGGGGCCGCTATGCTCCAAACGTTCACTGGCACAAGCACTTTTACTCGACCAAGCATGGGGGTCGTGGGTCGTTTATGGACTCGGAACTGAGAATCAAAATCTGCCCGGATTCGTCACCATCAAGCCAGCTCTGTCCCACGGTAGTGCTAAGAATTGGGGGTCCGCCTTTTTACCCGGAACCTATCAGGGCACGGCGATTGGCCATGGGGGACTCTACGTTGAAGACGTCAAGAAGGAACCAATCAGATATCTACTCAACAAGCGTTTTACTCCAGAGCTGGCACGCTATGAACTCGACATGTTGCAAAACATGAATCAGCGCCACCGTGCCTTACGACAGCATGACCCTGAACTGGAGGTTCGTATTCAGGCCTTTGAATTAGCCTTTCGGATGCAATCCGCAGCGCCAGAGGCTTTTGAGATTGAAAAGGAATCGGAGTCAACTAAACAACTCTATGGCTTGGATGATCCAATCACAAGCGATTTCGCTTGGCAGTGCCTATTGGCCAGAAGATTAGCCGAACGCGGTGTCCGCTATATTCAGTGCACTCACACCTATATGCCAGGCGGCGTGGGTTGGGATCAACACGGAGAGCTTTTCGCCAAACATACGGAGAATGCTAGACAAGTGGACAAACCAATTGCCGGTTTACTCAAGGATCTGAAGGCACGTGGTCTTCTTCAGGACACGCTGGTTATCTGGGCCGGAGAATTCGGGCGTACCCCAGTATCTCAGAACGGAGATGGGCGGGATCACAATCCCTATGGCTATTCCATCTGGATGGCTGGTGGAGGCGTAAAAGGGGGATTCATCTATGGGGCCACTGATGACTTTGGTTACCATGCGGTTCAAGACCGTATGCATATCCATTACTTTCACGCTACCCTACTTCACCTTTTGGGACTGAACCACGAACAACTGACCTACTCTTACGGCGGCAGGGAATTCAGATTGACCGATGTTGCTGGCGTTGTGGCCCAGAAGATTCTTAGTTGACTAGTGTTCCATCTCAGAGATGCGGTCGCTATTGCTCCCCGCGCTCCGAGTTCCGGGTTTTTGTGGTTGCTTGCAGTGGCTTCTCCCACACATGATTTGTGGAAACTCAACCGACCAATGCAAAGACTCCCTCGCGCACATTAGCCCGAAGCGCAAGCGAGGGATCCTGTCTCAGTGAATTCCCTCAGTGCTATTCGGGCGAGCCGATGCACCAGTCGGCCCCTACACTCCTCATCATTCCTGAATACCGGTAGACCTAAGACTGAGTGTGTCCCATTTAACCAATCACACTTCTGCTAGCCGCTCTTTCGAGTCTCCAAACTCCTTCAGACGGATGCCGCATTTGTCGAGCATCGAAAGGTAGAGACTGCACATCTTGCGGTTCGGCTTGTCAAGGTAGTCTAGTACTCGACCACTCTGAATCTGGCCGCCGCCGCTACCGAGCAGTAGGACGGGCAGTTGGGTAGCATCGTGGCCACCCGTCAGCATGCTGGAACAGTACATCAACATCGAGTTGTCGAGTGCGGTTCGTTCACCTTCCTGGATCACGTCCAGCCTCCGAGCTATATAGGCGAATTGCTCCAGGAAGAACTGGTTGACTCTGAGCCAGTTGTCGTTGTTGAGGTGGGAGAGTTGATGGTGTCCTACATCAACATCGAGGTGTCGGAACAGCTGGTAGCTGTGATCGTTGTTGAGCTTGAGCGTACAGACGCGGGTGGTATCGGTCTGGAAACCGAGCACCAGGATGTCACACATCAGCCGCATGTGCTCGGCGAGGTCCTGCGGAATACCGTCCGCCGGGCGGGGTCGGTCGGGTTTATCGAGCACTGGCCGCCACCCTTGTAACTCGCCCTTGCTGCCGGCCTGCTCGATGCGCTGCTCGATCTCACGCACCGAGTGAAGGTACTCGTCAAGCTTGTGTTGGTCAGCCGAGCTGATTTTCCGCCGGAAGCCATTTGCTTCGGCGAGCACTGCATCGAGCACGCTCTTGTCCCCGCGTTGCACTTCATCCTTGAAGAGTCGGTCGAAGGCAAGGGCGGGATAGAGTTCCAGTGGAGTGGGTGCAGTAGGAGAGCTCCACGAGATATGCGAGCTGTAGCGCATCGAATAATCCTTGTGAATTCCTGGATTTGACCTCTCGCAGCCGAGAACGAGACTCGGCACCTTCGTTGATTGTCCATACCGCTGGGCAACGACCTGGTCGATGCTGATACCGGAACGAATCTCGCCACCCGAGGCGAGCGGTGCCCCGGAAAGAAGATTACCGGTCTGTGAACTATGGATATTCCCCTTGAGAGCTTCCGCGTTGTAGAGCCCGCGGATGAAAAGCAGCTTCTGGCGGAAATCGGTCAACGGAGCAAGCACCTGGCCCAATTCTATCTGCCTGCCTTCGCCCTTCGCCCACCATTCCTTGCTGTGAAACCCGTTTCCCGAAAACACCACCCCAAAACGCACCGGCGCCTGACTCCCTCGCTTCACGGCCCCGGCGGCTTCTGTACCCCACACAGAAAGCGACTCCATCCAAGGTAACGCCATCGTGACTCCCACGCCACGCAGGAACGTTCGACGAGAAAAGTGATAGATTTTCATGATTTACCTCACCAAAAAAGGACCTAAGTCTATGTGATCATTCCTACCTTACAGGTAATCCAACCAGACGGCCAATCTTCAGCAAGCGACCGCGAGAAAAGACTACAAAACAGAACTCATGGTGATTTCGAAAATTGAGAATCCCTCCCACGGATTTCCCGAAATTGACGACTCAGAACAATCATTTCGACGGCCACGGAAAAGCGATAATCATTTCTTGCAAGCCGCTCCTGCATTTCAGTGAGCAGTGGCTCGTCGGAAAGCTGCAACTCTCGGGCCAGAGCGTAGCCCAGCAGCTTGCGACAGAACTGGTGCAGGACGGCATCCCAGCGAGTCTCCAACAGATAATCGCGCAGGCCATCCAAACCTCTAATTTCACTTCCGTCTGGAAGTTTTGTCTGCGTATCGATGGGCCGACCGGCGAGATCACGATGGCGGCGACGGCCGACGGCATCAAAACCTTCCAGCGCGAAACCGAATGGGTCGATCCTCTGGTGGCACGACGAGCATAGCCCGTCACTGGTGTGTCTTGCCACGAGTTGGCGCACTGTCAGGCCATCGGTTGCCGTTTCGTCTTCAGGAAGTTGGGGGACATCCTTTGGCGGACGCGGTAGTCTTTCACCGAGCAGTACTTCACTCACCCAGTTGCCTCGTAGAATCGGACTCGTCCGGGATGCGCCGGACTGCTTGGCAAGCACCGCTGCCAGACCAAGGATGCCACCGCGACCGTGCTGCTGTACTCCTTCGATCCGGCGCCAAGACTCACCCTCGACACCCTGGATACCATAAAACCTGGCCAACCGCTCGTTCACAAAGGTGTCCTCCGCGTTGAGAAGACTCAGCAATGGAGCGTCACGTTGGAACAAATCAGTGAAAAATCGGATCGATTCCTCATACAGATCACTGCGAAGATTCACGAACTCGGGAAAGTGTTTTTCACTCTTCTCCTCGAGCAAATCGAAATCATAGATATGTAGCCACTGGCAAGCGAACTCGATGGCCAGTCGTCGCACCCGAGCATCGCTCAACATGCGTCGAGCCTGCTTTACCAGCACCTCGGGTGTATGTAGTGTGCCTTATGGAAGCCACAGCACGGAGTTCCTCATCCGGTTGCGAAGACCAGAGGAAATAACTGAGTCGGCTCGCTAGTTCCCAATCGGAGACCGCAGCGGTGGCAGTTCCCAGCGGTGCATTTTCGAGCCGATACAAAAAGGGTGAGGCAACGAAGACTCGAGCCAGCGCTAATCGAAAGGCCTCCTCGTGAGGTAGCTCCTGTTGGCGCAGCCCCCGATATAGTCCTCGTAGGTCGTCGGCTTCCGCCTGGGTCAGCGGGCGACGGTAAGCCCGGGAAACAAAGTCGACCAGTGCTTCGACCTGTCTCGGTTCGGCCTCAACCAGTTCCTTCCGGAACTCGGCAGCGCGCCGGTTAAACGACGTACTCAGTGGTAAGACCGCGTCATACTGAGAACCATCGGCTAACCCGTTTCTGGCCAGCACTTCCAAAACCAGGTCTAGGGCAGTGAGACGCACCAATGGGCTCTGGCTGACAAAATGCAGTTCTTCCCAGAGTCCGTCGAGCCGGCTTCGCTGTACATCGTTGAGCATCAGTCGCACCAGGTGGTCATCCTCTCGATAGAACAGCGTGAGTGTGAGAACTTCGTCAACAGGGATGATCTGGGCATAACAGAGTGCAGCTGGAAACAGGTTGCGATAATCATCCAATGCCGACTCGATGCGTTGCCGAGCGGTACTGTCTTCGCCAATGAGAATCGGTCGTGAGAAAGAAACGTTTCGATGATCGGCAAACAACACGGTCACATCTGAAAACGTCACCCTGACTTCACTTGGAAAAAGCCCGAACTCCCGTGCTGGTGTGCCCGTTCCCACGTCAAGTTGCACGCTCCCTTCGCAACCAATTTCCTCCTGTAGCACCGCGTCAGTCACGAACTCGTAGCGGCCTGCTAGATAGCCGGGAAGACGAATCTGGATTACCGCCGGGGCGCGAATACACAGGGAGTCAGCCTCGATGGCCCTGCCGCTGGGGTGTCTGCCGAACAACTGCGAATCCAGTCCCCACCGAGTGGCATCGGTTAATGCCTTAGCAGCGAGGGAAGGCAAATTACGGCCGAGGTCCAGTAGGTCGCGTAGAAGAATATCTGGGCGGCCGGCCGCAACCAGCCGCGGCCGCTGGAACACCACGAAATCATGCTTATTGCCGTCCCCTGCATCGCTGACTACAAGCGAGAGCACGACTTCCTCTTTTTCATGACCATCCACGAACTTTGGAATGCTGAAGCATACATGTTGTTTTGTCACCAACGGGTTAACAGGTTCCATCCACCGCGATGGGCCTCCCTGCCTTCCGATCAGGCCAACGGGGCCGAACCTCCAGAGCCATTTTTGCCAGGTGACAACATGGGCAGCTAGCACAGCCGCGTCCTGTGGCTTTGCATCCAGCCAGCGGGAACGAAGATCACCCAATAGGAGCGAGGGAGCGGGGTCCGAGAGACTCGCCCAGAGGGTGCGGAGATACTTGACATTCAACCCTCGCTCACGGGCCACGTCTTCGATGGTCTTACTCCCCCTGGTGAGTGCTTTTCGGTGGCTGAGCGTCGCAGCAAAATATTTCTCCAGCGGCAAGAGTCCAGCTAACCCGATTCGAGTATCGCGGTTGAAATTGAGGTTGCCCACCGCCGAACCGTCTCCAAGATCCGTGAGATCGGTGAATGCTCCATAGAATTCGCGAATCTGGGCGAGGATTTCGTTAGTCCAGTCGCGCCGCGTAGCTTGCCCTGAGAAGTTAAATCCATCCGGCAGCAGCACAGCATGGTGAGCAATCTCCTTACCCGCTTCAAGATACTTCCTCAGCAACCCCGGCGACATCACAAGCGCGTTGCCAGTGTTGGTAAATCCTTCTCCTGCCGCGCCATCGGCAGGAAACTCGCGGGCCGGATTTAAGTCAACTCCCGTTAGATCGCAGATGGTATAAGTGTATTCCGCATTATTGAGCCGCCGCAGCACCACCAGGCCCGGATCGCCGGCATTGGCTAATGCCTCGGCACGGAGATACCGATCAATCCACCCCCGCAGTTCCTTCCGCTCCTCGGGTGGAGGCTGCTTCGCGTACTTAGGCGGCATCTCGCCACTGTCGAGCATCTCCCCAACCTTGAGCCAAATCTTAGTCCCTCTCCGCACCTCTGCCAGCGTCTTAAACCGTTCGAGGTCCAGCTCCCCTGCCCGCACCGCTGTCGAATGGCAATCCAGGCAGAACTGCTGCATCAACGGCCGAGTCTGCCCCAGATACTCATCAGACAATCCCGTGAAATGATCCCGCATCGGCTCGGCAACCAGAATGCCCGTCCTCCAAACAGACATCGCTAACAGTAAAACCACAACGAAAACGAAACGACGGCCCCCTTGGCTCTTCTTACTTCTGCGAGAGTTCATGATTCCCCTCAGGGGGAGCAGCATCCATGGAGAAGACCCTAACAATCTGGCCACTCTCTGCATCAGAGGTTTTCATGGAGTCTAACGGCTGGGTCAACCTTATCCAGAAACCGATCTAGGTATGAAGTGAGCGCTATTGTAACAATTTTCCCTTTTGCCTGTCTATCGGCAAAAGGAGGTCCCCCTTCTCTCTCCCGAGGACTGACGTTATTCTTTGCTCTTGATCGGGCGGATACACTGGTTGATCTCCACACTACCGGGTCTAGACCTCGGAGCCGGATTGGTCTATGATAAGTTGTGAAAGGTACGGTTTGGTGTGTCGACTCGACAGGCTCCACAATTTGCAGGTCCTCCTTCCCATCCTCGCCTGGTACGTAACCAAGCTCGGGTCAACCAGGCCTTTCTTCAATGTCGGAAAGTCTGTTGACTCGAATCATCAGTTTTAGGATTAACAACCAATCTCACTGGAGAAAATCATGATGTTGAGAATCAACGACGAAGCACCGAATTTCAGTGCCAAGACGACCGAAGGTACCATCGACTTTCACCACTGGATTGGAGACGGATGGGTGCTCCTGTTTTCGCATCCTAAAGATTTCACCCCAGTCTGCACCACCGAGCTCGGCGCAGTAGCCGCTCTCAAGGATGAATTCGAAAAGCGAAACTGTAAGATTCTGGGCATCAGCGTGGATGATTTGGGTAGCCATCAGGCCTGGTCAAAGGACATCGAGGCATCCCAGGGCCACGCCATAAACTATCCCTTAATCGGGGATTCCGAGCTAAAAGTGGTCAAACTCTACGACATGTTGCCAGCTGATGCGGGCGACACCTGCCAGGGACGAACGGCAGCCGACAATGCCACGGCCCGATCAGTGTTCATAATTGGCCCCGACAAGAAGATTAAGGCAACGCTCACCTATCCGATGAGTACCGGTCGTAACTTCACTGAGATCTTGCGCCTGTTGGATTCCTGCCAGCTCACGGCTAAGGAGAAGGTAGCCACGCCGGCCAACTGGGAACAGGGCCAGGATGTGATCATCCTCCCAGCCATGTCCAACGAGGACGCTAAGGCTAAGTATCCAGATGGCTGGCAGCAGCCGCTGCCCTACCTCCGCATCGTCCCCCAGCCGAAAGAGTCGAGTTAGGCCTGGTGAAAAATACCGTTAGTGGGACAGAAGTTCTTCTTCACCTGATGGATTTGTTTGGGCCTCCGCCGGAGGTGGAAGCTCCATAGAGATCAACAACTGCTGCCTTGGTTGGTGCTTTTCTTCATTCAGATGCAGCTCCGGTGATCCTTGATATCCGAAACCCCATCCAAACCCCTCTTGACACTCTTCCCAGGATAGTATTACCGTTCACATCGAAATGGAAATTCTGGTCGAACGATTCAAGAAAGCAAGGGGTTCAGCGACACCACCGTCTACTCACTAGCGCTTGGGCGCCCACGCTGAGGTATACTTGATAGGAGAAGAATCCTTACATTGGGTGGCTGCCTGAAATGAAACTTCTTCGCCGTTTAGTAATTCGTGCCGCCCAGGAGCTAGGCCACAACCCGAAAGCCCGTGCCACGGCCTCTCGGATGCTGAAAAAAGAGGTCAAACCTCGTGCCGAGCAAGCCTGGAGGGAGGCTCAACCCAAGATCGAAAAGGCCAAGCTTGAAATCAAGCGTTTCGCGCAAAGGCTGCGTGAGGAATACCGCAAGGGACGCGACGGCGAATAGGCCCAGTTACGGTGTTCTCTAAATCGATAATATTGACAGGTAACGTGGAAGCATCCAAAATGACGACTGCCATTTTCAAGCCGGTTGTTCTAATAGGTCATTATATTTCAAGGTGATTCCCAAATTGTAAGAGTCTGCACGTCAAGACTGATGATTGCGTTGATGCAGCAGGCGGAGGGTGTCAGTCGAGCTAGTCTGAGATGCGGGTTCCAGCCAACGCGGAGCCCCGCGTTCTGTCCCTACCCAGCAGCTGGACCTCTGACCCGAATCGATTGCCGATCCTGAATAAAGAACCCAGTGAGTTAGCCTTTTCCTCCACGGCGTCGGCGATAACCTCACCGATCGCCCCGCCGAACTTGAAGCCGTGCCCACTTCCGCCTCCGGCTACCAGGATCTTGCTAGAACCCGGCACCCAATCGATGATGAAATGGTCATCCGGCGTGTTCCCGTACAGGCATGAGCGGCTGCCCACTAGTGTGCCTTTTGCCATCTCGGGAATCCGCTCTCGGAGGAATTCCATCGTGTGTTGCACGAACTCGGGTGTGCCCTCCCTGTCCAGATCGGGATCTACCGTCTCCCCAAGCGCATCTAGAGAAACCTTGAGGTATCCTTCCCGGAGCAAGGGGAAACCGTACCAACCTCCCTTGTCCGGGTCGATGGACCAGACCGGCATGCGTCCGTGGCCGAACAGCTCGCGGCCCTCCACCTCGATTAGAACCATCTCCTGGTGGGTTACTTGGATGTGCCTGCCAACCTCAGGCAGAAGACGCCCTACCCATACCCCAGCAGACACTATCACCCGATCAAAGACCGCACTGCCGTCCCGGATGGTGACCCGGACGGCAACGGGAAGATCTTCGACGTGGTCCACCGGCGAGTCTTCCAGGAGTTGAACATCCTTCTCTTGTGCCAGTCGTGCCAAACAGGATACGGCCCGACCGCTCTCCAGGTATCCACCCCAGGAGTCGTAGATGCACTCTTCTCCATCTCGGATAACAAACTGGGGAAAGCGAGTACGCGCCTGCCTGGCCGACAATACCTCAATTTTAGCGCCACATTCACGCAAGTATCTCACACTCTCGTACATCGGGCTCCCCGACTGAAATTGATCCGTGATCACCAACTGTCCAACCTGGTGATAAATGGATGTCCCACAGTACTCCTCCCACTCCCTCCATTTGGAAGCGGAGCGCTCGACTAACTCAACATACTTCTCGCCGTACCAGGTTCGACGGATTCCTTTGGACACATCGGTGGACGAAGCGTTTAGATACGGTATCTTACCCTGGTCGACCAGGGTCACCGTATGGCCACGACCACGCAGCTCGATGGCTGATGCAAGGCCGAAGATGCCGGCTCCAACCACACCAATTCTCATAGTGGCTACTCCTAATTCTATCGAAGGCTTCACCGCGATGGTTCGATAGGCCTACCACGAACAGAAAAACATCCTAACAATTCAAAAGGCTCCAGGGCTGTACGTCCTTGTCAACCCGCACCTCTCCTTCACGCTGCAGAGCATGTCATCGAAGATGCGAACCAAATCCGTAACACGGAATACACTTTTTCGTCAACCACCGCTTCGTCACTGAATGGGCGATGACATAGTTCGCCTCTATGGCAGTGCCCGACAGCCCACCGCCCAGATACATAGCGATATGACCCTGTTCTCGGAGGTTCTACTCCTTAAAGCTCTGACTTATAATTACCCCCATTGGCTCAGTCTGCTTAACCTTGATGCCGGGCAGGATAACATACCAGTACACCTCCAGGTGAGAGAGTTCTTGAGGGCTTGAATGGCTTTTTTTAGTTTTGATATCCGTTCATGCTCTACTCCTCTGAGACTTCTCTTAATGAGCCATCAAAGTGAGGCGAGCCTCAGTCCACATTTATCACAGAGCGAGTATTCAAGGGAGGTTGTGAGTAGTCTTGTTCATTTTTAGGATCTACTAGAGAGGAGATGACACAGTGGAGCACTGGTTGAGATCATCCAGTGGCAATGAGGATCCTCGTAGGAGGTCAAGAAACCCGTTTTTCACAAACATCTCGAGTGGATAGGCTACGTGCATCTGGAAGGGGAGTGGGGGTCAGCTGGCCCATTGCAGATGAGCTAGAACTTGGGCAAGAGCTTCTTGGTAGGAACAAGCCCTCGCTCAGGGCGAAGCTGGCGTTTTATTACATCCCATGAGAAATGTGGGCTAGCACCTTGTGGGGATGGAAAGAACCTATGATGGATACTCTGAAAGGGTCCAACCGTGTCTTGACCCGTCTTCTGTCGTTGGGGCAAACTAAGTGCTCCATTTTAGGAGTACGTGGCACATGCTTCGGAGAAACCTGCTGCCGTGGTTGAGCGGGGCTGGCTCAGTCGAGAGTGGTTTCACTACAGTGTCCAGCTACTACTCAATAGCTCTGGATCTCCGGTGCGCCAAGAATCTTTCCAGGCTTACTTTTTCTCAAGGCCGGGAAAAGGGGGAAACCCCTACTTGGAGAACAAAACATGGACAACAGGCGGGCACACTTACTGCGTGACGGATATGTGATTCTACGCCAGGTCGTGCCACCTGAGCAGCTGGATCGCTTGCGAAGCGATATCGAAACGGTGGTGGAGCGTCAGCGAGCCAGCGAGCCAGCATGGGGAACAACCCCACAGCCCCGCGCCTCGATCTCCGAACATGTAGATGCGGAAACACTTAGCGCGTTTGCATTTGTGTTGCACGACAATACCTATGGGGTCAGCGCACGGCTGCTGGACTGCCCTGATGAGACCGTTTCTGCGAATAGCGCTTTAGTGCTCTGTAATCCGGAATTTACACCGAATGATCCCCAGTACCCGGGACAGCCGTGGGGCACTGACCCGCGCAACTGGCACCGAGACATGCGGCCGGATAGGGACGGTCCGCTGAGCGCCCTGCTTGAGGATCAACTGGCCAACGGGCCCGGCTACGTTCAATGGAACATCCCCCTTTACGAAGACCACATTTTACACGTTGTGCCGGGCAGTCATCGGCGCCTGACAGACCAGGCTGAGGCGTCTCACTTGCACCGGGAAGGGAGCAGACTCACGCCACTACCGGTAAGCCAGCGCGTCGAGCTGGGACCTGGTGACGGGGTCGCCTACAATAACCTCATCCTACACTGGGGCAGCAAGTACAGCCCAGAAAAGAAACGCCGTACTATCCTCCTGAGCTACCGCTCATTCGGGCGCATCCTTCCACACCAGAGATGCAATCTTCCTGTTGGTTTCTGGAACCGGTTTTCCGAGGATTGTGCGCAACGCACTCTCACTGAAAGATGGAGAGCACTGTTCCACGGAGAATTTGCAACAATCGAGGAGATGTTCCGCGCTGTGCTGCTCGACGATGGCGAGAAGTTTCTGGCAGGACTGGCTCGGCTACATCCACCCGCGAAGGGGCGACTGGCTTGTCTGATACTGTTGTCGAAGATTGCCCTGGCTGTACAGCAGAAGAATCATAATCGGGGTAACGGTACGGCTGTACCCAAGGCTGGGAAGTCTCTTTACGATTGGCATCTTGAGAAACTAGCAGAGCACTTTTCCGGCGAGGAGTTGGAACAATTATGGCAGCGCTTTGAGCCAGTGGATGAGGCCTTGCGAGGCGAGATGCCAAGACACGTCTCAGGCTTCTTGGGACCGACGACGGTGTACGAGTTTGAGAAAATACCGGCGGGGATGACTCCAGAAGGACTATATGCGGCAATTCTGGGTCGTTCATAGAGGGTCAACGATTCTCTCATGGTATTGAAAGTGGGTTAGCCCGCAGGCACCAGGAAACCTTTTTTATGGCCATCAGGATATCACCTGTCTACCGCCTGCACCCAACCCGATAAGAAGTCGCCCTCTGGAAGCAGGAGATAAATCCCACCCACCGCTATGGGAACGTCACTGGTAAAGATGACCGAACCATGGAATTTATCCGACAGAGCTGGGAAGGGCAGCTAAATACATACGATGCCGAAGCGATAGCAGAACTCGAACAGCCTCTCCAAGATGAATGCTGGGAAGCGGAAATGGAGGTAGAACTTTCACTTGCAATACCGCTGGAATTTCATCCTCCCCAATCAAAAAAACTACCCCTAGCTCTTGAACAACTCAACTCGCCCCGTTGACGGACGGTCAGAGGAATTGACGACGGAAAAGTGGTATTACGACCGGCAACCAGAATTACCGGGGCCCAAAATACACAAGCAGGTCGCACTCCTGGAGCCAACACCATAGAGCAGATCTAACGAAAGAAGAGCTCACAAATAGAGAGGGGCGTATCGCACCCCAGGGGACGGAGATGAATGAATGTCTCCTCGGCCAAGTCTTCCTCGATAGCCCGTACGGGAGTAAGGAGGGGTGGAAGAGGCCCGACTTGGACCTGGTAGAAAGGTCGATTTGGATAAGCAGAAACATCCCTGTTGGGGAAAAAAACGACAAGCCCTAAAACAGAATACAGCAGACGCAAGGTTGACATGAGCTAAGAGCTCGCCGAGCCGCTGATGGACCTCAAGCACCGCCATACGGAAGAGGAGATAGGAGACTGGGAGACGGTGTCGAAGTGGGTATTGTTAAATCGAGCCGGTAACCCCATCGACTACGACAACTTCAGGATCAGGTACTGGAACCGGGTTCTAAAGATGCTATAGATTCGCCACCGAGGTGTGCATCAATGAAGACACACCTTGCCAGCATACTCCTGATGAGCAACGAGTAAGTGCCTTACGTAGTCAAGTAGTTAGGACACAAGAAACCTGACACCACGCTGTGGGATTACATGCCTGACTTCACAGATTCCGTGGGCTCCCTGATCATCGATAGCGCCAATCCGTTCGCAGCCATTGGCATACTTGTGACCCCTGGAGAGTTTGTAACGCTACCGGTCATAAAGATCGCTTAGGTCCACTCTCGCTTCCTTCCACCCCCGAACCAGAGCGACCTGATACGCTTGGCTAGTGCAATTCAGAAAATTGCGTTTGCTTCGCCTTCAAGTCAACAGAAAATCGCCAAACCCGTAGATGGAATGATGTGTCAATGTCCGTGATGGGTGAGAGCAGGAATCAAACGAGGGTCACGCACACACAGTTTTCACCTGTTTCGCAACACCGCTGGTTCTATCGTGCACGAAGAGACTGGCAGTTTGAAGCTAGCCCAGACGCTTTTGCGCCACGCACGCATCGATACCACTGCAGACATCTGCGCGCACATCGACGACCAGAATACCAAACAAGCAATGGAGGCCCTGTCAAACACGATCCTTTCTTCTTGCCCACTTGTTGCCCACTCAGGGGAATTTACAAGTAATCAGATCCACTGAGCGTTAATATAACTTAAATAGAATCAAAGGGATAACTGGTACTCCCGGCGCGACTCGAACGCGCGACCTTTGGTTCCGGAGATAATTTAAGGCGGTTATTAGATCTCTTTAGCCGCTATTATATGAGTGTGTAACGTATTTATTTTCAATTGTTTAATGTCCTATCTAGTTTTTACCTGATCTTCCTGATTTTAGGGCTTTTTTGGACTTCTCATTAAAATTCTTTAAAAAATTGACCTTGAAACCCTCTCCATTGATCGTCGGTCCTCGACCAAGTCTTCTTCCGTGACAGATAGCCACTCCGGGACGATTCTTACCGTTCTCAGGTGTGTCCCTCTTTCCGGCGAAAAGTTTCCGCCTACATGTTTTTCAATGAAAGACGCATACGTCTCTCTGTCTAGCTCGGTCTCCTGGCAGAGAGACTGAAGATCGTTAACTGGCTCTTGACATTAAAAACCTAAGGGATCATGGCGAAGTGGCGTCAGCACAGTCCCGCACCGAAGAACAGATTTCCGTAATCGATTCTTTCACCCAAAGTCGCGTGACCGACTCTAAAATGCCACGATCAGAGAATGTTGATATGTTGATTCTGGTCGTGCTTGGCGCATTAGGCTCGCCGGTGTGGCTGTGAATGTCTACGTCTTCGCAACGGTCAACGAGCCATAATTTCCCTTCTGGATATGAATCGTCCTGATCGTTGTCGTTCGGCGGGAATCGCTTCAACACGCCTTCCTCGTCTTCCATCCAGAATCCAGACTGTAAAACGGTCACCAGCAACCAGCGTGGATTCGCATCGCAGGATTCGTCCTGCTGTGCGATGGCAAATGTTGGCGCAAGTATGTATAGGCAGCAGATAAGAGTGGTGAATGTTCGCATGGTAATCCTCCAGAGTCAGTCTTTCAGTGGGCTCCCCCTCCCCCCCCCCAAAAAAAGAGACATATTGACCTGCCCCCACGAACGAGTCCACCCTCTAAGTTAGACTCGGAGCCATTTGAAGTGCCCTGCACGGGATAGAACTGAACTCCTGAGACCTAGGTAGTTTGGCCTCTGGTGCCGGCGGCCGATAGGCCAAGGCGCTGTGAGGCCGGATCTGATTGTAATCCCTTCGCCAGCGTTCTACCAACACCTTGGCTTCCCCAAGCGTGTCGAAGATCTCCATGTTCAGCAGCTCATCCCGTAGTTTCCCGTTGAAACTCTCAATGTACCCATTCTCCCAGGGGCTGCCCGGCTCGATGTACAAGGTCCTTACCCCAACAGCCTGCAGCCAGTCCCGGACCGCCTGTGCCGTAAACTCTGATCCGTTATCGGACCGGATAAACTCAGGCACTCCCCGATCAACGAATAACTCCGCCAACCGGTCCAACACGTCTTGGTGATTCATCTGCCGTTTCACATCAATGGCGAGGCACTCTCTGGTGTACTCATCCAGGATCGTCAATAGCCGAAAGGCTCGCCCATCATGGGTCCGTTCATGCACGAAATCATAGCTCCAGACGTGGTTTTTGCGAGCCGCTCGTAACCGAACACAGGAACCGTCATTAAGCCACAGTCGACTTCGTTTCGGCTGTCTGGACGGGACTTTCAGCCCTTCTTGTCTCCACAGCCTCTCCACCCGCTTAGGATTCACCTTCCACCCTTCCCCATGAAGTATCGCCGTGACCCGCCGGTAGCCATAACGCCCGTATTGCGTAGCCAACTCCACCATCCGGGCCACCAATCGGGCCTCATCATCGGGAATTTGCCTTTCCCTTCGCTGGGTCGATCGAACCTGTCCCAGCACTTGGCAGGCCCGACGTTCGGAGACTCGCTCTGCTCCTAATCGCTCTCGTACCCACATCACCGCCCGTCTCCTGTTCGCCGGGCCTAGAAGTTTCCCGAGGACACTTCCTTCAGGATCTGCTTGTCCAAAGACAGATCCGCCACCAGCTTCTTCAACCGGGTATTCTCCTTCTCCAACACCTTCAACCTATTGGCCTGGTCCAACCGGAGCCCTCCATACTCTTTGCGCCACCGGTAGTAGGTCTGCTCGCTCACCCCCATCTGCTTCGACACCTGTCCCACCCTCTGTCCTTGGGCCAGACCCACCTCTGCCTCACGCAGCTTCATGATGATCTGTTCTGCCCTAAATCGCTTCCCTACCATCTCTTGCCTCCTTCCTAAAACCGAAATCCTAACATTCAAACTGGACTCGTTTTAGGGGGCAAGGGCAGAGCTGTCCGAACGCTCATGGAACGTGAAGCCGAGTGGATAGGATCGGCGACGGACCTTTTGTCCGAATTGGAGGCGTTTGTTCCCGAACGTGCCAAGAAATCTAGACGGTGGTCACAGGCGGCCAATTGGCTGACACGCCGTCTGAAGCAGTCGGCAACGTTTCTGCGTGTCGTTGGGATCGATTGTCAATTCAGCCACGGCCAAATCGAAATTAAAAAAGTTGATCGAAATACTTCGGATACCTCGGATGCCTCGGAAACCGTTTCGGTTAAAGGCGTTGTCGATACGAGGCAACCCGTGAAGTATCGACCGGATAGTCCGGCTGATACTTCAGCTTCTAACTCGTTGCAAGATGGCAGGTTGCCAAGTAAGCGAGGTAAACGAAGTATTTTGCGCACTTCATCCAAAAGGCGACGACGATCCAACAAGTCTTCCCGTAGCGAATGAAGATGGGGGGAATAGGCGATGAAGAATCGAAGTCGTGGATGTCAACGCAAAGCTGATGAGCTCGATTACCTCAAGGTGCGGTTGAGAGAACTGTTCCAAGAGAATCAGAAACGACACGAATTCGTCAATTGCATGGCATGCCGAGCGTTCATCCCGACTCAGTCGGAGGGAGGAGCGATCAGATGGGTTCAGTAGTGAAGTCTCGGCTCCTGACCCTGGATCAGGTCGCGGAACGCCTGCAGATTCGGAAATCCTGGTTCTACCAGCGCATCCACTCGCGAACCCTGCCCTTCCGGCACTGCAAGATCGGGCAGTATCTGCGCTTCCTGGAAGATGACGTGGAGCGGTTCATCCAGGAGCAGTTCGCAAGAAACGATCGGCATGACGAGTAGAGAAAGCAGGAAGCCGATGACGGGAATCTTTAATTTAGTGATTAAAAGGTCGGTCCTGAGCGCCACTAGCCACGCGGATTCCAAAGGAGGTTTTAAAGAATTTTATGGAGAATCCTTCAGAAAAACCACGGCACGACCGTAGCCACACTAAGCAACCGGGCTGCAGCTTGGGAGATGCGGTTTTACTTCCAATGCGCCGGGCGGGCGCTTCTGATCCTTCCAGTGCGGGGAATGCGCCGAGGAAATGCGGAAACGTGCTTCCCGTGGCCTCTGAGATGGCCGCTCCTGCGTTTAAATGTGCCTGAGCGCCGTGTTCTCCTTGGGACCCACCCCATAACCTAAGGTTCTCCCTAGGAACTCCTGAAGGAGCTTATATAAGTATCTGCAAAGAGGACACTTATGTCTATTCTGTTCTTGTTTTTGCTGAGCTAGTGCTTTAAAATATTAGGTGAAGATAAAGTGAATACCATATCCGCCCAACCTCTTTCCAATGTCTCGGGAGGGACACCACTTTTTCTTCTCCTCCAATCTCGGCGGCCTGTGGCCCCTCCCCGAGACTCCCAAAACCAAGGAGACGAAAAATGACAAAAGAGAAAGCGGCGAAGTCCCGGAAAGCCGCACCGAGGGCCGACAAGACCGGGAAGGTGTCCTTCGCCATGTGGCTGGACACGCAGATGATGAAAGGCATTTCGTTCGAGCAATTGCTGTCCCTGTCGGTGAAGGAGTCGGAGAAAAGAGGATTGAAACGGCCAACTCTCGGATCCTTGCAAGCTCATGCGCGATACCGATCCCGACAGCGCCAGTGGACAGTACAGACGAACAAAGGCCGGGTCAAATTAATCCGCAAAGAAGGAAGCAGTTCATGACGCATGACACGTCCGGTTTTTTGAAACGGAGACCTAATCTGAAAGGAGGAAATAAATGGGTTCAATCCACAAACGGTTTTTGAAAGACGGATCGGCTCGATGGCAAGCCATGGTGACCGTCAACGGGAAACAAATGGGCAAGCGTTTCAAGCGGAAGAAAGATGCCGAAGATTGGATCAGCCGCCTGAAGGTTGACGTAAACGACGGCACCTACCGTGAGCTCAAAAAGGCCAGCTTTGGGCAATACATCGAACACTGGAAGAAAACGCACTTGATCGAAGCACGCTACAAGCCGTCAACGCTCATGACTCATCGATGCGTTCTGGCGAGCCGGATCTTGCCAGAGTTCCGGTACTTTCCGATAACGGCGATCTCTTCGGCAGAAATTAACCGGTTCATGGCGAGAGTGCTCAATGAGGGAAAAACTGTTGGCAATATTTTGAGCCTCCTGAACAAGATTTGCAAAGATGCCATCGCGGACGGTTACCTTCGGAACTCCCCAATGGAAGGGGTCCGAAAGCCGAAGGGTTCCAAGAAACGAATGGGCAAAACCATGACGCCCGAACAGATCCGTGCAGTTCTGCAAATTGCAGAAGATATCTCGACCGATCCGAGGGAACTGCCCAATGTGAAGAAGGCAACCAGCCGGATCCGGCTGTTGTTCCTCGCAGCGGTTTTAACCGGAATGAGACGGGGAGAGCTCTTAGGGCTTCAATGGCCGGATGTTGATTTCACAAAAGACCTCATCCATGTCCGGCGGGCTTTGTTTTTCCGCCGTGGAAAGTATTTTGAGAAAGCCTCCAGAGGCGCAATGTTTGTCGAACCCAAATTGGAGAAATCCAAGCGGGAAATCGATCTCTCCCAAACCTTGAAGCGGGAACTCTTGGGGCTCTGGATCAGCCGGGGAAAGCCCCAGGACGGCTTGGTCTTTTGCACAGCAGAGGGCAAGCCTCTCGATCCGGATAACGTCATCGGTCGAAATTTCTACAGTCTTCTTCAGAAGGTGGGTCTTGGGAAATGGGAGGAGATCAAAGACGGGGATAGGACAAGACGCAACTTTCGGCCCGACTTCCGCTGGCACGATCTCCGGCATACTTTCGGCTCTCTCAAACTGGATCAAGGCGCAAACATCTATTACGTGCAGCGTCAAATGGGACACAGCTCAATCCAGGTGACGGTGGATATCTACGGGCACTTGCTAGAGAACCGAAAGCCGGAAGAGGCAGCCAAGACGGATCGATTGGTATTTGGGTAGGGCTGAGTCTGATCCATCCTCAGGCCTCCGTACTCCTTCCGCTACCGGTAGTACGTTTGTTCCGTCACCCCGATCCGTTTGCAGACCAGCCTATCTTTTGTCCTTGGCCCAGCAGCACCTCGGCCGCTGTCAATTTGCTTCGATCCAGTTCTTGGGCAGGGCAGCAGTTGCGTAATCCAGAATCTGTGGTCATGATCCGGGAACCGGCGTCCACGATAACCAGAACGTGCAGTCCGCATACCGAAGGATACATGACGCTACGCACAGACTACTGATATTCAGTCAGTTCCTTGTAGAGATCGAGCACGTCGGGGATGTTCCCCTTATTTTTTTTGACTAGTTCGATGGCGTCTTCCCGATGCCCTTTGGCAGCTATAGTTCCAGGGAGCTTCCGAAGCGTCTTGGGAGCGCTATAGATGGATGGGGCTGTCTCGAAAAGTTTGCTGAGAACAATCATGACTTCAGCGGGACTGGTATCCACGAGTCTGGCCAATTCCGTGATGAAGTGATCGGAGTTGTAGTCAATGTGAACATAGGGGACCACCTCCAGAAGCCACGGTAGTTCTTGTTCCCCGATAGAATCCAGATGCGAAACCAGCCTGCTCCAATCCGCGAGAAAGTTCGCTGGCGATTCGTGCTCTTCCTTGCACCATTCCATGCATCGTTCCCAGAATTTGCGAATTCGCTCAATCTCGGGTGCGGATAGATCGCGTCTGCCAATATGCGACGAGAAGAGCGAGCTGGCGCTGTGCAGGTCTTCCGCTCGGCCCGTCCCGAACAGATAGGAAAATCTCGGGGAATCTAGAGCTTCGTCACCCCAAACATAGGCAAGGGTGATTCTTTCAATCAGCTTCTCACGTGCATGGCGACCCTTCAACAATTGAGCGCCTTCCTACGGATTTTCGTATCCAGGGTGGAGCGTACGTGCTACAAACAGTGGACACAAGATGCGGAATATCGATTGGGTGTGCCAGTTCTGTGGGTCCAATGAAATCCTGCAGGAGCGGTGTGGAACGTCCAGCAGAAGTGCTTCCGAAGTCGGGGTCGGATAGGGTTTCGATGGAACAAACGCCGCTTATATATCGTGGGACGTGATCAAAAGAGAACGCGTGGGTTCCGGCTGGGACGGTAATTTTCCAGGTGTCGCAGAGGGAGGCCGCATACAACTGAATAGGGGTATACATCGGCCCGAGATCAAGAGGTAGAGGTCCAGAGAGGGCGGGCTTGAGTCTTGTCTGCTATCGTGGGATAGCTGAAAATCGACAGCTATGCCCAAGAGTGCAGAGAGTGCATTCAACTCCGAACTAGCGAAAGTTCTGCGGAGGAAACGTGCGCGCTGGCCGGATCGGATCGGAAGCGCGGGGCCTGAGCTGATTATGGAGAGACTGGGTTAGTATCAATAATTCGGACAAGCGCGAGGGGGCAAGGCCTTGACCCCGGAACGCCTGAAGATGGATGTTCTAACTCTGCGGTTCATAGGTCCGATGCCAGCACTCTCAAGCGGCTCGAAACCCACGTCTCGAAGTCGTCAATTGTGGCTCCGGCGGCGCCCTTAGACTTGGGAAGGTTTTTCAAATAAAGCAAAAGCCTCGGATGGGGTGGCAGCTGGCGACGTTGCACTCGCGGCTACTTCTCAAATGGTTCGGCCATGGACAGACCAGCGGTGGAGTTGGTTTGCTACCTGGGCACGCAAACGGTCGCTTCCGGCAGTCTGGTCTGCTATTTCCTCAAACCGAGCGTGGGCTTCACTCAACCGCTCTCGCAGCATTTCCCCCAGTTTCAAGCATTCCTTCTCAGTGGAAGGTAAAGAAACTGGCCCGCGAAGCCCCTCCAGAGCAATGGCGGCTACGAGTTCAGCCTCGGCACGGCTTGAACAGACATGGCTTACAGCAGGTTTTTTCCCGAAATAAACGGTGTTCGCGTCAAAAAAGTTGCTTTCGGAGGACAGACGCACTTCGCCATCGGGCAAGCTGATAATCTTGGCCTTTCCCGCCTGTTGCTCCAACCAGTCGGATAGTGGTGTGCGCCACTCCGGTTCAAGTGAATCCCAGGCTCCGCGTGCGAGTTTCATCTGGGAGACACTTTTGACGCTTCCTTTGGTTTTATTGATCGCCGAACGGATGTCTTGTACTCGTTGTTCCCGATGATAAAGAGAAGTCTCCCGATAAAGTTGGTACACCAATTTTTCTCGTCGCTGCGGGTCGGTTACGCCCAGCAACTCGAATACGAGCAGGTCCAACTCTTTGCGGTCCTGCCGTTGTAGCTCTAAAGGGAACTTTACGGGAGCAGCCTGCAACTCGCGCATTTTCTCTTCGGTGTGGCAATTGAGGAACGATTCCTCAACCAAGTGGGTCACTTTGCGCTTACAAAGCCTTTCAAGAGCTTTTGCCAGCCGTTTAAGAATTTCAGGCGAGGTACCCATCGGATTCGGAACCTCAAGCATCAGAACGTCTACAACTTCCGTTTTGAGTGTTCCTTCGGCCCCGGCATAACGACCATAGAAATGCTTGAAAAGACCAACTAATGTGCAATTGAGAATTGCCATTAGGGCAGCTTGATGACTCTCATCCAAACTCACTGCATGAATATCAAAAAGGTTATGATTGCAGGGAAGCCGGTCTTTGTTCCACGGGATAATATGTCGATATTTTTGCGCCATTGGCCAAAAGCCGATACCTGGCTCCAATCCCGTTATGTCGTACCACCGGGGACGACCCGCGCAAGTGGAACGCTCAGGCACTGGCACAGCTTTCGATTTCTTTGACAAGAACGTCTGCTTGCTGCCCCATTTTATGTAATGATAAGCATATATGCCTTTCAGTTCGTTCAGTTCCTGATTCACCCACAAGACAACCCGATCTAGTTGATCTTTAGTAACGACGGGACGATCCACCTGCATCAGGCTGTGAACTTCCGGGCGAACAAACTCCGCCTCGATCGGGTGCAGGGTTCCATCCCCACATTTCAAGATGACGACCTTTCCGCTTTCCGCTTCCTTCCGGGTACATCGCCGCATTAAGGGCAGGTTTCGCCATTCAAAATTCGCTGGGTTGGCTTCGAGGAGTTCCGATGAGACGTTGCGCGGCATGAAAAAGGCATCGCAACCGCTCGTGATTCCGCGCTTGATTATCGCCACCTCTCCCATTCTGGTAAATCGGCTCCCGAACTCCCGCATGATCTCGAAATAGAAATCAGGTGCGCGCAAGTACCGGCCCCATTTGCCGCCTCCATAGTCCCCCATCCTCTGACCGTCAGCAGCTAGCTCCTGTTGCTGCCTGAAGTTCTCTTCCGTGCCTTCGTATTCATTCTTGAATTCAGATTTCTTCGCTTTCCCCAAAGCTGCGTTTTTCTGTCGCACAAACATCTCTCCGATAGGAAGACCTTCCTGCCACAAATCACCTTGGCGTTTGACCATGATCCGAAGTCGGTTCGTTGAACGATCTGCCTTTGTCTTCAAAATCAATTGGCGCAACCTCTCTGTTGCCTTCTGCCGTTGTCCCTCGTCGTCCCGCTCACCCAAAATCTCCGCTAACGGTTTTTTCAGGCGTACGAACCGGACCCAGCCTTCATCCCGCGCCTTCTTGTACTTGCAGCGCTGGAGGATCGTTACGGCGGTTTTTACGCGCGCATCCGGGAACCACGGCTCATCTACACTTTCGATGACGGCAATGATGCGAAAGTTCTGTAGCATCCAGCGTTGCACCGGAAAACCGTAGCGCACGTCGAGCCAGCTAGAACTGGTCAGGAATCCAAACCAGCCATCCTCCTTCAGGAACTCCGCCGCGACGGGCCAGAAATAAACGTACAGGTCGCTCTGGCGGGAGAGTTTAAGGCCGGGCCATGCACGTTCGGCTTTCGCGTAAATATGTTCTTTGGTTTGGTCCAGGGTAACATCCTTTTCGGATTTCTTGGGTATCTGCTCCTGGCGCACGTAGGGGGGATTGCCAATGACCGCATCCAATAACGGCAGTTTGATTTGTTCCCGCTCCTCGTGGTCTAGAATATCCGGCAATTCACAGAAAGTCTTTCCACGCTCAGTGGCAAAGAAATTCCTTCGAACAATTCGTGGGTAATTCTCCTCCTCTGTAATATTTCGTGCCGCGAGATTCAATGTGGCAAGATGAGCAGGAAATGGGTTGATATCGCAGCCATAGAGACCCGCAATCAATTCCTGGTTCGACAGGCGCTTATCAAGCTGATATTTGCGGTAATAGGCCCGAACGAGAAAAGTGCCGCTACCGCATGCGGGATCGAGAACGGTCGCTTCCGCCTTGCGGATGCAGAAGGCATTGATCACATCGACAATGTTCTCATCCGTGTAATATTGACCGAACTTCTGACGTTCCTCTGGACCGATCAGCTTTTGAAAGGTGTGGCCCAAAATGTCCGTAGGGATCTCTTTGAAATGGAAGCGGTCTATGGCCCGGATGAACCGGCTCCAGGCTTCGAGCGAATTCACACCGGAAAGTGCAACCTCCGCGGCCCATTCCCGTGATTCCGGGAAGAAGACCGGCTCATAGTCCCCGGTGGCGTGCACGGCATCCTGAAAGCTTTCACACAAGTATTCGAGCGCTTTCTTGGGAGAGTTAGCCTTACGAGGTAGTTTAAGTTCTGGCAATCGACTGCGCGATTGCACCGCCTGATAAAACAAAATGCGGTTGCTGAGAACATAGACCATGCTGCGTGCAGCGCGGTCAACAGTTTCACGCCAGGAATTAGGGTTGTCGCGGTCAAAGTTCCATTGCTGCTCCTGTGTGGCCCATGTCCTTAGACGACGGTCAAATACCTTGTTACAAGTTGATTCTGAGTCCAGGTAATCGCGGAGTTCTCGAACGGGACCCATCGGACCGGTGAGATGGCTCTCAATGACAGCCACCCAGAAATCGGCAGGCAGGGGCCTAATATCCTTTTTCAACTCAAGCCAGATGTCACTGAAATCGGCGAAAAACTCGGGCAAAAATTTGTCACGAATTTCTGCGACAACTCCAGAACGGGTAAGATCGGAAGGATTGTTGAGTTCTAGCCCTAGCTTCCATTCGCCAATTACACGGTCGTACATCGATTCCGAATCCCATAAGCTTCGATCAAATACGACGAGTCGCTCGACATTCCAGGTGAAAAAATATCGGCAATTTTCATTCGTAGCCTTGTCGAAGGCGTCCTTCATCAGCGCCGGATCAAACGGAGAGCGCCCCTGTGGTGAGCCTGGCAGCTTCACTTCCCCGCACAGAGCAATCTTGCCTCTCCCTTTTGGTTTCCGCTCATAAACCCGGAAATCCTGGCGCTTGAAGCTCCCACGCCCATAACTCTCAATCTCTGATGAACCGAAAGCTAGTTCCAAGTTCTGTTCAAAGAGGCGGTCTGCCCACTTAGACACCTCCGCACAAAACTGGACTTCGTGTTTGCGATAAGACGGACTAACCATATTCAGGTCTGGCAGTGATCCAGCCTTTGATAATCACTTAGAAGCTGGAATTGCAAGCCTGTTTGCCTGCGTCCTCGCGCATGTCCTCAGGCACGCGCTCAATGCCTCTGGCTTGCTTGGCGTTTTGGCCTCCGGTTGCAAGACGGCTGTCGCAAAGGTTTGGATACCTGCAAGTTTTTCAACTGCAAAGTTTACTGCATCCGGAAACCGTATGCTGGGGAAATTGAATGCGCTGACGAGCCCGTTCTGCCCCTTGAATTCTGATTGGGGAATTATATACTTTACTACCCAAGGCACTGCTGTCGGTCACTGGTGGAACTGGCGAGAAAAGACGGGAGCCACTGCGATAAGCTCCCTATTCGACTCCCCCTTCGGGCACTCGTTCGAACTCCCAAACGTAGGCCTTGCCATCGGTCTTGGACTTCATCAACACCCAAAGCTGTTTATCACCGTCGATCAACTGGATGGTGTGGTGGTTTAGCAAACGCCTGATCTTCTCCATCCATACTGGGACCGATTTCAGAAACGCATTGGGATCTTGTTTCGTTGAGAAAGGGTTCTCTGCGTGGAGTATTCCGCTACAGGTGTTGAAAAGAGTCCTATAGTCGTGTTTTGTCAAAAAGCCTGACTTGACGTCCTCCAGCGAAACGACCTTGCCTGTCTCTTCATCAACTACTTGTCTGTTCGGTGTTGGATAGAACCTTGGATTTGCCTTTTTGAGGGTTTCGAGTATGCGGTTCGCCTTCCAGTCTTTTTGAAAGTTCTTTCGGAGTTTCGCATATTCCGATCTGTTCGCCGCCAGGGATGCCAAGACTATAAGTTCCAGAATCTTCCGAATCTGAAGGGATACTGATTCGGCTGTGGTTTGGACATACATCGCATGGCACTTGCGGTGAGAAAGCAATTGACCACCTCGGTTCGCCTCTTGATTTCTTCCATGCAATCGGCGTACTTCGAGTACTGGTTTGCAGCCATTGCGTGGTCGGTGTCGGTCATTATTCTTTCCCTTGTTGTGATTGTGTGCCTGAGGCTTGGGTAGTCAAGTATATAATTCCCAATTAATTGACCTACCCCCACGAGTGGTACCACTCTCTAAGTTAGAGCCGGAATCATGTGGAGTCCAGCCCATGGGGGTGAATTCCCAGCCTGCGTCCTGGGCAGAAAGGCCTCTGGCACCAGAGGACGCTAACCTAGGGCGGTGTGCAGTTTGAGGATTTCGCTGGTCATAGTGGTCTCCTTTCGCTTTGACTATGATCAGCATCGGTAAGGTTAACTAGGCTGTCAACAGGGTAGCCCTCCATGGTTGACCTCCCAGCCCTAGATGCCCTTTAACTGCTCTTTGCTCCACCTCGAGGTTTGTCCCACTTTCTCTGACGAGGAACAAAGTAATAGCGGCAGCGAAAGGCTCACGAAACCGGGGTTTGACTTGGGCGATGCGTTTGGCCGGTACTTGACGTCGTTGCCGTGAACTCCAGAACCATTAAAAAATCATTAAAAAACGTGCTTTTTTGGCCGTCCTTCTCGACAAAAATATCTCTTTAACTTGTTGATTTAAGGTGGTTCGCGCCCGGCAGGATTCGAACCTGCGGCCTTTGGTTCCGGAGACCAACGCTCTATCCAAACTGAGCTACGGGCGCACAAGTCCATCTTACAACACTTTGAGCAGAATCACCGACTTACACTTCCTTTCGGGTATGAGACTTTTGGCTGGTCCGCTCGAAGATGGCCATCGCTTCCCGCTCAGCCTTACCAAGCCTGAGCAGATAGATTTCCGTCGTCGCCCGATTTTCATGCCCCAGGATACCTTGGATTGCACCGTTATTGCTGTCCATCACTGCAGCTCCTGAGTGTCGTAGCGAGTGAAACCGAAAATACCTGACGCTTGCTTTTCGACACAATGTCTTCATGACCTTCTTGCGCTCCTTGAAGGGTCCCTCACATCTCTCACCAATCTTGCTGCTCCAGTAGAGTGTTCCAGAAGACCCAGGACTTGTCTGGGTCTCTTGAGGCATCGGTAAGGGGACGGCACAGCGGGCCTTCTACAACTTGCCCAAAAATCCTCCTGAATAGACGCTCGTAAACGGCTGATTCCGCTATACCGGCGAGACAGGATTCCAACGGCCCAAAACCAAGTGTTTTCTGGACAAGATCAGCTCACGTGGGGTGTGCTTTATTGCTGTTATGGCCTAGTATCCGTTACTTGAGTTTGAACTCTAGGGCTAGCCTTTGAGCCTCAGCGATCTGTTCCCGAGTCATCACCTTAGCTACAAGATCTCGTGAATTGATGGCCCTTACTCTTGCGTCTCCAGTTAAGTTAGCAGATGCCAAGTTGTACCACATGTGAGCCTGTGCGTAGTCCTGAGGGACTCCTTTACCGTCGCGGTACATGTACCCCAGGCGAGATTGGGCATAGGCTAAACCTTGATCAGCAGCCTTGCGGGTCCACTTGAATGCTTCTTGGTAGTTCTGAGGAACCCCTTTGCCCTTGTCGTACATGTACCCCAGGAGATATTGGGCCCCGGCATCACCTTGCTCAGCTGCCTTGCGGTACCACTTGGCTGCTTCTTGGTTGTCCCGAGAAACACCGTAGCCCTCGTCGTACATTAACCCCAGCTCAAATTGAGCCTCGGCATCACCTCGTTCGGCCGCCAGCAACAATTCTTTGAGACGGTCGATTTGTGAATAACCGCCAGACCCAAAGATCACCAGAGCAAGAGAAAAGAAGAGCAGTTCGCGTATGGTGTGCTTCATGAGCGAACCTTCCAGTAGATGGCAGATACTGCAACGTAGGGTGCTTTACAATTATCACTCATGCTAGCACTGGATAGAAATACAGGCAAAGTAGAGCTCACTTTAGTCTATTCCTAGGGAAGGTCTTTTCAGCCGAAATATGGGGGAAAAATTGTTCCTTAAGTCAGTTCGGAAAGGCGAGTGTTCTTCTCGAGACGCGCTCTTTCGGTTTGCGTCGGCCAACAGTTATTGGCCTAGACGAACTCAACGACCTCCAGGGGCGCTGCTTCCTCCAGTGGGGCAACAAGCGCCTTGAAGTGACGCTGCTCAGCATGAAGTTCGTGTTGAGTCTTAGCCCTGGCGTAGGCATCGCCTAGTTTCAGCCCCCTGTCGGCTGCCCTGAGACGTATTTTCCAATCAGGTAGCAGGGGTAGACCCTGGGAAGTGGTGCCGTGAGGACTGCATCCCTGATAGTTTGGAGTGCATCTTCCACCCGCAGATCCGCCTTGTGCATCAGGAAGTCGATTTCCCGACGGATGTTAGGCTTTGTCAGGTTCTCACTGCCGATGACGCGGACCGATGGGTAGGAAGTCTTGTAGGACACCAAGGCGTCCTGTGTGGCATTGCCCCTGTTTTCAACGTATTCACTGACGAAGTGTTGTTGTTTATTGGTAAGTCGTCTCATATCCGGGCTTTAGGGATTCTCCAAATTATCTCATACTCAGGTATGTTGGCCGAGCCGATAGCCTGGATGCTGCGGTCGAAAATACCAGAATATATAGGTGTAGGTTAAGTCTAATGGTCAAGTAGTTGTGTCCTATCGTAGTGGGATGAAAATGGGTGGAGGTGGCTCGAAGTCAGTATCCTGAAAGAGAGCAAAGGGTTGGGTGAGATTAGTCGCAGATGTAAACGCTCTGGTGGTACCTACCCGTTTGGAACCATTCGCGCGGAGTGTGGTGCATGGAGTCGTATCCATGTCCTAAAGTTTTCTAAAAGGGTATTTTAGAAAACTTGGATGACCACTAGGTGAGGGTTTTATACCATTGCACAGTTTGATCAACTGACCCACTGACAACCTTTACATGCAAAAGTAGGCCGGCCGAAGTCGTCACCAATAGGCTCCTCCTTCGGGGCTTTGGCAGCTTCACCCTCAACCGACTGGGCTGTCAAACCAGAAATGATCATCCGTACTTCGCTCGCAGCCGGTGAGCCGCTTCGACTTCGTTCTTCAATTTAATGTAGACCTCATCAAGACTGACCAGGGCGCCGGAACCCGGTGCAAAGCCACAGTCCGGGTTCAGTGTGATCCGTTCGGGAGCCAGATATTCGAGCGTCTTCTCGACGCGCTCCACGATGGACTCCACCGAATCGATCTGGCCCGGCTCACAACTAACACACCCGAGGCCAATTTCGAAATCTTCCCGCAGCTGACCGAATACCGCCACATCGCCAGATTCTGGTGTGGTAAATTCCATGGTCAGTTGATGGACGTCCAGGCGATTCAACTGCTTGATAATGAGACCATAACCACCGCTGTGCCGGGCCTCTCCGCGCGCGCGAGCGCCGGCGCGCCGGCACAGATGTACGGCGAATTTGACGCCTCCGCTCTTCTCCACAAGGCGGTTAGTCATGTTTACCGCGAAGTCAGCTGCTTGCTCCGGATCTTTGTACTGCTTGCGCACGGCTTCGTCGACAAACAGGCACAGGTGGGGATCATCGATTTGAATAATCGAGACTCCCTCATCTCGCAGCAACTCAACTTCACGACACAACACGGCCACACAGTCACGAACAAAGTCCTCGCGCCTCGGGTATGCATGTGAGGACTTTGTTGGGTCCCAGAGTCTCTCGCCAAGGAGGGCCGGAGCGGGCAGGGTCGCTTTGATCTGCTTCCCCGTAATCTGCTTGAGAAAAGCAAGTTCCTGGGCAACAAAGCCTAGTTTTTTTGGCTCCAACCTGTCCACGACCGTCGTCCAGGGTCGTCCGTCGGCCGGATTCTGACTCAGCTCAAAGCCATGTGCCAACTCGGCGATCACGCCGATATAAGATTTGCGCCACCACTCACCATCGGTGATGACGTCCAGGCCGGCGTTCTCCTGCAATGCAACGACATAGCGTACGCCGAACTCCATCAGGCGCCGGTACTCCTCAGCCGAAACGTCTGAATCCGCGGCGATCAGATCCTTTACGAATTGGGGGCGAGGCATTGAGCCTACAACTGAAGTAGGGAACAGGTGAGGGACGTTCATGACCCGGCTGCCATGTCCTTCCAAAACCGGCGTGCGTATTCGAAGTCCTGCTGCGGATCAACTTCGATATACCCGCCCGGCGTATCGACATGGACCATTGGCTCACCGGCGTTCACCATTTCTTGCAGCAGCTGAATCAGAAAGGCTTTTTCGAAAACGGCGGCTTCGTGAAACGGTCGTCCGGCATCGCGCTTGCGGCAGCGATTGTAGTGGTGCCGAAGCCTGGCAGCGCCGGCGCCAGAAAACTTGGCCACACCGATGAACTCGCCGTGGGCTTCATCCTCCTCGATATCGCGCTGGACTCGAACAATAACACCGTCTCGCACCGTGACCTTTTCTGCGTCACCCGCAGGATGCTCCGAGCGATGGCGGTAGCGGCTCAGCCATCAGATCTTCGGCGTAAAACAACGAGGCCAGGATATTGTTATTGGCCCAATCGGTGTTGTGCCGGAAGCTGAAGTACGGGTAGGTCTGGCGAACCTTGTCTATCTGATAGCCACCGATGAAGCAAATCCTGTCCATTCCGTTCTGGTAAAACGAATGCAGTGTCCAATCGAGAATCCTGCGGCCCGCCACTTCCGCAAAGCATTTTGGTGTGTCGGCAGTGGTTGGCATCAAACGGCGCCCGCTTCCTGCTCCAATGATGATGGCTCGCATCCTGATTGTGTTTCCCTCAGCCTTTTTCTGGAGAGTTGGGAGTCGTATTCCAGAGTAGCCCTGCAGTGATGGCAGCGGCAAATGCCCACGCAGCCCAAATGTAGATGGCAAATTCCCAGCCACCATGTTCCGGCATCTTATAGTATCCCGTGAGCTTATCGCCCAGCGCAGCTCCCATGTATCCCACGAAGTTGACGAAACCGGCGGCCGCGGCCGAAGTGCCGCGTCTGGCTAGGTCGGCGGGTGCCGTGCCCACTAGAAGCACCTGGGGACCAAAGATACAAAAACCGATGAGCAGCAGGAGAAACACGGTACCGATCACACTGGTTCGGGCGACGCTCTCATACATCAGAGTCAGCAACCCCAATCCTACCAAAAGAATGCAAATGACCGGGGCTCGTCTCCTTTCAAAAAAGCGATCGGTCGCCCAGCCAGCAACAAAAGATCCGGCAATGGCGCCGAGGGGTAGGACAACATATTTTAGCGCTGCTACCCCAACACCACTTTCCTGTACTTCTACCAAATGTGTAATTCCCCAATCCACGAAACCGTATCGACAGGCGTTGAGTAGTCCCAGCAGAAAGGGCGAGCAGCCACAGCGACGGGTTAAAGATGGTGAGGAGAAGATTTGCGATCAGTGAGCTCCTGTCCTTGCCTAGTGTCGCGGATGACTCAGCGGACTCGTGCGCTGTGTCCTCCGGAGACTCTCGCAGGAAAAGGAGCATGAGAGCCGCCACCGCCAAGATAGCAGCGGGCACATACAGGGCCGCACGCCAGCCTAGAAACTCGACCGACACTCCGGAAACAAGAAACGTCAGTCCAAGCGTCAGCTGGTAGCCTGTCCCCACAATCCCGATGGCCCGGCCGCGGCGGTGAACGGGAATCCAGTTGGCCAGGATGCGCACGCACGGGGTCCAGCCCAGCGACTGAAAGTAACCGTTGCATGCCCACACAAACAGTAAGAAATAAAAGGCGGTGCCCAGGCCATAGAGAACATTTAGGGCCGCCGAACAGAGCATGCCAATCGCTAGCAGGAGCCGCGGCCGCAACCGCTCTGAGAGCTGGCCGTTCACCAGTTGTCCGATCCCGTAAGTGATCTTGAGCGATCCTAGGATTGTCCCCACATAGTCGCTAGTGAGACTCAAGCCACCTTCCGTGACAGGTGCCATCATTCCGGGAACCGCTGCGGCCAGGTTTGCCCGGCAAAAGTAGAAGGCCCCATAGGTCGGCCAGATGACCCAGATCACCTGGTTCTCTCTGGACCATGCAGCCTTTTCAGCTGGCGGCAAAGCGGATTCTTGTGCCCGATATCCTTGTGATGCCATCGCCTCGGTGTTTCAGGACAGTGACCTTGCCCCCTAAAACGAGTCCAGTTTGAATGTTAGGATTTCCGGTTTAGGAAGGAGGCAAGGATGGCAGGGAAGCGGTTTAGGGCAGAACAGATCATCATGAAGCTGCGTGAGGCAGAGGTGGGTCTGGCCCAAGGACAGAGGGTGGGACAGGTGTCGAAGCAGATGGGGGTGAGCGAGCAGACCTACTACCGGTGGCGCAAAGAGTACGGAGGGCTCCGGTTGGACCAGGCCAAGAGGTTGAAGGTGTTGGAGAAGGAGAATACCCGGTTGAAGAAGCTGGTGGCGGATCTGTCTTTGGACAAGCAGATCCTGAAGGAAGTGTCCTCGGGAAACTTCTAGGCCCGGCGAACAGGAGACGAGCGGTGATGTGGGTACGAGAGCGATTAGGAGCAGAGCGAGTCTCCGAACGTCGGGCCTGCCAAGTGCTGGGACAGGTTCGATCGACCCAGCGAAGGGAAAGGCAAATTCCCGATGATGAGGCCCGATTGGTGGCCCGGATGGTGGAGTTGGCTACGCAATACGGGCGTTATGGCTACCGGCGGGTCACGGCGATACTTCATGGGGAAGGGTGGAAGGTGAATCCTAAGCGGGTGGAGAGGCTGTGGAGACAAGAAGGGCTGAAAGTCCCGTCCAGACAGCCGAAACGAAGGAGACTGTGGCTTAATGACGGTTCCTGTGTTCGGTTACGAGCGGCTCGCAAAAACCACGTCTGGAGCTATGATTTCGTGCATGAACGGACCCATGATGGGCGAGCCTTTCGGCTATTGACGATCCTGGATGAGTACACCAGAGAGTGCCTCGCCATTGATGTGAAACGGCAGATGAATCACCAAGACGTGTTGGACCGGTTGGCGGAGTTACTCGTTGATCGGGGAGTGCCTGAGTTTATCCGGTCCGATAACGGATCAGAGTTTACGGCACAGGCGGTCCGGGACTGGCTGCAGGCTGTTGGGGTAAGGACCTTGTACATCGAGCCGGGCAGCCCCTGGGAGAATGGGTACATTGAGAGTTTCAACGGGAAACTACGGGATGAGCTGCTGAACATGGAGATCTTCGACACGCTTGGGGAAGCCAAGGTGTTGGTAGAACGCTGGCGAAGGGATTACAATCAGATCCGGCCTCACAGCGCCTTGGCCTATCGGCCGCCGGCACCAGAGGCCAAACTACCTAGGTCTCAGGAGTTCAGTTCTATCCCGTGCAGGGCACTTCAAATGGCTCCGAGTCAACATTAGAGGGTGGACTCGTTCGTGGGGGCAGGTCACGCCTGGACCGCGATGTAGGGCCGTCCCAGGCATAGTTCCCCTTCAATGTCAGCACCCTGCGGTGGCCCAGTATACAAACTCCGTCTTGATGTCTATCGCAGGTGTCACGCTGACCGTGCCGGTATAGCTTCCCACCAATTAGTATTCATATCCGCTTCTGTACGAAATCTTGGGTTGTGCTAGGGTTCCTCCCTTTTCTATACCCTGTCCCTTCTCATGTTTAGTCTGCCGTCTCCGCCCCATCGTCTCAAGCTCGGTCGAAGTGGTCCACAAAAAGAAGTTGGACGATGGCTCGGCGGCGGAAAACCCACCTCCCGCAGGAAGCGTCTCCTCGCAATAGGGTTGAGCTCCATCTACTCCGGCAGGAACTTCAGCTCCACCTTGCGGTCCAGTGTGGTGTCCTCGGCAAGGTAGACCTCCCCCATCCCTCCTTCGCCAAGTTTTCCAAGAATCTTGCAGTGAGACTCATCCGACACCTCCCCAGGCCGCGAAATCTCCCCTAAATAATAGGGAATTATATACGATCCTAACCAAAAACGTCGCCCCTAGCCCTTGATTGTTTCAGGGAGGGGCGAATAGACTGTGCGAGTGGAGACGGAGGGATTCGAACCCTCGGCTGGCAGATTTGGAGTCCTCAGCCGCGCCAAGCCGCCCCCGCAGAGCGGCCCCGGAATGCTTATACGACAAAGCTAATCCTGGGGCCGCTTCTCTTTTTAGTCAGTGAAAATTGCTAGGACGGGTTTGGTCGTGCCCATCTAGCAGTTTTCGGCGGGGGTTGTTTAGCGACTCCCGCCACATGAATAAACCCATCCATCATATTCGCTCACTCCGACACGTCAAAAACGTCACCCCTATTGGTTAGAATAGTTCCTAAAAGGAGATTAGGAATGGCTCAAAAAGCACCTGGAAAATCCCACAGAAAAGGGTTGTCGATAGTGGAGGTTATGCGGATGTTCCCCGACGATTCCACCGCCGAGAAGTGGATCGAGAAAACACGCTGGCCGAATGGGGTTGCATGCCCTCACTGTGGATCGGTGAATGTTCAAACCGGAGCCAAGCACCCGGATATGTCGTATCGTTGCCGGGATTGCCGTAAGTTCTTTTCCGTCCGCACCGGAACGGCCATGCAGAACTCAAATCTGGGAGCTCAGATCTGGGTACTGGCCTCCTATCTTCTCTCCACGGGGATCAAAGGTACTTCCAGTATGAAGCTACACCGCGACCTCGGAATCACCCAAAAATCCGCTTGGCATCTGGCGCACCGAATCAGAGAATCCTGGACAAAGGATAAGGGACTTTTCTCAGGTCCGGTTGAAGTAGACGAAACATACATCGGTGGCAAGGAGAAGAACAAGCGAAACTCCAAAAAGGTCAATGCCGGTCGCGGACCAGTTGGCAAAACTCCGGTGGCTGGTGCCAAGGATCGGGAAACCAACCGTGTCAGTGCCACCGTCATCCAGGGAACTACCCAGGATGAGCTAGAAGGCTTTATCCAGGATCGTGTCGAGCCCGGATCCACCGTCTACACAGACGATCACGGGGGTTACAATCGGCTCTGGCTGGATTTCAACCACGCCTCTGTCCGTCACAGCGTCAGGGAATTTGTGAAGGGTCAGGCCCACACCAACGGCATTGAATCCTTCTGGGCCATGCTCAAGCGGGGCTACTACGGAACCTATCACCGCATGAGCGAGAAGCACCTGCAACGGTATGTCAATGAGTTTTCCGGTCGCCACAACATCCGCTCCCTGGATACCATCGACCAGATGGCCTCAGTAGCGAAGGGCATGGACGGGAAGCGGTTGCGGTATCGGGATCTGGTGGGGTGATTAGTGAGGACTAGGATTCCTCGCGGAGGGCACGGTTGTCTAATGCCAGCTTTGCGTACTCGTCCGCGCTCATCCAATCACTCCCTTCCGGTATAGGAGTATCCACACGGATAGGCATAAATGGGCCTATTCTCCGGCAGATTCTCTCAAAATTCTCTGCAGCGCCCTTGAGCCTATCAAGAGGCTTAGATGCACTGAAATCCTCAAATTCCGACATAAAATGCCTCCTCCTTACTCTCTACAGCTTTGCAGGCGTGTTGTGAAACGTAACCATCCGTCCGCGCATATAGTTCATACATATTTTCCCATAAAGTTTTATGAACGTCTAGGTCCTCTACCTTAAGGTCGCACCCCTTTGCTTCTGTGGCGAAAATAGGGCGACCGTGTGCCAAAGTTCCTGCTTCTGGATCTAAAAATACCTTAATCGCAGCCTTAATCTCATCGTCAGTCTTACCGTTTAGCATTCCGCTACTGAGAACCTTCACGGCTATACTATCGGCCAACGCTATTAGGGATCTGCAGGAATTGATCTCTCGGTCGTCATAATTGGCGAGCTGCTGGATATACGGCTCTAGGTGGCCGGTCGCAACAACGGCTTCCTTGAAAAGGCGATCATACCCTTGGACTAGTCCATACGCAGAGAAGCCACGCCGGACCCCATTCTCTTCTTTGATTATCTGTGGGTCTACTGGCCCTAGTTCCGAGGAGACGGCCATTAGGATCTTTGACGCTCCCATGCAAATTATGGTCGCAGCCGACTTCGCCTTACCCGGAACGATTGCCAAATAGTCTCCTGTGCCACTGTAGGAGCGGCACGTATTTACGATTCTCTCCGCAGCGAGTCCGTCTCCCCCGGGCGATGAAAGCATCAGCGCTAAGCCGTTAGATAAGTCTAGGCCCTGCAAGACGCTTTGAAGCATGTTGCAGTCAGCGTCGCTTATCGAGGCGAGGTGTTTGAAGCTCGTAAAGAAGGTAACGAGTGCGCGCCCTTCCAGGTGCTTTTCTACCGCAGAGAAGAGTTGCTTTCTGGTCTCTGGTGTTTGGCTCTGCTCGCCAAAAACCGTCTTATAGACATTTTTCATCCGTCCAGCCTAATCAGATTTCGCTGCCCCCCTCTGAGACACTACCCCAGAATGTACTTACAGAGGAGTTTGCCTCATGGGTTGTCTAACTTAGGGATAAGGGTGTCAAGCCCTATTCTATGGTTGACGCTGAGGCTGTTCGGGGCTAGTATCTGAGCATGGATTCTGACACGATGAAGGAAAAGGAACCGAAGGAGAATCCGAAACGAGGCCGACCAGTCAAGCGGTCGATGCCAGAACCCATCCCAGACACGCCCGAGAACATCATGCGGTCGATCCTGAACACCCCACCTAAGAAGCGCGACGAATGGGCCTACCTCAAGAACTAGCCATAAATGGCTGCTCCCTACCTTGCTCTGGGGAGTGGCGTGGTCAATAGTAGAGGGAGCTAGTGCGGTAGGGATCAGTCACGATTCTTAGTTAAGAATTCGTGGCCATTCCACGTCAGATTAAAAATTTCATAAGCAGGAGCCTGATCCAATCCCAAACTATGCCTATTAACGTGAAGGAACCCCGCCTAACTACACAGCCCAATGTGGTAATGAATCTGGACCTCTGAAAATTCTTCAAAGCTGGGAGCCCTTAAAGAAGACCCGTCTGCCTTTTCCTTAGCGTAGCGAAGAATCATAAAAATCAGCCTCATTTCTCGATTCATGGGAAACATTGTAACAGATTGGAAGGGTTCGCCATGCTACGCCAGATCTACATCTTTGACAATCCAAATTATATCAAACCGACCACCCGTCCCGTTTGGTTAGGATCGTATATAATTCCCATAAGAAACGGGTTTGGGCTTTTTCGAGACCAGACTATCACATTCCGATTGCCGAATCTGAAGCCAAACAGGACTAGAAACCGTATAAAATATTTCTTTCTCCTGGGTCCTATATACGAAGGCGACGGGGGTGAGGGGTTGGGATAACCTGGACTGACTTCCATGAGTTCTCTCAGTCTGTTAACGACATGAGTTTTCGAGTGTGATAATAGCTTTATCTAGATTGCTGCAGCCTGTTCCCTCAAATGAGCTGTTCGCCCGAAGAACATGACCCCGCAGGGGAGCATCGAGTGTGATCAGTTCCATGTAGGGGTATCGCATAAGAATGGATAATGTCTGCTAAAACATGGTCTGTTCATTTTTTATCGCGGTTTCCAACTAAGCTCTAGAAAACGAACTGATTTCCAGGCCTATTCCAAGTCAGCATCCGGGAGAGGAGAATTGACCTGGTTGAGCTTCTCTACTTGGCTGAGGTCTATGATAAGCTGCTTGAGTACTTTTTCCTACTGAGCTAAGAGTATAGGGCGGATTGACTTCGCGATAATCCTTCAGCCAGGTGCTCTCGTAGACCAACCCGCGGCTCACGTCTTGCACACTCAGTGTGGTAAACCTGTGAATCGGGCTGAGGATCGGCCACCCAACTATCTGAGCTAGCAAAACTTCTACCTCTTTGCACTGAAGGAGTGCATCGGCTCACACCCTCACTCCCTCCTTAACTGCACTACGGTTCCGCTGACGGGTCCCAACCGCGCGACCCATATTAAGCCAACCTGCCCAGTCGACAGCTTTGGGGTTAGCTCCGGTTTCCGTAGCGTACACGTCAGACTCCCTCCTTTGGGGAGTAGTTGAGGATAGAGGGATAAGAACCATACTCCACGATAACTTCCACATCTTCGACCCGGAGAGGACTCACCAAACCTGCGGCCCTTCCATCCAGCACAAACTCCAGCAGGTTCTGGCCCCGGCGGGGACGCACCTTGCGCAAATAAAACTCCAGCCACTGACCATTATAGGGAGCGATAGGTGAGCCATAATCGCGCAGACAGGTCTCCTCGGCCAAGGACTTCCCATTGAGCAAGATCCTCAGCCGGTCGGCCGAGACCAAATCGGTAATGTTGATTCGTAGCCGCACTTGGCGGATGCGCTCGGCAGTCCCTTCGATGTCGTCGGCGATGCGGAAAGCGATCTTGTGCGTGCTCCGGTCCGAGGCGGCGATCTCCAGCGGCAAGGAGGTCGGGTAGCCGACCAGTCCGGCGATCTTGAGGCTTCGCTTGACCAAATAGTGTTTGTCGGCTTCCCGAACTAGATCCGGGTCGCCCAGCTCCGAGAGAATCCGGCGGGCAGTATCCCCCAGCGGCCACCGAAGAAACCAGCCGTACATACCATCGGCCCCTAGGGCCCAGTAGTTGGCCACTGCCGCGCGTATCATCTCCGGCGTTGCCCACTCTTGCGTGTGGAGTTCACGCTCCGCGCTGTGATGATAGGGCTGGATCATGGCGTAGACTGAGGTCTCGCCCTGGTGAGCAGCCTCGATCAGCCAGTCGATGGGCATCTGGCTATCCACTAGCATGTAGCCATAGACCATGGGGACCACATAGTCGAGTAAGCCCTCGGCGAACCAGCTACGCACATCCAGACCACACTTACGGTTGAGGGCCTCGGTAGGATAGACCCGAGCTCCCACCTGACCCGGTTTTCCTGGCCGGTTACGCACCATTTCCGAGACTTTCCTGATCCATTGGGTCATCACCGGTGTATAGGCTTCGACGTCTTCCTCTCTGAAGTAATAGGAGGCGCCATAGGGCGGGGCGGCCAGGTCCAGCTCAACCCCTTCGGTTGGATAGTCCTTGGCCAGTTCCTCCAGTACCGCAAACTGATGGTCCCGTACCTCGGGATGAACGAAACCCCGCCCCCCCGACTTGAGCTGGTGGGCCGGATCCATACCCCCATAGCTGCCCAGACGCAAACTGGCAAAGAAGTCCATGCCTTTCTCGTGGGCCCGGTCGATCAAGACCGTCAGCGGATCTAGACCCTGGTCGATCAAACTCTGCATGTTGTGCCAGGCTCGCCAGTAGGCCGCCTTCGGGAAGGCGGTTGCATCCCCTCCATACTTGAAGCGTTTGCCCACCTTTGAGGGATAAAAGAGACCGTCTCCTCGCGCCACCCCGTAGGTGAAAGTATCTACAGCGGTCCCCGCTACTTCATCGACGGGACGCCAGGCATCCTCCATCTTCATGGGTGGCTCGAAGACGTACAGATAGTAGTGGCGGGCATCATTGAAATAGATCGTCCGCCGTTTCCGGGTGGCTGAACTCTCCCTTCTGGGGTTGGCCACTGCCTTTTCCCCCTTGAGCTTTAAAGCGGCTGCCGTGACAGCTGTTCCTTGTATGAATCTTCTTCGTGTCATGCCCATTGCTTTTTCCCCTTAAAAGTTTGAATGTCAAGTTTCAGGCGACCAGCCCCGTCTCTTGAGATCGGAAGCGACTGACAAAGAAGACCACTTCATTCGTATCTCGTCAAGGGAACCAACTCCGGCATGGACACTGACTGCGAGACTACTGATCCGTAGTTTACCCAGATTTCCACGTTTTCAACGGATATGCCCCCTTGAAGTCCGCGGGGTCGGTGGTCCAGCGAGATCTCCAACAGGTTCTGACCCTTGCGAGGCCGCACCTGCTTGAGTTGAAATTCCAACCATTGACCCCGATAGGGGCCAAACTGCTCGCCAAAATCCCGCAGACAGGTTTCTTGCTCGAGGGAGTTTCCATTCAAGCGCAGCGTGAGTCGGTCGGCGCTGACCAGGTTGTAAATGTTGAGCTTGAGCTGGATCTTCCGTATGCGATCAGATGACCCCTCGATGTCGTCTGCGATGAAAAAGGGGATTGAGTAGCGTTGTTTAGCGTCCGCAGACGGGATCTCAATGGGCAAAGCAGCATAGTATCCCATCTCATCTGCAATTTTCGACCTGCGTCGCAAAACGTAGTGCTTGTTGCCCTCTTTGATGAGCTCCCGGTCCCCTAGTTCAGTCAAGGTACGGCGCTGGGCGTCTCCCAGAGGCCATCGCATGAACTGGGTGTAAAGTCCATCCACTCCTCGGAACCAATGGTTTGCCGCAGCTGCCCGCGTGATTTCCGGAGTGGCATACATTCGGATCGGAGCACCAGTGACCTCGGTTCTCACGTAGGGCTGAAGTATCCCATAGACAGCGGTGTCGACCTCATGAGCCGCTTGGATGAGCCAGTCGATTGGCATATTGGGGTCGAGCGTAAAGTCCATGTACAGCATTGGCAGCACATAATCGAGGAGGCCTTCCCTGAGCCAGGTGCGAACGTCAAGACCGCGCTCAAGACAGGTCTGCTCGGTGGGATAGACTCGTACGCCGATCGCGCCGGAGCCACCCGGCCGACGGCGCACCATCTGGGAGATCTTTCTTACGTAGTCGGTCAATACTGGCGTGTATTCGGCGACGTCTTCCTCACGGAGGGAGAATGACATCCCACCTGGAGCCGCGGCAAAGTCGAGCTCCACTCCTTCGATGTCATAGCGGGTGGCAAGTTCCTCTAGTACCGCAAACTGATGGTCGCGGACCTCAGTGTGGGCCAGACCCCTGCCCCCCGACTTGAGCTGGTGGGCCGGGTCCATACCCTCGTAGCTGCTCATTCGCAAGCTGGCGAAGAAATCCATGCCCTTTGTGTGAGCCCGGTCAATGAGCACGGTGAGTGGATCGAGGCCTCGATCGATTAGACTCTGCATGTTCTCCCACGCCCGCCAGAAGGCCGCCAATCGGAAGGCGGTTGCATGCTCTTCGTACTTAAAACGCTTGCCAACCTTTGAGGGGTAAAAGAGCCCTCCGCTAGCCACTCCGTAGATGAAAGTGTCCACCGCAGTACCCGCCACTTCATCGACGGGACGCCAGACATCCTCCAACTTCATGGGTGGCTCGAAGACGTACATATAGTAGTGGCGGGCATCATTGAAGTAGAGGGTTCTGTGCCTTCGCTTAGTGGGCTCTTTCTCTGAAGGATGAGTTGACGTTCCCCCCAGGACTGTTGTCCCAGCTGAGGAGCTAGTCATCCCACTCATGAACGATCGTCGCGTCATTCCCATTCTTTCCTCCTTTGAAAAACCAAGATGACACGGCTGATGGTACTCAGCTTTGTTCGATTAAATCGCCGGGGTTTTCACCACCAACAACGAGAGTGACTGGAGATTTTCTCAGAAAGCTACAAGCTCTTGATTCCATTGGTGCGAAAGGGGGGACTCGAACCCCCACGGGCTCATCACCCACCAGATCCTAAGTCTGGCGCGTCTGCCAATTCCGCCACTTTCGCATCTTTCCACGAGACCCACTTTATTTTAAACGATCCTTCCAACCCAACCAACCAATCAAAGGCACAAGTGAAACCCGGATCGTCTCTTTTCGTATAACTGTTTCCCGCCAGGGGTGCGGTGGAGCCGCTGCGTGAATGTCTCTTCTCTCAGGTCGGCGACGCCAACTATCACGGTCATCTCGGCCAGAGCAACTACGGAGGCACCAACGCGGGAAGACACCCCAACCTGGTGCAGGCGGTGCGTACCAATTTCTACTCGTATATCCGTGACCCAGACTACGGCAACGAGGCCTACGATGTGCTGCGGGATCCATTGGCATTGAACAACCTATTGGGTGGCGACACACCCGAAGAAGAGCCGATTCAACTACTTCGTTCTCATCTGGAAGGGTGGGAACAAGAGTGCCTGGAGCTCCGCACAAATTTGGGAATCGTCCCCGGCTATCGTGGTTTCGATGATGGCTGGGAATAGGGTTCTCGATCAAGGCTACATCGTAGAGGCCGGGAAGCTACCCGGCTCCCGCCATGTTTGTGCCTTCACCTCGCTGTTTCGGCTGGAGGACGGGACAGTGCTTGCCACCTGCCGGCTCGACAGTGCCAAAGACTCGGCCAACGGTAACTGCCAGGTGGCTCGATCGGAGGATGACGGCCAGACCTAGGATCTCAGCAAGGAGTTGGTAGTCTACAGTCAGGAGCAGGGTAAATCTAGCGAGCAGGTGCAAGATTACGCCCAGGCCTGGGAGCAGATAAGCCAGTGGACCTTCGGCCACCCTGCGGCGGTCATGCTGGACGACAAACTACTGCTGGTCGCTTACTATACTGGCGCACACGACCTTTGTCTGAGCGCTCGTTGGGCGCGCATCCGAGTCGAGTCTTCTCCTGATTGAGTGTACCACCTAAGAGAAAAATGTCTACGCGGGTATATCGGTGGCCATACCCTTCATGCACCGCCGGCTCAGGTACTTTGACGAGATCGTGGCCAATCTCCTTTTTTGGGTGGGAAAGGACAAGGTCCTCTTCGACAACGACTACGCCATCTGGCACCTCAGATACGTGCTGGCGCCTTCGATGGTAGGTTCGGTTTTGATCAGGTGCTTGACGGGTCTTATGGACGTCGGGGTCTCTCCTCAATGAGTGGTGTTGCCGCGCACCTGTCGGGTCATCGCTACCATCTCCTGCCGAACCTCCTGGGGGGTTCTCACTTCCCTGGAAAAGGCCAACCGGATGGGGCGGGGACCGGCAGCTGTGGTCGCCGACATCTCAAAGCCGTAGCGATCGACTCCGGTCATGATCGCGGTTGTGGTGTCAGTGGCCTCGGTGAAGGCTCTGCAGCAGGCAACCATCGTTTCCGAGTGGTCGATGTTCATGTGCCTGATGATGTCCTCAGCATAGCCCGCGATGGGATCGGGTACGGCGTCGAACCAGTCGGCAGCCTCGATCCACGACATCCGGCCGTAGCCGCCGATGTAACGCAGCGACTGCACCTCTTGCCGCCACAGATGGAAGTCCTTGAAATCGATGTAGTAGGCGGCGTTGGAGTGGAAGCGGAGGAAGGCTTCCCGTGCCGTGTCGAGATCCGGTCTCCTCTCCAGGACTCGTATCTTTCCAGCAATCGTGATCCGCCCGCGGGCCAGAGGGTCTCCCGTGCCCTGTTCGACCACTAGCAAAGACGAACGGGAGTCGGCGCGCAAGTTCCGTGTGTGTTCGGCCAACTCGCTGATTAGAAAGACGGGGCTCCCGGCGTCGAGGCCGAACGTGACAAAGGACCCGTAGGGGTATCCGTCCATGTCCTGAGCCAGAGTACATAGTGTTCCGGTGCCGGCATTTGCGGCCAGGGTGCGCGCCCGCTCGGCATGGGTCGGTGTCCTCACATTCGGATCGTAGAGAAGGGACTCCCGTCCGGCAGGCCTCGAGTGCTTTCGGGTGCTCATGGGTATCAATTCAGCTTACGAACGTAGCAGCCGTCTTCAAAATGACTGAACAGATTCTCGACTAGGGGATGGGTGATCGGGTCTGGCCGACTGTCCTCTTCGAGATTCCTTTCAGCGACATAGGTCATGTGATCGGCGTTATGGACCAGGATACGGTACCAGGGCGCGTCTTTAGGGGGGCGACTCTTCGCGACGTGTTCGTACCACTCTTCCGTGCCCTGGAAGGTGGCGTCAACATCAATGATGACGCCCCGATAGTCGAACAGTTGGTGGTGCACGAGCTGGCCGATGGAGAACTTGCAGGTGTATTCAATCATCGCTGTGGTTCCGCCTCACATCAGGATCGACTTCAATGGTTCGACCGCGAACCGAACATGTGTTCCAGTGTGGGCACGTCTCGATTAATGGTGCCTGGTCTGATGCCATCCTCGATCCTTGCAGCATGAGCTCGGTCAAGTGCTTGGGGCTTATCTCATCCATTCGCATTGCTTGTCTCTGTCTATCCGGACCTCCCTTCTGTACTTGCCCAGCTTCGACAGACCGACCTGGAAAAGGAGTACCATTTCCGGTGTAGACAGGCAAGCAATTTAGATAGTTTTCCTCGCAGAGATAGCAAGGTAAGCCTACCGCTTCGCGCACAGAAAACGCTTCCTGTTCGAGAATACTCACGCTTTTCACCCAATTGGAAACGGAGTGCCGGCGTGCTAAACTGATCAGTGTGGCTTTGCACGTGTTGAAGTATACCTTTGCCTCCCGGCTTACGATGAGCAGAGCTGATCTTCAGACGATTCAGGAACTCGGCGGGTGGACGAGCATAGATATGGTTGAACGCTATTCTCCCCTGATCGACAAACACAAAGCGGAAGCCGTAGAGAGAATCAGCCCGCGGAATTTCACTGCAGTATTCACTACACCCACAAAAGACAAGAAGGCTAACTTAGCATAACTTATTGATAAATAAAGGATCGGGGCATGGCGCAGTCTGGTAGCGCGCCTGCTTTGGGAGCAGGAAGTCGGGGGTTCGAATCCCTCTGCCCCGACCATTTTTTTCAATAGTTTACGGGGGTTTCGAAGGCTCGCCCAAAAAGCCACTGTAGTCGATTTTGTAGATGTGCCGAGCACTCGAGATCTCCAGACTGAGCATTCGCTCGATTCCTAACCTGCTTCTCTCGCGTTACATCTCGTAGGATTCCAATGCGTGAAGTATGGGGCGAGTACTTGCAAGGTATTGTCGCTTTTTAGGTTAGGGTACTGTCCAGTTAACTAGAATTCCCGGATTTTTGAGGCAAAATCGGTCGAAGCTCGAACGTAGAATCAACAACTTTGAGCCGGGCCAGTGCACTGAGTAGACACCCAATGCGATTAACTTGACAGTACCGTCGAGTGAGTTGCATATCTCCGAACACTTCTATCGAGCAAGCGCGAGCAAGCGCATTGCCAGAACTCGCTACTATAAAGGAGCTCATGAAACTACTGAACCGCATCATCAATTGGCTTGCTGTCTTCTGTGGGTTAGTGGCTTGGTCCGCTTCCATGGCCGCTGCCAAGGTCCACAACGGCCAAGGTGAAATGGCGGGTGAAGTCACCCGAAGCAGTGTAATTCTTCAGTCCAGGCTTACGCAAGGGTCCCAATTGGTCGAGGGTGATCTGCCGGGCAGAGCGGGAGTCGCTCGCTTCGAGATCTCGACATCCGAAGACTTTCAGCAGATAAAGCCAACCGAGTGGCTTGAAGCCAGGGCCCGATATGACTACATCGTCAAGATCAAGGTGTCTGGACTGACACCTGGGACACGCTATTTCTACCGGCTGCGCTACGGTGCTAGCCCGGCCAACACCAAGCTTGGCCGCTCCTGTTCCTTTAAGACCCTGGCGGGTTCGGGGAAGAGTGTCCCGATAAGCTTTGTGGTGGTGACCGGAATGAACTATGCCTTCTTTCAGGAGGGTGCACCCCGCTTTAAACGACCCAAATACGAGGGTCCCGATAAGCATTTGGGCTATCCGGCGCTGTCAACCATCCTCCGAATGAGCCCGGACTTCTTCGTCGGAACCGGCGACAACGTCTACTACGATCATCCAGCGGCCCAGCGAGCTCGCACTCAAGAAGAACTCCGACGAAAATGGCATGAGCAGTTTGTCCAGCAGCGCTTCATTGAGCTATTTCGTCGGGTGCCTACCTACTGGGAGAAGGACGATCACGACCATCGCTTCAACGATTCGGACCCACACACCCCCGTGCGCGGCTATCATGCGACAGCCGAGGATCGGGAAAACCCGCAACTGGCTGGACAACCCTCAAACCAATTGGGAATTTGGACTTTTCTGGAACAGGTACCAGTGGTTGATTCCAACGAGAGGAATCCGGTGACCTATCGAATCCACCGCGTCAGTCGTGAACTCCAGATCTGGTTGGTTGAAGGCCGGGATTATCGGAGCCCCAACGAAACGCCCGACGGACCATCCAAAACTCTCTGGGGAAGGAAACAAACCCAATGGCTCAAGCGGACCCTGCTGAAGTCCGATGCGACGTTCAAGATTCTGATCTCGCCCACGCCCATGGTGGGGCCCGACGCCGCTACCAAGCGAGACAGCCATGCCAACATTGGTGGGTTTCAACATGAAGCTAACGAGTTCTTCACCTGGCTGAGTAGGCATGGTCTTCTCAACAACCAGTTCTACCTAGTGTCGGGCGACCGGCACTGGCAGTACCACGCTATCCACCCCGCCGGGGTCGAAGAATTTTCCTGCGGCGCCATCTGCGATGCCAATGCTTTTTCCGGCGTTTCGCCGGGTGATCCTAATTCGACCGATCCCACCGGCAAAATCACTCACAAGTACACTCAGCAGGGTCAGTCTGGAGGCTTTCTGAGAATCAGCATCAAGCCTTCGACAAAGTCCACGCCGGCCCAAGCGGAGTTTGCCTTCTATGAAGAACGCGGTGCACTCCTCTACCGGGTGATCAAGATGGCCAACAGGCCTTCAATTCGTTGAACAGCGACCACCCCTGGCCCTCTCCTAAACTTCGGAGGGGAGCTTGTCGAACACCTCCGGAGCTTGGCAAGTCTGTAGGAAGCTCGCGAGGTTTCCTTTGGGAACCGATGGGAGGGTAGTAAGGGGTGTCCCCTCGAAAAACTCCATCTAACCCTTGAGGAAGCACCTGGGCGCAGTCTCATGTTTCAGATATGGGGTGCTCTTCCTCGGCAATCCTTAGGAACCACGATGAGGAGCCGTGAACAGACTGTTGTTTGACGGTCGAGGAGGGCCGCTGAGCAGACCTTGACTGAGTCGGACGGATGTTGAAGGAAAGAGTTATGCTGCTACACGTTCGTAACGATGGTGCAGCCCGCCGCAAACCGGAAACGAGATCAACTTGAATGGCCCCTCAACTACATCCGGACCCTTGGTGGAGACTGGAGTGTCGCCGTCCAGTGCCTGATGGGGCCGGGCGGAGTGGTAGTACTGCTCAATGTACTCGCTGAGCAAACGGTTCAGGTGCCTTTCACCGAGCACGATGACGTGATCGAGCAGTTCCCGGCGTAACGTGCCGACGAACCTTTCAATGTAGGGATTCTGCCAAGGACTCCGGTAAGCCGTTCGCACTTCTTCAATGTTGCAGCTGTCCAGGAACTTCCGGACTCCGCGGCCGTAGATGCCGTCATTGTCACGCAACAAGTATCTGGGCTTACGACCGAAGGGTGTGGCTTCCCTAAGCTGCTGAATGACCCATGCCATGGAGGGATGGTACGTCGTTGCGAGATGAATCACTTTCCTGCGGCCATGGTCGAAGACGACGAACACGTAGAGAAAAGAAAAGTTGATCGTAATCACCGTAAAGAAGTCCATCGCCCAGGAGACGTTCAAATGGTTGCGCAGGAAAGGCAGCCAGTTCGTTGGTTTGTCAGGCTGATTCTTCGGCTGGACCATGTACTTGCGGATGGTGTCGTTACAAGGGGGATCGCAATCGAGAAGCCGCAAGGTATCCCCGATTCGTTCGGCACTCCATAAGGGATTCTATCGGCCGAGCCGGCGAATCAGATCCCGCATCTCCTTTGTTGGCACGGGAGGCCGGCCAGGCCGCCCCCTCGACTTCCTGCGCCAGTAGAGACGGAAGGCTGTAGTGTGCCATCGCTTGACCGTAGCGGGCTGCATCAGATGTGCCACTTGATGCCATTGATCCCACAGGCCTTGGACAGCAACACCCATAGCAGTCTGAAAGCCTGGGTGAATCTGGGCCTCGGTCGATCCTTCCCCTCGATCCGACGCTTGCACGCGGCCAACTGACTCTCTGCCGCCAAGACTCGTGCCGCCAAAGTTGCCCGTGGGCTGAAGAAAACCGATAGAAAAATATAGACGAATCCGGCAGCTTGCTTGAGGTCAGAAATCGTCTCGAGGATGATCTGGAACAGGCAACGAATCTCTCTCATGGCCCGCAGAATACGAGGCTGTGAGCTCAGACTCAAGAACTCCATAAGTCGTTGCTGTACAAGGTGGACGATATTTTTCGGGGGGACTGACCTGCCCCCACGAACGAGTCCACCCTCTAAGTTAGACTCGGAGCCATTTGAAGTGCCCTGCACGGGATAGAACTGAACTCCTGAGACCTAGGTAGTTTGGCCTCTGGTGCCGGCGGCCGATAGGCCAAGGCGCTGTGAGGCCGGATCTGATTGTAATCCCTTCGCCAGCGTTCTACCAACACCTTGGCTTCCCCAAGCGTGTCGAAGATCTCCATGTTCAGCAGCTCATCCCGTAGTTTCCCGTTGAAACTCTCAATGTACCCATTCTCCCAGGGGCTGCCCGGCTCGATGTACAAGGTCCTTACCCCAACAGTCTGCAGCCAGTCCCGGACCGCCTGTGCCGTAAACTCTGATCCGTTATCGGACCGGACAAACTCAGGCACTCCCCGATCAACGAATAACTCCGCCAACCGGTCCAACACGTCTTGGTGATTCATCTGCCGTTTCACATCAATGGCGAGGCACTCTCTGGTGTACTCATCCAGGATCGTCAATAGCCGAAAGGCTCGCCCATCATGGGTCCGTTCATGCACGAAATCATAGCTCCAGACGTGGTTTTTGCGAGCCACTCGTAACCGAACACAGGAACCGTCATTAAGCCACAGTCGACTTCGTTTCGGCTGTCTGGACGGGACTTTCAGCCCTTCTTGTCTCCACAGCCTCTCCACCCGCTTAGGATTCACCTTCCACCCTTCCCCATGAAGTATCGCCGTGACCCGCCGGTAGCCATAACGCCCGTATTGCGTAGCCAACTCCACCATCCGGGCCACCAATCGGGCCTCATCATCGGGAATTTGCCTTTCCCTTCGCTGGGTCGATCGAACCTGTCCCAGCACTTGGCAGGCCCGGCGTTCGGAGACTCGCTCTGCTCCTAATCGCTCTCGTACCCACATCACCGCTCATCTCCTGTTCGCCGGGCCTAGAAGTTTCCCGAGGACACTTCCTTCAGGATCTGCTTGTCCAAAGACAGATCCGCCACCAGCTTCTTCAACCGGGTATTCTCCTTCTCCAACACCTTCAACCTATTGGCCTGGTCCAACCGGAGCCCTCCATACTCTTTGCGCCACCGGTAGTAGGTCTGCTCGCTCACCCCCATCTGCTTCGACACCTGTCCCACCCTCTGTCCTTGGGCCAGACCCACCTCTGCCTCACGCAGCTTCATGATGATCTGTTCTGCCCTAAACCGCTTCCCTGCCATCCTTGCCTCCTTCCTAAACCGGAAATCCTAACATTCAAACTGGACTCGTTTTAGGGGGCAAGGTCACTACCGGGGCGTATTCTGTCTCCGAATTGCTTAACCGACCTTAACTTGACAGAGCCCGCTGCATACATGTTTCATGACAGAATGCGACTCGGAAATCCAGGCAGGATCAGGAGTTCCAGAACTCTTGGAGAAAGTTAACAACACTTCCCTGAAGGAGCACCCGAGTTTGCGCTGTGAGTTTCCTGCGATCTAATGACATCGATGGCCAAGTAGAAGGGACAGGGGAACGGTGACTCTGTAAGCTGATTCCATTGCTCGATCATCACTGCGGTTTCCTTAACTCGCCAGTACCGCTGGCCCGATTCTCAGCCGACTTTCCTTCTATCGTTGGCCTCTCCAGCGTATGCTTCTCCGATACATCGCCAGAGCCAGTTCAGCTGATGAAACCCGTCTGCGGCGCTCGCGTAGGGCAACCACGAATTGGCCCACGATGAGGTAGGCGAGAGCGCAGTAGGTGAAATAGATCCGATAGTGGCTGTAGGGCAGATCGGGGTGAATTTGCACGGCAAGCCAGTCCAGCAGGAAGCCTCCCAGGAAGGATCCGCAGAACATCCCTACTCCGTTGACGAAGGTGGTAGCCGCGATATAGATGTTAGCCTTTTCCTCGTCGCTCAGAGCCAGGTTGAGGAACCGCTGGCCGGTGAAGACTCCTACGCCGAAAAGGCCTTCGTTGGTGTTCCAGGCTAAGAGCGCGAAGATAACGATGAACAGTAGTCCTTCTCCCGTCAGGAATAGCAGTGCCACCGCCACGCCCACGACCGAAACCCTGAGAATATTCTTGCCTCCAAAGTGGTCAGCAATCTGGCCCCACAATGGCCGAAGGCCCACGCCCATCAGAGTCACCATAGTCGTGATCAGGCTTACCTGTAATAGGCTGAGTCCCCTGGCCCTAAACAAGTATGGGTTGATGAAGGCGATGATCATCATGCTGACCAGACTCAGCATGAAGGATGCATTGAGATAAACCCGAAAGGCCTTGTTCGCGAAAGGCTCTCGGATATCTCGGTACCCGAGCCTCGGGAGTTTCCTACGAGCTTTTTCCAGCCTGCTCAGCCTGAGCATGACCCACCCGGCTGGCAACACAAAGATGGTTGTCGCTAAAAGAACGTGGAGGAAGGCGCGGTAAAACTCAGGATCGCTGCTCGCGCCGTAACGGTCGATGTACCAGCCACAGGGGATGGCTAGCAGGAAGCCCGGCACGGTCCAGAGGGACACGATGTGCGCCATGTGGTGGCCGAGTCTCTCTCGGGGGATGTGGGCTTTACACAGTGCCGAGATGCTGTTGTTAGCCAGGGTTGGGAACACCATCGTCACGAGGAGAACGATCGTACTGCCGAGCGTGAGCAGGCGCGTATCTTCTGTCAGTTGCGGCAGGACCAGAAGGAGATAAGGAAAGGCAACACGGAGCAAATAACCCGAGACGACAATGTGTCGGTCCCTTCCCCATCTCGTCAAGTAAGGTGCAAGTAGAAGGTTCAGGGTCACCGGACCTAGGAAGGCGAGACCTTTGATCACACCAAACTGGGACATGTTCAACCCCATGCGTAGGAGAATCTTGTCGATGAACAAGAAGGAAGACACGACTGCCAGCGCCATGGAAAGAAAAAAATGGAACAGGTAGAGCTTCCTGATTTCAGGACTCATAGTTGTCGGGAATTCAGTTAGGCTCATACTGCGCCCTCTGATTCAGATATCCGCTCATGCCTATTTTTTCACAGTCCCTGTGTTCGTTCCGGCAGGACCATCGGCAAGTACAGGAAAATCACTGGGCAACAAAAGCAACAGGGATAACGCGACTCCTAATGGACCCGCCAGTGAGGCTGATTACCTGCATGATTTCATCCTGGGACATGGGCTTATGGTTCCTTTCTTTCCCCGCTTTTCTTGACCTCTTCCTCGTACTTCTTTTGTAGTTCCAGGTTCAGGGGATAGACATCGCGAAAGCGGTATTTTCTTTGGCGGATCAACTCACGCTCGTAATTCTCTTTCTCCACCGTCTCGGTCGCCTGTTCGATGACTTGTTCGGCTAGGTGAGGTGAAAAAAAGATCACTGCCTCATCATCGGTGCTTCTTCAGGGAAGTGTTGTTAATTGTCTCCAGCAGCCTCGGAAAGCACGATCTCACCTGGATTCCTGGACTTTGCTGAGTCGTCAAACATGTGCGAAGCACGGAACATGCCTGACGGAGGCTGTCCGACGTAACTGCACACTGGATCTCAAGCAGTCTTGGTGAGGATTACTCCGCCCTCAACAATAGTTGCCTGAAGAAGCACCGGTCTCAAGAAAACCTTGCAGAGCTTACTGGATGTTTCGACGGGCTGCATCTGCCGTGTATCCGCAGCTCGAAACATCCAGTTCCGGCACGTGGGCAACAAAAATATCCCCTTCTTTGAAAATGTGAATCGTGAGAACGAATTTGCTGCCAGCTGATTGGGCCATATGATTGCAGACTAGCCAACGTCGGGAATTCTGTCAATTGTGGACCACATCCGGAGTGCCTTTGAGCCGACTGTGCTTAAGGCTCGTTTGCCCTAGGGTGTAGATGATTTTGTAGTTGCTCAAAGCCTCAAAGATCAACAGAGATCAACAGAAGCCATGAAAAGAAAAGACTTATAAATAAGCCATTTACGAGAAATCCGCGTTCCTGCTTTGGGAGCAGGAAGTCGGGGGTTCAAATCCCTCTGCCCCGACCATATCTTAGTCCAATTATTTCAATATTTTACAGAGTAGTCTGCCGCGATTAATCGGTGCCCGTAATTTTGGCTAGGTCAGTGAGGGGGTCAGTTTTATCGACTGATTCCCTGGTCTTCTCCCGGTATTTTGCGAGGGTCTCCACCGCCTGAATCTTATGTTTAGGCGACAAGTGAGAGTATTGCACCGTCATGCGTATGTCGAAATGCCCCATCAGTCCCTTGACCGTATTTATGTCACCACCTGCCATGACTAGATGAGAAGCATACGTGTGCCGTAGGTCATGAAATCTAAAGTCTTCAACCCCTGCTTTTTTTCGCGTTCTGTACCAAGGTTTCTGCACACCATATCCCCTTCTCTCTGTCATCGGGGAAGGAAACACCAAACCCTTTTTTAAAGGGGAATTACATACTAAAGTCCCCGGAGGTCGGGGGCTAGCTGTCAGAAACGAGTTCTAGCGGTTCAATCTTCACGATAGCCTTTGTTGGGATTGAGATTCCCCCACGCACTTGAGAGCACTGCTGATGAGGAACGACCAACTTATAATCGGGAGTATCCTTAGCAAGCCAGCCCACCGATCGTACCTTCATGTCGGTCGGGTCAGTATCGTCAAGCGACCCCCACAGGTCGTGATAGACCGCATCAATCCACTCGACAAGAACGAGCTGCATCTACTTGCCTTTTTTCTTTCCCTTTCTAAGCTGCTTTCCAGGACTTTGCGCGAGAGCAGACCCTGCGACGCTTTTCTCTTTTTTGGAGGATTTAGGGTCTCTTAGGATACCGGAAGCCTTCTTAGCAACCTTTTGGGATGTCGTTCTCTTATGAGCCACGGGGTAAATTCTACCACATTTTATTCACATTATTCACACTCCTCATTGAAAATGTCGGGGACTTGTGATACGATATCTCTATCAATAGGATGTAAATAAATGGCTTATAATGCACCAGGGAAACACTTTCGAAAGGGCCTTTCACACCGTCAGTTCTATCGAATGTTCGATGAGGAAACTGCAAAGCAATGGTTCATCAAGCAACGCTGGCCTAATGGCATCGCCTGCCCGAGATGCGGATCGCTCAAAGTCAACACCGAGGCCAAGCACAAGACGATGCCGTTCCGGTGCCGTGAGAAAGAGTGCAAGAAGAACTTCAGCATCAAGTATGGGACGTTCATGCAGTCGAGTCCGCTGGATCATCTCGACTGGCTCTATGTCCTCTACCTAGTTGTTACCAATCTCAAAAGCGTATCGAGCATGAAGTTGCACAGGGATTTGGGAATCACTCAGAAGTCAGCTTGGCACCTGGCCCACCGGGTCCGGCGTGCCCTGGGTGATCGCACAAGGAATCTATTCTCCGGCCCAGTAGAGGTCGATGAAACCTATGTTGGAGGCCGTCGACGTAATATGCCAGCCTACAAGCGAAAGGTGTTGACAGGTCGAGGGACGGTCGGTAAGGTGGCAGTCGTTGGCATCCGTGACCGGGCCACCAACAAAGTCAAGGTCCAGGTAGTTCCAGACACGACGAGTGAGACCTTGGGAGGCTGCATCACCGGCAACGTGATCCCTGGCAAGAGGATTTACACGGACGACGCAACGGCCTACACTCATCTGCCGAATCACCAGTTGGTGAAGCACTCCGTATCCGAATACGTCAGAGACTCGGTCCACACTAATGGAATTGAATCATTTTAGGCTACTCTTAAACGGGCGCACAAGGGCACTTTCCATCGACTCAGCGCCAAGCACCTTCACCGTTACGTAAATGAGTTCGTAGGCCGTCACAACATGAGGGAGATGGACACCCTCGATCAGATGGCTTTGATCGCCAGGAAGATGACGGGCGCACAGCTCCACTACAAGGATTTGGTGGCATGAGTAGACCGGACCGTCTCTACTTCGGAGACTGCCTGGAAGTCATGCAGAAGGATCTGGACGATGATTCAGTAGACTTAATCTACCTGGACCCCCCTTTCAATTCTAAACGTCTTTACAACGCCTTTATTGGTAATGCCCAGTGGGTGGCCTTCGATGACACCTGGCGGTGGCATGAGGCGGTGGAGGATTTTCATGAAGTGGCTGGGGACGTGAAGCTGGCCCCGACCATGGAAGGACTGAGGCTGATCCATGGGGAAGGCCCGAACCTGGCCTATCTCTCCTACATGGCGAACAGGTTACGGGAATGCCATCGTGTGTTGAAGCCTACGGGCAGTCTTTATCTGCACTGTGACCAGACCATGAGCCACTCGCTCAAGTTGGTGTTGGATGGGGTTTTCGAGTGTTCCCGTTTTCGAAATGAGATCATTTGGAAGAGGACAGGCACGATAAAGGGCAATTTCGGACAAAACAGCAAGTTTTTCGGCCGTGCGACAGACACCCTGTTGTTTTATTCCAAGACCAAGTCCTCTGTGTTCAATCAGCCATTTGTCCCATACTCAAAAGACTATATTGATCGATCCTATCGTCATGTTGAGCCTGAGACTGGTAGAAGATACCGGCTTGTGAGCATGATTGGTCCCGGTGGAGCATCAAAGGGCAATCCACGCTATGAGGTGATGGGAGTCACACGCTATTGGAGGTATTCTCAAGAGAGTATGAACAAGTTGATAGCTGATGGCCGGGTAGTGCAAACAAGGCCGGGCACTGTTCCGAACCGTAAATACTATTTGGATGAGGGCCGCGGTGTCGCCGTGCAATCATTGTGGGAAGACATCCCCAATCTTCAGGCATCGTCAAAAGAGCGAGTTGGCTATCCGACTCAAAAACCTATAGCCTTGTTGGAAAGGATTGTCAAAGCCAGCTCCAGCGAGGGAGATATTGTCCTTGACCCCTTCTGTGGGTGCGGGACCACGATAGAGGCGGCTTGGAGGCTCAACCGAAACTGGATCGGAATCGACATCTGTGTGAACGCCTGCAAAATCATCGAGCAAAGGATGCGGAGCCACTTCAAAAGCTTCTGGTCCGAGGTGGAGTTCATCGGACTTCCCAAGACCAGGGACCAGGCCAAGACCCTGGCCAGCATGGACAAGTTCAAGTTCGAGCGGTGGGCAGCCGCCCTGGTGGACGGGGTAGAGCCAAACACTCGCCAAAGAGGCGACAAGGGGATAGATGGCAGGGGACGGTTCCCCATCCGAAAAGGTCGATTCATTGACCTTGTGTCTCAAGTCAAAGGCGGGGGAACTGGTCCGGGTGATGTACAGGCTTTCAACGGTGCCCGCCAGCAGGCCGGGGCCGACCTTGGGATCTTCACCTGTTTTAAGGACCGGGTTACGCCAAGAATTAAGGATGCCGCAGCTAGTACGGGAAGGTTCATGCAGTCTCCGGTTGTCCAGATTTATACTATAGAGGACTACTTTGAGGGCCGGAAACCTGCCTTGCCTGTAGCCGTCTGAGGAAAAGGAGATACACCATGAAAAAACCCAAGACCGTTGAGCTAGTCCGATCTACCTACCGCCCGATTAAGGCCGAGATCAACCAGGAGTTTGAGGCCGATCTGCCAGAGGATGAAGATCCAAACTATGTCGATGCGGGTATGGAGGAGCTTGGAAGGGCGATGGTGAAGCCCATTAGTTTCCGCCGGATCGACAAGCCAAGGAGCCGCCGCAAGTAGGGAGATCAGGGGACTTTAGTATGTAATTCCCTTTTAAAGACTAATCCCTTAGACCGATAAACCAGACCTCGTAGCTCCTGATACAATTCATCATCAATAGGAATGGACCGCTGCTGCCCGCTTTTAGACTTTCTAACAGTAATCATTTTGTTTTTTTCAATTGACATCACCCCACTTCAGACCAAGGATTTCACCTTTCCTCTAGCTAAGGCCAAGAGTCAAACTTAAGTCCCTAATAACGAGGAAAGTGGTATGGGTCTGGATATCCTACATCAGCAAGCGACGTAACAACGATTTCGACCCGGCACCTACCTTCGCGGTAGTGAAACAATTATCGCGTGCTTTGATTCCTTTCAAACATTTCGGCAAGTTTGGAAAGGTTAAGCTTGCATGATAGTGGTAAATCCCATCAACGAATTCATTGGTTGTCCCAAAATGGCCATTGCACTCATCAAGATCATTTGGAATATGCTCGTCATTATCGGCACTGCCATAGATAGGGAATCCATCAAACGCAAAGCCAAACAACGCAGATTGGGATTGGTCTAGATTACAGTGCGCATCGACTTCCTCATGCTCAAATCTGCTATTAATATCCGAGGAGGTTGCATGCCAGTGATACCAACCACCAGGGTCAACATGCCCTCCGCACTGATCCAGGGCAGGAAAATTTCCTGTGTGTAGTACAGACGGAGCATCAGCAAAAATGGGGACGCCATCTGGTGCCACACCGACTTAGTCTATCGTCCCTAACTCAGTGACACTAGCTGCCATTTTGGGTTGAACAGGAATGATAGAGGTGGTTCTAACACCGGTATCCAGTTTGGCTTCTAAACATGCATTTGAGCGAAAAATGCCAAGTCCAAACCATGTCGCTGGATCGATATCAGCACTTTTCCGTCTTCATCATAAAAGCGATAACCCCAGCCGCTAAGCTTTTCAAAAAAGGCTCGGTTTAATCGGTAGAGACCAGCGTCTTCCCCGTCCCACTCCCAGATACCACCTTGTTCATCAAGGGTTTTAGGGCAAAACGGCCCGATGGTTAAATTATCCGGTTAACGCTTTATTAGTGATAGACAAGCAAACTGATTGACTACCGTCCTCCAATTGACAATCGACCAATTGGAAACTGGGCACAGCACCATGCACGGAAAAGTAAGTAGATTTAACTATTTGACTATCAACCTGACTATCAACGTATTCGATATGCCCTGAATTGCCGACCTGACAAGCACTGAGTATGCACGCAAGTAAGACTAGGGAATGATATGGGTTCATGGAAGGGCCTACTGCATCATCGACATCAACCTTACATAAAGGTCAAGAGTCAAACTTAAGTCGCTATTTCCTAGAAATCCGTCCTACTGTCCCATCTTTATCAACCTTACATCGTGTCTAATCTTGTCTACATCGCTTTTAATCTCGTTTAGAGATCTGTCTATAACGTTCTCAATCTCATCCAATTTGCTGAGCAGGTAATAGTCTGATTGGGCTTCTACCGCGACTGGGCACAACGATGGATTCAACGCAATCATCCACGACTCCAATAACAGCTAATAGAACCTTTGTTAGCTTGTCGATATTGTTCATTCTCCCCTCCAATCCATTATCCAGATTACTCGGGGTCGAAGCGTCGTCCGGCTAGTTCTGGCGGCCCTCGATGGCGGCAATCAGCACCGCGGTCCCGAGCACCAGCCGATAGTCGAGGGTACAGCTCTGAGGGATGCTCACCTCGAGGCGATAGATGAGCGGGTTGAAGTGCTGCTTGAATACGACCTGGCCGCCGCCGCCCTCGGTGTGGAACTTCTGCGGGATAAGGTTTTTGAGAAAGCTGCGCATCATCGCCATGCCGGCACTGTCCTCCTTGAGGCTGGCGACCTGCTGGCCGTAGGCATCATACAGCTGCCAGAAGCCCCGAAACATGGAGGAGAAGCCCTTACGTCGTGCGGTGCCCACCTTGGCCCCGCTCTCGCAATCGACCATGTCGTACGCCGCGTTGAAGTCGATGACCTGGCGGGCCTGGATCCACAGCAGCTCCTTCCTCTGGCTCTCGTCTGCGAAGACACGGATGTCTTCCTTCAACTTGAACGCTTTCTGCTTGCTGTAGCCCACGAGCTTGCCGTCCTTGTCGTAGACGTGGAAGCCAGCGCCCATGAACTTGAACACCTGGCGGCGAATGAGGTAGTGATCCAGCTCGAAGAGGGAAGCGGCCATATCCGTTACCATACCTCTACATTACTCGGAGTCGTGGATTGATGTAAACCACTCTAGCTTCCACCTTCCACTGTGTCCAGAATGGTGCCCGTAGGGGTCACCAACGGGGTCAGTTCTCTCATCATAAGTTGTCTGAAGATAGGAGAAGTTACAGAATCCTTTGATATCATTGAAATTCTTAAGCAACTGATTAATTAAGGAGTTAAGCCTGAAACTCTTGTAGGAAGAGAGCTAGGAAGTTTGCCCTAGTCTCCGCTTTGGGAGCAAGAAGTCGAAGGTTCAAATCCCTCTGCCCCGACCATTTTTTCAATAGGTTGAGTAAAATCCAGCCGACTTGCTCGAATTTGCTAAGAAACTCTCCCTGGACAAGTGGATACCGCGGATCTAGGAGGAAAATCTCCCCGAGGTTTTGCTTGCCTAAGGAAAGGGAGAGTTGGGATGTTCCCTGGTCCAGTCAGAATCGAGATTATTACCGCCTAGACGCGCTTACTCGGAGTTTTTCTTTGTAGCCTTCAAAAGGGCGGTGAAGAGAACTATTTGTCTCCTTTGCTCTTTCCGATAGGGAAAATAACGACACCACAATTCTCTTCTGTTCTTGCTCAAGATGATCACTAAACCCCCAACAGACTAGTAAGAATGGACAGATACAGTTCTAGGACAACCACGGAAAGCACCCAATGTCGCACTTCTTGACTCCTGGGAATTCGCTGGATGGTTCGTATTCTAAGTTAAACAAGGTGCCGGTTTTTGGGTCCCAAGGCCAGATCCTGGACAACACGGTTCCCCTATGAAAAAGCCGGGGATCTGGGGAAGGGGTTATCCTTTGGAATTCGACAATTGGGCGTGATGCGAAGAATTTTTCTTGGCCATGATTTGAGATCCTGGCCAGCAGCTGATCCCAGAGCTCGCATGTCTCTATATAAAACATCCCATCCGGACTAAACGTGATCCTGCCACCGATGTGAATAGTGGCAGCGAGTATGTTGTCCGAAATGACGCGGTCGAATAGTCGGCCATCCTTTCGATAGCTATGCATGGTGTAGAGAAACGGATGCCGTGCTGAAAATGCAAGGCCAGTCCCATGAGTCCGCCATTTCCGCTATGGGTCACTTCATCGATTGTGATGTAAATTTGCGGCTGGTTCTGACCTTGGGGAGATATGTTGAATTTGACCTCATCGTTTCGAGACCAGGAACTCTGTAGGTTGTCTGCCCAGGTTTCGACCTTGACCCCTTCCAATTCGGGAAGAACCGCATCGGATACGGATTACGGGACTTCCCTGAGGATGGATTGAGGGTAAACATCATAAACGAACAGGTTGTCCTGTTCGCGCAGATAAAGTCTACCTCCGGAAATAACGGGATGCGACCAGCTAGGGTCGTGAACATCGGGGATCATAAAAGCTCCTTTTTCGCGGTAGCCTTCCGGCGTGGCTTCCACCAGCACCATCAATCCATTCTGGTAGCGGAAGTATAGATGTCCGTCGGCGTAGCTGACTGCTGCCGAGTCGAGGCCAGCATTACGCACCGGCCCCCAAATCACCTTTCCACTTTGCAATTCCAGGCAGATTGGATGCCCTCTGTTGTGGCCGGTTCCCGTATAGACGTAGCCATTGTACAAAATCAAGCCACCGTGGTGGTTTTGTAGAGTTGCTGATTCGATGAAGTAAACTTCTTCGGCGCGGATATCGTCACCAACCCGGATGAGCCTCAAGAGCGTGCTGCCCGTGCGATAGCCCGTCGAGGCAAACACGTAGTCGCCAACCACGAGGGGGGTTGTGATATTGGCTGAACTGTTGGCGATCCGATTGTAACCCCATAAGAATTTCCCAGTCGAGGCTTCCACACCCACTAGTCCGCGACCCAGGAGCTGGACGTATTGGCGGATGCCGCCGGCCTCAGACACAACAATCGAAGAGTAGCCGGCGCCGTCTTTGCCGTTAGGGCCCAACTCTGGTATAGCCGTCCGCCAGATTTCAGCACCGCTTCTTTTGTCCAGCGCTACCAGGGCCGCCTCCTCCCCCCCCGGGGTTACCACAATCCGATCTCCATCGACCAGGGGAGATTCACTGAATTTCCACCGAGACATCATTTGACCGCCAAAGTCTCGGGGTAAGCTCTTCTGCCACTTCACCTTCCCGGTGGCAGTGTCAGCACACACGAGGTCTCCTTCAGTGCCAAGGGTATAGACGCGATTCCCATCAACAGTTGGGGTTGCTCGCGGACCCCCATAACGGTCTACCCAGGCGGGTCCAACCTTGGTCTTCCAGAGATACCTCCTCGTGAGAGGATAGTTGGGTATTGCTGAGGCTCCATCCAGGGCAAAAAGGTACTGCGAGTCAAGCAGATCACCCATGGTGAAGATACGCTCTCCGGCGACTGCTAGACTGGAGACTCCTGTCCCCAACCCACTGGCTTTCCAAAGGAGGGACGGACCCCCTTTTGGCCAGGACTGAAGCAAGCCCTTCTCGGACGAAATCCCATTGCGTTTGGATCCCCGCCACTGGGGCCAGTCATCGGCAACTGCTGGGATTGTTGGGAGCACGAGAGAAAGAAAAGTCGCCAGAAGTACGGTCAAAAATCTCTTTGGTCTAAGACACAAGATAAACATGAGAAGCTCCATTTCAAAAACACTAGCGCACTAGCAAGACGCAGTCAGCCCTTTTATCTGGGGATAGTTCTCCCTCAGAAAGCTCTTGATCGGTTTCCAGAACTGATTTTTAACGGAATACAGTAATCAACAAAAACTTTTCCTCAGATCTGACCAGCTGTAATCGCGGAGGGAAGAGCTCTTTGTGGCGAGAAGCCGATGCTCCAACAGAACCAGAAGGCTCGTTTCTCCACTTTCTTTCCCTGAAATCTAACATTCCATTCTGTACAGTTTAAGGGGGGCATGTCCTGTACGCGGAAACATCACGACCCATAGCTGAGTCATAATAGCGTGACGATGCGACAAGGGGAAAGAACGAGTACACCGGGTTCCATCCAATTTGCTAGCCGGCTCGTTTCCCCAGGTAGAACCCAGCACGGGTTGAGAACCGTCCCAACCGCTGATTTATGTGGTCCTGTTTATTCGCACCGGCCCGATGAACAACTCTTCAGGCAGAAAGCTCGTCGTCTCAGTGGCGTGCTTGTATTCAAAGCCCTCGGTCGTGACGACCCCCATCGCAGTAAAGGTCCCGTGCTCGCCACTCGTTCCGCTCTTGTTTCCACCACTGTGACCGCGTAACCAGTCAGGGTGAATGACCTGTTCACCTTTCCAGACTCCTTGTGTCGCGTTTAAATGGCCGAATCGGGCCAGATCCGAGGCGCTGATGATGACCCATCCGGGACCGCTGCGGATGGGTTTTCCGTTGATCTCATAGGGAGGGTCGAGGTAGGTGTACGAGTCTGGAATCGCGGGATAGAAGTACTTTTGATCCTTGGTATAGCTGCCGGTGAGCCAGTCCCATCGCTCTGCCGGAATGCCTATCCGGTCAAAGAGTCGCTCCTGAAGGATATCCTTCAGGTCATGGTCCCAGACGGAGGTGAGCGCCTGGCTTAAGCGCCAGAACCCAGCACTACTATAGTACCCCACTGTGCCTGGCGCGACGTGGGAGTAGAGGTCATAGAAAGGATCTCCTGTCCAATTAGACCATTCGGGAACGCCTGGTTTAACATTCTCCTTCTCGAGACCAGTATACTTTTCCTGCCAGCGGAGGCCCAACTCGATGGGGAATCCCCCGTAATGAAGGCACTCGTGTTTTGGTCCAACCATATGTCTCCAGGTCAGCTTCTTATGACAACCTTGGTTTAGATACTTATGAGGGTGGGAAAGCTGGCCCTCGCCGGTCCAGTATTTATTGATCGGCTCGTCGGGATCGATTCGACCATCTGTGACCGCAAAACCGAGGATCGCCCATACAAAAGCCTTTCCAACGGAAGCCGTGTGATGTTGATAGTATCGATCTCCCCAGGAGTGGATCAAATAACCACCACGTGTAATCATGGCACCGTATTGGTTGCCGGAGTGATCCTCTCCACCGAAAGACGCTCCCTTGACCTCCAAGCCTGCCATGAAGGCTTCGAACCCTTCGGGATCGAGTCCCGCTTCTTCGGCTGTAATCGGAACCCAGTCGTCCTCAGGAAACGTTACCCAATCGGGAAGTTCAAAAATCACCCTACTACTCCTTCGCTAGTACAATACTATTTGGAAGGCTTAGTGATGTCCACACTGTCTCCCTACTGGACAAACTAGGCGGAGGCGGATGGAAAAGGTGATTTGAAAGGGGTCCGGGAACCTCCGAATGTGAGTTCTGAAAGTGCCACAAGATGTGAGGAACTGCAGACCAAGTTCGAGGGTAGAGAAGACCTTACGTGTTGGGATGACCAATGTCTAGCTCTGAACAGCCACGCGGCAAGAGGAACCTAATCGTCATAATGAGCTGCTTGAATCAGCTCATTATTCGCGTTTTTCTGTAGCGAATGATCTCCTGCGGTCGAGGAATGTTGAGAAGTGTTAGCTCTAGTTCGGTCCTTTCAAGAGACCACTTCAGGGACCTAGCACGAACCGTTCTAGAACCCAGCTTTTCGGCCGAGGTCCAGCCAGCATCCTACCTTACTAGAGGGCTTTGTCCTGTTCGTTAATGCTCTGGTCGAGACATTGTAGGAGCTGGACCGCAGGGTCATAAGCGCCCTCTCTGAATGTCATGTACGATTTCGACTAAGCTATCGACGATGACGGTTAACATCCGTTCTCCCTTTTCGCTCGAGGCCACCGTGGGGTCTCCGCGGTTCCCGCGCGTGCTCCACTCGTCCGCCCGCCGAAACTCGACCACCTGGTTGCCATAGTCCGATTCGGGCCGAGTGCCATCCGCCAGAAACCGATCGGTCCTCACCAGATCCGGCCGGATGGTCAACATTAGCGAGGTCTCCATTTCTCCAGCATGTCCCGAGCCAGCCGGCCCCGCCTCTTTGATCTTGTCCAGCTTCGGTCCCGCCGCTTCCCACCAAGAGGTCCCGTAGATCCGCGCATCGCTGAAGCGCTCCTTCAGCTTTTGCTGTGCGACGCGCAGGTCGGCCTGGTTGCCACCATGACCGTTGACGATCAAGACCTTTTTAAATTCAGCCGCGATCAGACCCGCCACCGTCTCGGAGAGCAGGTTGATGTGGGTGTCCGAGGTAGCCGTCAGGCTTCCGCAAAACCGCATGTGGTGATACGAGTAGCCCAGCCACTGAGTGGGGAGGCAAACAATCTCGTTGGGGATGCGCTGATCGAGGCGGTTAACCATCTCAGTGGTCTCCATGGTATCGGTCAGTAGGGGTAAGTGAGGACCGTGCTGCTCGAACGAGGCGATAGGATAGACCGCCACCAGACGCTCCTTGTCCAGCAATCGAATGTCTTGCCAGTTCATTTCACCAAGTTTCATGAGCTCCTCCACTCTCCACTTTATCCATCATCAAGACTGTCCTTGCTCGCAAGGACCCTTGCCGACCGATTTGTTCAACACATTGTAGCAATTCCCTATTATTTATGGAGATAGTACACCCCGGCCGCCTTCCAGCAATGAGACACCGCTCCGACCGTACCAGACGATGCTCCCACCAGTGTGATTGCCTAGGTAGGAGGTATTATTCCCCCAGACCGTAGTCGGAAATAATCCTCCCCTTTCAACAGGGTATGGATGAGAAGGATTGTGTCAAACTGTTGTCTGGCTATGGAGAAAGCGACATAATATTCCCCGCTGGAGGTCTTTGCAAGGGCTCTCTGGAATAGCGGCTTCAGCCATTATAGTCTAGGTGACAAAGCACTTGTTGGGAAACTCCACTAAAGCGGCTATGTTCACAACCCTTTGGCAGTCCACCCACCGTCGACCTTCAGGTCGCTTCCAGTGATATAAGAGGCCGCAGACGAAGCCAGGAAGATACAGGCACCAACCAGCTCTTCCGGCTCTCCCCACCGACCCAGGATTGTCCGTTTGGAACGCTCCTCCCGCTGCACCGGATCCGCATAGCTTCGTTCCGCCATGGCTGTGCGGAAATATCCAGGGGAGATGCTGTTAACGCGAATGTTGTACTGTCCCCAATCGCGCGCCATAGCCCGGGTCAGTTGGGCGAGCCCACCCTTGGAGGCCTGATAAGAAGGATTGTCTGGAAACCCCACGACGGCGTTGATGCTAGCAATGTTTATGATCGACCCTTCTCTTTTCCGCTTCATTACTTCCACCACGGAGCCGCTCAACAAAAAGGGAGCCTTCAGGTTTAGTTCCAGAGTCTGATCCCAGATCTCATCGTTGTCATAAGGCCGCTCTTGTTGCTTTGTCATACCCGCATTATTGACCAATACATCTATCCGGCCGAAGCGCTCACAGACCGCATCTCGAACCCGAGCTGGTACGTCTGGTGCAGTCACGTCGCACTGAATCGCAAGCCATCGATTCTTTGGTACCTCCGGGAACGCTTCTTGAATCGAGGGTGATCGAGCCACTACCGCCACACGAGCATGGTGATCGAGGAAACCCCGAGCAATGGCATAGCCAAGACCACGACTGGCTCCAGTGACAATGACAACGCGATCATCAAGAGAAAACAAGGGAAAGAACATGGGTAGGTTATAGTCTTTTTCTTACAACTTCTCAACCTGACCGGAGGGGCTTAGTTGGGGCCATCTTCGCAATGGGAGTCCTGCGTTCCGGGATGATGGCGGTCTCTCCGGTTTCAGCAACCCGGGCGAGATACTAGTGACAACCTGCACCAGAGCAATGACGGCTCATTCCTTGCCTGTCTGACCTGGATTGACCAGCAGTGGTATGATCCTCGGACGCATGCTCCGGAGACAGACACCCCGAGTCTGCGTAAACTTATCCGCGGAGCCTACGTACTCTCATCTTTAGTGCAGGGCGTTGAAAAAGCCGGGGGATCACTCGCGTCGAGCCAGGCGATAGGAAACCAGACCCCCTCTCGATTCTAGGTTGTACAACTGGCCAGAGCATGGAGATGTGGGTGACATGTGGGGGAGTTGTCATACGTCTGAATGGCGAAAATGGCGCTGATCGTTCTCTTTGGGGAGAGCCTCCAAAACGGTGTAGCCTAAATCGGTGAGATGCTGCCAATCGACTGCCCATTGTCTTGTGCCACCAGAGGGTGTCGGACTAACTTAGCTCTGTCAACTTAACGGGGTTGTCCGAGAAGTCTCAAGCACATCTGTTTGATTTAATGGGTGGCTAAATATGATCAATTAGCAGATCTACTGAGACTCTCTCACCACGCATCTCTTTTTCTAGCATGCCAACACAGTTTCAAATGATAGTATAAAAACATGAAGAGGATAGGGATGGCATTGGTCCTTCTGGTAGCAGGCAGCTGCGCTCCTTCTCACACGATGGAGGGCGGGTGGGCTGCTTACGATCCGTTCCTTCTCGATCGTGCCCAGGAGGAGGAAGTTCCTGTCTTGCTGGATTTTTACGCCGACTGGTGTGCTCCCTGTCGGCAGTTGGAACATTTCACCCTTCAGGACCGGCGTGTCATTGAGGCTACCCGGCTCTTTGTCAAGCTTCGCGTGGATCTCACCCAGTACGATTCACCCAGGGCTAAGGAGCTTCGCCAGCAGTTCGGGATAACGGGTGTTCCGGAAGTTATCTTTCTTGATCCCGATGGAAATGAGGTTCCACAGACACGCATCATTGGTTACATGGGACCGGAGGATTTCCTCGGCCGCGTGAAGCGGGCCGTGGGGCCTCGGGGCTGAGGTATGGAACGTGAGTCCCGGACACGTGCATCTTGAGCTGAGCCGCCTCCGTAAGAGAGACAGAAAGCTCCTGGAAATTGCTCTGATGTTCGGAGTGTGTCAATGATTCTGAGACGCTGCTTTTCGAGAACGAGTGTAGCTTCGCTTAGAAATACTCCTGTTTGGATGGTTGATCCAGGCCACCTCTGGCAAGGTCGGAGGAAGGGGTTTTCCGTTGGGAAAGCGTTGAGGTGATCGAAGAAAGGCGGCCTGCAAGGCCAGAGCCTGTACCTGGCGTTTTGGCTCCGCCCCGCGGTAAGGGACGTCCTCGGGGGTGTGTGTAGTCCGATTCCGGGTGACAGTGTTGTTGGTTATACCAAGTAAAGAATCCCGGGTGAGAATCTCGACTATCTTGAATTGAGCCGAGTCGGTGGGGGAAATCAGGACGGTACTCGAGCGTCTTGAATTGGGATTCGAGTAGGAATTGTCAGCGTGCACGTGGAGTCTGGAATGAGATTTTGTAACCCCAAGATCGGCCAAGAGCAGGGCCAGTGCCTTGGATTTCATCGACAGCTCCCGGTTCTCATGTAAAGTCAGCCAACCGGCCTCGATTCCTTGCTTTAGGTAGCTTTCCCCAACAAGGGTCTTAGCCAGAGCCGAATTCTCGACTATTGTCACAATCCAGCCCACGACGTATCGGCTGTCGATGTTCAGGACCACAAACAGAGAGTAGCAGCTCCATTTGACCGGTTTTTTTGAGTCCCAGCCCCAGCATTTATTGAGATCCCTGGCCAACAGCTCTGGCTTGACATTGGGAGAGTGACGGTGTTGATGACGACGCTCGCGCACCTCCTGGTGCTTAGCCAGGATATGGCACATGGTCCAAGGGGAACACAGATAACAACCTTTATCCAGATATTCAGCCCAAACGGTGACCAGCACCTTGTCGATGAAACGGCGGCTGTGAAGGAGATCCCCCACTTCCTTTCTTCCCTCGCTCGTCTGCAGTGAGATCCCCACCATCTCGGAGGCTTTTTGGGGACATCCAGTGTGATTTTTTTCCTGCCCCATTTTTCGCTTCACCCACCGGTTCTCGAGTTGCTGGAACCAGATCTACAGATTCGACCAATACAGCCCTTTGTGACGCAGCAAAGCTCCCTATTCGCCTTCCTTACAGCCATCGGCCTGCTCCAAATGTGCTGGCGATCCATAAGGAGAAGGGCTAAGAATTAGGAATAAGAAATGGAACCTAAGCGCAAACGGTAACCTTTCGCAGCAGCTGGGCTTCCAGCCCAGCTGCTGATACATCGTTTCATGTACTGGCTTGGCGATTTTCCCCTCCGACTTGAAGCTGAAGCCAAGACGCCAATGCATGAGGCCTGCGCTTGGAAAGAGCTGAACTGTGACTAAAAGACATTGTGGTCGATTCCCGCTTAACTTGACAGCGCCGTAAGCAATGCGTCATTCTAAGCACCGCGGGGACTAGACATTTCGGGTGACCGTCGCTTTTCTCAGCAAGGGCCTTGGATTCCTGGATCCTTGGGTCTGCACATTAAACAAATAAGCTTGGCCCACGATGAGTTTCCGCAGTTTCTCTGGGAGAAGGATTTTTTACCGTTCGAATCTAAAAAAGGCTAAGGCACTTCCTTCCGCTGCACGGTGTAATTTAGTGTTTTGGCCAATCATAACTTAATCTTCTTTCGTGGAAGGCTACGATGTTTTTGTTATTGCTTGTCGTCACATTTTTGATCTCGTTGACAGTTTCTTTTTTTATCGCACGACTCTTCAAACCCGGGGTTGCCAACATACTTGAAAGGATTCTTTACGATAATATTTACGCCGCTTGGGCCCATTACTTGATGTTCGCGATCTATGTCGTGGGCATTTCAAGCGGTGTTCGAATTTGGGATCTGGAAAAATATATCATTCCCAGGATCATATTAGAAAAAACCCAGCAGCCCCTTGTCCTCAATACAGATCGCTGGGTCCTCGAAGTCTACCGCACAGTGATTGGCACCCTACAGGGTATTGCGTGGTTACTGTTGGTTTTCTTTATCTTTGGGTTGATTGGCTTCGTCATTGTCCGTCTAGGAGAAATGAAATACCGTACAACGAGTAGTTCAGAGAACGGTTAAGATGAGCACAGTTTCTAACCCGAAACTAAGCCAATCACCATTCCCCCCCATCACAGACATCGACGCGCCGCTCCACCATGGGCTCTAGGAAATCGTTCTGTAGTGGTGTTTCCAAAGTGTCCGGAGGGGTAGGTTTCAAAAACAGCTCTTACTCTAATAGGACGGGGACACATTGGAATCGGAACCGCACCAAGAGATGGGTTTCGTAACCGGGTTTTGAATAGATGCATTCTCGAAGAGGTCTAAGCTGGTATCCGTTATTTCGGTTTCCACTCCCGGGCTAGCCGTTGAGCCTCAGCAATCTGTTCCCGATCACTTCAGATATAGCTTCGCTTGCCTCGACAATAGCTTTTCTTGGAAAAAACACGAGCCCATAGACTCTTTTAGCTCAGGTGTTATGGTCGGTAGCCACCACGGGTCTTTACCGGAAACTGCCAAGTTTAACCACGTGTGAGCCTGTACGTAGTCCTGAGAAACTCCTGCGCCCTTGGAGTTCATGTACCCGAGGCTATATTGGGCCTTGACATCGCCTTGCTTGGTACGCGTCAGTATTTCTTCGTCCCTAGGTTTCCTCTGTTCGGGGTCTGCAGTTTGTGAACGACCAGCTAACCCCAAAATCACCAGAGCAAGAGAAGGAAAGAGTAGCTTGCATATGATGTCCTTCACTAGCGAACTCTCCAGCAAACGGCAGACACTGCAGCTTAGGCGTTTCGTAGTTGCCCGAAATTCTAGCACCGGGTAGGTAGACAGACAGATCGGCCCTCTTGACCTGCCCCCACGAACGAGTCCACCCTCTAAGTTAGACTCGGAGCCATTTGAAGTGCCCTGCACGGGATAGAACTGAACTCCTGAGACCTAGGTAGTTTGGCCTCTGGTGCCGGCGGCCGATAGGCCAAGGCGCTGTGAGGCCGGATCTGATGTGTAATCCCTTCGCCAGCGTTCTACCAACACCTTGGCTTCCCCAAGCGTGTCGAAGATCTCCATGTTCAGCAGCTCATCCCGTAGTTTCCCGTTGAAACTCTCAATGTACCCATTCTCCCAGGGGCTGCCCGGCTCGATGTACAAGGTCCTTACCCCAACAGCCTGCAGCCAGTCCCGGACCGCCTGTGCCGTAAACTCTGATCCGTTATCGGACCGGATAAACTCAGGCACTCCCCGATCAACGAATAACTCCGCCAACCGGTCCAACACGTCTTGGTGATTCATCTGCCGTTTCACATCAATGGCGAGGCACTCTCTGGTGTACTCATCCAGGATCGTCAATAGCCGAAAGGCTCGCCCATCATGGGTCCGTTCATGCACGAAATCATAGCTCCAGACGTGGTTTTTGCGAGCCGCTCGTAACCGAACACAGGAACCGTCATTAAGCCACAGTCTCCTTCGTTTCGGCTGTCTGGACGGGACTTTCAGCCCTTCTTGTCTCCACAGCCTCTCCACCCGCTTAGGATTCACCTTCCACCCTTCCCCATGAAGTATCGCCGTGACCCGCCGGTAGCCATAACGCCCGTATTGCGTAGCCAACTCCACCATCCGGGCCACCAATCGGGCCTCATCATCGGGAATTTGCCTTTCCCTTCGCTGGGTCGATCGAACCTGTCCCAGCACTTGGTAGGCCCGACGTTCGGAGACTCGCTCTGCTCCTAATCGCTCTCGTACCCACATCACCGCTCGTCTCCTGTTCGCCGGGCCTAGAAGTTTCCCGAGGACACTTCCTTCAGGATCTGCTTGTCCAAAGACAGATCCGCCACCAGCTTCTTCAACCGGGTATTCTCCTTCTCCAACACCTTCAACCTATTGGCCTGGTCCAACCGGAGCCCTCCATACTCTTTGCGCCACCGGTAGTAGGTCTGCTCGCTCACCCCCATCTGCTTCGACACCTGTCCCACCCTCTGTCCTTGGGCCAGACCCACCTCTGCCTCACGCAGCTTCATGATGATCTGTTCTGCCCTAAACCGCTTCCCTGCCATCCTTGCCTCCTTCCTAAACCGGAAATCCTAACATTCAAACTGGACTCGTTTTAGGGGGCAAGGTCAACCTTCTCTGATACAGGGAGACTTGGTTAGGGTATGTGTTTACGAAAGTGGGAAGAAGTAGTTCTCACTCTATTTTCTTCAATAGGGGGACAAGACACAAAGGAGCACTGACACGCGTCTATTAATCTCCCAATAGCCGTCATTGGGAAATCGCAACAATGTCTGGTAGGGCGTTCTCCGATCCTACGTCAATGTTTGGCGGTATGGTGAGAGTGGACCTGGATTGCCCTCCCGAAAAAGGAAGATCGGTATCTGGTCCTTCCCGAAAGGATCAAGCACGGGTTCCTTCGTACCCTATTGACCAAACTGATCAAGATCGGAGCTAAGGTTGTTAAGCAGTGCCAGATGGTGACGTTTCAGATAGAGGAGGTAGCTGTAAGCAAGGAGATATGGGCTGAGTGTCCTAAATTGACGGCTTGAGATGGAGGACGACCTAGGACCTGGAGTTTTTGGTCCAGCAACTGGGGAGGTGTCTTTGATTATCAGATTTTGACAAAGGCAACTGAGTCGAAGGTCTTTTCAGCCGAAATATGAGGAAAACACTTGTTCCTTTGGTGGGAGGGCTGATAGGTTCTGATCATTCATCAGTGGGGGACCCGAAGAAGGTCTATCCAAGGCTAATATGAGAAATGTTGACTCCGATAGAATTAGGAGGTGTGGGTGCTGGTTTTATGTCAGTAGGACAGTATGGAAGGCCAATGCATTTCGAGAACTAAGCGGACTGTTCTGAAAGGGGAGTGAGCTATGTTGGTCCGACTAATCAAGTGTTCTTTGTGTCTCGCGATTAGTGCCTTTGTGTTGCTGGCGCAACCAATGGGTTTTGCGCAGACAGATCGCGACGCACTGATCAGTCTTTACAACGCAACAGGAGGAGATTCCTGGTCCGATAAATCGGGATGGAAAATGGCCCCAACACTAGAAGACGGTTTCAACGACGATCCCTGTTCTATGCCTTTCTGGCATGGGGTGATCTGTGCGGAGAATAGCGTTACACAATTGGCTCTGAGCGCTAACCAGCTGAGGGGGGAGATTCCTGCAGAGCTGGGAAATTTTCCTAACCTGACGGTCCTCAGACTGAGCGATAACCAGCTAACGGGAAAGATTCTCCCAGAGCTGAGCAACCTTTCCAACCTTAAATCCCTCGATCTGCGCGACAATCAGCTAACAGGAGCGATTCCTGAAGAGGTGGGTAATCTGGTGAACCTGGAGACCCCCGATCTGTACAACAACCAACTGACGGGGGAGACTCCTGCAGAGCTAGGCAGCCTTTCCAACCTGAAGTTCCTCTCGCTATTTGATAACCAGCTGACGGGAGCGATTCCTAGAGAGTTGGGTAACCTTTCCAACCTGATTGACCTCAGTCTGAATGGCAACCAGCTAACGGGGTTGATTCCCTCGGAGTTTAGCAGTCTTGCTCAACTGACTTTCCTCAATCTGAGCGCTAACCAGCTGACGGGGGTGATTCCCGAAGAACTGGGTAACCTTTCCAACCTGACTGACCTTGCGCTGAGCGCTAACCAACTGACGGGGGTGATTCCTGAAGAGCTGGGAAACCCTCCCAACCTGGCTTACCTTTCTCTAGCTCTTAACCAGCTGACAGGATCAATTCCCTTGGAATTGGGCAACCTTTTCCAACTACAGACCTTGCATCTGAGCGAAAATCAGTTGTCGGAGGAGATCCCCTCGGAGCTAGGCAACCTTTCCAACCTGATTTACCTTATTCTGGACACCAATCAGCTGACCGGAGAGATTCCTGAAGAGTTGGGAAATCTGGCGAACCTTTCAGACGAAAATGGCATCGCTCTTTGCAATAATCAGCTTTACACGGACAGCAATACCCTACGTGATTTCCTCAACAGTAAGAGTGATGGCTCTTGGGAAGATTGCCAAACTTTGTTCTCCTATTTTGCCCAGTTCGGGGATGGAGAGGGACTGAGTAGCCAGATTGTTCTGTTCAATCTAAACGACCAGGCTGCGGCCACAGGAGAGATCCAGATTCTGGATGATTTTGGAGATCAGCTGAGCGTAGATCTCAACGGTGAGATGGTAAACGGGGTAGGAGATGTGAGTGTTCCGGCAGGGGGGTTACTGATTCTCCGCAGCGACGGTGAGGGAGATCTACAGACGGGATCGGTGCAAATCACCACTGATCGACACGTGGAAGGAGTGGTTATCTTTGGCGGAGAGATGGGACTGGCGGGAGTGGGTTCCAGTGCTCAATTTACGACCGGGTTTACGGCTCCCATGCTCAAAAGTGATAACCAGGGACTCAACACGGGTATCGCGATCATGAGTCTAAGTGGGCAGGATAGCTTGCTGGATCTGACTCTTCTGGACTCTGAGGGAGTGACCCTGGCTACAGCATCAGGCATATTTATGGCTCGGGGACACGATGCCTTTTTCGTGGACGAGATGTGGTGGGAGCCAATGGTTTATCTTTCTGAATTTGCAGGAACCTTGGTAATGACTAGCGAACAACCTCTGACGGGAACAGTGCTTCAGACCCTTCCGGGAGAGTTCATGACAATGCCGGTGGCTTCCTCGCAGACAGGTCAGCAGCAACTCTATTTTGCCCATTTTGCTGATGGTCTAGGATTGTTGTCCAGTCAGATTCTGCTGCTGAATCTGAGCGGGGATGAGACGGCTACGGCCCAGATCCAGCTCAGGGACGATACCGGAGCAGCCCTTACGGTTGATTTAAACGGCGAGCAGATTACTGGATTGACACAGGTACAGATTGCAGCCTCGGGACTTCAGGTACTGGCTACGGACGGCGTGGGGGATCTGGTCGTTGGTTCAGTTTCGGTAACCTCGGATCAGCCGCTAGCAGGTGTGATTGTTTTTAAAGGAGAGGGAATAGGTTCAGCAGGAGTGGGTAGTAGTGCTGAGTTAGCAGAAGGTTTTTTGGCACCCATGGAAACCAACATCTCCACGGCCATCCGAACTGGAGTAGCCATGATGAACTTGGAGGAAGAACAGCTTACCCTGACAGCTGATCTGCTTGACTCGGATGGGACTTTGCTCGACTCGGTCCAGTTGAGTCTGGCTTCATTGGGTCATCTGGCCATCTTTCTAGACGAGTTTGACTGGGATAACTCGATTGATCTGAACCTGTTTGAAGGTCTGCTCAGAGTGCGTAGCAATGGACGCATTTCTGCTACCGTGATCCAGACTCGCCCAGGACAATTTGCTACCATGCCGGTGGCAGCTAAACCTCTCGATTAGACCTCATTTGAATTCCCTGGATCCATCCGAGCAAAGGAATGGCAAGTCCAGTGAGCAACAAGAGCAAAATCGGTACCCTTTCTAAGCAATTGAGTCCTCTGCACAAGTTATTGAGTGGTGTATATCCAATAAGTGTATCTGGTCCAATTATGAGATGCACTTATAGAGCGTAGTCAAAGCAGATGGGCAGTGTTTGCGATCCGGTGCTGTTGCCGGACCGTCACTCTTCGCAAAATTGGCCTCAGCATCCATGAGGCACGATCCCATATAAACTTGAGCGCGGAAGATCTTACCGAGCTAACTAACCTGTCAAGAACCTACCTCGAAAGACTGGAACGGGATGAAAAACAGCCTTCAGCGAAGCAAAAGTGCCCGAAGTCTCCCCCGAGGGGAGTAGATGAAAAAGTCTACTGCACTCCACTCCGGCTGCCTTGTGGAAAATGCAGAATGGTTTTTCCATTGCCCCCTACCACTGCAAAAGCCTGGACCCTGTTAAGTCCGTTCAGGAAGGATTTTTCCGGGACGATCGCTTGGAAACGGTGCTGGCCACCCTTGTCATCAAAGATGGGAGCCACCACTTGGACTGTTCCGTTGACGGCAATCGCTACATATTCGCCCACGCCTTCTGCCGAAACCCGACCTTCGATCGCGGCGGGAATGAAAGGGGCATTCAGGTCAACCTCCTCATAGAGAGAAGGTTGGTCAAGTTCGATGAATAGCCCTGCCTGCTCGGCTACCTCTAGTTCAGACAACTGCTTCCCGACCAGGGCATCCCATGGTCCTATTTTGAACAAACCGTTCTCATCCGCATCCCAGGCCAACTCGTAGAGCCTTGTCACAAAATCACTGCAAGCGCGATTTTCCACGAGTACACCGGGCTACATGCCCGAGTGATGAGATAGGAATGGGCTCCTTTCTTAACCAGCGCACAGGTCTCGTCGGTGGCGGAGAGACAGTCCTCAACACTTGTCAACTTCGACTTGGGTAGCCACGGGAAGCTGTTCGGGTATTTCACCTCGCTGATATGGTCCTTAAACAAGGCAAAGCAGCGCACTTCCGGATCGTCGTCGAAAAGTTCCCGGTCGACTTCGAAAAGAAATCCAGAATCCCCCAACTCAGGTACATCAAAATGTTCAACGACCTTCGGCCGTGCGTACCCGGTCGCCCCCCTGTAGACCATTTTGTTGTCAACGAACACCAGGATGGCATCGGCCGATTTCAAGGTCTTCATGTGGGCCGCCCAGCCAAAGAACAGTACTTTGTCGGCCTGCTCCTTCACCACATCCAAATAGGCCCAGGATCCCTCTTGAGTCACTGGAAAGGAGCACCCTTCCAGGCATACGGTGGCGGGATTAAATTGACTGAAGAATTCAACAGGAGGAGCTACCCCCACCCCCTCCAGGGGCTTCACTTTGACTCTCATTGCGGTTCACTGCACCTAGCGCCGAAACTCCGTCAGTCGGCCAGGGAACAGAAACTCCCAAGATATCGGCAATGGTGGGAATGACATCGATGGTTTGTACGTCTCGATCTGAGATCCAGCCCTTGTCCTGACCAGGAGCCTTGATGATGAGCGGTACGGAAAGGATGTCCTGAAAATTCATTTCTGTGGCGGCTCTTCGCCTTCCACCGGGCCGAAAACTGGCCCCATGGTCGGATACGACGATAATCAGGCTAAGATCGTAGTGTCCGGTGGCCTTCAGTTTCTGCAGCAGCTGTCCCACAAACCGATCAGCCAAACCAACCTGCAGCAGATAGCGCTGGAACGCAAGCGTAACCAGAGTCTCGTCTTGGACCAAGACCTCATTCTTCAGGAATAAGCGCCAGTCATTATGCAAAAGGTAGCGTTTCCCTGAAGGAAGGTATATCCAGGGCAGATGGGGGCTCTGGAGATGAACAAAATTGAAGCTGGGTTGGTGTGGTTTCTCGAAAGCTTCCAGGAAAGCCTCAAATTTGCGGATCGGATCGCCGTGGCGACGCTTCACTGATCCCCTCAAATTGAGAAAGTTCGTCCAGGTATGCTGAACGTCCGGCAACCAAGTGCTGAAATCATCAGGCAAGACCAAATGAAGATAGAGAACTGAAAGATCTTGCAGCAACGGAATCATCCCCTCCAAGGCAGCCTGCTTGGTCTCTTGACATCCGGAATACAGTTGTGTGGACGATTCGAAGATATTGAGATCATGAGAGTTTCTAAGCCAGGTGAAAAGATTGTCGGGATAGTTAGAGAGAGTGGCGACCATTCCGTGCTCAGTTCTCGGATAATTACCCGTTAATATCGCAGGTATCGAATATGTAGTGCTTTCCGAAACGGTTCTCGCGTTTTGGAACCAGGTGGCATCAGTTGCCAGGGCGGAAAAATTAGGGAAGCGGACCGAATCGATGCGGCCGGAGCGATCGAGAAGCGACGGCAACGGCAGTTCATCGAAAACGATCATAGCGATTGGAACATCCACTTGGCCGCGCTCAAGGGCAGAACCCTCTGGCCTCCAGCCAGTACCAATACCCTTAATTGAGGGTGCCGTTAGGAACAATGTTGGAATGATGAGAATCGCCGGCGATAGAATGGTCAGAAACAGGTGAACGTGTCTATAGCGAAGATAAACGAAAGCGCCGAGTAGAGTGAACAGTACAGCAATCCCCACTAGCCATTCCCCCGAAACACCTTTGATCCTTTTTAAAAGCAACAGAAATAGAGGAAAAGCAAACGCGGCGAAGCCTGCGCTTTGCAGCCATACTTTAGCGTCAAAGAGCAGTCCCAGAGCATGCTCGCCAACGAGAACCGCCCCTGGGATTAACAAGGTCAGGAGAAACACCAGAAACAGCACTTGGATGGGTTCTACCTGCTGGGCGACCAGGAAGTGTGCGTACTGGGAAAGTAGATCAAAAAGCGGTTGTGCTAGGGCTAGACAGCTTAGCACCAGTATATGCAGCGCATGCTGACACGGCGGTGCTGTTTCGATCAGGCAGCGATTAAAGAGTGTCTTCCACATCGCGAGTACCGGTCTTGAAGTTTAGGGTCGAGCCTCAAATGAAGTCAACCAAGCCTAGCAGTGTCAGGTCTTGCAATCTCCCGTAACCCCCAACTTTCTATCGACCTTGACGAGTAGATCTGGTAATCAACCAGTCACCAATAGGATGATTTCTGGGCCACAACTTCCAACAAGCAACTCTACTCTACTCGACACATCAAGGGCTTGCCGAAAATCGGTGGCACGGCAGCAATGGTGACGCCCGATAACATGCTCTTCGAGGGCAAAGCAAGGGAAATAGTAAGGAAGTATTGTTGAAGCACTATGATGTACACACTCTACGACGGCTACCTACCGGTGTTGTATAGGCTCAGAGGGTCAAAGCCTTCCAACGGATTTTGATAGGCGCATCTGGAATAAAAACTGGTGAATGCCACATTGGATTAGAATGGATAACTCTGTCGAACAAAAGGAAGGGCTAAGAATATGGGTGCAACAGAACTGATTGGGGTATGTTCTCGACTGCTCCTTACTCAAACTTGTCGTCCAAATATCGTCCCACTTAAGAGCTGTAGGATATCGGTGGTAAAAATCACTCAAGCTAAACGACGCACACTCAAGGAGAAAAAGCGTTCTCGATAGATTCCACTAGATTCCAACCAGGATCAGAAATGGGGCTCTAGGAAGCTTTGATCTGCTTCAAGAACTGGTTCACCAAAGAGGAGAGATTGGGGCGACACTGGTATTCAACATCTGGATCTGTAGCCAAGCACTTTACGATTACAGACATCGCTAGAATCACATCTTGCCGAGCTGCCTTTTGAAACACAGCAGCCCCTAAGAAGGTCAAGGCCGAGCGAATATCTTCCTGTCGTAAGAAGTAAGTGAGAGGGAATCGAGCAAGCACCAGTGCCAAGATGTTTCCAAAAGCAGGATAGGTCTCTTCGTACATCAAGAGAGGCACAATATATTCGTGGTACTCTTCCTGATTTCCACAGTCCTTGCGGTTCAGGAGCCTCTGGAGGCAACTTGGATTTGGAAACCAACGCCGCCGTAATGAGATCAAGATGGCAACCAAGACGACAGTCGCCGAGACAACCAGCAGAAGCTGAGAATAGGAAGGTAAAGAGAACATGAACCGTATCATCCTAGAGAGACAAGAAAGTGAGGATCCGACCTTTGGGGTCAGGACATGCCATCCTCTCGGTGATAGGGGTTTAACGTTTCTGGTCCTGATCTGGGTCGGGAAGAATCCAGCAAATACCGTCGGAGGCTGTGCCGGCCAGCAACTTTCCAGAGGGGGCAAAAGCCAGGCTTGCTATTCTCGGGTTATTGGGTCCAGGATTCATGACCTCCCAGCCAGCACCACTGTCATTGCTACGGAAAAGATAGCCAAGCAGGTTGTCAGCTGCAAAGAGTTGCTCCTGACGAAGCGGGTTGGATTTGATGGTGGAAATATTAACCGGATGGATTCCTGTACACGTATTCCACCGTTCCGCCTCGTCATCGCTAAAGAAAATTCCGCTGGGTGTGCCGCAGAGAAGTCTTCTCCCACTTATGGCTAAAATCTGAATCTCGGTATGAGGCAGACCGTTAACTTTGAGACTCCAGTTGCTGCCGAGGTCGTCGGATCGAAAAACCCCTCTGTCGGTGCCCACGAACAGCTGGCTGGCCAAGGGATCGTAGAGCAGACTATTGACCTCTCCTCTGTAAACGGAAATCGGCAACTCTTTTATTTTAAAATCCTTAATGTCAAGTATGTAAACACCACTTTGCGTCGCTAGAAAGAGTCTGTTTTCCTCAACACCGGAGAAAGCAAGGTCGGTAATCGCCAGTTGCTGAGTGGCTAGGATCAGTTGCCAAGGATCCTGTTGCGGCACACCCACAAACAGGCCCGCTGGGGTGCCTAGGTAAACCCGCTGATCCCGCAGGGAAGGGAGAATGACTCTGATGTGATTCAACACCTCATTCCCTAACCCCTTATTGTACCTTTTCCAATTGATCTCATCATCAGTCAGAAAGAAACCACCGTGGTGGCGGTCGAATGACACGGCAGCATAAAGCCGAGATTCGTGTTTATGGACGGCCAGAGCCGATATGCGTCTTTGGATAAACCCTTGATTTGCGGGGAAGAAACTGTTTCCACCATCGATGCTCTTCAGCACGCCTGCATCCTCCGTTCCCACCAAAATGATGTGGTTATCCTTGGGATGAACGGCCACGGCGTTGACCACAACGTCAGGTACTGCACATTGCCAGCCATCCCCCCCGTTCTCCGACCGGAACAGCCCCACTGTGGTGCCTGCATACATCTTCTGGGGTTGGCTGGGATCCAGATGCAGAGTGCGGGTCCTTTTCGCCTCTCGGGGAAGTCCCTTCTTGAGTCTGCTCCAATGAAGTCCTCCGTTTTCCGATTTGTAAACTCCTGTGCAGGCACCGGCATAGAGGGTTTGGGATTGGCGAGGGTTAACCAGAAGACAAAACAGGTCACTGTCCGAGAGCATGCCCTTGTGAATAGGCTGCCATTTTTTTCCCAGATTCACAGTCTTCCAGCCGAGATGCCAGGTCCCTACATACAGAGTAGTGGAGTCCCGGGGGTCGAAAGCAAGAGATTCGACGTTATAAAGACTGCGATATCCACGGCTGATTCTGTCCCAAGTCTCCCCTCTGTCCAAACTCAAGATGACCCCTTCCGAGATGCCCAGGGAAATTACTTGGGGATCAGAGGGAGCTATGGCCAGAGCCCGGATGCTACTTTGATAACGGCCAAGCGGGATATTCACCCAAGTTCTTCCGCCATCCCGAGTACGATAGAGCCAGCCCTTGTCGCTTCTCAGTTCCCAGGTGGCGGCGTACAGATGATCCGGGTCTTCAGGATCAAAGGCAAAATTATCTACTACCAGACCTCGACGGTTTAAACCAGGGAGGAGTCGCTCCCACTGGTCCCCCCGGTTTGTGGAACGATAGATTTGACCGTCGGCAGTACCTAGAAAAAAGATGTCGGGCTGAGAGGGGTGGGCGATCAGAGAACGCACATCGCCGCCGTAGGGCCCCAGGGGCACCATTTGAAGTTCGGCCTGCAAGGAAACACTGAAAGCCAAACAGAAAAGCCAGGCTGAGCGTGGTTTCACCATCCCCTTAACCCATAGAACCAGTGCATTCGACAACACGCTTAAGAAAGAACCCTAGGCTTAACTCCTAGCCGGTGGCTTTCAAGGTTTGCTAGCTATCCTACGGTTCAGCCTCCCTCACTTCAACACCTCGGTCGATCTAGTTGTCTCGAGGTGGACCACCTGTCCCTTTTTACCGGGAAGATATACTCACGCTCACCCCAACGGAAGGACTCTTAAAGGTCGCAATCTCTCTAGAGAAGGAGCCCGAGTCTTAAGCCGACTATGATCCCACACCCAGTGCTTCCAGAGGAGGTAATCTACTGGCTATTTTATTACTGTTTTGGACTGCGATACTTTTCATACCAAGACGGATCTATTGCTGGCATCAATACAGCGGGTTAGCAAAGTATCGACCACCTTAGCCAGCGCACTAGGGGTCAATCCGAGCTTTACCCGTGAGTTCACCCATGATCGATGAGGAAGGCCGCGGGAGCTGGACCGGATTTTCCATCTCCTGGCGGAGGTATCGGTGTAAATCGCCACGTTTACTAAGACGCGTTTAACCACGAGATTCTGATACCTCAAGTGTCCACCCTCAACGCTATCGGATTGTTGCCAATATTCATGGTAGGGAGCTCTTGCGCTCTTCGACCGTTATCCCGACGATGCAGGCAGCCTTATGCTCACCGTCGCTGACTTCACCTACGATATTATACTTACCAGGCTTCAGACCAGTTGAGTCGAACCGAGCCGAACCCTGTAGCTGGTAAATTTTGGATCCCGGAGCTCTCCATATAATCGAAAGGACATCGTCATCAGGATCCAGAACTCTGATCTTGATGCTGGCCGATTCGCCTTCTGTAATAGTGCCTTTGTCGAGACTGCACTCGATGGTCGGAGGGCGGTTAGTTTTGTGTTGAAAAGCAATCTGTACTATCCACCCCTGGCGGCCTGTAGCCGGGACACCGAAGCGATTCTCATTGAGGGATCTGAGGCCCAGAACGTAGGCACCTCCGATGGAAAGCCAAGGAGTCGGAAAGGTCCGCAGCCCTGCGTGGAGATCCAAAGGTGAAACTAGGTTGGCCTCACCCGGACCACCGGAACCGAAGAATGTGCTGGAGATGACTTCCAAAATAGCATAGGCCTTCTGGGTGCCCAGAGGAGCTTCCAGTCCGACACCCCACTGCAGCCGTTCCTGGCGCTTGATCCCTTTGAGATCCTGGCCAGAGAGGAAGCCCAGGTTTCCGGTAACCATCGTTCCAACGCCTAAGCTTTTGGAAACAATTATATCCAATCCGGCATCAGTGGCGCCACTGGTCAAACCTCTGAGAAGGTGCTCACGCCGATCGGTCAAAGAGACTCTGGCAATCGGTTGAAGGGCAAGTCCAAGAGGATTATTTCGTAATTCAGAGAGTAAGTTGAATTTTATTCCTGTCCACAAATCTCCCGTTCCGTTTCCAAAACCGACATCCATAAAGGGGGTATCGTTGAAATAGGCAAGGATGCCATTTGCAAGCCGAGCCGGAGAGATGGTGCCTCGGGGAGAGAGCTTGTTTACCATGATGGCGTCGGCATTTACTCGCTTATGCGCTTCCCAGGAGACAAATGCTTCCAAACGATCATGTAAGCCTAGCGTGAAGGAAGCGGGAAAAAGCGTAATGTCTATGTCTCCCGGTTCTCGGTTGAACTGAATACCGTGAAAAGCGAGACTCAGTTCCCCAACGCGATAGGTGTCCGCGACATAAAGGCTAAAGAGCCCACTCGATCCTCTGACTGTGGGAGTAAGCCGCTTAATTTTTTCCTTATCCTTAGCAAATGCTGGGACGGCAAGCCACAACAGGAGTCCCACGAAAACCAACTTTGAAATAAAAAGCGTCCTACGCAAAATTACGAATATCCAGCCTGGAGAGGATAAAAGTCTGGATTATACCGAGGTTGGGGACACTCAAGGAAGGTCTAAGTAATTGTCGGCTGGCTGGTCGGCTTCTTTGTCCTTAGAATGTTCTTATGAAGCAGGGCTGGTCAAGCTATCCAGGAGCATTGTCTGAGATATTCGTGGTGGCGCTTTTAGGCTCGCTAATTTCCCAGGTGGGACTGAGTAGCCTTGGTGTTCCTTCAGACCAGATTCTGGGTCACACTCACCTATTCTTTATCTTTCTGGTTTTTGAGGCTTCCCTCACTCTGGTGTTGATCACTCTCTTCTTGAAGTTGCGAGGCGAGAAGTTTCGGGACATCGGATGGGTGAAGGAAAACTCGGGACGGGACGCCGCGTTAGCTGTGGCCATTGTTCCAGCTCTTTTCGGATCCACGCTGTTGGTCGATACGCTTTTTCACCACTTCTTTCCTGAACTGGTTTCAGTCACTAATCCACTCCTAGAGCTGATCAGGAACAGATCCGATCTGGTGCTCTTTCTGATCAGCAGCATGTTCGTCGGCGGGATCAAAGAAGAAGTTCAACGCGCCTTCGTCTTGGCACGCTTTGAACGCTACCTAGGAGAGCTCCTCTGGAGGGTAGCTAGATTCCTATGGCCGCTAGCAAACCCAAGTAAACTTCTTTGTGAGCGTTTGGCCTTGATCGTTGGATTAGCTCTATGGAGCCTCTTTTTCGCTCTCGGACACTCCGTGCAAGGGCCGGACAAGATGGTGGCTGCCGGTATTCTTGGTTTATGGTTTGGCCTTGTCTATGTTTGGCGGCGAGCCTTGACCGCACCTATCCTAGCGCATGCTCTTTACGATGTAGTGACGATCTTGCTTTTCTGGAATTTCGTGCGTTCGGTATAGATTGGAACACCAACTTCCCCTTCCTGAGGGTGGGAAATGGTTGAAGCTTCGAAGCGCGAAATAGGACACTAAGAAGTATTGTGCAGCTCTCTCAGAGCCAACTGGGCAGCCGATTGCTGAGCCTGCTTTTTTGATCTTCCTCTAGCCTGTCCCAGACAGCGATCCTCGACAAAGACCTCGACTACAAATACTTTTTTGTGATCTGGGCCAACCTCACCTACCACGCGATAGTTGGGCGCCGGTAGCCCTAGTGCGTGAAGGTACTCCTGGAGGCTGGACTTAAAGTCTTTGAAGTCAAGATTTCCCTCAGAAAGCCGATCGGTGAGAGGGAGCAAACGTGTAAGAACGAAGTCCCGCGCAGCCTGTATCCCCCCATCCAGATAGATGGCGGCTGTGACACTTTCAAAAAGGTCAGCCAAAATAGCCCTCTTCTTTCGACCACCGGTCTTCTCCTCCCCACGGCTTAGTCGAAGAAAATCCCCCAAGCTTAACTCTTGAGACAACCTGGATAGTTGGCCCGCTGAGACCAGAAAGGCCTTTATTTTTGAAAGCGTACCCTCAGAGTAGAAAGGGTAGGTGCGAAACAGAAACTCACTGATGAGAAATCCCAGAATCGAATCACCTAAAAACTCCAGCCCCTCGTAGTCGGGACTGGTCCCGTCCTCAGTTCCAGTTTCTCTAGCCTCGTAGGAAAAGGACCTGTGAGTTAAGGCCTGTTCCAAGAGGGTGGGGTCGTCAAAGTGGTGACCCACCCTTGTCTCCAGCTTTCGAAGATCAGATAGGCGGTTGGCAATGGAAACCATCTATTTTGCCCAGAATCGGCAAGACTAAATGGACAACAGGAGCATCTCTTGGTCAGGTGAGCTTCAGGTCGGGAACTCCAAGCTACTCAGATGGGATTGGCAAAAGACTCTCCTCGGAAGCAGTTTGCTGTTCCAATTCCTGAAGCTTGGCTTGCTTTTCAAGCAGTTTTCGTTGTACATATTCACGCTCGTCTTCAATGAGCTTCTCCGGATTCTCCGCCCCCTTGTAAAGTTGCTGGAGCTGGTCCCGAGCTATGGTCGCCGCGATCCCGTCTAAAGCTGCAGCCCGCGCGAAATTCGTAATTGCCCTAGCGGGTTTGTTCTGTTCCAAAGCGATAGCGCCCAGATGGAAGTAGGCAGTGTCGAGACTGGGGTTCAATTCTGTAGCTTCCTCCAGATATTCGATGGCCCTTTTCAGTTCTTCGCTGTCGCCTAAACCCTGGTTCAAGTTGTCCCTGTTGAACAGATGGGAAATGCCCAGTGATAAGTTGGCATTGGCGAGCTGTATTAGCCACTCAGTTGCGGTTATACCGTCTGGTCTCTGAACTGTCTCAAAGGTTCTTAACGCTTTCCTCCCCCTGTCAATGGCCTTTCCAGGCTCACCACGGTGGGCATAATATAATGCCAGGCTAGTGAGCATAAGTGGTTCGTTTGGAAAGTCTTCCAAGGATTTTTCGGCGTGATGGATGAACTTTTCATAACTTCTTGCTCGCTGAGAAGAGAGGGCCAGCGAGCGATGAGCATAACCAGTCAGGCCGCTCTCAGGAAATTCCTGTAAAAACTGCTCAGCCAACGCGAATCTCTGCTCTGCAGGGGCTCGCCTGACAGCCATCCAGGCCTGAAACTCCTCGTCGGTCTGGGCCTGCCCTACGACTCTGGGCAGTTTGCCTTTAGCTTGCTGCTCCTCCAGCTTCTCCTGACGAACTGTCGGTACCGCCAAGCCGATTAGCCAACTGTGGAGAAGAAACACTGTTAGATATCTTCCCATAGTTTATTCCTTTGCCAGGATTGTAGCCAAAATTATGACACAAAACTCTCAAGAGAGGGAAGGATTGCTTCACCGCTTTTGGCCTAATCTCTGCAGGGATCTTTCCGCTTCTTCGGCTGCTCCTCTTAGGTCGCCCTCGAGCTGGGAAACTCGGGTAAAATAACTTCGAGCAGCTGTGAAATCCCCTCGCGAAGCCAAGAAATTCCCCATCCTCAGAAGGGACCAAGCTTGGACCCAGAGTGGTGAGCTGGTTGCCTCGGCAGCCTGTGTGTAGCACTCAAACGCCCGACTGTAGTCATCACCCTGGGAAGCGACTTGTCCCAGGTAAAAAAAAGCCGTACCGTTTTCGGGATCTGAGTCCAGTAACTGAGACAGCTTCTCCCGGGCCAAGGCGTATTCTCCGCTGGCGAGCAGGCTTGCCGCCTCATTTAATATTGACCGGGTTCGCTGTCGCTGCCCAGATTCTCGTTGAGCTCGGCGTCGTGCTTTCCGGCTTTGCTGCGCTAGTCCGGCTAGCTCTTCTCCCCAAACCGCCATAGTCCTCTCGTCATCTCGAATCTTATCTTGGTGAATGTGTCGGATCAGAACCTCTACATAGTTTGGAAAAGTAACCATCTCAGCTTGCTCGTACGACAATAGCTGCTGGTGAAAATAAAGTACAAAGATCAAGCCCTGGCGAAAAAGTTCTACCATTTTTCGTTTCAGGTCACGAGGGGAATGCAGTCGTAAAAGTATGCTTTCGATCAGAGACTCGGTGACGATTAGTGAAAACTGATTTTGGTATTTGGTCTTGAACTGGGGTTGGCGCAGGGCCAACTCTAAAAGCCCTTGGTGCTTACGCAAGCGAGTTTCAAATTTTTCAATTAGGGGATCAATCAGAGAATGAAGATACTCGTGCTGCAGCTGCGGGTAGCTGTTGAAAGGATCCTGCGAGGGACCAATCGTAATGTAGTAGACACGCTTGAAATTACGTGCATTTACGACGTCCTGGATATTGAGAAGGTCCGGACTGACGATCATGTGTCGATCGAGGGCAATGCGGGCAGGAATACGAAAATATTGTAACGTCTGTTGGATGGCTTTCTTGAGCACATCCCGGTAGGCCTTTAACTCCTCCAGATAATCTTTCTGGTAGCGCTGCCAGAGATTCTCGATGTTTGCCTTTTGATAGAAATCCCTTACCAGGTTTTCAAATCCCAGAACTCGCAAAACATTGCCCGGCAAACCTTTTTCCTCAACTGCCAATTGGAAGTCCGGCGGACCGGAAAGAAATAGAGCCAAGGAGATGTATGGGGCCTGCTGTTTCTCCGGAGCCAGACTAGTTCGGTGCTCTGTGTAGAAGGCACGGAGTTTGGTCGCCAGTTCCGGATCAAGTGCTTGGAGTTCCTGCCGAATGCTTCTGCGCACCCACAACATTTTTTTACCAGGAGCTTCGTAGTCAAAGCCAGCGGCATTTAAGGCGGCCATCACTGCAAAAAGTCTGATGTCGTTCTTGAAGGTTATATTGCTAAGTGTCTCAACCTGTACTGAGTCAAGTTGGGAGGAACGGGCTCTCGGGGTTACAGACAGTCCGCCACCGAGTCTTGCCCAGAGCGGAATGCTAGCGAGGATGAGCAAAGTCAGGAAAGTCAGTCTCCCAGGGCAAAGCAGAGAATTCGTCCCGTTGATTTTAGAGAATGGGAAACCTCTTATCCTCATCTGTCACTGTTTCCTGTACCTTTGTTTATCTCTTCATCTCTGAGCTTAGATGGTCCAAGTGGCGACGCCTATACTTTTTTATCACATAGAGGGCAGGCAAATACGAGAGAGCAGCAAGAAGCGTACACAAAACAAAGGAACCTAACACTGCCGGGATCAAGAGCTTCCACTGATCCATGAGCCAGCCCCAAAATTCTGGCCTGAATAAATCGAAAAATCCTACATCGGGTAGAGATACACCCTCAGGGAAACCCATTAGGTAAATGCCCAACCAAGTAGCACAAGTGTAGAAAGGAACCGCAAACCAGGGGTTATTGGTCCACACTCCGACTAAAACCGCCCCCTTGTTGAGTTGGAATATACAAGCCAAGGCGAGTCCCAGAAAGGTATGGAGCCCGACCAGGGGAGAAAACCCCCAAAATACCCCTAGGGAGAATGCTTGAGCAGTTCTTTTCGGTGTGTCTTGGATCCGTCTGATTACGGACATCGCTCGTCGCAAAGCATCTACCGGAAGTGGTCGAACCCTTGAGGTTCGTAGGGGAGGCGTTTTCCCTCGTGGATCAAATCAATGGCAGGTTGTCCCTCCACCAGGCGCCCAATCACTTTGTAGGGCGGAAAGTGAAGAGGATAGGACGCTTGAATACGATCCATCTGAGAGGAGGAGGAGGTAAAAAGAAGCGCATAATCTTCTCCGCCATCCAAGACCGCACTTCGCGCCAACGAACGATCTTGGACTTCCATCGGTAATTCAATTTTGTCCAGCTCCAACAAAGCGGTCAAGTGACTTTCTCGCGCAATGTGCAGCAGATCTGAAGCTAGCCCGTCGCTGATGTCGATCATGGCGTTGACAAGTCCTTTCTTCCGCAGCCAAACCCCTACTTCAAGCGGGGGCTCTGGGAGTAAGTGAGCTTTCAGACAACGGTAGCGAAAAGGATTTCCTGCCCACTTGGCTAAGGCTCCCTCACTGCTCAACTCGCTCAATCCGACCGGGTTCTCCTTCTCTAGCATGCGGAGTCCGAGTCGGGAAAGACCCACCTCTCCCACTAATATCAGGTAGTCTTCTCCTCGTGCAGTCGAGCGATAAACCGCCTCTCCCTCGTCAATATATCCCCAAACAGTGAGGTTGATCATGATCTGGGCACTGTTGGACAGGTCACCTCCCAGCAGTGGAGTTTTCCATCTACGGCTCTCGGCCAAGATCCCTTTCATAAAGGGATAAAAATAGCCGCGGGCCAACTCGGCGGGAAGTGCTAGGGTAAGCAAACAGCCGTAAGGTTGGGCTCCCGCAGCCGCTAAATCACTAAGGTTGGTGAGCAAGGCCTTACGACCCAGCAAGAAGGGATGGACCCAGTTGCGTCGAAAATGTATGTTTTCGACCATCAGATCGGTCGTTATGGCTAAAGAGCTTGCAAAGCTAGGATTGAAGGTCGCGCAATCATCCCCGATCTTCCTAAGCACCGAAGCAGGGAAATCTTGTTCTTGTTCCCGGATCCAGCTGATCAGGTCAAGTTCAAGGGTTTTTAGACGAGCCATTAGCTTTCCATATCATGGTTGTTTGTCCTCGTTTTTTGTTTCTCCAAAAGGTGTCTCTTTAAGAACAACTTCTACTGTTTGCTAAATCTCTTCCACAAAAATGAAATCAGGATTTTGCCGTAATTGATCAGGAATATTCTGAAGATTCTTGTGCTTGTCTCTAGGCACCACTTGTTGCTTTACCTTTGCATGCCGGGCGGCTAGATTTTTCTCTTTGATGCCTCCGACCACCAAGATCCTTCCCCGTAGTGTCATCTCCCCAGTGGGCCCGGTACTCCGGTACACGGGACGACTGGTACAGCAGGAAAGCAGGGCGGTGATCAAAGCGAGTTCCGCCGATGACTCATCTCTGGGAATAGCTCCTTCCAGAACATGGATGCGAAAATCTTTCCTTATGAGAATGTTAGCTGGAATATCAAACTATTCGGTCCTGGCCCACTCGTAGTTCATAGCAGCCTACGCCGATTCCTCCATCACTTACTCCAATTATCCTAAAGTGAAGAAGTGATAGCAATAAGTGAGGGCCGACCCTTACCGAGACTCGAATAGTTGATGAATTTTGGTCAGTAATTCCCTCACATCCTTAAACTCCAGGTAGACGGAAGCAAAACGCAAGCAGGCTAGTTTGTCGATCTGCTGCAGGCGTTTGATGAGATGCTGCCCGATCTCATTGGAGGTAAGTTGTCGGTGTGGACTTATCAGTAGACATCTGTCCACTTCCTCGACGAGCCGCTGGAGCTGAGCGACTGAAACCGGTCGTTTTTGGCACGCTTTTCTCAGTCCGGCCAAGACCTTTGAAGGGTCAAAAGATTGGCGATGTCCTCCCCTTTTAATGACCCAGCAGGGATCGTTTCGATTCTCTCGTAACTGGTGAAGCGGTGACCACATTTCAGGCACTCTCGACGCCGCCGAATAGCATCCCTTATCTTACTCCTCCGTGAATCAACCACCCGATTTTTCCGGTGGCTGCAGTAAGGACAAACCATGGTCGATGGATATCATTTAAAAACGGAAAATGCTATACAATTCTACCATTATCAGTAGATCGCCACCCATGCAGTGTCACTATCACTCCGATCAGGCCTCGGTAAAGACTTGTTCAGTTTGTGGAAAATGCCTCTGTTCCGCTTGCTCAACCAGCATCAAAGAGAGAGTCTACTGCCAGGATTGTTTAGTGGCAGGAGCTGAACTAGCCAGTTTAGCGACAAGCCCCGAGATCATCCGTTATTCGCCGGGGAGAGCGTCTTTTCTAGGTCTCATTCCTGGGCTAGGAGCAGTCTACAACCGCCAGTACAGGAAAGGATTGATTCACTTCTCAGTCTTTGCAGGACTTGTTTTCTTGTCTGATTCCGGACCACGTTTTTTTGCTCTCGCGGCATTTGCCTTTTATCTATTTTCGATCATTGATGCTCACCGTTCAGCAAAAATGCTCCTGCGGCGGCAAGTCACTCAGCTGCAGAAAAGTGAGGTAGAACCGATGGATACACTGGTTTGGGGAACAATACTGGTCCTGATAGGGGTCTTGTTCTTACTCGATAATCTAGGCATCTTTAGCTTCCGTGCGATGGCTGAAGACTTCTGGCCTCTGATCTTAGTGGCCCTGGGATTGTATCTGATTCTTGATCACTTTTTTGGTCCCAGTCAGGCTAGCCGGTCCAGCGCAGATGGACCTTCTCAAAACAGCCCGGTGATCGGGGATGACTTGACCATTGATCAGCGCCACTATGACTCCAACAATGCTAACAGTAAGGTGGGCCATAAATGTGAAAAAGGGGAAGGCGTGTAATGACGGCCAGAACAAGCATGTTGCCTCTCCTTCTTGGTCTCCTGTTGGTCGTCTTTGGCTGTTTTTTCTTTGTGGACAATCTTTACGGCTTCTCTTCCGGCTGGTTGTGGCTGTTCAGCTCGTTGATTTCTTTGTTCCTTCTAGCGGCAGGATTGAGCAAGGTGTTTCGCCATTTTTCATGGCCACAAGAGGAGTTGGTGCGACACCCTGGAAAAACCAGTCTCCTTGGGGGGATCTTTTGGATCTCGGCAGGACTTCTCTGGTTGGCTAACCTCTTGGGCTACCTGGAAATACTCAGCTTTTTCGGCCGATACTGGCCCCTTATCTTGATCCTGCTTGGCCTGGGACAATTCCTCGACTTTTTCCGGTTCCAAGGTCGGCTACGGTTCCAGGTGAGCGAATTGCTAGGTATCTTCTTGATCGTCTTGCTGGGTTTTATCTCAGCTTGGGCTGCTGAGACTCGTTTTCTCTCGATTTGTTTTGATCTCTAGATTAGACACTCTCTCCACGTGAAGTAGTTGCCTCACAGGGTGAGATGATGAGGGGAGAGTTTGGACAATGGTAACGGACTGAACCTGTGCAGCCATGGATATTTTGATCGCCTGTGCTTTAAAACAGGAGTTGGTCTGTCTGAAAGAAAGACTTCGGGGAAAGGTGTCCTTTCTAGTCACAGGGTTGGGACAGCGTACCCAAAGCGCGCTAGGACCCTATTTAGCGCGACACCAACCTGACCTCTTAATCTTTACCGGTACGGCGGGTCAACTTGACCCTTTGTTGAAACTTGGTCAAGTTCTTTTCCCAGAACGTTGGTGTTTCGAAAATGGAAACTGTTACCAGACCGACCAGAGATTAGTGAAGCGTCTCCGGCGCGCAGGTTGGGATGTTCGAGGGCAGGGACTTACGGTCTCTACTCCTGTGATTAGTCCACCTTCGCGCCTGCGTCTCTTTCACCAGTTTGGGACTCAGCTTTGTGACATGGAATCTGCCCATGCTCTGCAAGTGGCTTCCCAATATGGGGTACCCTGTCTAGCTCCCAAAGTTATCTCGGATACGTCTGACCAGGGTTTGCTAGACTATTGGGTGGGACTAGAGGACAATTTGAAAAATCTGGCCGACTATCTGCGAGAAATGATCCCCCGCTGTATCTCTCCAGAACCGGTTAACCCGAGCTAAACCCCGTATACTGGCTAAGTGTTTTCTTTGTCTGATTTCGGTGTTTATAAGCCTGGAGACACCCATTGCCGTTGAGGCGACCCGCCTGGAAGGCTATACGCTAGAGCCTTCCTTTAGCCAACTTGCAATTGAAGAGAGATTCGCTTCCTCTCTTTCCCCGCAATCTTCACGCAACCATCATCGCATTCTTACGGAAGAACCTCATATGGCCGGCCAACCCTCACAAAGAAAAGTTGCAGATTACGTGCTGGATCAGTTTCGGAGATCCGGAATTGGCGCTGAAGTTACAGAATACCATGCTTACCTACCTTATCCTACAAAGGTGTCCGTCAAGCTCCCGGAACCGGAAAAGCGAGTCTTCGAGCTTCGGGAAAAAGGCTATTCTGGGGACAAAGACTCATTCTCACAAGAGGTGGTCATTCCTTTTAACGCTTATTCTCCGTCAGGCCGGGTCGAGGGCCAGGTCAACTACGTTAATTATGGTCTACCTGAGGACTATACAAAGCTGGAGGAAAGGAGTACCGAAATATCCGGAAAGATTGTACTGGCCCGGTACGGACGAAGTTTTCGTGGAGTAAAGGCCAAGCTAGCCGAGGAGCAGGGAGCAGCAGCGCTCTTGCTTTACTCAGATCCTATGGAGGAGGGTATCTTCAGGGTAGCGTCTATCCGGAAGGTCCTTTTCACCCTTCCTCCGCGGTCCAGCGGGGCAGTGTTCAATATATTTTTATCTATCCGGGAGATCCTCTTACCCCTGGTCGTCCGGCCCACCGACAGGCAGAGCGCTTGGCTCTCGACCGGGTAAAAAAACCGCCCTCGATCCTCTACCATCCTCTTTCTTACGAGAACGCTGCGCATATTCTTCGGAATCTCGCAGGTCCAGTTGTGCCGAAAGGGTGGCAAGGTGTCTTGCCCTTCACCTAGCACTTAGGGCCTGGCCCAGCTCGCATAAAAATTCATCTGGGAATGGATTATGCAATCCGCCCTATATGGAATGTCATTGGCCGCATTACGGGCACGATCGACCCGGATGAGTGGGTCATTCTGGTAATCACATCGATGCGTGGACTTACGGTGGAGTTGATCCCAATAGCGGTACGACGGCTCTATTAGAAGTAGCTGCGGGACTGGGTCGTCTGCTGGCTGACGGCTTTGGGCCGAAACGATCTTTGGTCCTGGCGGCTTGGGGAGGAGAGGAATACGGACTGATTGGTTCCACGGAGTGGGGAGAAGATTTTCAGACGGATCTAATGGAGAAAGCCATCTGCTCCAATCTTGATCCAGCAGATCGGCGGCGGATTCAAACTCCCTTTTCCAGCAACAGTGTTGAAAGACTTGATTGAGCTGTTTCAGTTCCTGGCGGGTCTTGGGGGTAAGGGATCTGACGCACAATCAATAGCGCCAATTTGTGCATCCGTTTGGAATCTTCTCTGGGATGTTCCATCTATCACTCCGTTTTTAGCCTGGCCGAGACAAAGGAGCTTCTTTCCTCAACAGCCCTCTTAGGGACAGCTCAAATTCCCCCTGTACAAACCAATGCAGGTAACGCTCCAGGATCAACTCCCGACAAGTCCATAACCTGCCTAATCTACTCAGATCGGAACACACCAGACGGACCGGATTTACACATCCGGTGAAGAGATCTGCCCTCGGTTAAGCTTCAAGCTAGCCAGTCAGTTCCTCTACCCGTCTAAATGAGCCAAAGAAAGTATTCCCGGTTGCCCTTCTGTCCGAGGATGGGAGAGGGTATCGTGTCCTTGACGGTGAATCCTTCCGTTATGGCGAAAGACTCGACCCGGGCCACAATTTCCTGCTGTTTTGCAGAGCTGCCGATTAGTCCCCCTTTTTCTACCTCATGACGTGCTGCCTCAAATGGTGGCTTCACCAGGGCCACTATTTCCACTGGTCGGAACGGCTGGAGGCGGGGAAGAATCCTCCGTAGGGAGATGAAGGATAGATCGACCGTGACAAGATCTACTCTCTCCTTCACCATCGAGGGAGACAGATAACGCACGTTAATGCGGTCGCATACGATCACCTGGGAATGTTGCCTTAGCCTCCAATGTAGCTGCCCACGACCTACATCAAAAGCGTAGACTTTTCGTGCCGCGTGCTGCAGCAAGCAGTCGGTAAAACCGCCAGTAGAGGCTCCAAGATCAAGACAAATTTTACCCTCAACTGGGACCTCGAATCGCGCCAGTGCTGCCTCCAGTTTCAATCCACCTCGAGAGACGTACTTGGGAGGTTTGGTCTTAAGGCGGATCGCGCTCTCTGGGCTCAAGCGAATTCCTGGTTTATCCAGTCGCTGTTCATCGACCAGGACGACCCCTGTCAGGATAATTGCTTGGGCGTCCTTACGATTATTCGCGAGCCTCTTTTCGACCAGAAGATCGTCCAACCTCACTTTTGTCAAAATCTTCTTACTGAAATGAAGCGAGCAAGTTCTATCAGCACCTTACCTCGAGACCCGAGGAAGGAGATTTCGCGAATTGCTCTATCTACTAGTTCGGCGGCGATCTCTTTACTCTCCTCCAGTCCGTACAGTGTGGGATAAGTAGCCTTGCGCAGCACATCATCCTTGCCGGAAGCTTTGCCCAGCTCTTGGGACGACCCCTCGACGTCCAAAATGTCATCGATGATCTGAAAAGCTAAACCGACACTGGACCCAAAGGCTGAAAGTCGTCGGCTTACCTCATCCGGAGCTTTTGAGAGAATGCAGGCACAGTAGACTGAGACCCGGATCAGAGCACCCGTTTTACAGGAATGAATGTACTCCAACTGTTCAGGGGTAAAAGCCTTACCTTGGGTACTCAGGTCCACGAACTGGCCAGCGATCATTCCCCTCGAAGTACCGATAGCTCTGGAAAGTTCATGGATAACAACCATCTTGGCCTCAGCCGAAGCGGGTCCACCCGGAATCTTGCCAAGTAAATGAAAGGCTAAAGTCAGCAACCCATCACCGACGAGAATTGCAACCGCTTCCCCAAACTTCTTGTGAACTGACAAGACACCTCTCCGATAATCATCATCATCCATAGCTGGCAGGTCATCGTGAATGAGCGAGTAGGTATGGATCATCTCGAGAGCACAGGCCAGATGGATCAGTTGATGGAAATCTCCTTTTAAGACCTCTCCTGTGGCCATGGCCAGGATAGGCCGGATTCGTTTTCCCCCTGCGAACACGCTATAACGCATAGCCTGATGGAGCTTTTTGGGATAGGACTGTGCACTCGGTAAAAATTGGTCCAAAAATCTGTCCACCTCGTGTTTACGCTGCCGGAGGTATTCCTCAATGGAAGAACTTTCTTCGGGTGGTGAGGCAATTCCCTTCTTCAATGTGGTTCCCGTTCGTCTTTACCTTGAAAGGGCTGATCCACCAAGTTTCCCTGGTTGTCCCTCAGCAGGATTTCCACTTTTCGTTCCGCCTCCTCCAACTTGGCCGTGCAAAATCGAGAAATCTTCATTCCTTCCTCGAAAAGTTGCAACGCCTCCTCTAATTCCAATTCACCCTTCTCCAGCTCGCTGACGATGTTTTCCAGTCGTTCTAAGGCCTTCTCGAAATTTCTATACTCGACCATTGGGTTCCTTCTTGACACGGAAACGGCCTCGGGCGACCTGGATGTCAACGGTCTCCCCCTCGGCGACTTGAGCCGGATCACGGACAATTTGGTTCGACTCTGTGGTGACCAGGGCATACCCCCGGTTCAACACAGCTAGCGGAGAATAGGCTTGGAGCTGTTCACCTCGAGCAACCGCCAGCTGCTTCCTAGAGTGCAGATAGAAGCTCATGAATTGACTCAGATCTCTTTCAAGCTCTCTCACCTTCTGTCGGGCTGGCGCTAGACGAGCAGGTAGCGCCTTGGTCAGATAGCTGTAAAGCTCATCCAGACGCTGTGCGAAAAGGCGCAGTCGGCTTTCGGCATCCACGAATACCCGGCTGGAAACAACCTGCTGCAGACCCTGCCGTTTCTGGTTCAATAAAAGATGGGTAACTTGAGCCATCTGTCTAATCAGTTGTTGAACATGATCGTACAACTGTGTCCTGACCCCGGAAACCATCTCAGCGGCGGCGGACGGAGTCGCCGCTCGCAAGTCTGCTACAAAGTCGGAAATAGTAAAATCAGTTTCGTGCCCAACAGCCGAAATAATGGGTATCTGAGATTCGAAGACGGCACGGGCAACCTGTTCATCGCTAAAAGCCCAAAGATCCTCCCAAGACCCTCCTCCTCGACCCACAATGATCACATCGAGGTCACCTCTCCTGTTCAGATGTTGAATCGCTTCCGCAATTTCCTGAGAAGCCCCTGGACCTTGGACCTTGACTGGGAAGATCAGGATGTCCAGCCGATCGTTGCGACGCTTCAGGACTCGGAGAATATCCTGGATCGCAGCTCCAGTGGGGGAAGTGACCAAGCCAATCTTTTCCGGCAAAAGAGGTAGCTGCTTCTTATGTTTAAGGTCGAATAGGCCCTCTTGATCCAGACGGGATTTGAGTTGCTCAAAGGCAATCTGAAGGGCGCCCCGTCCAATTGGTTCTATGGATTCCACCACCAGTTGAAAGTCCCCGCGCGGAGGATAAACCGAGAGAGTTCCCCTAGCGATGATGTCCATACCATCTTCTGGGAGAAATCCTAGAGAACGGTTTTGCAGACGAAAACACACCGCTTTTATCTGAGCATTGTCATCCTTCAGGCTGAAGTAAAAATGACCGGAAGGAGGAACTCGAAAATTGGAAATCTCTCCCCTAACCCAGATTTTCCGGAAACTCGTTTCCAGCTGAAATTTGACCTTGGTGACCAACTGAGAAACGGAGAAAATTTCGCGCTGCGAGAATAGGTTCGGATCTTGCCGCATGGATCCACGTTAGCCAAGCTGGAGAAGGACCGGGCCTTCGTAACCGCCCAAATTATACTGGCCTCCTTCTTGCCGTGTCAAAAGCCTTTCCCATATGATGTAAAGCTCATGACCTGGTTCAAGCGACAGAAGCCTCGACTACAGGTTCAGGCCGAAGAGGAACGCCACGTGCGCACGGAAGGACTTTTTACCAAGTGCAATAGCTGTAACAGCGCGATTTGGAAAAAGGAACTAGAGACTAATCTATTTGTCTGCCCAAAATGCGATTATCACTTTCCCCTTAGCGCTCATCAGCGGCTGAGACTCCTACTTGATGATGGAAACTACCAGGAATTTGACGCTTCTTTGCAATCTTCCGACCCGCTTGGCTTCGTGGACAGGAAAAGCTACAAGACCCGACTTGACGAGATGATAAAAAAAACCGGTGTTAATGATGCTGTGGTCAATGCGGAGGGGATGCTTAGTGGGCAACCAGTCGTCTGCGTCGCTATGGAATATGGATTTATTGGAGGCAGCATGGGATCAGTGGTGGGGGAGAAGATCACCCGCGCTATCGAACGACCACTAGCCCAGGGCAAGCCATTAATCATTGTCTCCGCCAGCGGAGGGGCCAGAATGATGGAGGGAACTCTATCCCTTATGCAGATGGCGAAGATCAGTGTCGCTCTGGCTCAATTGCACGAAAAACGAATCCCTTATATTTCCCTATTGACCAATCCCACCACCGGAGGGGTGTCAGCTAGCTTTGCTTTGTTGGGTGATCTCAATATTGCTGAACCGAAGGCGTTGATCGGTTTTGCAGGTCCACGCGTCATTGAGCAAACCATTCGTCAGAAGTTACCGGAAGGTTTCCAGCGCAGCGAGTTTCTCCTGGAACACGGTATGCTGGATGCAATCGTTCACCGCAGGAATTTTCGGGAGTTTGTGGCCGATTGGCTCTTTTTTATGATGGGACGCTAAATATCTAAAGGTCAGTTGCCCACCACAGCCTATGGACTACCATCAATGTTTAGCCTATTTGGATCGGCTAGGCAACGAAGTCTTGACAATGAAATTTGGGCTGAGGACTATCCGTTCCTTGTTGGACGCTTTGGGTGATCCACATCTGGAATATCCTTCCGTTATCATCGCGGGCACTAACGGGAAGGGGTCGGTCTCTCGTTTTTTGAGTTCTATTTTCACCGCCGCAAGTATCCGCAGTGGGCTTTACACGTCGCCTCATCTGGTCAACGTGGAGGAGCGTTTCGTAATCAGTAATCGCCCCCTTCGGCGAGAGATCCTTAGCGACAGTTTTACCCAGGTCACGAGAAAAATCCGGCAGTTGAGCCTCCCCGTTCATCCCACCTATTTCGAAACCTTGACGGCAACTGCCTTCCAGTGCTTTTCAGAGCAGAACGTCGAAGTTGCCTTTTTAGAGGTGGGGATGGGGGGACGGTTGGACAGCACCAATGTGGTCGATCCCTTGCTTGCCGTGGTGACCCCAATCGGGTTTGACCATCAGGAGTATCTGGGGAATCGACTTGAAGACATTGCTCGAGAGAAAGCGGGTATTTTTCGAGATCGGGGCCGGGTACTTTTAGCCCCTCAACGTGCTGAGGTCCGGCGGGCGATGGTGGGCGAAGCCGTTCGTAAAGAGGCCACACTCACCATCTTGAACCCTTCGGAAATTGAACTTCTGGGTAGCAATGATGGCAGATACTCTTTCTCTTTCAGGGGGCTGGAGTACAGGTTGGGAGTATATGGACGGCATCAAGTGGAGAATGCGGCTTTGGCTATTTTGGCGGTCTACTTACTCCGTGAAAGGGGATTTTCGGTGCCTGATTGGGCCATTCGAGAAGGGATCTCTCGGACTTCAGCCCGAGGAACACTTCATAAGCTGCCAGAAAAGCCTGCAGTTTTCCTGGACGGTGCCCACAATCGCGACTCCGCTCAAAAATTGGCAAATTTTCTCAAGATGCACACAGAAGCCCCTCGCTCACTCATTTTCGGGATCATGCGGGACAAAGAGATTTCTCAGGTGCTGAGCCCATTAGCAGCCTGTTTTAATCACGTGTACCTTACTGCAGTCGACTCTCCTCGGGCTGCTTCGACCGAGGAATTAAAGCGAATCTTTCCGGCTGGAACCTCGGTATCCTCGCCGTTTGAAGCCTATCATCGGGCCTTAGGTCAGTCCGCCACCCTGGTCATCAGCGGTTCATTTTACCTGGTGGGAGAGATTTTGAGAGGGTTAGGATACTCTCCCGGAAACCTAGGTTGTGAAGGCAGGGCAAAGGCTTATTCAATTTCAAACAGCACATCCCCTGTATCTACCGGGTCCCCGGGCCGAACGTGACAGACAACCACGGTGCCGGCCTTAGGTGCTGTGAGTTCGTTTTGCATCTTCATTGCCTCTATGACCGCCATCCCCTGGCCAGTTTCGACTTGATCTCCGAGATTGTTCAGGAGTTCTACAACTTTCCCAGGCATCTGAGCCTTAACTGAAGCAGGACCTGCAACTTCAGTTCTCTGGGACTCAAATGAAAACTGGCCGCGGAGGCTGAGAACTTCGATGGGGAAGGTCTGACTACGCCAATCAACCCAGATCTTATCCCCTTGTTCAAAGAGCAGGATATCTTCGATCTTACCACCAATTTCCAGAGTCCATCTGTGCTGACTGTAACTCAACACACGGACCAATAGGGGTTGGTCTGTTTTGTAAACCCCGCTCTCGATCGCCACACTGAATTGATCTCGGTTTTTTTGACTTTGCTCGATCTCGATTGGATAGACTTGTTCTCGGTATCTGACTCCAAGTTTCACGATTCACCATTTCGAAAAGTAGCCGGGAAACCGGCCCGATTGTTTCCAAGAGCTAAGGCGACTCTTGGGTTGGTTCCGATCATCCGAATGGAAGAACTGGTTGAGCACAGCGGCCACGAGAGGGATCACTGGATCGAGATCTTTTCCTGTCGCTTCCATGCTTTCGATAAAACGATGCTCTTCCAAGAAGTGGGTGTGGAGATTGCCTTCAAGAAACTCCGGGTGAGACAGGAGAGATTCGAAAAAAGGAATTGTGGTTCGTATCCCCGCCACCTTATATTCCCCGAGAGCTCGACGCATACGAAGGATCGCTTGGCCACGGTGCTTACCCAGAGCAATCAGTTTGGAAATCAGAGGGTCGTAGTGAATAGGAACGGTAAAATTGCTATAGACGCCGCTATCATGACGGATTCCAGGTCCAGAGGGTTCAAACAAGCTGGTGATCTTTCCGGGCGAAGGAAGAAACTGGTTCAGTGGATCTTCGGCATAGATTCGGCACTCGACGGCCCATCCCTTTAACTGGACATCCTCTGGTTGATAGTTCAGTTTTTCTCCGTGTGCAATAGAAATTTGCTCGCTGACCAAGTCGATACCTGTGACCATCTCGGTAACCGCATGCTCGACCTGGAGTCGGCTGTTCATTTCCAAGAAGTAATAGTCGCATTTTCCTGTTCTTGGGTCTCCATTTACCAGGAATTCAACCGTTCCCAGGCTGTAGTAATTTGCCGCCTCCGCTACTGTAAGTGCCGCTTTGCTTAGCTCTGCACGAAACGCCTCGTCCACAGCAGGGGAAGGGCACTCTTCGACCAACTTTTGGTGACGTCGTTGAATAGAGCACTCACGCTCGCCCAGGGAGATAAGATTACCCTGCTGGTCACCCAGTAGCTGCACCTCGATATGACGCGGTCGCTCCAGATATTTTTCAATATAGACACTCGAGTCGCTGAAGGAGGAGTCTGCCTCGCTTCGGGCGGTTTCATATGCAGAGCGCAGTTCCTGCTGGCAGCGAACCTGTCTAAGCCCCTTACCCCCGCCTCCAGCATCCGCCTTGAGCATTACCGGATAACCTATCCGCTCTGCCTCAGAGACGGCCTCTCCCACGGAGCCCACGGGACCTAGTGTTCCCGGTACTATGGGCACTCCCACGTTTTTTACTGCGGTCCGGCTGGCAAGCTTACTCCCCATCAGTTTGATCGACGCTGGGGAAGGTCCAATGAAGACCAGGCCCGAATCTTGGCAAGCCTGCGCAAACTGATCGTTCTCGGCCAGAAAGCCGTATCCAGGATGGATTGCCGGGGCCCTGGACTTGCGAGCCGTAGTGAGGATTTTCTCCATGCAAAGATAGCTTTTCGATGAGGGAGCTTCTCCGATGTAGTAGGCTTCATCGGCCAACTTGACATGCATTGCATCGCGGTCCACTTCGGAGTAAACCACCACCGGAGAGATGCCAAGATCACGACAAGCCCGAATTATCCGAACGGCAATCTCACCCCGGTTAGCAATGAGAATTTTCTTGAACATGGATGACCTAGACCCGGAGGTGAAGCAGAAGAGAAGGAATCGAAGAGGGTCGACGATGCGTATCGGGATAATGTTCCTGCTTTGACCTCGCCTCGCGAGCTCCATCTGCAAAGGCTCCCTGATTGTCTGGATGGGACATCAAGTGTCGACTATTGTATTTGCTTCATAAGGGGATATTCCCATGCTTTCTTGGTGGATTCGTATCGCGTTTATTCGCCGTCATTTCTAAGGCATGGATCAGTTTAGGCCGAGTATCCTGGGGTTGAATTACCTCATCCACGAATCCCCGTTCGGAGGCAATATAGGGGTTGGCAAACTTCTCACGAAACTCCTCGATCTTCTCCTTCCTGAACCTTTCGGGATCGGGGGCATTCTGGAGATACTTTCGATATAAAATCTCTATGGCGCCCTCTGGCCCCATCACCGCAATTTCCGCGGACGGATAAGCGTAGTTTAGATCAGCTCGAATGTGTTTAGAGGCCATCACACAATAGGCTCCCCCATAGGCCTTTCGGGTGATGACGGTGATCTTGGGAACCGTTGCTTCAGCAAAGGCGTAAAGGAGCTTGGCTCCGTGCCTGATAATCCCTCCGTGTTCCTGATTCACACCAGGAAGAAAACCGGGAACGTCTTCGAACACAATCAAAGGGATGTTGAAAGCGTCGCAGAAGCGGACAAACCTAGCTCCCTTAACCGACGAATTAATGTCCAAGGTGCCAGCCAATACAGCCGGCTGGTTGGCGACAATTCCCACCGGCATTCCGCTGAGTCTGGCGAATCCTACAACCAAGTTAGTGGCAAAGTTAGAGTGCACTTCAAAAAAATAGTGATCATCTACCACCACATGGATAATATCCTTGATGTCGTAGGATTTGATCGGGTCAACAGGTACCAGGTGATTGAGCGCGTCCTCTACTCGGTCTCCAGGATCCGACGTCTTCTGTCGGGGAGGAGCTTCCATGTTATTAGAGGGAAGAAATGAGAGTAGTTCCCGTATTCTGACCAGGCACTCCTGATCGCTAAGGGTGGTGAAGTGAGCTACTCCGCTGATGCTGCTATGGGTCGTCGCTCCACCCAGTTCCGACTTGGTCACTTCCTGATGGGTGACGGTCCGAATGACCTCTGGGCCCGTGATGAACATATAGCTAGTCTTGTGGACCATGAAGATAAAGTCGGTTATGGCGGGAGAGTATACCGCTCCGCCAGCACAAGGCCCCATGATCGCGGAGATTTGTGGAACAACTCCGCTAGCCAACGTATTGCGGAGAAAGATGTCCGCATAACCCGCTAGACTGACTACCCCTTCCTGAATACGGGCTCCCCCACTATCATTTAGCCCGATCACCGGAGCTCCCATCTTCATGGCCAAGTCCAAGACCTTGCAGATCTTAGCCGCACAAGCTTCTGAAAGGCTTCCACCGAAGACCGTAAAATCGTGGGCAAAAACATGTACCAGACGCCCTTCGATTTTTCCATAGCCGGTTACCACTCCGTCCCCCGGTACCCTTTTCTTCTGCATGCCAAAGTCCGCACAACGGTGGACGACAAACTTGTCCAACTCCTCGAAGGTTCCTTCGTCGAGTAGGAATTCGATACGCTCTCTTGCCGTAAGCTTTCTAGCCTCATGTTGTTGTCTTATCCGCTCTGGAGACCCGCTCTGCTCGGCCTGTCGATTCCGTAGTCGAAGTTCGTCTAATTTGGCGTTGCTATCCATAGCAGCAGCTCTCACTTTGACGGTGTGATTCCAGTCCGGCCTTGTGGGGTGGTAAGCACCGCCTGCGAGCGGAGGCTTTCGTTCCCAGACGTATCCAACACAGACACCTCATAATAATAAGTGACTCCAGTCAACACTTCCCGATCCATGTAGCTGTTGATACCCAAAACCGGGCTTAACTTCTCGAGTCGGTCAACCCGAGTGCCCTTGTATAAAACGTAACCTTGAAGGTCAGATGCTTCATTTGGATCCCAATGCAGCTGCACTTTTCCCTCCCAGTAGAGAGCAGTGAAGTTCTGTGGTTTTACAGGGGCGAAAGCATCCTCTGGAACAAAAGTAAAGGTATCACTAAACTCACTCAGAATCAAAGGGTCCGTCTTGTAGCTAACCACTTGAACCCGATACTGTTTTAGCTGACCGAACTCAAAATCAAGATCTTCGAATTGGGTTCCGATAACGAAATGCTTTGAATTGACCAGATAACCGACAATGTGTGCCGGCTTTGACCCGTCGAGATTGCCCTGAGGAGCCGTCCAGTGCACAAGGATCTGGTCCTGACTGGCTTTGCATCCAAGGCTAGAAGGTGGTAGGGAAGGCACTGTAGAACCGGTCACAACGAAGTTGGAATACTCGGAGTGTCTTCCTCTGGCATCGACGAAACGAATCGCGTAGTGGCAGGGCTGTGAAAAAGATATTGGTCCGTTCACAAAAACGAACCTTCCCTTTTCCTTCCAGACGGTAAGTTGATCAAGCGGCAAGTCCGCGATTTGTTGTAGTTCCTTGACCTCCCCCGCTGACTGGCACTGCCGATAGACCTCAATCGAACGAATTTCCCCCTGGGGAACCGAAAAGATCAGGTGAGCTTGATCAGCTACCTGAACCAGGGTCAAGTCTCGAGAACTAGTGGGGAGATGAACAAGAGGTGGGAGCGGTTCACCTACTTTGGCGCAGGAAACACAAAATGTAGCTAGAAAACAATAGATAAGGGATGAATATCTAGCTGAGAAGCTTACCAATCGAATTTGAACTTTCTCCTTAAACAATTTTGTCCAATCAAGGTGGACCACCTGACCATGTCGGGACCGAGAAGGCCGAACTAGAGAATGTATCGGGACAGATCTTGATCCTTCACGATTCCCTCCAGTTGGCGCTGAACATACTTGGCGTCAACAACGAATTTGGCCTGCTGTAACTCGGATCCTTGAAAGGAAACCTCCTCTAGCACCGCCTCCATGATGGTGTGCAGTCGGCGAGCACCAATATTCTCGGTCGTCTCATTGACGATACAGGCAAAGCGAGCGACCTCACGGATGGCTTCTTTGGTGAACTTCAAATGTAAGCCCTCCGTCTCCATGAGAGCTCGGTATTGCTTGATGAGAGCGTTTTTCGGTTCCTGAAGAATCCGTACGAAGTCTGCTTCGTCCAAGGGGTCCATCTCAACTCGAATCGGGAACCTCCCTTGTAGCTCGGGGATGAGATCCGATGGTGTCGAGACATGAAACGCTCCTGCCGCAATGAACAGAATGTGATCGGTTCGGACCATTCCGTAGCGGATGTTTACAGAAGTTCCTTCAACGATGGGTAAGATGTCTCTTTGCACTCCCTCACGACTGACCTCTGGCCCATGGCCGGATTCTCTGCCGGCAATCTTGTCGATCTCGTCTAAGAAAACAATACCGGATTCCTCAACCCGTTCCAACGCCTCACGAGTCACCTGTTCCATGTCAATCAACTTCGATTCTTCTTCTAGACTCAGGAATTCAATCGCTTCACTCACCTTCATCTTACGCCGGCAGGTTCGAGTGCCGAACATGCCAGGTAAGAAGTCCTTGAGACTGATGTCCATCTCTTCGATACCCTGACTGGTGATTATCTCCAGGGACGGGGGATTGCGCTCGGGAACATCCACTTCTATATTCCGTTCATCTAACTGACCCTCTCGAAGCTGATGTCGAAGCTTCTCTCGGGTCTTTCGAAACCGCCCAACTTTGGAGTCAAACTCCCTCTCTTTGTCCGGCACTTGGTTCCCTTCAGGTTCCTTCTGGGGAGGGAGCAAAAGGTCCAAGAGTCGTTCTTCTGCATTCTTTTCCGCCTTGGCTGCGACTTGAGTTGCTTTTTGCTGGCGCACCATCCCGATAGCAATGTCAACCAGATCCCGGATCATCGATTCGACATCTCGACCCACGTAACCGACCTCGGTAAACTTGCTAGCTTCAATCTTGATGAAGGGAGAGTTAGCCAACTGTGCTAAACGCCGTGCTATCTCAGTCTTACCCACGCCTGTAGAACCGATCATTATGATATTTTTGGGCTGGATTTCCTGAGCTATCTCAGGAAGCAGTTTCCTTCGTCGCATACGGTTGCGCAGTGCTACGGCTACTACCCGCTTGGCCTTCTGTTGACCCACCACGTGTTTATCCAACTCAAGGACAATCTGTCTTGGAGTCATCTCGTCCAGATCCAAGGTAGGTTCTTTGACGGATTTCTTTGCTGGGGATTTTGCCATAGTCGGTGTGGAAAGGTGGTTAGAGTACCTCTACGGAAATGTTAGCATTCGTGTAGACACAAAGTTCCCCCGCGATCCTAATGGACTCCTGGGCAATCTCACGGGCGGACTTTCGGGTAAACCGGACTAGGGCACGAGCAGCTGCCTCCGCGTACGGTCCTCCTGACCCAATGGCGATCACGCTGTCATCGGGCTCAATCAAGTCCCCATTACCGGAAATAAGGAAGGTGTTCTTCCGGTTGGCAACCAAAAGAAATGCCTCAAGTTGGCGCAACATTTTGTCGGTGCGCCACTCTTTGGCGAGCTCAACCGCCGCTCGAGATAGGTTGCCCTGAAACTGCTCGAGTTTACCTTCAAATCGGGAGAATAGAGAAAGAGCATCGGCCGTAGAACCGGCAAAACCGGCTAAAACCTGATCCTTATGCAAGCGACGGATCTTTTTTGCCTTACTCTTGATGATGGTGTCACCAAGGCTGACTTGCCCATCTCCGGCTAGGGCTACCTTATCTTTCCTCTTGATCAGAACAATCGTCGTTCCCCTTATAGTTCCCATGACCAACCCAGTATAGTATAAGCTTCGTTTGCCTAGCAAAAAGATCACCCAGACCCGATTATTTTGACAGCGCAGGAAAAAGGCTATGTCTTTTGTGAAACATCTCGAATGCTCCCGCTGTGGAAAAACCTTTTCTGATCTGGAACTACACAACCTTTGTTTAGACTGTCATTCACCTTTACTAGTGCGTTACCACTTAGAGCACATCAAGGTAAAGTGGAAACAATCAAGTCTGAAGAACAGGCCCCACGATATGTGGCGCTATAGCGAGGTCATGCCGGTCACCGAGCCTGAGGAACGGGTCACCCTGGGAGAGGGCTGGACTCCCCTGCTACCTCTCGCCCAGCTGGGAAAAAACTGGGGAATCCCCGGTTTATACGTGAAGGACGAGTCGCTGAATCCGACTGGTTCTTTCAAGGCTCGCGGTCTGGCTGTAGCGGTTTCTATGGCACGGAAACTAGGAGTGACAAAGGTAGCCATCCCCTCAGCCGGAAATGCCGGAGCAGCTCTCGCCGCCTATGGGGCAAAAGGTGGTCTGGAGGTGACCATTTTCGTTCCCAAGGACACCCCGCAGGCCAATGTCCTCGAAACGAAAATTTGTGGAGCCCGAGTCCAGCTGGTCCAGGGTACAATTGCAGATGCAGCGCAAATCATGGCTGAACGGAAGGGTAAGGAGCAGTGGTTTGACTTGTCCACCCTGAAAGAGCCCTATCGGATTGAAGGCAAGAAGACCATGGGGTATGAGATCGCAGAACAGCTCAATTGGAACCTTCCCGATGTGATCTTCTACCCTACCGGGGGTGGCACGGGTCTCATTGGTGTCTGGAAGGCATTCGACGAAATGCAAGAATTGGGTTGGATTGGTTCCAAGCGTCCTCGCCTGGTCGCCGTCCAGTCACAAGGATGTGCTCCCATAGTCAAAGCCTTCAAGGAAGGCACCACCTCGGCCAAACCCTGGCCGAATCCAAAAACATTCGCTTCAGGAATCCGGGTTCCCCAGGCCATCGGGGATTTTTTGATGCTTGAGGCATTACATCGAAGTGAAGGTCTGGGGATAGCTGTAAGCGATCAGGAGATTTTCGAATCGCTCCGAGAAATTGGTGTTGCAGAAGGGCTTTTCTTTTGTCCTGAGGGGGCCGCCTGCCTGGCGGCTTTCAAGAAGCTACGCCAAGCCGGATGGATTGACCCTGAAGAGATTGTCGTGCTTTTCAATACTGCCGTGGGAATCAAATATGTGGATGTGTTAAGACGGTTCGAGGAGGACCAGCTTCAGTCCTGACCTGAAACCTACCCCTGCAGAGGAAAAATCGCGTTGTCCCTAAGAGGGAACTTATCCTGCCTGTATTTCATGGGGAAGGAGCGATGTTGCTCTTTGCTTCTCGATAGGATTCATTACGCAACAACCGGCAGGCTCTATCCACCAGGTAAAGAGATCTAGTTTTTGTCACTATATTTGCCGGATTTGGACATTGAGCCAGAAATGCAACGGAGGAAATCGGACTTCGAATTTCTGATTACTGAGTTTCCCCTACCTGGCGAAGATAGATGTGAACGAAAGTTTTACAGTTTTCAAACGGCTCGTTGCATCCTAAGTGGCAGGAGCTGATGCTAGTTTTCGCTCTCCTCCTTCAAGTCCTCACAGGACAACCCCAGCGGCTGACATCGCCCTTCCTACGCTAGAAACAAAGAAATCCTTGATCCTGAAAAGGCTGTAGCTGCAGTAGGAATAGATGAGTAATACAAGTTAGGGTTTCTCAAGTGTCCTTTTGAGGGTCAAATAGATGAGGTCGTGTTTCCATACCTTCCGATTGCATTGCTGGAAGTATCTGTTGTGCTTTGGTTTGCCTGGCTCGGTGCAAGGAATGCAGGTTAGAGGCTACCCTCGACTGATCCAGTGAAAGTCAGCCATCACGAGAACCTCTGAGGTTATCACAGGGTCTGGTAGGCCAGGCGGATGGAGCGATAGGTCTCAAAGCATCTTTGGCACTTCAGCAAATGCTCAATAGTCTCAATGATTTCAAGATCGGTCAGTTGTTTTTTAGCCAACGAGTGAAGCTTAGAAGAAGGTGCATGGATTATGTGTCTGTCGGGATTAGGAAACGTAACCGTGAACATGATCTTGCTGATCACCGAAACACTCATAGTGAGCTCATGATACCAGATAGGGGTGTTAACTAAAAGGATGAGGGAGGGTGTGCTATATTCACCTTTCGTGCAGGAAAATACAGAGCTGGTAAAACTTCAAGTTGACAGGCTTCGTAGGGATATTGAGGATCACAACTACCACTATTACGTCTTGAACAGCCCGGCCATCAGCGACGCAGATTACGATCGCTTGTTTCGAAAACTGCAGGAACTGGAACAGGAGCATCCTGAATTAAGCAACCCTATCTCACCCACCCAGAGGATAGGAGCAGAACCTCAAGAAAGGTTCTTCAAAGTTCAGCACAGCACTCCTATGCTCAGCCTAGCCAACGCCTTTGAAGAAAATGAGTTGCGTGCATTTCAAAAGCGTGTCAGTAAGCTTTTGGGTACCGATCAGATTGAGTTCATAACCGAACTAAAAATCGACGGGATAGCTGTTGCGTTGACCTATGAGAAAGGTTCATTTATTCGGGCAGCAACACGGGGAAATGGACTTCTTGGAGAGGATATCACCACCAACCTCAGGACCATCCGTTCCTTGCCTCTGCATCTTCGCCAGGGTCAACCGCAGGCCGACCTGGTCGAGATTCGAGGCGAGGCCTATATGCCTATCCCTGCTCTTGAGCGTATCAACAAGGAGCGAGCAGAAGCTGGCAAAGCTCTTTTCGCCAACCCCCGCAACGCAGTGGCGGGAGCTCTTCGCCAGTTGAATCCCAAAATCACTGCCTCACGGCCTATCGCCTTTTTCGCCTATGGGGTTGGCTACACTGAAAGGATCAAGTTTAGCACCCAGGGTCAGGTACTCAAACAGTTGAGTGACTGGGGATTTCCGGTCAATCCTCATTACGGGTACCAAACCTGTATCAGTGAAGTCATCGATTTTTGCCTGGGGTGGATGGAGAAGAGGGGCTCTCTTCACTACGAAATCGATGGGCTGGTGGTCAAAGTAGATCGTCTAGACTACCAACGGAGCCTGGGCGTTGCGACCCGGGAGCCTCGCTGGGCGGTTGCCTACAAATTTCCTGGCCAGCTAGCAACCACCCGCCTGCTCAAAATTGGGGTTAATATAGGTCGAACAGGTGCTTTAAATCCATACGCTATCCTGGAACCAGTGCAGGTGGGTGGAGTTACTGTCCGCATGGCTACACTCCACAACGAGGAGAACATCCGGCGCAAGGACATTCGGCAGGGGGACATTGTGGTGGTCAAACGGGCGGGCGACGTGATACCCCAAATTGTCGCTCCGGTTCCGGAAAAACGGATTGGAGTCGAAACTCGATTTACTTACCCTTGTCGTTGTCCAGTCTGCGAGGCTCCCGTAAGCAGCGAAGTGGGAGAGGCTATGGCCTATTGCACGAATCGTCAGTGCCCGGCCCAGCGCTTCGAGTCGCTCAAGCATTTTGTAGGTCGGGCTGCTGCGGATATCAGAGGCCTAGGGCCGGAGACGCTGCACAAGCTCCTGGAATTGAAGCTAATCGAGGATCCTGCTGACCTGTACTCCTTGACCAGTGAACAAGTCGCCTGCCTTCCAAACTTTGAAGACAAATCCATCCAAAATCTTCTCCACAGCATTTCGCAAAGTAAAAGCCGAGAGTTCACCCATGTTCTCTTCGGCCTCGGTATTCGGCACGTTGGTGAGAGCACGGCCGAATTGCTCACCCGTTACTTCAGGAGCATCGAGTCGTTAGCAGCGGCATCTGAAGAGGACGTCACCTCAGTTCCTGGTGTTGGACCCGAAATTGCTCGCAGTGTCCATAACTACTTTCAGGTTGAGGCTAATCAAAAGCTGATTCGAAAGCTGCAAAGGGCCCGTCTGCAGCTCCGAACCGAAGCTGGGAGACGGTCGGAAGGTCGCTTGAATGGAAAGTCCTATGTCATTACCGGAACCTTGTCTACCTTGAGTAGAAGACAGGCCACCACGCTGATCCGGAGACAGGGGGGGGACTTGGCTTCATCCGTTTCATCAAAAACCGATTATCTAGTGGTTGGCAAAGAACCCGGCTCGAAACTAGACCAGGCAAGACGGTTGGGAATCCAGCAAATTTCTGAGGAAGAACTCAGGAAAATGGTTGAAGGGAACAAGGAATAAGGTTGCCCAGTGAGCTGCTCGTTGCTTTCGTGACCCAAGCCCGGTTCCACACATACGGGTAGTCCGCCGGATGAGCCGAGTCGCCGATGCAACTATGCGCCGCAGAAACTCTCCTCAAGAAAAGTTCTTCCTGGCGATCATGGTGACTCAGGAGCCTTCAATTGCTATTCTCCCCTGTTGGATATCCACTTTACTCAGGTGACCCCAAGATGTAGTATGTGCCTTCGTGGAGGATTATCCACGCGACCTGCTCGAGTTCGAGGTACGCTTCGCCAGCGAAGAGGCCTGTCGCGACTATCTGTCCGCGTTGCGCTGGCCGGAGGGTTTCCGCTGTCCGGGATGCGGGCATGAGCGGGCTTGGCCGATGCGCAAAGTGTGGTTCGAATGCGCTCGCTGCGGGCGGCAGATGTCGGTGACCTCGGGCACGATCTTCCAAGACACACGTAATCCGCTGCGGCTGTGGTTCCGGGCGATCTGGCACGTCACTTCGCAAAAGAACGGGGTCAGCGCGCTGGGTCTGCAGCGCGTTCTCGGGTTGGGCAGCTATCAAACTGCGTGGACCTGGATGCACAAGCTGCGGCGAGCGATGGTGCGTCCGGGGCGGGAGCGATTGGCGGGCGTAGTCGAGGTCGATGAGACCTATTGGGGCGCTGAGGAAGAGGGTGTGAGCGGCCGGCAGAACGAGCGTAAAGCATTGATTTCAGTATCCGCGGAAGAGAGAGGCCGCGGGCTAGGACGGATCCGCATGCAGCGCGTGCGGAACGCATCGGCGGCCAGTTTGATGCCCTTCGTGGAGGAGTCGGTCGAGCCGGGAAGCTTGGTGCACACCGACGGCTGGCTGGGCTACGAGCCGCTGGAGAAGAAGGGCTACCAGCATCGCATCGTCTTTCTGTCGGGCCGCCGCAAGCAGGCCTCGGAATTATTGCCGAGGGTGCACCAAGCGATCTCGTTGCTCAAGCGCTGGCTGCTGGGCACGCACCAAGGCGCGGTTAGCCACGAGCATCTGGACTACTACCTCGACGAGTTTGTGTTCCGCTTCAACCGGCGCAACTCACGCAGCCGGGGAAAACTCTTCTACCGCCTTGTGCAGCAGGCAGTCGCCGTGGACCCAACGCCGTATCGATCGATCGTCGCCGACTGGGACGCCGAGGCCCCGTGAGCCCAACCACAAGATGTTGGGGTTACCTGAGTCCAGTGGATACCCCATTTGGTTCATTCGGCCGCCTCTGGGAAGACCCTGCCAACGCCATGTTAGTTTGAATTAAAATCACCTCACCCCTTGGAATCTGGTCCATTACACCTTTAAAAATCATGCCCATCGTTGTCATCTAGGACAATTAATTTATGCGGGAGTGGCAGTTGTCTTCAGCCAGGGTAGCTTCCATTCTCTCCCCTGAACATACCCCGAGTGCAGTACCCCACGGGTTTTAGATTTCTTCAACAACGTCTGTCGAAAACTCAAGATCGATTCTGACCCATGAGTAAATCGGGCAGGGGATGGTCAATACTTCTTAGACCTGAAAACCCTGGCCTCTCCTATCTCGGCGTGTTGCACTCTAGTGGAAAACCCTCTATGTTCTTGTTTTGCTCCGTTGATTGCACATGTCTATACCGCGGTTAGAGACCTGCCCAAACTGCCACTTCGTTCTGATTGAACGTCACACCTATTGTCCTCACTGCAGTGCCCAATTGACCCATCCTCGGTGGAAGAAGACGGGAGCATGGGCCCTCCTGATTCTTATTGGCTACGGTCTTGTTCGGTGTCACTTGAGAATGATGGGAGGCTTAGAAGGTTTTTAGGCCCTATTGCTCGGGGAGGATCATCACTGCCGCAGACGAGAGGTGAGAAATACAGGTTAGCGTCAGGCTGCCAAAGAAATTGAAGTAGTATGTCCCTAATACCCTATCGGTGTAATATCGTCCGATTTGTTCACTAAGCGCGCACTAATTCCGAGCAGGTTCAACAAAATAACGAGCTTTGATCGTATCACCCGGAAATGGTCTCTTTGGCGTCCGTGATGGGATGGGAGGACACACTGCGGGGAAAGTGGCGAGTTTGATTGCTTCTACCACTCTAGAGGAACAGCTTGAGATTCCCTGTCCACAACCGGCTGAAGCTCTGCGCCCGGCCATTGTGAAAACCAACAAACATATTCTTCGCGACCAAGACAACTACCCTGAGTATAGTAATACGGCTACGACCATTAGTGCTCTTTGGATCGGACCGGCGGGTTCGGCTGGCGGTTAGATTGCCCACATCGGCGACAACAGGATCTATCTCTATCGGGATGAGAGAATATTGCAATTGACCGAAGATGATTCCCCGGTATTCCGCCTTTTCAAGGAGGGTATGCTTTCTCAGGCGGAACCAGATGTTTTGCTCTGGAACTCCAACGCGGGGACAGATTGCTGATCTGCAGCGACGGGTTGAGCGATCTATTGAGCGATGAAACCATTTCCACCATAGTGGCGATCTGGACAGTCGACAAGGCTGTTGATCAATTGGTGGAGAAAGCTAACACGAGTGGAGGCCCAGATAACATATCTGTTCTACTGGTAGACATTGCCAGAATAGATGGACAGAATACAGTCCGCCATGTTCAGCAGGGCTAGAAAAAGCCATGAGACGTCCTGTCCAAGGGGCTCCCCGCCCCACTTTTCTCCTAATCAATCTGAAGGACTTTCTATCCAACGCTGATAATCTTCTCGGGTATCAATGTCAATGAGTGGTTTTTCGCTGTCCAGTGTAACCGTGATGATTTCGGTCTCGTAATCCTTGAAGATCTGTCTTCCTCCTAATTCTCCTGTGATTTCTGCCAGTTCCGAAAAAAGAGACCGACCGAACAAGACGGGAGCCCCTCTACGCCCCTGGTAGCTGGGAAGAACAATGGACTTCCCAGTGCTTTGAAAAACCTCGATTAGGCGGTTCATCAGGGCGGAAGTGAGAAAGGGTTGATCAGCAGGGATGAAAAGCGCAGCCTCGCTCAGGGGATCTAGAGATTGCAGACCTCGCCTAACGGATGAACTCTGACCAGAGCTGTAGTTAGGGTTATCGACAAACTTGACGCTCAGACCGGAGAGGGCCTGGCGAAGCGAAGCGGCCATATAACCCACGACCACGATCACCTCGGCGAGATGGGCAACTAGAGCCTGACGTGCAATCCGACGGACCATCGGCTCTCCCTCGAAGTTGATGAGCTGCTTAGGGATAGGTCCCTCGAAGCGCTTAGACTCACCAGCCGCCAGCAGGGCTCCGGATACAAAGGGTTTTGTTGAATCCAACTGGCTCTCAGGCGCGCCCATTTCGAACCGATACTATCTGGGCAATGATAGAAAGCGCGATCTCTTCGGGGCGTCTGCCTCCCAGGTCCAGTCCGATGGGAGCGTGAACACGAGCCAACTGCTCGTCCGTGACACCCATCTCCTTTAGGGAAGCCACGCGCCGGGCATGAGTCCGACTGGAACCTAGCGCGCCGATATAGCGGCAACGACTTTCCAAGGCCAGCCGGAGAGCTGGATTGTCCACTTTCTCGTCGTGGCTCAGGACCACAAGATAGGTTACCTCGGTCAGTTCTGCCGACGACAATACCTCTTGTGGCCAGGCTACGAAGAGCTCATCGGCGTGAGAGAAACGCTGAGGTGTTGCGAAGAACGAACGGGGGTCCACCAGAATGGAGCGAAATCCGAGGAGCTTGGCAAAGTGAATGAGGGGAATGGCCACATGGACGCCCCCGATAATGATCAATTTTGGCGATGGAGAAAAAACGTCGATAAAAACCTCAATATGCTGCTCGTCTCGAGTCAGGATTCTTCTCTCCGATTTCTGGGCTTTCAGAAGTTCGATGGCACATCCACTAACCTGCCGGTTTAGCTGCGCTGACCCCAACCCTCCCATTGTCTGCCCGTCCGGCCATACTAACAGTTTCCCCCCAAGTCCTGGACCGACCAGAACGGTACACATCGCCACTAATTCTTCGTTTTTCAGACAATTCAGAAGTCGCTTGAAAAGTTCAGACACGATTATCAGTCCAGGGGCTCCACAAAAACTTCGATTTCTCCTCCACAGCTTAATCCCACGGACCATGCCTGCTCATCGGTGATGTTGAAGGTGATAAGCTTTGGCCGACCCTTCTTGATCACTTCTTGAGCCTCCTCGATCACTGCCCCCTCAACACAGCCCCCACTTACGGACCCTGCCATGTCTCCTTCTGAAGAGATTGCCAATTTGGAGCCTAGTGAGCGAGGAGAGGAACCATAGACCTTTACCACGGTAGCTAGCGCAATTCTCTTACCCTCTTTTTGCCATCTTTCTAAATCATTGAGTAGTTCGCGCATTGTTAGTAAACCTCGCCTTTAAGACAGTATCGCTGTTCTCAATCGGATCTGGTTGTTCATCTGTGCCACCTCGGGAAAGTGCAGGGGTGTTTGAGGACGCGGGCGGACGGTGCTCACCGAAATGTCCAAGCAGGCGGGCCAGCTGTTCCAAGCTAGCTAGATTATGAACAGGCAGAAAGTAGTCGATGCGGGGCAAGGCCACCTGCATCCCTCGTGTCAGAGGCTCGTAGCGCGGAGAACCGAGTAACGGATTCAGCCAGATCAAGCGCCGGCAACTACGCTGCAGACGAGCCATCTCCCGTGCTAGTAGCTCGGCGTTACCTCGGTCCCAGCCATCACTGATGATCAATACGATGGCCCCTTGACCCAGTAGTCGCCGGCCCCACTCGTAGTTGAAACTTTTCAAACATTCCCCGATGCGGGTTCCTCCTGCCCAGTCCTGAATCCCCTGGGTGACTCGAGCCAAAGCTCCATCAATATTGGCTCCCTTTAGCTGATAGGTGATCCGGGTTAACCGAGTCCCAAAAACAAATGACTCCACTGGGTGTAGGCCTCGGGTGATAAGGTAAAGAAACCGCAGTAGAAGTCGCGAATAAAGCTCCATCGAGCCGCTGACGTCACAAATCACAACCAGGCGGCGCCTCTTTTCCTTACGCTGTCTCCAGCTGAGTAAGATGGGCTCACCACCGTAGCGAAGGCTCTGTCGCAGAGTTCGTCGCAAATCCAGATATGCCTTGGTGGAACCTCGGATTTTCCGACGGCTGCGACGAGGCTCAAGTTTCCATACAATGGTGTGCATCAACTTTTTGACTTCCATCAGTTCCTCGCTGGTCAGCTGGGAGAAATCCTTTTGGCGAAGAACCTCGCGGGAGCTGTAGCTGTAAGCTGGGTAGCTGTCCTGATATTCGGACTCAAAATCGCTCTGATCATCCCCATGGTCTTCTCTGTCTTCCAGGGTAACGTGTTCCTTGACCTGAGGCGACCTTCGGAGAAGTGATCCGAGGTCTGTGGCGGACTCGCTTTCTCCGTGGTGAACCCGCCAAAAAAGGTCAAATGCAAGATCGAATAGCGGGAAGTATTCCTGACGATTGATCAGAGTGGTGCGGGTGGTATTCTTAAAATCTCTTCGCTGCCCTATATTGATGTGTTTTAATGCATCGACCAGATGAATCAGCTGAGTTGGAGTGGTGGGAGCCCCGAGCTGACGCAGCACTCGACAAAAGAGGACCACATTCGACAAGAGATGTCCCCGACTCTTGGTGTCAGATTTCGGGGCCATCCTGAGTGCTCCCTTCGACCGCCAGAGCGAGGATATGCGATATCGCCGAAGCTTTGACCTGGTCGATATCGTCCCGATATTTTAGGAGAGTACCGAAGGTATCTCTGATCACCTCGGGACTGAGCGTCTCTTGATCGAGTGCAACCAGAGCCGCGACCCAGTCTAGGGTTTCGGCAACTCCCGGCCGTTTGTAGAGATCCTCACGTCGGAGACGTTGAACAAAAGCCACCACCTGTTTCACCAATCGCTCGGGTGCCTCTGGAGCTTTGGTCAGGATGATCTGGTACTCCCTCTCAGCGGAGGGGTAATCAATCCAGTGGTAGAGACAGCGCCGCTTGATCGCATCGTGGATCTCACGAGTCCGATTCGAGGTGATTACTACCACCGGGGGATACTTGGCCGAGATGGTTCCGATTTCGGGTATGGTGATCTGGAAATCGGAAAGCACCTCCAGAAGAAAGGCCTCAAATTCCTCGTCAGCTCGATCTAATTCGTCCACCAGCAAGACGGGCACAGCAGCAGAGGTTCCGTTAATGGCCTGGAGCAGCGGACGTTCCAGCAAGAACTCCGGCCCGAAAATCTCTCGACTGGCTTTCTGTTGGTCAATTTTTCCAGAAGCCTCCAATAGACGAATTTGGAGCATTTGACGACTGTAATTCCATTCGTAGACAGACGAATTGATGTCTAGTCCTTCGTAGCACTGGAGACGAATGAGCCTACGCTGAAGCATGGAGGCGAGGATCTTTCCGACTTCAGTCTTGCCAACTCCCGCCTCTCCTTCCAAAAACAGGGGTTTGTTCAATTTCAAACAAAGAAAGATCGAGGTGGCTAGACTACGATCAGCGATATAGTGGGACTGCCGTAACCTCTCTTCTATTTGATCGATCGACCGGATCTGGAGATTCACTACCCGGCTGGTCCTTTCTATTGCCGAACCCTGTCCCGTGCGGTCTTTAGAGCTCTTTTGCCGTACACTTTAGCCATTTCCACGCGATAGGTACTCGAGGCATAGACATCACCCATTGGGTCCGGAATAGCAAGCTGCCTGTCCACGGCCTGCTCGATGATCGTATCGTCCAAGATCTTTCCAGTCAAAATGTCGGTAACCTCCGCGGCTCTGTAAGGTGTTGTACTTACACCATTAAAGCAGAGTCTTGCTCGTTTGCACAACCCATCGGAGCCCAACGTTACGATGGCTGCTGATCCACACACCGCATAGCCAGAGGCAGGATGTTCGAACTTCAGATAGCAAGATCCCATTCCCGATTCCTGGATTGGAACGTCCAGACCGGTCAGGATCTCCTGGGGACGAAGGTCGGTCATTAGCAAGTCCAGAAAGAAGTCGGATACATTAATCCGCCTGTAACCCTCCGGTCCGATCACATGGAGTATAGCACCAAGGGCCAAGATAACAGCAGGAGGATCTGATCCAGGATCCGCGTGAGCCAGGTTTCCTCCAATGGTGCCTTTATTCCGCACGGGAGGATCCGCGATCTTAGTGGCAGTTTCTGCCAATATCGGACAGAACTGCCGAATCAAATCGGAGGCAGCTAGCTCAGCATGAGTCGTCAGACATCCAATATGTAGGCCACCATTGGCCCTCGTCACACCCCTGAGCTCTGGAATCCGAGCGATGTCAATGAGAGCTGAGGGCTGGGCCAAACGCAACTTCATCATTGGAATGAGACTGTGGCCGCCAGCCAACAACTTGGCTCCGCTGTGCTGTTGGCAGAGGTTGATTGCCTCTTCCACAGTACTGGCACGGTAGTATTCGAATTTTGCCGGAAACATTTCATGACCTCCCGTCTTCGTGAATGGCCCGCCAAATCTTTTCAGGTGTCAAAGGCATGTCCAAGTGCTTAATCCCGTGCGGTTTTAGGGCATCCATGACAGCGTTGACAACAGCCACAGGCGAGGCAATGGTTCCTGCTTCTCCCGTCCCTTTGACCCCTAATGGATTATGTGGACAGGGAGTTACGGTTCGGTCCACTTCGTAGGAAACGAGCATATGGGCCTTTGGAACAGCGTAATCGAGGAGTTCTCCGGTTACCAACTGTCCGTTGTCATCGTAGAGGGCGTGTTCCCACAACGCTTGCCCTATTCCGTGAGCCACGCCGCCGTGAATCTGCCCATCTACGATCATGGGGTTGATCACGTTTCCAACATCATCAACGGCCACATAACGCAGTAATGTGACCTGGCCCGTTTCCGGGTCTACTTCCACCACCGCCACGTGGGTTCCAAAGGGAAAGGTAAAGTTGGATGGATCGTAGAAAGTAGTAGCTCGAAGGCCTGGCTCCAGACCTGGAGGAAAATTGTGCGCCAGGTGAGCCTGTAAAGCAATATCCGCCCATGTCTGAGCCTTGTCGGGAGCTCCTCGGACAAAATACCTACCCTCCTCAAAAAGAATGTCTTCATCGGACGCTTCCAAGAGATGGGCCGCAATGGTACGCCCCTTTTCGATGACTTTGTCTACGCTTGCTGCCACAGCGCTGCCGCCGACTGCTGCACTCCGACTACCGTAGGTACCCCATCCAAATGGGACCTTGTCGGTATCCCCGTGGATCACTTCTACACTGTCTACCTCAACACCCAGTCGATCGGCAACGATCTGGGAAAAAGTGGTGGCGTGACCCTGCCCATGAGCTGAAGAACCCGTATAGACACTCACCGAACTGGTGGGATGGACTCGAACTTCTGCACTCTCCCACTGACCTGCCTGGGCACCGAAGGACCCGACAACCGCCGACGGGGCAAGACCGCAAGCCTCGATATAGGTTGAGAAACCGATACCCAAGGGTTTTTGTCCCCGCTCATGTCGCCGCTTCTGCTCGTCTCGCAGGTCACGGTAGTCGAGTAGCTCCAAGGCCTTATCCAGTGCGCCTGCGTAGTTGCCACTATCATATTGGAGTGCAACCTGGGTCTGATAAGGAAAAGAATGGGAAGGGATGAAATTTCGTCGCCGGATTTCAGTTGGATCCAGCCCTATCTCGGCGGCTGCCAAATCCATCAAACGCTCGACGACGAAAGTGGCTTCCGGACGACCTGCACCACGCAGGGCATCGACTGGCGTGGTGTTTGTGAAAGTCCCGATTACATTACAGTGAACAGCTGGGATGTCATATTCGCCTGAAAGCAGGGTGCCATAGAGGTAGGTCGGCACGGCTGGAGCAAAGGTTGAGAGATAGGCTCCCATGGCGGCGTAGGTCTTTACCCGGACTCCTGTGATCCGGCCATCTTCTCCGAGTGCCATTTCGGCCCGGGTGACGTGATCACGACCGTGGGCGTCAGTAAGGTTGGCTTCGGAGCGCGTAGCGGTCCACTTGACGGGACGACGAATCTGTATGGAGCACCAGCAAGCAATCACTTCATCCGGATAGTGATGGATCTTGCTCCCGAATCCTCCGCCAACTTCAGGTGCGATGACCCGAATCCTGTGCTCCGGCAGTCCCAGGGAAACCAGCGACATGAGCAAGCGGTGAAGATGGGGATTCTGAGAGGTCATCCAAACCGTCAGCTCACGCTTCCAAGCATCGTAGTTAGCCAAGGTGGATCTGGGCTCGATAGCCTGGGGAAGTAGTCGGTTGTTGCGAATGTCCACTTGGATGTAATGGGTGGCTGTGGTAAAAGCCATATCCACTTTGGACTTATCTCCGATCTCCCAGTCAAAGGCAACATTATTGAGTGCTTCGTCGTGGATCTGAGGCGATTCTTCCTCGACTGCCCCAGCGGGGTTAGTAACCACGGCTAACGACTCATAGTCGACCTCTACGAGATCCACTGCGTCGGCCGCCGTATAGCGGTTTTCGGCAACCACTGCAGCGACTCCGTCTCCCACATAACGCACCTTCTCCGTTGCTAAAACCGGATGGGGAGGTGTCTTCAAATTTGGCAGGAGCCACCCGACCGGAACCACTCCCGGTGTCCCGCTCTTCCGAATATCCTCTCCAGTGAACACGGCCACCACGCCGTCCACTGCTTTAGCTTTGGACGTGTTGATGTTTAGAATTCGTGCGTGGGCATGAGGGCTACGGACTATGGCAAGGTGGGTCATATGGGGAAGGCAGATGTCGTCCGTAAACTGCCCCTTGCCGGTGATCAATGCAGGGTCTTCACGACGTTTGATCGATGAACCAAACACTCGTGCCATAACTATTCACCTCCTCCGTCGTCACCACCCTCGATCCTTTGGGCAGCGTACTGTACCGCCTTTATAATGTTGTGATAGCCGGTACAGCGACAGAGATTCCCTTTTAGACCGTGACGAATCGTTTTCTCGCTCGGGTTGGGATGTTCCTTGAGTAGACCATATGCAGCCATGATCATCCCCGGTGTACAATACCCGCATTGAAGAGCGTGCTTTTCCCAGAAAGCCTCCTGCAACGGGTGCAGCTTGCCGTTCTGGCTCAAGCCTTCAATGGTGGTCATGGAGGAACCATCAGCCTGAACCGCCAATTGGGTGCAGGATTTCACGGCTTTGCCGTCCATCAAGATGGTACAGGCACCGCACAAGCTGGTTTCGCATCCAATGTTGGTTCCCGTCAGTTCCAATTCATCACGAATGCAATGAACCAGTAATAACCGGGGATCTACATCCTTTTCATAGGTTTTCCCATTGACTTCAACACTGATATGCACCATGAGGATTCTCCTTTTAGAACGTCAGACCCACAGGTTTAACTACAAGTCCGGGAAAAAACAAAAAACAGGATGACTCCAGTGGCCAAGATGGCGCCAACAACGAACAGTCGGCGCTCAGGAGGTATCAGGTCATCCAACACTCCCTTGGCGACTTTCGTCGCAAATGCAGTCTGCGAAGGGTCTCCCACTTTCTGATTCGAAACTTGGGAGCCCTGGCTGTGAACCTTGATTTGTCGGTCTAGTTGTTCCAGTGCCTGGCGGGTAATTACGCGGGCAGAGCTACCGAGTAACCGTTGTCCAATCGCCGCAATACGTCCCCCCAGTTGGGCCTCTATTTTGTACAATAGTCGAGTCGATCCATTCTCGTTTTCCAGTCGAAGATCTCCTTCCCCCTCCAAAAAACCCGAGGCTCCCCGACCACTCAGCTTCAAATGATAGCCCTCTGGTGGTATGAGATCAGACAGCCGCACCATACCCTCAAACTGTCCCTGTATTGGGCCAACTTGAATATTCAAAGTACTTCTGTACTCGTTTTCACCCACGGTAACAAGTTCCTCGCAACCGGGGAGTGTTTTGGAGATTATATGGGGATCCAAAAGTAACTCCCACACCGCATCGCGTGGGAGATCAAAGAGGTAACTGCCTTCGATTTTCAATCCTCATCTCCCGGAAAACGACGGCACAGAAGATTTCCCCGGCCCCCAGCCAAATCTTATTGGGATCAACTATAGGAGCCACCTCTGGGTGGGTCAAGAGGAATCGTAGATGGAGGTTGATTTACTATGATATCTTGATACTTCAGGCCTTATGAAGGTGAACGATTGTCACTGTCATTTCTTTTCACGCCGTTTCTTTGAGGTGCTGGCTCAAGCTCGACCAAGCGAAGTATCGGCAGACCCCGTAGCGGGCATAGCAGATCTTCTGGATTGGAAAGCTCCGGCTTCGAATGCCCATCTGGCCGACTGCTGGGTCTCAGAACTAGACAAGAATCAGGTCGGACGAGTGGCTCTTATCGGTAGCGTTCCCGGAGATGAAGAGTCGGTGTCGCAGGCAGTTGCTCGCTACCCAAACCGATTGGTTGGTTTCTTTATGCTTGATCCTACTCAGCCAGACTCCGATCTGAGAGTCAAACGTTCCGTGGGGGAACTTGGTCTGCGTTGCGTCTGCTTCTTTCCCGCGATGCACCATTTTGATATCACCGACAGTCGAGTTCGTGGTATTTTGGAAATCATTTCCGAGCAGGATAATAGGGCCATTTTTGTCCACTGCGGAGTCTTGTCCATCGGAGTTCGAAAGAAGCTGGGCCTTCCCAGTGCCTTCGATATGCGCTACAGCAATCCCTTGAGCTTACAGAGAATTGCCTTGGATTATCCCGAGTTGCCAATAATCATCCCTCACTTCGGAGCTGGGTTTTTGAGAGAAGCATTGATGCTGGCCGATCTGTGTCCCAATGTCTATCTGGATACGTCCAGCTCGAATGGCTGGGTCAAGTATTATCCACAGCTAACCCTACAAGGCGTGTTTCGGCAGGCTCTGGACGTAGTCGGTTGTGAGCGTCTACTTTTTGGAAGTGATTCCTCATTCTTTCCTCGAGGCTGGGTAGGTGAGGTGTGGGACAGCCAGTCAGCTATCCTGGATCGCCTCGGTGTCGATGAGCTCTCTAAAGACAAAATCTTTCGCCGAAACTTCGATCGGCTGTTTCCTCTTTAAATGCTGGTCAACTATTGGATTTCTGGGTGTGAACCACTACTTCATTTGGGAGAGATGTTACAAAATCGAAGAAAACTTTTGTCCTTTTTCATCAACACCTAACAGATAGAAGGGTTTTCCCAATCCTCAGCTATTTTTTGTGAGTTTTCCGCTTGGCTTTCTTATCATCTTCACCTCCCAAAACGCCCCTCAATTTGTACATCGTCCTCAGGTAAGTAAACCTTTAAAAATAAGGCTTCAGAGCCAGAAAAAAGTCTCATTCCAAGTTTTTTGGAAGGGGAGAACTCTCTTTATCACGAGATTGGGAAAAACTAGAACAGCGGAAACATAAAGGTTGAAGAGTAAAATACAGATCCACCCCTGTCTTCACTTACATCTGGGCAGTCCTTCTGACCAAAGAGGGAAGAAGTGATTGCAAGCATAAGGGGAGCAGGGGAACCGTCTTGTCTTGAATCAACTTCCGGATCTGCGTTTGCAAGAGTTTTCTAGCAAGTGTTTCCTCCTCTGACTTGGCTCGACTGGCTATGATCGTCTCACGCTCGACCAAAGGCTCTGTCCTGATACCTTTTTGCTTGAGGCTCTGGGCCAGGATAATCACACCGGCACGTTGACCGTACGACGCAAGCATCAGCTCTCCATAGGAACTTAGCTCACCGAGTAGATAAATGCCATGAAAAAAGTCAGTCAGCTCTTCAAACAGTGTCGAAAGCTCACTACTGGTCTCCTTCCACAAGTTGGCTGAGGTTACCTGTCGAGCCAGCTGGGTGTGATAGGTGCGCAACTCCTCGGCCAAAGTGGATGCCATGATCAGATCCTGACCAACAGCCTTTTGTGCCGCCCTGAATAGACGTTGCTGAGTGGTTCCCATCGCCGGGACCAGCAAGACAGGGGGATCATCCACGAGACCGGTGATTACGTGAGTCAGCTGCTCGATTCCCGCCGGATCCTGGATGTCAGAAGCCTGGAATTCCAACAGGGTTACAGCCTCTTCGATGGAGTCTTCTTTGTTTTCGTCGATCATGCTAGGTTGTCGTCATGCCCTATTCAGCACGATTGTTCGGTCTGGAACTGGTCTTCATTTGGGCAAGATAACCCTCTTGCGCTCGGTGAGTTGATCTGCCAATCGTACGGTAAGTGTCCACAACAGGAGTGCGGGTTTGCAGCGAGAGCGCCGTAATCTCTGGGTTTGTATTCTCTCGCTGTCCGCGCAAAAAGGGATAGGCAATACCTGACAACTGATTGATAACCAAAGCTTGGGTCGCTAAGAGGACCACAGCCACCATGAGGAAGACCAGCTCAGACGATTCGGAAATCAGACCCAGTGATACCAACAAGGTAGTGGATGCTGCAGCAAGGTGTGCGAAATCGGCAATTATAATGGCTGCTGCCACCAGGCCAAGCGCCAGGGCAGCACTGACAACTCTTGTGATCGGAGTCGACGCTCTAATCAAATTCTCCGTCAGCAAACCGATCAGGATTCCCGTCCCGTGGGAAAGAATGGTTTTACATGGTAAGTTTTCAGGAGTCAACGGAAGGTAAAAGAAAAGAAAAGTGCTGGGCCAGAGTGAGGGAAATATGAACAGCTGACCCGTGTGTATTGTGGCTGAACTCATGATAGCCATCGATATGCAGCAGCAAACACCAGTGCCTACCTGGTTAAGGGTCTAGATATCTAACCAGGAGGGACCAGGGCTGGAGCCGAGCCACCCTGGACACCTAGTCACGAGTGGCTCTGTCAGAATCGAGCACTCAACTTTACCATTATAGACATAGAGACCGTGTTGTGGAGGAAATTAAGAGAGCAAACCGCCACTGCCACTGGAGACTTCGGTAGAATCCTCGGCTGACTAGAAGTCCTGGCATTGTCTCAGGTCGTGCTGTGGGTGTTGAAAATGGCCCACGACGGATAGGTGGGAATTGCGGAATCCGTGGAGATTCTGTCCAGCGATGCCGGTCGAAGCTGTACCGCATCGCCCCTCCTTCCAGAGGTAAATTCCGTGTGCTGCGGCTAGTTGGATCTGGATCCAGATGCCTATCGGTTGGGGTGCGAAACCATCGATTTGGCTTGTCAGGATCTGGCTGAACGGGTAGCCGTGCTAGGACCCAAACCTCTGGTGGGCTAGCCCCGCCTTTGCGAAGCTCTGCTCCCCTTTCTGGTCTACCAGTACACCAGCGCGTCTTCGAAAAGTCGTGTGAGCTCTTCCTCACCCGCTGGCCGTGGAGAAAGTTTGGTGACGCGGTGTTGAGGTAAGGTCCCCTGCACCAGGACAGGAACGTCATCTCGGCTATAGCCAACTCCACTCAACCCATTCGGCATTTTCAGGCGCTGCATGAGGAGAATGAGTTGGTTAGCGAGTATTTCCCCCGCGTCGGCTGGGCTGGCCGTGGAGACATCAGCGCCCAGGATTCCGGCCACCTGGAGATGACGCTCTGGACAGGTGGGAGCAGTGAAACGAAACACGGACGGAGCGTTGAGAATGACCGACATTCCGTGCGGAACCAGGGGATGATCGACCACGTAGTCGCTCGGTCTGAAGTCCCGTACCATGCCTGAAACCGGATAGGACATGCCATGAGGCAAGTGGACGCCTGCGTTGCCAAATCCGATTCCCGCATAACACGCGGCGAGGAGCATCTGGGATCGCGCCTCCTCATCGAAAGGATCCTCTACTGCTCTTGAAAGATAAATGGACACAAGGCGTAGGGCTTCCAGCGCCCAAAGGTCACTGATGGGGTTGCAGCCCTGGTAGGCGGGTCTGAGCAGAGGCCGATCTGGCCGAGGACGCTGGTTATAGGGCAGTGCCGTGTAGGACTCCAGGGCATGACTTAGTACATCCAGTCCCGTTGAAGCGGCTACAGTCCTCGGTAGGGTTCGTACGTTTTCGGGATCGACGATGCCCAGTGTAGGTTTCAACCGTCGATGGGCTATTCCTGTCTTCGTGTGCATCTGGACCAAATCGAAGATGGCCACCCCGGTCGTTTCACTTCCCGTTCCCGCGGTGGTCGGAATCGCAATCAGCGGCTTCACAGGACCAGGTACGGGCACACCCTTTCCGATCGGAGGGTTCACGTAATCCAGAAAAGGGGCGGGGTAGCTCGAGTAAAGATTCGCCGCCTTGGCCGTGTCTATGGTTGACCCGCCCCCAACGGCTACGAAGGCGTCAAAAGAACCCTTCTGGGCAATGGCAATGGCTTCTTGAAAAGACTCGTCGGTGGGCTCAACGCGTACCCGATCGAAGAGTGAAGAGGAGATCTTTTGTGCAAAGAGAGATTCGGTTACTCGACTCACCGGAGACAGTTTTTTTAGATTAGAGTCGGTTAGGATCATTACCCGCCTCACCCCCAGGTCAGCCAGGTCCATACCAACCTCGCCTGTCGTTCCCACTCCAAACCGAATGTTCGAGGTAGCCATCTCAAAGGCGGTATCTTTGGGCATAGGTGCTACACTCCAATCACGGTATTTTCCAGTGTGCCGATCTTCTCGATGATGATCCGGACCCTGTCATTAGGCAGAAGGGTGATCTCTTCTGGTGGAACGATGGCTGTGCCTGTAAGGACTACAGTGCCTTCAGGAACATTGTTATGCCTCAACAAGAAGCTGGCCAGATCGCGACAGCGACGAACCATTTGGGAAGTTGATGCCCGTTCCTGGAAAATGATCTTACCATCGCGCCTAATCTCACAATTGATTTCCAGATCGTGAGGGTCGGGGAGAGATTCCGGGGTCACCAGGCAAGGGCCAATAGCACAGCATCGGCGATAAATTTTAGCCTGGGGTAGATAGAGTGGATTCTCACCTTCAATTGACCGGCTGCTGACGTCGTTGCCGATCGTATAGGCAACGATTTCCCCTCCCTGCAGTACGAAGGCGAGTTCCGGTTCGGGCACATTCCATTTTGAATCACCACGGACTCCAATGGCCTCGAACGGTCCCACACACCGGTCGGCAGTAGCCTTAAAAAAAAGTTCCGGACGCTCGGCATCATAGACCTCGGCATAGACTTTGGGGAGACGGCTTTCCTTCTGGCGCTCCTCCCGGCTGATCTGGTAGGTGACACCAGCTGCCCACACCTCCGGTGGCGTCAATGGACGGGCCGGACGCCAGCCCTCTTGCTGGAGATGGTTCAAGGAATGGCAGGGGATGCGGTTCCCTTTGAGAAGCGACCGAACGATCTCGTCACAAGGCTGCTGAAACAGACTAGACACTTTCAAAAGATCACCGAACTCAGTGAGAGTGCTGTGGATGGAGGAAAGGTTGTACACAGCATCCGGCTCGACTTCAACTCCGAGCCAGGATCGCCTGGACCCATTTCCAAACTGGTAGTATCGCAAGGTCCCTTCCCTCGGAATCCTTACCAGGAAAGCCCAGCGCAGCGCGCAGCTCCATAGAGTGCGGTTTTGGGATTGAGTATAACTTGAACCGGAATTGTCTCCATAAGTGGAGAAAGGCGGCCTTTATCCTGGAAAGCTTTCATGAAAGTACCGTCCGAGAGCTTGCCAACGATTTTGGGGGCAATGCCTCCACCAATGTATAGACCACCGGTCGCTTTTGCCTTAAGGGCCAGATTTCCAGCTTCTGCTCCGTAAATCGACACGAACAGCTCCAAAGCTTTGACGCAAAGATTGCTCTCCTCGGCTAGGGCAGCCTCTGAAATGGTAACACTAGGGTCTCCCTGCTGCAACCTCTGGTTAAGCCAGTAGGGCTCCTCTCCATAGCCGCAATCTCTCAGAAAGCGATAGATATTGAACAGCCCTGGACCAGAGAGGACTTTCTCGTAGCTAACGTGCGCAAAACGATCGAGCAGATAACGTAGAAGCTCGATCTCGAGGTGGCTGCGAGGTGCGAAGTCGCTATGTCCCCCTTCCGAGGCCAAGGGACGGAAGATATCCCCTTCCCAGTGAAGAAGCGCCTCTCCTAGTCCAGTCCCCGCCGAAATGAGAGCCCCATTGCCGGCTGATTGAGAGCATCCTTCCTGCAATATGGACAACTCTGTGTTGGTTAACAGAGGTAGTCCGTAGCCATTTGCCTCCAGATCATTGATCAGCTTCACCCTCTCAATCCCCACTGACCTGCCCCCACGAACGAGTCCACCCTCTAAGTTAGACTCGGAGCCATTTGAAGTGCCCTGCACGGGATAGAACTGAACTCCTGAGACCTAGGTAGTTTGGCCTCTGGTGCCGGCGGCCGATAGGCCAAGGCGCTGTGAGGCCGGATCTGATTGTAATCCCTTCGCCAGCGTTCTACCAACACCTTGGCTTCCCCAAGCGTGTCGAAGATCTCCATGTTCAGCAGCTCATCCCGTAGTTTCCCGTTGAAACTCTCAATGTACCCATTCTCCCAGGGGCTTCCCGGCTCGATGTACAAGGTCCTTACCCCAACAGCCTGCAGCCAGTCCCGGACCGCCTGTGCCGTAAACTCTGATCCGTTATCGGACCGGATAAACTCAGGCACTCCCCGATCAACGAATAACTCCGCCAACCGGTCCAACACGTCTTGGTGATTCATCTGCCGTTTCACATCAATGGCGAGGCACTCTCTGGTGTACTCATCCAGGATCGTCAATAGCCGAAAGGCTCGCCCATCATGGGTCCGTTCATGCACGAAATCATAGCTCCAGACGTGGTTTTTGCGAGCCGCTCGTAACCGAACACAGGAACCGTCATTAAGCCACAGTCTCCTTCGTTTCGGCTGTCTGGACGGGACTTTCAGCCCTTCTTGTCTCCACAGCCTCTCCACCCGCTTAGGATTCACCTTCCACCCTTCCCCATGAAGTATCGCCGTGACCCGCCGGTAGCCATAACGCCCGTATTGCGTAGCCAACTCCACCATCCGGGCCACCAATCGGGCCTCATCATCGGGAATTTGCCTTTCCCTTCGCTGGGTCGATCGAACCTGTCCCAGCACTTGGCAGGCCCGACGTTCGGAGACTCGCTCTGCTCCTAATCGCTCTCGCACCCACATCACCGCTCGTCTCCTGTTCGCCGGGCCTAGAAGTTTCCCGAGGACACTTCCTTCAGGATCTGCTTGTCCAAAGACAGATCCGCCACCAGCTTCTTCAACCGGGTATTCTCCTTCTCCAACACCTTCAACCTCTTGGCCTGGTCCAACCGGAGCCCTCCACACTCTTTGCGCCACCGGTAGTAGGTCTGCTCGCTCACCCCCATCTGCTTCGACACCTGTCCCACCCTCTGTCCTTGGGCCAGACCCACCTCTGCCTCACGCAGCTTCATGATGATCTGTTCTGCCTTAAACCGCTTCCCTGCCATCCTTGCCTCCTTCCTAAACCGGAAATCCTAACATTCAAACTGGACTCGTTTTAGGGGGCAAGGGCACTACCGGGCAAGCAGCTCCAAAGCAAGCAATCGGGCCTCATCATCGGGAATTTACCTTTCCCTTCGCTGGGTCGATCGAACCTGTCCCAGCACTTGGCAGGCCCGACGTTCGGAGACTCGCTCTGCTCCTAATCGCTCTCGCACCCACATCACCGCTCGTCTCCTGTTCGCCGGGCCTAGAAGTTTCCCGAGGACACTTCCTTCAGGATCTGCTTGTCCAAAGACAGATCCGCCACCAGCTTCTTCAACCGGGTATTCTCCTTCTCCAACACCTTCAACCTCTTGGCCTGGTCCAACCGGAGCCCTCCACACTCTTTGCGCCACCGGTAGTAGGTCTGCTCGCTCACCCCCATCTGCTTCGACACCTGTCCCACCCTCTGTCCTTGGGCCAGACCCACCTCTGCCTCACGCAGCTTCATGATGATCTGTTCTGCCTTAAACCGCTTCCCTGCCATCCTTGCCTCCTTCCTAAACCGGAAATCCTAACATTCAAACTGGACTCGTTTTAGGGGGCAAGGGCACTACCGGGCAAGCAGCTCCAAAGCAAGCAGCGGTGATTTCTTTCTTATCCACATGGTGCACTCTAGAAACCAAAAACGTCTGGATCACAGTCTCCAATCCTGGGTAGTCTCCACTTTTCAGGATATCTTCCTCCAGCAGTCTTAATTGCTGCTCCCTCTCGGCAAAAAGAGCGAGATGACTCTTGGTGCCACCAATGTCGCCTGCTAAGATCACGGCTCGGTATGCCCTTTTTTTTCATTGAGTTGACTTGCAGCAGCCTGATCGATCAAGAACACCAGTCTGCCATTCGTGGGCTGGATGAGCTGGGAAGGCAAGCGCTCAGGTTCACAGGGACCCTCGAGCACCTCTTTCAGTACAGACGCCTTTGATTCTCCAGCGATCAAAAACAGAACATTGGCTGCCTGGTTAATCACCGGAACAGTCAAGGTCATTCGATAGGCCTGGGCAGACTTGACATAGGTTTCCACCACGAGCCGTTCTATTTCATCGAGAACACTGGTATAGGGAAAGATCGAGGCGGTGTGTCCGTCTGTTCCCATTCCCAGCAAGATCAGGTCAAAGCGCGGCCACTCTGTCTTAGCCAGGCCAAAGAAACTTTTCAGCCTCTGCTCGTATTCGGCAGCTGCACGATCAGCCTCCCCGATCTCCGAAGGTATCCGGTAGATGTTCTCTTCAGGCACTCCAACCCGGCTGAGCATCACCTTGCGCACCATGCGATAGTTGTTGTCGGGGTGATCGGGTGGTACACAGCGCTCATCACCCCAGAAAAGGTGTGACCGTGACCAGGGCACGCGCGTTCGACATGGATCGCTGGCGAGCTGGGAGTAGAGACCTTGGGGTGTCCCCCCCCCCCCCCCGAGAGAGCCACTGTGAACCGATTTGTCCAGGAGACGAACTCGTTGGCTAGCCGAATGAAAAGTGCGGCTGACCACTGACTCAACTCCTCCCGATTGCGACAAACAATGATCTCTCGACGGGTATTTCTGATAGCTTGAGCATCCACTTTCTACAGTCCCTAGTTTGCCTTAATGGACGCCGTATAAACTGAGCAGAAAGCTTAATCCTTGCTCGTAGACTCTGTCATGGGCCCTTATCTGCAGCTCGCGACCCATGAGCCAGGCCTCTCCATCCGGCTCGACCGGGACGACTTTCCCCATGCGTTTCCGCCTACCTAGTCTGATCATAGTTTTCAGGTGCCGATCATCCAAATCAAGCGAGGTCACAAATCGTGCCCTAGGTTGCTCCGTTACCACCAGCTGAAGCGACTTCAGTCGAGGCAGGAGGTCCTTGCTGGGTTGGCTGTTTGTGATCTGGATGGTGACCATTCTTTGCTCGGACCTCAATGTCCAGCAATGAGTCTGTCCATCGAGCCGATACGATCCACGGATGGGCCGCCACTTTAGCCGGCTGGCCAACCACGCCGCCGCTAGCAAAGCTTCGCTGGGAATCAGGGGATCACCGATTAGTCCCGCGTAGTTGATCTCCACATGGTCGAGTCGAGCCAGATAAGGTCGGAAGTCGGCAACGTCGAAGAACCTAGAGAGTAAAACTCGCCAGGGAGTGAGCCGTGACCAGCTCAAGTCACTGAACGAAGTCTGGCGAGATCTCTCCTCCACAAAACGGGCTAGCCTTTTGAGCCCTTCCGCGGGGTCAGGGAGCCTAGCTGAGTCAACGATCACACGGTCTTAGGTTTCCAGCAGTCGAGCAAAGAGGATATTTTCGAAATCGGGAACGTCTCGCCACCACAAGAACACCGGAAGATCAGGCAGCAGTAACCGACTAACAAGACTAGGTAAATGGTTGATTTCTGGCCCCGATGCTCTGATCACAATTTGCTCGCAACAAATCTGCTTCTCGCTAGTCGAGCCGTGACACTGGGCCGTAACCATTACATCGAGAGCACCCTTAGCAGAATTGAGTCCTGGGTGCACGACCATCACCCGCCCAGGGTGCTCCTGGGTCAACTTGGCAATTACCTGACCAACCTCTCCCGCACTTTCTGGACCGGACGCGTACACAACAAGGTTTAAGACACAAGCCTTCATCACAGCTTGCTGGAGATTCTCCGAGGAAACTTCAGCCATCTGCGCCCACAGTTCATCCAGGTCACGTCCGAAGGGTTTTTCAACGATAATACTGGTCCAGCCGGTCGACCGGTTTAGGCTGGCCTTACCGAGCATCTGAATAATGGGGACGTACAGCGTGGGTGGTGTGGAAAGGTAAAATAAACGGTTTCCAGAAGTTCCCTGCTTTTGATCAATTTCGGAGAGTAGCGCACCGAGGCGCTTGAAGCTTTCTCCTTCCTGAGGGTCAGTGGGAGTATAATGCACGTTGGCGGAGAAGTTTTCCCAAACCTCGTTGTCTGGGGGCTGCGCATCTGAGAATCGATGGAGGGCCTCCTTCATCTTCTGCCGAAAGCCGTTGTGACTCATAGGAGTACGGGCGGTGCCAACGATGGAAAACCCATTGGGCAACAGATTCTGTTCATCCAGGCTATAAAGAGCTGGGACTAGCTTTCGCCTGGTCAAGTCCCCTGAAGCACCAAAAATTACCGCGATGCAGGGCTCAGGTGTTTGCTCTAATCGTAAACCTTCGCGCAGCGGTTTTTCGAAGGTCACTCCTTCCATCGTTGCTTGCCTTCTCACGCGCAGCCGACTCTAATCGGTGCCCATGTATGTTTGCTCTAATACTCGTTCTCGTTGTTCTCTGTAATCCCGATCTAGTCTGTGTGAATCGGACCAAACTCGTGTTGATCTAGGCGTTCATAGCGATGGGAACCGAAAAAGTCACGCTGAGCTTGGGTCAAATTTTGAGGCAGTCTAGCGGTACGATAGCTATCGAAATAGGCAAGACTGTTGCCCATGGCGAGAACCGGAATACCGAGGCTCTGGGCGGTTGAAATCGCTTTTTTCCAACCCGGCAGGGCTCCAATCACCGACTTTTGGAAGTGCTTGTCTAAAAGTAGATTGGAGAGTTCTGGATGGCGTCGATAGGTCTGTTTTATCTCGTCTAGAAATCGTGCTCGAATGATACAACCTCCCTTCCAGATGCGGCTCAGTTCAGCTAAGTTTATACCCCACTGGTACTCATCCGAACCTGCTTGGACGAGAGCGAACCCCTGAGCGTAGGAGCAAATTTTGCTAGCATAAAGCGCATCGTGAACCGAGTCGATCAAATCTTCCTTGTCTCCACCGTAGCGCCCGGCCCGGGGGGTGGAGATCGACTGGCTGGCTTTGACCCGCTCATTCTTGAGGGCGGAGAGGAATCGAGCCTCTATGGCCGCGTGGATGGTGGGGATGGAGATGCCTAAATCGAGTGCCACTTGCGAAGTCCAGCGACCCGTGCCTTTCTGACCAGCTTTGTCCAGGATAAGCTCCACCAGGGGTTTGTCGGTCTCTCGATCAATCACAGTAAAAATCTTGGCCGTGATCTCCATCAAATAGGAGTTCAGTACACCCCGGTTCCAGTCTGCGAAAACATCCGCCAACTCGCTGCTCTCAAGACCTCCCGCACTCCTCAGAATATCGTAAGCCTCGGCAATGAGCTGCATATCCCCATACTCAATCCCATTGTGAACCATCTTAACGAAATGGCCCGCGCCATCCGGCCCACAATAGGTGACGCAGGGACCATCGTCGACCTTGGCAGCGATGGTCTCAAGGATCGGTCTAACCTCTTGGTAGGCAATATACTTTCCTCCTGGCATCAGCGACGGGCCCAGTAAGGCACCCGTCTCGCCACCTGACACTCCGGTGCCGAAAAAGCAGAGCCCCTCGGCTGACAGTTCTTTTTCCCTGCGCCGGGTATCGTGAAAATAGGAGTTTCCTCCTTCGATGATGATATCGCCTTTAGCCAGGTGGTGTTTGAGCAAATTGAGAGTCCAGTCAACCGGGTCGCCGGCTTTAACCATGATCATTATTTTCCGTGGCCTTTCTAACGAGCGGGCGAAATCCTGAATGGATTTAGCCCCGTTTACTTGCTTTCCGCTAGCCTTATTCCTCATGAAATCGTTAACCCACTCCGGCTCCCGGTTCCATACGGCGACAGGATAGCCGTTGCGTTCAACATTAAGAGCTAAATTCTGGCCCATCACTCCGAGTCCAATCATTCCAAATTTCGCTGTGCTGGTTTGTGTCTCCGACATTTAGGTACTCCTGACTGATACATCTACAGAGCAGCTGTTTGGGCTAGTTCTCCCATGCCAAGCACGCTTACGTGCTTGAAACCCTCCCGGACGACATGTCTGGAAAATGTTCTCAACTCCTCGGCCCGATTCACGAGCTTGTCCGCTACTGCGAGCCAGCCAAACGAATTTCCGATGACGGTCTGATGGGCAGGTTTCTCTTTCCAGAGAGCAATATCTCTACTCCAGAGCCGTTGAACGGTGTCTTGCTCATCCATTCTTTGTAGTGTCTCTGAGACCGCCATTTCTTACTGGCCCACCCGTATGGACTGGCGCTCGATGTTGCTGCTCATGGCCTTCTTCCGATCTCTATTGGCCAGCTGGGTTGCTCCAGCTCAACCGTGTCGAGTTTTCCCTTTTCCCGTGAGATCCCAATGACCAAGACTTCTAGATCCTGATCTTGGTCGTTGACGAAGGAGTGAGCTTCATTGAAGAGAATGGGGATAGCATCCTCCTCACGAATGGGAGCTGCTTCCACTTCGGTCGGATGTTGGTTGGTGATTGAGCCCACTTGGACTATCCCACGGCCGCTCATCACATAATATACTTCCTCGACTCCTTCGTGCCTGTGCCAACCGATCGAAGTTCCAGCGGGTAGGACGAGATGGTCAAGGTAGGCCCAGTTGGACAGGAATACCTCCGTCGGTAGAGCTCGTCGATAATGCACGTTTCCCTTTCCTCCATGTAGGGCCGTGACCAACTGAAGCGACCCTCTTTCTAGCTGCATGGTCATGAAGACGGGTCGAGAATCCAGGAGCGCTCCCACCCGATCATCGTTCAAGTCGTAGTTGTCGTATTTCCCCTTCACGCTGGCCACCGCAATATTCATCCACTGGGTGGGCCGATCAGTTGGGTTGTAGATGGCATGGGATCGACCCATGCGGCAGGGTGCACCCACCGGTCCCCGCAAGCGGGAGGTGTGCCCATCAATGGTGAACTCTGCTTCGTTGTCAAAAATGATGTACATTTCCTCTATTTGGTTGTGGAAGTGATGTCCGATACCGCCCTTGGGCAACAATATTCCGCGGTGGATGAAAAGGAGGTTTGTATTCAAAGCTAAGGCGCCGACCAAGGTCATATAGTGCAATTCACCTGCTCCCCCATGGACTCGGTGGGCTTTGCGATAGTTGGATGGGGCCGTATGCTGGATGCGGTGAGTCAACGGCTCACGGGGAAATGACGATGCTGTCAGCAGCCCAGATATAAGAAGCAGTAAAACTTGAGTCCTCATTCCCACATTGGGAGAGTTAATAGCCGTGCTTGCTAGGGATCATATCGCAGGCTTGCTCAAACCTCAACACCCTTATTTTAGGGAGCTTAATCCAGATTATCGACGTCGAGGTCGATCTCTTGTTGTGCAGGGGATAGGAATGCCACGTAGTTGGACCGCTAGACACCGCCATCAAGGAAAGTGGAGAGGATCCGAAATAAGAAAGCTTCTATTTCCTTGACATCAGCTCTAGTCCACAGCTGCAACCAGGCGTTGGAGTTGGTCAATTCTCTTCACGCCAACGATGAGTGATGCAACTGCAGGTTTTGCCAGGGTTGTCTTGACCGTATGCTCCAGGAGTGTATGTCCATTCTGATGTGCTTCGGCCTCGATAGACTCAAGCTGCGCAAATAACTCGTTGGATAGATCGAGTACCCATTCAGGTTTTTCGGTCTTACGCGATCCCTCTGGAAGGGGCGCATCCCTGCGATACTTACCCGTGAGTACTCCCCCTTGCAACACCTGGTACGGAGCCGCTGAGATGCACTCCCGTTCCAGCAGTGGAAAAAGATCGCTCTCGGCGTCCGGTTTCAGCAAACTGTAGGGAGGCTGGTGGATGATCGGTCGGGGAAAATTGTTGTCATCGGCGACACTCAACAGCGCCGAGGTTTGCTCTGCCGAGTAGTTGCTGAGCCCATAGTAGCGAATCTTGCCCTGCTCTATGAGTCGCTGCAACGCCGAAAGTATCTCGGGCAGGGGCACCGTAGGATCGGGGCTATGTAGATAGTAGATGTCGATGTAGTCAGTAGCGAGCCTGGCGAGACTTTTATCTATCTGTAGCACGATGGCAGCCGCACTGGTGCCTTCGTCTTCCGAAGCACTACCAACCTTCATCCCCACCTTGGTCGCTAAAATCGCGCGGTTGCGTCGGCCGGAGAGGGCCTTTCCCAGGATTTCCTCAGCCACTCCTCCAGGTGAACCGATATACCGAAGATATCCCTCGTACATATTAGCCGTATCGATGAAGTTGACGCCGTTGTCGAGTGCCCACCGCGTGATCTCAACCGCTTCCGCTTCGCCGACAGGGGTGCCGAAGGTCATTGTACCCAAACAGACCGGTGAGACATGTAAACCACTGTTCGAGAGTTGCCGATTCTCCATCTTCCATCCCTCCTGTTAAAGTTGACACCTCATGCTGGACTCGAAACCAGCGCATGTCAAACTAAGGTTAGCCATGGCGGTGACGTAGCTGGTGCACTGTTTCTGTTTGGACCCTGCGTTTTTGGTACGCTTCGTCCAACGAGATCGGAGCATACTAGAAGCAAAGCCGCAATACCGGATCAAAAGTTATACGCTCGGACTCAACGTAGCGCATCGCGTTCTCCACCCGAGTGATGATCTGCTCTGCTGTGTCAATCGATTCGCTTTGCACGTCGACAGCTCCCAAACCGAGAACTTCGGGGGAGAATCCTGAAAAGCCACCAGGGCGTCCGCCTCAGGGAAAGAGTACTCGAGTAGTATCTGGTCACACGGAACCTCGTGGAGAAAGGACATCAGGGTCTCGTAGCTGCCTTTCCCCATCACGAACCGATAAGTGTTACCACGACACAAATGGAGTGCCGACGAGTAATCACATTCAATCCGACCCGATAAATGAGGTGAATTTGATATCCACTTGACTCAGGTGACCCCAAGATGTAGTATGTGCCTTCGTGGAGGATTATCCACGCGACCTGCTCGAGTTCGAGGTACGCTTCGCCAGCGAAGAGGCCTGTCGCGACTATCTGTCCGCGTTGCGCTGGCCGGAGGGTTTCCGCTGTCCGGGATGCGGGCATGAGCGGGCTTGGCCGGTGCGCAAAGTGTGGTTCGAATGCGCTCGCTGCGGGCGGCAGACGTCGGTGACCTCGGGCACGATCTTCCAAGACACACGTAATCCGCTGCGGCTGTGGTTCCGGGCGATCTGGCACGTCACTTCGCAAAAGAACGGGGTCAGCGCGCTGGGTCTGCAGCGCGTTCTCGGGTTGGGCAGCTATCAAACTGCGTGGACCTGGATGCACAAGCTGCGGCGAGCGATGGTGCGTCCGGGGCGGGAGCGATTGGCGGGCGTAGTCGAGGTCGATGAGACCTATTGGGGCGCTGAGGAAGAGGGTGTGAGCGGCCGGCAGAACGAGCGAAAAGACTTGATTGCAGTAGCCGCGGAAGAGAGAGGCCGCGGGCTAGGACGGATCCGCATGCAGCGCGTGCGGAACGCATCGGCGGCCAGTTTGATGCCCTTCGTGGAGGAGTCGGTCGAGCCGGGAAGCTTGGTGCACACCGACGGCTGGCTGGGCTACGAGCCGCTGGAGAAGAAGGGCTACCAGCATCGCATCGTCTTTCTGTCGGGCCGCCGCAAGCAGGCCTCGGAATTATTGCCGAGGGTGCACCAAGCGATCTCGTTGCTCAAGCGCTGGCTGCTGGGCACGTACCAAGGCGCGGTTAGCCACGAGCATCTGGACTACTACCTCGACGAGTTTGTGTTCCGCTTCAACCGGCGCAACTCACGCAGCCGGGGAAAACTCTTCTACCGCCTTGTGCAGCAGGCAGTCGCCGTGGACCCAACGCCGTATCGATCGATCGTCGCCGACTGGGACGCCGAGGCCCCGTGAGCCCAACCACAAGATGTTGGGGTTACCTGAGTCCAGTGGATACCCCATTGGCCTCATTTATCGAACTGTAGCTTCACAACTTAAGAACAGAGAGTGATAACTTACAAGAGGAGCACGACGGAGAGCCCTGCGGCTGGCAATGAGCCAATAAATTCCGGCGGTCGTGAAGTATTATCATGTCAAACACAGCGGTTGCCTGTCCACATTCCTAGTGCACGATCAACCATTCTCGAGACCTTCCTGATGCAGGATGCGTAGGATCTGGTCACAGAGAAAGTCGATGTGTTGTAGTACTGCCGGACTTGGAGAGAGGGTCAGAGATCGTACGGTGCTCGTCGTGCACAATCCGCGGCGCACCAGCAACCGTTTTTCAATTTGTAGGAAGACCTCGAAATTCTGAAGAGAAAAGTTGATAAAGGGGAGTACCAAGCTGAATAGATCGTAGGCACGTTCCGCCTCTCCCGAGCTCCGGGCCTGGTAGACCTGGTTGAGGAGGTCTGCGATAGGCACTCCGGGCATGATACCGCAGATACCGGCTGGGATCCCCTCCAACATATAGTAGCCTCCCCAGCCCTCCAACACTTTCACTCGGTCGCCAACGCGCTCCCTTATCGCCACGATCTTATCGACGATCAGGGGCTCTTCCAGCTTGGCATAGCAAAAGTTCGGATGGTTGCGGTTCAAGATATCGATGAACTCAGCGCCGATGGTTAGCCCGCCGGGATTGAAGTCTTGGATGAGGATCGGCAGAGACACAACCTTAGCAATCCCTCCACAGTAGCGCAGCAGGTCTGCCTGTGACGAACTGAACTGGCGGGGAATTGCGAACGCGATTATATCCGCCCCGAGCTTCTCGTACCGTCGCGCGAGCTCCGCTGCACGCCTACACGACCCGTGGTTTGCCTGAGCAATTACGGGGACCCGCTTCTGGGTGATCGCGATCGCGATCGCGATCACCTGTTCCCGTTCAGCCTCACTGAGCTTGTAAAATTCACTCCCATAGGCAGGCAGGCACATCGCGCTGAGGGGACGGGAAGCTACCCACTCGACGATTCGCCGCAGCGACGCCTCATCGATCCCCTCGTCCTGGTCAAATGGCACCGGAATGACTGGTACAACGCCGTTGATTTGCTTCACGACCGTCTCCTATCAACGTCTGAGAGCATACGTCTAGGGGCGCCGATAGGCAAGAAAGTCGCCTGCCACCTGCCGCCAGGTCCTGAGCATTACTGAATCGAGGCCCACGATCAGGATGTTCGCCGCCTTAGTGTTTCGAAATAAAATGCCAAACCTGTATTGATTTTTTCCTACAAGCACTATAGACAGGAATGTTAAAACAAGGTGCTATTTGGCAGCAATCACGGCCACTGACTCTCCTAACGTGGGAACGGGGACACGAGCTTTACTGCTCCTTGCACCTGAGATTATATCGCAGGCTTGCTCAAGCCGCAACGCGGTAAAGGGAATCTGCACGGAGGTAGTACCTTCAGCCAGCTGGGTCGTCCGGGCCACCAACTCCTCTTCGCCTTCGGCCACATTCAGCTCTCGCCATTGGCCGGCGCTCCAGCACCATTGTCGATCCCAGTTATCGAGTACATACACTCGATAGATCGTTAAGCTGCTTGTCCTGATCCACACACATGCCGCCGTATGCCTTTACGCTAGCGATAGAAAGTCTGCTCGGTCACGCCAATCTGCTTAACATACTGAGGAATCGTTTTGACCCTTCCCTGGGCCACCTTGATTTCTCTCAGCTCCCGAACAATCTGTTCCGGGGTGTGCTTTCCAGTACCATTCTTACCTCCTGACCACGTCCAGTTACTAGAACTCGAGCTAGGCTTGTTTCAGGGGGTAAGGTCAATCCAAGATCATTGTCAAACGGGTGAAACGAGCACGAGATCTTCAGCTGCAGCGGTTCCAGAAGACCTATATTTCTTGCAATTTCCACGTGGGTTCTAAGAAGATTCTCAAGTAAAGACAGCGATGCGAGTGTCAAACACCAATTCACGAGACATCCCGAGATCGAAGTTCACAAGTCCTCTTCCTAGCGAGCAGTATAGCCTCCATCTACCGGTAAAAAAGTACCGGTAACCCATCGGGATTCATCCGAGGCTAGATAAACAGCAGCATAGGCAACGTCATCAGGATCGCCCAGACGGCCCAGTGGGTGCAGATCTAGCATTTTTTTCCAGGATTCCTGGTCGGCCTTAAGCCGATCAAACATCTCACGATTAAGATCAGTGATCACGAACGAAGGGTGGATGGAATTCACACGGATGTCGTGTTGACCGAAGTCAACTGCCATTTGGCGGGTGAGTATGGCGATAGCCCCTTTGGAAGCAGAGTAGGCGGGTCGAGCCGGCAACCCCACCAACCCGGTGACCGAAGACATGTTGATGATCGCTCCGCCGCCCTGCCGGATCATTCGCGGAATCACTTCTCGACTCATCAAGAAGACTCCCTTAACGTTGACTCGGAAGGTCTCGTCCCAATCCTGCTCACTAGTGTCCACGACGTTCTGGCGGGATAAGATCACCCCGGCATTGTTGACCAGCACATCAATGCCTCCGAGAAGAGCATCCGATTCTCGAGTCATGCGCTCCGCATGGCTCGCATTCGCCACGTCACCACTCACGGCAAAAGCCCGGCCTTCCTGTGTCCGAATGGACTGCGCCACTTTCTCATTGAGTTTCTCTTTCACATCCAGGCAGACAACCTGAGCACCTTCCTGGGCAAATTTTCTGGCAATGGCTTCTCCCAATCCCATGGCGGAGCCCGTTACCACCGCCCTTTTTCCTTCCAATCGCCTGCTTTCCATCTTGGCTTCCAAACCTTTTTACCCTCCCTGAAACTTACCTTACCAAGGAGGATTCTCCCAGTCACATTATCCCAAACCCAAAGCGAAGGGAAGGTGCTTCGGTTGCACCCCTTGCTCGTGCTTCTGGCTAATATGGAAAAAGATGTTTCTCCCCCCCTGAATGATTCAGCACAGCTGAGGGCGGGAACTACCCTGAACCCTGATCCACCAAGGATTGTCAGCCTGGTGCCTGTGACTCCAAGGCATTAAACTTCAGGTGAGGTGAAAAGCGGGCTCGTCAGGACACCAATGCCCAGCTCCCAAGTTCTAAAGCGAGATCATCCTGAGTATCCTGTCCCCATTTTTGGAGACTTTTTGCCAGTTTCTTGCGGATCTCCTGATGGGATGAGGAACCATAGAGATTATGCATTTCCTGTGGATCCTGGTCTAGGTCATAAAGCTCACCTGGCCGAAGATGCGGCGGGTTGCAAAACTTGCGTAGAATCAATTTGTGGCGCTTGGTTCTTAGGGCCCGTTCATCGTAGTCAGAACCGTCAATAGTCCTCATAGGAATGTTCTCGATGACCATTGGCCGGGTCCAGTCATCCTCTTGAGAATTTACACTTGAGATCAGGCTCTCTCCCTGAATCAGGGGTCTGGACTCCTGAGGTTCTACTCCTAAAATGGGTTGGATCCCTGCTGCTTCCAGGATGGTGGGCATCAAGTCCACCAGGCTCACGCCCGAGTGCCACACCTGGCCGCGTGGAAGCAAGCTGGGATAACGCATGATCAAGGGTACCCGGGCCGAATCCTCATAGGAGACGCACATCCCTTCGAGGGAGCCGGGACGGTCGATCCAGGTCCTGCCATGGTCACTGGTAACGATGACGAGGGTCTCATCCAGGAGATCCAGGCGTCTTAAGCTTTTCACTAGCCGACCTACATTCCAGTCCAGATTGATCACCGAAGCGTAATATTCACGGTGCTCCCCGTGCCGATAGTGGCGAAGAAAACGTTGAGGCGGATCAAGTGGTTCATGAGGGACATAGTAGGACTGGTAAAGAAAAAAAGGCTCCGCAGCGTGCCTCTCGATGAATCGGATACCCTGATCTGTGTGAACGTCTGGCCTGTAGAACGACTGGTGGGGCTCTCCAATCCAGTGCCGGAGCATCGAATTGAAGGACTTCCAATAATCGAAAAACCCAGGGTTGGCCGGTCCCAGATGCCACTTACCAACATGGGCAGTAGCGTAGCCAGCATTGTTCAATAGGTAGGGAAAGTTATCCCATAGCCGGAAGCGGGAATCCCGAAAGGGATCAGAAATCGGTTCCTGATAATTGGAATGGATGGTGGAAGGACTGACCGGATAGACGTTGCGACGTAGACCATGGCTGTGAGGATAGCTTCCGGTCAAGATGGAGGCCCGAGCTGGACCGCACAGTGCCTGGGGAGTGTAGCAATGGGAAAAGCGTATCCCGTCCTTGGCCAAAGCGTCCAGATTCGGGGTCTCAATTTCTTGCTCGCCATACACTCCAATGGCGTCGGTGCGGCATTTGTCAAAGAGAATCAACAGGATATTCGGCGGACGGGTTTTCCTGGTGACTATTGTCATCTGTGGCTTATCTCTCAGCTCGTCCCTCTGCGGGCAGTCCTTGCCGTGTTTCCCCACCGACTCGGGTTGATCCCTGGAGCCTCGGTTTTCATGTCTTTAGGCTTATTCTCCTGCTGCCAGGTGACGCCGCTGGTATTCAAACTTTGGAGAAAGGGCCGAGTTGTCTCGGGTGCGGCAGCGACCAGCTTTGGATCCCAGTCTTCTACAGGCTGCATCGGTGTCGCCCAGGCTGGCCGGTAGCCGAACTGAATCAATTCACGCGACCGCGTGTCTTGGTTGGGATGTGAGCCGTGAAAGAGGAGCGAGAGAATCAGGACAGCCGAGCCGGCTGTAGGGCAGAGTGTGATCTCTTCCGGATGGGACTGGTAGCGGATATAAGGGTTTGCCTCGGCGTGAAATGAAAGATGAGAGCGGGGAATAAGACGGAAAGGTGCCCGTTTCGGGTTCAGGTCGTCGAGGTAATAGAGGACACGCAACAACTTGGGACAACTCCCCTCGTAGCCAAAGATGGATGAGCCGTGTGGTTGACCGTCAGTATGCAATGAGATCCCCGGAGACCCCGGATGGGTTCGCTGAAAGAAGCCTCGTGTAAAAACAATATCCGGTCCCATGAGTTGGGTGAGAAGGCCAATGATTGGCGGGTGAGCGATGAGTTCGGCTACCGCACAGCTGAACCACTGGGGCTGAATCTTCGCATAGGTTTGGTAAACGCTGTAGTCTTTGTGCTCCGTGGGAGCATCAGCCAATTCCCCCTTGAGGCGTGTGATCTGCTTGGAATCCAGTACGTCAGGCAGCACGAGATAGCCTTCCACTTCGATGTGTCGAATTTGCTGTGCTCGGGTGAAAGCCTTGAAATCGGTCTGGTCGATGCGCATGAAGTCAATTTCTGGGAGGGAAAAAATCGGTGAAATCTTTGCTCTTTCGCATGAACCGGTTCCTGAGAACTTACGGTTTGATGATTCTATTTGGACCCCAAAGAACAGTCAAGAAAAAGAGGACTGGGCGACCTTAGCCCTTTGAGTAGTAGTACTAGATCCCCAGAGTTTTTGGCCACGAGTTTCACTCGTTTGTGTCCTCACTAGGCATGCTCGGGAAAAATATTCTATGCCGCCTTCGAGACCAAGCGCCAACTATTCTCTTGAAGATCCGGTTTGACAATCATGCCATCAGCCCATAGTTTAGAGAAGGTATGGAGGCGGCTCCTGCACAAGTTAGGCTCGAACTGAGGCCAAAGGCCCGGTTTGACGTCATCGATGTCAAAAAAAGAATCTCTTTCGCTTGTGGAGATCTTTTGTCGCAGTACCGGAAGGCGCTCTATTGCTCCCACCATACCACGGCAGGCTACCTGGAGCAAAGTCTTTGTGCACGCCTAAATCACAGTCGAGACGCATTGAATAGTTTTATCAAGATCTTCCAGCAGATCTTCCCGCCAAATGCTGACTATTACCACAACAAGCTTCACCTGCGGACCGAGCTAAGTAATACTCAGCGGTACACTGAGCCACCCAACGCGGACTCGCACCTGACATTCATCAGTTCCGGTCTGCGCAACTGCGTGACTTACGTAAACCGAGCCGATACTCCAGTCTACTTTATTGACTTGGATGGCATCTATGGGAGCGACATACGAACCCGGCGGACCACGGTCATTGCCTTCAACAGGGAGGAATTGATCGAAAAAGTGCAGCTCCAAGTTCCATTTTCCAACCATGCCATTGACTCGATCAATCTAAAGCACCCTCGTGCAGGCTTGATGGATCAAATCGAAGATCTAGTGAAGCGTCACCAGGTCGCCAAGGGACGAATCGACATTGCGCTTGGACCGAGCGAGCGTCATGCAGGTCTCACGGTCAACGAGTACGAAACGCTTTTGATGAAGCATGACCTGCAGGAAGTTCTCAAAAACCCCCTTCAATTTATGGCCCAGAAGGGCAGACACATGATCCAAGATCCACGGAAGATCCCCAGTAAAACATTGAATTACGCCAAGTATGATCTAGTTCAGGTTCTTAATGAACTGCTCGATGCTTTTGGGGTCAGCGAGTCGTTTTTGGAAAGGATGCTAGCCAGAGTCATCGCCTTTCCGGCCCTAAGGTTTCTCCGTCTGAAGCGCTCGATTAGTCTACTGGTTTCCGACCCAAACGAGGTCGGCAAAGGCTCTATCGTAGAGGGCACTTACCAAAGCCCCATTCTCGTGCAGTGGCAAAAAGCCGAAGGCCAGAGCCGCGACTTAGAAGTAACCCTCACACGCTTCAAGTAAATTTAGAACGTTTTACAGAGGGCCCCGCCGTCCACAACCAAGACTGCGCCCGTTATGTAGCTGCCGGCTTCGCTGGCTAGCAAGAGCGCCGGACCAACCAATTCGCTTGGCTTGGCCCAGCGCCCGAGAGCGGTGCGGTCAGCGAGAGCCCTCTTTTGTTCATCGGAAAGCAGCTGGCCGGGTAAATCGGTCAGGAAGGGGCCGGGGGCAATGCAGTTTACGGTAATATTGTACGGCCCCAGGTCCAGGGCGCCGGCTCGCGCTAGGCCTAACAAGGCAGCTTTGGTGGCAGAATAAGAGTTGCGAGCCTCCTTTGAGGCTAACCCCATGATGGAGGAAATGTGGATCACCCGCCCCCATCTGCGTTCCTTCATCTGAGGTACCAGGGCACGAGTCAGGGCCATGCAGGAAGTTAGGTTTAACTCCACGATCCGATCCCACTCCTCGTCGGTTATTTCATCAATTGGCTGCGGATTGTTCGAGCCTGCATTGTTGACCAGAATATCGACTCTGCCCGAGGCACCCAAGGCCGATTTGGCCAACTGTCGAACCTGCTCACGATCGGTCATATCGGCCACAAAGTAGCGACCGCGGCCACCATTTTCGCAAATCTCGTCCAGCGTCGTATTGAGCTCATTTGCGTGCCGGCTGGAGATGATCACCTCCGCGCCCGCCTGAGCAAAGCCCACGGCCATGGCTTTACCTAGCCCCTTGCTTCCGCCGGTCACTAGTGCCACCCTCCCCCTTAAATCAAAAACAGTATCTTTCACACTGTGCCTCTTTTCGGGTTGTCCGCTGCCAATTCCTTCCCCGGTTCCCCTACCCCTCTAAGTGGAATGTTAGGCTTCACCAGTCTCACTCATTATGGCATTTTGTTGTGCTCTGCCAAAATTACGGCACGAGTTCATTCTCAAGATGGTTCCAGAGCTCCTGGTGCACGTCTCCAAACTGGAGAAGAAAGCGTCGATGCTCCGGATCTCTCCAGTTGTAGAGCTCGAAAGACCACCACCATACACCATGGGCCCCTGATTCTAGCGCAATCGTAGCCATTTTCAACAAAGTCCTAGTATCGGGTCGGGGATCCTTTTCCAGGGGGATGTCCATATGAAGAATCTGGGTTGCGTAATCAAACCAGTCTCCTCGCCCATGACCGTGCAGCACCATCCAAAGGGGCCTTTCCTGGGCTAGTTGGATTCCCCTAGCCGTTGCTTCTTTCACCTTGCTTTGCCAGTCGACACCGATTTTGTAGGGATAGATGTCCAGACCAAAAACTGTGCAGTAGGGTAGGAATAGTCGAATCCACTTCTCATCTGCGGAAGCTGCGTCAACCTGAAATAGATCACCCCGACCACAGGCTTGAAGTTTCTTGAGAGCCGAACTGAAATGCTCTACCGATGGTTGTCGAAAAATACCCTCGAAGGGGTAGCGATAACCCGGTTCGTCGGGAGCATAAATTCCGCCAAAAGCGGGGTGAGAACAGGCTGTTTTCAAAACGGCATCCAGCCATTTCTTCGGAACGGCAGCAGGCTGCCAGCTGTCAAAGATCAAACGAAGACCAAGTTGCTGAGCCCGGTTCAAATCTATTTTCCACTGCTCCGGGTTAATTTTGGGGCTTCGCCAGTAAAGGGTGTGAGTAAAGCGTAAATCAACCAGCATCTGAAAGTAGTCAATGTCGAGGTTGCGAGGAGCACTCCAGGAACCCAGGACGAGTTGGTCTTTCTGGCCGAGTGCTTGCCTGTGAATTTCTGCCTCCGCATCCCACAGCAGACGAAGGGGAAAGATCAGCCATAGAGGGATCAAAAGAAGTAAAAACCGCATGAAAGACCGAGGTGTTATATTGTAAAGGAAACGCGTGGCGAAGGTGGGGAGTGTCTATCAGATGAACGTCAAATCCAGGATACGAGGCACGATAGGATTGTCATAGTTACCCGTCGAGCGGGTGAGCATCATCAGGGATGGATTGACAAGAGATTTCAACCACTTTCGGCGAGACAACACCGCGAGATACTGACTCCACCCTTCTCCTCATCCCGCTGGAGACGATTCACCAGCTCAATCGAGAAGGCTGGTTGGTCAAGCCAGGGGACCTCGGCGAGAACCCTACCACATATCGGCATCGGATACGAAACATTTGAAGTTGGGGTAGTGGGTCAGTTCGAAATTTATTTCCCTTCACAGTCATAGCGGTGATCTGCCATACTTGACCTATGCCAAAACGGTCAAGTAAGGACCCAAGTGAAATCGCTGGGAGAATTGTCCGAGAGACTACCGGGGAAGCAACTGCCAATGAGCGAATCCAGGCGGAACTGGCGAAGCTGAAACAACTGCTATCAAATGAGGAGCTGCGTAGTTTAGCCGGGGCTATTCTGGGTAGTGAAGGTGGGAAAAAGGGGGGTAAGGCACGCGCAAAGAGCCTGACGCCAGAACAGCGGTCAGCGATAGCCAAGACCGCAGCAGAGGCACGCTGGAAAAAGAAGTCTGACTAGCTCGCCTCTCGATCCTCTTGCGGTGCATTCTTTCGCCATTCAACGTCTTCAGTAAAGTCCATGGGTAGATGAAGCGGTTCCTCGTGTGGATTGATTAGGTTCCAGTGATCCGCATCAAGCGTCAGTTGCAGTCCATCGCCTACCATCTGCTCCCGTCGATTCACCAGAGACTTGTGCATGGGCTTTCTTGGAGCTTCATCGATGTCGATCCAAAGCGAATACTGCCCGGTTGGATCCGGGATTGCGTGATTGACTCGATACTGCCTGTCTGTAGCCTTGTCTGTTTTGATCTCCTGACGAGCAGCTCTGGAAAAACTATGCGCAAGTAGATCAAGAGGATCCGCTGGTTGTGACAAGGGCCATCCTATATCAGTAGCAAACTTTGCCACCTTACGCATATCCACTTGTGTCTCTCCGGTCTTGTCCTTGTACTGCTTAATAATCAACTGCATTTCCTTGGTTTTTCCCATTGTTCCTTTTCTCCTATTACATGTCCACAGGGACAACATCGCCCCAACCATCAACCATCGCACTGGGAGCGACGGCAAACTTTATCTTAGACAAATAATTTCGGAATAGATCATAACGACCCGTTCGATGCTGTAGTTGGCCAGCCACCAGACCTGGATGAACGCCCAATGTTGTGGCGAATCCAAAAAGGTCTCGCTGCGAGAAAAACGGGGCTTTTCGGGCGACGAAGCTGTCCATCCTCTCTGAGGGCACGCAAAACTCGGATGCGGCTTTGTTGGCGATTCGTTCTTCTTTGGATACATCCGGTCCTGTCCCGGCCCGAGCACCTTCGAGTTCGGCGTCCAAGGCTATCTCAGTTTGTCCATGCTCTCTCAAGACGTGTTCTAGTTCGTGTCGAAGCACAAACCAAAAATTGTCGATTCGATCATAGCGAAGGGACATCCCAACGACTGGATAACGCTTATCCAGCCAGAAACAAACTCCATCGATCTTTGCCGAGGACAACGATTCGACGATCACAAAACGGACGCCGGTTTCAGCCAGTATCCTGGGAACCTTTCTGGCTTCCTCAGGTGCCGACAACAAGGCATGGAGTTTCTTGATCGAGCCTTTGAGAGCGACCTTTGAGTAGCGAGGTACAATCATTTCGCTTGCAATCTGCCTCACCCGATAGATCCAGGCCAATTGGCTAGGACTGGCCGGGGATGAGACGAAGGTTTTCTTGGTAGCGTGAGGAAGAATCTCTATCTCATGCGGGGAAGAAACTCCAAAAAATTGTGCCAGCGAAGATTCCACAGCGGATACGTCCTTAATATGTTTGGCTTCAATCCATCTCCTCTTAATCATCTCAGTGATCGGTAGCCCCCCAAAAAGGTGGGCTCTGGTCGTTCGGCCTGGATCTGGACGCGCAGCGAACTTTGCCTTGGCCAGATCGTAAGATTTTTGAAGGTCCAGAAATCTCTCTGCTGGAAGGTTGAAAAGCTCTCCCAGGACCACGGCTATTTCGGCGGTGACTGGCTGTGTGTCCGTCACGAGCTTGTTGACCCCCGTTTCATCAACATCGAGGATGATGGCCAGAACTCTCTGGCTCCACACGTATTCCTCAAGAAGCGCACGTATCAGTTGGCCTGGTGTTTTGCAGTCCCTATGTCTGTCCAGCATTCCTGGAGTATAGCATGGGAGTCTGCGCAAAATCGCAAACTATTAAAATGCTTGACTGATTAAGGTAATTCAGATACAATATCTCAATGAATAGACTATCCACCGAAAAGCGGGTTCAGATCGTTTCAGCTCTGGTTGAGGGTAATTCCATGAGATCCACCGTCAGGATGACTGGGGTATCCAAGAACACGGTAACCAAGCTACTTCAAGAGATCGGGGAAGTCTGCGGAGAGTACCAGCACAAGACGCTGAGAGGTTTACCTTGCAAGAGAATCCAATGTGACAAAGTCTGGAGTTTTTGCTACTCCAAGGCAGCGAATGTACCAGAGGACAAGGTGGGCGAATTTTGGTATGGAGATGTGTGGACCTGGACGGCCATCTGCGCCGACACGAAAATAGTACCGACTTGGATGGTGGGTAGCCGAGATTCTGAAACAGCTGTGCTGTTCATGCGGGATCTAGCCAGATGCTTGGCAAACCGGGTTCAACTGACGACCGACGGTCATCGAGCCTACCTTGAAGCCGTCGAGGATGCCTTTGGTGGTGACGTGGATTACTCCATGCTGATAAAGCTGTATGGAGCCACGCCAAATCCAGACACCAAGTACAGTCCGGCCAAGTGCAATGGCACAAAGGAGGAACGGGTAGTGGGAAACCCGGACCCAAAGCATGTTTCTACTTCCTATTGTGAACGCCAGAATCTCACGATGCGAATGAGCATGAGGCGGTTTACCCGCTTGACCAATGCTTTCAGCAAGAAGGTAGAGAATCTATGCCATGCCGTAGCCCTTCACTTTATGTACTACAACTTCGCTAGGGTCCATAGTAGTCTGAGAGTGACCCCCGCAATGGAAGTTGGTGTCTCAGATCATGTGTGGGAAATAGAGGAGATCGTTGGTCTTCTCGAACAGAAGGAGCGAGAAGAGATGCATGCGGGATATTTAACCCGTGGGCCGTACAAAAAGAAGACCACCTAATTCAAACTGACCCACTACCGAAGTTGGAAAGCAGTTTCGCATAGGCAAAAAGGCCTTGATGATGTAAGTTTGCTTTTTTTGCTTACAGTGATCGATTGCGAGCATATGTTTCAAGGGGAGAGATAAAGCGGGCGAAAGTAAGCTGTCCATGCATTTCATCTTGGCCAAAAAAAACAGCGTGCGATCTAGACTTATACAACTGATCATGTTCCTGCTCATGTCACTGGTTTCGAGCTGTGGTGTCTGGAAACTTCCAGAAACAGTGCATTCGTTTGGGGATGACCTGGATTTCCTGGAGCAGCATATCGAGGTAGTGGTTTTATCCGACGCAGCTAGCGCGGCTCAAGTGGTAGTTGCTCCAGGGCTACAACGTCGCGTGATGACCAGCACGCTGGGTGGTCTGAGCGGGTTTAGCCACGGCTGGATCAATCGTGAGCTCATCGCCTCAGGAGCGAAGCTGCCTCGCTTCAACCCTTATGGAGGAGAAGACCGTTTCTGGCTGGGTCCAGAAGCGGGCCAGTTTGCCATTTTCTTCAAACCGGGGGATCCATTCGACCTCGACCGCTGGTCGGCACCCGCTCCGATCGATACTGAGCCCTTCGAGTTGGTATCGGTGGCGGCGAATCTTGTCCGCATGCAAACGTCTATGCAGCTCGATAACTATGCCGGCGCCCGCTTCCATCTTCAAGTAGAACGCGAAATCCGACTGCTGAATCGACAGCAGGTGGGCGAGATGCTGAAGATCGAGTTGGATACCCAATCGATATGGTCGCCTTTGCATCCCACAACATCATCCGTAATCTGGGTAAGGAGATCTGGAGACGGGAAACCGGCTTGCTGTCGATCTGGATACTGGGGATGTTCAATGCCTCGCCGGACACCACGACAGTGATTCCCTGCAACCAGGGTTCGGAGGAGGAGCTGGGTCCGGTCGTTAACGACGCCTACTTTGGCAAAGTTCCCTCCCAGCGGCTAATTGTCAAAGACAATGCCCTGTTCTTCAAGACTGATGGCGCCTATCGGAGCAAAGTAGGCCTCGGTCCCTCACGTGCCCAAGCGATTTTGGGTAGTTATGATGCTGTTAGCAAGGTTTTAACCTTGGTTCAGTACAACAAGCCTGGCGGGCAGATTCGCTACGTAAACTCGATGTGGGAATTCCAGGATGACCTGCCCCCACGAACGAGTCCACCCTCTAGGTTAGACTCGGAGCCATTTGAAGTGCCCTGCACGGGATAGAACTGAACTCCTGAGACCTAGGTAGTTTGGCCTCTGGTGCCGGCGGCCGATAGGCCAAGGCGCTGTGAGGCCGGATCTGATTGTAATCCCTTCGCCAGCGTTCTACCAACACCTTGGCTTCCCCAAGCGTGTCGAAGATCTCCATGTTCAGCAGCTCATCCCGTAGTTTCCCGTTGAAACTCTCAATGTACCCATTCTCCCAGGGGCTGCCCGGCTCGATGTACAAGGTCCTTACCCCAACAGCCTGCAGCCAGTCCCGGACCGCCTGTGCCGTAAACTCTGATCCGTTATCGGACCGGATAAACTCAGGCACTCCCCGATCAACGAATAACTCCGCCAACCGGTCCAACACGTCTTGGTGATTCATCTGCCGTTTCACATCAATGGCGAGGCACTCTCTGGTGTACTCATCCAGGATCGTCAATAGCCGAAAGGCTCGCCCATCATGGGTCCGTTCATGCACGAAATCATAGCTCCAGACGTGGTTTTTGCGAGCCGCTCGTAACCGAACACAGGAACCGTCATTAAGCCACAGTCTCCTTCGTTTCGGCTGTCTGGACGGGACTTTCAGCCCTTCTTGTCTCCACAGCCTCTCCACCCGCTTAGGATTCACCTTCCACCCTTCCCCATGAAGTATCGCCGTGACCCGCCGGTAGCCATAACGCCCGTATTGCGTAGCCAACTCCACCATCCGGGCCACCAATCGGGCCTCATCATCGGGAATTTTCCTTTCCCTTCGCTGGGTCGATCGAACCTGTCCCAGCACTTGGCAGGCCGACGTTCGGAGACTCGCTCTGCTCCTAATCGCTCTCGTACCCACATCACCGCTCGTCTCCTGTTCGCCGGGCCTAGAAGTTTCCCGAGGACACTTCCTTCAGGATCTGCTTGTCCAAAGACAGATCCGCCACCAGCTTCTTCAACCGGGTATTCTCCTTCTCCAACACCTTCAACCTCTTGGCCTGGTCCAACCGGAGCCCTCCATACTCTTTGCGCCACCGGTAGTAGGTCTGCTCGCTCACCCCCATCTGCTTCGACACCTGTCCCACCCTCTGTTCTTGGGCCAGACCCACCTCTGCCTCACGCAGCTTCATGATGATCTGTTCTGCCCTAAACCGCTTCCCTGCCATCCTTGCCTCCTTCCTAAACCGGAAATCCTAACATTCAAACTGGACTCGTTTTAGGGGACAAGGTCACTACTCAAGGTTGAAAACGGGGCTTAATGCTGTTTCAAAGATCAGCCGGAACTGCGGCTTCCCGTATGGCACCGGGTCTTTTCCACAAGAGAGGCCAGGCATCACATCGTCGGACAAGCTCGAAGAGCTTCGGATAGGTCACACAGGTGGCCCGCTCTAGGCGGCGGTCTGTCTCACGTATTCCTGACAGCGGTGCGAGAAGTATGGTAACGGATCTTGGATCGAATTGAGGTAGGGTACAGTCACAGTTAATGAGCCCGAACTCCAACTTGGTTTCCACTCTTCTATTCCCGTTGGTTCAGTACCTCAAATTTGCGTATACTCGCCTCCTGCTGTGGATAGGCGGCATTGGCTCTGATGAACCAATTATACCCTGATCAGCGTGGGGTTCAGATCTCAAGTGGTAGCAACCTTCCCTCGATTTAGAAAAATGACCTAGCCTAGAGCCGGTTGTTCAGGGTTGGTCTTGACAAACATCAATTGGCAAATTTGGCCGGCCGCTTGTGGGCCCACGGGTGGGTTTCTTCGAAAACGGCAGAGGTGGTAATGACCGTCTCCTCCTGCTGCAGGCGACCTACGATCTGTAATCCAATGGGCATACTGTCACGGGAAAAGCCGCAGGGTATACTGGCCGCAGGATTTCCAGTCAGGTTGAACAGACAGGTAAAGGGGGAAAAATCCCAGCGAGGGTTATTGCTTGGGTGCCCACCGATCATTGTTGGAGGCTCACCAATTTTGAACGCCGGCACCGCAGTGGTCGGCGTCAAAAGCACATCGTACTGCGCGAAGAATTGCGACATATAAGCTCGATACTGACCCACCTTGCTCAACGCCCGGACATGATTGGCTGCCGAAAGGCTGCGGCCATACGTCAAGCAGTCGCAAAAATAATCAGTGAGCTGATTTTGGGTCTTTGGGTCGTCGACGAAGCGACCGTAGAAGGCATAACTGCGTGCGCAGAAAAAATCGTAGAAGATCCTGAAAACCTCCTCGGGCGGGTCTAGCTTGAAGCCAAACTCCTCGACTCTGGCCCCCTGGTCCTCGAATATCTTCGCAGCGGTGTAGACGCACTCGACCACCTCTGGATCGACAGCTGCACCACCCAGATCTATGCTGAGTGCGATTTTGAGTCCTTTGACACCACGACCAATGGCTGATTCAAAGTCGGGAGGTAGATCATTGAGGGTACCGAACTCGGCATCGGGTGCCGGCCCGGCGAGACATTGTAGCAAGATTGCGCTGTCGCGCACCGTTCGACTGATCGGACCCACAGAGGAATTGTTGATGGGGTTCCAGGAATAGACATCCCGGTGACGCCGGGGAACCCGGCCCTGGGTAGCCTTGATTCCATAGGTACCATTGAACGCGCAAGGAATGCGGATACTACCACCACCGTCACTTCCCAGTGAGACGGCGGTAAGCCCAGCCGCCACGGCTGCGCCGGCCCCCCCACTCGATCCACCTGATGTCCGCTGAGTATTCCATGGATTACGGGCGGGACCGTAGACGAGATTCTCCGTCGTTCCAGCGTGTCCATACTCTGGGGTGTTGGTCTTACCGACGATAATGCCACCCGCAGCCCGCACCCGATCGACACACAAGGCGTTGCTTTCTGCGATCTCATCTCCGGGAACAGAGCCGTGGGTGAAGCGCACCCCTTTGACACCTTCGAGATCCTTGATGGGTACGGGAATCCCGTGCAGTGGACCCAGGGGCTCTCCGTTCAACACTGCTGCCTCTGCCTCTTTAGCCTGCTGCATGGCGAGATCGTGCGTGACGGTGATGAAAGCACCTAGGGTGTTATTGTATCGATCGATCCGCTCTAGCGTGGCGGCAATCACCTCAACAGGCGAGAGTTCCTTCCGCGAGATGAGATCCCGTAACATGTAGGCAGGCATGAAGGCCAATGGATCGGTTATCATTTTTTCTCCTCGTAAGTGTGTTCCTATGGGTCGTCAGGCGCTCCAGGCCGACCACCTCTGAGACAGCTCTATCCGTGCCCTTACGATGGGCGAGGATCCACCACACCTTTTTCATACCTGATCTGCTTGCGTGGCGCAATCATTCTCTTGACTGAGTCCTGCATAATAGAGGGAGCGAAATAAAGAGAGAGGAAAGAGAAAACAAGGAAGGGAGGCAAACCATGTCCCGGATTGAGGGTGGGCATCTGGTTGCGCAAACGCTCAAGGCTCAAGGGGTCGAGTACCTGTTTACGCTTTGTGGGGGCACCATCGAGAGTATTTACGATGGCTGTTTGGATCAGGGGATTCGCATCGTGGATGTACGAATTGACCACTGTGCGACCATGATGGCCGATGCCTATGCCCGAGTGAGCGGCAAGCTCGGCGTGAGTGCCGTCACCCGTGGGCCAGGGCATGCCGCTTCCTTCTACGGATTGGCAACGGCCTATATGGCAGGGACTCCCATCCTGGCCATCAGCGGGTATAGTGATCTGGCTAAGATCGACATGGACGCAAGCCAGGAATACGACCTGGTGGCAACGGTCAGACCTGTGACGAAATGGGCCAAGCTGGTTCTCCACACCCACCGGTTACCCGAATACATCAGTGCTGCGGCGCGGCAGGCTTTCTCTGGGCGCCTCGGTCCGGTGCATCTCAGTCTGCCTTACGATGTGCTGTATGACACGTTAGAGGACAGAGGTCTTCTCGTTCCACCAGCCGCGACCACCACAGCCCAAAGTGCCGTACTGGGTGACCCCGACCTCATCGATGAAGCATTGCAGGCACTGTCCCAAGCTCACCACCCGGTCGTCATTACCGGTTCCGGCGCGCGTTGGCCTGATTGCGGCGATACCCTGATGGAGTTCCTGGAAGCGACTCACCTGCCTCTGTTTGCCAAGTCGGGGGACATTAACGTGGTGACTGAGCCACATCCGCTCTTCTTCGGTCAGGCTACGGGACGTTTTTCCGGAGCTGCCACCGAGCTACGCCGAGCTGACGTTGTCCTGTCATTGGGATGCCGTTTTGACCATCACCTCAACTTCGGCCAGCCACCACTATTTTCCCAAGATGCTCGTTTTATCGTCGTGGGTACAGACCCGGCGTCGATTGGCTTTAATCGCCCCTTTTCCATTGGGATCGTGGGAGAAGTGGGTTCAGTCGCCAAGGCAATGGCGGCCGGCGCACGAAGGTACGACTTTTCACTTAAGCGGGAATGGGTCGACGATCTGGAGCAGACCCGGAGTAGATTTGACGCCAAAGTCGCCCAGGCCGCCGCTAGCGATGCCAGACCGATTCATCCCCTGCGTATCTACCAGGAAGTGCGTGAGTGCTTCGGCCGCAGTGCTACCATCGCGTTGGATGGTGGTGATATCTCCTCATTTGGCTCCATGGCTTTCAATGACTATCTGCCACCTTATTTTCTCACTACCGGACCGATCGGTGGCATTGGGCATGGAGTCCCTTTTATTCTAGCGGGAAAGTTGGCACGGCCGGATAAACCAGCCGTGCTGGTCAGCGGTGACGGATCGATCGGCTACGGGATCATGGAGTTCGACACGGCCTTCAAACAGATGCTGCCCTTTGTAGCTGTGGTAGCAAGCGACCAAGCCTGGGGAATTGTTCGACATCCACAGATCCAGCGTTACGGCTTGGAACGGGCCGTGGCCACAGATTTACGGCAGGTGCAGTATCACAAAATCATTGAAGCGATGGGGGGGCACGGGGAATATATCGAGGCTCCTGCAGATCTGCGCCCTGCCCTGGAGCGTGCCCAGCGTGCTGCTGAAGAGGGTGTTCCGGCCCTGGTGAACGTAAATACTCAGTTCGTTAGCTCCGCCGCTTTTGCTCCCCAGCCGTAATCGTCTCGTTGAGAGTTGGTAGTAACAAAACCTTGTCGACACCCTGCAATTCCGCAACGATATCAGTGAGGGAGGAAAAGTATCGGTAAAAGGGGGGTTCAGCTTCCGACGGACTGAGCTAAAACTTCCCTACAAAGAAGGTCTTTTCCAGTCATGTTAGTCGGAAGTGCAAGCGAGAGGAAACTGTTTGCACTGCATCCCTCACTCGCGATTCGGGGCTGTCCGATACATCGGTTGGTTACTGGTACAACAGGGAAGTTTCTCACTTGAATCGCCCGGCCCGCTGGGGAGCTACAGCTTACCCGACCACATTGCTCACATTGACGGGATTAAATAGTAGGGACGGGCCGGCACCGATAGCGGAGGGGTCTTCAAGAGCACAGAACAGGGGACTCAGTGGACCGAATTCAATCGGGGTTTGCCCAGTGGTGCACTCGTTCGTGATGTCCATTCCCTGGCAATTGATCCTGTGACTTCTTCCGTCCTTTACGCAGGTACTTTTAGCGGGGCGGTGTTCAAGATAGCCAGTGAGGAAGCCAGTTGGGTTGGCATCAGTCAGGCTTTTTCCGGCGCTCCGGTTTTCGCTTTGGAGATCAATCCCACCACTCCCACCACGCTCTACGCGGGAACTACCAGTGGGGTGTTCAAACTTATCCAAGATCCCGCCAGATGAACGGATGAGGTTACCGCGGGTGCAAACGGAACGACATGGATCATCTGGATGTTAGCCGGAATTGCTGTCTGTCTCTTCAGGGCGGGTGTTTAGAGATTTCAGGAAGTCTTTGCCCTGAGAGGTTAGTGGCCAGCTGGTCAGTGGTTTGGTGTGAGCAGCTCACTCCTGGCTCATCAGGGTCACTCTCCCCATACGGAGTGCAGGATAGCCGATTAAAACCAATGATCAGAAATGCTTGGTAGGCTAGCCCCGCGAATATTCTGGACCGCCCTACTGACCTGTGGAGACCAGGCCAGAGCCCCGTTGACGGCCGATTTAAGTTTTTTTGGGACTCTTTGAGTTATTCGCTGAGCATTTCAATCCATCCTTCCTTGAGTTGCGCTGTGGGAATCACGACCAAGATAAGACCGAGTTTGACTCGACTTCTCCGTGCCTGATCTCGCCGATCCGCTTCCACGGCAGACGCTTTCTGCTTACCGAGGCAATTTCTATTCCGGCTTTTGGTCGGTTGAACAACCTACTCAAAACCTATTAATCAAGCGAGACGGGATGCCCCGGAAATGGGTCCTTGAACACCCAGAATATACAAGAATGGCTATATTTGTTGAGTTTGTAAAGAAGGTGTATGGGAAGCTCAGTGCTGGTTTTCCCTTTCCCTCAGGTCACGACGCTTGATCTTCCCCGTGGTTGTCATGGGTAAACTTTTTACGCACTCGATCAAGCGAGGATAGACGTGGGGCGAGAGCCTGGTCTTGACCAAGTCCTGAAGTTCTTTTTCAAGACCCTCGTTGATCACCTGCCTTGGGCGAAGGACGATGTAGGCTTTGACGACCTGGGTTCGCACTTCATCCGGAACACCAATTACCGCGACCATGGCCACGGCGGGGTGTTTCATCAGGCAGTCCTCGATTTCCGAAGGACCAATGCGATATCCGGCCGAGGTGATCAGGTCGTCATCTCGCCCCAGAAAATAGAAATAACCCTGTTCGTCTCTATAGCCCTGATCGCCAGTCAGCAACCAGTCCTCCTGGAATGTGTCTGAAGTGGCCTCTGGATTTTTCCAATATTCTAGAAACATCACTGGGTCAGGCTGTCTGACGGCGATACTTCCCATCTCGCCAGGAGCCAAGGGATTGCTTTCTCCATCGATGACCTCTACCTGATGACCGGGAACTGGTCTGCCCATGGAACCCGGTTTGACCTCCATGATCTTGGCACAGTTGGTCAATACAAGATTGCATTCTGTCTGTCCGAAGAATTCGTTGAAAGTGATCCCCAAAACCGAGCGACCCCATTCGAGCAGCTCTCCCCCCATAGGTTCTCCGGCGACGGCAACGGTGCGAAGATCAAAACTGAAACGGTCTTTGGGCCGGTCGACCTGGCGCATAAGCTTGAGTGCTGTCGGCGGCATGAAGCTGTTCTTGACGTTATGCCGAGCCATCAGTTTAAAGGCAAATTCTGGGTCGAATTTGCGACCACGGTGAGCCAGGACAGGCACGCCATGATGTAAGGATGGCATCACGGCATTCATTAGCCCACCCATCCAGGCCCAATCGGCCGGGGTCCAAAATAGATCGCCAGCCTGAGGAAAGAATTCATGGGGAAGTTCCACACCAGGAATGTGTCCGAGTAAGACTCGATGGGCGTGGAGTGTACCTTTCGGATTGCCAGTCGTGCCAGAGGTGTAACAGATTATGGCCGGTTCGTCACAGCGGGTTTTAACTGGCTCGAATCGATCGGAGGCCTCTCCCAGCGCCTCCCAGAGGTCAACAACACCTTTCCCGGTTGTGATTGGCTCAGTGACCAACACGCTCTGGAGGTTGGGAAGACGACGACGAACGGCCTCCACTTTGGGCAGACTAGTGCCATTGGTGATCAAAGAACAAGCACCACTGTTGGCCAACCGAAACTCGAGAGCATCCTCACCGAAGAGAGTAGATAGAGGAAAGGAGATTAATCCTGCCTTCCAGGCGGCGACGTGGCCGATGAGCGCCTCGAGGGACTGGGACAAGAGGATCCCTATCCGATCTCCCTTTTTCAATCCGTTTGCACGAAATAGGTTGGCCAGTCGGTTGGACAGTTGCCGGATATCCCTGAAGGTGTAGCGGGTTACCTCACCACTTCCCTCCTCTACGATCAAGGCGGTTCTATTCGGTCGAGTTGAGGCATGCTTGTCGCAGACATCGACGCCCATGTTGAAGAATTCAGGAATGCGCCATTTGAATGTGCGATAAAGATCCGGATAACTACCCTGAGAAGCAAGCATTGTTCATGATTCCTTTACTTGAACAGAAGGTTAATCATCGAGCACCAAGCGTTGACGGGCCGAGGTGATCCTGCCCTGCAAAACCTCAACTCACTTCCTTAGAGAAAGACAAAAGCATCGCCACGCTCCAGGCTCACCTGAGCCGCTATCATAAATGCTCTGGGTGTGTCGATCCCACATCCCGCCATTGATGGAGATCCTTAGAGGAAGAGTGACATTGCTAATTGCCGCACCAACTCGCAATTCCCAGGGTGAGCTCTCGGTTGGGAAGTACTTCCACATTTGCACGTTTTTCCCCGACCGCCCCAACATAGAAACGATACCACATGATGGAACTTGCAATTTCACCAGACCTAGATTACTCAGTCGAAAGCGCAAGTGGCAGAACCTGATTTATATCTGATTGGGGAGTGAACGATCCGAGGCGCTCTTCCCCACTACCTGAAGGTGATGAGAATACTAATTATCGACGGCGACTACGCAATGGCTTTTGGCGACGTAGACCGCGACCGAGATCTGACGCGGCCAATCGATGAATTACGCAGCACCTCCGGCCGGCGGAGTCTGATCGAGGGCTGGCCTGACGCAGAAACGATGGCCTGCCTGCCGGATATGAGAAAAGGGAAAATCGCTGCAGCCCTGGTTAAGATTACGGGACGGATACGTCGGCCAGGCAGCCCATCTGGGGATTCCGTACGCGCCATGGCACCTATACAGCTGCTCAGGTACATCTCGCCTATTATCAGCACCCTGGCCTCAGCCGGTGAGGCCAGGGTGCTGACTACCAGAGGTGAGTTTACCTCACACATGGAAGAGTGGGAAGTCGCGAATGAGCACCGCTGCCTTCCCATCGGCTTCGTCCTTGGTCTGGATGGGGCTAACCCCATACTGCAGCCGCAGCAGGTTCACGAGTGGTGGGATCGCGGCCTGCGTGTGATCAGCCTTTCACACTATGGCGTCAGCACTTATTCCCACGACACAGGGACCGAGACCAGGGGCGGTCTGTACCCTCCGGACCATAAGCTGCTACGCGAGATGGAGTCGCTGGGGATGATGCTGAATGTGACGCATTTGTCGGATCAGTCGGCGCGAGAAGTCTTTGACCTGTTTGCCGGCCCCTTGCTGGCCAGCTATCAGAACTGCCGAGCGGTGACGCCGGGCGAGCGACAGCAGCCCGACTACATTCTCCTTCAGGTGATCCATCGCGATTGAGTCATTGGCCACTCGATGGACACCTGGATGCTCTACAAGGAGGAAACTCACTGGGCAAACGTCCCCCCCCCCCGGAGAGAGGTCTTTCCCAGGGAAGCCGTCACTCTGGAAGACTTGGTGGATCACATCGATCACGTCAGCCAGTTAGCCGGAAACTCACGACACAGCGCTATCGGTGGAGACACGGACAGACAGGGCGGCCGGGATGGTGCACCTTATGAGATCGATACGGTTGCGGACTATCAGAAGGTGGCCGAAGTGATGGATCGTCGCGGCTACTCGCGGGAGGACGTTGAGAATATAATGTTCCGTAACTGGCAGTGATTCTACCAGAAATAGCTGCCCCAGAAAGGGTCCTAGGCGGAATTTTTCTAGATCTTCAAATCATTCCTCGTCTCAGGTCTTCAAGGGCGTGAAAGGTGCCCCGCCAAATGATACCACCCCGCCACAGAGTAACTACCATCGAGCGAAGCAACACGTAGCTGAGGAGGACAGCACCCAGTGGAAAAGTAATCGCGTAGAGCGGTGCAACCCGACTCAAACGAACTCCGTTGGCCAGATGACTCAAGCTACCAATCAGCATGCAGAGAAGTGCTATTGGCTGCGCTGCACCCGAGGCAAAGACCGTGCCAGCAAGAGGGAGCAAACCGAACGCCAGAATGAGCAGAATCATGGCCAGGGTATAGCCAACACGAAATCCACAGGCTGCAAACATATTCTTGGTAAGGTTCTGAATGTAGCCACTGACTCCCTCGGCCCAGCGGATACGCAGCCTTTCCTCGGCCAGTGCAAGACCAGAACGAAAGCCGTGAAGCTTCACCAGTTTTCCTAACTTGACATCTTCCACCACCTCCATAGCCAATCGCCGATGGGTTCCGATTACCTCGTAAACGCCACGTCTGATCAGTTGAAAGGCACCGAGACCGACATAATTTTTTGATTTAGGGTTACTGACCCTCCAAGGCTTCAATCCATGAGCAAAACTTCCCAGCCAATAACTGATGGCTGTCTTTTCCCAAAACCCCTGGACATCCGGCCTCGGAATCAGCGTGAGGTGATCCCATCCCTTGGCCAGGACCAAGCTTAGGGCACGGACCAGCAAATCTGGAGAAAAACGGACATCAGCATCGGTGAATACCAACCATTCTCCTCGCGAGCGCTGGTAGGCTTGCGTCAATGAGTGTGGTTTACCCAACCACCCCTCCGGGAGTTGCGATACGTGCATCACCTGGAGCCTTTTATCACCTTGGGAAAACTCATCCAGGATGCAAGGAGTGCTGTCTTGGGAGCGATCATTGACGGCGATCACCTCGTAGTCAGGATAATCTTGTTCCAAGAGACTTCTAAGCGCTGCCCGGAGTTCCTTCGCTTCGTCCCTCGCGGCCACTAGAATTGAGAGATGAGGGTACTGCACTGGCAGTGGAGAAATCTCCCCAAGCCTCGGCACCTTTGCCATACCTAGGGCTGTCTGGAGCCCAGAGATAGTCCAGCAGAGGGCGATCAGACTAAATAGCATTGTCTCACACCAATCCATGGCCAACTTCTTATTTATGCGAAGATTCGTGCTCAACTGTCCAGGCTGTCATCACATTACAGCTTTGTTAAGGACCCTCTTCAGGCCAGGAATAACAAGAGAGCATTTGATTGAAGGCCAAAGGGTTGATAGATAATTCTAGATCATTTCTCAAAAGGATTCACCCGAATCTCTATCCGAGATCAGTCGTGAGAAAGGTCGATGAATCGCTTGGAACAGCGTGGCGAAGGACCCATCTGGGCTATGCTACATGAAAGAAACCATGCAACGACGCCTGGGCAGTTAGCGGGGACTGCAATAGTCGGGAAAAGCGTCCGGAATAGTGGCCCTGGACATCGATCGGTTTCGGGTTGAGGTGCCCTGGCCGAAGAAGGACCTTCCCGGCAAGTTCAACCACTACAGGGTGGTGAAAATCACCACTACGAAAGACATTACCCGCTATGTCTCTTTTGGGGAGGAGTCGCATGGGAAGGAAAAACGAAGGCAAGGGTAAGAAAATCATTGATCGGGTAGGGCCCATTTATCATCGAGAAATTCTTGAGCCAGAGACTGGTCCAATGGGGTCCCATCGAGCGCGCGCTGTGGGCCATTGTAGGCAAAGCGGCGGGAAAACTAGGGTACTAGCTCCTCCCGATTGATGTTCGACCGGACTACCCAATGGCCCGGCTGGATCTGGAGCTACGAAGAGAGGCCAACACCGGTGCAATGAATCACGGCCGGATCGAAACAGCCCAAGCGGCAACGCACCGGGCAAAGGAGCGTCTGGAAGGCAAGCAAGCTCATTCCACCATTGGAGCAGGCACGACCCGGTGACTGCTCAAAGCCGACAATGTACATCCTTAACGATGCTCTGGAGACCAATGTGCAATAGTTCGCCTGGAAAGGACAAGGGTAGTTGGTCGTCGTCAGTCCATACATGGGATAACCAGCCCTTGACCCGGGTGGATAATAGAGCTGGTCAATCCATTATAGAGCATGATGTGCTTGGGACCCTGCACCCCGCATCCTTTGAATCGAGAGGCTATCTTAGCCAGATTGTCCCCCTTTTTAACCACGTATGTCCTCTGCTCGCCTGGCGCTGGATAGACATTAGCTACGAACCCGTGGAACTCATCCCGCAGAGGGTGACTGTTGATCCGGTCGTGAAATCCATCCTCGTAAAGGCCCGGGATAACGATGCTGTCTCCTTCCTTGAACCACATCCGGATATTCTCTCTCGGGTTGAGGTTCCCCAGGTTCCAATGGTCCGTACCCAACAACAGCCCAAGCTCGAGATGATGGGCACTGCGATCGATAGTCACCCTGGCCGTCCTAGTGTCAAGACGTGGAATATGCATTCCGTACCGTTCTGGATGCCAACCAATAGCGGTGGCGGCCAAGACTCTGGGAACGAACCGCCTTGTTTGGCGAGGTAGCTGGTTGTAAATTCTGCGGAAGGCTTTGGGATCCGAACGGTACCTCGAGAATTTCTTCCCGGGTCCGTAATTGTAATCCACCAGAACCAACTCCAGGTTCCAGTCAAAAATCCGGACTAGGTCCCCCAGATATTCTAGCTGTTTTTGAGTCGACTTAGCGACGTCGAAATAATCACCTCCACGCAGCCCATACTTCCTTCCAGCCCATTGCATCTGCCAGATCCCCTTGGCGTTGGCGTAGGAGATACTGTAGTTTCGATAGAGACTCTCTTGCATCCCCAGCCCGAACCCGAACTCGACCGGGATCCCCGCCTTCTTGTACCTGGGCCGGATCACACCTTCCAGGAACTGGAATCTACTGGCACCTCCCAGGAAGGAAGATCGACCATCGGTGAGCCAGTAAAGAATCTCCCTCTGCACATCCAAGCGGCTACCGATATGGCTGAAGAAATCGTCCACGATGCCAAAAGATCTTTGTCCAGCAGCATCGGTAGAGAGGCTATAAGAGTCTGCTGCCCCCTCCAGACCCGCCTCGGTTGTACCTGGCGCCGTAAACCCTACTGCGGTACCCAGTGCACACAACAGAGACCGTCTCGACAATCCATCCATCGCACTATCCTGACGAAGATCCCAATCTTCCTAAGACAAATCGGTAGACAAATCGGTGCTTTCCTCAAGTCTCAAAAACCCTAGACTAAAACTATTTTCCAATAATAGGGGTGACAAAAGACTATTTTAAGCTTAAAAGCGGAGCCAAGCAAGTGACCAAATTCGGACATGTTCTGCTGTTCTCGTAAGGCTAACAAGATATTATGCCACCAGTCCGCTCAACAATTAACTGATTGTAAGCAATTCTTTACCAGTGGCCAAACGAAGCTTCGGCCCCGGCAGTTCCCGTCCGGTTGTGAGAGGGTTCGATGGAGATCGAGTCCTGGTGTTGCAGGACGGCGTGCGCATGGGCTCTCTGGGATCCCAGTCGGGGGATCACGCTGAACCCGTCGATGCGACCAACGTGGAGCGTCTAGAGGTGGTCAAGGGCCCCGCCACCCTCCTTTATGGAAGCAACGCGCTGTGGGGGAGGGGTGGTCAACGCCGTCACGGGCCATCACGGCTACCCTCGCCAGCCTCACGAGGGCCTTCTCGGGCAGGTCTCCAGCGTGGTGGGGTCGAACGGGGAGCAGGTGGGGAGCAGTGCCAACGTGGCGTTTGGGCACCGCAACTGGCTTCTTTGGACCGGGGGAGGCGGCCAGAGAAGCGGAGACTACCGTAGTCCCCTTGGGGAAGTCGAGAACACCAAGACCCGAATCAACAATGCCCGTCTTGGTGTGGGGTGGTTTGGAGCGAAGGGATTCGCCAGCGCAGGATACCATCTCTCGGACGGCCGCTACGGGGTCCCGTTCGTTAGCAAGCTTCACAGCCACAGCCAGGAGGAAGGCGAGCAAGGACCGGGTGAGCCTGACCACGTGGAAGGTGAAGAAGAGCTGTTGTCGGTGGACCAGGATTTCAGGTGGAATGCCTTCCGCTTTTCCGGGGCTTTCGCAATTTGGGAACGTGGATCGATGCTTTCCGGTTAACCCTGGCCTACACGCAGTGGCAACACGACGAGCTGGAGATCCTGGAGGGTGATCTGGAGAAGGTGGGAACCAGCTTCGACAACAAACAGTTCGTGTATCGCGGAGTCTTCGAGCAGGGCAGGACAGGTCCTTTGTCTGGAAGTCTTGGATTTTGGGGACTGCACCGCGATTATGACGTTGCGGGTAAGGAGGCCCTCTCTCCACCCGTGGACCAGAATGCCTTTGCTGTTTTTGGGCTGGAGGAAGTTCACCTGGAGCCCCTGAAGCTCCAGGTCGTAGTGCGTGTGGAGCACACGCGCTACGAACCCAGGGAGGCCTTGGCAGCCTTTCCGGAGCGGGGGTTTACGGGTTTTTCCGGCGGCGCCGGGATTTGGGTGCGCCTCTGGGAGGCGGGAACCTTCGTGGCCAACTACACCGGATCCTACCGCGCTCCGGCTCTTGAAGAACTTTACAATTTTGGTCCCCATCTGGGACTGCTGACTTTCGAGATCGGAGACCCCGATCTAAGGCGGGAGCGCAGCAACGGCCTGGACTTCTCTCTTCGCCACGCGGGTGAGCGTATGCGAGGCGAAGCCAATCTCTTCTTCTATGAGTTCGACGACTTTGTCTTTCTGGCGCCTACAGGAGAGGTTGTGGACGGGCTGGTGGAAGGAGTCTACAGCCAGGGGGATGCACTCTTTCTGGGAGCCGAACTGAATTCTGGATGTCGCCCTCCATGATGCCGTGTGGTTGGATCTTGGGCTTGCTTGGGTGGATGCGAAATTGGCCGAGACGGAAACTCCCTTGCCCCGCTTGCCGCCGCGGCGTGCTCGGCTAGGCCTGAGGGTTCGCCCACAGGTGGTCCTGATCGACGATCAAGATGAATTCTTCACGACGGAGAGCCGGACAGCGGGAGCTGCGGTCGTGAACCTGAAGGCCTCCTACACCTTGCCCAAGCAACACTTCGTCCATCACTTCGCCGTAAACGCCTTCAATCTGGGCAATCGGCTCTATCGGAACCACGTATCGTTCATCAAGGACTTGGCTCCGGAGATGGGTCAAGGAGAACGGTTATCCTATGTGATGAAGTTTTTCTGACGATACTGTCCGCCTGTCTGAGCGGGTGCTTGAATTCTCGCAGGCGGTTTTCGACGGGAACCGCTACGAGGAGGGACCAGCTTGGCCCAAGAGAGAGGGTCGCCTTATTGGACGGAAGGCGACAGGTCAAAATAGCTTGAACGTATTGGGATTCTTTACCGAAGAGGGCTCGTGATGAGCAACGATCAGCCCGGTTCAGTACTCGTTCAGCGGGGAAGTCGAACCGTGATGCCGAGACCAACGAACCAGTCGTCGGCTTCCTCGGAAATTCCGACTCCCAGCGCAGCATCCACTTGCAAGTTGTCTCGGAGCAGGTAGGTCAGTCCGCCGTCGAAGGAATTCGCGGGGCCGCCGTTCGCGCTCAGGGGAACGTCCCCGAACACTTCCACGAACATGCCTGCTCGCTCCGTGAGCCCGATGCCCAGTACGGCGGTATAGTTGAACAGAGAAAATCTGTCTCGGGCGCTGGTTTCGTCCAAGTCCGATTCCCAGGTAGCGCCCAGGTTGTAGCCCAAGGAGACACGATCTGAAAGCGTGTGCGACAGGCTAACCAGAAAAGTGGGTTCGGATCTCTGGCTCGACAGCTCCTCTTTGCCGACAGGCAAGGAGACTCCAGCCAAGAGAGCGACCTCGGGAATCCATCCCTGCTCCTCCCAAAAGTAAAGTTTGGTGCCAACTCCCATATCCCCTGCACCGCCCAAGTCATTTCTCTGCCCCACCTTGCGGGTTCCCTCCCAGATGCCGCCGTTCCAGCCCAAGCGAAATTCCACTGGATCCAGAACGCCGATACGAAGTAGAGTTCCAGGAAACTCGTGAGTCTCGTTGCGGATACCGTCCGCCTTGTTGCGTGAGAAGGTCCAGCCTGTTTCCAACTGAACATATCCTGGGGGTACGACGACACTGGATTCCGTTTGATCTGGCCGATCCGTGACCAGTTCTGGCTTTGATAAGGGTTTGTCCTCTGCAAAACCCGTGGTGACAGTGAAAATTGCCGAGAACAGCAGGCAGATATTCACGCGAACAAAAAGGGAAGAGACATTGGGTCGTTTTGATTTGTGATCCACTGTGTGCTCCCTTCAAAAGAGTGCGGGCTAATGACCTCCCAGAGATAATGTCAGCTCTGCACCGCTGTTAGATTTCTACCGCACCCACTTGCGCACCCAGAAGGAAAACTGGTCGAGGAGCGTCACCACCGCGATGATGACGAGGAGGAGGATGGCGACTTTCTCATACTGAAAGCCGCGGACGTAGAGTTGGATGTAGTAGCCGATGCCTCCCGCGCCAACCAAGCCCAAAACGGTAGCGTCGCGGAAGTTCATCTCGAAGCGGTAGACAGTGAAGCCAACCACCTGCGGAATGGACTGCGGGAACAAGCCGAAGCGAATGGTTTGAAGCCACGTTGCTCCGGTGCCGCTGATGGCATTCACGATGCCCTGCTCGGCGGTTTCAAATTCTTCGGCGTAAAACTTGCCTAACATCCCTATGGAGTGGAACGCAATCGCCAGCACGCCAGGGAAGGGTCCCAAGCCGACGGCGACGACGAAGAGAATCGCCACCACGATGAGCGGGATGGAGCGCAAGAAACCGAGAAACCACCGGGTGGGGTGAGAAACCCATCCTGGCGTTACGTTCGAGGCAGCGAGGAAACCCAGCGGCAGAGAGATGACCACCGCGAAGAAGGTGCCCGCAAACGCAATCATCAAGGTCTCCACCGTGGCGTTGATTACCAGCCCGGTCACGCTCCAGTCGGGGGGAACCAGGCGGCTGAAAAACTCGCCGAAACGCGGCCCTGATCGGGCAAGTACGCCCAGGTCAAACTCTGTCCACTTGATGGACCACATGCCCAGCGTACTAACCGCGCAACAAGCTAAGATTCGGACGAGGAGCCTTTTCTCCCACTGCCCTCGCAGGCTCGTCATGGCTCACCTCCTCACAGGCTTGGCTCTGCTTTTCGTGGCCCCGATAGACGAGCTCGGCCTCGTCCACTGTAAACCCTTCGGGGGCGCCGTCGTAAACCACCTTGCCTTCGGAAAGCCCGATAAGGCGACTGGCGAACTGGCGGGCGAGCGAGGGCTGGTGGAGATTGACTACCAGCGTTACCCCGCGCCGCTTCACGCAGTCCACCAGCAGCCCCAGCGCGTCCTCGGCCAATTCCGGGTCGAGGTTGGATATCGGCTCATCCGCAAGGATGATCTCGGCGTCCTGCATGAGCGCGCGGGCTATCGCGGCACGCTGGCGCTGTCCCCCGCTCAGCGTTTCCACCCGGCGGTTACCCAGGCCGTCCAACTCCACCTCGCGCAAGATGGCTTCTGCCTTCGCCCACTCGTAGGCTGGATACCAGCCGAGCAAACTCTTCCAGGGTGAGACCCGCCCCAGGCAGCCAGTCAGCACGTTGGCGACAGCACCCAGGCGCGGGACAAGGAAGAACTCTTGGTCGATCATAGCGATGCGGCGCTGCACGGCGCGCCGCTCTGAAGAAACACGGGAAGTGGGGTCGCAGCCCAGCACGGTCACGCGCCCCGCCGAGGGCCTGAGGCCCCCCTTGATAAGCCGCTCCAGGGTGGTCTTGCCGGAACCGCTGCGCCCCACCACGAACACGCGCTCCGCTGCCGCGATCTTCAGTCGCTCCACATCCAGCACGCACGTCTGCCCGTAGAGCAGGTGGACATTTTCTAATTCGATGACCCAACTCATACCGCTACTTACCCTTGAGGAACCCGTACTCCCGTGCCACGCGCTCAACGCTCTCGTAGTCGGCGTGTGCCACCTTTACATAGCCGTCCACGTTGTAGAGGTACTTAAGCAATTGGCGGTTGGAAGCTTTGTTGAGTACCAGCAGCGCTGCCTGCAGCTTCGCAACGGTCTGTGGGTTGAGGTCCTTGCGGACGACGACGCAGTGCGACGGGATAGGCTGCGACTCGGCGATGTGAATGACCTCGTCGCGTTCCTCCGGGCGTAGCAGGCTGTAGGAATACTGCCCAACCCCAGCCGCGTCCACAAACTTGTTGAGCACCGCGCGTATGGCCTGCTCATCACCGCCCGCAAAGTAGATTCTCTTGAAGAACTTCTCTGCTTCGCCTTTGTCCTGGAGGAGCCCGGCGTGCTTGAAGATGTCCAGCGGGTACATGTATCCAGATGAGGAGATAGGGTCTACGAAAGCAATGGTTTTACCGCGCAGGTCCTCCAGGCGTTTGACGCCGCTGTCCTTGTGCACAAAGATGCGGGAAACGTAGAACGGTTTGCCGTTGTAAACCTCGCCCAGAATCGGAAAAGCGCGCGCCTGATCGTGCGCTATAACATACTGAAGTGGTCCCATGAAGCCCATATCCGCCGTTTTGTTACGCAGAGCTTCCACCACGCCCGCGTAGTCAGTTGCGACGAAGGGCTTGATCCTTATGTTGAGCTGCTGATTCAGATAGCCGACGACCGGCCTCACGTCTTCCAGAAGTTGGTCAGGATTCGCGTAGGCGATGAAGACGATTTTCAATTCCTTAGGAGGCGCTTCCTCTGCCAGCACCAGATGCGCAGCAAACATCGCACATAGAAAAATGACATTCAAGCCCGTGACGCGTCTGTTGACTTTTTGCATAGTGAATTTCCCCTCACTTAAGATGGTCCACGTTCTCCCTATAGTATTTGCGATACTCCGCTACCTTGGCGTCTACCGTGGCGCGGTCACCGTACAGGTTGGCAGCGTATGCCTCGTCCATCAGTTCCGCCAGCCGCTCCATGACCGGTAGATATTTGAGGTCTTGGAGTTCCCACTTGTGGTTGCGAATCTCGATGCCGATGGTCTGGAAGGTGATGTTCATCAGTTCCGGCTTGTCTTTGCTCTTGAGGGACTCGTAGGTGGAGAGGAAAAAACCAAACTCCTCCATCTCGACGTCAAGATAGTAGGGCGTATCCTCGTAAGCGTCTACGCCTTCTCCCACCGCCTCTACGTAAACGGTCAGGTCGTCAAGCCTCTGCTTGGTCAACGCGAGGGTGAACCGGTTGTTGAACCACTCGACGACCGCGCGCAGGGTTGGCTGGCTGCCATCGTGGAAGTAGGGCGCGGTGTATTTAGCGTTGAGCAGAGTCGGTGTGTCCAGGGCACGGTCTAACGAATGGGGATCGGAGCCCTTGACGGTGCCGATCGCGTGTCGCTTGTGGTCGAGAAAGTGGGCGGAGGGAACGTGGCACGTGGAGCACGCCTTCCCTCCCATCTGGGAAAAGGGCTCGTGGAAAATCGTCTGCCCGCGCTTTGCCGCTGCTGACGCATTGGCATTAAGCGAGCCGTCAGGGTTGAGATAGGGGTTGGGCAGGAAGTCGAACTCGTTCATGTAGGCAACTATCGCGTCCAAGAGCATGGGGTCAGGTTCGGGACCGTTAAACTCGTTTATGATGCCGTTGCGCACGAATTCGCGCAGCGAGGCAAAGCGCCCATTGCGCCCGTAGGGGGCCGTGAAGCGGATGCCGCGCAGGTCGGGTATGTCCACCGGGTCGAAGACCACGTTGTTGGCGTGCGGGGCTAAGAAGCTGTTGCTAATGTCCATGCTGCCCGGACGCGCCGATAAGCCGGGAATGACAAACTGGGGATTGGTGACACCCTTGTTGTGGCAGGTGTTACAGCTGAACTCGAGGGAACGGGTGGGTTCTCCAAAAATGTAGAAACTGTCGAAGGCCATGTCGCCCAGCGCGATGAGCATGGTCTCGCTTTCGTCCACGCCGCGGGCCACCATGTTGAGAATCTGGCGGGGACGCGGCACCTGTTTGTTGATATTGTTGCCCGGAGGCAGTTTGACAGGAACTTTCGCGTTCGAATCAAAGGTTGGGCTGTGCTGGGGCAGGGGGGCGAGTTTTCCGTTCACCGGTGCACGGAATGACTCCCCGTAGTTCGCCTTGATATAGGCGACCATCTCCTGCGCTTCTATCTGGAATGTGACCGTCTTCGTCGGCACGAAGCCTACCTGCAAAATACCGGGGCTGCCCAGCGCACTGGCCAACTCCAGCCAGCCGGCACCTAACCTCCTGAATGCCTGGTGGTCGGTCGCCTTGACCTCGTGCTCAAAACTTGCCCAGATATACCTCGCCTCATTTAGTTCACGAAAAGCACGCGCGTAGTTGCTCAGAAACTTCTCCGCCGCCTGTAAGTGCAGCGTCAATATCCGCGCCACAGTGCGGGTGGTAAGTTCGAATACCTCCCGGGCCGTCTCTTTGCGCTCAGCGGGACCTGGAGTCTCTTCGCCCTGCTTGAGCGATTCAGTGTATTTGTCGATGAGGGCATTGACCGCGCCCCCATAGCTTTTTGCCTCAGCGTGAGAAAGTGTGGCAAGACCTTCGGCGATGGTGTCCACGTCCTTGCGAACCTGGGCCCAGAGGACAGGGTTCAAATTGAGGAGAAAGTTCATCCGGCGATAGCTCTCGGCTACTGGATGGAACTTCTCGGGCGGGATGATGTGCGCCCGCGGCTGCCGCCACGTGAAAAAGAAGACTAGCCCAAGTACCAAGGACCCGCTCAGGATGAGCGGCATGCAGTTTCGGTGGGATTCCTTCATATCTATCCCCTCCCTTAAATGCGAGTGGAAAGGTTGCTAAAAACCTGGTCCGTCTCAGCTGTCTGCGGTCTCCATCGAAGCCACAGAGATATTCGCGGCGACGTCGCGCCCGACCACATGCTCAAAATCGCCGACCTTGACGGTCAAGTGTCCATGGAACGGAGCTTTCTCCAGAACCTCCACCGTGACCGTCAGCACCAGGCCGATTTGTGCCAGATACCGCAACAGTTCGGGGTTGCCGTCGTCCACGCGGCAGATGGTGCCGAGGTCGCCTGACTCCGCCTCCGACAGTGGGGTGCAGTTTACCTCGTGCACTTCGCCTTCCTTTGTAGGAATGGGATCTCCGTGGGGGTCAACCGCTGGACGTCCCAGCGCCTCGAAGATTCGCTCCTCGAACTCTTCCGAGATGTGGTGCTCCAATTTTTCCGCTTCCTCGTGGACGCGGTCCCAGGAGTAGCCCAATGCTTCTTTGAGATAAAGTTCCAGTAGCCGGTGGAGCCGGATAACGCGCAGCGCGATCTTCTCCCCCGCCGGCATTAGTCCCACGCCCCGATACGAGGTGTAAACGAGCAGCCGCATTCTGGCTAACTTCTTAACCATGTTAGTGACGGAGGCTGGGGTGACCTGCCGCGCCAGCGCGAGGTCCGACGTTTTCACCTGCTGGCGCTTGCGCTGCAACTTGTAAATGATCTTCAGATAGTCTTCGGTAGCTGGGCTTACCATTTCGAAATAGCCTCTAATTTAGAATTTAGGAGCACCGAAATCACCTTTTATCCTTTCCTAAATAATTTGTCAAGGTTTTTCCCAGGACAGGTTTTCCCAGACTCGCGAAAGGATGTCTCCTTTTTGGACGCAAGACGACAGGTTACTGGGGGAGGGTTGGACAATCAGGACAGTGTGGCAATGTGCCCTGCCCCGATAAGAAACCGCCTCCGAGAGGGAGGCGGAGTGGGGATTAGGGTATCGATAGCAACGGACCAAAATCCAACGATAAGGGTCGTCGCCGGGGGTCCTTAGCGGTCTCAGTGCGGTTCCCCCCGTGGTGGCCCTCGTCCCCCGTAGGGGTTGAGTAGCCGTAGAGAGCCGGCGATAGCTGGCTCAGGTCGAGGTCCGCAGCTGAGCCAGCGCAGCATCCACGTAGACTGTGTTCCAGGTCACGACCATGTTGGTCACCAGGTCCAGACCAGAGGATCCGATCCGTCTGCTGCTCCGCCTGGCGGCAGTCGTAACGGAGAAAAATCGCCACCCGGATCCCTAGCGGCAGTTTTTGCAGCGGAAGGTCATGTCGCTTTCAGCAGCCGCAAGTTATGCGGCCTTGTGAATTTCAATCTCCTCTAACAAGATTCGGCACAACTACCCACTCAACGCTCCACCGACCTTCGTACGCCTGAAGACACACCACGCCGGCGTTCTGAAATCGAACCACTTCGCACTCGGGATCTCCAGCGACCAAAAGTCCCGTCAGACGGCCCAGGAACGGAAGATGACCCACGATCATCAAAGTACCTCGATATTCTCTAAGTTCATCCGCCACCCGACGCACGTCGTCCATTGGGTTGAGGCCGGGGGCCGCCACGAGGCCCTGCGGTGGCGAAAGGTGCTTGGCAAATATTGACGCCGTCTGCTCGGCGCGCTTCTTCCCGCTGTGGCGGATTTCAGTCACTTTGAGTTCTGAGTTACCCAGCCACTTTGCCACTTTTTCGGCAGCTTCCGCTCCGGCATCGCTCAACGACCGTGCTGGATCGTCCACTTCGCTCTTCGCTTGACCGTGCTGCACTAGAAAAAGGTTCATAATCCCTTCCGACCGCACTGCTCGGAACACAGGCGGAACTGGAGGAAGCACTGTTTCATTCCGAGGACTCCAGCACTCTCAACACCAGCTTCATCGAGCGCCACAATCTAACCATTCGCCAGGGCTGTTCCTATCTTCGCCGTCGCAAACCTTGGAGCGTGGCTGCTGAAACTGCTCCATACTCGTCATTCCACACGAAAAATATGATATGAAAATAGCTAAACCCTGCCTTTAGAACCTCATGAATCAGTTCATCCTGTAGCAAGCATTCTGTGAGCACCCCGCCTTTACTACGAAGTGAGAGCGTCGCTGACGATACAGGATTAGACCGACATTCCTCATATCAACTTCGGATAGGGGATCCGCCGACCTCCCTGTGACGAATAATCAAAACCTATCCGCTCCCCACCCTTGCGTCAACCATTCTCTCGTCATCTTTCCGCTGAAAACGGCCTCTAAGCCCTGAGTTATCCAGGCGCCTTTGCCGAAATCTGATCGGCAGAAACACCTCTCCAGCCGCTCGGTCAGAAACACTTGGCGCTAGGCTGTCATCCATCTCAAGCGGTTAATCCGAGACAATATCTCGGCCCATATCTCCTCGCTTACGGCGACCTCCGCCATCTGAAACGTCACGATCCGACTATGGTTAACCACCTTCGCTCCGATCTTGATCAACTTGGTCAAGAGGCTGCGAAGGGACCAGTGTTTGATTCTTCTGGGAAGGACCAGACGTCGCAGAAAATTGCCCAGGTTGGAGGCCAAAACAAGCAGACCCAACTTCACCTGATTCGAGACAAAATGTTCGCAGGACAACCCTGTCCAGTTCAAGTTTTACCGTCACCGAGTAGGCTACAAAGGAGACGATGAGCGTCCGATGATCCGTCAGTTCTGATCGTGAACTATCGATCGTGGGGCGTCAGATGAGGTCGGTGGTACCCTACAACTCATTGTTGCCGCTTCGGCTTCCTCACGTATACGTAGCACTCCAGCTCATCGATGCTCACCTGGCCTTCCTTCTTGGCTTGTGTCGGGACGAGGCGAACAGTCAGTTCGTTGTCGCCAAAGACGAGGGGCTGGTTACGGCCCGTCGTCTCCCAGTTCAGGTCGATGATATACAAGTCAAAGGGGGGCAGCGGGTCGCCCTCGTACAGGTTCTGACCGTTCTTGTCCTGCACTCGCGTGATATAGCCGATGGGGACCCGCTTGCCGTTGATCAGTATTTCCAGCTTCTCGCCGTCAGCCAGACCAACGGCCTTGAATTGCATTGTTATTCGCAGGTCGAGATCGCCAAAGTTCTCGGCCATGCGAAAACGCCGGCTCCCCTTGAGGACCGGCTGGGAACGGTCCAGGTAGATGTTGTCATCATGGGAAAAACCGCTTGGAGACTGCTTGGGCTTCTTCCAGATGGCGTAAAACAGGTAGTGGCGGTCCCGCTGGCTGACCTGGTCAGGATAGCGCAGCTCCCGCAACCAGCCCAACGCCGCCGGCCACATGTAGGCGGCGTAGGCCGACGAGCGGTGTGCCACGGCGCGTCTCTCAAAGGAAAACTGGTAGTTGTAGGGAGAGAGTCCATTGGCACCGAAGGCATAGAAATTCTGTGCCGCAGCCCGGAAGTTCGCCAGATTCATCAGCCGATAATGCTCATTCGGCCCGTCCATGGAGATACGGTTGTGAATGGCGGGATAGATTTTGCAGCGCGTCCCCTTGGCTAAATTCACAAAGTCGTCCGTACGCATGTTCATGTCAATGTGCATGAAATCAGAGGGCACCACGTAATCGACCAGGCCCTCCCTGATCCAGGTAGCCAGGTCAAAGCCCAGATAATCGCACTCCGCGATGCTTTGCGGCACCCGCACGCCAAACTCCAGTGGGTCGCGCCCCCGACGACTGGCCGCCTCATCGAGTAGCTGGCGGGTCTTGCGGGTAAAGTCGGTGAGCAGGTGAGCGTTCTGTTTGCCTTCGCCCGGCTTGAACATGTGGCACCAGCGCATGTAATCGTACTCGATGCCATCCACCTCGTAGCCGTCCAGCACCTCCTTGGTGAAGGCCAGCATCGCGTTGCGGACTTCCTCGAGGGCGTAATCGTTGGCCGACCCGAGGATGATCCATTCCGGGTGTTTTTTCGCAATTCCTTGCCGGGCCCCGTGTCGGTCGTTCATGCGGATGTCGGCGATGAACTCCATGCCGTGATGGTGGCAGCGGTCGATCAAGACCTTCAGGGGGTCCATTCCCGCCTCATCCATTCCGGGCGGGCGCCAGGGAAAAAGGTCGGTGATCTTGGACGCAAGCAGGTCGCTCCAGAACGCGGTGAACAGGCAGTAGGCAATGGCGTCCACGTGGGCCGCCGCCTCTTCATCGATCAGTTCCTCGAGGATCCGCTTGCTGAATGGAGCCGCGGGTTCGGGGACTTCCCTGTTCGGTGGGCCGTAGTAATTCACATTGAGGATGTTCGCCCACATCGTACATCCGTCCCAAGCGTGGACGATCCGACCCGCGGGCGTTTCTTGGGGAACGGTCTCGCCGACCGCATTCTCTTGGGTAGTCCCTTTCCGTGCGGGATCCTCTGTGGATTCGACGACCGGCCCGCGTTCTGCCACCTGCCTGTCAGGCCCAGGTTCCACGTCGGCGCTAGCGCACGAACTCCCGGCTACCAACAGGAACGCTCCCAGTAAACGCAAGAATAAGCTTCTTCTTTTCATCGCTAACCTCTCCGCGGTCATGCCACTTGGCGCCAGGTGCTCTAGCGTGGTTTAGCCCGAATTACCCTGGCGCTTTTCTCCAGCCGATCGGCTTCCACGTTGCGCTCCGTCTTCCTTAGCAGGACGGCGTAGTTCTCTAGGCTGGTGGCCACATTGGGGTGTTGGGGCCCCAGGGCCTTCTCGATGATGGCCAGGGAGCGCTGGTAGAGGGGCTCGGCCTCGGCATACTTGCCCTGGGCTTGGTAGAGCAAGGCCAGGTGGGTGAGGCTGAGGGCGAGGCGAGGGTCTTGCTCTCCGAAGTGTTTGGCCTCCTTGAAAGCAGCCAACAAAAACTTCTCCGCCTCGGCATAGCGACCTTCTTGGTATGCTTTCCAGCCGGTGTCCTTGTGCCCAGCCCAAGCCGTTTCATCCTGCGTCCAGGCGGTGAGCGGATTTAGCAGTACTAATAATATGGCGATACTTGTTCGGGTTGGCATCGCATCCCTCCTCGTCGGAGAAAGTGGGATTTTGTCAATCCTACATCACACTGCAAAGGGTTGGGGAGTTTTTCCCCAGATCCGACTCCGCCTGTTGCTGTGCTGCCGGGGAGGCGGTCCTGAACCTCCGCTAGACTGGGGTCTGGGACGCCGAGACACTTCAGGCCGTGACTGCAAAGGGCTTGAGCAGTTCCTCCAACTGCTGCCGGTCATTCTCGATGATGCGTCTCTGGTCAGCACGACACGGCCCTCCAGCCATGCCCATGCACTCCAGCGCGGCTTTGAGCAGGCTGGTACCGTTACGCCTGCGCAGCACCGCTAGTGGTAGCAGGGAGGTGTGAATCTCCATCACGCGTCTGTAGTCCCAGCGTTGAGCTGCTTCCCACATTTCCACATAGAGGGCCGGTAGAAAATTGGCCAGGCCGCAGGCCAGGCCCGCTCCTCCCAGGACAAAATAGCAGGGTGCAAACGGGTCGCCTGCGCCGATGATGGACATGCGATTGCCCACTGATCGAACGATCTCGAAAAAGTCCTCCATGTTTTCACGCTCTTCTTTCAACGCCACCACATTGGACAGATCGGCCAGCCTGTGCAGCACCTCGATGTCGACCGATGCGTCGGCCCGGAAGGGCATCAGGCCGATGTCCACGGCCTCGGAGACCCGGGTGTAGTAGTCCAGCAAGGATGGAATGTCGGGAACGGCGGAGGCGTCCGGGAAGAGCAGCACCCCGTCGGCACCGGCTGCCTCGAGTTGGCGCGCCCGCTCAGCTGAAGCGGAAGCTCCCCCGCTGACGCCGGCGTAGATCAGCATGCGCCCGGCGGCCTGATTAGCGGCCGTCCGCACGACCTGGAGATGCTCTTCTTCCGACAGGTGCCATAGCTCTCCCACGCCGCCACAGAAGACGGCGACGGGAATACCTCCCTGCACGAGAAATTCCACGTTCTTTTCTACCCCTTCCTCATCGACGCTTTCGTCTTCAGTAAAGGGCGTCACGGCAAAAACTACGATTCCGCGGGTGCGCTGACGCAGTGTGTCTTTGTCCATGGTGTTCATCTCCTCGAGTGATCAAGTCCGAGGCTACCTTCGTTTCTAAACACTCGATCTGCGGCGCCCCCCGGTCTCCGCCGCTGCACTGTGACCGACATGCTCCCTATCAACTTCGGATCCCGGCTCCGCTGTCCTCCCCGTGATGACGGATCAAAACCTATCACTACTCTAGCCTCGAATCAACGCTTCTTTCCTCCTGAATCACCTCGTTGGCGCTAAACTGGATGGCATACAAAAAGCCCTTTTTCTCCAAGTATTCATAAATGTCCGGCTTCGCAAAGATGGCATCAGCACGAAAGTATTTGCGGGCGCGTTTCTTTTCGTACCGAGCCACGATTGGTTCCAGGAGCTCCTTCCAAACCATCCGCGCTGTGAACATTGCCCCCCCGAAGCATGGAACCTTCGCAATCTCCGCACTGGTTGAAAGCAAAACAGGGGATGGTAGCAAGTGCATCCGAAATGGCCGTTGTAGACAGAGGCTTCTTGCTCGCCATGGACGGGACTGGCTGAACTGTCCATATCCAGAATGATTCGTCGATGAGAGGTTTCCTCCAGCGCTCTTTCCACCCATCGAGCATTGACTTCCGAAAGGGCTTTGAGGTTGTCCTCGACGAACAGCATCTGGGTCTCAAATCGACCCATGGTGTTGGCGCTGGCGGCCTTCTTGTCGTCGCTCTTCTTTCCGGTGATCCTCCGCATGGTCGGATCCACCGATAGACCGATGGACATCGTTGACATCTTCATAACCAGCCAGTCGACTGTATACCGATTGACGTAACAACGACGCTAGGTCGTGTTGGATGTTACGCCCTGTCCGCAAATCGTGAAAAAGCGAGGGTACACTATCGAATAAAGCCAACACCTCCTCCAGGTCACGGCGAGAAGCCCGGCATCCGATGTGACCTTAGCACCAGGTTGAACGGATCTCCTCGGCGTAGTTGGAAGCTCCCGTTCAAACGGCTCGTTGATTTGGAACGGCAACTCGGGATGGAATCCGAATCACGAAGCTACATTGAATACTAAAGCGCGGATACGTCAGGTTGTGTCGGGTTACAGGTCCACGGCGTCTAGAGGGATAAAACTTACCGGGCCCGGTGGAAAAACATCCGGACTCGAGAGCTTTAATCTCACTTCAGCTGCGGCATGGACTTGATGAGATCCTTCATTGGTCTCGAAGGGGGCGATGCATCGTCGGATGGAGCGTGAGAACGAAGATGATCGGTTGGCTGTAACGCATAGCCGCCTTCTGGAGGGTCGAAGTAACGGTTGCTATCCACGTCCACAAAGATGGGATTGGTGAAGGAGAAGGAGCTGAACTGCTCGAAAGGCTGGCTCCAACGCTTCTTGGAAGAGGTCAGGATCAGGTACCAGGAGTCGACTTGCGGTTGCACTACCAGCTCGGTGCTGAATTGCCAGAGAGCACCCTCCTCCTGGGGAGGCGCCACTGAGTAGGACTGGATCTCCTGCCCGTTGCTGATGACCTCCACCCTCTCCAGCGGAATCCAGTTCGGAGACTGCACCTCGATGCTCAAGGACACGATTGCATCCTGATCTGTGACCAGGGAGCCAACCGGAGAGCCGTTTCCGGTAAAGCGAATGAACGGGCCGCAGGAGGCGGTCACCGCCCGCCTTTTTACGGCGGTGACCACTTCTCCTGGATCGATCTCCCAGGTGTTGTCCGACGCCGACAGAACATAGTTGCGGGGATAGGCGGACAGTTCTTTGGGATACTGGTGCGCGTCCGTGTTGGCGACTCCGGTTATCAGAATGCCCCGGTTCAACAGGCGATACCAATCCTGCAGTTTCTGCTCCACCAGCTGGGTTCGTCCGATGTGATCCTCCTCGCCGTCCACTAGTGCGTTGAAAATCTCGAAGGAGTCGAATCCGGTTTCGAAGAAGGGGTAGTCAAAGTTCCCGGTTTTCGCATTCAATCGCTCGTCGAAATAGCCGCCAGTGCCAGTGGGGTTGGATTCCCAACGGCGAGGATGGTTGATCTGGACGACCTGCTCTCCGGGCTCCTCGCGAACCGTTCGCAGAAACTCCTGCGGCGTGCGAATGGCATGCCGGTACTCCCAGCTGCGCCAGCGGTCCAGTTGCAGGGGAAAGCTGTTGAAGTGTCCGAACTCCGTGTCGATCTCCGATCCCACCACCGAGTACAGGTACCGCCCCAGCCCCAGATCTTCGATGTAAGGGGAGTAGTCCTTGAGGACGTTGTGATCGGTGGCCGTTAACAACTCCAGGCCCTCGACTGACGCGACGATGGCTCCGTCCTGCATGGCGAACTGCAGGTGCAGGTGAAAGTCTGCGGAGATAAAACCGGAGGTGTCGATGACCCGCTCCAGCTGCACCCGTAGGTGGGTCATCTTTCCCTCCTGGATCTCGATCTGCTCATGGGCCAGCGAGTATTCGGTGCCTCGCGAAACGTAGACGTCGTATTCCCCGACTGGAAGTGACCTGCCCCCACGAACGAGTCCACCCTCTAAGTTAGACTCGGAGCCATTTGAAGTGCCCTGCACGGGATAGAACTGAACTCCTGAGACCTAGGTAGTTTGGCCTCTGGTGCCGGCGGCCGATAGGCCAAGGCGCTGTGAGGCCGGATCTGATTGTAATCCCTTCGCCAGCGTTCTACCAACACCTTGGCTTCCCCAAGCGTGTCGAAGATCTCCATGTTCAGCAGCTCATCCCGTAGTTTCCCGTTGAAACTCTCAATGTACCCATTCTCCCAGGGGCTGCCCGGCTCGATGTACAAGGTCCTTACCCCAACAGCCTGCAGCCAGTCCCGGACCGCCTGTGCCGTAAACTCTGATCCGTTATCGGACCGGATAAACTCAGGCACTCCCCGATCAACGAATAACTCCGCCAACCGGTCCAACACGTCTTGGTGATTCATCTGCCGTTTCACATCAATGGCGAGGCACTCTCTGGTGTACTCATCCAGGATCGTCAATAGCCGAAAGGCTCGCCCATCATGGGTCCGTTCATGCACGAAATCATAGCTCCAGACGTGGTTTTTGCGAGCCGCTCGTAACCGAACACAGGAACCGTCATTAAGCCACAGTCTCCTTCGTTTCGGCTGTCTGGACGGGACTTTCAGCCCTTCTTGTCTCCACAGCCTCTCCACCCGCTTAGGATTCACCTTCCACCCTTCCCCATGAAGTATCGCCGTGACCCGCCGGTAGCCATAACGCCCGTATTGCGTAGCCAACTCCACCATCCGGGCCACCAATCGGGCCTCATCATCGGGAATTTTCCTTTCCCTTCGCTGGGTCGATCGAACCTGTCCCAGCACTTGGCAGGCCCGACGTTCGGAGACTCGCTCTGCTCCTAATCGCTCTCGTACCCACATCACCGCTCGTCTCCTGTTCGCCGGGCCTAGAAGTTTCCCGAGGACACTTCCTTCAGGATCTGCTTGTCCAAAGACAGATCCGCCACCAGCTTCTTCAACCGGGTATTCTCCTTCTCCAACACCTTCAACCTATTGGCCTGGTCCAACCGGAGCCCTCCATACTCTTTGCGCCACCGGTAGTAGGTCTGCTCGCTCACCCCCATCTGTTTCGACACCTGTCCCACCCTCTGTCCTTGGGCCAGACCCACCTCTGCCTCACGCAGCTTCATGATGATCTGTTCTGCCCTAAACCGCTTCCCTGCCATCCTTGCCTCCTTCCTAAACCGGAAATCCTAACATTCAAACTGGACTCGTTTTAGGGGGCAAGGTCACGGACTACATCCCTTTGCTTCAGTTACTCGCACAGGGGTCATGGTATGTTCTCCTGATACTCCTAAATGCAGCCAAGGGCACAGGTAGCGCACACTTACCACGGTGGTCACCCAGATCTTATCGCCGAGAGGGTCCGTGCGGGCCTCAGAGGCTCAAGAAGATCCGGAAGGAACTCGGTTGGACTCAGGTCCAGATTGCCCAGGCGCTTGGGGTGCGCAAAAACACTTACGCGGTTTGGGAGCGGGTCGTCTTTTCCGCGACCTCCGATCATAAGCGATAGGCTCTCGGGGATGATTCGGGGAGTTTATACCTCCAAAACCACGCAACAATCGGAGGTCTTCGCCCATCCTCAAGGAAGGAGCAGCTCTCTGATGCGCACACCTCGCGACTGTGCACCTTCCATCCTCTGGCACGACTCGTTGCGTACCGGTCTGGCTGTAGCTAAGCTAGGCTCAGTGCCAATAGATCTTTTGACGAGGGGGACATCAAGTTCTCTTCAGCCGCGAAAAGGAGGTAAACCAGCATGTACGCTTTTCACACGGCTTTCGAGCAATCCCGCCATACTGTGCGTCGAGTTGAGTGCTTACTGACGCTTGTTCTCGTCTTGAAGGTGGCAACTATTCCTCTACTGGGCCAGTTTGGTGGGATGGAACAACAATTTTCCCAGGTAGTGCTGAACGGGGGTTCCACTACGTCGTTTACCATCCACAATCCCAGCGCCACGGAGACGATTACCGTCGATGTCCAACTGTATTTTCCCGATGGCAGCCGTCTGGCCGATGGGCAAGTGGAGTTGGGACCAGGAGCAACCGAGACCCTCTCTTTCGGAGACGCGGAAGCTACTTTGACCAGAGGATGGGCGGAGCTAAAGTCCGATAGCGAGTTTATCGCCACGGAGTTTTTTCAACTCTTCATAGGGCAGCTCAAGCCCCGCGTAGGAGTGCTGCCCAGCGTGGCTAGCGATGAGATACGGTTTTTGGGATTCGTCAACCCTCAGTTCAAGTCCGGTTTGGCGGTTCACAACCCGAGTTCGACGGAGGCAACGGAAATCACGGTTCGTGTCAAGGACAAGGCAGGTCAAGAACCGGTCGGCGAAAAGAACCTCATGCTGGCTCCGCTTCAGTCCGAAGCCGGGTTTCTGAACGAAGAGAAGTTTTTTGGAGCGGCGCTGAGTAACTATGAGGGGGTGGTGGAAATCAGTGTCTCCTCGCCTCCCGTAGCGGTGCTCTCCTTGATCCAGGAGGCCAGTGGAGATGTTGCGACTGTCGCCGTCGAGACTCAGAGCTACGTCGTCACCGGCCCCACCAACACGTCCCTGTGGCGAGGTGCGCTCAACTCCAACACCACCGGCGACGGGAACACGGCGAGTGGGGTCGAGGCGCTCAGATCCAACACCACCGGTGGCTTTAACCTTGCCATCGGAGATTTTGCCGGTTCTAATCTGGTCACCGGCGACAACAACATCTATGTTGGAAACTCCGGTGAATCTGTAGAATCAAACATTATTCGGATTGGCGACACAGACCATACGAATGCATTCATCGCTGGTGTCCAGCTTGTTTTAGCTTCCTCCCGGCAATTCAAACAAGACATCCACGACATGGACAGGGCCAGTAGCGACCTGATGCGGCTGCGGCCTGTGACCTTCCGTTACAAGAAAGAGCACGACTTCGGAGAGGGCCGTCTGCAATATGGCCTCATTGGAGAGGAAGTGGCTGAGGTGTACCCAGAGTTGGTCGTCTACGACGACACGGGAAAAGTCAAGACCGTTGAGTATCAGAAGTTGCCCTCGATGCTGCTGAACGAACTCCAGGGACAGCACCAAAACTCCAGGAGCAGGAAGCGGTCATTGCCGACCTGACGGAACGGTTGATCCGACTGGAGCAAGTCCTGGCAGCCCAGCAGTCTTTTGCCGCACGGACGAAGTAACCGCTGGGGAAGATCGTGAGGTCCGTGAGGAGAGCCCTGCAATTTTTGTGGAAGGGCCCTGTTGCCTCAAGTAAAAAAGTGCCTGAAATGAAATTCGTTGCCTCGCCAGAAATGTGCCCGAAACAGTGTTCATGATTTATGTAGCAGTAAGGGCTGTGGTCGGTGGGGGAAACTCCCCTGGAGTTTCCGCTTCTCCCGCCTGGATACGGTCCACCACGTCCTCCCCACCCGCCACTCCTTAGCAGATGAACCGACGAGGCTGCACATTTTCAGTGCCCGATTAATCGAACTGCATTTGTTACCCTAGAACGGAAAGCTGCTTTCTCAGGCCATCTCCAAATTCTTTTAGGTTATTGATTCTAAATGGTGGGCGGTACTGGGCTCGAACCAGTGACCTCCTCCTTGTAAGGGAGGCGCTCTACCTGCTGAGCTAACCGCCCAATCCTTGCGGACCAACCAGTATAACAAAGATATACTGGTAGTCGGTCAGCCAGATGTGCATCACACCACTGGTTCGGCTAATGGGTATCCAAGGGTAAGGGATTGTCCCGAGGAGCCAGCTCACTGTTGTTAAATATGTCCCCTGAGGAAAGTCCTCAATCGGGTTTCCATTTCAAGAGGGATCCTGACCTCCTGGTCGCTTAGCATCCTTGCCATGTCCGCACAGGAAGAGTAGGTTCGTGGAAAATTGACGCAGGGGGAGCAAACAGATAGATGGGTTTCCAATTTTGCGTGGAGGTTTCCTTCCCGGTAGTCCATCAACAGGTTGGCACACTCCTTACATTTAAAAGAGCTCTTCATGCTTTTTCTCAGAATGACAGGCTAATTTCTCCCGAACAAAAAGCCGTGCCCGGTGGATTCTGGTTTTAGTCGTAACCTCTTGGAGTCCAACCAGAGAAACAATTTGCTTAATGGGGTAACCTTCAATATCCCTAAAGAACCAAGGGAACTCGGTACTCGAAGAGTAAGGATTGAACAGAATTGTAAAGTTGGTCAGCTAACTCCGTATTGAGCAGTATCTCTTCTGGGTCAACTGACCAACTCATGATCAGATCTTCGTGCTCGCCCTGTTGCGAAAAATGCGGTGAATTATCCTCCAAATGGATTTCTCGCTGGCGGATTTTTCGATGCCTGCACAACCACATAATCGAGTTGTTGGCCAAAACCCTCTTCATCCAAGGCCAGACAGGTCCTTCTTTTCGGAAGGTTCCGATCTTGCGGATTACCTTCAACAAGGTGTCCTGCAAAATCTCTTCGGCATCAGAGTGATTCTAGTGTAGTTCAAAATGACGCCAAAAGGAGGTCGAGAAAAAGATGGACAAAGGCGTCTATAGCTTCCAGTTTATGTTGCTCGAGTCCTTCGACAATTTGGTCCTGATCCAGTTCCTTCGTGTGCATGTATTATGGCTGAGTGTGTACCACAATAGATCCCCAGCTTATTTTCACCATACACGAGATTGTTTCCGGTTTGGAAGTCGATGAGCGTTCTCATTCTCGGCAATCAAACAGATGCGAAACCAACCCACATTCCCCAACTCACCTGCCCTTGATTGCTTTTAGAACCTGGAGACTGATAGCCTTTCTCTAGATGTGGTGGTGCTTCCCCCTCTGTCTGTTCTTATTCCATACCCTTGTATCGGAGACTTTTTCATCCCTACAACGCCGCAGCAATCATACCCCCGATTACTATAAGGCCTTCAAATCTCGAGAGGACCATGGGAACCTCACACGCGTGATACTTCACAATAGCTTGACCGTGCTGATCGAAGAGGAGCCAGGTTATCCACTAGCGGCGATCGTGACCTATGTCCGAAGGTTAGGATTAGCCAGTGAGCAGCCACTGATGGGCAGGGCTCGTTTACTTGAGAAAATCTACTTTGAAACCGGAGAACCAGCCCTTCAGATGCGTTCTCTAGGAGGGAAGTTCAAAGTCGTCTCGAAACAAGGCCGCCCTTGCTACCAGTCGATCGTCCCCGCCGAGAACGTCCTGAAGGCCCTAGCCATTCAGGCACATGTTCTCCAGCAACGCTCTCCTGAGCCACATAGGATGAGGGTTGGACTGAAACTTCTCAGCGAGCAGATTCGACAGCTGGGACTAAACCCTTTCGACCGTGCCCGGGAGCACCTTCTGAACTGGGTTTATCCCCGACAGGCCATTGAGGTCAACTGGCTAAGCAAAGGAAGTGAAACAGAGGAAAAGTCACCGCTTCTCGACCAGGAACTCAAGGCCTTCTCTGACTTCTCCCACCGTCCCCACAACATCATCCTAGCCATAGCCGGTGCAGTACGTCGAGAGCGAGTGTTGGAAAAGGTGGCTGAACTTCATGGCTCAACGCGATCCTCCAGTAGCGCTTCAAGGAGATTTCCCAAGCAAAAGATTCTTGGGCCGAAGCCCTCTTTTCGCTATCGTCATCTGCGGGAAGAGTTGAAGCAAACTCAGGTCTGGTTTGCCTATCCAGTACCGGGTATCGAACATCAAGACTACCTTCCGTTGATGCTTATTTCTTACATTCTGGCCGAGGGCCGAGGTTCCCTCTTGCAGCAATATCTCGTCGAAGAAAACCGGAGTGCTCTCGAGGTCTTCTCCTGCTTGCAAATCCTCGATCCGGGTGGGGTCTTTCTGATCGCTGTTATACCCGACCCTGAACGGGTGGATCGTGCTGAGGTAGGAATCTTGGCTCAGCTTGCGGCTCTGAGGCTCCAAGGAATACCTAAGAGTCAATTAAATCGAGCTAAGGCGTTGTTTATAAAAGATGTGTATCTACGGATGCAGTTTTTGGACGAGCGCGCTCATGGGCTGGCCTTCCACGAGGACCTGGGAAGCTATAGGGACCGCAATCGTCTCCCCCAGCAGATCCACGAGATCGGTGCTGGCGAGGTTTCCCGCGTTTTCCGTCGCTATTTCAACAACAACAACCTCTCTCTTTCAGAACATTTCCCGAAACATGCTGATCCACGTCAGTTTACCAACGAAACCTTTTTGCAAACCATGAAGCTGCTGGTGCCCCCGGCAACCGAGGCAAGGGAGGCTCAGATGGCGGGTTTGGAAACCGCCGAACAGAAGTCTGACTTGCGTCCGGTTCAATTCAAAGCGAACCCGCTCAAGCAAGATCTAATGAAAACCTCCATCCTGAGAGGCCCCAATATTTATTTAAAAGAAGACCATTCAGTTCCATTGGTCCATCTGAGTCTGTCGTTTCCAGGTGGTCGAGTCAACGAATCGTCTCAGAACGCCGGCATTACCGAACTGATGGTCCGCTCGTTGCTGAGACAGGTGGGAAGCGGGAGGAGCACCGTCCGTTGGAGTGATCTTGAGCAACAGGGGGCCGACATCGAGGTGCTCAATGACTTCGATTCCTTCGGACTTCAAGCCACTGTCTTATCTCCCCATCTTGAAAAACTGCTCTACACGCTTATCCAGGCTCTGCGAAACCCGGTGATTGAGAAAACGATTTTCGAAATGGAGCAATCACGACTGTTGGGCCAACTAAGACAAGATGCGGAAAACTTTTTCGAGCTTTCGATTCGCCGAGCCACTCGTGTCCTTTTCCCCGACCATCCTTATGGGCTGCCCCGCTACGGGACAAGTCAGAGCGTTAAGGACCTCCAGCTGGCTTCGGTTAGGGCTTGGGCCGCAAGCCAACTGAAAGGGGTTCATCCCCTGATTGTCGTCCGCGGGGATATCCACGGGACGTCGTTTCTAGAAAATCTTACCTCGATCCTGAGTGATGCTCGCCTTCAACATCGTGAACCGATCCATAAGGACGTGAGACAGAGAGCTAAAAGCCTTTTTTCAGCGGATGAGAGGGATAACGGCAGTAGGGAGGGAACCGTGATAGTCGCAGCCCTGGGCCCCTCAATCACCACCCCTGAAGAGTGGATGCTAGAGGTCTTGGAAGGAATCGTGGCAGGCCCTGGCGGAAAACTATCCGTTTTGCTTCGCGACCAAGAACAGGCAGCTTATGAAGTCGACCTCTTTCACCATGCCGGCCTCAGTGGAGGGATTATCTTAGCCACTGGGTCTGTTTTGCCAGACAGCCAACAGAAAGCGCGGGATGCCTTGCTGAAAGGTTTGTCGGAGCTAAAGGCGATTAGCCTGACCAAGGAGGAGTTCATGCAGGGTCTGGTCTCAGCTATCACCCGTTTCTATATCCATCAGCAGGATGGAAGGGGTTATGTGAAACGACTAGCTCGCATTCTTCTTGCAAGAGAGGCACTCGGGTATGAAAAAGACTATCTGTCTACCATTAGGAGCATGGAGAGGAAAGATCTTGAATTCGTCGCCGAGAAGTTTTTCTCCGTGTCGGATTGAGGACGGGACGGAGGAGTCCAGTTTGGAGCAATTAAATTGAAAGCCGTCATCCTGGCCGGTGGAAGGGGTACTCGTTTCTGGCCCGCCAGCCGCAAAGTTTTGCCCAAACAGTTCCTGCGCATTTTTGGGTCTCGCACCCTGTTGCAGGAGACCGTCGAACGGCTAAAACCCCTTTTGAGCTTGGAGGACATTTATGTGGCGTGCGGGCAAGACTACGTCGAACACTTGCAGGATCAGATCCCGAATCTGCTACCGGAGCAGATCATTGTGGAGCCCATGGGCCGCAACACCGCCCCGTGTATCGGCTTGGCCGCTCTCTACTTAAAGCAGCTCTTTTCCGAGGAAACGATGATCGTGTTGCCCGCCGATCATAAGGTTCGAGACGTGGAGGAGCTCCACCAGATGCTTAGGGCAGCCGAAGAGATGGCAAGGAAAGGCTGGCTGGTAACCTTTGGCATCCGACCCGCTTACCCGGCTACCGGATACGGCTACCTCGAGCAAGGCAATTTCATCGACCACTTTCAAGGAAAAGCAGCCTACCGGGTAGCCCGTTTTACAGAGAAACCCCATCGTGCAACAGCGGAGAAGTTTCTTGAAGCGGGCACCTATTACTGGAACAGTGGCATGTTTGTCTGGTCCACAACCCGCATTCTAGCAGAAATCGAAAGGTGGATACCTGAACTTCATCTGGCTTTGCAAGAAATCCAGCAGAATATCGGCAATCTTGAGCGTGTTCGGGAAGTCTTCTCCCGATTGGAGAGTATTTCGATCGACTTTGGCGTAATGGAAAAGGCACGACAGATAGCCACCCTTCCCTGCCATCTGGGTTGGAATGATATTGGGAATTGGAAGGCTCTGGAAAACATTTTGACTCCGGATGATCAAGGCATCGTGGCCAGTGGGGACTACGTGTGCATTGATAGCCGAAAAAGCATTCTTCATGCCCCGAAAGGGAAAATGGTGGCTTTGGTCGGTGTTGAGGATCTGGTCGTGGTGGATACGCCTGATGCCCTGTTGATCTGTGCTGCAAATCGTACCGAGGATGTAAAATGGGTACTGGAAAAGATAGAGCAACTGGGTCGAGAAGAACTCCTCTAGTCCGTTAGTCAGGCTAGATCATTCTGTCCGTTCAAAGTTCTAGGCTCTAAGTTTCAGACTGCGCACTCTAGGTCTAGCTTACCATTCCTGAAAGAACTGGGACTTGTTACGCTCTAACTTCAGGCACTATCTGGTGAGGCGTTGAAGCTCTTGCGGCAGGCCGATCGGTTTTGATCCAATCTTTTCGTCACTCCAAAATGAGTGGAGGGAATTCTGTACTTGGGACAGGTTTGCCAATCAGCTTGAAGACATCAGAGGAATTCAGGCTCGTTCTAATAGAGCACTCATGAAACACCGAGAACCTGGAAAGCGTAGACAAAAATGAGATATGGTATCTACCAAGCCGGAGTGGCTTGGAACTTCGGGTGCGGGCAAAGGAAGGAAGCATCTGCTAGAGTGGTGGGCTGCTTCGAGTAAAGCGACTCCATTCAGGGCGGTTAATGTACGGTGTCCAATCAGATCAATCTCGACGACCTCAAAACGATTGAGCAGTGCGATCAACAGGGTATGCTCCCGACCTTGCAGCGCTTTGACCGGCAGCTGGAGGAAGCACTGGAGATTGGGGAGAGGATCAAACTGTTCGATGCCCCAACTGCCTTCCGGAACGTGCTGGTCTGTGGAATGGGGGGATCAGCCATCGCGGGTGATTTTCTCAAAGCCTATCTGGGGGGGGGACTAGCTGTTCCCATTGGAGTGAACCGAAACTACTCTCTCCCCGCATTCGTGAGTCCATCGACTTTATCGTTGATTTGCAGTTACTCGGGTAACACGGAAGAAACCCTCTCAGCCTTCCAGCAGGCGAGACAAATGGGGAGTCAAATTATTTGCTCGACCTCGAACGGGAAACTCCAGCGATTGGTCGCAAAGTATGGATATCCCAGCTTGAGGCTTCCAACAGGCTATGCCCCACGGGCAGCCCTAGGTTATCTGGCCATTCCCCTTTCCATTGTCTTGGCTCGGCTTGATTTGATCTCCGTCCATCCATTAACCGAGATTCGCCACTCGATTCGTTGGGTTCAGGACCGCTGTCAAGCTTTTTCGTCAGTTCAATCGATCCAGGACAATCCGGCCAAACAGCTAGCTCTCCAGATAAGCGGGCGGATTCCGGTGATCTATGGGAGCCAGGACCGCCTGGAAATGGTCGCTGTCCGCTGGCGAGGGCAATTTGCCGAGAATGGAAAACAACTCTCCTACTGCAGTATTTTGCCTGAAATGAATCACAACGAAATCGTGGGGTGGAAACATCCAGAAAAGTTGCTCCGCCAGATGGCCCCTATTTTCTTGCGCGATAAAGGAGACGATCCTCGGATCCAGAGGAGGATCGAAATCACCCGTGATCTGGTGGCCCAGAAATCAGGGGTTTGCCTGGAATACTGGAGTGATGGGAAAAACTGGCTCGAGCGTTTGTGGAGCTTGATTCTCCTAGGAGACTACGCCAGCGTGTATCTAGCGTTTCTCAACCGGGAAAACCCCTATCCGGTTGATGTCATTGATTTCCTGAAAAAGCGCCTGAGACAAGCTTGTTGATGTCAACGATCCTTCTCGCTATTGCTGTAGGTTATTCGGATAGGGGTGAACCTTTTTGGGTGACTCTAAATTTCAGGTCAGCACATGCGGGCGAACACGACGGTCCGCCCGAACAGCAGCCAGTGAGTTCACTGATAACTGGTCCCCTCGCTTGGGTTTAGGGCTAACATGACCAGAAAAAGAACTTCTCTAGCGGTCAGTTTCCGATCGAAGATTTGAAGTAGTGGAAAAGACAGCGGTGATAAACTCAGACATCTTCCGTGAGTATGATATTCGAGGTATTGCCAAAACAGATCTTAAGGATGAAGTAGTACTGGTCCTGGGCGGTGCCATCGGAAGCTATTTCCGAGAACACGGGTGTCGACAGATCACCGTGGGTCAGGATTGCCGCCAGACCTCGGCTCGGCTTCGGGATCGCCTGACTGAAGGGATATTGGCAACCGGCCTGAAGATTATTGATATTGGGACTTGTACGACTCCTCTACTCTATTTTTCGCTTCATCATCTACATCCCGACGGGGGAATCATGATCACCGGCAGCCACAATCCTCCTGAGTATAACGGCTTCAAAATAGCTATCGGGTCTAGCACGCTCTATGGTGAGCAGATCCAGGAGATTCGCCGGATTGCCGAAGCCGGCCAATTCGTGAGGGAGAAAGGAAGTCTTCGACACCGCACACTTTTCCAAGAATACCAGCAAGAGCTCCTGCGAGGATTTTCTCAGGTATCCAATCTCGGTCGGGTGGTACTCGACTGTGGCAACGGAACCGCCTCCCTGATTGCCCCCCAACTCTATCGGCAACTGGGCTGGCAGGTCAGTGAACTTTACTGCGAGATGGATGGAGGCTTCCCGAACCACCATCCCGACCCGACGGTGGTCGAGAATCTAAAGGACTTGGTTGATGAGGTTCAAAGTACCAGGGCCGATCTGGGGGTTGCCTTTGATGGGGACGCAGATCGGATCGGAGTGGTGGATGATCGGGGTGAGGTCATCTGGGGAGATCAGTTGATGATCTTGTACAGTCGAGAGATTCTTCGCCAGCGCCCGGGAGCCACCATTATCGCTGAGGTCAAATGTTCCCAGAACCTATACCAGGACATCGAGAAGCATGGTGGTCAAGCCATCATGTGGAAAACTGGCCATTCTTTGATCAAAGCCAAAATGAAGGATACAGGAGCCGTCCTTGCGGGTGAAATGAGTGGACACATGTTCTTCGCCGATCGTTACTTCGGATACGATGATGCCGTCTACGCCGGGGCTCGGCTCCTTGAGATCCTCGCTGGTACAAAGCGAAAGCTCTCAGAACTATTGTCTGATGTACCAAAAACCTACGCCACCCCGGAGATACGAGTAGAGTGTCCCGAACACCACAAGTTTAGAATCGTACGTCAGGCCCAAGAGTTTTTCCAGCGACACTACCCCACCGTCACCGTTGACGGAGTAAGGATCCAGTTTGAGGATGGGTGGGGCTTGGTCCGGGCCTCTAATACTCAACCCGTGCTGGTATTAAGATTCGAGGCAGGTTCTCCCCAGAGACTAAAAGAGATACGGAGCTTGGTGGAGACCAAATTGGAGGATTTCACTCGACATCAAATTTCGTAGAGGGAAAGTAGATTCCCGCAGCTATCGCAAGCACAAATCTGTTCAGCCGATTGATACGGATGCAGTCATGATCAAAGCCGAAAAATATCACAGTTACGGGAATAATTTCTTGATCGTTCCCCCAGACCAGGTCCAGGAAGAACAATATCCGGCACTCTCGGAAGCCATTTGCGATCGGCGGGTGGGAGTGGGAGCGGATGGGTGTGTGTTTGTCGGTGCCCCCTCGGGAAGCGTTTTCTCCCTGCGCTTTCTCAACCGGGACGGGAGCGAAGCAAATATGTCCGGAAACGGGGCCCGTTGTGCCTGCGCGTTCCTGCACCATCGGAGCTGGAGTGAGGATCGCGAAATTCAGATAGACACTCGGTCGGGAGCTAAAACGTATCGATTGATTCAGAGCGCTCATCCAGGCTGGACATATCGGTCGGCTCTGGGAATGCCTGAATTGCGGCCTTCCGCTATCCCATTTTGCGCACCGTCCGATCTCGACGTTGTTGAAAACTACCCATTGGAGATCGCTGGGCAGACGCTTAGGGTGACGGCACTGAATGTAGGGAATCCACAATGTGTCGTCTTCGTTGATCGTCTCCCCGAAGAAGGAGAGGCGTGGGAAATAGGTACTGCCCTGGGAAAACACCCTCGTTTTCCGGATCGTACCAATGTAAGCTTTGTGTGCGTAGAGAGCCCTGAACGTCTGCGAATCAGGATTTGGGAACGAGGTGTTGGGCCGACCCATTCCTCAGGGACCGGTTGCGCTGGTGCAGCTGTCGCTGCCATCCGGTCGGGCAAAACCCGATCTCCGGTCGAAGTCCTGACGACAAAGGGAGCGCAGAAGGTGGAGTGGAGCCCAGGTAAGCAGATCTACTTGATTGGTCGTTCCGAATTCATCGCTCGTATTCAATTCCAGTGGAGTCCGATTGACTAAGCCGGATCTTCTCGAACAAACTGATAAAGAGCGTCCCCAGTTCATTAAATTACTGCGGAGTCTGGTAGAACTGGAGAGTCCTTCCACCCACAAGGAGCTGGTGGACCAGCTGGGGTCTTTCGTCATCGAGCACTTACTGCGGAACGGTCTGTCTCCTCAGCGAGTCAGCCGGCCAGATGCGGGAGATCTGATCTGGTCCCAGTGGGGAGAAAAGCAAGCAGGGCAGATCCTAGTGCTTTGCCACCTTGACACAGTTTGGGAGCCTGGTAGCTTAAAAGGTAATCCCTTTCGGGTGGAAAACCAACGAATCTATGGGCCCGGCATCTTGGACATGAAGGCGGGGGTAGCAGCCACTCTCAAAATTCAGGAGTATCTAGCCCAAGGCTGGCTCGAGCCTCGGAAAAAGGTGCGTTTTTTGTACACCACTGATGAAGAGATCTGCAGCCGGGCCAGCCGGGATGTAATCGAGGAATTCGCACGTCAAAGTGACGTGGTGCTGGTTACCGAGCCACCTCTGCCGGGAGGAGTACTCAAGACCTTTCGCAAAGGGATTGCTGATTTTTCAATCAAGATTCACGGCAAACTGGCACACGCCGGACTGGACCCGGAAAATGGCATTAATGCGGTGGAGGAAATGGCCCATCAGATTCTCCGGATCCACTCGTTTGCAGCACCGGAAAAAGGGACCACAGTCGCGGTTACGGTGGTTCGCGGAGGAGTTCGTCCCAACGTTATCCCAGAATATGCGGAAGCAATGGTCGACGCTCGCTTCCGAAGTATGCGGGAAGGCGAGGGTCTGCAGCGATCCATTTATCGATTGAAGCCTCATTTAAGGGGAGCCCGCCTGGAGCTGAGCGGGAAAATCGACCGACCGCCGATGGTCAGGACGGAACGCACACGCCAACTCTTTGCTGCGGCAAGCCAAATCGCTCGAACATTGGGCATCGAGTTGCGGGAAGGGGACGCCGGCGGAGGCAGTGATGGGAACTTCACCGCAGCTCTGGGAGTGGCTACCCTGGACGGACTGGGCATCCCTGGCAACGGGGCACATACCTGGCAGGAATACATTGACCTGGAAGCGTTGGTTCCTCGAACCGTCTTACTGGCTCGACTCATCGAGCTCTTGTAGATGCCAGAGTGCAGCCTTTGGGCAAACAAGAGCTGGCCGACATATTGAGTATCTGGCTGGGGCAAAATGATAGCCTACCGTTTGACTCCCGGGCACTGCTCCACGTAGGTTATACGGATAGACTCTTATGGTAAAACGCAGCCTGATAATTCCGGAGAAGGGGGAAACGATCACTTTTGAAAACGGGCAGATGAAGGTGCCCAATTGTCCGATCATCCCCGTAATCGAGGGGGATGGAATTGGGCCTGATGTCTGGACGGCTACTCGCCGCCTACTGGATTCCGCGATCCAGACCGCCTACGAAGGACAGCGATCGATCGAATGGCTGGAGATCTTGGCTGGTGAAAAGGCTCGTCAGACACTTGCCGAATGGCTTCCTCCGCAGACCGTGCAAGCCATTTCAGATTTTCGGGTTGCGATCAAAGGGCCCTTAACCACCCCGGTCGGCGGGGGTTTCCGTAGTCTCAACGTGACCCTGCGCCAGGTATTAGATCTCTATGCTTGTGTTCGCCCGTGCCGCTACATTCCCGGGGTGCCTTCACCGGTGCATGACCCTCAGAAACTGGATGTGGTTATTTTCCGAGAAAATACTGAGGACGTCTATGCCGGAATCGAGTGGCGCCAAGGTTCAAGGGAGTCTCGTGAACTGATCCAGTTTATCGAATCTCAATTCGAGCGCACTATCCGTCCCGACTCGGGCATCGGGATTAAGCCGATCTCTATCTTCTGCACGCAACGGCTGATGCGCAAAGCAATTCTCCATGCCTTGGAACACCATCGAAATAGGATCACGCTGGTTCATAAAGGGAACATCCAGAAATTCACCGAAGGGGCGTTTCGCGATTGGGGCTACGAACTCGCACAAAAAGAGTTTGGCGACGTCTGCATCACAGAAAGAGAGCTGTGGGACCGGCATGAGGGCAGGATCCCGGAGAGACGGATTCTGGTGAACGATCGGATCGCCGATTCGATGTTTCAGCAGGTTTTGCTTCGACCCGAAGAGTACCAGGTCCTAGCCCTGCCCAACTTGAATGGTGACTATCTCTCCGACGCCTGTGCCGCCCAGGTAGGTGGTCTTGGAATGGCTCCAGGGGCCAATCTAGGAGACGAGATCGCTCTGTTCGAAGCCACCCACGGTACTGCACCTAAATATGCCGGCCTGGACAAGGTGAACCCGAGTTCACTGATTTTATCTGGTGTGATGATGCTCGAACATATTGGCTGGAACGAGGCCGCTGATCAGATTTACCAGGCTCTCTGCAAAACTATTTCTCAAAAACGGGTCACCTACGATCTGGAACGGCAGATGGAGGGAGCAGTACGGCTGAGAACGAGCGAATTTGCTTCGGCTATCATTGAAAATCTGTAGCCAACTTTCCTGACACCGGGCTGTAGCCACCACAGTAGGGAGGGTGTGAGAAATAGGGACCGGTTGCAGGGAAGCAAAAATTGGCTCTCCTGCGCAGTTTGTTTCACCCCTTTTCTTTAGGGAGTAGAGATGCGGTTCAAAGTAACAGTAGTCGGCGCCGGGAACGTCGGTGCTTCCACAGCGCAGCGGCTGGTGAACCAGGAGTTAGCGGACGTGGTTCTGGTTGACGTTGTCGAGGGAATGCCTCAGGGCAAGGCTTTGGACCTGAGCCAGGCTGGCCCGATTGAGGATTATGATTGCCAGCTGGTCGGTGCGAACAGTTACGATTCCACCGAGGGCTCCGATATCGTTGTGATAACGGCGGGGCTCCCGCGCAGGCCCGGCATGAGTCGCGACGATCTATTGTTGAAAAATGCCGCTATTGTTAAAGAGGTCACCCAACAGGCTGTCCGTCGCAGTCCAGATGCCATTATTATCGTGATTAGCAATCCTCTCGATGCCATGTGCCATTTGGTCCATGCGGTGAGTGGATTTTCTCGCCAGCGGGTGGTGGGGATGGCTGGGATCCTAGATTCGGCCCGCCTTCGCACCTTCATTGCTCAGGAACTAAAGGTGTCGGTAGAGAACACTCACGCTTTCGTGTTGGGAGGTCATGGGGACACAATGATTCCGCTGCCTCGTTACTCCACGGTCGCGGGCATCCCTATCACTGAACTGCTTCCTCAGGACCGCCTGGAGGCACTGGTCCGCAGAACTCGCGACGGAGGGGCGGAAATTGTCCAACTGCTAAAACAGGGTAGTGCTTACTACGCCCCGTCGTCGGCAGTGGTGGAGATGGTGGGTGCCATTCTAAGAGATAAGAAGAAAATTCTCCCTTGCACTACCCTCCTGCAAGGTGAGTACGGGATCAATGATTTGTTTGTTGGTGTTCCGATCAAGCTTGGTTGCGACGGCGTCGAAGAAATCCTCCAGATCAACCTCACTACAGAGGAGAAAGCCTCCCTTCAGAGGTCAGCGGCCGCGGTTCAGGAACTAGTCGATTCTCTCAAGGAGCATGGTTATCTGATTTGAGGATGGCAGTGGTAATGGTTCCCCAGGTTGCAGGTTCTCAGTGTTCCGTGCACACTCTGTTAGAACGAGCCTGGATTCTACTGATGCCTTGAAGGTGATGGGGAAACCGGCTTTCCGTTTGTGCAGACCGACGGGTTTGTCAAGTGAGTTCAAAATCCCTGTAGAAATGGCCTGCTGAGGTCAGAGCGTGAACGAGCTGTGTCCACTATCTGGATTTTTTCCCAACCTCCATATCTTCAAAAGGCCGAATGATTGCCACGCTCGAAAAACCCCCTATGCATAGTGACGTTGAGGCCAGAAAAGTCACTTCTTCTGTCAGAAATGAAAATCCAAACCTAGATTTTCAACCGGATGGAACCTGAAAATTAGAGAATTCGTTGCTATATTGACGAAATGGAGCGTTAAGCTGGAACTTTCCGGACGAAGGTGGTTTTTTCCGGTCACATTAGCCAAAGCGCAACCGATGGGACCCTGTTTGCGCTGAATCCCTCGCTCGCGTTTTGGTCGGCCCTACAAAAGAGAAGTTTTTCGCTTGAATAGTCTAGTACAGCTGGAGGCGGGACTAAGCTGGAAATCCCCAATCTCTGGTCTTATATGTCTAGAAGTACGAGTCAGTTTTTGCTTGAAGAAAAACATTCAGGTTCACCAACATCCAAGGTACCATTTAGATTTTGGATCTTGTTTGGCGTTTTGAACATCAAACTTTAAATCGTCTGAGAAACTGTCCCACTGGAGCCAAAAGGATGTGGTCATGCCTGATCAAGCCCTAAACGGCGAGGGGGAAATCCAAACTCTACCCTTACTGCCGATCAAGAATAGCGTCTTGTTCCCCCATGTGCTGATGCCTTTTTCCGTTGCTAGACCTGTATCCGTTGCGGCAGTTGAAGCGGCCGTAAACAGCGAAGGCAAGGAAATTGTGCTGGTGGCACAGCGGGATGCTTCACAGGAGGAACCGGGTCAGGATGATCTTTATGCGATCGGGACGAAGGCCATCATCAAGAAGATCATCCGTGGCGAAGGGGAAGTCATGGAGGTCAGGCTGCTGGGGGTGGAGCGCAACGTGGTGATCAAGTTGGAAGAGGCTGAACCTTTTCTGAAGGTCCGAATTCGCTTGTTCCCGGTAATGCAGGAGAAAAACCCGGAGATCGAGGCATTACACCGCGAGCTACTGGACCTCACCGGAAAAGCCTTCTCGCTGGCTCGCCCGGAAGCTCCAATCGAACTTGATCAGTTGGTAGGAAGTACTGAGAATCCCCTCCGGCTTGTGTATTTGCTGGGTTCATTGCTCAGCCTCGAGTTGGAAAAGGAGCAAACCCTCCTCGAAGCACCGAACATTACCGAAGCACTCCGCTTGATGTACGCATATCTTAGTCACGAAGCACAGGTGTTGGGACTGCGCAAGGAAATTGCCAGTCAGGCACAGACCGAAATGACCAGAGAGCAGCGTGAATACCTGTTACGGCAGCAATTGCGTGCCATCCAACAGGAATTGGGGGAGAAAAATACAGAACAGGCTGAGGTCGAATTGCTCCGAGAGCGGATGACCAACGCGAAGCTACCCGACGAGGTTAACAAAGAAGTGAAGCGAGAATTGGGTAGACTGGAGCGCCTGAACACCGCGTCCCCGGAATACAATGTCATACGAACCTACCTTGAATTGGTGTTAGAACTGCCCTGGGAAAAGAGCTCCGATGATGTCTTGGAAATCTTTCGTGTCAGGCAGATTCTCGACGAAGACCATTACGACCTCAAGGAGGTCAAAGAGAGAATCGTCGAGCACCTGGGAGTGCTCAAACTGAATCCCCAAGCCAAAGCGCCCATCCTTTGCTTCGTTGGACCGCCAGGAGTGGGAAAGACCTCTCTCGGCCAGTCCGTCGCTCGAGCCTTGGAACGACAATTCGAAAGAATGAGCCTGGGAGGAATCCACGATGAAGCCGAGCTGCGAGGTCACCGGCGTACCTATATCGGGGCCATGCCAGGGAGAATCATTCAGTCCATCCGCCGTGCCGACGTCAACAATCCAGTTCTGATGTTGGACGAAGTTGATAAACTGGGCCGTGACTTCCGAGGTGATCCAGCAGCAGCCCTACTTGAGGTGCTCGATCCCGAGCAAAACCGCAGCTTCCGCGACAACTATGTAGACCTCCCTTTCGACCTGTCCCGAGTTTTCTTCATCACCACAGCCAACACCTTGGATAGCATTCCCCGTCCCCTTCTCGACCGGCTTGAAGTCCTCAGATTGCCCGGCTACAGCGAAGAGGAAAAACAAGAGATTGCGAAGCGCTACTTGATTCTTCGGCGGCTGAGTGAAACTGGACTGACCCAGGATCAATGCCGGATCACGGACGAAACTCTGCGACGGGTGATCTCCCATTATACCCGCGAGGCTGGCGTCCGACAACTGGAGCGGACGATTGGAAAGCTGACCCGCAAGGTGGCGCTGAGTTTTGCCGAAGGAAAAACTCAGCCGGTTACAATTGAGCCTAAGGATCTGGGTAATCTGCTCGGTCCAGAGCCATTCTTCCTGGAACAGGCACGCAAGGAAATGCCGGCCAGAGTGGTGACCGGTCTAGCTTGGACAGAAACTGGAGGCGCAGTGCTTTTCATTGAAGCGACTCTCTTGCCTGAAGGGAGCGACCTGACCCTCACGGGTCATCTCGGGGAAGTCATGCGCGAATCTGCTAAGGCAGCCCAGAGCTATGTTTGGGCACATGCCGATCTCCTAGGCATAGAAATCGCGCAGTTCAAGAAAGCGGGGCTGCACATCCACGTTCCGGCTGGAGCCACTCCAAAGGACGGACCTTCAGCAGGAATTACAATCGTCGTCGCGCTGGCTTCACTCTACACCCACCGTCCGGCTCGAAGCGACACAGCCATAACCGGCGAGATCACACTCAGTGGACTAGTCTTGCCCGTAGGGGGAGTCAAAGAGAAGGTTTTGGCCGCTCGTAGGGCCGGAATTTATCGGGTTGTCCTCCCCAAGGAAAACCAGAAGGACCTGCATGACCTCCCCGAACATGTCCGTGAGCAGATGGAATTTATCGTGGTGGAGCGAGTTGAGGAGGTTCTAGCCGCTGCCATTCCAGATCTGGCGCTCTTGACGACCTGAAACGGGGGTAGCGGTCTACCCAAAAGGAGTGTTAGCCGACCAATGTGTTGTCTAGTGTGAAGGGCGAGTGAGTGATTTAACCAAAACAGCGTCTCCTGGCGATACTCTAAACTGATGTAACCGGGAAAACCCTCTCTATCTGTCAAGTTCTAGAATGTTTCTGCTCGGGATAGATGACCAAGCACCTGGTTCCTTCCTTTGCGCTTAGCTACCTTGACCAGCACCTTATCTCCGCCTTGATGACCATAGGTATCGTTGATTGTCTTGAATTTGGTCGACATCGCAGAAGGTTATGCTCAACGGTTTTCCCAAGCGGATGGACTGTTCGAACTCCTGGAACAGGACGGCGTTTAGGTGGGCCCGACTGGCCAGGCTCGTCAAAGTGTCTCGCTTGACGTTTTCCTCGATGGTTTGCAGTGTTACTATCACCAGGGCTCCTTTCCCCTGATCTAGAATAGCGTTGAGTGACTCTGGATCTCCCACCCCGATTTCAAACAGTGAAAAGACTGCGGGAATGGTCTCGTCCATGGCCTCCAGAACCGATTCCAACCCCTCGCTTTCGGCGCTCAGAAGCTGCTGGGTCACTTCCTGACCCCGGTGCGAAGCGTCAGCCGCATCCCGCGGCTGGTCCAAATACCATCCAGCCAGCCTGAGATAGACACACAACGCAGGATTGACCCGATGTCTCCACTAGCCTCAACCTCGGCCAGATCATGACTGGTTTGCGGAACCATCTGCAAGATTTTCGGTAGATGCCAGTATTCGGCCAATTAGGCACTGACTTCGGCATGCTCGCTGCCCAACTCCTCCCACTCCAATTGCTGCAGACGACGTGCTCCTCCTAGGAGACGGTGACCCAGGCGCCATAGCGCTCTGCCAGAACCTAATCTAGGATTAGCATGCCGATAACCTCTGTAGCTAGGTGACCCAAAACAACTGCTCAAGGTTGGCCAGCCTCCAGTAAAGATTCGCCACATTTGAAGGTTTACCCAACCAGGGAAACAGAAAGACCACGTTCCTCTCTTCAGTTCACACTCGAAATTTACTGACCTCTCGTGCTAAAAATAGATCATGTCCATGGAACAACTACGCCGTAAACTTGCTCTTTCTCAACTCAACGAAACAAAGATCGATCCTGACCCCTTCAAACAGTTTGACCTCTGGTTTCAGCAGGCACGGGCGGCCGAGCTAGCTCAACCTACCGCAATGGCGTTGGCCACTGCCAATAAGCTGGGCATACCTTCCGTCAGAATAGTATTGCTCAAAGCCTTTGACCAAAACGGATTCATTTTTTTCACTAACTACGAGAGCCAAAAAGGGAAGGAACTAGCCGAGAATCCCGCTGGTGCGCTGGTTTCCTACTGGGCCGAGTTAGGCCGTCAGATCCGAATCGTAGGGGTAGTTAATCGGATTTCTGATTCTCAATCAGAAGCTTACTTCAAGAGCCGAAACAGGGAAAGCTGCCTGGCGGCTTGGGCATCTCAGCAGAGCCAGGCAATCGCTAGCCGCGAGAAACTTGAGCAGAAATTTAAGGACCTCAAGGACAAGTACCAAGGTCAGAAAGTTCCACTTCCTCCCTTTTGGGGAGGCTTTTGTCTTTCCCCCAGCAACATAGAATTCTGGCAAAGTCGTCCTAACCGCCTTCACGACCGCCTTCGCTATTTCCTGCAGCCGGACGGTAGCTGGAAGATCGAGCGCCTGGCACCATGAACCCCCACATCGTGCGCCGAACAGCCCGAAAGAAGCAACACTCATCCGTTCCTGGTCCCGTTGTCCTGCTTGACAGAAGCCTGAGTACACCACTAAAATTCCGCCTCCTCTTATGGAATCTGTACGTGTGATTGTTGGAATCACGGGAGCCTCGGGCCCGATTTACGGCATTCGGCTTTTACAAGTCTTGCAGAATCTACCTAAAGTCGAAAGCCACCTGGTCTACACTCAGGCTGCAGAGCGAACGATTGCTTTGGAAAGCGACCTCTGTTTAGAACAGGTCCGGAAGTTGGCCAACGTCTGTCACCAACCTGACGACATTGCCGCTGCCATTTCCAGTGGCTCGTTCCAGACTACCGGAATGGTAATCGCTCCCTGTTCAATCAGTACGCTTTCCTGCATTGCGGCGTCGATCACTAAGGATTTACTGACCCGGGCAGCGGATGTCACTCTGAAAGAAAGGCGTCCTTTGGTCTTGTTAGTTCGTGAATCACCACTGCACCTGGGACACCTCCACAGGATGACGGAAGCCACCCAAATCGGGGCCATCGTAGCCCCCCCCATCCCCTCCTTCTATCATCGACCAGGATCGGTGACCGATATTGTCGATCACAGCGTGGGAAGGGCACTGGAACTATTGGGTTTGGAACTGGACTGGCTCAAGCGCTGGTCCACCCCCGAGAGCCCCGACAAGGCTAAATGAGATAGCCCAGTGGCGAGCAAAAAGCGAGCCGCTGGAGGATTCGAAGGTTTCCCGGGCCAAACCCCTTTTTTTGCAGGGTCTCCAAGGCGTAACGAGAACAGGTGAGTTCAAATCGGCACTTCACCAGGTAACTGACCAGGGGAGAACCGAAACGCTGATAGAGACGAATCGTCTCGACTTCGGCTTGAAGGGGTAGACGGCTCTCAGACAGAAAACAAAGCGCGCCTAGCAAAAGTAACCCGGCTCCGAGCCACGTTGCCCAGATCCTTACTGCCATCGATTCGCAAAATCGGTGATCACCGGCATCGTTAGACGGTCTCCATTAATCGCCTTGACCATGGCAATGATATGGACGACCACAATGACGAGCCAGGCTAGAGTTATCAGCCCGCATCCTAGACAATTCGGGCCAGGTAACACGATCAGAGTCATATTCAATATTCCGACTCCAATCAGAACTACAATTGAACTAGCCGCTAGGACAAGTCCATGCTTAGCGTGCCACTGAATTTCCCTATCGTCTTTCTCGGTCAGAAAAGGAATTAGCGCTAAAATACCTAAGTAACTGAGGATCAGCATGATGAATCGCTTGGATGAAAGCGAAGGCGGAGTTCCTCGTGGAGTTTCTGGAGATGTTTCAGCCACTTTATCTCCTTGTCAGAATTCATGGAACGATTCATCACCGCCCCCGAATCCCTCATTGGTAGCATAGCGTGAGTGAACACACAAGGAATGTCCCGGGGATCTACCCGGCGGCTCGAACCGATAATGAATCGCTTACTGGAGTTTTCATCGTACAATTCAGCGTTGCCGGGATCAATCTGATCTGAAACTCACCCAACCGGATTTTCCCATCTATGGAGTTCATCGTAGGGACCGACTGGCGGATCGATTCCTACGATGCGTCGATTCAACACATTCAGCACAAGTGAATCTTTGTTTTGTCAGAGTGGTTTGCTAAAGTATTTAGCTTAATAGGTTAAATCTAAATAACTTAAGCTAAAGATTTGGAGTAGCTGGATGCGCCGAAACCGTGAGAGCCAACTGCCGCTCTTGCCGATTTGGCCCAATCACTCACTAGCCCGAGAGCTGAGGCGAATCTCCCGGGTCCTGGATCAAAATCCGAGGAGCCTCGGTCTGGTTCTGCGGGACCTTTGCGGCCGGATCGACACTGCAAGGGGCGCACCAGGAATGAGTGCCGAACAGGTGCTGCGCTGCGCCATTGTCAAGCAGATGTACCATTTGAGCTACCAGAAACTGGCCTTCCATCTGGCCGATTCATTGAGCTGCCGAGTCTTCTGCCGACTCCCCTACGGAATGACACCTAGCAAATCCAGCTTGCAGGAAAACATCTTCCGCATCGCCGCTTCGACCTGGCGAGCAATCAACCGAGAATTAGCGGGCTGGGTCAGGGAGAAGGATTTGCAGAGAAGGCAGAGTGCGGAGCTGGCCACAGCTGCTGCGCAAAGGCATCTTCATTATCCTCTCAATAGGCGAGTGCTGCGTGAAGGGTTTCGAACGCTATCCCGCCCGCTGAGAGACCTCATCCAGGTAGTTCGCCAGACACTTTCCCATGCCGGCACACTAGTCAGCCGGGAAGAGAGGGTCAGGATGGAACCTGAAAGAGTGGTTGAGAAACTGCGCCGTTCGGCCCGGCTCCTGGAAGTGGTCTAGCGGAACCGCCTCCTGCTGAGAGAGTCATCAGGGTTCTTACAGAACTGCTACTGGCCCTCCACCTACAGGAAGCCAATCTGAATCTATGTCGTTAACCGAGCTGCCTTCACGCCTGCTGGGCCTTGTCTAGAATCCGAAAATGAGCGGCTGGGATGAAAATGTGCCTGAGCAAATTATAGCCTAATCGTCCTGCTTTCGAAATTGGGGTCGATCAACTAGTGATCCCTCCCCTATCTGGCTTCGAAACTAGCCCATGCTATACTGACTTCATGGAGAAGACTCCCTTTGATAAGGCCAAGATCCCCCATGCGAAGCTCCCCACCCGCTTTGGCGAGTTCGAAATCTTCGGCTTCGAAAATAAGTCCGATGGCGAGCAGGCGGTGGCCATTGTCAAACAACCCCTTTCGGACGATTGCACGCCACTGGTGAGAATCCATTCCCAGTGCTTCACCGGTGACGTACTTCACTCGCTCAGATGCGATTGTGGAGACCAACTTGAACAAGCGCTGAAGAAGATCGAGGCCTGCGGTAGTGGACTTCTAATTTATCAGATGCAGGAAGGCCGGGGCATAGGCTTGCTCAACAAGCTGCAGGCCTATGCGCTTCAGGACCAAGGAGTCGATACCGTGGAGGCCAACGTCCAGCTGGGCTTCGAAGCTGATCAGCGCTCCTACAGTTTTTGCGCCCAGATTCTAGGATACTTTAGAGCAGACCGCATTCGTCTTCTTTCCAACAACCCCGACAAGATCCAGGGCATCGAAGCAGAAGGTATTCAAGTCGAGGAGAGAGTGCCGCTCGTGATTAAAGCCTCCACCCTCTCCGCAGGTTATTTGAAAACCAAGAAAGAGAAACTTGGTCACCTGTTGGATTGACCTTTGATTTCCCGAATTTTCCGTCAGCATCGGCCTCCGGTCAGAAGCTCGCGAATTGTAGTGGTCGACCGATGTGTCGGCCAATCTGATTGCGTCCAATCGACACATCTGGACACCTGCGGATGGACACACCAGTTGGTCCCTGCCATTCACCGCGTCAATGTGAATATCCGGCTGGGTAGGTTTCAAATGGGAATAACCAAAGTGGAATTCTGCCCTTCGGATAGCTGTTTCCTGCCGAACAAATCGGGATTTTCCACGATTCGTTGGATGGTCTTCCGGAATCGCTCCGGGCTCAGAAAACCCTGGGCTCTGCCCAGCTCTTGCCCCGCGGAGTTCATGATCACGACCGTCGGAAACCCGGTGACCCGCAACTCCCTTTGAAGTCGGACCCCTTCGCGATCCCTTTCCGTGTTCAGTTTCAACCACACGTACTGGGAACCCATCTCCTCGACCAGAGAAGCGTCAGCAAACGTTTCCCTTTCCATCTTTTTGCAATAGGAGCACCAGTCGGTGAAAAGGTAGGTGATGATAACTTGCTCACGCGATTTAGCACGCTCTAGAGCTTCATGATAGTTCTTTCCCCAGGCAAGCGATTTCGGACCAGACTGAATTAGCGTCACCATCACCAGTACCAGCGCAAACACCAGCAGGCTGAGTAAGAAGTTGCGGGGGTTCGACATCAAGGTCTAGTGGGTACCAGATCATCACTGGTGCCGATCCTTCCATCGGGTCCAGCTGAGCGAAGGTCGTAGTTCCGGGCGGAAAGATTGCGGTAATAGAAGGGATTCGACCAGGCGTCGATGCGAATGATCTGCCCCAGATATTGCGGTGATAGAATGTCCAGCAGCGCATCGAAGCGGTCTACCTGAGGCGCTTGCCCTTTCAGGTCAGTGTAACGGTGAATACTTCGCGAGAGCAGCTCCAATTGTTGCAGTGAAGTCTCAATTCTTTGCTGGTCCAAGGCGGCCAGAATGTGTTCGATTTTTTCCCAGCGACGATCGCCTATTCGCACCTCTTCCAGAGTCCACCTACCATTCTTCTTGCTTGCTTTCACCGCTGTTTTGATCGTCACTTCGGCAACCACATGATCACCTATTTGTCTTATTTCTCCCACTTCCACCTGCTCTGTGGAAAGTTGCATGTGGTCCAGGTTACAGATGGACGTCCTCACCTGCTTGGAGACACTCTTGCCACAAGAAGCAAAACACAGCAAGAGTGCACTGACTACAAGTGGTCGAATCGCCATAATTCAGACTATAACACAATTTTAACGTCCGGATCGCCGAGCTGTTGACAGACCCCACTGGGCCAACTAGAATGGTGGAATAAAGGTGAATATATCAGCGAAGAAATCTGCACTCTTTGATCTGCAGATCGAGTCTGAGCCTATCCGGGTAAAGAAAGAAGTCCAGCACTTTGAGCTCTCCTGTAAGTCCATCCTGAACTACTGTGATACCCCTCGCATGCCTGAGACCTACACCATAAACCCCTATCGAGGCTGCGAGTTTGGCTACAGCTATTGCTGTGCACGCTACACCCACGAGTTCATGGGACTCCCCCTGGGAAAAGTTTGAGAAAAAGATTTTGGTCAAGACCCGAGCACCGAAGTTTCTGCTCAGGACCCTGGACTATAAAAATAGTGCGAGGAAAATCGATCACCATCGGCAGCGCGACGGATCCTTATCAACATGCCGAAGCCCACTTTCGGCTGACTCAGGGTCTGCTGAGAGTTTTTGCTCAAACCAGAGGACTAACCTTGTCCATCACCACCAAATCTGCCCTGGTCAAACGGGACATTCACTTATTTCGCACGATTTCCGAGCACAATGACTTCAGGGTAAATATCTCACTGATCAGTCTCGACAAGAGATTAGTGCGCACCTTGGAACCAAAATATTCCCAGCCTGCCGCCCGTCTCGAAGCGCTCCAGAAAATAACTGCCGCCGGAGTTCGAGCAGGAATATTCTTGATGCCCATCCTACCCGTTAATACCGACTCGGGAGAAAATCTGGACTCTGTCATTTCCGCTGCCTACCGCAACGGTGCCCAGTATGTCTAGGCCAACATCTTGTTTTTGAAGGAGTCTTCGAAAAAAATCTTCTACCGATTCCTGCATCTTACCCGGCCCGAACTGTACAGAAGGTACCAGCAGATATACGGGAGTCACTCCTACACTTCAAAAAGCTATCGGGAGGCAACCCTCTCCATGGTTAACGAACTGAAGAAAAAGTATTTTCAGGGTTCGTTGTCGAAAGAAAAACCAGCAACTGCCCGGCAATTGCAGTCAAGGCGATGAATCCTATGATCCCGATGTCCCTTGCCTTGGATACACCGGTTGAATTCGTTAGAGGTATTGGCCCTCGTCGTGCCCAGATCCTTTCTCTCAATGGTATTCACAGCGTAGAAAATCTCCTCCAATACTTACCTTTCCGCTACGAAGACCGAACTCATTTCAAGCCCATCAGCAAACTGAAAGCGGAGCAGGAAGCGGTGATTCAGGGAGAAGTGATGAGTATCGGGCACTACACCCCACCCTGGAAAAAGATGAAAATCTTCGAGATGGTCGTCTCCGATGGGTCAGCTTCCCTGGGAATTAAATTCTTCAACCAGCCCTATCTGAGAAAGGTGTTTCGGAAGGGTCAGCGAGTGGTTCTATTCGGCGTCCCGAGAAAATCCGATTTCAACCAGGTTTTAGACCTGATCAATCCGGAGTTTGAGATTGCGAGCGGTCGTTCCCATCCGGGGGTACACAGCGAGCGGATCGTCCCCGTCTACCGCAGGCTAGGCTCACTGACGACTCGCACCCTGCGAAAAGTTATCTTTCAACTCTTAGCCTGTCTCGACCCGGAGCTAGATGACCCTCTTCCCGAGTCTATCCGTGAAAGATATGGGTTCCCTCACCGAAGATGGGCTTTTCAGCAGATTCATTTCCCCAGCTCTCCCAACAAGCGGCACACGGAGCTTCAGTCAGTGGAGCAGCCGAATCAGACTCTGGCCCGAAAACGCTTCGTTTTCGAAGAGTTCTTCCTCTTGCAGTGTGCTCTTCAAGCCGTGAAGATCAAACGCAATCGAGTCCCTAAAGGGCGAATGATGAGAACCAACGATCAGATTCTCCGAATGATCAAGTCGATCCTTCCCTTCCACCCGACCCAGGCGCAAAAGCGAGTGCTGAAAGAGATCGTCGAGGACCTGTGTCGACCAGAAGTGATGAATCGACTGCTGCAAGGGGACGTGGGGTCGGGAAAAACCATTGTGGCGATTCAGGCGATGATTGTGGTCATGGAAAATAACTATCAGGTCGCGCTTATGGCACCAACCGAGATTCTGGCCGAGCAGCACCACCAAACCATCCGCCACTATCTGAAGAACACCGGTTACCGGATCGGTTTCCTGACCAGTCAGGTCAAAGGCTCCTTGCGGAAAAAATGCTGGAGGGGATCAAGACAGGCGCGATTGATCTGGTCATTGGAACGCATGCACTCATCGAAAAGGGAGTGGAGTTTAAGGAGCTGGCACTGGCGGTCATTGACGAACAGCACCGATTCGGTGTGCTACAGAGATCCCGTCTCATGAGTAAAGGACAGTACCCAGACACGCTAGTGTTGACGGCCACACCCATCCTCCGGAGTCTTAGCCTGACCCTTTATGGTGACCTGGCTCTCTCCCTACTAGACGAAAAACCCCCGGGGAGAAGGCCGGTAAAGACAATTGTGAAGAGCGAGGAGAATCGCCAGGAAATTTACACCCTCCTTCATCGTCAACTCTGGAGAGGTCGCCAAGCATACGTAGTGTACCCCCTCATTGAAGAATCCGAAAAGCTTCACCTGAAAGGGGCGACCGAAATGGCTAAATTATTGCAAAACAAGGTCTTCCCTGACCATGTCGTCGGGCTCCTGCATGGGCAGATGGGTTCCGTGGAAAAGAAAGCTTTGATGTGCCGTTTTCAGGAGGGCGACATTCAGGTCTTGGTCTGCACAACGGTCATCGAAGTCGGAATCAATATTCCCAACGCCAGTGTAATGCTGGTGGAGCACGCCGAGCGTTTCGGACTCTCTCAATTGCACCAACTGAGAGGCAGGATTGGCCGCGTGGCTCATCCGGGACTTTGCCTTCTCATGACAGGAGGTTTGACATCCACAGAAGCTTATCAAAGGCTCGATATCCTGAGCAAAACTAGTGACGGTTTCGAAATCGCGGAAAAAGATCTGGAGATCCGCGGCCCTGGTGAGTTCGTGGGCACTCGCCAGTCGGGAATACCTCAGTTCCACTTTGGGAACCTGGTTCGCGACCGACATTTGCTCGAATTAGCCCAGCAAGAGGCTGTAAACTTTCTCTCCGAGAAAGGTACTCCAAATGAGGAACAGATGACTTTGCTAATGACTGGCCCATGGAAAGAACACTTTCAGCTCTACGGCATCGGCTAGCCGACACGTCAGTCGGATACTACACAAAGGTTGTTTCCTGTCATATTGACGCGAAGGATTCGACGGGCACAGAGACTGGATAGCAGGAGGAAAGACCTTCTTTATCAGCCTAAGGAGCCTGGAGAATGCGTATTATTGCTGGCCAATACAAGAGTTATCGTTTGGCAACGGTCCGGAGTGAGACTCGCCCTACCAGCGACCGTCTGCGGGAGATCCTCTTCGACGTCCTGGGGGTAATGGTCCGGAACTCGCTTTGGCTGGATCCGTTTGCGGGATCTGGAGCCGTTGGTCTGGAGGCCTTGAGCCGGGGAGCTCAGCTAGTCATCTTCAATGACAAAGATCCGGAAACTGTGCGGCTGCTGAAAACGAATCTGGGGATCTGTGGCGTGGCCAAGCAAAGATATGACCTTTATGACCAGGATGTATTTGCATTTATGAGGAATAGGACTTTTCCTGGGCTGGACTTTGTGTTCCTCGATCCGCCCTATCGGTTTCGCCAATATGCCAAGCTCATCGCTCGCCTGGACCAAAATCCATCTGTGCACGGCAAAACAGTGGTGATTCTCGAGCTTTTCAAGAAAACTAAACTCGATTTTCTCGGTACAGTTTGGGAAGTATCGCGGAATCTGCAGGCGGGCCACAGTCGGCTGATCTGGCTTCGCAAAACTGAGCGGAATTCTGAATCCGTAGCAGAAAGTACGATGTGAAATGCAAACTGGCCGTCCCGCAAAACGCCACAACCAATAGGCTCCATTCTTTGGCTAAAAAGTCGTTGTTTGTCATCCGCCGGTTACGTGGTTGCGATAGGGGAAAGTATCAACCACACCAGCCATTTTGACAAGGTCGAGCTTTTCTGCCAGAAAACGCTTGATCCATCTTACCTGGTCAGTCGGATTCTCCAAGATGCGCTGATAGGCTATGTCGCGCAGTTGGAGATTCGCTTCTTGTCCGATCCAGTCTCGGATCTCTACCCTCACAACATCCTTCAAGAAGATCCCGAAGAGAATCAATACCCTCCCCAGGAAGAGAATCAACTAGTGGATCTCTCAATCCAAGATGGTTTGAGCTAGTCTTACCCACTAGCCAGCCAGGTAATGTAACCAAGACCCCCTCAATCTTCTTCATCTCCTCTTCTGAGTCAGCCTCTTCCAGCTGCGCAATCTCTCTTTCGATAATATAGCCACAAACTCTTTAACGAAAGCGTAACCCGCGATCTTGGAGAATCCCTTGGCCTTTTACAGGAGAGGCCTGTCAATCTTGACTCTGGAACGGAACACCTGTCCCTCCCTTTATGGCCTGTACTTTTTGAGCTGATGCTAGATAGTCATGGCCTATCATTTCTGGAAGTCTGGAGATTCCGTACTCATGGAGTACTGCCACGATTAGATCATACAATGCAGTACCTCCGAGCGCGATTTTCCGATTGCTGACCAAAATCCCAGGAATAAACCTGTAATCATTGTTGTTACCACTCCAGGCATCCATGTTGTCGATCCGCTTGGGAAACTGCGCCCCTCATTTTTCACACCTGGCTTTGGAAAACCACCCAAAGAGCCCGGAATAATTCCCAATTAGGATATTGTAATTGCCGGTATCCGAACGATAGAATTGGTGTAAAGGCGAACGACCATTCGATCAGAAAGACAGGACCGATTCCACGTGGCACGGAAACACGACTCGCGCAACTTTGTTCCCTATAGCTTAGTTTTGTCTTTTTTGCTCACCACTATTCTTCCCGCTCAAACTTTGAAAAATAGCCGGCCCGATGCCGTCGGCATGTCGGCAAAGCGTCTGGGCCAGGTGGACCAGGTGGTCAGAGAAGCTATTCGCCAGGGGAAAACACCCGGTGCGATTGTGCTGGTGGCACGGCAGGGAAAGATCGTTTACGAAAAGGCCTTCGGGCAGCGTAGCTTGCTGCCAGAGCCTGAAAACATGACACTGGATACGATCTTTGACATGGCTTCCCTCACCAAGCTGATGGCGACAGCAACCTCCATCATGATTTTGGTCGAAGAAGGAAAGGTGTGTTTGTCTGATCCGGTAGCGGACTACCTACCAGATTTTTCCCAACATGGGAAAGGGACCATTACGCTGTTGCAGTTATTGACTCATTATTCCGGGTTGAGGCCCGATCTCGACTTGGACCGGCCGTGGAATGGTTACCAAACAGCGCTGAAAAAAGCCTATCAAGAGAAACTAGTTGCCAATCCGGATGAGACATTTATTTATAGTGATATCAATTATTTAGTTCTAGCGGAGGTGCTACGCCAGGTAACTGATCAGTTTTTGAGTCAATTTGCTCAAGAGCGCATTTTCCGGCCCTTGGGTATGAAGCAGACCAGCTTCTCTCCCAAAGGAAACGGCAAACCGGTTTCCCCCACCGAGTTTCGAGATGGGGAAATGATCATCGGTGAGGTTCACGATTCCACTGCTCACCGAATGGGTGGTGCCGCCGGGCATGCAGGATTGTTTTCGACGGCAAGAGACACTGCTATTTTTTCCCAGATGATCCTCAACGGCGGCATCTATGATGATGTTCGCATCCTATCCCCTCTCTCGGTACTGAGGATGGCGACCCCCCAATCTCCTCCACAAGCCAGTGAATGGAGGGGACTTGGCTTTGACATCCGCACTCCCTTTAGCACGACTCGAGGAGATCTTTTCCCGGTCGGCTCTTTCGGCCACACCGGTTTTACCGGGACCTCACTATGGATTGATCCCATGAGCCAGGCATTTGTGATCCTGCTAACCAATCGCCTACATCCGGATGGGAAGGGAAACGTGACGGCGCTACGCAGAAAGGTCGCCTCTGTGGTAGCGGCGTCGATTTTGAAGCTGCCTTCGATGTGGGAACATTCTTACCGCAGCGATTGATGTCCCAGTATTGTCCAATCTGCAAAGCCAAACTCTGGGCCGGTCCATTTTTCACCCCCGCCCGCTTGAAGTGTCCACGCTGCAGTGCCGAGTTTGCACCAACCGTGCCTTGGGCCTATTTCAGAATCCTACTCTTTTTACTGATCGCTTTTGCAGTGCTCATCATCCTCTTTCTAGACAAAAAGGATCTGTGGATTTTCCCTTTTCTCATCGGCGTCGCAATCTTGTTCTGGTACTTGCCACGCATAATCAATCTGCAGCGGATTTCTGGAGAGCTGCAGCCTTCTGACGGGATCATGGACAACAATCAAAAGACCACCTGGCAAGATAAAGACGAGAATTTTCGGGACAACTCGACTCTCCGTAAAAGCTTCTATCTACTCTTGGCCTTGTTGCTTGGCCTTCTTCTTTTGATCAGTCTGATGGCACAAACTTGAGTTTCTGGATAATTCTCCGATTGGCAGCAGGCAAGAGAAGAGTGTCCAACTGGCCGACTCCTATCCAGCGCCCATTCGGCAATACGGGTCTAATATCCAGACGACATAGAAAAAAGTGGAGTCGAACTTCTCTTTCCGGATAAGGATAATCTTCAACCAGGATAAGTTTTGGTAGGTCGGGAGGAAGCCGGAGCCCGGTTTCTTCCCATATCTCCCGGCAGACCGCATGTTGGGGATTCTCATGAAACTCTAGTTTTCCACCGGGAAACTCCCAGAAACCTTCCAGATACTCGGTCTCCTTTCGCTTTTGGATCCAGACCTGTCCCGCTTTCCATAGGATTGCCACTGCGACTTCCACTCTCTGCCCGATGGCCTTTATTCCCCAGCCAGATACAAGAAAAATCTCCAAAGCCACTCCACTCCCACCCAAGGCCACTCTGCTTCCCACGGTTTCATCAAGAATCCAATAGGCGAAAACGGTAGCCAGAACAGACTCAGCCAGAACCAGCATCGACACCAGTGTCGCTGGTAGGTACCTCAGAGCCCAATTGCAGGAAGTATGTCCGAGGGATTGAGGAATCAGTCCCAACAGAAAGAGGAACCCATAAGTCTCCTTCGAAAACCCGGTGAATCGAGCATTGCTGAGTAAAGCCATCAATCCCAATATTGCTGTAGCCAGGAAATAGGTGGGACAAGCGTAGTGAATCAGCTGTACCTGCTGGCGCATGTGTCTCCCAACCACAAGGTAAAGCGCCAGCATCACTGCACCTCCCAATGACAGAATTGCCCCCTTCCAGTCGACCAAAGAAGAAATGTCGTTCCAGACCAGGAGACTTGCTCCAAGAAGAGCGACCGAGATTCCAATTAGACCAGGGATTCTCAGCCGCTCCCGAAGCAGGAAGTGGGACAGGAGCACGACAAAAATGGGCGCAGTGTTGACCAGCGAGATTGAAACTACAACGCTAGTGTAGCGTAAAGAACTGACCCAAAAAGCAAAATGCAGACCCAGGGAAAAACCGGCCATCACAAACCAGCGAGGCCTTTGTCCAGATATCCTAGATTTGCCTAAATAAAACGGCAGTAAAAATAGGCTGGCCCAGAACATCCTGAAAAACGCGATGACCATGGAGGGAGCTTCGTGACTCAGTTTGACGAAAATGGCTCCGAAGGAGATTGAAACCAACCCAAAACTCAAGATCAGAATAAGGTGGAAAGGCTTTGGCCTCCTCATGTGGCAATTATTTTGACCTGACTAAAGGGTGTTTGTTCTACCCTGTTGGCTCTCTGGCGCACCTGATTTCCTCGCTGGTGCTCCGGGCTAACCTACCCAAGAAAAGCTTTCCTCTCATATGATCCGGGAAATCACAGGAGACGTTGCCTGCACAGACGTCGCCCTTTAACCCGAATTTCTGAAATTGAACCACCGTGTATCGCCCTAGAAAGGATAAGTGAGATTTTATGGGGCTACCCCAGCTTGACTCCCGGTACTCCGGCATCGATCAACATCCGACGTGCCTTTTTGCGGAACTGGTCGCGGACATCTCGAGTGGGTGGACGACAACGGCTTGATGGAAGCCCAACCAACTCCATACAAAGCTTATCTAAATAGCCGTCGCCGCCCGTATATTGCATCATATCGGCCCAAAGGTCATGGAATGGAACCACAACGCGCATCACTTCGCTCTGTGCCTCTACATATCGTTTTTCTTCCAGCAGATGAAAAAAGCTGACAGCCCACTCCGGCCAATAATTAGCGACATGGATCTCGATGCTCCTGGCTCCGACGATGCTGCTCATGACAAATGAGCCGTTATTGTCCACTATGCTCACTCGGTCGGAAAACCTCTCGATCAGGCGTTCCATATCAAACAGCAGACCTCTCGGAACGGACCATTTGAGACCAGCTACGTTGGGCAGCTCAAGCAGCTTGTCGACCATGGCCATCGATATACTGGTCGAAGTCCAAAACGTGTTGTAGATGATCAGGCCAACCTCGGTTGCCTCCGACGCTGCGAGGATGTATTCGTAGACATCTCCCGCAGTATGAGAAAAATAGAAGGGCGGCGAGACTTGAATGTATTCTGCTCCCACTCGCTCAGCGGCTTTAGCCAGGCTTCTCAACTCTTGAGTGTTCGTGGTCTGGGCCCCCAATGCGACGGGCACCCGACCGTCTGCCGCCTCCACCACGGTCTCACATACCCTAACCCGCTCAGTGAACGTCATAGTAGAAAAATCGCCGGCCGCTCCTCCAGCTAGAAGCACGCCCGTACCCAGTTGGATACCCCCGTTAATGAGAAACTGCACGTGCTCTCGCATCGCATCCAGGTTGATTGACAGACCCTCGTCGTCGTTGAACATGGTCGGAATCGTGACGTAGCAGCCGTAGAGCCGCTCTCGAAGGGTTTTTTGATCCATTCTAATCTCCCTGATTCTTCGTGCCTGGATTATCGCGTATTTAGGGAATAAACAACAAGGTCAAAAAACTTCCCAGAAAATCTGAGGGAACGGTCAGGTAGCAGCAAAACAATCACAATTTTCAAAAGCTCCCCTCCTCGGTTGAGGTTGCTGTTGCCTTCCCGACAGGATCCCGTTATTTTTATAAGAGGAACAAAGGAAAACTGAGGATGACGAGAAGTTTAGACAGTTTTGGAGTCCAATCTACATTGGCCGTCAACGGGTGTGAGTTCCAATTTTTTGACTTGAAAGCGCTGGAGCGTCAGGGGGCAAGTATTCGTCGGCTGCCTGTTTCATTGAAGCTTCTACTGGAAAATCTGCTTCGTCACGAGGACAGCACCACGGTTCACGCCGGGGACATCGAGGCTTTGGTTTCCTGGAATCCGCAAAGGCCACCCCATCGAGAAATCGCTTTTCGACCAGCCAGAGTACTGCTTCAGGACTTCACGGGAGTTCCGGCAGTAGTGGATCTGGCCGCCATGCGCGATGCTATGATCCAAATGGGTGGAGACCCCACTCGGATCAATCCCCAAGTGCCTGCTGAACTGGTCATCGATCATTCTATCCAGGTCGACTTTTTTGGCAATTCACGGGCCTTTCAACTTAATGTGGAGAAAGAGTTTAAGCGTAACCGAGAGAGATATTCGTTTCTGCGCTGGGGTCAAGCCAGCTTCGATAATTTCAGTGTGGTCCCTCCGGCCACAGGAATCGTCCATCAGGTTAATTTGGAATGCTTGGCCAGGGTTGTCTTCGAGTCCAGGGAGGGCGACCTTCGGTTCGCCTATCCGGATACACTGGTGGGCACGGACAGCCACACCACAATGATTAACGGGCTGGGGATCCTGGGCTGGGGAGTTGGGGGAATCGAAGCGGAGGCGGCCATGCTCGGCCAGCCGATTAGCCTGCTGATCCCAGAGGTGGTGGGTTTCAAATTGGAAGGGCAGCTTGCCGAAGGAGCCACTGCCACAGACCTGGTCCTCACCATCACCGAGATGTTGCGTCAGAAGGGCGTGGTGGGTAAATTTGTGGAGTTCTATGGGCCCGGCATATCCTGCCTGTCGCTGGCTGACCGAGCAACCATCAGCAATATGTCTCCCGAATATGGAGCCACCTGTGCTGTTTTTCCCATCGACACCGAGACCCTAAATTATTTGCACCTCACCGCCCGATCTCCCGAACGCTTGGCCTTGGTCGAGGCCTACTCCAAGGCGCAGGGTCTATTTCATGACTCAGAGAATCCTGAGCCGGAGTACAGTGACTATATTAGCCTGGACCTGAGCAGAGTCGAGCCCAGTTTAGCGGGACCTTCCCGCCCCCAAGATCGGGTTCCCTTGCGTCAAGTTAAATCGGCATTCGAACATTTTTTGAAAGCCTCCGGAAAGGATGTCGGCCAGACGATAAGTGTGGACTATTGGGACAACAACGGCGGAACCGCTGCTGGCAAGGCTCCCAGCCGTCGAACTGAGGTCGACTCTTCCTCAAATAAAAAAAGGGAGGGAACGGAAAAATGTAGTCTCCGGCACGGCTCAATTGTGATCGCCGCCATTACTAGCTGTACCAATACTTCCAACCCCTCAGTTATGATCGGCGCGGGACTACTGGCCCAAAAAGCGGTTCAGCGCGGCTTGAAGCGTAAACCTTGGGTGAAAGCGAGTTTTGGTCCGGGATCCAAAGTGGTCACTGAGTATCTTAAGAAGGCTGAACTCATGCCCTTCTTAGAGCAGCTGGGCTTCAATTTGGTGGGGTACGGCTGTACAACCTGTATCGGGAACAGCGGCCCACTGCCTGAGCCGATCGCCCGCGCCATCGAAGAGCACGAATTGGTTGCTTGTGCGGTGCTCTCCGGAAATCGTAATTTCGAAGGCCGCATTCACCCCCATGTTCGAGCCAGCTATCTCGCATCACCCCTTCTGGTCGTCGCTTACGCACTAGCTGGCCAGATGGATATTGACCTCTACAATGAACCGATCGGCCAGGACCAGGGAGGAGGCGATGTCTATTTGCGCGACATCTGGCCTTCCGGAGAGGAAATTCGAACAAGCATCCAAGGTGCGGTCCACCGAGAGATGTTCATACAAAAATACGGGGATATTTTTGCGGGGGATGAGCGGTGGCGATCACTCCCGCTGCCTGAAAGCAATCGCTTCAACTGGACGGAAGCGTCGACCTACATCCAAAAACCTCCCTTTTTTGAAAAGATGCCTCCCCAACCCCAGCCTCTCAAAGACCGGCTGAGCATGAGAGTTTTGGCCCTGCTAGGCCACTCCGTGACCACCGACCACATTTCGCCTGCTGGGGCAATCCCGGTAGACAGCCCGGCAGGGCGTTATCTACTCGAAAAAGGGGTTGAACCCAAGGACTTCAACTCATTCGGATCTCGAAGGGGGAACCATGAGGTGATGCTGCGAGGCACTTTCGGCAACATCCGGCTGCGCAACCTGATGCTCCGAGACCTCGAGGGAGGCTATACGCTTCATCCTTCTTCCTCGGAGCCATTATCCATCTACGATGCAGCCATGAAGTACCAGGCTGAAGGCATCCCACTCCTGGTCATGGCGGGCAAGGAGTACGGTTCTGGTTCATCCAGAGACTGGGCAGCCAAAGGGACACGTTTACAGGGGGTCGTGGCCGTCTTGGCAGAAACCTTCGAGCGAATTCACCGCAGCAATCTGATCGGTATGGGGGTTCTTCCCCTGCAATTTGAGAAGGGCCAAAATTGTGAAAGTCTGAACCTAACTGGTCTAGAAACCTATGATTTACTTGGACTTTCTGAAGGCTTAGTACCGAAAAAAAGACTCCGGATCCATGTGGTCTCTCAGGATGGAAACGAAAAAACATTCAATGTTCTGGCCCGGGTCGATACCCAAAATGAAGTCACCTACTATCGCCACGGAGGCATTCTCCATTATGTTTTGCGTTCCTTACTAACCCATTAACCCTAATCTACCTCATGCCTCAACACAACTTCGAGCGACCTAAAGGGAAACTAAGCCTTGTGGAGATCGACTCGGAAGCCCTGGCAGGAAATCTTCTCGGGGACCCCACTCGACGTTCGATCGTAGTCTACCTCCCTCCAGGCTACGATGAATCCAACGCCACCTATCCGTTGTTGGTGGGTCTCGAATCTTTTAGCGGGAGCGGGCTCAAGCAGCTCGGATGGAAGCTGTTTGGAGAAAGTCTCCCCCAGCGAATAGATCGTTTGGTTTCTCTAGGCAAGATGGGACCAACGATTGCGGCTTTCCCCGATTGTTTTACATCGCTGGGAGGAAATCAGTACATTAACTCGCCCGTCTTTGGCCGATGGGAGGATTTCCTACTCGATGAGATGCTGCCTCTACTGGAAAAGAAATTCCGCATTCAGAAAGAGCCCGGGAGGCGAGCTGTTTTCGGCTTCTCAAGTGGAGGCTATGGTGCCCTGATAGAAGGACTGCTCCACGGACATCGGTGGGGGGCAATCGCTTGTCACTCTGGAGACATCGGGTTCGATCTTGTGTACCGCGTCGATTTCCCAAAGGTCCTGGATGTCCTGGCTCGACATGACGGAAACATTGAAGCGTTTCTGCAGCACTTTCGGGAGTCGAAAAAAGCTCGAGGAGGAGACCTTCATGCCCTGATGCTGTTGGCCATGGGAGCCGCCTACGACCCAGACCCTAACGCGCCCAAGGGTATTCGCCTACCGATCGATCTGGAGACCTGCGAGCTGGATCAAGAGCGCTGGGCTCAATGGACAAGATACGACCCGCTCGTTCTGATAAAACGCCCCGAATGTCAAAATAACCTACGCCATTTGAAGCAGGTCTATCTGGACTGTGGCAAGAAAGACCAATACCATCTCCACTATGGGGCACGTAGCTTCGTGAAATCCCTGGAGAAACTCTCCATCCCCTACTATTACGAGGAATTCGACGACAACCACAGCCGAGTCGACTACCGCTTCGATGTCTCTCTTCCGATTCTGTACAGGGCCATCTCTGCCGACTAATCAGGCCGTTCCGAACCTCCTGGTGCCTTAATCTCCCCGCGAAAGCCTATCTGCAAATATCACCGTACTTCCAAAACGGAACATGAAGTTTCCGATTAGCCGGCCGCGGGAGCAGATCATTCAGGCAAGAAGCTGCTTTTTAGGTGCTCGATATCGGCTGAATCTATCAAGTTGAGAGGTGTTTGACGGAGACAATGGCGTCAAGCATAGCTGAATTGTAATACGTAGCCGTCAGGTAAAGCTAAAGGAAACAGGAGGTAAACATATACGACCATAGGAAAACGAACGGGCAGTGAGGCAGAGTAGGGGCGGCGAGCGGACCAGAAACGGGCACGCGGTCGGAAATGCTGGATACAGCCAAAGGGAGAGTATCTAAGTTCTGTCGCGAGACATTTGGGAAACAGGGTGTCCACCGCCAGGTGGAATCCGACGGGTTTGAGGAGAAATACCAAGCCGTAATCGAGGGAGGGGTAACCCGTCGCTGATGACCAGATCAGTCAAAGGTAGGGTTAGGTCGAGCCTGCATTATGGAGGCGAACGCGTTACTCATCCACCCAAGGAAGGTACCAAGGCATTTGCAGACGGCACAGTAGGGAAGATCTAGACGTGACCCAGGAGGGCTTGTGTTGGTTCCCGGATGGTGCAGAGATAAGCGACCCTATAAGTGACGAAGTGGAGTAGGAGGTGAAACTGGGCTGAGTCATCGGACAGCCGAATAGCATCTGAAGCATGGTGAAAGGCTCCGGGGAGTACACGAGAGTTAGTCGGCAGATCAATCCGGCCATTCGTTTTGGGGTTTGTATTACCACAAGTCTCACGTCCGCAGTCTCTTCAATCGTCTGGATCGCTGGATGGTGCACCGTCTCTGGTCGCATCGTCACAAACGGTGGTGTTGCTATGTCTGAAGGACATGGCCGAGAGGCCAGCTCTATGCTGCAGTTGTCTTGGTGAATCTAATCCCATTGATTCCTCCTCTTTAACCGCGCCCTGTGCCAACCTTGATGAAAGCTAGTTGCGGGAAAACCGCATGGCTAGTTTGGGCGGAGAACAGAGGCTGGTTAGGTCCACGGTGCGCTTCCGCTGCCCCGCCAGCGATGAGGCCTGGCGAGAGCGAGGAAGAGCAAAGGACCGGTTTCAGGTACAAAAGTTTAAGGAGGACTCAAGGCAATGGCAGAAAAGAGCTTTGACATGCAGGGGCGTGAGAACTGTAGGAGGGTAGGCTCTAAGTAGGATACTTGGCAAAGACCGGCAGGAAAGCAGATGTACGATTGCAAGATAATAACACTGCTGACGACCAACGGCTGGATACGGAAAACCGTGCGTCCGGTGGTGTGAGAGGCTACTCAGGTGCAATCTTAAGCACCCTCCCCGATCCACTAACTGATTTGAAAATTATTTACCAGAGGCCAACAAATGTGTCGGCGCGCCCAAATTTCGAGCGAGGGATTCAGTGCAAACAGGGTCCTCTCGCTTGGCCTCGGGCTAATGTGACTGAAAACCCTTCATAGGAAGGGTTTCAGCTCAGGCGAGCCTGTCTCGTCACAGGCGGTTTTTCGTAAGCCTCTTCCTGCAGGGACCGAGGGGCTTTCTCAATGGGGCGAACTACCGAAATGTCTTGCTTGGCAGGGACACCCAGGTCATTAAATTTTCGTGCTGAGACCAGAACCCGGCTTTCCAGAGAGCCAACTACCCGGTTGTAAAAGTCAACCGCCCGATCCAGGCCTCTGCCCAGCCCGATCACATGCTCAACCACGACGCCAAGCCTCTCATAGAGCTCCCGTCCCAGTTGGCTAATGGTCTGGGCATTATCTGTGATCCGCTCCTGTCGCCATCCGTACGAGACCGCACGCAGGAGAGCGATGAGAGTGGTGGGGGTGGCTAGAATCACCCGCTGATTCACCCCTTCTTCAATGAGACTAGGGTCCTGTTCCAGAGCAGCGCTGAAGAAGCTTTCACCCGGCAAAAAGAGGACTACAAATTCCGGTGTTGCTTCGAACTGGTCCCAGTAGGCTTTTGAACTCAACTGTGTAATATGATCGTGAATCTGGCGAGCATGTTTTTTCAAGTAGGTCCTGCGTTCTCTTTCGTCCTGTGCTTCCAAAGCGCCTAGGTAAGCCTGCAGAGGGGCTTTAGAGTCAACAACCACATTCTTTTTTCCGGGTAGTTTCACAATCAGGTCGGGTCGGAGAACGGCGCTGTCAGTACGCACCGAGACCTGCTCTAGGAAGTCGCAATAAGGTAGCATACCAGCAATCTCAACGACGCGGCGAAGCTGAATTTCCCCCCAGTGACCGCGAACGTTGGGGGTCCTCAAGGCCTTGACCAGATTCTGGGTCTCGGACTGCAGTTTTTCCTGCGTGTGGACCAGGTACTTCACCTGTTCGGTGATCGCACCATAGGCCTGTTGGCGGGCTTTTTCGATCTCGCTTACCTGACTGTCAAATCGGCTCAGTGATTCCTTGATGGGGAGAACCAGATGCTCGATTGCCTGATGCCGCTGGACTAGATCTCCCTTTGCCTGAGCCTGGAACTTTTCCAAACTGCTCTTAGCCAATTGAAGAAATGATTGGTTATTATTCCTGAGCGCTTCGGATGAGAGGGCACGGAAGGCATCGGAAAGCTTTACCTGGGAGTCATTTAGAATCGCGACCTTTTCTTGAAGAGACTTTTTCCCCTCTGTGATCTTCGTTTCCAGTTCCGATTGGCGTGTCTTTAAGTCGACATTTTCCTCTCGGAGACGAGCAATCTCGGATCGCTTGGACTGAAGAGAGTCCTCCAATACGGGAATACGTGAATTCTTCTCCTCGGAGGCTGAACGGCGCTCCGCTTCCGATTGAATCTGCTCACGCAGCTTGTTAGATTCCAAGTGAGCTTGTTCCAGGAGGGCACTCAAGTTGAGAATCTGCTGCTCTCTGGATTGAAGTCGCTCGACAAGACCCACTCGCTCAGCTCCCGTTTCCGCTCTAATCTGACCTCTAATAAACTGGATCCTATCCCTAAGAAAGAGCCAGGCCAAGGCGCTTCCTAAAACCGCCCCAAAAATCAAGGTGAGGACCAGAATAAGGCTTTGCATGGCCGAAAACTCCCTCCACTAGCTAGATTTATTCTAGTGAAAGGGACTGACTTCATCCGAAGGCCATCAAGATGGATAATTCCGGCAATGCAGTTGGTAGGGTGTAAGAAATACGGGCCAGGGGAAAGAAAATGAAGACAGAGAAGCTCAACGGAAAATCTAGCAACCAGGTTAGGCCAACCGCCATCGAGTTTGCCTCAATATGGCGCGGGGCAACGGATCAGTCTGCTTGAACCATCTCTCGTCGCGTCCCCGCTCCAGGTAGTGCGCGAAGTCACCCAGCCAGCTTCCCATCAACTCATACCAGACCGTCAGGAGAAAGCCATCCCCTAGCTCGACTGTCGAGGGATATCCCAGATCGCTGGAAGTACCGTCACCTGAGATGATCATCGCCTCCGACCAGGACCGACCGTGGTCTCTGCTGAGCCGTGTCTGGACGCCGAGGGGAGAGCGACGGTGGCCGTAGCTCATTAACAGATGACCGTTCTTGAGCCTGAGGAGGTGAGATGGAAAACCCCACACGCCGATGGCGTGTGGGGTCGACCAGGTTCTACCGCCATCATCTGATTCACTTTGGAGCGTCTCTCGTTCATTGCACTGGTTGTGGTTGCGGATGTGAACAATGATCCTGCCCGCGGTCGTCTCCACCGCGTGAAGTTCATGATACTCATCGTCGCTGTCATCGGGTCGGGTAGGAATCTCTGCTAGCCACCGCCAGTTGACCCCATCGTCGGTCGACTCACAAACTCCTATGTGACCTGCCTGCTGACCACTCCTCCCGTACCAGAACAGCTTTCCAGCGTAGAGAAGACGACCGTCACTAAGCTGGATAGGCCCGTGGGGAGTGTTCACCTGGCAACGGTAGGGCGCCGACCAGGACCGTCCTCCATCCACAGAACGAAGCATGAGGCTACTCAGTTCAACTTCGCGTTGGGCCGCGCTGATTCGACCGTGTACGGCACGCCAGCGTGCGAGCTTTTCCTTCGTCCAGGCGTTTTCGTCGCCTGGTTTCATTGCCTCTGCTTCTGCTAATCGTTTCTCGTATCCTATCGAGCTGAATGTCGTGGCGAGCAGTGTCCCTTTGGCCGTTTCGAGAATACCGCCATCGCGGTCGTCGAGGGGACCGTCAAAAAGCACTCGAGGAAAACTCCAACTGCGTCCCTCATCCTTGGAGCGGCTGATCTCCAGCCAACCAAAAGGGCAAATATGCGCTTCCCGCCCGCCTGAGCACACCACCAGCAACTCGCCATTGAGACGACGGGTAAGAGTCGGCCAGCCGTGGTAAAATTGCGGCCGCATGCTGATCACGGTGGTTTGGTCGATATTAGCACGGGAACCGGCTTTCAGATTGGGTCGTAATCCGAAGGCCAGTCCGGTGGTAATGGCCACTGCAGCACGGATCATTTGCCGCCGGCTCAAGTGATTCTTCATGACCAAACCCTCCTTATCTCCTTGTTTTGAGATCTTGACTCTATACGCCAGCGCAACCTCATTGGATACCCTGATGAATCAAGCGGTCTAGCTCTTCCGCACTGTACCGACCCTGGGCGAGAAGGTCGAAGAGATCAACGAAATCCCAATTTTCTTCCAGTCCTAGTTTTTGTGCTAGATCACTTCGGTTCAAAGGGTGTTGGTACTCTGCCACCAGGGCCTCGAGGTGGTGAATGTCCCGGGCTCCCTGAGGGCAAGTCCGGATCTCAATCGGGAAGCGGCACCCCTTGAGCACATAGGCGATCTGTTCCCCAACAAACCCCATGTATTCGTCTTCTTCAGCGGGAGGACCATAGCCTGAAAAGAAGATCTTTTCGACCTCAACTAGAATACCCTTTCTCGCTTCGAATAGTCTATAAAAGTCTTCCTCAGAAAGACGGTCCTCGGGTATCACGGCTAAGAGTCCTTGAGGTTCCGAACCGGCGTCTTCAAAAGGATCCCGTCCAGATGTCTTCTCTAAGATCACTCGCTTGAGGACTTGACGAGCCTCTTCCAGGTTCCGATACTGAATGGCTTTCAAACCTTCCCCCGGGGCCATACTATCTCAGGTCAAATTATACTCATTCTGAGCTTTCCTGCCTGCATTTCTGACCTTGATGGAAAATCGATTCAACCAGATAAACAACCGGGACCCCACTTGGTGAGTAGGTCAGGTGTTCTGCGTGATTCTTAGGGATGCTATACTTGGGAGGCTCAGAGCGATCCATGCAATGTACAACAGATTTCCCAAAGATGAAGGCTTATCGATTTCTTGTCCTCTTTGCTTGGCTAGGCTTTCTCCCCACTCTGCAGGCAAACGCTGAAGATTCGAGCAGTACTCTACTCAAACATTTGCGTTTTCTGGCTTCTGACGAACTCAAAGGGCGAGGAAACAACAGTCGGGAAATCAACGTGGCAGCTGAATACTTAGCCGCCCAGTTCAGAGACCACGGGCTTCAACCAGCAGGAGAGCGAGGAAGTTATTTTCAGCCATTCGAGCTGACCACCGGGGTCCGTTTAGGCTCTGATAATCAAGTCGTGGTCCAAGGGCTGAATGGAAGCCTTCAACTCGAGGTAGAGAATAGCGACTACTTCCCACTAACCTATGGTCCTCGAGAGGTAGTCCAGGGAAATTTGATATTCGCCGGCTTTGGGATCACGGCACCCAAATTGCACTACGATGACTACCAGGAAATCGATGCTAAGGGGAAAATTGTCCTCATTTATAAGCACGAGCCTCAAGAACAATCGAAGTCCAGTGCATTCGATGGCGAAAGGCTGACACCCTACGCCACACTCATGCATAAGGTAATGAATGCCAAGCACCACGGTGCGGTGGGCATCATTCTACTTCCCGACACGTTTCATCACCGCAACGGGCGCGAACAAACTCCCCCGCAATCGGTCATTGAGGATATGGGAATCCCCACCGTAGAGTTAGACGATACTTGGACTAAACGCTTATTCAACTTCGCCGGCCGAAATCCGGCTAAGGCCTTGACCTGGATCAATGGGCATCTTACCCCTCATTCCTTTGAGCTAGTGGACATTCATGCCACAATTTCGATGGACGTGGCGAAAGAGCGCAGTACACTCCGTAATGTCGTAGCCTTTATCTCTGGGAAGACTGATGAAATCATTGTAATCGGGGCCCACTATGATCACTTGGGTCTGGGTGACACGAGCTCACTAGCTCCGGAGCAGATTGGACAAGTCCACAACGGCGCAGACGACAACGCTTCGGGAACGGCCGGTCTTCTTCAGCTCGCTGGGCGTTTTAGAGGAAACTCTCTACGGCGCGGCCTGCTTTTTATTGCCTTCGCCGGCGAGGAGTTGGGACTACGAGGATCAAACTTCTACATTGAAAATCCCATCTTCCCTTTGGAGAAAACTGTGGCCATGCTGAACATGGATATGATTGGCCGCAGCGAGGGAGACTTACTAATTGGAGGAGTTGGTACGGCCAATGAGTTCAAAGTCTTGTTGGATAAGCTTCAAAAAACATCTCCCCTGAAGTTCAAATATATACATACGGCTTGGGGCTCTAGCGATCACCTTCCCTTTGCCTTGAAGAAGATCCCCTCCTTATTCTTTTTCTCTGGTCTACACGCAGATTATCATAAACCCTCAGATGACTGGCACAAGATCAACCTGGTTCGCACTCATCAAGTGCTCGATGTCGTGACCGCGTTGGCCAGCCAACTCGATGCATTGCCTCATCGCCCCCAATTCGTGGAGGTAGCTGAGGGAGGACCAAAGATGCATGTAGGGGTTGATGATGCAAAGCCAGGCTATGGTCCATTATTTGGCTCGATTCCGGATATGGCGTGGGATTCAGGAGGTGTGCGTTTTGCCGCCATAAGAGATGGATCACCCGCCGCCAAGGCTGGGCTCAGAGCCGAAGACATTCTGGTGGAGTTCGATGCCAAGCAAATCGACAATCTCTATGATTTCACTTATGCCCTACGGGTCAGAGAACCGGGTGATGAGGTAGAGGTCAAGGTGTTTCGAGACGGTCAGGAAATTCACGCTAGAGTGAGATTGGGAATCCGAAGATAGCCTCCTCTCCCTCCAGCTCAAATGAAGATATCGCTATCGGAAAGATGAGTACTGGGAGCTTTTGGCTGACCTCGAACTAGGATTCTCGAAAGGTAAGAGGACCCGACGCGAAGCAAAGCAGATAAATGGTGGCTTTCTTCTACTATGGCCCGGTGTGCCTTGAACGTTTCTTGCGAAAATCGAGTCAACACAGTGTCCAGATGGCGACTTACGATCGCCATCTGAGAGCGTAAGAGGACCAGCGTATAGTCTGCTGCCTGGTCGCCACGGTGAACGACTCGGGTCAAGTCATCGAACAACCGGCCTAGCCCTTTATTGACTCCAGGCAACATCTCTGGAAACCATCCTTGGAAGCCAGTCAACAATTGGCCTGTCAGGACTAGCGCGTCTTTCATCTTTTGGCTTAGACTTTGAAATCCTGAGTCCAATCGTTTTATCTGATGGCTGAACAATAAAAGTGCCACTGCCCCCAAAAGCCCATGTAGGAGTACTAATACCCCCATGGTTATGATCAGAATCCGAGCCAACTGCGGATCTTCGATTTCCATCCGTGTTCTTCTTACCTCTGCTTGATTCCAACTCTCCTTTGGGCAGATTCGCTTCAGAAAAAGCGAGTTCTGGATCGATTACTCGAGAAATAGCCGTGGGAAAAACCGAGAAAAAATGAAAAGCGATAAACCGATATAGAAAACGGAAAGGCCAACCAGGCAAACAACCAAAGCCATGTCCATCAGGAACCCTCTGCTTACCCGGATAAGATGCCCATAGGTTGAAAAAGTCACATTCAGTCCCCCCAAAAAAGCAAGAAGTGGCAAGCGGAGGAGCCTCTGCTGTCCCAGGCTTCTCAGGCTGTCGAGAGATAAGAACGCTACAGTCCAGAAAACTCTGAGCCAACAGGCATCTTATTAGTATGGAAAAAGCAAAGGATGGGTCGGCCTGAGTCAGAGCCGATCAAAAGTGTGGTCTATAGCTGACTTACCTTGAAGCCGATAAGTTGAAGGTAGGGCAAGAATCGGATTGTCAGGTCACTGACTTATAGTGGGGTTCCAAACAATGGTAGACTGGGCTCAAATGCCGGAAAATCACCCGGTAAAAAGGTTGTTCAGAAGTCTCGCTGACCGGGCTTTAACTCAATCCTCCCTGCCTGACAAGGATCTGCTCCTGTACCTCAGAAACCTCCTCGTCAACTTCATTTATGTGGAGAACCTGTACCGGCTCAGAGGTGAAAAAGGCAAGCCGCTGGTCTACTTAATCGACATGCTGAAAAAAGCGGGGGAGATACCCAAGTCGCAGCGCAAAATAGTGTACAGACACATAGGTGACTTCAGTCTGTTCATCCTGGGAATGTTCCCCGAGAGCCTGAATCGTGCCAGGCGCAACATTCCCCGATCTTACTATGCTGAAACCGGCCACCGAAGTTACATGGTGGCCAGCGAGCTAGAAAAAAATCTCGACACCACCGTGGTATTCAAGAAACTAGCTGATAAATTCGAGCGTTGTGTGCTCTGCCTCAACTGGATCCGAGAATACACTACTGACCCCTTCTACCAGTACATGCTGCACCAGTTCCAGGTTATCTGACTTTCGTGCTGGGGATCTCACTAGGCTTGTCGCGGTGTACAGAAAGGATAACACTTTCCTACAAGGACGCAATGCGATGAATCGGGCTAGGCTAACTCAACAGATCAAGGACAAGGCTCTGGAATTTGGATTTGAAGCCGTCGGAATCGCTCCTGCTACGGCGATTCCCAAGGAGCACCTTCGGACCTGGTTAAGTCGGCAATATCATGGACAGATGGCCTATATGGAAAAAAACTGTGAGAAACGCGTCGATCCGGAAAAAGTTTTGCCTCACGCCCGCTCCATTCTTTCTCTGGGACTGAATTATCTCCATCACTACTCTCTTCCCTACGATCAGCCTGAAAAGGGTGTGATTTCCCGCTATGCTTCCGGCACCGATTACCACCAGGTCGTGGAAGGAAAACTTCGTCGGCTGCTCGACTTTATTCATGAGCTGGAGCCCCAGATTCAGGGGAAGACTTATGTGGATACCGGCCCAGTCATGGACAAGTACTGGGCTGTCCAGTCCGGACTCGGTTGGCTTGGCAAACATACCAACGTGCTTTCCCGCGAACTCGGATCCTGGTTCTTCATTGGAGAGATCCTTCTTGATCGGGAGCTTGACTACGACTTACCAGGACAGGATTTTTGCGGTTCCTGTACGCGCTGCATCGACGCCTGCCCCACCGGGGCTATCGTTGAGCCCTATCTCCTGGACAGTCGCAGGTGTATTTCTTATCTCACAATCGAATTGCGGGAGGACATACCAGAACAGTGGCGACAACCGATGGGAAACCTGATCTACGGCTGCGATATTTGCCAGGACGTCTGCCCTTGGACCAACAAGACACCCTTGGCTCAAACAGAGGAATTCCAGCCCCGGAACGAGAACCAAACTCCTGACCTGAAGGAGTTGGCGGCCATGTCGCCCGATGACTTTCGCGACTGCTATCGGGGGAGCGCTATCAAACGTGCTAAGTGGCGAGGCTTGATGCGCAATGTTGCGGTGGCTCTAGGAAATACCCGCAGATCCGACATGATTCCGGCATTAAAAAGGCTCCTCGCTAGCGAAGAACCCCTGATTCGACGGCATGCGGCGTGGGGGCTCAAGCAAATTGGAACCCCAGCAGCACTGGCGGAGCTCCGAGAACACCAACAAAAAGAGTGTGACGAGAAAACTCGGGGAGTGCTACAGGACCTCCTTTCCCGATCTCAAGTCGGTGCTTCCCCCCATACTTCTTCCGCTCCAAGCTAGTTCACGCTTTTGGCCTGGCTTCTTCGCTCGGCTAACTTTCGCTTGATCTCTTCCAATTCTTCCCGGTTCTGGTCCAAAGCCTGCTGGCTGATGACCCGACCCACGAATTCCACGCACAGGGTCCAGGCGCGCTCGATCTGTCCACTTTTCGGGTGTCTAAACCAAGCCTCTTCCCAGAGCTGCTTGTTGTTGAGCTCCCAGGTGACAGTTTGTTCCGGCTGATATCTTTTTTTGGCGGCAAGGATGTCCGGTTCGTAACAACTGTCGTCGGGATCCATGGCTTCAAGAATGACCAGGCGGGCGTCGGAAACCTCCTTCGTACACTCAGGATCCGAGTAAAAAGGGATCTCGCTGTACAAGACGCGATAGGGGACAACGGGAAATCGATCGGTCTGCACGGGCTGCTCTTTGTCTGGATTGAGGTCCTTTTTACAGTCTTTTACTCCGCTCTTTCCCACTAGATCGACATGTAGCATCTTTGCAAATTTCCCCATAAAGTTCATCCTATACCTTTTGCAGGAGGCAAACGAATCCAAAAAGCCCCCCATCATATGTCTCTTATACCTGCACAGTTAAGCTTCTCTTCTGGTGAGTCATTGTAGCACGGACCGTCCTGGACAGAGGTGATGGACGCCTTGACCTGGAGAGCGAAAGCAGGTAAAAGAGAGTGGTTTAGGCAATAGGGTGGATTTCTGAGTATGCTGACAATCGATTGGACTTTACCGATCGCATCCGCGGCCTTCATCGTTACGCTGATCAGTCTCAATCACCTGCTGTTCAAACCAATCTTCCGCATCTTGGATGAACGACGGTCCCAAACCAGCGGCCTGTTGGAAAAGGCGCAGGAGAAGACCAACCACTATGAGCGTCTTCTTGAACAATGCGAGGAAAGGATCAAGGAGCAGAAACGAAAGGGGTACCAGCGAGCACAAGAACGGCGAAGTGAAGCCCTCAAGGAACGTCTCAGGCAGCTTTCGGAGGCTCGTGGCCAGGCCACGGAATTGATTGAGGAAGCCAAAAGACAGCTCGAGGGGGAGGCTGTCTCTGCCCACCAGCAACTGAAACTCGATGCAGAGGAAATTGCACAAGTGATTACCCGAATGGTCCTCCATAGGATCTAAATGTTCACGCAACACCCTCTCTCTAGTACCTGTGTTTGAGCCCAAAAGGGCACACCTCCCTTTAGGACTCAACGAAAGGGATCGACAGCTTATGAGAACGCATATTCCTACAGGAAAAGAGCCAGAATCCTTCTATCCAGTCCGGGGAGATCGAGGTCAGTGGGGGCTGGTCCTGGCAGGATTCTTTTTGATTCTGATCTGTCCCAATTCGGTGGTAGCTTCGGAGGGTGGTGGGGAAGCTGGATGGGGGTGGCTGATCACACTGGGGCGCTGGCTTAACCTGGCAATTCTCTTCGGGTTGATCTATTACTTTGTGCGCAAGCCACTAGGGAACTTTTTTCGAGATTCTCGCCAACGCATCCACCAGGAGATTAGGAAAGCCCAAGAGGCTCGAGACGAAGCCCAGAAAAAGCTGGAGACGATTGAAAAACGGATGCGCAGCCTGGATCAGGAGCTAGCGGAAGTACGTGAACAGGCGGAGAAGGAAGTCGAACTGGAACGACGGCGTCTCTTCCAGGAAGCCAACAAAGAAGCGCAGAGAGTACTCGAGCTGGCCCGGAGCGAAATCGATCGTCTCACCCGTCTCACCCGCAAGGAATTAAAGGAGTTTTCAGCTCAGTTATCCGTAGAGCTAGCCGAGAAAAAAATCCGGCGAGAAGTTGATGAAGTGGATCATCGAAGAGTGGTTGAGCGTTTCTTGACCGAAATGGCCGATGGTGGGAGAGGGGTTTCTAGCTGATGCTCTCGTCTGTGGCCATGAAATATGCCCGTGCCCTGGCCGATGTCGCCTTTAAGACCCGGCAGTCGAACCAGGTGAGTAACCAATTGCTGGTCTTCGGAGAGCTTCTTCACAGTCATGACCAACTACGGGAAGTTTTACTCACTCCCGCTATTCCATTTTCGGCCAAGCAGAAGGTCATCGAGTGTCTGGCAGAAAAGTTACCCCTCGGCCAGACTACGGTGAACTTCCTATTGGTACTGCTGGAAAATGCCCGCCTGGACCAGTTCGATCAAGTAGTGGAGAGCTTTCACCGGGTGGTCGATGAGCGACAAGGTGTCACGAGGGCTGAGGTCTTCTCCAGTCAAAAAATTCCAGGACTGACCCGAGAGCGTCTGGCGAATACCCTCTCAACAAAGCTGGGTACAAAAATGAAGTTCAACTATCAGCTGGACGAATCGCTCATTGGTGGTCTCAAGCTGCAGATCGGCTCCATGCTCTTCGACGGCTCGATCCGAACTCAACTAGATGTGATCCGGCGGCGGCTGACTTCAGAATGACGGAGAGTAACATGGCAATCAAAGCAGATGAGATTACACGGATCATCAAAGAACAAATTAAAGACTTCGATGCTGGAGTGGTGGTCAGCGAGGTGGGAACGGTGATTTCAGCCGGTGATGGGATCGCTCGCGTCCATGGCCTAGACAAGGTGATGGCCTTGGAATTGTTGGAGTTTCCTCATGACGTCTTCGGCCTGGCCTTCAATCTCGAGGAAAACAATGTGGGTGTGGTTCTCTTCGGTGATGTCCACGAAATAAGGGAGGGTGACGTAGTCAAGCGGACAGGACGCATCATGCAGGTTCCGGTGGGAGAGTCTATGCTGGGCCGGGTAGTGGATCCTCTCGGCCGACCGGTCGACGGCAAGGGGCCAATCGTCACCGAACACAGCAACCCGATAGAGAGACTAGCACCCGGTGTAATCGACCGTCTGCCCGTGCGTGAACCTCTGCAGACCGGGCTGAAAGCCATCGACTCCATGATTCCCATCGGACGCGGTCAGCGCGAGTTGATAATCGGTGACCGACAGACCGGAAAAACGGCCATCGTCACTGACACCATTATCAACCAAAAAGAAGCTGACATTGTATGCATCTACGTGGCCATTGGCCAGAAGCGCTCGACAGTCGCACGGGTGGTGAAGATGCTAGTGGAACAGGACGTCCTGTCAAGAACGATCGTGATTTCTGCGGCCTCTTCTGACCCAGCCACGATGCAGTACCTGGCTCCCTATGCCGGCTGCGCCATGGGAGAATATTTTCGCGACAACAAGGGTCACTCCCTGGTCATCTATGATGATTTATCCAAACACGCTGCTGCCTACAGAGAGATCTCGCTCCTACTCAGGAGACCGCCAGGTCGGGAGGCCTACCCAGGCGATGTCTTCTACCTACACAGTCGCCTGCTGGAGCGGGCGGCCAAGCTGAAGGATGAACTGGGGGGAGGAAGCTTGACCGCCCTTCCGCTCATCGAGACACAGGCTGGTGACATCTCTGCCTATATTCCGACCAATGTGATCTCCATCACCGACGGCCAGATCTATTTGGACACCGATCTTTTTAATTCGGGAATCCGGCCGGCGATTCACGTCGGCAACTCGGTCAGTCGTGTAGGTGGTGCAGCTCAAATCAAAGCTATGAAACAAATCGCGGGAACGCTGCGTCTGGAATTAGCCCAGTATCGAGAACTGGCTGCCTTTGTTCAGTTCGGCTCCGACCTGGATCGGGCCACCCAGCGCCAGCTGGCCCGAGGAGCTCTGTTGACGGAAATTCTCAAGCAACCCCAATATGAGCCCCTTGCCGTGGAGAAGCAAATCCTCATCATTTACGCTTCCACCAAGGGCTTTCTCGACGATTTGGCGTTATCTGACGTCGCCGAGTTCGAGAAAAGCCTATACGATTTCATAGAAGCCAACAAGGGAAGCCTGCTGGAGGAAATCGCCCAGAAGGAGGAACTGGATAGCGAACTGGAAGAAAAGTTGCGGGACGCTTTAACTGCATTCAAGGAACAATTCAAACAGCACCGAGCCGCCTGACGAGGCCCCGCTCCAACTGAACAGAACACCATGTCCTCTGGGACACTCATTCATGTGCGGCGCAGAGTGCGGTCTGTCCGGAATATTCAACAGATCACTCGAGCAATGAAGTTCATCTCCGCCTCAAGGTTGAGGCGGGCTCAGGATCGCATCCTTGGCGCTCGTCCTTACGCCAATCGGATGCTAGCCGTGCTCAACTCACTGGCCAGCCGCGTCGATCTCTCCTCTCATCCCCTTTTGGCACAACGGGAACCGGATCGGTTGATGCTGGTCGTCGTGACAGCTGACAAGGGTCTGTGTGGACCCTTCAACAGCAATATCATCAGAGCCACGGCGACCTACATCGAGGATGCCGCCACCAACAAGGTGCTTGATCTGACCCTTGTGGGACGCAAGGGTGCAGACTGGTTTCGACACCGCCCCTGGCCGATTCGACACCAATACGTTAACATCATGAGCCGGGTGGACTATCCGTATGCCCGAGAGATTGCGGAGAGCATCATCGAGTATTACGCAGCCCGGGAATTGGACAGTATTTATCTGGTTTACAATGAATTCAAGTCGGTCATCCGACAGCAGATTGTGTTCGAGCCTCTGCTACCCATCCAAAAACTGGAAATCGAACCGGGTCGAGTGCTGGTCGATTACCTCTATGAGCAGCCTCCTCGCCTGATCTTCGATCATCTCCTACCTCGCCACGTTGAGACCCAGGTCTTTCGTGCCATGTTAGAATCGGAGGCAGCTGAGCACGGCGCCCGCATGACAGCCATGGATTCAGCGACGCGAAATGCAAAGGAAATGATCGAGAGCTTAACGCTGCGTATGAACCGTCTGCGCCAAGCGAACATTACCAAAGAACTCATTGAGATTGTCAGCGGAGCAGATGCCTTGAAGGGACAGGACCAGTAGCAGCAGCCGGATTATTAGGGAAAAAGTGTGCAGTTGGATTTTACGAGGAACATGGCTTGGAGATAGTCGCCTCGCTTGGACTTCAACGAATAAACCTTCATCCTATAGGAGTAGCTCGCAGGCTAGCCAACATGAGACTAATCACACAATCTAGATTGTATGACGAGGATTCAAGACAATGGATCAGAAGATTGGCAAAGTAATTCAGGTTATCGGTCCGGTCATCGACATTCACTTCGAGTCCGGTCATATTCCCAAGATCTATAACGCCATACGGGTTACCTCTGAAGACTTTGACAGCCCTGTTTCGATCGACCTGACAGCTGAGGTGGCCTACCACCTGGGCGAGGGACTGGTGAAATGTATATCCATGGATCCCACCGACGGGCTTGTCAGAGGCATGAGGGCGGTCGACACTGGCGGACCCATTTCCGTTCCGGTAGGCCGTGAGACCCTAGGACGGGTGCTGAATGTCCTGGGTCGCCCCGTTGACCAGCAGGGACCGGTTTCGGCTAAAAAGAGGTATCCCATTCACCGCTCCGCCCCCAGCCTGGAAGAGCAGAACACAGAGACGGAGATGCTGGAGACGGGTATCAAGGTGATCGATCTGATTGAACCGTTCGCCCGCGGCGGAAAGATTGGATTGTTCGGCGGTGCAGGCGTAGGGAAAACGGTCATCATAATGGAGCTCATTAATCGAATTGCCACTCAACACGGTGGGTTTTCGGTCTTTGCCGGCGTGGGAGAGCGAACCCGCGAGGGGAATGATCTCTGGTTGGAGATGAAGGAATCGGGTGTCATCGACAAGACCACTCTCATTTACGGACAGATGACCGAGCCTCCGGGAGCCCGTCTACGCGTCGGCTTGACGGGCGTGACCATAGCCGAATATTTCCGAGACGAGGAAGGCCAAGATGTCCTCCTATTCATTGACAATATATTTCGCTTCACCCAGGCGGGTTCCGAGGTTTCGGCCCTGTTGGGTCGTATGCCTTCTGCAGTAGGGTACCAACCTAACCTGGCTACCGAAATGGGGGAGCTACAGGAGCGTATTACCTCAACCCACAAAGGCTCGATTACCTCCATCCAGGCCATATACGTTCCCGCTGACGACTATACTGACCCTGCTCCTGCCACTACTTTTGCCCATCTAGATGCGACGAGTAATCTGGAGCGTTCCATCGCCGAACAAGGGATTTATCCGGCCGTCGACCCGCTGGCATCGACCAGCCGGATATTAGACGCGCGAATCATCGGCGAGAGGCATTATGGAGTGACTCGAGCGGTTCAAAATGAACTACAACGTTACAAGGATCTGCAGGATATTATCGCGATCTTAGGGATTGACGAACTTTCTGAAGAGGACAGGCTGACCGTGACACGAGCCCGAAAGATTCAACGTTTTCTCTCCCAACCGTTCTTCGTGGCCGAACAGTTCACGGGAATCCCCGGGAAATATGTCTCCGTTGCAGAAACGGTTCGGGGTTTTGAGGAAATTTGTGCAGGCAAGCATGACAAAGTTCCCGAGCAAGCATTCTACATGGTGGGTGGAATCGATGAAGTTCTGGAGAAGGCGGAAAAAATGAGCCAGGGGGCTGCCGCATAGCCGGATATAAAGTGTGACATTCGAAGCACGCAACAGTTCGGAAGGGCTGAAACTAAAAAGGAAATCCCACAAGGAATCCAGAGGGATTATTCTCCAAACTAGGGATTGAAAACAGGTCTTTGAATCTCGTGTTTCGAGTTACGTCAGATTGAGAGTTGATGTCTCGTTTCGGAAATTGGACCTGCTATGGCCATCGGTTTACCGACCACCATTGAACTGGAGATCGTTACGCCGGATCGGTTGCTCTTCCAGGGAGAAGTGGAGGAAGTGACTGTCCCCTCTGTCAACGGTTATTTGGGGATCTTGCCCGGACACGCTCCCATGATTTCCGAGTTGAGAGTAGGAGTGATTGCATACCGTCAGGGAGCCAATCGAACACACCTGTTTTGCGGGTGGGGATTCGTAGAAGTGCTTCCCAGACAGGTCGCTATTTTGGCCGAAGTTGCCAAAGCTCCTGAGGAACTTGATCTGGAACAAGCACAAGCTCAGAAAGAACAAGCTGAACAACTTCTTCGATCGAAGGACCAGAAAACTGACTACCGCCAGGCGCTGGCTCTATTGGAAGAAGCGATGGTCCGTATCGAGGTTGCCGAAAAGTCTTGAGTCACACTAGCCGGTAAGCCTCCTCACGTCTCTCGATTTGAAGCCTATGGGATATCCACTTGACTCAGGTGACCCCAAGATGTAGTATGTGCCTTCGTGGAGGATTATCCACGCGACCTGCTCGAGTTCGAGGTACGCTTCGCCAGCGAAGAGGCCTGTCGCGACTATCTGTCCGCGTTGCGCTGGCCGGAGGGTGTCCGCTGTCCGGGATGCGGGCATGAGCGGGCTTGGCCGGTGCGCAAAGTGTGGTTCGAATGCGCTCGCTGCGGCTGTGGTTCCGGGCGATCTGGCACGTCACTTCGCAAAAGAACGGGGTCAGCGCGCTGGGTCTGCAGCGCGTTCTCGGGTTGGGCAGCTATCCAACTGCGTGGACCTGGATGCACAAGCTGCGGCGAGCGATGGTGCGTCCGGGGCGGGAGCGATTGGCGGGCGTAGTCGAGGTCGATGAGACCTATTGGGGCGCTGAGGAATAGGGTGTGAGCGGCCGGCAGAACGAGCGAAAAGTCTTGATTTCAGTAGCCGCGGAAGAGAGAGGCCGCGGGCTAGGACGGATCCGCATGCAGCGCGTTCGGAACGCATCGGCGGCCAGTTTGATGCCCTTCGTGGAGGAGTCGGTCGAGCCGGGAAGCTTGGTGCACACCGACGGCTGGCTGGGCTACGAGCCGCTGGAGAAGAAGGGCTACCAGCATCGCATCGTCTTTCTGTCGGGCCGCCGCAAGCAGGCCTCGGAATTATTGCCGAGGGTGCACCAAGCGATCTCGTTGCTCAAGCGCTGGCTGCTGGGCACGCACCAAGGCGCGGTTAGCCACGAGCATCTGGACTACTACCTCGACGAGTTTGTGTTCCGCTTCAACCGGCGCAACTCACGCAGCCGGGGAAAACTCTTCTACCGCCTTGTGCAACAGGCAGTCGCCGTGGACCCAACGCCGTATCGATCGATCGTCGCCGACTGGGACGCCGAGGCCCCGTGAGCCCAACCACAAGATGTTGTGGTTACCTGAGTCCAGTGGATACCCCATTGAAGCCTTTACTTGTTATAATGTTCACTTCCGTCTTCTTGGCCTGGGGGATAGTGTAATGGCAACACACGTGGCTCTGGACCACGATATCGGGGTTCGAATCCCTGTCCCCCAGCCATTCCTGGAATTGTCCGACCCCGACCAGAGAGGGAGTGTCCGGTTTAATTTCCGTGAGATTGTGTCGTCTCTTACCAGGAAAGGAAGTGAGAGATGAGGATTGCAATTAGTGGTGCTACTGGTCTCATTGGTACTGCTCTATTTCATGTCCTTCACCAGGAAGGACATGAGCTGATAGTCCTTACTCGTAATTCGGAGAAAGCGAAACAGAAACTTCAAGCTCAAACGATCACCTGGCAATCCGAATCGATCCCTCCTTCTCAATCTCTGGAGCATCTCCATGCTGTGGTTAATCTGGCTGGAGAGTCGATTGCGGGAGAGAGATGGAGTGTTAAGAAGAAAAAGGCCATCAGCGACAGCCGAGTAATCGGCACGAAAAACTTGGTCAAAGCGCTGTCCCGCTGCGAAAACCGCCCCAAGGTTCTGATCAACGCTTCGGCAGTCGGCTACTACGGTAATCGCCAGGAGAAGTGTCTGGATGAAGATAGTCCTCCGGGGAAAGGATTCCTGGCCGAGGTCTGTCAGCAGTGGGAAAAAGAGGCTTTACGGGCTAGGGATCTGGGTATTCGGGTCGTACTATTGCGCGGGGGGCTGGCCCTCTCCTCCTCGGGAGGTGCCCTACCACGGATGCTCCTGCCCTTCAAGCTGTTTGCTGGCGGTCCCCTGGGCCGTGGCGACCAACAAATATCGTGGATACACCTCAAGGATGAGGTTGAGATCATCCACTTTGCAATGGAAACGGACAGCATCGAGGGGCCGCTCAATGCCACGGCTCCCTATCCAGTCAGCCAGCGGGAGTTTGCGCAAACTCTGGGAAAGGTCCTGGGGTGTCCCGCTTTCCTGCCCACCCCGGCTTTTGCTTTGAGGTTTATGATGGGAGAAATGGCCCAAGCCCTACTGTTGGAGGGTCAGAGGGTACTACCCAGAAAACTTATGCAGGCCGGATTCCGTTTCCGCTTTCCAACTTTATCCGAAGCGTTAGGTGAGATCCTAAGTCAGCAAGAACTTTAAATGGGAGGAAGAAATGAACCGAAATAAAATTGTTAGCATTGTTCTTGGCACCCTATTGGCCTCTACCCTCTTTGGCCAGCAACGAGTCACCACCCAGATCACACTCCAGGGTAAGAAGATTTTCATCGAATATGGCCAGACCTTACTGCGGGGACGAGATATGTTGGCCAAAGCCAAATCGGGAATGGTGTGGCGAATGGGCACCAATGAAGCCAGCAGCATCCAGACCGAATCCAATCTCCATTTCGGAGACACCGTAATTCCCAAGGGCTCTTACTCACTGTTTGCAAAATGCTTGGAAACGGATCATTGGCAATTGTTGTTCAATTCGGAAACCGGAATCTGGGGAACGAGCCACGATCCGGGAAAAGACGTCGCTGCAATACCTCTAGAGACCAACCATCTCGATGGCCCGGTGGAGGAATTGACCATTCGCTTGGAAAAGGCTGGTGCTGATTCGGCTGTTTTTTCCATGAGCTGGGGAAAACGCGAGTTAACGGCCGCCTTCAAGATTAATTAGCGTCCCCTGGCCAATTCATTCAGAGGCGCCTTTCATGACCCGTCTCGATCACTAAGCAGGAGGTTTTTCCTTTAGGAATTCGGCCTGGCCAAGGGAATTGTTGCCACCCGTTTTCCTATTTGGATAGAGCGAGCAGACGAGGTCTTCCATGGTGTTCGTTCGACCGAGGGGTGGGGACTCAAGGTTGCCTCGGATTCCAGTGGGCCTCTTCTCAATCCTAGCAACGGAGAACGGGGGATTTCGCAAACTGAGCTCCTCAAGGTTCATCGTGTACCTGGTTCGGCGTATTCCCACCATGAAGAAGGTGCCCCTGCTGGAAACCTGGGTCTGCTAATACGAACGCACCTCGGATTCACACGTTATCGTGGACCGACACCTCTTTTTACCCAACCTTTTCATTGTAGGTGGGGTGCAGGTCATGGCTTCAAGCATAGCCCCGTTGTTGGTCAAATTGCTGCTAAGTGAGTGGTAGGACATCCTGGGCGACCACCGGTTGAAGTATTCCTCAGTAGCTAATACTCTCCAATTCAATGTCAAGATAAAGCGTCCGATTCGGGACGATAGTCATCTCAGCTTCGAAAGACCGATAGCCGGGAAAGTCTACGCACAGACTGTGCTCGCCGTCCACTATCATGTAGCGGTTTTCGGTTGCGAAGTCCAGAGCTTTTCCAATCAGCTTATCGTCCAGGTACACCAAAGCCATGGAGGGAACCACTCGAAAGACAAGGTTGGCCGTGTTGACCATGGCGACTTCCGTCTGTACAGGACTGTTGAGGATCACCTGATAGGCCCCACGCGGACTCAAGGCTGGAAAGAGGTCCGAATCCAAGGGATTGCACCATCTCTGGACCGCAGAAAAATAACCTTGGCGTCGAGCAAAGAGGAAACGTGAGACAAACAGGTCGGGTCGGAAGTTAAAAAGGTTTTGGGGAGGCAAGAAAAAGTGACCTTGTAGAACGATGACCCACCTGTTGTGCTTCGAGCAGTCTGGGGAAGACCAGCAGCAGAAGAAGAGTACGTAGACCTCTTCCTTTCATCTAAAAAAGCCAGGTTCGTTGTTATAGGTGGTTGGGGTTTCAAAAACGTTCACCGTAATCCAAATGAGGCCACCACCCCCTACCACTAGACATCGTGTGAGAAATGCGGACTAGCTGCTGGCCCAAAGCGGTCTCGCTTCTTATTACTCTACCGGAAGCTTTGGTTCAAACTGCTGGCAGGATTGGTCCAAGGACCTCAGGAATTCCACTAGATTAGCAGTCTCTTCTGCGTTAAGATCCGCTGGCTCAAGATTGGTCTTATCAAGGTACGGATTAGGTTTTCCCCCTTCCACCATGATTTCCACCGTTTCCTCCAGCGTGGGGGAGCTACCATCATGAAAATAAGGAGCCGAGTCGCTAATATCCCGCAAGGTGGGAGTTTTAAAAGCACCTTTATCTTCCTCGACTTGAGTCACCTTATAGCGTCCAAGGTCCGGTTCTTCGGTCTTCATGCCAATCCCAGTATTGTGATATTGCAGGTCCGTGAATAGGACTCCGGAGTGACAATTGTCGCATTTGGCCTTCTTGAAGGCCTCATAGCCCTTTTTGGCAGCCTCGCTAACGGCGGCCTGATCTCCCGCCTGCCATCGGTCCCACGGTGTATCTCCGCTGATGATTGTTCTCATGTAGGCAGCCAAAGCTTTGGAGACGTCCTGCGGTGTAGCATCTTCCCCAAAAATCCGCTGAAATTGTTCTCTGTACCCTTTTATCGAGTTCAACTGAGCCACGATCTCTTCGGGCTGTGCCGCACCCATATTGGCACCTTTCCAGGCTGCAAGAGCCTGGGCTTCCAAAGTCTTCGCGCGCCCATCCCAATAGAATTCTGAATGGTACCCGATATTCCAAACAGTGGGAGCGCTACGAGTAAGTTGCTTGCCAAATGCACCAATAGCCCTGGCTCGACCATCGGTCAGACCATACTCGCATACATGGCAGGAATAACAGGAAAGGGCTCCGTCTCCGCTCAGCCTTTTGTCCCAATACAACTGCCTGCCCAGCGCAACTTTCTCTGGGGTCATCGGATTATCAGCCGGAACATGCATGGCTTCATAAGCTGCCAGTGGTGCATAATCGGACGGATTAGCTGGTAAGGGCAGAATTTCAGGCTCAAAGGCCCTGTCGGGCGTGTCGGTTAGCTCGCAAGCAGAACCCACCAGGCACGCCACAGCCCATGAAAGGATGCGAAAACGCCTTTTGGTCATCTTCCCTCTCCTTCGCTTAGACGATAATGTGTAGATTAGCACAATTGGCCCTCAAAACCAACCAGCAAGAGGGAATGCTTTGGGCCAAACGTCTCCCGTTTAAGGTCACTGACTTTTCTTGTAGATTCCCAAAACAGCTTGGGCATCGCTTTGGACTTTCTCCATCAACTGGGGAGGACTGACGGGCCTTGCGTGAGGAGCAAAACTCAAAACCAGACGTGAAGGGTACTCCAGCGTTTCACTGGAAAGCGTCAGAATTACCCCTCCATCTGGCTCTTTTCTAGCAGAAGGCCCCCACTGCTCCAGGATCCAAGGGGCAACCAAGGAGTCAAAATAGATTTCTATTTGATGCCCTCCCATCGATTTGAGAAACCCCTCCTTGTATTTTTCGACATCGAGTCCTGCGGGAGGAGAAAAGATTTGCTCGAGCAGCTTCACCGAGAGAATTCTCTCAAACTTGAAGGTACGAAGATCCCGTCGCATCTCGCAGTAGCCAGTTAAATACCAGTAACCCAGGTACTTTATGAGAAAATAGGAACGCACTACTCTCTCGTTGGTAGTATTTCGAGTCAGGGAGTAGTAGGCGATCTCCACCTTGCGGTGGGATTCGATGGCCTGCCTCAGCAGCGAGAAGTAGTCGGACACCGGACGGGAAGGTCGTTCCAACACGATCCGATCCTCAAGACGTGCTGTGGCGTCAACACAACGGTCAATTGCCCCTCTAATCTTGTTCTTCAGAGATTCAACGGATTCCGGATCCACCTCGAGGTCAAGCAACGCCAGGGACATCAGCAGCGCCATGGCTTCCGGTCGCGTGAATCGCAGAGGGCGATTCAACATCTGGTCAAATTCAATGTACACTCGGTCGTCTTCAACATAGATATCTACATAGTCGTCCGGCCGAAAGGGAGGTTTTCCAATGAGCAGCATGAAATCGAGTTCCTTCATCAATTGCTTTGGACGCATGCCGACCCGCTTGCTTAGTTCGTCCAAGCTCACTCCCTGGTTCTGAGAAACGTAGCTCATAATAAAGAGGATTCGGTTGATCCGCTTATTGAGGCTCATAATAGGCTCTGGAGGATGCCACAGACCTGGTTCTGGATCTCGGGAGGATCTAGGATTTCGACATCGGTCTTCTGAGACAAGGCCCAAGAGATCAAACCCGAGCGGTTGGTAACCTTCAACCGAAAGGTCCGTTCGCCAGTCTGAGTTGCGGTCCTCAGTTGAGGAAGAAATTCGGGCAGTCGATGCCTGGACAGGTGAACAGTTACCCAGATGGGCTCATGGACATCGAACTCCCACTGCTGCTGGTTCTGGTAGGCCTTCAGTGAAAAATCTTTCGCTATCTCATAGTCTGGAGTACCAGGACGCCTGGCGTTGACTGTGAGCTCCTTGATCCGGTTCAACACAAAGGATCTTAAACCCTTGCGGGAATGATCCCAGGCCACAACCGTCCAACTCCCGTTGGTGAAGATCAATCCATAGGGGTTTAGCTTACGGCGGGTTGTCTTACCCGTCGTAAAAGCGTGGTAAAGAATTTCAAGCATTTTACGACGCTCCAATGCGCCTTGAATCTGCTTGGCCCAGGCGGAACGAGGCCTGGCCCGATCCCCGCCGGAATAGGTAATGGCAATTTCAGCCGGGGGCGGGGTGATCTGGTGATGTAGACTGGTGATCTTGTGTAGAGCGGATTCCAGCTGATCTCGATAGGGAAAAAACTCGTTCTCTAATACGGCACCCGCCGAGAGCATCAGGAGAGAGGATTCCTGAGCCGTGAATTCAATCTCCGGGAGAAACAGCTTCTCTTTTTCAATTATATAACCTTCTTTATTTTCCTGGGACCCAGCTTGGTAATCAATCGGGATGCCGAGAGAGATTAGCTCTGCCTTATCACGTTCAAATTTCCTCTGATTCGATTCTTCCAGCCCTCGAGCATAGTCTCCCGGAAAATGGTTCTTGATCTCTTGCCAGGGCACGGGTTTGGAAGCATTGAGTAGATACGTGATTAAATCGAGGAGACGCTCAGTGCGGTTCACCAAGTGTAGTCTATGAAAAGCAACCCCTGGAATCAACCGACGTTGGTCGGGAACAGATTGAGCTCAAGCTGAGAACCATCATGGAGGCCCAGGGGATCAAGTTAACGGCCAGAGGATCGGTCCCTTAAACTTTGTCCAGCCGGTTTCGAGTTTGTGCGCTACGGTACGACCTTTACCTATGATGGAGGCGCAGGAATCCAGACCAATGAAAAATAGCAGGGGTCTTGTAGGGAAACTGGCTGGACCTAGCTACCCAACCTCACCAACTCTCCCGCCGGTGACAAGTGGAATTCCAGCTTTTTGTTCACCACCGGTCTCTCCTTTCATTTCCAAGCTCAAATCAGCATCAATCCAGCTTCGTCCGTTCTCTTTTCTGGACCCTAAGCCGGAGCTTCCCTATAAAAGAGGCCTTTTCGATCATGTCAGCTCGAAGTGTGAGCGAGGGGAGCGTGTCATTGGCTGGATCCCTCACGCGCCATTTGGGTGGGCCAACACATTGCCCGACCCCTACAAAAAAGAAGCTTTCCCCTAGTGGTCCAGCATGGGTTGAGAGCACCATGCTTCAAGCAGTCCCAGCGCAAAAGAAAAGTTCCCGAGTGGCATCGGCACAAGCAGGAACCTCCAATGAAAATCCTGGCGGACTTCAGACTTTCCTTTCTTTTTCCTTGTGCCTTTGTCTCTCGGGAACACATGCTATTATGACACAGGATAGACCTCCCATGTCAAGCAGGAAATACTTATTTTTCAATATCTTATCGTCCTGCTAGCCCCACAGTTTTTGCACATGATTTCCACCGATTATTCCTCAGCAGGGAAGCAATTCATGGTCTGAGTGGATGAAGCGCGTGGGACAGCTTTCGGAATGGAAAAACGGACTTCTAGTTTGATTTTCTTTTCGTCTGAATCTAGAATTCAACTCCGTGGGAGAGCTTCCGATTCCTCCTCATTTCAATCCCGACATCGTCGGACGCGTGTGGCAGGTTCCTTATCAACAAAGGGCTGAGGAAACGAGGAAATGGGCTCAAAAATACAACTTTTAGCCTGCTTTTGAAGACCAGGTTAGAATATGTCTGATCATAGTTGACGTCCAGAATACCTTGTGCAATCCTGATTTTGAGCTATTCGTGGCGGGGCGCTCCGGAACCGGTTCCGTGGAAGACAGCCGGCGACTTTGCGAGTTTATCTACCGAGAACTAGACTCCATCAGCGAAATCTGTCCGACCATGGATATTCATTAGGCAGTACAGATCTTTCATCCCATTTTCCTAGTCGACAATGAGGGTAAACACCCTGATCCGTTCACGCTGATTCTTCCGGAGGACATCCAGTTGGGTCGCTGGAAATTTAATCCGCATATTGCAGCCACTGTAGGAATCGACCCAAAGACCGGTCAGAATCACCTGCTCCACTACACGCACGAACTAAAAGACCGGGGGAAATATCATCTGACCATATGGCTTTATCATTCCATGCTGGGGGGAATTGGCCATGCTCTAGTCTCGGCCGTGGAGGAAGCGATCTTTTTCCATTCTAGTACCAGATACAGCCATCCTGATTTCCAGATCAAGGGTCAAGATCCACTGACCGAGCACTATTCCGTGCTGGGTCCCGAGGTTCTAGACGGTGCTGATGGAGAGCAAATAGGAGAAAAATAACCAGTTTCTACACAAACTGATCGAATTTGACGCAGTGGTCATTGCCGGACAGGCAAAGAGTCACTGTGTGGCCTGGACGATCGAGGATCTTTTGAGTGATGTCCGAGTGCAGGATGAAGATCTGTCGAAAAAAGTCTATCTTCTAGAGGATTATACCTCCCCGGTCGTGATTCCAGGTGTAGTCGATTACACGGAGGAAGCGAACGAGGCATTTCAGCGCTTTGCACGTGCTGGGGAACATATCGTCCGCTCAAGCGAGACGATCCACCGATGGCCCGACCTCTATCCTCGACAGACGATCTAGCCCAGTCGGCCAACTCCTTAATCGAGGAGTAACTTATCTGGCCGGTACGAGTGGTTTTGTCAGGGGAAATATGTTGCACTCCCTAACCCGCATTGGGGATAACTCTGCCACCTGCATTCGAGCTGGTCGACATACCGGTCAGACACGTCATTCCTGAAGAAAGACATCATAGCTCATCCTGGTGGTCTCTGCGGACGCTTCTCCTTCTACTCCACAAGGTGAATTCCGGTTTAGCTGTTGTGCTATCGATTAAGCAGCTGGCGAGATAGCCCAGGGTGAAACTGCTTGCAAAAGAGAATGGGAAATAATAGATGAAATGTATCTCCGTCCAGTTCTGCAGCCAAACAGATGCTCCAATCGTTGGTATCGCGCTGACCAGCCACCCGGGAAAGTGGGCACGTCTGGTCAGCATTCCAAGCAGGAAAAGGGCCAGGACCGGACCTCCAAACAGACTCAAAAATGCTGTTGAAGCCTTGAAGATTTGTCCAATCCTAACCGCGTAGGCAGCTGTACCCAAGGCAAGGGCTCCCAAAGCTAAGATTAAAGTCCGCGACAACTTCAGGTCATTGTATACAGTTCGAGTGCGATGTCTCAATGGTCTCACGAAATCATTGACGATAACGGTGGAGATAGAGTGGACGCCGGAATCCAGACTCGACATGGCAGCTGCCAAGATAGCAGCAATCAAGAGCCCGGAGGCACCGTTCGGTAGACCATGAACCACGTAGAAAGGAAGGATCTTATCGCCGGAGATGCCTTCGTCAAGACGCTCTGGAAAGGTGTAGAAATAGGCGAACATCCCAAGTCCCAGAAAAAGCAGTAAACTGACGAGAAAAAGGTCGGCGAGAGCATTGAAGAAGATCGCTCTAGCCAGGCCTCGAAAGCTTCTAATCGACAACAGCCGCTGCACGGAGACCTGGTCTACTCCATAATCTTGTAGGAGCTGTAGAAAATAAGAAATCGCTACGCCAAGTCCAGTCATATGAAATAGATCTATTCGGATCTCCCAGAACTTGAGATGGTGGGTCTGATTGGCGATCCTCATGATTTCAGACCCTCCCCCCGGAACAGATAGCATCAGGCTAATGGCGACCCAGATCGCTCCTCCTACCAGCAGGACGAACTGGAAAACGTCGGTCCAGATGACTGCGGAAAGTCCTCCCAGAGCCGCATACGCGGTGGCGATCACGGCCATCAATAGGATGGCCGTCCAGAGATTAAGGCCCAGGACAACGGACAGAGCAAGGGCAGGAGAGTAGATCACCACGCCCAGCCATCCTAGGCGTGCCAAACAAAACAGCCCGGCAACTGCAAAGCGGGCATGCCTTCCAAAGCGCGCCTCGATGTATTCGTAAGAGGTTGTCGCCCCCAGGCTGCGGTAAAAGGGGTAGAAGATCAAGAGCAAAAGTGGAGCAACAACGGGGCTCATGAAGCCGATCAGAATTAATGCGAATGTGGTATCCACTTGACTCAGGTGACCCCAAGATGTAGTATGTGCCTTCGTGGAGGATTATCCACGCGACCTGCTCGAGTTCGAGGTACGCTTCGCCAGCGAAGAGGCCTGTCGCGACTATCTGTCCGCGTTGCGCTGGCCGGAGGGTTTCCGCTGTCCGGGATGCGGGCATGAGCGGGCTTGGCCGGTGCGCAAAGTGTGGTTCGAATGCGCTCGCTGCGGGCGGCAGACGTCGGTGACCTCGGGCACGATCTTCCAAGACACACGTAAGCCGCTGCGGCTGTGGTTCCGGGCGATCTGGCACGTCACTTCGCAAAAGAACGGGGTCAGCGCGCTGGGTCTGCAGCGCGTTCTCGGGTTGGGCAGCTATCAAACTGCGTGGACCTGGATGCACAAGCTGCGGCGAACGATGGTGCGTCCGGGGCGGGAGCGATTGGCGGGCGTAGTCGAGGTCGATGAGACCTATTGGGGCGCTGAGGAAGAGGGTGTGAGCGGCCGGCAGAACGAGCGAAAAATCTTGATTTCAGTAGCCGCGGAAGAGAGAGGCCGCGGGCTAGGACGGATCCGCATGCAGCGCGTTCGGAACGCATCGGCGGCCAGTTTGATGCCCTTCGTGGAGGAGTCGGTCGAGCCGGGAAGCTTGGTGCACACCGACGGCTGGCTGGGCTACGAGCCGCTGGAGAAGAAGGGCTACCAGCATCGCATCGTCTTTCTGTCGGGCCGCCGCAAGCAGGCCTCGGAATTATTGCCGAGGGTGCACCAAGCGATCTCGTTGCTCAAGCGCTGGCTGCTGGGCACGCACCAAGGCGCGGTTAGCCACGAGCATCTGGACTACTACCTCGACGAGTTTGTGTTCCGCTTCAACCGGCGCAACTCACGCAGCCGGGGAAAACTCTTCTACCGCCTTGTGCAGCAGGCAGTCGCCGTGGACCCAACGCCGTATCGATCGATCGTACGCCGACTGGGACGCCGAGGCCCCGTGAGCCCAACCACAAGATGTTGTGGTTACCTGAGTCCAGTGGATACCCCATTAATGCGATATTCTCTCGGTAGGCAATGCCTGGAACCCCCATGAAAGAAACCGCGCTGGTCAGAGAGGCAAACATGCTCATCCCCACTGCCAACCAAGGCATATTGCGACCGGCGAGGAAAAAGTCTTCGGTGTTCTTCTGCTTGCCAGCAAGGAGTAATCCGATGGTCACCAGTGTGCCCATGTAGGCAATAAGAACGCCCCAATTTAAGAGACCCAACGCTGTTGCTTCCATCAATTCTCCTTAACTCATCTTGACGTTTCTACTACCGACAACCTAGAATTAGTGCTCGAGAGCAGCTGAGTAGAGTTGCCACTCGATTTCCCTGCCCTCAGGATAGCTGGGCTATCGCTGGGTAAAGGGGTAAATCATGGGGTTCATCCAAATCAAAGACGTCGAACCGGTCGAATTGGTGTACGGAGTCCATGCTCGGACTCCGTACGGAAAAAACCTCATGCTCTCCTACCTCGAGATGGAAGAGGGGAGCGTCGTGCCTACCCACTCGCACCCACACGAGCAAGCTGGCATGCTGTTGAAGGGAAAACTCGAATTGACGATTGGCGAGGAGACCCGACTTTGCCAACCAGGCGACATGTTCATTATCCCAGGCGGAACGCCACATCGCGCAAGATCGATTGACGGGCGGGCCGTCGTCCTCGACGTGTTTAGCCCTGTGCGGGAGGACTATGCACAGCTGTTTAATCAGTACATCCCACCCGCCAAGTAACAACGAGTGCCAGATTTAGATCTGCCATGAATATTGCTCCTCGAGCTTTTCAATTTTGTGCCTGACCAGCCGAGCAGTTTCCCTATCAAACGGAACGAAGGGTTGGCGGAAAGCGTGTCCGACAGCACCTTTCCGCCTCAGTAGAAAAGTAAGAGTTTCCTTTATCCCGTAGGTCCAACCTATATCGACCAGTTTCAGAATCCGATCCTGCCACTGCTAAGCAGAATCCATATCTCCCTCTCGGAAGGCATTGTAGATGGCTACAAATGCTTGTGGAACAACATTGTACCAGGAACCGATGCCCCCCCCCTTTGGCACCATAGCGAAGAGTGGGCAGAAGGAACTCATCAAAGCCGTTAAAGACGATGGTTTCTGGAAGCCGGTAGAGAACCCTTCTCATGAGGAAAAGATTCCAGTCGGTGAACTTGAGTCCCACCACGCCCTCAATCTGAAGCAGCTCAATCAGTGCGCTCACATCCAGCTCATGGTGAGTCAAGTGGGGAATATGATAAATAAAAGTCGGGAGCTGGGATACGCGTGCCAGTTCCTGGTAGTAGACCATCAGCTCATCCTGACTGGTTGCGAGGGGAGGGATACTAGCGATTCCATCAGCTCCGCATCCCGCCGCGTGGGCAGCCAATTCAGCGGCGTCTCGGGTGCTTTGTGCTCCTACGTGAGCAATCAAAACTCCCTCTTCGGGGGATCTTTTCACGGCAATCTCCACTGCCTTCTTGCGTTCCTCTATACGCAATAAGTAACCTTGCCCCGTTCCCCCGCATAAATAGAGTCCACTGATACCCGCTTTCCACAGATAGTCAATGTGTCTTTCGAAGGGCTCTGACCTTGCCCCCTAAAACGAGTCCAGTTTGAATGTTAGGATTTCCGGTTTAGGAAGGAGGCAAGGATGGCAGGGAAGCGGTTTAGGGCAGAACAGATCATCATGAAGCTGCGTGAGGCAGAGGTGGGTCTGGCCCAAGGACAGAGGGTGGGACAGGTGTCGAAGCAGATGGGGGTGAGCGAGCAGACCTACTACCGGTGGCGCAAAGAGTATGGAGGGCTCCGGTTGGACCAGGCCAATAGGTTGAAGGTGTTGGAGAAGGAGAATACCCGGTTGAAGAAGCTGGTGGCGGATCTGTCTTTGGACAAGCAGATCCTGAAGGAAGTGTCCTCGGGAAACTTCTAGGCCCGGCGAACAGGAGACGAGCGGTGATGTGGGTACGAGAGCGATTAGGAGCAGAGCGAGTCTCCGAACGTCGGGCCTGCCAAGTGCTGGGACAGGTTCGATCGACCCAGCGAAGGGAAAGGAAAATTCCCGATGATGAGGCCCGATTGGTGGCCCGGATGGTGGAGTTGGCTACGCAATACGGGCGTTATGGCTACCGGCGGGTCACGGCGATACTTCATGGGGAAGGGTGGAAGGTGAATCCTAAGCGGGTGGAGAGGCTGTGGAGACAAGAAGGGCTGAAAGTCCCGTCCAGACAGCCGAAACGAAGGAGACTGTGGCTTAATGACGGTTCCTGTGTTCGGTTACGAGCGGCTCGCAAAAACCACGTCTGGAGCTATGATTTCGTGCATGAACGGACCCATGATGGGCGAGCCTTTCGGCTATTGACGATCCTGGATGAGTACACCAGAGAGTGCCTCGCCATTGATGTGAAACGGCAGATGAATCACCAAGACGTGTTGGACCGGTTGGCGGAGTTATTCGTTGATCGGGGAGTGCCTGAGTTTATCCGGTCCGATAACGGATCAGAGTTTACGGCACAGGCGGTCCGGGACTGGCTGCAGGCTGTTGGGGTAAGGACCTTGTACATCGAGCCGGGCAGCCCCTGGGAGAATGGGTACATTGAGAGTTTCAACGGGAAACTACGGGATGAGCTGCTGAACATGGAGATCTTCGACACGCTTGGGGAAGCCAAGGTGTTGGTAGAACGCTGGCGAAGGGATTACAATCAGATCCGGCCTCACAGCGCCTTGGCCTATCGGCCGCCGGCGCCAGAGGCCAAACTACCTAGGTCTCAGGAGTTCAGTTCTATCCCGTGCAGGGCACTTCAAATGGCTCCGAGTCTAGCTTAGAGGGTGGACTCGTTCGTGGGGGCAGGTCAGCTCGTCGAGAAACTCATCTCGTCCGTTGTGAGGACTCACCACCGCAGGTATGATTCCCGAGAACTTCTCCTGAAGGTTTTTCACGTGCATTCCATCTAGGGCCATGTTGTACCTCCTTCGGTACAATGATCCTTTGGGCGAGACACAAACTCCGGTCGATTTTCAGCGTCTCTTGTCCCGATTGTCAAAGCGAATCGAGCAATCTGAGTCTGTGGCACCGGTAAAGGGCTAAACTAACTTACTTGCCGGGGAGGGCGAGAGCCAGCCGAAGTTGGTTCAAGCGAGGATATGCATACACCAATCAGGCGTACTTTCCGGCGAGGGTTGCGAAGTGTACCTAGCAACCGTTCAGCTACAGCGAAAATATCCTCACCCTGAGCCAGAGGTTCCCGGAAACTGCTTTGTCTGGTCGCGGTGGTAAAATCTGAATATCGAAGCTTGAGGGTGACCGTTTTCCCCTGCTGACCCACTTCGTAAGGCCGGTTCGAAGCACTCTGGCAGAGGTTTCCAAGAGTCTTTTTAATAAAATCGAGATCGAAGACACTCTCAGGAAAAGTCCTTTCCTGACTCACCGATTTTCTCTCTCGGGCGCCTGTAACTGGACGATTGTCAATGCCTCTCACCAGCAACCAGAGCTGTTCTCCTAGCTTGCCAAATTGTGTCACCAATTCTCCTTTTTCTCGTTGTCGCAGTTGAAGCATGCTTTCAATGCCCCATTGCCAAAGTTTCGCCTCAGTCTTCGGGCCCACACCACAGAGGTATGAAATGGGTAAGGGATCCAGAAACCGCTGCACCGCCTCCGGACCGACCACGAGCAATCCGTCTGGTTTGTGCAGTTCCGCTGCGATCTTGGCAACGAGCTTGTTGGGACCCACACCCACAGAGGCAGTCAATCGGCAGCTGGTCAGTATCCTTTTCTTCAAACGCCGAGCAAGTTCTCGCGCTTCGGCCTCCCCGGACACTTCTTTGGAAACGTCGAGGAAGGCCTCATCAATACTCAATGGTTCGATGTGGTCGGCAAAAGAGCTGAAGATTTCCCGAATCTGATTACTGATCTCACCATATTTCCGGAAGTCGGAGCGGAGATAGACTCCCTGTGGGCAAAGCTGAAAAGCCCTGCGGATGGGCATGGCCGAGTGGATGCCGAGACGACGCGCCTCATAGGAGCAAGCCGCCACCACTCCCCGCCCTCGGCCTTTTCGAGGATCGGCGCCCACAATGACTGGCTTGCCTCGATAGGGTGGCTTATCTCTCTGCTCGATGGACGCATAGAAGGCATCCATGTCTACATGCAAGATGGTGCATTTCATGATTCACACCTCGAGTCAGATGACACCCCCATTGTATCGGCTGTAAAGAAGCTTGGCTATTCAGTGAAAGGTGACTGATGGTTTCGCATCAGGAAGTTTGGGCTTAGTTATCCGACTGGGAACACTAAGATGTTGCCAAAAGCCTGCCGATCTGTGTACTGGCTGCATGGTTCACATCCGGATCTCCCATATTTCGCAGAGCGCGTTGTGGCGAGGTGTCGTCAGCGTAGCGGAAACAAGGCTGGCGACTAGGGCTCTGCAGGGCGTACTCCTCGAGTTAAGTCCAGAAGATCCGAGCAAATGCCCAGTCCAGTCAAGATGGATGATTGCACCACCGCAGAGGATCAAACGTGAGAAGTGGGGGCTCAGCATTCTACTTCGGGGAAGGGAGAGTATGATCCCGGACGAGTTGGGAAGAGTCCATTGCGGATCGGTGTTCATTCTGACTAAATTTGATCACAATTACCGTTCACAAAGAGAATATACTCCCGTATTTCGCAACCTAGACGAAGCTGAAATGAGGTTGATGTCCGTTGAAAATCGCTCGCTCAAAGTGTTTACCTTTGAGTCTGCCGTCGACTTCCAGGAAAGACACCCACAATGTCTCCTGCTCTACAAATTTGATCTGCTCTGCCAGTATTATCAAAGAGGGGTACCGCCTGATCTGGCCTGAAACTGAACCTATAAAGGGAAGTTTCTTCCTACCTAACATTTCCCTAGTTTCTTAAGCGAGTGACTTCTCTTTTGTAGGAACCAACCGATATGCCTTTGGGCTAACATGATTGGAAAAGGCCTTCTTTATAAGTTGAACTTCGAAATTCAACCAATGGGGTATCCACTGGACTCAGGTAACCCCAACATCTTGTGGTTGGGCTCACGGGGCCTCGGCGTCCCAGTCGGCGACGATCGATCGATACGGCGTTGGGTCCACGGCGACTGCCTGATGCACAAGGCGGTAGAAGAGTTTTCCCCGGCTGCGTGAGTTGCACCGGTTGAAGCGGAACACAAACTCGTCGAGGTAGTAGTCCAGATGCTCGTGGCTAACCGCGCCTTGGTGCGTGCCCAGCAGCCAGCGCTTGAGCAACGAGATCGCTTGGTGCACCCTCGGCAATAATTCCGAGGCCTGCTTGCGGCGGCCCGACAGAAAGACGATGCGATGCTGGTAGCCCTTCTTCTCCAGCGGCTCGTAGCCCAGCCAGCCGTCGGTGTGCACCAAGCTTCCCGGCTCGACCGACTCCTCCACGAAGGGCATCAAACTGGCCGCCGATGCGTTCCGCACGCGCTGCATGCGGATCCGTCCTAGCCCACGGCCTCTCTCTTCCTCGGATAGTGAAATCAATGCTTTACGCTCGTTCTGCCGGCCGCTCACACCCTCTTCCTCAGCGCCCCAATAGGTCTCATCGACCTCGACTACGACCGCCAATCGCTCCCGCCCCGGACGCACCATCGCTCGCCGCAGCTTGTGCATCCAGGTCCACGCAGTTTGATAGCGGCCCAACCCGAGAACGCGCTGCAGACCCAGCGCGCTGACCCCGTTCTTTTGCGAAGTGACGTGCCAGATCGCCCGGAACCACAGCCGCAGCGGCTTACGTGTGTCTTGGAAGATCGTGCCCGAGGTCACCGACGTCTGCCGCCCGCAGCGAGCGCATTCGAACCACACTTTGCGCACCGGCCAAGCCCGCTCATGCCCGCATCCCGGACAGCGGAAACCCTCCGGCCAGCGCAACGCGGACAGATAGTCGCGACAGGCCTCTTCGCTGGCGAAGCGTACCTCGAACTCGAGCAGGTCGCGTGGATAATCCTCCACGAAGGCACATACTACATCTTGGGGTCACCTGAGTAAAGTGGATACCCCATTGAGGCCATTAGCCTAGACTCTCGAGGTGGGAAATCACAGATTGGAGGAACTGGGCAGCGAGGACACCGTCAACAACCCGATGATCCAAGGACAAACTGAGGTTCATCATGTCGCGAACCACGATCTTCCCGTCCCGTACGACCACTCTTTCAGCGATTTTGTGGATCCCCAAAATAGCTACCTCCGGGTAGTTGACAATGGGGGTGGCCAGGAGCCCTCCCAGGGCACCTAGACTGGTAATTGTAAAGGTACTTCCCCGTAGATCCTGAATTGCCACCCTCCCTTCCATGGCCACCTTAGTCAAGGTGTTAACTTCTCGAGCCAGCTGCAGAATACTTTTCTGATCCACATTTTTCACTACTGGTACGACGAGCCCTTGCGGGGTCGCGGTAGCGACTCCGCAGTTATAATACTTCTTGAGCTCGATCATTCCCCTGCCTTCGTCCAAAGTAGCGTTCAGCAGCGGATATTGCTTCAAACTCTCCACTAACACCTTCATGAAGAAAGGCAGGTAAGTCAGCCGAGTATCGGCGTATTCCGCAGATCCCAGAAGCTGCCGCCGGATTTTGATCAGCTGGGTGGCATCGAGCTCCTCGACATAGGTGTAATGAGGGATCGTCCGCTTGGAAAGCTGCAGGTGATCTCCAATTTTCCTACGTAGAGCCCGATAGGGTAAGGTTTCCACCTTTGCTTCCCGGCCGGAAGATCGGACAGATTGGGAGTCAGACTGAAAATTGTCCAGGTCAGCCCGGGTGATCCTTCCCTGAGGACCAGTGCCTTTCACCCGTCTGAGGTCTATTCCCATCTTTTGGGCCAGGCGTCGAACTGCAGGAGTGGCCAATATTGAAGGCTCGCGCTGGTCAATTTTGTTGCCTTCAGGGAGCGATTGTGAAACATCGCCTCTTCCCTCCGCTCTCGTGTGGCTCGGCTCATCCTGATGGACTGGATCAGTGGCCAGCATGACCAGAGTGTTGCCCACCTCAATCACTTCCCCTTCCTGGCCAATTCGCTGGAGTACACGTCCGGAAACGGGAGAGGAGATTTCCACAGTAGCTTTGTCGGTCATGACTTCGAGCAAAGGCTGATCCTCTTTGACCGAGTCCCCCTCTTCAACAAACCAGTGAATGATTTCACCCTCAATCACACCTTCCCCGATATCCGGAAGCTTGAAATTGAAAGCCATCAGAATTCTCCTCAGCTTAGTGTTCCATTTCCCACACCCGGCCTACTGCCTCGCGGTAACCCGCTTGAGCACCACGGCCTAAAAGTTCATGCTTTGTCGCAGAGCCTTCAGGATTCGCTCCTCGTCCGGCAAATAAACTGATTCCAGAGCATAAGGGAAAGGTGTATCAAACCCCGTAACCCGTAGGACTGGAGAGTGCAGATGAAGCAAAGCCTTTTCGCTGATGGTGGCAGAGAGCTCTGCTCCAAATCCACAGCTCCTGGGCGCCTCGTGAACGATCACGACTCGCCCAGTCTTTTGAGCTGATTCCAGTACGGCATCAAGGTCATAGGGCATCAAGGTACGCAGATCAATCACCTCGACCTCAATATCTTCTTGCGCTGCCTGTTGAGCCGACTTCAAGGCCACGTGAATCATGGATCCGTAAGCCATCAGGGTGACGTCTTTTCCTTCTCGCAAGATTTTCGCCTTACCTAATTTGACCAAAAACTCACCTTTCGGAACCTCTCCCTGAGCGGCTCGGTAGACTCGCTTTGGTTCTAGGAAAATCACCGGATTTTCGTCTCGGATCGCCGCAATCAATAGCCCTTTGGCGTCATAGGGGTTAGAAGGCACCACCACTTTTAGCCCAGGAGTGTGAATGAAATAGGCCTCCGGGCTCTGGGAATGATAGTGACCACCACCGATACCTCCCCCGTAGGGTGTGCGGATAACCATGGGGCAAGTGTACTGCCCCCCGGAGCGATATCGCATCTTGGCAACCTCATTGACGATCTGGTCAAAAGCCGGGTAGATGAAGTCAGCAAACTGGATTTCTGGGACGGGTCGCAATCCAGAAAGCGCCATACCGATTGAAGTACCAATGATGCCCGATTCGGCTAGTGGAGTATCGAAGACTCGATTGGGCCCGAACTCCTCAAACAATCCTTTGGTGGCTCTAAAAACTCCACCGAACTGGCCCACATCCTCCCCCAGCACGATGACCCGGTCATCCCGTCTCATCTCAGTACGCAGAGCTTCATTCACGGCCAGGATCATGTTCATCCTTGCCATACGTGACTTCTTCTCCGGAGAGGTGATGTGAGTGATACTCTGGGCATGGTGTCGGAAATACGAGTTAGATCTGCCTAGAAATCACTTCCTATCTTGAGTGTTCTTGAAGAGTTTCAAGCTGCTCTCTCAGATGCCAAGGAACCGTGTCCAGCACATCCTCAACCAGCGTTTCAAGAGGAGGCGGACCAACCTTTTCGGCCATCTTCCAAGTCTGCCTGATTTCGTCTCTGATCTCTTCTTCCAACCTCGCATCGTCGTCCTTGCTCAAAAGGCGTTCTGCTATCAGGTAGGACCTTAGACGAAGAAGCGGGTCTCTTTCCTGCCATTCCCTTGTCTCTTGATCGCTGCGATAGGCACGAGGATCATCCGAGGTAGAATGTCCTCCCTGACGGTAGGTCACCGCTTCGATCAACGTGGGACCTTCACCCCTACGGGCTTTCTCAACTGCTTTCTGGGTGACGGATAAGACCGCAAAAAGATCGTTTCCATCTACTCGGACTCCTATAAATCCATAGGCCTTTGCCTTAATAGCAACGGACTCTGAGGCAGTTTGCCGGTTCTGAGGAACTGAGATGGCCCACTGATTATTGCGGCAAAAGAATACTATCGGGGCCTTGAAGACGCCGGCGAAGTTAGCACCCACATGGAAATCACCTGACGAAACGGCACCATCACCAAAATAGACCAGGGCCACGTCCTGCTTGCCTTGAATTTTCGAGGCCAAAGCAATTCCCACCGCCTGGGGAATCTGATTCCCTACCGGGCTAGAAATCGAAGTAAAGCGAAGTTTTTCTATCCCGTAGTGGTTTGGCATCTGACGCCCCTTGGTGTTGTCGCGGGCATTACCCAAAAGCTGGCAAAAGAAATCAAAGAGGGGAAAACCACGTAATAAGGCTGCACCTAGCTCGCGGTAACAAGGGATGATCCAGTCTGTGGGACGCAGCGAAAAGGCGCTTCCTATGATGGCAGCCTCCTCACCGCTGGAACCGATGTAAAAGCCGATTCGACCCTGTCTTTGATGCCTCACCATCTGCTCGTCCACGCGACGAGTGAGAAGCATCAGACGGTAGAGATGAATCTGCTCCTTGAGCCTAATGGGGGGTAACTCTTCACCCTCACTCAGTCTGCCGTTTGGGCCCAAAATTGCAACGACGTCCTTCGGCATTGGGGGGTAATTATAATGGCTACCGTATTTTGGCACAAGACATTGTGGGTCTGGGATAAGGGCGGGAATTGGTTGTCTTCCTTGCTCATCGCTCCGCCATCAGCCTCTCAATCTCCTCAACTGCTTTGGGTGCCTCTCCCGACAAGACTTCACAACCGCTTTCCGTCACCAATAGGTCATCTTCAAGGCGAACACCAATGTTGCTGTATTTCTCAAGCACTGGGCGGATATGCTCGACATCACTCTGATGGAGCCCTCTTTGAACCAGGCGGTCCAGGGAATCTTCCCGTATATAAACTTCGGGTTCAACCGTAAGCACCATCCCGGGCCTAAATTTTTCCATCTCCGAGCCGACATCGTGTACGCTCATCCCCACCCAGTGACTAGTCCCGTGGGGGGAAAAAACCCGATATTGATCCCCCGAAACATCAGTGACTAATCCCAGGTGAAAGAGTCCGTCTTTGATCACCTGGGATGCTACTTGGTGAATTTCAGCCAGACTTGAGCCGGGTCGCACCGACGATATGGCCGTCTTTTGTGCCTCCAAAACAATGCGGTATATGTCTTCCTGAGGAGGGGTAAACCTCCCGCTCACCGGTACGGTTCGCGTTATGTCCGCCGCATAGTGATTGTACTCGGCACCAACGTCAATCAGCAAAAGCTCTCCTTGCTGGCAGCGCCGTTGATTCTCCTGATAGTGAAGGACGGTAGCATTTGGTCCGGAGGCCACGATGGAGGGAAAAGCCCAATCGAAGGCGTTGTGCCTTCGAAAGACATACTCAATCAGCGCCTCGACTTCGTATTCCCAGACACCTGGACGGATCATCTTCAGGCTCTGGCGGTGAGCTTTGACCGTAATATCAATCGCTTTTCGAATTTGGTGGAGCTCGTAAGGTGATTTCACTAAGCGAAGCTCATGAAAAATGGGTGAAGCGTCCTCGATCTTCACTCCCAAAAAGCGCGTCCGAATCTGGTTGGCGAACCTGAACTCTTTACTCATTCCCCCTTGCAACCCGGACCTTCTTTCCAGCCAAAGAAAGACTTGTCCCTCACCCCTCTTTAAATCGGAAAAAAAATCCGGATACTCTCCATTTTTCAGGTAACCGTCGCTCCGATACCCTCGCCCATTCAGAATGGCGCTCAGAAAGGGTTCGAACTCTGAATCTCTCCACACGGTCTTGATGCCGCTTTTTTGTGAGGCCTCTTCTTGGCTGAGCATTCTTCCCGTCCAGAGCTCCTGGTCCGGATTCCGTTGAGGGAGAAATAGAATCTCTCGCCGGGAAATACTTTCTGGAACTAGCACCAGAGTCAATCCCGGCTGGCCCATGCCCGTCAGGTAAAAAAGGTTATTCTCTTGGCGAAATTCATACGAAACATCTCCTGCGTAAGAGCGTAAGTCACCACTGAAGAGGATCAGAATGCCTTTTCCAATTCTGGTCATCACCGCTTGACGCCTCTGCTCAAGCTCTGTTCTCAGAGCGGTATCTCCAGCAAAAACACAGCTGCAGCAAGCACCTGCTAAGAACAAACTGCATTTCCTCGTTAGTGACCTCATTTCCCCGTCCACGAGGTTAGACACCACTGAAAGTTCATCTTGACTACCTGCCGCCTAGCCATAGCTGAGAATTGTCACTAGACCGTAGAGCAGCAGGAGCAACAGGCCGAAACGAGGTTGGAAAGTCTCCTTTGAACAAACTACACCTATGCGAAACATGACTAAAATAGCGAGCATGGCGGGGAACAAAAGGGTAAAGAAATGGGGCGGTGTAACCAGTCCATTCGGCGTCACGGTGGCCGCCGCTCCGGCCACGAACAAGACATTTAGGATATCGGCTCCTATAATATTTCCCACAGCCAGATCCCCATGTTTTCGACGCACCGCGGTCACAGCAGTCACCAGCTCCGGAAGAGAAGTCCCAAAGGCCACCAGTGTGACGCCAATTACGCTCTCTGGGACTCCTAGCCGCGTAGCTATTTCGGTGGCCACGGAGATTAAAACATGTGAAGTGCCAATGATCAGCATTAGGGCCCCGCACAATTTCGAAAGGACCAAGGGCAGAGAGATCACTTGAGAGGGTTCGAATTGCTTCAGGGCGGCATCTTTCTCCTGTCGGGCCCAGACGACCGACTGGCGTAAGTAGACCAGAAGGAGAATCACGAGAACCAAACCCAAAGCCTGAGGAAGTCTGCCACCCAAGAGAAAGACCGTTTGTGGAGCACTCCAGGGGAAACATGCCAAAACCAGTAGCACGCCGCTTGCCAATTGAACCCGCCCCTGTCGGCTGAGGATCCCCTGATGTAGAGGAACGGGCCCGAGAAAGCTGCTTAACCCTAAGATGAGGCCCGTATCGCAGATGATCGAGCCAACGGCGTTTCCCAGAGCCAGACCCGGATTTCCTTGGAGGGCAGCCATTACCGAAACTGCTGCCTCCGGGGCTGTCGTCCCCAGGCTAACAATAGTGGCTCCAACGATCACTTTTGGAAGGCCAGACTTTTCCGAAAGGGAGACCGCTGCCTTGACCAGCCAGTCAGCACTCTTACCCAATACCGTTATGGTGGCGGCTAATAAGAGAAAGAGCAGCGGAGTGCTAAGTTCCAAGACGAAATGTTTTAGCAGTTCTTCCATTGCCTGTCCGCACGCCCCTGAGTGTTTTGGAACAAAACACTCAGTTGAAAGGAGGTGAGTACCACCGATTCGTCGAAACGTATGCCGCGGTGGTCTAGTCGGTCGCCCCGCTCACACTGGTTCGGGAAAGCTGAGGTCGAATTTTTGCTCCCGAAGTGTCAAAACCGTTTTCGTGAAGATGAAACCATAAATACTCGTCGAGGGCAAGCTTGGGAACACCGATGTGGGTGGTGGTCCATCCCAAACCTGACAGGGATGGCTCATACAATCTTTCCTCATGGAGAATAATGCTAGCCTGCGGCCGCAGGTTAGGATGTGTGTTTGGTGTGGCAACGGTCTTCCTCCGGATGGGAAGGTGTTCGGCCTGCAGGCAAGGTTTCGAAAAAACTTGGATCTAAGTGAGAAGAAAAGTCGACTGGTCCCGATTTCGGTTGTCCATGCCAACAAGACCTTTTTAGCCACTGCGACCAAGAGCCTGTTCCCTGACGAAAACGGGGTGCACCTTCTCTTCCGAACTTGCGGGCAGCTCTGCTCCCGGCGACTCGAATCCTGCCTGCAGATCGAGAAGTTGCTGTTCGCGCAGAGGTATTTTGGATGAGAGGAAGATGAAGCGAGTAGAAAGGCTCAAAAGCCCGCTCTGGGAGAGTGATCATTCATTGTGGGTGTTCAGTGGGTCCCAATCACTTCGGATAGTCCTTCTTCAGATTTCCGATTTCTGTCGGCTTCTGATTGGGATCTCGGCAACTCCCTATTACTCCGGTTTCAGGACTGATCTGACTCGAAGATCGACTCCACACCAAAGAGGGGGATGGAGTTTTCTCCAAAACAAGGAAGCTGTAGCGATAGGGGTTAATGTCACTCTGGTTGTAATCTTCCCTGGAGAGGAGCCTCCACCCCGAGTCGTCATAAGAAGGAAAATGAACATCTCCCGAAAATTCCCCATGAACGAGGGTCAGATAAAGGCGGTCGGCTCGAATCAGCGCTTCTCGATAGATCTGGCCACCCCCGGCGATGAACACTTCCTCATCGCTGCCAGCCAGTTCTAGAGCTTCCTTCAGGGATGTTCCCACCAGAACTCCCACCGGAGAGTAATTCTTCCGTCGGGTGATCACCACAGTCGTTCTCCCGGGCAGTACTCGGCCAATCGACTCGAAGGTTCTTCGCCCCATCAACAGATGGTGACCCATAGTCAAACGCTTAAAGCGCTTGAGATCCTCCGGTAAATGCCAGGGAATACGGTTGTTAAACCCGATGGTCCGATTTGTAGAGAGGGCAGCGATAATGGAAACCCTCATACCGCAATGGGTGCTTTGATAGGTGGATGCGGATGGTAGTTTTCCAGGGTAAAGTCCTCATAGTCGAAATCAAAGATCGATTGTTTCTCGCCGCTGATTTTCATTCGGGGTAGCTCCCTCGGTTGGCGAGTCAACTGGAGTTCGGCTTGTTCAAGGTGATTCAAATACAGGTGTGCGTCACCCAGTGTGTGAATGAATTCAGCCACCTGCTTGTGACACACTTGAGCCACCATCATGGTTAGTAGAGAGTAGGAGGCAATGTTAAAGGGAATTCCCAGAAAAACATCGGCGCTGCGCTGATACAATTGGCAGGAAAGACACCCCTCCGCCACATAGAATTGAAAGAGGGTGTGGCAGGGGGAGAGTTTCATCCGGTCGATGTCGGCTACGTTCCAGGCACTCACCAGGTGACGACGAGAATCTGGATCGGATTTAATCTGCTCCACAACTAGTGAGATTTGATCGATGCGCTCCCCTCCAGGAGTCGGCCAGGACCTCCACTGATAGCCGTAAATCGGTCCCAACTCTCCCTCTTGGTCGGCCCACTCGTCCCAAATGTGCACATCCTTTTCATGTAGATAACGGACATTGGTGTTTCCAGAGAGAAACCATAACAGTTCGTAAATAACCGACCGCAAATGGATCTTCTTGGTCGTCAAAAGAGGAAAACCGGCTCTCAAATCAAAGCGCATTTGGTAGCCAAATAAGCTGCGTGTACCCGTCCCGGTACGGTCGGTCTTTTCGACACCTCTATCAAAAATATCCTGCAGCAAATTGAGATACTGTCGCATCAGGGTTTCCGGCTAAACATCCAATGGACTTTATCCTGAGACAGCGTGCCTTGAGGTCATTCCTGGGGCCCATACACTGGTCGTTCCCTGCACTGGAAGTGAAGGCTATTACCAATGTATCCTACTGAAACGAGTTGAGAGTACGGACTAACCGCAGCACTTTTTATATTTCTTTCCACTTCCGCACAGGCAGGGATCGTTCCGACCGGGCCGCCTTTTTCCCTGAGCTTGTAAGTCCCGCTTTTTTGACCAGGCCATGACGTTGGCAGGTGCTCTTTGCTGCTGCAACTCAGAAGCCATAAACCGCATGTAGGGATCAATATGATTGAAGAACACCTTGTAGCCAGCACACAAGTAATTGAGCCCTTCTTCCCCATCCGGCGTCCGGATAAAGCGATGCTTCGGGCACTCCCCGTTACAGGCAAAGCGGACTTCACACTGGCGACAGTAGCGCGGCAGCCGATCGCGCTTGTCCTGGCCAAACTTTTGTTGCTGGGCCGAGTTAACCAGGGAATGCAGAGGATTCTCTAGGATATTGCCAAGCCGATTCCCAGGATAGACATAGTGATCGCACGAGTAGAGATCCCCATTGTGCTCTATTGCCATGGCCGTCCCACAAGTCTCGCGAAACACGCAGAGAGACGGTTCCAGACCTAACCAGGACTCCAGGGCAACGTCAAAAATCTGAACGAAGCAGTGGCCGACGTCATTTCGAACCCACTCGTCAAAGATTGAACACAGGAACCTGCCATACTGGGGCGGTTCGACCGACCATCCAGAGACCCAGGCAGGCTCGTCACAGCCCGGCGAAACCAGCACCAACCCATCGACGTTCGGATGCTCCGCCACTCGCTCCACAATCGGAATAAACTGGATAAAGCCACTGCCGATTTCCTTCAAAAACCGGTAGATCGCAAGAGGATGATAGGAATTGTGCTTCTGAATCACCGTCAAAGTATTAAATTCGACACCGTGTTTCTTCAGGTAACAGAGTCCACGGCTTACCCGGTTGAAAGTGGGTAAGCCCCCCTTGTCCACCCGATAACGGTCGTGAAATTCCTCGGGTCCATCAATGGAGAGCCCGACTAGAAACCGATTCTTGGCCAGAAACGAGCCCCAACGATCATTTAGCAGCACCCCGTTGGTTTGAATCGCGTTCTGGATGCGCTTTCCGCCAGCGTACTTGTGCTGAAGTTCTACCACTTTCTGAAAAAACTCGAGGCCTAGCAGAGTCGGTTCCCCTCCCTGCCAAGCGAAGCTGATGACAGGTACATCCTGGGCTTGGATATATTGCCGTACGTAGGCCTCGAGAAGTTGTCCAGACATGGTCCAGTCAACATTTTCCGGATAGAGCTTTTCCTTCTCCAGATAAAAGCAATATTTGCAATCGAGATTGCAAATAGGACCGATCGGCTTAGCTAGAATGTGAAACGACTTCAATCGTTGCTCTTGCACATCCCGATTTTTAAGTCCGACCGCGGGTGAATCTATCTGGGTATCCATCTGAGCCATGCTTTACCATTCTATCCTTTTTAGAATAACGACAGATATCTCCACTGTCTACATGGAGTAAATCTTACTGGCCAAGCCACCAGAATTGGAAGTCGACGGGTCTTCCCTGAAAAATTCCTTTCAAGGCCTGGGTATAGATGTGACGTTGCTGAACGTAGTTTGAAGGCAGGGGTAATTTGCGAGGGGTTGTCTTATAGTCTACAGCCCGTATCGACTCCTCCTCTTCCAGCACGAGATCTACCACTCCGTGCCAGGTTTGCCCATCGCACACAAGATAAAATGGCACCTCGCGACCCAGGATCCGTGCCTTCTGCACCCGTTCTCGATAGGACACTCCACGACCGTCCACCAAAAAGCCGCGGTAGAACTGGTCCAATAGTCGAGCAGCCTGGCGTTCGGTAGGAGTCTCCACGGGTGCCAAGACGTGATCCACCAGCTGGACGAGCTTGCTGGGGTCGAAACCACTGTCCAAAAGGTTCCGCTCCAGGTAGAGATGGACGAGACGTCCCACGCTCACGGTCACAGGCCGACCATTTTCCTGTGCACCATCCACAGCCCGGGAGAAATCTTCCTGCCTACTGACTTCAGGATGAGAAGGGCTAGCTAGTGAACATCCTGCGAAGGCTTTCAGCCTCTGATATCGCTGCCGCCACAAGGTTTTATAGCTCCTCTCCTCCGGTTCCAGAACATTTGGCATTGGCGCGCCGAGCGCAGCTGATCTGGCCTGAACGAAGGACACTTGAAGTCGGCCTTTCCAGCGTAGAACGCTTGCCACCGCCTGTTGAGGAGCTGCGGCTCTGCGGGCCTTTTCCAGCTCGGACCGAAAAGGTTCGGGTAGGCTCTGACGAGAGTTCCTCACGGTCAGAATGACCAATCCCTCCCGGGCTCGAGTCACGGCAACATAGGCTAGCCGCTTGGCCTCGGCCATGGCCTCTCCCGCTTCGGTCAGCAACGCCTCCCGATAATTTGAGGAGCGAATCTGCAGTGGCCCCCAGTTCAAAGAAAAGGCTCCTGGAGGTGAGCTGGCTGGCAATTCGATCACCCTCTGTTCCGAGCTCTTTGGGCTGCTCTTCATCTCTTCCAGCACAGAGGCCCATCCATACACAATCACGAGACGTCCCTCCAATCCTTTGGCCTTGTGTATGGTCATGACTCGTACCGCCTGTACACTTCCCTGGGTCACATTGATGTCCTCGCCAAAATCGGCTTCCCAGCCGTTTGATTTCGCCCTGTCCCGTTGCTGCAGAAGCCACACTAGAGGGGGGAGTCACCCCTTGAATCACGGTTTGGCGGAAGGACTCGAATAGGTGGTTAATCCGTGCTAGAGGGAAACCCTCTCGATCTCCCGAATTGACAAAAATAGCCCAAGGGATAAACCGTCTAATCGCGGTGAGCCATTCCAAGAAAGCCGCTTGACTTCGGTCTTTCACCAGAAAGCGTACGTGACCTTGCCCCCTAAAACGAGTCCAGTTTGAATGTTAGGATTTCCGGTTTAGGAAGGAGGCAAGGATGGCAGGGAAGCGGTTTAGGGCAGAACAGATCATCATGAAGCTGCGTGAGGCAGAGGTGGGTCTGGCCCAAGGACAGAGGGCGGGACAGGTGTCGAAGCAGATGGGGGTGAGCGAGCAGACCTACTACCGGTGGCGCAAAGAGTATGGAGGGCTCCGGTTGGACCAGGCCAAGAGGTTGAAGGTGTTGGAGAGGGAGAATACCCGGTTGAAGAAGCTGGTGGCGGATCTGTCTTTGGACAAGCAGATCCTGAAGGAAGTGTCCTCGGGAAACTTCTAGGCCCGGCGAACAGGAGACGAGCGGTGATGTGGGTGCGAGAGCGATTAGGAGCAGAGCGAGTCTCCGAACGTCGGGCCTGCCAAGTGCTGGGACAGGTTCGATCGACCCAGCGAAGGGAAAGGCAAATTCCCGATGATGAGGCCCGATTGGTGGCCAGGATGGTGGAGTTGGCTACGCAATACGGGCGTTATGGCTACCGGCGGGTCACGGCGATACTTCATGGGGAAGGGTGGAAGGTGAATCCTAAGCGGGTGGAGAGGCTGTGGAGACAAGAAGGGCTGAAAGTCCCGTCCAGACAGCCGAAACGAAGGAGACTGTGGCTTAATGACGGTTCCTGTGTTCGGTTACGAGCGGCTCGCAAAAACCACGTCTGGAGCTATGATTTCGTGCATGAACGGACCCATGATGGGCGAGCCTTTCGGCTATTGACGATCCTGGATGAGTACACCAGAGAGTGCCTCGCCATTGATGTGAAACGGCAGATGAATCACCAAGACGTGTTGGACCGGTTGGCGGAGTTATTCGTTGATCGGGGAGTGCCTGAGTTTATCCGGTCCGATAACGGATCAGAGTTTACGGCACAGGCGGTCCGGGACTGGCTGCAGGCTGTTGGGGTAAGGACCTTGTACATCGAGCCGGGCAGCCCCTGGGAGAATGGGTACATTGAGAGTTTCAACGGGAAACTACGGGATGAGCTGCTGAACATGGAGATCTTCGACACGCTTGGGGAATCCAAGGTGTTGGTAGAACGCTGGCGAAGGGATTACAATCAGATCCGGCCTCACAGCGCCTTGGCCTATCGGCCGCCGGCACCAGAGGCCAAACTACCTAGGTCTCAGGAGTTCAGTTCTATCCCGTGCAGGGCACTTCAAATGGCTCCGAGTCTAACTTAGAGGGTGGACTCGTTCGTGGGGGCAGGTCAAGCGCGTCATACATGCCCCTAAACCTGAGTCTCCAGAGAGCCTAGATGCGCCAATAACATGATCTGGTGGCAAAATGGATTCTTTTTCACTAATGGATCGGACTATGCCGAGCATACAATAACGGGCTGATATATCGGTCAGCCCCTACGGTTTGTCATGAGACAACCTCCGCTCCAGGGTGCAGCTAGGTTCTTGACTTTTCAGGAGTCTCTTGCTCACTTTCCCCATGGAGTTCTTCGGCAGCTCAGCAAGGAAGACGATGGAACGGGGGCATTTGTAAGTAGCTAGCAAGCTGTGGCAGTATTCCAAGAGTGCCGGCTCCTCGACGTGATTCTCTGGTACCACGAAGGCTGTTATCCGTTCACCCAAATCTTCATCCGGCAAGCCAACGACTGCCGCCTCGCGAACGGAAGGGTGACGCTCCAGCACCTCTTCTATCTCCCGTGCTCCAATCCGATAGCCCCCCGATTTGATTAGATCCAGGGAAACCCGGCCCAGGAGATAGTAGTATCCGTCTTGATCTTGGTAGGCTACGTCACCGGTCCGGAGCCACCCTTCATGAAAAGACTTGCGGGTGGCCACCGGGTCCTTCCAGTAACCGGAAAAGACATTGACCCCTCGGATATAGATCTCTCCGGGTCGATTGGGTTCTCGAATTTCTTGCGACCTTTCGTCCAGGAGACGGATCTGAACGGAGGGAAGAGGAAGACCTACCGATCCCGGTTTGCGCTTTCCCGCGAGGGGGTTCGACGTGTTCATAATGGTTTCCGTCATCCCGTAGCGTTCCAGAATAGTCTGGCCGAAAACCTCCTGGCAGCGTCGATGTAAGTCAATAGGCATAGGAGCGGACCCGGTGATGGCGAGGCGAAGAGAGCGGAAGTGATGGCGGCTGGGATCAAAACTTGCCAGCAGCCGCCGATACATGGTGGGTACAGCCATGAACAGACTACTGCGTCGCGAGACCAGTAAGTCCAAAACCTGAGCCGGCTGAAACCTTTCCGTAATAACCGCTTGGCATCCCGTCAGAGCCCATCCGTGCAACCCCACACCCAGCCCGTGAATATGGAAAAGGGGAAGAGAAAGCAGGAGGCGATCTTTTTTCGTCCAGCCCCAGGCCTGGATCAGGTCCTGAAGATTGGACCGAACATTGCGGTGGGTCAAAAGGACTCCCTTGGGTCGGGCTGTCGTTCCGGAGGTAAAACAGAGCAGGGCAGGACAATCCTCATCCTGGCTTTCCGGAAAGTCTCCTCTCTCCGGCAAGGCTGGCCAAAACTGGCTCGGCTTCAAGTGGAGTCCGAGTGGAAATGGACAGTCGTGATCTGACACGAGGGCAGAAATTTCGGCCCTCTCAGCGATGTAGGCCAGCTCCTCCATGGAATGAGCAGGATTAACCGGTACGCTGATGGCTCCGATTAAGTGATTGCCAAAAAGAGACACGATGAGTTGAGGAGAATTTGGGAGGAACAGACACACCCGGTCGCCTTTGCGAATACCGGAGAGATGCAGCAGACACGCATAGCGCTCCACCCACTGGTTGAGTTCCCGGAAGGTGAAGGACCGAGGGGGGCCTGAATAGGGCACAAACTCAAACGCTGATCGCCGTTCAGCTACGGCCAGAAGGTATCTCATGGCACCAGAAAAGAAGCTCGACCTTCCAGAGTATAAACCAATTCACCAAGTTTCCGATTTGGTTTGTGGGTGTTTTTGAACAATTCTGCTGGTAAGAACCACTGATGAATGGAACCGTTCCAGCAAGCATAACGATCCATTATGCCCTTTGCTCAAGTTGTGCCCACTACCTGGTCACCTGGGACAGAAAACTCTCATACGGTGGCAAGGACTTAGGCTCCAAATTGAAAAAGTGGCCGTCCCTCGTGGTCTACGAGACACCAGTACCTGCTGGTACTAGCTGCTTATAAAGCGGCCAAAGAGGGTGTACAAAAAAGCGATCGTTTGGCCTGTCTGGCGTGATTTGGTGGATCGCTGATATGTTGCGCCCGGATATAGCGGATTAAGGAGATTTGGGAGAATTTGAGGCTGGCGGATACACTGGTCTGATCCGCTTGGCTCCCACGACTGGTTACTCAAGGGAAAACCACCTGCACCTGGAAAAATCCTTGGCTCAAAACACGGTCTACCTGACCACTTGGCCCACGGGATAGCTGGACATTTGAAATCCAGACTGCGTCCTAAGCGCGGTGATCACTATGGGAATATCCGACGAAACCACCAGCGTGCCCTCGAAGCTGTCCACAGCCGAGGCTGGAAACAGTTCCTCGATGAACTGGGCCAGCTGCGCTTCCGAAGTAATCAATCTGGCCTGGGAACCCACTTCGGTGCCGGTAGAATCAAGCAAGCGGAAGATGACGATGGCCTCCTCCTCCAGGGGGTTCGCCAAAGCTATCCCTGTGCTGATGGTACCTTCTCTCTGGACAAACACATTCGCCTGACCTGTCGCTGGGGAATCGCTCACACCTGCTTCAAAAAGAATCAAGTTATCACTTCCTACCAGCTGGAAAATCGAGCTTCCTCGCAGGGGACGATCACACATGACTCGTGCCCATCCTTTGATAGGTGATTCGGGCTCTCCCCAGGTCTGTAAGGTCTGAAATTTGACCGATCCCTCAGGTGCAATTTCGAACCTAATGGTCGAGGTTGCGCCGACCAGTCCTTCGACAAAAAACGGCAGCGGAGCACCGTCGTCACCGAAGAAATTCATGGTTCCCACCGCGAGCTCCCGAGTCAGATTAGCGAGGGTCAGGAGAGTATACTGAGTAAAACTAGCGCCCCCAATCTGTACTTCTCCGCTGGCGATATGGGCAAAAAAGATCTCATTAGACAGCCGGTAGATTTCGGCTTGCGTAGCCAAAAGAACAATGAGCGAATCATCAGCCAGTGAGAGACTTTTCACCCCCGGTTTGCGGATACTCCAGAGGGTAGTGCCAGTTATGGCGTCGAGGGCTCGAATCCGGCTGGTTGAGGTGTGGTAATAGTAGATGACATTGTTCCCGATACGGCCATAATTGAGCCCCGCTGTGGGCTCCACGGCATCCCACAATGGTTCACCCGTATCCGGATTATAGGCCTGCACCCTAGCCTTCCCATAGTCATCATCGCTAATGAAAGCGTAGAGGCGATCGTAGGCCAAAGCAATGGCGGGGGACTTGGCAAAAGTGGAGGCCGCTCGCTCCCAGTCTAGCGATCCGTCCTCAGCGCTCAAGGCGCCAAACGTTCCCAGATCCTGATTACTGTAAAAGACGTATTTTTCAGTGGCAATAAAGTTGGATGCGTCGCTTCCCACGTTGGGCCTGCTCCAAAGCTGTTCCCCCGTCCGGAGATCCAAGGCTCGCAGCACCCCTGCCTCATCCAGTAGATAAGCCTGATTTCCAAAGAGGCTCACTGGGGCTGTGGCCGTGGTCGTGGAAAATTTCCAAAATACTGCCCCGCTGGTGGCGTTGGTCGCGACCAACTGGCTCTGGTCATGGTAGAGCGCGAGATGGTCGGTGAGAATCGGGAAACGGCCAGTGGTTGTGCCAGCACCGGTACCCTCCCAAAGGGCCTCACCCGTTGAAACTCGCACCGCCCTCACTGTGGTGGCGGCTGCCCCGCCCAGTAGCACGACGTCGTTTGCGTAGGCGGGTTGATAGTCCAGAGGTGTGCCTTTTCCAGACATCTCTTCGGTCCATTCAATTAGTCCCGAATCGCGGTTGAAGAGATGGTATCGGATGACCGGACCTCCTTCACCTAGTAGCAGATAGTCTCCGAAGGCGAGAAGTGAGTCAGCCTCAGTCACTCCCGCCAGGTCGATCGTCTCTACTCGTTGAAGGGGGGGCTTGAGCGTCTCCAGGTTGGCATTCTGATAACTTCTAGAATTTGGTAAAACCCGCAGTCCGATGGTCTCCAATGTTCTGCGCAAGGCCCAGAGCACACCAAGCCAGAGAAAAGGAAAAAAGAAAACATTGCCTCATATTTTTCCCTTTGGGATCGGGTTTGCTCTCTATTGTTCGGGGGAGGAACTTCTACCCCTATTCAACCTACACTAGGGGCTACCGCATCTATGAAACTGGCACTTAGCAGAGTTCCGAGGGTCCTTCCAAGATCAACCCTCGGGAGCATCTGGAGGATTTGTTTGCTCGATGAGACCTTCTTCCTCCCACTCGCCCAGCAGTGTTTTCACTTTATCCGTAAGGGACATAGTGAGTCCAAAGCCGACGAAACGACGAAATTCTCCAGCAGCAGAGGGGTAGTCTCCCTTTCTGGCCAGGATCATTCCCAACATATAGTGGGTGAAGGGCCAGACCTTTACTTGATCGCTGCTCTCCACCTTCCGAAGTGATCCCTCTGCCGACTCCATATTTCCCAGGTAAAAATCAGCGGCACCAGAGTAGTAGTGACCCGCCGTTAGATTGGGGTCCAGTTCACAAAGCTGCCTGCTCAATTGAGCTACCTCTTCCCAATGGGCTTCCTGCGCTTCCAGCACGGTCAATTGAAACAGGGGTGGAATGTAAGTGGATTCTGAAGCCGTGGCTCGTTGGAAGGCTTCACGGGCGCCACTTCGATCCTTGAGGTGCAGCAAGGTCTGTCCCAACAAGTACCACGCAGCTGAAAATTCAGGGTATTTTTCTACTGCCTTCTTCAGCTCCTTGACTACTTTGGGATGGTTGACCTTTTCCTTAGCCAAGCCCTTTTTCGCTTTCTCGTAAGCCTTCCGAGCCTTCTTGGGCGCTTGCAGTGTCCTCATACTGATGGCGGTACCTGGAATGTCGGCCGCACGGTACAAGACGATAGTTCCCACATTAAATCCGTCGGAACTGGACCGATTGCTCAGCGAGATTTGGTTCGATTTGAAGCCAGGCAGCTCGGCACGGAGCACACAGCCGCTCAGATTAGCGGTACCTTCCCCAAATACTGTGGCCAGGGCAGTAGTAGTTTCGTCATCCCCTCCAGGCCCGTAGCTGCCCATGCCTCCGGCGCTGGCGTCTGCGACATCACGCCCCTGGTTATCCAGACGAAGAGAGAACTTACCTTTGCTACGGGTATAGACCTGGCGACGAACCGCCCCGTTACACACCAATTCCACCGTCACCGGCTCGGGGGGTGGATAGCCCTCCTGGAGCATCACCTTACCGGAAAGATACGGAATTCTCCCAAAGCCACTGGGCATCCGGTCAAACACGCTGCCGGGCCGCCCCCTGTTCATACTCGATTGCCCCCCGCCTCCTCCCCTAGTATCCGGTCCGCGCTGTTGTTGGGCCTTTACCGAAATCAGTAGCAGGGAAGACAACACTAGGACGACCACAACTTTTCTGCACATAGAAGGCTCCTTATCAGACGCGTGCCTCTTGTCAGGGAGCTGCTTTTTTCAATGATAGTTCTTTTCTAATCTGCTGTCCATTTCTACTCAACGATACGGAAAGATGAATTACCCACTTAACTGTACGATGCCTAAACTGTAATAATAAAATAGGGGTTGTTGGATGCTAACCACGCAAACCGTTCGATCTGCAATTTCAATCCGTGACCTAGAGACTGTCGCGGAGATCCGAGCTGTTGAGAGGCTCCAGAAAGAAGTGTGGGAAATGGAGGAGCGTGAGATCATCCCGCTGACGCAGCTGGTCGGCGTAAAAGCGGTAGGCGGCGTTCTCATTGGAGCTTTTGACAACGATACACTGGTCGGATTCGTCTATGGTTTTATGGGTAGGGACGGTGAACATTGGGTGCTTCACTCACAGAAACTCGCCGTGAAGCAAGTCTATCGGGGCCTTGATCTGGGCTACAGACTCAAGCTAGCACAACGCGATCGAGCCTTGGCGCGCGGCATAAAGCTGATCACCTGGACCTTTGATCCACTGCAGAGTCTAAATGCCTACTTCAATTTGGGTAAACTGGGAGCACTAGCCGGACGGTATGAAATCAATTTCTACGGAGAAGAAACTTCGAGCTTTCTGCATCGCAATATCGGCGGGACTGATCGCCTCTGGGTAAGCTGGCCACTGCCCAGTAAGCGTGTCCGGCGACGATTAGAGACAAAAGTCGAGAAGAGTGCTATTTTCTCGGCATTTAAGAGTGCAGTGCCCCTGGTTGGCCTGGGCTCGGATGGCTCACCCGAGAGGTGTACCTTGATCGAGGATTTGAATCAAGGGCCCATCACCATTGAGATTCCAACCGACATTGCCTCAGTTCAGAAAAAATCGTCCGCCTTGACACAGGAATGGCGGGAAACAACCCGCTGGGCTTTCACTCAGACTCTGGCTTCCGGTTACCTGGTGGAGGAGTTCCATCGATTCACCCGTAAGGGCCAGCAGTGTGGGGCTTATTTGCTCACCTCCAGAAAAAAAGTTGAAGACTTTTTGGACAAGCCTTTGCAGTAAACGGAGCTATTGAATGAAGACCGATGTTCAAGTCTACACCAGTCCGGGGTGACCTGCTTGCAAGTGGGCGAAAGAGTTTCTTTCGAAAAAAAGTGTTCCATTTGAAGAGATTGATGTTTCTCAAGTTCTCAATCCAGCGGAAATCTTGGTACCTCTCAGCGGAGGGGTCCTTACCACCCCTATCGTCATCATTAGGGGAGAAGCACAAGCGGGGTATGCACCGGCCTGGATGAGCCGGAAATTAAAGGAAAAGGAGAAGGTCGTTCCAGGCTCCGATCTGGAGGTTCCTTGAGGGGAGAGAGAGTTGAAACGACCTCAATGCCCATATCGGTTGATAGGAGTCGATTCGTTAGCCCCATTCCACTTAAATTGGGAAAAAACGAGAACCAAAGCAGGAACATGAATTGGCGTCTTCATTCCTCTTTGAGGGTGGGGAGTAGGGGAATACGCAGGGTTTTAAAGACGGCTGCCGCCCCCGCCGCCAAGCCCACCGTCAGCACTCCGAGAAGGGTGAGAGAAAGAGAAATCCAAGGGACCAGAGCGTTGCTGCCAATCAAATGAGGCGTTACCGCGATCAGGGCCGAAACCGCTCCGACCGTTAAACCGAAAACAAGGTTCAATGCATTTTCTGCCAAGACCACCCAGGCCAGGCTAGCCCGACGAAAACCGAACGCCCGCAGAACGGCCAATTCACCTCTGCGTTCCAGAACATTCCTTACCAGAACGATCCCCAAGCCCACCGTTCCCAACAAGAGGCCAAGACCCCCTAACGTCTGGAAGGTGGAAAGGTAGGTCTCCTCGACTGCCCGATATCCGGCCAGTTTTTCGGTCGTGGAGATCACATCCAATCCATAATGGCTCAATTGGCTCTCCAAATCCTGGGCAATTTTTTGAGTACTTTGTGGCGGCGATTCGATGAGGAAGTAAGCGTACCCGCTCCGCTTGGGGAAGTGCTTCAGAAAGTTCTCCTCTGAGATGAGAAGTTCACTCTGAAATATGCTGTTCTTCAGCAATCCCACTAATCTCAGCTTGATTGCTTCGCCTTTCTCATCCTGAAAAACCAAGTCCTGACCCAGGCCCAGGTGCAGAACCCATTGAACCGAATTCGCATCGCCAATGGCTGGAACCACCCCTGGTTCCAGTCTTTGCTGAAGCAAAGTCCATGGATTGTCCCTCTTGCTAGAAACTTGCTGAAATTCGAAGCCCCCTCGACGAATCATCTTCGAGGATACACCCAGAAGGCGAGGCTTTTGAGGTTGATATAGATTGAGACAGCTAACATCCTCGCCCGGTAGCAACCGGAGGGCGAAGACTTGGGCTTCGGCCAGCGGATCAGCCTCAGCCTGGGAAAAGCCTAGCTCGAAACGTCCCTCAGGGCGATTCAGGTCGGTGTGCACAGGGATATCCGACTGTGCCACCAAGGAAAATCCTCCTGTGCCTGATCCCTTTCCAACTGCCTCAATGTCAGAGCCAGGACGGTTGGCTCCGATGGCAACGATGACAAAAGAGGCGCTGGCAACCAGAGCAGTGCTCAATAAGCTACGGCCCGGATTGCGAGCACTGTTCCTGGTTGCCATCCGCGTGTACAGCCTCACCCCCTTAGATTGCAGCAGAGAACCATGGGAAGTTCTCAGCCAGAGTGAAAACAAAATCAAACCGCAAACCAACCAGCAGATTCCAATCCCGAAAAACAATCCCACGGACGAGGTTGCCTCTGTGAGGATAGCGATCGAAGTCAAAAGAGAAGCTAGACCCAGAGTGCCGAAGACGAGAAGCCTGAAGCGAGTCTTACGTCTTCCATCCACCTTCTCTTCCAAGTAACCACTCAGCCCAGTGAGGACGCATAGAGTCGGCAGCCTGGACAATGTTCGGAGTGTCCACCAAATGGTAAAAAGAATGGCGGCCACAGAGATCACATAGCCGGCCAAGAGACTAGATCCACCAATATATAGGGAAAGAAATGGCGTTCCGACGGCAGCCGACCACCAGGTTCGAAGACCGACGACGAGCAGCCAGCCATAAGCAGCGGCTGCCACCAGACCCAGCACGGAGCCGCCGCCCGCTACTATAATACCCTCGATCAGAAAACGCTGGCGCACGGCCCTCCAAGGGTAGCCAGTTGCCAGCAAAATACCGACCTCCCTCTGCCGCCCTTCGATGCCCAATCGAAAGAGTAAGCCCACCAGAAGAACAGTAGAAATAATCAAAAAGAAACTGAAGGCGGTGAAAAGCACACCGAAATCGGTGGTTCCAACGGACGCCGCTAAACCCTCTTCCCTTACTCCTTGGAATCTCCACCCTAGCTGGGCCGGGTCAATTCGCTTCAGCAGATGCTCACGGAAACGCTCCAAGGTATCTTGTAGACTCCTCCCCTTGACTGCAGCGAATCGAATGGAGGTTTGGCGTCCAAAGCGATTACCCCAGAGGCGCTGGCCTACCTCCTGGGACACGAAAGCCTTAGGGGTCGCTTCAAATTCGTCCCAGTAAGCTTCGTCCCGCGGCCGAATCCGTTCTAGGTCGATCGGAAAAGGAGGATCCCATTTCGACATGTCCTTGATTTCCTGAACACCAGGAATTGCGGGTGTCAAAGCTCGATCCGCGCCAAGCCCCTTCAAGGCCACAACACCCTTCAGTTGGAATCGGCTGCGACGGGTGAGAAGCTGGTGTCCAGGTCCAACTACATAGTAGCTGACGTCGATGGGCTCATTGCTTTGAACCATCAGGTCACTGGCTGCCCATTCGTTCAGCAGAATCTCCTTTTCTCCCAGAGAAGATGCGGCTACTCCACTGGTTAATTCAAGCGAAGTGAATGGGCCGGATGGGTCTAAATTCAGTGCTGTAATTGTTGAATAGGGGATCGTTCTTTGAGGTCCGGCCAGGCTGGTGGCTAGGTAGGTTAAGATTGGCAGAAACGGAGCCCCTAACTGGCTGGCTACCGCAGTGGCAGCTTCCTCGATCATAGGTGGAAGAATCAGTTCCTGGCTTTCCAAGGAAAAATAATCCTCGCTTTTGCGCAGCTTAAGGCCCAGGTCCTCAAGTCGCAAAATCTCACGAAGACCTTGCTGCCACTGCCCCAGACTCATATCCGTTCCAGAAGCTCTCTGCGCTACGAGCAGTGCATTTACCCGACCCTCTTGTCCAAGAGCTTTCTGCAGGACTCGCAGAGAAAGATAGGCATTGAGGGGAAGGTGTTGATGAGGGAGAAGGCTAAATCTTCCCAATCCCTGGTCGGGTATCACCTGGGTCAAAGTGAGCCGCACGGACTTCAGGATGTCCGAAGAGTCGCGACGGCCCCATAAGAATTCCCGATGTATATCACTCTGCTTTTCCAGGGAAATCAAGATCTCGTCCCCCACCCTTGCCTTCAACTCCCTTTGAAGGGATGTATTGATCACCAAGGGTGGGAAAAAACGCCTGGTTTTGTCCCCCACCAACTGGAGCGGTGACTGGCCCAAGTCGGGATTAAACACTTTCAAGAACCGCTCGTCGATACCATGGACATTGACTCTCGAGGCTCGAGCCCGAGTTTCCGTGTGGAAGGTACTTGAACTCAACAGGATAGCCGGAGAGCAAGTGCCGAAAGGAGTGCTCTTAACTAGATCGGAAGCCAGATCTTCTCTGAAGAATCCGGGCCCAACCAAGGAATAGTCGATTTTTCCCAGACGATCGAGTGTGAGCTCCCGAAGACTCCCTCTCAGGGAGTCACCCACCAGCAGAGCTCCCGTCAGTACGGCAGTGGTAGCCGCCGCTCCCAGGGCCATAGCCAAATTCAGCCGCCAAAAATAGGTCAGACTTCGAAACAACTACCTTCCCTCAATTCAAAATGCTCCCGGCAATGGCTGGCCAGCTCAAGGTTGTGAGTCACAATAATCAAACCTTTTTTTTCGCTGCTGTGGAGCTCAAACAAGAGGGAGGTCACCAAGTGTGCGGTGGAATGGTCCAGGTTTCCAGTCGGCTCATCACAGAGTAACAAGCTGGGCCGATTGATGAGGGCACGAGCTACGGCCACCCGCTGGCGCTCCCCTCCCGAGAGCTCTGCAGGACGATGGGCGAGACGATCATCCAGCCCCACCCTTTTGAGCAGCTCCTTAGCCCTACTCTGCGGATCTGTCTCTCGCTCCTCCCGAAAGGCAAGGACCGGCATCAGCACATTCTCTAAGACGGAATACTGGGGCAACAAATAGTGGTCTTGAAAAACGAATCCAATCACCTGGTTGCGAAATCGGGCCAGTTTAGGTTCGGGCAAGGCAAAGGGGTTTTTTCCATTGATGTGAATACTTCCCGACGACGGCGGAGCCAGGGTACCCAGGCAGTGCAGGAGAGTGCTCTTTCCAGAACCGGACGGGCCGGTGATAGCGAGAGACTCTCCTGCACTCATTTCAAAGGAGATATCCTGGAGCACGTCGAGGCGCTGATAGGCGTTTCCGAAGTGCTTGTACAGCTGAGATACTTTTAGCAAGGGACCTGCCATGGCTCAATGAGTTCTCCTCGACGACCTTTCGACGTCCCACTCGCCGGTTGAGACAATAATTCTGTTAAACCAGATCACCCTTCCGATGAGTCTAAACTTGCTTTAGGTTTTTCTCCGTCTGGGGATGTATACCGACGATATACTGCCAGAGTAGCCTCCGCCATGGTCTGATCGCTAAATGCCCTGTGTACCGCGATTTTCCCCTTTTGACCCAGCTCTTCCCGCCGCTGGGGATTTTGGAACAGGGTTTGTATTCCGTCGGCCAAGACACTGGCCGATGCCGAGTTCACTAGGATTCCACCGCCCGTCGCCTCGATCAACTCAGGGAAAGCACCCAGTCTTGGCTGCACGACGGGCACCCCATTGGCTAAGGCCTCCAGGATGTATAACCCCTTTGGTTCCCTGTAGGTGGTGGGTACCGAAAGGATATGAAGAGTATTCAGAAAGCGGATTTTTTGCCGTAGATCTACCTCACCCCAATATTCGAATTGCTCCTCTAGACCCCAAGCTGAAATCTTCTTTAAAATGCACCTGAAATAATCCTTGTCCTGTGGGCCCAGATACCCGGCTACGTTCAGTTTGAGCTGAGTTGGTCCCAGCCTTCGGACCAGGTCGGAGAAAGCTTCCACCAGCAGGTGAAGTCCCTTTTCCGGGCAGATACGGGCTAGGTACCCAACCACAAAGGGAACCCCACCGTCTTTTTGCGGAAGAGTGCCGTGATCCCTCAGATTCAAGCCGAGCTTCACTACGTTGATCTTCTCCCTGGAAATATCGAGGAATTTCGACATGAAGTCGGCGTAGTCATGACTCGTAGAGATGAATCCATCTGCGTCTGGAACACGGCCACGTAGCATCATCATAGCCCGCGATTGATAGGGCTCAACCAGACTCTTTAAAAAGATATCTTCTCCCTGCAGAGAGCATAGGATAGGTACTTTTAGTTCCGCTCTGAGTCGCCGGGCCAGGCCTAGAAACATGGAGTTTGTAAGATGCACCAGCTCCGGTTTTACCGACTCTTTCAGCCAGTGAACGAGTTTGCTTAGTTCTTTTTTTAGAGGACCTTCCTCGCCCTCCAAGACCGACACGGTCAGTGAGCCTAGATCCTTGGCGCTGGTCGCCCGAGCGTACCGCGAGATCCAGTTGAGCAAGCTGGGTCGATCTAACAGCTGGTCAAAGCTCCACGGAGTGTGTCGAAACAGTGGCAGTTTCTGCTGTAGATAGACGTTGATTCCTCCGTAGAAAAGATGCTTCACACTCACGTTGGGTTCATCCGTACGGAGAGGCGTATAAGTCGGTACTAGAACCACCTGGTGACCCTTCTCCTGCAGGGCCGCAGCTAGCGTGTTGTCGTGGATACAACTGCCGCAGTACATGTCCGCAGCACCAGCCGTAATGTAAGCGACTCTCATGGCAGGGTCCGATTCTGGTGCATTAATCCTGCTTCGAGTTTTGTTTGGGGAAAAACTTCTCGATCACAGGTTGGTCGGGAGCACGCGTCAGCAACGAGACAACAAGCATCGAGAGGGTCGATACCAGGAGAAGAACAGCCACCGGCATAACTCCGGTGTCCCCAAGGGTATGATCGGGAGACTGTCGGCCACGGCAGAAGAAGTAGATCCACAGGGCGACCACACTGAGCGTCGAGGCCAACGCTCCATACTTTGTACTTCGCTTCCAAAACAGCGCCGCAGCCACCACAGGAAACAACGCCGCAAACCCGGTAAAGGACCAGATTCCCAGCTTGAAAATACTTCGATCGGAGACAAGCGAAAGCAGATAGGTAAAGACCAGGACGGAAACTACAAACAGTCTTCCGATGAGAACCTGATGTTTTTCGCTCATTCGATCATGAAAACGGTAGTGCCGCACGATGTCCTGAGTGAACATGGTTCCAATGGATAGAACCTGTGAATCGAGCGAGGACATGACTGCAGCCAGAACACCAGCCGCCAGAAGTCCGGCCAAGAATTCAGGGGTGTGAAGCCGTATCATCTTCACCAAAATGGAGTTGGCCTGGGCCCCTTGGAGATCAGGGAAATCGACACTACCGAGAATACCCAGGATCACGCTCGGAACCCAAACAAGGGCGATACACAGCGGATAAAACATCAATGGATAACGAAAGGTTGCCGCTCGTCGGGCGGAGAGCCAATGCATGAACATGTGAGGAAACATTCCTACAGAAAGAGGGATACAGGTATAAGTCAACCATTTCAACGGTGTGATTCTATCGCCTCGAATCAGCAAGTGTGGATGGACTTCTGCCACCCGTTCCATGGCCGTCGACAGGCCGCCCAGCCGGGTCAGAATGAAAAAAAAGGTCACACCACCAAGAATCATGAATACCAAGGTCTGAAAGGTATTAGCCCAAGCAGTTCCCCTCAACCCCCCGTAGGTGACATAGGTCAAAACTACAACGCAAACTACCAGTCCCCCTACCCATTCCGGGATCTGGCCCTCGGTTATTTCTCTCAACGTAATGCCTCCCGCCATCACGCCAATCAATAGATACGGGATGACCAGACCGATGAGAACCAGAAAAAGAATCAGTCCTAGCCCATCCGAATCCCAGCGCTCCCGGAAATACTGAACCTGGGTAAGATATCCGTAACGTTTTCCCAGTGACCACAAACGAGGTCCAAGGAAGAAGAAAACGCAGGGTATGACCAGAGCCGAAGCTGAAGCCATGAGGCCAAAAACTCCAATCCCCTCATGGTAGGCTTCTCCTGAGGCTCCCAGCAGGGCAAAGGAGGTCATATTAGTTCCAAAGAGCGACATGAGAAGGATAAAAGGGCCGATGGTCCGGGTAGCGACAAAATAATCCTCACCCGTGCCCCGAAAGAGTCGATGGCTGCCCCCCCCAATCAGAAGGACCAGTAGCAGATAAATCACGATGAAGAGAATGGTCATGAGTCGATTTTCTCTTCTTCCTGGTTAACCTCGAGATTCTGTGGCCAGGAAAATTTTACCAGCAACACCATCACAAGGGAGGTAAGACCGCAGAACGCGATCTGGTAAAGAAGACCAATCGGTATTCCTCCCACTAACCGGGAATCGCTCCAAAACCAGAGATCATTATGCAAGAGATATACGATAAAAATCACCAGATACAATATTCGATCATAACGACCCCTAGCCGGCATCTTCCCACATCCTTCTTACTACATTGCCCGAATCATCCGTCTCAACGGCGCCTGTCTCTTTGTGCACTTACTTGCCTCCAAAACAGTAAAGTCGGCCCTCCTCGGTTCCGATTACCAATTTACCATCGGCGATGCTGGGAGAAGCACTAATCGGCGAGGTGGTATCAAATTGCCACAGAACTTCACCTGAACTCAACTTTAGTACATAAATGACCCCACTCTTGGACCCGACCACCACTCGCCCCCCCACGACCACGGGTGAGGAGTCCACCCTGGCCTCTGTGGCCAAGGTCCATACCGCAACACCTGTTTCACGATCGAGGGCATGGACCATTTTATCTCGACCTCCCACCACCACCAGATCATCGCTGATGGCTGCCGAGGAGTAGAAAGCGAACGCTCTCTCCGGATGGTGATAGCTCCAGAGTATTTGTGCCTCGTCCAGGTCGATACAAACCACCTGGTTCTCGAAGGTACCGAAATAGGCTCGGTTTCCCGAAATAGCCGGACTCGCTGCCACATAAGCTCCTAGTTCCACTTTCACCGTCTGCACACCGTCCCGAATGCGGACGAGACGCAGGTATCCGTCGCAGCCAGCGATGGCGACCGCTTGGTTCACCACGGCTGGACTCGCGTGAATATATCCAAATGACTCAAATTTCCAGGCCAGGGAACCATCCTCAGCGGCAAGACAGTAAAGGTACTGATCATAGGAGCCGAAGAGCACCCGCCCGTCAGAGAAGTTGGGGGAGGAGGTGATTCCGGCGCCAGTTTTGAAACTCCACTTTTGCCGGCCCGTGCGAGCATCGAGCGCATGAAAGACACCAGATTCATCCCCAAAATAGAGAACCTCATTCAGGATCAGCGGAGAAGATCTAATCTCCTCGCCAGCTTCATACTTCCACTTCAACTGGCCGGATTCGAGATCCAAGGCATAAAAATACCCATCTAATGAACCTACATAGGCCGTTCCGGAGGAAATTGCCGCCGTGGATTCGATCCCATCGCTCGCCTCAAATACCCAGTTTAACTGCAGGTATTCCGACAGGTGGTTTTCGGTCACTCCAGTCAGTTGCTGAGTACCTCGGAAGAGTTCCCACGACTCTGCTGAACTGAATCCAGCCGACAATACCCCTAGGATCAAGCACAGAGCGATCTTATTCGAGTTTCGCATTGGCAATCCTGAACTCAATAAGCCTGGCGATAGAGCCCTAGAAAATCCCTCTCAGTCAGCGGCTTGGGATTGAATTTAGCGGTCCATTGAAAACGAGCCTCTTGGGCAAGTTCAGGTAGGGTGATTGCCTCAACTTGACAATCTCTGAGCCGCTCGGGCAAATCTCCCAGTCGCCGTAATTGTTCTACCCGTTGACCCAGTCGATTCGTACTTCCCCCTCTTGAACCGTCCGCTGGCAACAGATCCGCATAGTGGCTTTCCACTACGGGACCATTAAACTTAATCACGTGCGGTAGCATCAAAGCCACTGCCGTGCCATGGGTAAGCCCGAATCGCGTGGTGAGAGGGTTTGCACAAGCATGAGCCGCTCCAAGCATCGAGTTTTCGATGGCCGTTCCGGCAAAATATGCGCCCCACAGCATTGACGTGCGGGCTTGCAGATCATGGGGCTCGTTGACGGCTGCCGAAAAATTGTTCTCCAACAGCTGCCACGCCTCCCGCGCGAACATCTGGGAGATCGGGTTACGACGCGTGCTGACATAGCTCTCAAGGGCATGAGCAATGGCATCCATCCCGGTCATGGCTGCTACCTTCCGAGGAACGGTCTCCGTGAGAGCCGGGTCCAGGATAACCCTTCTAAAGAGTAGCTTCGGATCGCCGTAAGCCACCTTCCGATGGGTCTTCTCGTCAATGATCAGAGCAAAGGACTGGGCTTCACTCCCGGTACCCGCCGTGGTCGGTATTCCGATAGAAGGAAGTAGGTGATGACTGGCTTTTTTGCCTTCCTGATAATCTCGCATCCTTCCTCCGTTGGTCAAGAGTAGGTTGATACCCTTAGCGCAGTCCATTGGACTGCCACCTCCCAATGCGATAATCAAATCAACGGGAGCATGGTTTTGGGCAAACTCGCAACCGTCTTCAACCTGATGGCTGGTCGGATTCTCTTCGACAGCGTCAAAGAGAAACGTTGTGAGGTTTTGCTTTCGAAAAGAACATAAGGCTCTCTCCACATGTCCCGCTTGAACGATGCGTGGGTCGGTGACGAGCAACAGGCGACGACCCCCCAATTCTTTGGAGAGGCGACCCACTTCGTCCAGAGCTTGTTTGCCGAACACCACCCGTTGAGCCAATCTGAATTCCAGGATATCCACTATGGCCAAACCTCGCCGTCGCTGCACTCGCAGATTTGTACGACACTCCTGTCAAATGAGGTCCGAATCTCCCAATTAACCCAACTGTTCAATGGTTCATCAATTCAGTCACGTTCTTTTCAGGCAGCTCTAACATGTTCCGTCTCGAACATTCCCCATTGGATTTATTGATCGGGAGGCCCACACGCCGGTCGACTCCTAACCTCACTCGATTGAACCCTGGAGCAAAAATTGTCCCATGCCAGACTGTAGGGAAAGGACCGGTGTGTCCTCCCAAAAAAAGCGATAACCAAAAGGCTCTATCTATCTGTGAAGAAGGCTTTGTTGTGGTCACTGTATTTCCCATACAAGGCATGGAGAGTTCCATTTGGAGACACTCCGTACTGTATTCGACCCGAGGAGGGGAACGATCCTATTATTCTTTTTGTTCTATGGCAAACAAGGTGTTTCGGTTGGAGATATAGAGGGTACCATTGGCAGTGGTCGGGGTCGTATAGATGGAGTTCCCCATGTCGTTGATCGCCAGAACCTCTAGTTTTTTACCGTGTTTGAGTACCACTACTTCCCCGTCTTCATCCCCGAGGTAGACCTTACCGTCCACCACAAATGGCGATCCCCACACTGCCGCCAGTGTGTCATAGCGCCAAAGCCGCTTACCACTATTGACGTCCAGGCAATAGAGGAAGCCACTCAGGTCGGCCGCATAGAGCAGCCCGTCTCTGATGGCCACAGTGGACATCGAACGGCGGAAATCCTCTCCACCGACGTGCCAGACGTTCCCTGTCTCAGTGATATCTCCCTCTTTTGTGGCATCCATCGCGTACAGATGTCCAATCCCCTCCCCATGTTCGGGGTCTTGCCCAACGGACAAAAACACCTTGTTTTCATGGAGAACAGGGGTGGCAATAATGTTGTTTCGGGTACCGCGCCCACCCAGTTCCCATTCGGAGTCCTTGGGGTTCAGGTCGAACTTCCAAATCAGTTTTCCGGTCAGAGGCTCCAAGCTGTAGCACCACCCATCCCCTCCTCCGAAAATGACCTGGGGTTTACCCTTCACCATTCCGTAGCTTGGAGACGACCATTGACCATGAAGTGTCTTTTCGGCTGGATCGTTGCGCTCCCAGACAACCTCTCCTGTTTTCTTGTTGACAGCGATAAAGGCCGGGGCTTCCGGCAAAGGTAGATCTAGATGGCCCTCATCGACTCCGTTGGAGGTGAGGACAAAGACAAGATTGCCGGACCCTACCGGCGATGAGGTGGCCAGGTTGTGGGGAAAGACTCCTAATTCCTCGATCATGTCGAGGACCCAGACAAAATCGGCATCCTGGTTGCCTCTATATTTCTCTTCCTGAAATGGTCCGTCGTTTTCCCCGTCCAGAAACCCGTTGAGATCGGCACAAACTAGTTCACACCGATTACTCACGTAATACAGTCGATCCTCGTCGACATACGGGGAGGAGCAAATCCCCTGTTCCGGCCAGTCGTTGACCCGCCCGGTGGGCAACTTGTCGTGTGTAGCCTGCCACAACAGTTTTCCGGTCCCCTCTTCGAAGCACAGCACGACCCCTTTATCCCCTTCAATTCCTTCCCGATGATGCCCACCATTATTGGTGCCGACCAGAACTTTTCCTTTGGCCACTATGGGATTCCCATAGGTCTGCGATCCCAGCGGTGCTCTCCACCGGATGTTCTTCTTAGACACGATATTCCATTCATAGGGAAGATCCACCTCATCCGAAACCATGTTTCGATCCGTCGAGCCTCCCCACATCGGCCAATCTCCGAGCTTCAATTTTTCCGCCGAAAGAGCTCCCATAGCGATCCACAATAGGAAAGCTAGCCCCCATCTCCCCCTCCATTTCTGTCCCCACCTAGTCATTCTGCTTCACCCTAAAGTGATCATAAAAGATTTCAGGTCCGTCACTCTTCGAAGTAGTACCCGTAGAATAGCCGTAGATTCCCGCACTTCCTTCACGGTGGGGATAGAAGTCTAGCACCTCTAGGTGCCAAGCAGCGGGTTCTTCCTTATCTCGTGGCCACACCTTGGCCCGAATTTGTGCCCTCTCGCCTTTGAGCCTCACGCTGAACTTTACCCGATACCACTTGTCGGCATCCCATTTGAATGGAATATCTTCACGAAGTCGCGGCACAGCTGACCAGGTCTCGACCCTGAGCCTCTGTCTCATTCCCATCATCACTAGCCGATAACGGCTGTTAATCAAACCCATGTCGGGCTGGAAACGGCCCCGTGCCAACCCGCCTTGTAGGTCTGCTTGCACCACATAGCCGCCCTTTAAGGGCGGCGTCGCGTAGGCGCGTAGTCGCATGAAGGGCGGAGAAGGGCGTTCCATCGAGGCCAGCTTCTTCAGGACCCGCCCACCTTCCAGCTCAACGATCTGGCTCTTGCCTGCAACCGCCACCCATCCTGGCGGAACACTCCCAACCGACATCGACTCAAAGTCCTCACTGATGGGCAATCCAGGACTCACTCGGACCCTGGCAGCAGCCTTTCGGCCTTCAGCATACTCGGCCATGACCACCCCTGCTGAAAAAGTTTGAACCTCAGCTACCGTGAGCGTGCCATCCGTCTCAAGAGTTCCTTTGACGCCCTCCAGAGACCAGTGGGGATCTACTCTCGAAGGCGGCGATGCCACCGAGTCGAAGTACAACGCCCGAAATTGGATTTTTTCTCCGGGCTGTAAGGTGATCTCGGCCGGAACCACCTGCAAACTGCCCTTCGAGCCCGGCTCGGCTCGCGCGGTCTCCAGCGGTGTCGGGAAATATGGATTGATCGAAACCGAAGCGGCATCTGATCTCCCCAAGCAGAAAATACCGTAGCGGGTCATGAAGTAGACCCGCCCATCGAGGACAGCCGGGGACCCAAAAATCTCCTCAACCGCACCGTTCGATTGTCTGAATATTTCCCGATCCAGAGGAATGCACTCGTTTCCCCCGTCTCGTAGAATATGGAAGACTCCGTTTTGCTCGCTGACGTAAATCACCCCATCGGCCGTTACCACAGGGGATCCTCTGCCCACCCGACCAAGACTATAGGTCCAGTACACCTGGCCCTCTTTGGCATCGATGCAGTGAAGGTTGGCGCTGTTGTCCACCACGTACAGCCGACCATTGGAAATGGCAGGCGAGGCGTAGCCGACCGCGTAGCCGTCTAGACGCCAGACCAGACCCTCCTTAGTGATGTCTCCTCTCTTGGTGGCGTCGATACAAACAATGCTCCCCATTTCCGTGGTGTCCCAGTTTTCTTCACTGTGGCAAAAATAGGCGTAGTTCTCCTCGACCACCACCGAGGAATTCAGACCCCGCTTACTCAAACGAAAACTCCACACCTTCTTCCCATTTCGGGCCAGCATCCCGTAGACGTTTCCATCGGCGTTAGCCGCGATCAGCATCCTGAGCCCGTCTATCACCGCTACCACCGGTGTCGCGTAAGTGGTATCCAGGGGTTTAACGCCGGGAGCAGCCCACCACTGCATCCGGCCTGTTCGCTGATCGAAGGCGACGTAACGATGCAGAGCCCGGGCCTGATTACCCCAGCTCGAGTTTAGGAAACTCACGATCACTCGATCTTCATCCAGGATTGGAGAGTGCAACCTCCCCCCATAACCACTGATCCGCCCCAGCTCCTCACTCATGGATATTTTCCAGACCAGCTGGCCGTCTTGATCGAAGCAAAAAAACTCCCCTCCAGTCGCATGGGCGTAGAGGTATCCGTTCTCCGGGTCTCCAATCAGTGAGGTCCACCCCACACGATTTTCAACGATGTCGGTGTGGAAGACATTGAATCGCTTCTCCCAGATCTTTTTCCCCGTCACCGTATCCAGAGCTACAACACGTTCACCTCGCGCCATTCCTTCCCCGACCGGCAGAATTGCAAAAAGGCGCCCCCCCATCACAATCGGCGTGCTCCGACCTCCTTCGGAGAACCTCCAAAGCAAGTTTTTACCTTTCCGGGACCAGTTTGTCACAACCGCTCGTTCCTTACTGGCACCGGTCTGTTCCGGTCCCCGCCAGTGGGACCAGTCGCGGGCCTGGATCTCGGTGGCAGCGAGACCAACCAACACAGTCAAGAGATGTCGTCCCAAGTAGAGTTTCATGTTTTAAGTCAAGCGCTTCGCTTCCCTCACCGGGTAAACTGAACAACCATGAATATTCCAACGGAATTGCCGGGTATTACCGAATTGGCCCCAAACCCTCGCGTTTCGTAATCTTGATTAGTCAGATTTTTTAAATTAAGACTGAGCCGCCAGTTGTTAATCCGATACGAGATCACCGCATCCAACAACAAATATCCATCGATTGTGAATGCGTTGTCGGAGGCGATGAACTGCTTACTGACGTAGCGGGTTCCACCGCCGACCCCGATTCCCCCCCAGAATTCTTTATTCGTCCAGAAGTTAAAGATGTTTACAGGTGTAAAGGCTGCACGGTTTCCCGAGCGGTCGACGGTCCCTAGGGTGAACGGATTGAAGTTGATGACGGCCCGTTCCGTGAAATTGGTCAACTGGGTCCGATTATAGGCATAGGCCAGAAAAGAATGCCAGAATGGTGTGTGCTCGGCGAACAACTCAAACTCGAAACCCCGAGCTCGCTGATTCCCGATTTGTCGAGTGACCCCGCTGTTATCCGGGATTGCAATGTTCTCTTTTTCCAAGTGATAGATGGCCAAGCTTGCCTGTAACTTTCCCCCTAAAAATGTTTTTTTGGCACCGACTTCAACCTGGATTGTCTCCTCCGGGTTTCGATCACCGATCACCAGGGTGGAGGGCGGGGAGAAAGCGGTGCCCCCGTTCGTGTACAGTGACAGGGTAGAGTCGGGAGCGACGAGTAGACCAACCATCGGATTAAATTGGGTTTCATTTCGGTAAGTAGACGTGATCTCATCCTCAAAGTCGACCAGGTCGAAGCGGCCCCCGGCGAAAAGTTTAACCTTTTCGCCAATGGCCAGTCGATCCAAGAAATAGGGGGCGACGATCAGGCTACGAGAGTCACCTGCCAGGGATTGACCAGGAATCTTGAAAAGTGGCATCTCTGCCGTTTCCTGAGGGTTGAAAAGATCGGTCCCCGGAAGAGCCGCCACATCGAGTCGGAAATCGTCGCCTAATCGGCTGGCTTCAAGTCCCGTTAGTAGTTCGTGACGAATGGGACCGGTGTCCAGAGTGAACAGGACTTCAAACTGGTTCCCCATAAGCCGTTGCCGATCGTCCAGCAGACTGAGGACGCGCTGTACCTGAAGGTCACCTGCAGGAGTGGGAAACACGCCATTGAGAAGTGTCCCCGCTGAAGCCCAGTTTAGATCCGTGTAGTAGAACTTGTCTCGCAAAGTGACGGAATTAGTCAGTCGGGTGACCCAATCCAAGCGAGCTCGGTAAAAATCCTGATCAGACTGATCGAAGGGAGAAGCATACGAACGTCTTCGAGGGACTTGGGCGATTCGATCGCCAACCAGTGGCAGTCCGGCGTCCGGAATATATCGATTATTCACGTATTCGAGATTGAAACTAATTGCAGTATCGCTGCCCATTTTCCAAGTCAGAGCTGGATTCACAGCCACTTGATAATGATCTCGGCCGTCACGATAACCTGAGGAATCTTCGCCCATCACATTTAGACGAAATGCCAACGGAGAATCGTCCTCAGCCAGGTTTAGATCAAATTGGCCGCGGAAAGTTCCGAAGGATCCAACGGTGCCCGCGGTTTGGAAAAATCGATGAAACTGGGGTTGCTTACGGACCAGGTTGACCGCAGCGGAAAGTGGATTGCCACCGTAAAGAAAAGCCGCCGGGCCCTTCAGCACCTCTACCCGGTCAACATTGTACAGGTTGTAGAAAGTTGCCTCTGGCTCGGCTGCACCATCTATAAGAACCAGTCCACTCGAGAGCGAATCGAATCCCCGAGCAACAAACAGATCATGCACCCCAAATCCAGTCTGGACGTTGATGCCACTGACGTTACGCAGCGCATCTCCCAGAATCACAGCATCTTGGCTCTTGAAAAGCGAATGGGTGACCACCGAGACGCTGGCGGGGATCTCCTGGAGCAGCATCAGGAGTTTTGTGGCTACAACACTCTCTTTGGCCACCAAGGGAAGACTTTCTTCCACGGTTACCACGAAGTTCCTCTCGGCTTGCTCTTCCTTGTTCTGTTCAGTCTGTTCCTCACCCTCTTCACTCTCCTTCCCGAAGGCCAAGCTGAGATCAAACCCGAGCAACACTAAGCAGATCGAGGACTGAAAATATGACATTCTTTTCATCCGGCTCCTTTCGAAGCCTAGATTTTACCTCTCCCTGGATGAAGATGCACAGGCCATTGTGGATAAAAAGTTGGACCAAGCACAGCTGATGTAATCATGTCAGGAATCAATGTTCATCCCGCAATGATCGCAGCATAGCAAATGGCCCACTTCTAATCTGGAAATCGGACCCATCAAAGCGCCAGCCAGGTGACGCTAGCTTGGCCTGATGAACTATTGGTACTCCCGGCACGGCACATCGGTTGGGCTGACACACCAAGAAGCCCACTGAGACCATCAGCAGAACAGCTCAGACTATGGTAAGTTCCCTTCACAGGTGTATGGGAGTTGCAGACAAAAACGATTGCCAACCGCTTGACGAGAAAGTCCGAGCTGCTCGGGAACGACTGGACACACATGTGCGTGACATCGTTCAGTGGCATTTTAATCCAGCGACGGGTTGCCCTTTTTGGGTTGACTGGGCCCGGAGAAACCGCTGGGATCCACGAAGACAGGTCAAAGGGTTCTCAGATCTAGCCAGGTTTGGCCATTTCCAGGATGATTGGCTCCGCGGTGGACCAGTACAAAGGTGGGTGCCAGTAGGCTGTGCCGGTAAACCTGTCTACGTCTTCGAAACGGGTGGAACCACCGGTGTGCCCAAGACCCGAATCAACATCGAAGACTTTCGGATCGATTACCAGATGTTTTCCCAGACGTTACCCGAAAAGTATTTCCCCAAGGGCTCTAACTGGCTCATGCTAGGTCCCTCGGGCCCCCGGCGACTACGCCTCGCTCTGGAGCACCTAGCCCAGTACCGTGGCGGAATTTGCTTTCTTGTCGACCTAGACCCTCGCTGGGTGATCAAACTCATCCAGAAGGGATGGATGGATCAGCTGAAGGCTTACCAGGAGCACGTTATTGATCAGGCGATGACCATCCTCTCGGCGGACCATGACATCAAAGCCATGTTTGCCACACCCAAGCTCCTGGAAGCTCTGGCCTATCGTCTGGAAAGCGTGGGCTTGTCTCTTAAAGCGTCTGGCATCACCGGTGTTTTTGCAGGTGGCACTGAATTCACACCCCAATGGAACCGCTTTGCCCGAGAGGAGCTACTCGCCGGCATCTACCTGGCGCCAACCTACGGTAACACGCTAATGGGCTTAGCTGCATCCAAACCATTCGATCCGGCTGATAATTACAAGATTACCTACTACGCCCCCCGGCCGCGGGCTGTCCTGGAGGTCGTGGACTTCAGAGACTCCGGGAAACTGGTAGACTATGGTCAAATTGGACGGGTGATGCTCACGACACTCACCCGAGAGTTTTTCATGCCCCGATTCCTGGAGCGTGACGAGGGAGAAAGGGAGCTCCCCAGCTACGACTATCCTTGGGACGGGGTTAGTGGTATTCGCCCTTACCGAGAATTTGCATCCACTACCACCGTTGGGGTCTACTAAACCAGTCCCTGGCAGTCAGGAGTGATTCATGATCCACTTTCCCATCCTCCGTTGGGGTCAACCTTACCGGAGTCTCGACGTAGACGAGGTGGTCCACTTTGTCACAGGTGAGTCGCTGGCCGAGGTCAGTCAAGCTAACAGAGGCCTCATTGCACGCGACCTGCGAAAGGCTCAACGAGCACGCGATTGTCTTCGAGAAATCCCCTGCAGGGAACTCATCGCGATGGTCAAAAGGGCAGCAAAGCTCTTCTTAACCGCCGAACTACCCGCGGGTGATGGCTTCCAAGGCGCTGATGAGTTCGTTAAATGTCAATCGGCAACTACCGGTCTTCCGGAACACATGTGCCGTCAGAACATGGAGAAACTGCAGTACGTTCTGACCAACCTGGATCGAATCTTGGCATCCCTTACGCGTGGATTAGACCTGGACATTTTGACTCAAGGCTACGGCCAGGAGAACTCTGTGGTGCGCAGCTACCAGGCCACAACGCCATTGCTCGGCATGGTCTTACCCTCCAACTCCCCGGGAGTGCATGGGCTCTGGCTGCCTGTGATCCCACTGCAAATCGGTCTAGTGCTCAAACCGGGTCCTCAGGAGCCCTGGACACCCTATCGCATGATTGAGGCATTTTTCCAATCCGGGATACCGCGAGAGGCCGCGGCACTGTACCCGGGTTTAGGAGAGATCGGGGCCGCTGTACTAGAGCACTGTCCACGGAATTTGATTTTTGGCGGCACAGCAACGGTTGAACAGTACAGAGACGATTCACGGGTGCAGGTCCACGGACCCGGTTGCAGCAAGATTCTGCTGGGCGACGACCAGGTGGACAATTGGGAGAATTACCTGGATCTGATGGTAGACAGCATCCTGACCAACAGCGGCCGAAGTTGCATCAACTGCTCCAGTATCTGGGTAGCTCGACATGGACGGCAGATCGCTGAGGCCCTAGCCGAGCGCCTTGGTCCCATCACACCCAAACCTCCAGAGGACCCGCAGGCCCAGCTGGCAGCCTTTACCGTGCCGGCCCAGGCGCAAGCCATCCATGCGACGATTGAAGAGGGTTTGCGGGAAGTTGGCGTCGAAGACCTCACCCTCCAGTACCTCAACCAAACCGGACTGATTCTGAAGAAACGCTCCGCTTACCTGTGTCCTCGCGTGATTCTGTGTGATTCGCCCAAACGAAATCTGGCCAATACGGAGTTCATGTTCCCCTTTGTCAGCGTGGTCGAATGCCCGCAAGACAGGATGTTGAAGCAGATCGGGACCACTCTGGTGGCTACGGGAATCACCCAGGAAGAAAGCTTCCGTCGGGCACTCGTGGACTGCAGAGATATTGACCGGCTCAATCTGGGGCCAATCGCCACGACTCGATTGGACTGGCTTCAACCCCATGAGGGCAATCTCGTGGACTTTCTCTTCCGCACTCGAGCCTTCCAAGTGGCTGGTTGATCCGACTTTCTCCCACCTTCCTCGAGCGACCTAGGAGTTCGCGTTTTTCATACTGGGTCCTAGCTAAGCGCCAGGAGGACTAGCCTGACAAGGCGTTCTGACCGAGCACAACGCAGTAAAGATGGATGATTCCGGTGATGCAGTAGGTAGGGTGTGGGAAATACGGGCTAGGGCACTGTAAACTTGTTCAGATCCACTTCCACGTTGGTCAGAATCTCCACTCCGGTAACTTCCTGAGCCTTCTGGCCACTCTGGTATATGACCGATTTAAAGGGCAACTTGACCCTGCCAACCGGACGAAAATCCGAGAAAATTTCCTCGGAGGTAACTAGTTCACCCATCAGGTTCATGCTTTGATAGCGCATCTTCAAGGGCATCATCGTCTCAGCCTGTAGGTAGAGTCTAAAGCCTGTACCATCTTCGGGCGTAATGAGCAGTACCTCGCTGAGTATCTCTTGAACCTTTTCCCGACCTAGATATTGGGCGCTCAGCAGTTGGCTGTCCCCACGAGAAAACAGATAAGCAAGTCCACGCCAGAGCCTGGCCTTCATCTCCTTCTTCATGTTGGCGGGTGCCAGTTGGCTGCCCTGGGGTGAAATGATCCAGGCCCGATCGCCGTTCATTACCTGCGCTACTTGTCCCATTGGAGTCCTGATCTCAACCCGGAGGCGATTTTGTGGAGCGACTGTGAGCTGAACGGCCATCGAGACTGTACCCTGCGGGGTTTGGGTAATGAAGTGACCTTTCCAGCGCAAAGTTTTGATCTCTTTGAAGGCCTTTATGCCTCCACAGGCAACAATCGCTTTTTCGAGCGACTCCCTGCCTTTAGTCAGATTCTCCAGGGTAGCTTCTTTACTCTCTTTCGACACGGAAGGCGAGGGAATCGTGATGTCAATGTCATGCACTGGACCCAGAATCGATAGGGGATAATCGAAGTCTTGTGGCCGGCCAACAGCCAAGATCTGGAGTTTGTTCGGATCGAGATGCTTACGGGCTACCCGTAATACATCTGCCACGCTGACCTGCTCGACTTTCTCTTTGGTTGTTTGCAAAAATTCAACCGGATAGCCGTAGTACTCATAGGTCATCAGACGGCGGATGATTTCTCCCTTGGTATCAAAGTTAAACACGAACGAATTGAGATAGCTTTCCTTGGCTGAAGCCAGTTCCTCACCCGTTACCTCGACCTCGGTCATTTTTTCAATTTCTTCCTTCAAGGCTCGAATCGCTTTGATGGTGGTCTCGGATTTGGTCTGGCACCCGACGATAAATACGCCCGGATGGTCGTAGTTGGCAGAATAGTGGCCAAATACACTATAGGCCAGTCCTTGCCGGGCGCGAACATTCTTGAAAAGCCGACTAGTGGAAGAAGTGCCGAGAATCCGGTTCATCACGATCAGGGAAAAATAGTCCGGATCGTTCCTCAGACCACCAATATGGCCCAAATAAACCGTCGTCTGGTTGACATCGTCCTTAGACACCAGATGAGTAGTCGACCGAAAATCGTATTGGATCTCCGGTTTTGGAAGTGACTCAATCTCACGTTCTTTCCAATTCACAAAGACCTTCTCGATTTTCTGGGCAACTATTTGAGCATTGCAGTCACCCCAAACTCCCAACATCACATTACTGGGATGGTAGAATCTGTGATGGAAATTCACCAAATCATCCCTGGTGATAGCTTCAATGGTGCTGTACTCGGGGTACCGGGCCCAAGCGCTTTCGGGCCCATAGATCAGCTTGAAAAACTCACGGCGGGCGATGTCTTCGACCCGGTCATTTCGCCGGGAGATAGCAGTGCGCTGCTGTACTTTGGCCAGTTCGATTTTGTCCTCGGGAAAAGCCGGATTCATCAACACATCCGCCAGGATGGAGAGGCCTATGTCCAGGTCCTCTTTGAGAACCGACATGGAGGCAAAACCTGATGCTAACCCGATCCCCGTTTCTACTGAAGCGGCAATGCGTTCCAACTCTTTATCGATTTCGTCTCCCGTCCGGGTTGTGGTTCCCCCGCTACGCATCACCGTGCCTGCAGTGGCGGCCAGTCCAATCTTGTCAGCCGGTTCATAAATGGAACCCACCCGTATTTGAGCTGAAACATGGATCAGCGGAAGTTCATGGTCCTCCAGCAGGAACAACTTTATGCCGTTGGACAGGGTAATTCGCTCGACTTTTGGGATTACGATGTTACGTAGTTCCGGATAGCTTAGTTCTTTATAGTGACTTTGGGCAAAGCTAGTCGCGGCAGCCAGCATCCAAAGGGGTAGGACGCTGAGTAATTTGAAGCCGGATAGTCTTCTTATTCCCATGGCCTCTCCTTCTTAATCACTCTCCTGATTCAGTGGTTACGATCAGGCCGACCGTGCGGTTGTTTTTATTAAAGTATTGCCTGGCCACCCGTTGTATGTCATCCAGCCCGACCTGATCCATCTTCTCCAGTTCTGTAAACAGGGTTCGCCAGTCACTGCCGAGAACATGATAAAAAGCTAATTGGGTCGCCAATCCGCTATTCGAATCCAACTGCCTGACCAGACTCGCGCGACTCCGTCTTTTGGCCTTCTCCAACTCTTCCATCGAGGCCAGCTCCGTTTTCAGCCGATCAATTTCAACATAGATGGCCCTTTCGCATTCTTCTGCAGTGTGGCCTGTCGCAGGTATGGCCACAAACACGAAGAGACCAGGATACTTGCTCCCCGGAAATCCCTGGTGGGCTGAAACAATAACGGCAATCTTTCTCTCCTTCACCAGGGATCTGTAGAGTCGGGAGGTTCGCCCAATCGCCAGAATATCGGTGATGGCGTCGAACACTGCGCTATCCGGATGGTTCAGATTTGGCTTGTGGTAACCAACCAATAGAAACGGCTGAGCAGGATCCTCGATGATGATCCTGCGTTCTCCAGATTGGGGGGGCTCGACGGTTTCCACTGGATCCGGTTTGGCTCGCGCGGGTATGCGGCCAAAATAAATCTCGGCCAATTTTCTTATCTCCAGTGGATCCACATCGCCGACTACAACGATTGTTAGATTACTGGGAACATAGTACTTACCGAAAAAAGATTCGGCCTCGGACCGGGTCACCGTCTGCAAATCACTCATGTGACCAACCGGTGGCTCGCCGTAAGGATGTGCCTTGTAAGCAGCCGCCAGAAATTCTTCCTGTAATCGGCCAACATGCCTGCTCTCTACCCGGAGGCGACGCTCTTCCATGACGACGCTCTTTTCCTGGTAGAACCCTCTCAGGACCGGCTTCAGGAATCGCTCCGATTCCAACGACATCCAGAGTTCTACCTTGTTGGAGGGAAGGCTAAGATAGTAGTTGGTAGAATCGGCTGAAGTACTCGCATTCAGGCCCACTCCTCCTCTACGCGAAAAGGCTTCGCTAAACTCCTGGTCAACCACATACTTCTCAGCCGCTTGCTGGGCCAGCTCGAATTCTTCTTCTAACTGCTTGAGCCGGACCAGGTTCGCAGACTCTCCTTGACGGCGTTCAGCTTTCAGAGCTAGAAAAATTCTGTCCTCCTCGGCCATTGTTTTGACTTCAGCCTCATAGTTTTTAGTGCCCACTCTCCGGGAACCTTTGAAGGCCATGTGCTCAAAGATATGAGCCAGGCCAGTGGTGCCCTTGACTTCATCCACAGAACCCACGTCTGCATAAGTGTGGAAGGCCACCACGGGGGCTTGGTGTCGTTCCACAACCAAGAACTTCAAACCATTTTCCAGTCTAAATTCAGTTACTTTTTTTTCGAATTGGGCAAGGTCCTGACTCAGGCCGGACGAGACCAATAAAAAAGAAAAGGCTACAAAAACGCTCCTGTTCATCAAGATTCCTCCCCCTTCCAACAGCATGGAGAAGCTATCGACAACAGGGATTAGACGACGAATCTGTCGCGCTTTCAAGACCTATGATGCCTGCACCGTATTTCTACCAACCTCTTTGCGCCATTGCGAGACGGTGTGAGAAGGCCGACTAAAACCCTTCGAGACGGGGCCACAAAAATCAGCGTGAGACTGGAAATTTGCTCGCATCATGACTCTGGGTAGTGCTCCTGGGGGTCCTGAACAGGATCATTGGTGCAGGTCACACTTCCCGGACCCCCTTTGCTCGTTGAGACTCTGCCTCTGATGAGATAAACCGAACTTTAACTTGGCTGAATAATCCCCTTGAGCTGGTGCCACGTTCTCCAAAGAGAAAGAAGCGCTCCGATTTCTTCAGGAAGGCAGCGAATGTCACGGGGAGGGCGACGTTGAGGGCGCCATTGAAAACTATTAGGAAGTCTACTGAGCTCCACCCGCCGGCTGAAGCCTATACCTACCTGGGCTGGATGTATAGCTTCCAAGGCCAAGTCGAAAAAGCCATTGGACACTGCACGATTGCCATCAGGTTAGACCCCACATTCAGCAATTCCTACAATGATATCGGCGTATATCTGGTGCAAAAAAGCGAGTTGGACGAGGCTGAAACCTAGCTCCTCCGGGCCATGTAAGCCAAGAGATATGTGCCAAGACACTTTCCTCATTTGAACCTAGGACGGATTTATTTGGCCCGAAAAAATACGGAAAAGCATTGTCACAGTTCCATCAAGCCCTCGAATACTCCCCTAATAACCCAGTCTCCCAGACCATTTTTGCAATCTTGTCGGGAAGTTCAACTAGTCTGAATAACTGGCCTTCTTCAATACTCGGCCATTGGACACTCGTAAACGAGGGTGTGGAAAATGGGGTAATTGTGGTGCATCCAAAAAAAGGTTTTCCAAAGAATGCCTCGTGGACTTAAGGGAGGTTGTGGACGACGAGCCCGCTGGAAATTCATCCTTACTACTAGGACGACGGTCCTTGATGGCACGTAGGCTTGCCTTTAACCAGTGTCAACCAGGAGGTGACAATTGAAGGTAAAAACATGGAATGGACTGGCAAGGGGATGTGCCAGACATCATGGACTGCAGGACTGAATATGACAAAATCGGGAAATTTATTCACGGCTCAAAGACCGTAAGGCCGTTGGAAGCGGGGATGGCCTCTTCGTGCGATGTAAGTATCTAGTATATCCAATCGAAGACCAAGGGTCCATGGGACCATGTACTGCCAATGCCGGGGCAGGCCCCGTTGAATATTACGAGCATTGTGCTTTTTCGGAGTATCTCAATGCTTCGCGGTTGTTTCTGCGCAAAACAACGTGGAACCTGCTGCACTAGAGCGGGGACACGGAAGCGCGGCTTCAGGAAAACTGTCAGCCCATGCGCTATTTCTAACTGGACAGCGGTGGGATCTCGACAGACCAACCAGTGAGCCGAATTAAGAATTTTATCGCGGCTGGCTGCCCATCCGTGTTCGGTTTTACAGTCTACAACTTTAGCAACGCAAAAGGAGAGTTCCTATTTCCGAGCTCCAGAGACACGGTCAAAGGGGACCATGCCGTGATTGTAATAGGCTACGACGACAATCGGAAGATCGGGCAGGCTAAAGGAACACTCAAGGTTCGGAACTTTTGGGGGACTTAGTTGGGGTAAAGCCAGCTACGGGTGGGGTTACCCTATCAGTGTCCAGTACGTCGAAGTCGGCCTGACGGTGGACTTCTGGAGTTTTTTCAAAGCCGAGTTCGTGGACACGGAGTAATACGGCTAACCCATTTCTGGCTTTCGCAGAGGGGCTAGCCATAGCAAATGAGCTTGGCTTCTTTTGATAATACGTTACCCCATTTTCGGAAAAATGGGGTAACGTATTATCTCTGGCTCCAAGTTCCTGCTTCTTGTTGTTCCGTGCGTGCTCTGTTAGAGCGAACTTGACACGGGTCTCTCGAGGATAACTTGGGAGCCTCTTCGATACCTTACGGTATAATGCTAAAGTCAGAGAGCCAACGAACTTAGTCAACTGTCTTGCTTTCTTAACACTTCAAAAGGCCAAAACTTGGAACCTGGTAGAATTGAGCTTTTACCTCGACTTTCGGTTGGCTAACTTTCATGATGGATGTGAGCATGGAGGATATCGAACAAGCCCATCGAAGGCTTGACCTAAAGACGGGAGCAACATTCAAGAAGGTCGTCGAGGCGCGTGAGGACTGCCTCGCTCTTTGGGACCGGACCGTTTGTCCAAGTACCCGCGATTGCGCGCTCGAGCCGCCGACAAGATCCAAGAGATCGAAGAAGCCTACGAGATCCTCTTGTAGCATCTGGGCCGCCGCGGCTTGTTTAAGTCCTCGAAAGGTACTGGGGTGATCTCGCCAAGGGACGCTGGGACGGAGGACGTACGCGGATCGGAGCGACCAAGACGGGCCAAGCCGTCTGTTTCTTTGTTCGATGAGGTCTTCTCGAAAAGGATGTTGAGAGACAGCCAAATTCCCGTTTGGCCTATCGTCGTCTTGATCATGATCGTGGCGCCAGCCATTGGCTATCTTTTGCCGCTCTCCCAGGAGACCCGGAACGAGCGGGACCGAAAGAGGTCTACTGTGGCGGAACCATCCCGCTCGGATCTGCCAACCACGGGCAAGAATCAAAGTGACCTTGCTCAGCCTGATCCAAAATCTGAGCAGAAGGGGCCGGTGGAAGAACAGAAAGTTGCCTCCAGGGAAACTGTGAAAAGGCTCAAAGAGACAGCCAAACAGTCGCAGGATACTCCACCTGTCACAGCTCCTTCCATCAAGAAAAATCCAGCTGAATTCGAAGTGGGTAAACAACCCAGTCCTTCGATCGAGAGGGAAGTTAAAAGGAAGAATCCAGAAACAGTAGATCACTCGACCCCCAGGACCACCCGCCCACTGGTAAAACAGGGACAGCAGCCTGTTCTGATGCGTCACCAGATTCCTCCCTCTAGCACAGCTCGAACCGGTGTCGGAGAAAAAACATCTTCAGACGTAAAGGACCCAGAAGAAAAAAAGGCTTACCAGATCTTGCTAGCCCATGCTTCGGTTGCACGGAAACTGGCCGATGGAGGTTTCCATACACTCCGTTTTGCTAACTGGAAAACCGTCCAACGTAAAGGTTCGGAAATCTGGATTGACCTGATCGCGAATCACTCAGACGGAGAAACGGTCCATTTCATCTGGTCTGTGAACATGCAGGATGAGACCTTTCGACCCCTGAGTGAGGCCGCTCGAAACCTGGAAAGAAACCAGTTGTTGCCTTAACTCGGGTTTTTTCGACCTGACACCCTAAGACGGTACCAGGGGAGATGGCCTGAGTTTCACTTCCTTTGATCCTGTTGCTGGCTGTGAAAAAGTTCCTTGACAGTAGTCTTCGATGCTGCCAAGACTGAAAGTTATGATCACTGGTTAGCACTGAAGACGCCCTCCAAACCACCCGAGGTGAGGCTACCCTTCCTTTGGAGCAGGCACGATGGACCAGGCGCACTCATGGACCTGGGGCTCAAAGCGCCGAACGAAGACGTTCACCTGAGAAGCCTTTTTCCGACGCCATCCGCATTTTTTCGAGTCTCCGTGACGAGGAAGCACTTCATCTTCTACAGGAAGAACCTTCGCGAGAACGAAGCGACTCACAGGTAGTATCATTTTCAAGCAACACGAGGTCGGTAACGCTATTTCCTGATTGGTTGCAGAGCAGTCAACGTCGTTTTTACGGGGAAAGAGAAACGAGGAAATCGTACTCAATACGCTGAGGACCGGAGATGTTTTCGGTTAAATAGCTCGATTGGAATAAAGACCCCGAGAGGTGACCTTGGAGGCGAGCGAGCGCTGTATACTGCTGAAATAAGAGGATGGGAGGTCCTTAGACAGGTGTCCACACTTCCGGAACTTGGATTTTGGATCGTGCTGACTCTGAGTGAGAGACTATAGCAGACCAACAAGATAATCCTGTCGGCCCAGTTTCCGGACGTAGAGGGTAGACTCGAACTGTCAAAAATTAGCTTAACGCCCAGGTAAAAGTTCATAGCAGATCTTTGAAGGCTGCCCAGACGATATTTGATTAACCGCGAATCCGAAGCGACGAGGCCATCCGGCACGCGGAACGGAGTCGCACGCGGTTTACTGCAACGGGATCGGCAGCTGCGACCCTCAATACCGCCACCATGGCACTGTTGGGATAGTTCGGCACTCAAAAGGTTATGGAGTGAAGGACTGGACAGAAAGAGATACGCGAAATCAAGAGGGGAATGGAGCAAGCTGAAAAGGAGGTCCAGTCCAGTGCGGAGCAGATGCGGAGCGGTATGACGCACGCGGAAAGACTCTCACAACAGATCGTGAATCTCGCGAGTCGCACTAAGTCCCTGGGGCTAGACCAGTTCCGTCAGGCTAGATCTTGAGACATGTCGGGTTGATGTGATCGGGGTCTTGTTTGCTATCATAGATTAAGCAGATGGAGATTTTTGAGATTGACTTGAACAAAAGTGGGTTTATTTGAGATGAAAGCACACCTCTTACGGTTTATTGGCCAGATACTACCGATTTGTCTTCTGAATAGTGCACTCTGGGGCCAGGAGCATCAGGTCTATCGATACAATTTTCCGACCGCAGTGGTTGGCGCCGGCTCCGACACAGAGATTGTTTTTGCAAACGCCGTTGGTAATGCTGGTCCTGTCTCCGAGATGACCTTTTTAGGCACTAGCACGACACCCACGCAAACCGCAATTGTCGTGTTTTTCCTCTCCGCCACGGGTGACCTTGAGGGTACTGCAGTGACCGAGATCGTAGACAAGGGAACCCTAGTCAAGAAACTGAGTGGCTTCGTCTTAGATGTCGTTGATCAATTTAGGAAAGGACATCTTGTGGTGGAAGCCGATGGGCCGATCGTCGTTACAGAGAGGTTGAAGCTGAACATTTCTGAGGGTCTGGACAACATCTCTCAGGCCGCCCGAAAAGTGCCTCCTATAGGGGTTGGCCCAGCTCCCTCTTGCACCAATCCAGTCACTGCCCTCGAGAGAAATGAAGAGTTCGATACAGGAGTAGCACTGTCCAACACAAATGCTGAGCCAGTCACCTGTAATTGGTCGATCTATTCCGGTAAGCAGGGTGCTCATTTGACAACCGGAGTGACGAATATACCCGGCTTCGGCCAGACTCAGTATTTCCCCCTCAACGACCCAGCTCTTTCCCCGGTCCTTCTTCCATTTCTGGGAAATATTCAATACAAATGCAACGCTGAAGTGCACCCCTTCTCCCTATTCCAAAGAAGGAACGATGGGGCTCTCTTCTCCAACACGGCAGCTTGTCCGTAGCCCACTTTGTGTTCTTCCCAGGAATTGGGGACGCTTCGGTCTAATGTGACCGGTAAGAATCCTCTTCATGGATTGCCCGTAGCAGCGCACATCGCCTTAAGCTTTAGATAAGACCTAGTCCAGGTCCATGGATTCTGCACCGAAGGCGAAAACCCGTAGTCGGGGTACAACGTCATGCGTCCCTTGTCAAGATAGTTCAGCACCTTTTGTGCCCTGGTGACAATCTCCTCGGGAGCCTCGACATAGAGGTCACAGTGGTCGGTGCACCCCAACTCCAACCGCTCTCTTGGGGAGAACTGGGCCAGAGTCTGCAGACCGCCGGCCACCGGGGTGGGATATTCCATGGAGATGGTCCTCACTCACACCTTGGCCAGCGCCGGTATGATGAGATTGTAAGGCCCCTCGGTGCCAACCGATAGTTGAAATGGATGTGGCATAGGTGCATGCTGTTGTCAACGCCCTCAAAGCTGTTCACCACTTGGTTGATCAAATCAACGCACAGATCTATTTTATACTGTACGTTCGCGATCCTTTCGCGTTGACGGAACTGGGAATCGACCATTGTACGTAAAAGCCAGGGCTCATCGAGCTACGCGGTGTCAGCCCCGGCCTGGCACATCTTCTCCATCTCCTGTCGCAGGATCGGAACGCAGTCAACCATCAGCTTTTTGGGAGTCGGACAGGCCTTTTTCGAGTGTTCCGGATGCCACATATGCCGGCCGATGATGTAGGGCACCGGTAGGAGTGCCTTGAGACACCACTCGGTCTGGGAGACGGGAGATACCACTCGGTCTGGGAGACGGGAGATACCACTCGGTCTGGGAGACGGGAGATACCACTCGGTCTGGGAGACGGGAGATACCACTCGGTCTGGGAGACGGGAGATACCACACCTCGTCGACGATCAGAGGCTTGGTAGTACTTGATGCGGTTAACCACGGTTGGGCAGCACAATGCCTGGCTTTCGGTCAGATCGCGCTGAAATCCCCCGTACTCGCTCGGAAAAGACCTTGACGTAACTTGCGCATCGCCATTCACCGTCGGTGATCTCCTCCAGGCCGGCCCGTTTCTGCAGGTGCAGGGCTAGCTCGCCGGTGGGATCGAGCAGCCGGTCCACTTCTTCCTGGGAGATCTTACTTGCCTTGCGGTCCAGCATAAGCTCCCGCACGCAGGCCGGGCGACGCAAACTGCCAATGACCGTAGTGGGAAATAGAATATCTAGCACGCTCTTTCCTCCCAAGCGATTGGTCATGTCAACACATCGGGTATAGGGACTTTTGAAAAAGTCCAGCAAGGGACAAACAAAATCCCTTGAGTGACCCATGTCACATTTTTGGGATAGTGTAACCTGGCAAGATAAGTCTGCCACTCCCTCCCCGGGACTAGGATACAGGAACCAATATTCAAGCCTCGAAACATTTGTTAAACTCTCTCAACCAGTGGTGTCCTCTTTCGCTGGATCCGAATCCACTCGGGCGAACCAAGGTTTGAAAATGAATCCAATCCCGGAACTTCTTACGATGTCCAGCCTAGGATCAGACACAAGTTTTCATCGCTTGGACTGGACCGTTTTAGCCGTCTATTTGCTGGGCACGCTCCTTTTGGGAGCTTCCTTCTATAAGGGGCAGAAGACGGCCAAAGATTTCTTTCTGGCCGGAAGGTCAATGACCTGGATTCCAGTGGGCCTCTCCCTGACCGCCACCATCTTCAGTGCCATCAGCTATATGGGACTTCCTTCTGCCGTTCAGAAGTATGGTATTGTCTTCCTCGCTGGGGCGCCGATGGTTTTCGTCTGTCTGCCCATCGTCACCCATATCTTCCTACCTTTCTACAGCCGCATGAAGCTCTATAGTGCCTACCAATATCTGGAGTACCGCTTCGATGTACGAGTGCGATGTTTGGCCAGCGGTATTTTTATTCTGTGGCGGGTTTGCTGGATGGCAACTGCCCTTTACGCTCCTTCTCTGGCCCTTTGGGCTGCCACTGGGGGAACAATTAATCTTTACGCCACCATCCTCTCCTTGGGAGTCTTTGCCACCCTGTACACGGCTCTAGGAGGTATGAAAGCGGTCATCTGGACCGACGTCGTTCAGTTTGTTGTCCTTTTCGGAGGGATGATTTTGGCGACCACCTGGATCATCCCCGAGGTGTCGGGTGGAATAGCCGGGATTTTCCAGAGTATGACCGCTGCTGGAAAACTCAATCTTGGGGCTTTCATCCCTGAGATACAGGGAAACATCAGCCTTTTTGCCAAGCTGAAAGTCTACTTTTGTGTTCAAGATCAGGTTACTCTTCTGGCTGTGATGATTAGTAGTCTGGTGGGATCATTAGGAGTCTATACGGTGGATCAAACCATGGTCCAGCGCTATCTGAGTACCCGCGACCTATACCATGCCCAGGGTGCATTCTTGCTGAAAGCCTTCAGCGGTACATTGATCTCCGTCTGCCTGACCTTACTGGGAATGGCGTTGTTAGCCTACTACGCGATTTCTCCATTTCCCGAACAGCTGGCGGGGATCCAATTTCAAAGCGACTGGAAATACCCTTATTTTATCGCCACCGTCATGCCAGCTGGCCTGGCTGGCTTGTTGATCGCAGCCCTTTACGCTGCAACGATGTCGAGCACCGACTCGGGAATCAACTCTTGTTCGGCAGCCTTCATGGTCGACTTCTGGCAACGACTGAAGGAGGGAGAGATTCACCCCAGCGAAGATGCGGAAACTGGCGGATCATCGGGGCAAGAAAGAGTGTTTCTAGCCAGGATAGTTACCTTCGTCCTGGGGGCTATCGTGACCGTACTGGCCTGTTTCGTCGGAAGATTAGGGGACATTATCGAGATTACTAACAAGATCGTCAACAGTTTCTCCGGACCTATGTTTAGCATCTTCTTGCTCGGAATGTTGACCAAACGCGCTCAATCCCTAGGTGTGTGCGTAGGAGCCGTAGTGTCCGTGGGTGTGATGGGATGGTTAATCTTTGCGACCAATCTCAATTTCCTTTGGCCTTCCAGCTTCGGCCTTGTAGTGGCGTTGGTCTTAGGATACGGAATCAGCTTGTTCGAGCGTCCTCCCAGTCAGGAAAGGCTCCAATGGACACTCCGCGAGCAGCGGAAGCTGTGGGGGAAAGCTTCGTGAACCTGGAAGTAGACAATCCGACACGGGTACGCCTACACTAGAGCCTAAAACCCCGCTATGCGCACATCCCTGAGTGGCAACGATAGAGGTTGATGATGAATCGGGAAGAATTAAAAACACGTGTTTGTGAGGCGATCGATCGCCATCGAGATCGGATCGTGGGGCTGGGCGAGGCCATTATGGACGAGCCCGAATTGGGCTTCAAGGAAACCCTAACTGCTGGCCGCGTCGAGGAAGTGCTGGAAGAGATCGGCCTCCCCTACCAGAACAGACTCGCCATCACAGGTGTGAAGGGCGTGCTGAGAGGAAGCAAAAGTGGTCCAACGGTGGCCCTACTAGGAGAATTGGACGCCGTGATAGTACCCGACCATCCTCGCTCTGACCCTGGAACCGGAGCAGCCCATGCCTGTGGCCATAACGCCCAGATCGCTGGCCTCATGGGTGCGGCGCTCGGCTTGGCAGCTAGGGAGGTGACAAACAATTTGGCCGGAAACGTGGTGTTCTTCGCCGTCCCGGCCGAGGAATACGTCGAAATCAACTATCGTCTTAGTCTGGTCAAGGAAGGTAAGATCACCTTCTTGGGGGGGAAGCCAGAGCTTGTCAAGTTGGGACACTTTGATTCCGTGGATATGGCTCTGATGATTCATACCAACAACCAGGATCATTGCCAGGGCTCCATGGGAATAGCCTCTTCTTCGAACGGGTTTGTTGCCAAGAACATTCGCTTTATCGGACACGCCTCCCACGCCGGACAGGCTCCCGAACAAGGCATCAACGCTCTGAATGCCGCCAGCCTCGCTCTCAGTGCCATCCACGCCCAGCGTGAGACCTTCCGTGACCAGGACTGTGTACGAGTGCATCCTATCATTACCAAGGGAGGGAATGTTGTTAACACCATTCCCTCGGAGGTTTGCCTGGAGACCTATGTTCGGGCTCGCACTCCGGAGGCCATACAGGATGCGTCCAGCAAGGTGGACCGGGCACTGCGAGGGGCAGCCCTAGCTCTAGGATGCCAGGTCAAGATTGAGACTGTACCTGGCTATTTACCCCTGCGAAATGATCAGTCCCTAGCCACCCTCTTCAGGGAAAATGCCAGCCGCATCTTCGGTCCAAACGAGTACCGCGATTACCCCCACGGCGGTGGTTCAACCGACACCGGAGATCTAAGCCAGATTATGCCCGTGCTCCATCCCATGATGACCGGGGCCAAAGGAGCATTTCACAGCCCGGACTGGCACATTTCCGACCCGGATGCTGGATACCTGGCACCGGCCAAAACGCTGGCTATGATGGTGGTTGACCTGCTCTGGGGAAAAGCGGAAAGAGCGCGAAAAATCCTCAGCGAAAACAAGCCCGCACTTAGCAAAGAAACCTATCTACACCAACAGACCACCCTTTTCCAGACCGAAGTCTACAATGGCGCTCTTCCCCACCTAGAATCCGAATGTTCTATGCCGTAAATACTGCTAACCTGCCCTGCCTTCCGAGTTCGAAATTCCCGTGTTCTAGCGTGCTCTTTTAACCTGAACTGCGAGCCAGGTATTAAGCCAAATCTCGGCTGATTCTCTCGCTGGTGTTGGGCTTTACGCTAAGTGGGGCATTTCAAAAACACGAGGACCGGAAAAGCCACGAGTCCTTCCAGAAATCAAAGTCAGAACCGAGAACTTGGAACCTGGGAGAATACGTCGCCGTATTGCTGCTCTGCGTTTCCGCGACTATATCAGGGCGGTTGGCACAATCAGTTGAATCCCACCTAGGAGCAAACCGATCCAGGCCTGGGTTTTTCCCTTACCCCCTCGTTCCTTGACTCTAAATAATCCTATCCCGCTGAAAACAATAGCCATGATGGGTATGAGGCCGATAATCGAAAACAGAATTGAGGCTATGGCGAGATAAAAACCAGCGGTGGCGTATCCATTCCCTATTTGAGGGTTTGTCGACACTGGGTCAGGTTCCATAAGGCTAAGGTAAGGTAAACTATATCATGCTCTTTGCCCAATAGGAAGCCGCCTGGGATCTTCCTACTACAATCGACTGCACATGTGCCCAAAATTACACACAGATGCGCGGGTAGCAATTGGCTGCCTAAGATTCCGTATGCTCGCCCCACAATCACGGACGATTGTGTTCCCGCCAGGTTAGCGTATCCATGTGGTTGGAAGGTTAGGAGGCGTAAGCTGGCCCCCCGCCGGTGGACTGGCCAACTCGATCCTCGCAACATCCAACCACCTGGAAAGAGCTCCGCATAGAATTGAGTAAGGAGAATGATCGCCTTCAGCAGGCTATTTTGGAGTTGGGGGACGGAGGCCTGACCCAACAGGTTACCGGCTTTAGTTGCTCATATTACACAATGCTGTATGGTCTGATTCAACACCATCTCTACCATGCCGGTCAGATTTCCCTACTGAAGAACACCCCCTCAACCGACCATCAGTGCATCTTCCACAGTGCAGTGCAGCGGAATTTCCACTGACGGCACTCGATAGGTGATGGGTAATGAGGATCCAGCCACGAGTGGAAACCCCAGCTGCTTTGAAGCAGCAACCATTTTCCGTGCCTTGTCAAAGTTGTAGGAAAGATGTTTGTCATTAAAAACTGGAACAGCCCGACCATCCTGGCCAAAAACATCAACTACCTGTTGCAAAAACTCGTAGCGAGGATAAAGTCGTTGTCCCTTCTCGTTAGTCGGATACTCGCCATGCTCACCAATCAACAACACTCCGTTCACCACGAGTTTCTCCCCGCCCAGTGTCAAGGCTTCCGCAACGGTTGGATAAATCTGCAGAGAAGGAGACTCTTTCGTTCTTGATCGGCTCATGTCGTCCTCAGGAACTTGGTCGGCATACAGCGAAACCACATCCATCGGCGGCCGGTGATGGCGACCGTCCCAGCCATATCCGTACAGAAATCGATCAACAATGTGCTGGGCGTGTGAATACTTGCGATACTCGGTAACAATTGCGGCTATTTTGAGTCGAGTCATAGAAATTTCATCAATACAAACCTACGCTTAGAAAACCAAAATGGTCTCTCCACTAACGGTACATCTGAGTATTACTACCCCTTAAGGGTTCAAAGACAATACCAACAGTTAGCCTGAGTCTATCTGCAATCCCGTGTGACCTCTTTCTCGACAGTTGGCAGCAAGCCTAGGAGCCTCTAGAGTGAAAGTGGCAGCAATTGTATACTTGGCAGATGGATCGAAGAAGCTTTCTCTCCCTTTCCGGAATGGCTGCATCCTCAAGGCTCTGGCCGGCCTCCTCGGGACCCCGTTTTTCGGAAGAACGAACCAGCTTCACCAATGAATTCCTCTTTGGGCGTGGAATACTATCGAGCGCCCATGCCGCCACTTCACTTCTGGGATCAGGACTTTGCGGCCATCCGTCGTTCCGGAATACGGATCGTGCGGACATTCTCCTTTTGGAACTGGCTGGAGCCTCAACCGGGAAAGTACGAACTGGAGGATTTTGATCGACTTTTTGACTTGGCCCACAAACATGATGTGCTGGTGTGGTTTGACTTAACCCTGGCTACACATGGAGCCGCACCTGAGTGGATGCGACGCAGGCATCCTGACATGTGCCTCGTCTCCAGCGAAGGACAGGTTGCCGTTGCCCGCGCGAAAAAAGCCTCTCCGCAGGGTGCCCAGTGGCATTGCTACAATCACCCGAAATGGAGGGAATATGGAGAGGCATTGCTGCGAACCATTGTTTCTCGGTACAAAGATACTTCCAACCTGTTGATGTGGAATGTTTGGGATGGAGTCGCTACGGCAGCGGCTCACTACGGATTTCCGAAAGGGTGCTATTGCGAGCACTCGATCGCAGCTTACCAAAACTGGCTACGTCAGCATTTTGACTTGGACCAGCTGAACCGGAGACTTCATCGACGCTACCGAGATTGGCAGGATGTGGAACCAGCCCGATCGTACTCGGCAATCGTGGAAATGATGTTATGGCAAGAGTTTCAAAATGAAGATCTGAGAGATCAGGTGAGATGGCAGGTTGAGGTAATCAGGAGCATTGACGACAAGCATGAGATCAGGGGCCACGGGGCACACTATCCACGTATTTGGGACGAGTTGAGTGCTAGAGAACTGGACTCCTGGGGATTCTCCGCTCGAAGCAATGACTTCCTCACCAGTGACGATCCTTACCGCTTTAGTGACATCTGTTTTGCCACTGATTGGTCCAGGAGTGTGGGCACTGGAGACCGCTGGTGGTACGAGGAGATCTATGCCGGAATGGTACCTGGAGGTATGCACTATAAGAAGCAGACCACACCGCAGGAAATCAGCAACAACATGTGGCTGGCCTTGGCACGAGGAGGGGCGGGAGCCCTGTTCTGGCAGTACCGCCCCGAGTACATGAGTTTTGAGGCCCCAGGTCTTAATCTCGTCTCCTTGGGGGGCCTTCCGCTACCGCGTCTGGCTGCTGTGGAGCAGACCATCCAAAAGATGAATGGACTGAAGGAACATCTCCCACTCGCCGTCCCAAAAGCTGAGGTGGGGATTGTCTATCATGATAAGATGACCTACTGCACCAGTTCGGCCAGGCACGCAATGAGTACCGTGCTGCGCTCCGGGGCACCTATCGGACCCTTTGGGAGCACAACATTCCCGCAGATGTAATTAGCCCGCGTATGGATTGGAATGCCTACAAGGTGGTCTATTTGCCAAAAATGGCGGTTCTGGACAAGGAAGTGATCGCCAAGATCAGGAAAACCTTGGGCAACGCTCAAGGAACCCAGGTGGTGGCAGATGGTCGATTCGGGACGAACGCGGGTAATGGGCGCTTCAGCTACGATCCTCCTGAGGGTTTGTCAGAGTTGCTGGAGGTCAAGATGCTGGATTGTACCCGGCTGACCCAGAGAGACATCCGGCAGGGAGCAAATCGACTTCGTCTGGTAGCAGGTCACTTCGAAATGAAACGGGAGTGTAACCATGCAGGGCTCTTGCTTTCCGGAAAGGCACAACCCATTGCGTGGTATGGAGATGAGGTGGTGGGAATGGAAACGGAGAATGGCCGCTTCACTTGGATTACCTTCTCCCTCTGGGAAGCCTTTGAAAGTCCGGTTCGGGACGAGGTCTTGCTTCCTTTGGTTCGATCTTTGGGCATTGGAGCTCCGGTCAAAACCCAGGGAGATCGAATCATTGTGCAACGTGCTAGATCCAGACAGGGAGGCTGGTTGCTGTTCCTGTTCAACTTACAGGATCAGATCGTTCGGGTACAACTTTCTCCCCAATGGAAGTTCTCCACTGTGCGAGATTTGATCGCACGGCGTGCTCTCAGAGTACGGGAGCAGAAAATTTCGACACATGTGCCGGCCGGGGAAGTAGAAGTCTTGTACGTGAGTTGAGACTGAGGATTTTACCACCCTGATTCATTTAGACATGGTGAATTGTAGCACAATCGGTGGTCGCCCTGGAAAACGATTGTCGGGACGGTTTTCGACTTCAGTGTGCCGCTAGAGACAAGGTGTGTTGATGGGGGATTTCTGTCCGATTATGCTCGTATTGGCCTGTTTGATGTTCGACGAAAAGGAATACCTCTTGGTGTGTATCGAGTAGCTTCCAAGCCGGTCGGTGACAAGTTTCCAGGACCGTTTCTGCTGATATCTTAACGTCTCTTCGAAGAATCGTAGCAGCAAGCTTATCTATTCGTGTGGTGTTGAAGGATGTCAATCACATCTCTATCCTGGTCAATTCCTAGGTCGGAGGCAGTGAGACACGCTACGAATCGTGACGAACAGTCCATCGACGCACTGCATATTGCCGAGTCTCCTTGTATCTGTTTTTGCTGGTTTCGAAAGGAGCATTTTGGCAATGGGTGAAATGACCAACATCGTCCTGTTGATGACCGATGAGCAAAAAGCTTTAGCCACAAGGTGTATATGATAACACCCACGTCCCCGCTTCCAGGATGGTATAGCTAGAGAAAGCGTCACGTTGTTGAACACCCAGGAGTTAGAGACCTATTTAAGCGAAGAGATGATAAGAGGATCGCTGACGCGAAGTTGGAGATGTGATGGGATATGATCTCACTCAGCACCGGGAGACCAGAGGGACTTGGTTGCCATGTTGATATGAGGAATGATAATTGCGAGATCCAAATATTTAACTCTACTCCTTCGTCTTGCAGACCAGATGTTTTCAACACTAGAAAGGACTGGCAAGATCGGCCCGGGTACAATACTCCGTGTTCAGGAGGTTAACCAGCCCAGACAGAATAAGGAGGAATCATGACATCCGACAGCGAAACCCGAAGCCGCGTGCTAGAAACAATTGATGGCATGCGAGAAAACATCGTCCGCTTCTGCTCCGACCTGGTAAGAATCCCTAGTGTGACGCCCACTTACATGGGCGTCGACGTCGACGAGGTTTTGGGGGGCGAGACCCGGGTCAGTGAGTTCGTAGCCCCAGTTCTGGAGAGCATGGGCTTTCACAACGACATCTGGGAAGAAGCCCCGAAGCGAGCTAACCTGGTGGGCAAGCTAGAAGGTGCGGGGGGCGGGCGATCCCTTATCCTGAGCGGGCACGTGGACGTGGTTCCCACACCCAATCCGGACAAATGGACGGATCCTCCGTTCAGCGGAGTGGTCAAGAACGATCGCATCTGGGGTCGTGGCTCGTCCGACATGAAGGGGGGCATCGCGGCCATGGTCAAGGCTGTGGAAGCCATTCGGAAATGTGGGGTCAAGTTGAAGGGTGATCTTTTGGTGGAGTGCACAGTCGGTGAAGAGACCGGCGATGGAGCGACGGTAGGGGCTGCGGCAACGGTGGACCGCGGCTACCAGGCCGATGCTGCCATCATTCCGGAGCCGACAGAGACCCTCTGGTTCTGCTCCGGTGGACTGCTCTGGCTCTCCCTTTCGGTGATTGGAAAGACGGGTCATGGGTTCGTGCGTTACGAGATGATTAGAGCTGGAGGCAAGGGATCAGCCGTGGGGGTCAATGCCATTGAGAAAGCCTTCAAGGTATGTGCTGCCCTACGTGATCTGGAGGAGGAGTGAGGCTTCAACAAGAATCATCCTCTTCTTCCGACTGGTCATTCCACGCTGGGTCCGAACGTGATTCGAGGAGGTCCAGGCGAGATCGAGACACCCTTTATCATCCCCGACATCTGTACCATCGATTACTGCATCTGGTACCCACCGCACGTGGATGTGGAGGAGGTCAAAAAAGAGATCGAAGAGCGTATCCAATGGGTTTCCAAGGGAGACGACTGGCTCAAGGACAACCCGCCCTGCGTTGACTGGAAGTTTCACTGGACCCGCTACGCCATACCCGAGGATCACCCCATCATCGAGACGGTTGCGGCGACTCACCAGATAGTGACTGGACAACCTACTGGGGTGGTGGCTTGTCCTGCCGTGGTCGATGCCGCTTTCATGACCCACAAACACGTACCCTCGATCTGCTATGGAACAGGTGGATTGGGTCTCTTCAGCATCCACGGAGTGGATGAGTTCGTCGTCATTGACGATCTCATTCGTGCCACTAAGGTACTAGCACTAGCGGTTCTGGATTGGTGCGGAGTGGCGACCTGAGACGAAGCCCTCAACCATACGCTCCGGATAAACGGTCGGATAGGTGTAATAGTGATTCAAGGGACCCTACTAGGATGGCGACAGAGGTCGCACGAGGGCGGCGTTTTCTTCCGCAGTCCGTAGCCCAGATTTCGAGAAAGCCTTGAGTACCTGAGCGAAGTGGCCGAACAGGAGATATCACATTCCATCAGAGACCTTGCGGTGGGCCTTGGCGCTCTATGCGCGCATTCTCAACTCAGTATTGCTGATAGTGAAACACTAAGTGTTCCATTTTAGGACCGGATGCTTTGTCCGATGATGAAGTTGGACGAGTCAACAATAAGTTGAAAGATCACCTCCAGTTCTTCCATCGACTAAGGCATGATACTAGCTGTCCGCTTCTCTTCTGAACTCATGAGGATTTCCTTTTTCCTGCTGTTCGAGGTATCGTGCAACTACGAATAACTAGTCCACCTCAATCTCTCAGGAGGCCACCTAGTTTCCAACCCGTGCTAGCGGTGGGTGTCTATCCTACGAAGAGCGCTCAATGTATTTACAGCACCTTTGCATATAGAGGTCGACTCGTGGCCCAGTCAGTCACCGACGCCAGCTTTTTTTGCGTTGGGGGGGGACTTCCATTGGGAGGAATACTTCATTGCCCCCAGCTGGCATGTCATAAAATCAGGGGTGTCTTCTCTCTTGGTCCAGGATCCGAAAATGGTTGGCTCCTCCGCACGGGTCATCAGGACAGCCTGGATGATCGCGCTTTTCACGCCCACCCTGCCTGTGGATGAGTGGCAACAATCCGATCCGCCCACACCTCCCGATGCCCGTTGTGATTACCCGACAGCGACACTGGAAAATGGCCCTTTCCTGTTGGCAGAAAAAGGAGTTAAAGGCATGTGATTTAATGATGGGTAAAAATTTAAGGAGAGGATCAAACACTGGGTCCCAGCCTCCTGACCAAAGTGATTAAGATCGGAGCAGAGGTGGCTTAGTATCCCAGCACAGGGTTGTGCATGGGCGACACTTTTCTGTTATGGTAGCCTCCTGAACAGTGGGGTCGGCACCGACCTGAACGTGATGGAAGGAACAATATGGTTACAAAGCGAAATACCTTTGCCAAGCGGCAGAGAGAGATTGCCAAAAAACGAAAGGCAGAGGAAAAGCGAGAGCGCCGTTGGGCCAAAAAAGAGCGGAAGGCCAATCCGGAGGAAATAGAGGCAGTGGATCTCTTGACTTCCGAAGAGGAAGCATCTGATGCCTCAGCAGAGGAGAAAGAGTAACGATTGAGGAATGAAAAAGCCGAACCGTGGGGCTCGGCAGCAAGAGGGGAAGCATCCCTCAAAAAAGGAGGTCATCATTAGTAAGATTTTTGTCGGGAACTTGAGTTTTGACGCCACACAAAGCGAGCTTGAAGCTCTTTTCGGCGAAGTGGGTGCAGTAGTTGAGGTCTTTGTTCCCACCGATCGTGACACTGGTCGTCCCAGAGGCTTTGCCTTTGTCGAGTTTGCCGACGAAGTGTCCGTGGCAGCGGCGATAGATAGGTTCAATGACTTCGAATTCCAAGGACGGCGCTTGCGTGTCAACGAAGCCGATGAAGGGCGACCGCGGCGACCGCGCTTCTCGGAAGGTGGATTCGGCCAAGGGATACCGCCCAAGAGCTGGAAAGGTAAATCAAAAGGAAGTCGGCGTAATCTGCGCAAGAGAAAGCGAGGCTTTTGACCACACCTAGAGTATTCAATCTAGCAATCTAAAAAGGTGCCCAGAGATACTGAACTTGGGAATCACCCATCGTGGGCGCTCCCAGTCCGACACCAGTTTTGAGACGATGTAAAGTCGAGTCTTGAAGAAGCCTATCGTGAACCGGCAAAAAAGCCGGGCGTGCCCTTGTTCTTTCTGGACTCACGGACCCTTCCAAGCAGCGGAGAAGCAGGTTTATTAGAACAGAACTATTATTTTACCACCATTGCACTGTTGCCCGGATTATGGATCCAGGCTCAAAGCCGTTGATTCAATTGCCAAACGTGTGGGACTTGATAGCAATTCTTGATCGAAGTCGTAGAGTTTCTCAAGAGCGGTTGATTTGAGGAAGAGAAACTCGAAGTTGTTGGCAGAAAATAGAAAAAGATAGGGTGCCTTCCCTTCCGGGTCAAGACAAGATCACCGAAGGATCAGAAGCCCTTTTCAACCAAAAGGTGGCGAAAGAACAGTTGATTCGAACATAGAGGGCTTTTTGATCATTCACAGCAGGGAATCCAAGCGACATCAAATCTAGGGTTAATATGGAGCCGGTCCCCCTAGTGTTTGACATAGAGCTAAAAACAGGATAGAGTTGAGTCAGTATCTTCAGTATTAGGCCTCCTGAAGGTAGGTAAAGAAAACAGATTGAAGGCCTCATCCGTCTCACCTTGCAATAAATACCCCAAGGAACAACCGACTGGAGCCTGGCACCGATAAAATACCACCATGTTCTGCTTCTTTGCGGATAGGATCTCAGGGTCGATGGCGAAACAACATTCTCTAGGAGGAGAACATGGGTACGAATCTATATGTTGGTGGTTTACCTTATTCCACCACAGAAACGCAACTAGAAGAACTTTTCTCGGCCCACGGGACTGTGGAATCAGCTCGAGTCATTACCGACCGGATGACCGGTCGCTCACGGGGCTTCGGGTTTGTAGAAATGAGCGCTGAAGACGAAGCTCAAAAAGCGATCGAGGCTTTGAATGGCTCTCAACTTGAGGGGCGGTCTCTTACTGTTAATGAGGCTCGACCGCGGCAGGAGCGATCCGATAGAGGAGGAGATAGAGGAGGAGGAGGAGGGTACAATAGAAACAATCGTTGGTAGCTCCAACTCTAAACCCTAAGCAAAAAGGGGTGTCAGGTCGGTTCGCCCCTTTCCAAAAAAAAGAGTACAGATTTTCCCCTTGGCCTGCTTATTTAATTTGTCTGTGCCCCTCAAAAACTTATTCCTTTTCCTCTTCATGTCATCATCCCGATCTTTTCCGCAACACCCACCAGTGTCTCCACTTCAGGGCAATCCAGTAAAACCTTTACCTTCTTCAACCAGCTGCAGATTTCTCCTGGAGTTGGCTCGTGTAGTAGTCAAATCACAAGCGGAGTCTACTAGTGACATCAATCCAGTATATGGTACGCTGGGCGGGAGTCTTTCAGTCCGCGAAAAGAAGGACGTGAATAGGCTTCTACTTTATTTCGTGTGTTTTCCGAGGGGTGTTGGCGGACTGGGCCTTTTTGCCTGGATTTTGACCATGGGAACTCTGTTCCTTCTAACTCTTCCACTCCTTTGTTCAGCTCCGGTTTCCACGGTCTCCACTCTGTTACCTACGTCCCATCATGGGCTCCCAGAAGGCACCGCAAGAGTTGGCCAAGAAAAAAAAGGGACGACTGATCTCGGAAACTGCTCAGGAGCCACTCTTCCCAAAGAGCAGCAACGTGAACTGGCGAAACAGTTTGCCCCCTTCTTGATTTTTCATCCCGAGGAAAAGTATTTCCCCTGTAGTCCCCTATTTCTCATAGAGCAAAAGGACAAGAAAACGGACTCATCTTCATCTTCTCTCCCAGACCGTGTGCACCTGCTGGGAACCAGCAAGACGCGGGCTGACTTGTATGAGTTGTTGAGCCTCCACGAGAAGGAAATCCTAGCTAGAACTTATTACCGTGCTTTTCGGTGTAAAAAGAGCAACTTGGTAATCCTGGAGTACTGGTTCTACTACGTCAAGAGTGAATACCGTGCCCGGGGTGGTTTGTTCCCTTTTTGGGTGGACGCATCTCACCCTAATGATTTAGAATTTGTCCGTCTGATCCTTCGTTCCCCAGCTGTGGACCTAGGGGACAAAGGATCAGACGCATCCCAGAACTATAAGATCGTAGCGGTTATCTCCAGCGCTCACGGCGAACGGGTACCTGATCATCGGTATCGCTTCTCAGAGGAGCAGCGGAGCCCAAAACGTCTTACGTTCCTGGTGGAGCTTGGTTCTCACGCCATTGCCGCAGACATCGATCAGGATGGACGCTTCACACCCGATGTGGACTCTCAGACTCAACACAAGCTGGTCTGGGGCATCCGGGATCGGGGTCACACTTGGGCCTACTATAACTCTTCTTACATGGACCCTCGGCACCATCAGACTTCGATCTATTTTTATCCGGTAGGGTTTTACTATTTGCGTGAACCGGGGAAGCCACCTAGGAGGCTGAGCTATCGCCTGGCTCATGTAGCCCAACTTAGAGAAGAGTTCTCTCAAATAGAACTTACGAAAAAAAAGCTGACAGAGCTCTTTGAGACTAAGGTAAGCTGGCCTAAGCGACTCTTTGGTAAGTCTGCTGGGAATGCCCAGAAACTCCTTCTCCCTCCTGAGAAGCTGTCCTCCGGCTCACTCTCGAACAAAAGTTTCTCCTCCACTGAGCGAGGGCCTAAAGCAGGAGTGAGTACACTAGTCTCGGATCCTGCAATTTTTGTAGGTGGGAGATATGCATTTTTCAACAAGTCCCGATGTGTGCCCGACTTAATCTTGGACGGAGAACTGCTCCTGACCCGCAAGGCCGGACAGTACATTTCGACTTCCCTCTTGGGTTCCTATCCTCTCGATGCTACAACCAAGTTTCTCTTTGGGATGGGGCTGGTGGGTGAGTCCGTGCGCTATAGGCGGAGTCAGCTGGACTGGGTCGCAGGCATTGACATCACACTAGGGCGCGTGCGCATCTCCAATCTATTCCGACGGGTCGGGCCTGTCACCCACTCCGGATTCGATCTCCGGCTATACTATCTCTTTTGATACGACAGGTGAGGTTGGAGCCCCATTGCGAGCGCTGAGTTGGATTCGAGTTTGGGTGCTAAGGAGGTGAACCCAGTGGAATCTTCTGTAGTTTCCCCCATCGGGGATGGTGGAGAGCCCCCGCCTTTGCTCCGATTGGAGTCAGAGGGTTTCGATTTGAACAATTGGCTTTGAAGCTCCACCGCTTAAAGATGGGTACCTGTGTAACGTGTCTTAAAACCTACGTACCGAGATTTCCTTCGAAAAGACTGAACATTTCGCTTTTCATCCGCCAGATTAGAGATGGGGGAATAGCCGCAATGCTCAACATCCAACGGCTGGCGTTCAAAGATCGGGCTTTTGAGCTGGGTGGCTAGGAACTGATCCAGGAAGTTGTTTAATATATCGATTGAGCTGATAGGCTAAGGTATAAACTTGGTTTTGGGGTGTTTGATGAGGCGTTATCTTTCCTATTCACTTCTGATTTTTCTGCTTGCCGCCTGTGCCGAGCGGTCGAATCAAGCCAGGGAACTTTTTCTGGGTCGGTGGGATGTGGTAGTATAGGGAAAGGACAGAAATCTTCCCGGGTGGCTCGAAATCATCGAAACGGGTGGAGAACTGCACGGTCGCTTTTCCGGATGGACAGGAGCAGCCCGACCCATCGAGGAGATTGAGGCCTCTGGTAAGAAGCTTCGTTTCCGGGTGCCTCTGGGATCAGAAGCTTCGGAAGGCCTTCTATTCGAGGGAGAGTGGAGCCAGGAAAAGATCGAAGGAACCGTAACGAATCCCGATAGGTCACGGATGGCTTACACTGCAGTCCCAGCCCCAAAGCTAGCTCGATCTGGCAATCCGGTATGGGGCGAACCCATCCAGCTGATTGGCGAAAATCTTACCAACTGGTGCTTACGCCATCCAGAGATGGAGAATCACTGGAGACTAGAAGATGGAGTACTCATCAACCCTGCCACAAGTACTGATCTGGTCTCAGAACAGCAGTTTGAGAACTTCCGGCTTCACGTGGAGTTCAAATACCCGCAGGGTAGCAACAGCGGTATCTATCTTCGAGGACGTTACAAGCTCCAAATACAGGATGACTACGGGAAGGAACCTTCTAATACACGGATTGGAGGCATCTACGGGTTTCTCACCCCCACGGTCAATGCGTCTAAACCCGCCGAAGAGTGGCAAGATTACGACATAACCCTAATCGGTCAGCGTATTACTGTTGATCTGAACGGCCAGCGGATCATAGACGATCAAGAGATCCCGGGTATCACTGCCGGGGCTTGCATTATGGACAGTCGGGAAGGAGATCCCGGGCCTATCCTTTTGCAGGGAGACCATGGCCCCATCGCTTTTCGGAACGTAGCGGTGACACCGGCTAGTTACCCATCGGAGTAAGCTCGAAGCCCCTGCGGCTCTTAGTCTGTGTATTCTGCTGAAAGTTGTTTACCTCCCAGAACAGAACAATGCAGGAGCTCTGCTGTTCTGGCTCAGGTGGACAATATGGATCTTGTCAGTAATGACTCACCCTCCAACCGAGTCCACTCTCTATGTTAAGGATTGCGGGTCTATTCTGGATAGTCTGAAGCTGCGAAATCAACAGTGGTGGACCCACTGAGCCTCCGGTGCTAACGGTGGGTAACCGAGAGAACTGGGGAGTCGAATCTGGTTGTACTCCCGTTGTCAGATCGAAGATGCTTGGGTGTTCCCTCTCGACAAAAACTCTCCCAGTTTCTTGAGTACCGATGAGCTGTTGAGCGTTCTCTCGACCTCAATCGCTAAATACTCTCGGGAGTATTCGTGCAGCAGGGTTAGAATCCGAAAAATTCAACCGTTGTGAGTTCTCGATTACATGCAGTTGTAGACATGGTTCGTATAGGCCAGCCGCAGTCGAATACAGGATCCGTCGTGCATCCAAAAACTTCACTGCTTGGATCGTTTAGCCAATACTTTCAAGCCTTCTTGCCTTCACAATTGTTCTATCCTTTTGTGATTCACCTGCCAGTCCTCCTGTCGCAGCAGAACCGTGATCCGAAGGTATCCGTAGCGACCACATTACACTCGCCAGCTGGTCGTCTTTTCACCGGGTTTAGAAGTTTCCCTCCGTGACCTCTTTCAGAATCTAGTTGTCCAGGGACCAATCGGCCACCAGGCGCTTCAGCCTGAAGGTTCTCCTTCTCCAGCTCGGTGAGTCGCTTGGCCTGATCGATACGCATACCTCCGTATTCCTTGCACCAGCGGTAGAAAACTTGCTCGATCATACCAATCTGCTTGATTACCTGAGGGGATTTTTTTTGCCCTTGTCCTGGGTTGCCTCCACCTCCCTTAGCTCCCCAATGATCTGTTCTAGGGTGTACTTCTTCTGTGCTATTCTTACCTCCTGAATACATCCAGTTGCCAAAACTTAACCTGGAATCGTTTCAGGGAGTACGGCCACCCTGACCTATGAAAAGGAAAAACCGATCCCGATTTGGCTAAATGTAACCGTCAAGATCAAATCGCACAAAGCCTTGGACGAGACAACAGACAACCGACGCCATAGCCATCGGCGTTCCCGAATGACCTAAGTTTACGGCTTGCACGGCGTCTATTGACAGTATACGGATTGCGTTGATACCCCGCTCATCAATCTCATGCTTCATGACTAGCCAATCTTCTCCGTAATCGAACGCCCGTCAAACTAGGCTCGTGCAGTCAGCGCCTCGACTGGGGGAACGACCGGAGTTTGGCACCACACGGGTCTTAGAAAGGTGGTCGTGGATGCACCTTTTCCACGGATCAAACAGTCCCACGAAAAGACCGACTAAAGTAAAAACAACCGGTAAGAACAGAACGATCCGAATCAATACTGCGGAGCTACTTACCTGCTCCGATCTCCCGCCAACAAGCCGTAAATCACTCACATACATACCAGGCGTCTGCTGGCGGGTAACCAAAAAGAAAAAAGAACTTAAGAAAAAAAAGAAGAGCGAAAAGACGACCGTCAAATGCAAGGAATTGACTGAAAAGAAGTCAAAGTTCAAAATCCACGAGGCGGAAAGAGCAAAGAAAACTCCCTCCGCCACTACTAGAACTAGATCGATAATTCCAGCCAAGAGGCGGGAGAACAAAATCTCACCAGAGAGTTCAGCTTGCTCAATAGTTTTCACGCTGGAAGCGTCCGGGCTATTAGTGATTGGAGACGGGCGAGGCTCTTCCAACGCCAGAGTGCCCTGCTGAGACGGTTGAAGAATTGGGCGCACCTTTGCAGGCCTTCGAATCACCGGCCTTTCAGGCACGGACGGAGTTGGTACCTTCTGGTGAAAAGTCGCGTTCTTCTTCGGGTCCCTGCTAGAACGCTCAGGCAATATATACTGAAAAAGGGGTTGCTTACTTTGTGTCTCCCTGACTTCTTCGGTCCTCCCATGCTGACCCAGAGGCCTCGGCTCTAAACCCAATCGACTCGTTCCTGGGTTGCTTCGCTGTTCGAGTTCAGGCTTACTAGATTCTTTTTTCTGAATGTGATGATTCAGTTTTCGCTTAAGCTCCGAGCGCCAGTCTATTGTTGGTGATGATTCCTCTTGTTTTTCATGGAGAGCAATCGTAAAACGGATTGGCTTTGGTTCCTGGGATTGCCGAGATTTATCGGAGTGGTTTTTTCCCAACGGAGTAATCTCGAACCCACATTGGAGACAGCGGTTACCGATGAGAGCTACTCGGCAGCGCGGACAGTGCACCCGGCCATACTATCATAGCTCCTCTAAACTCACTACTAGATGCAATGATGTCGCTTCGATGTACAATTGATCCTTTTCCTGTATTCAGGAGAGCCAGCAATAAGCTCTCAAGCTCTTCTAGGGTCAGAAATTGGACCTTTTCTAGACGCTGTGACAGGTTGAGAAGCCTCTCCAAATAGAACCCTTCGTCTTCTTTTGTCACCACACTCAGACGAGCACGGGAAAAGGTTTTTCGTATATCCCCCACAGGATAGTTTTGGGGAGACTTTTGGATTACCGTCTGCAGAACAACGACCTGGATCAGATCCAAGGTGTAGATCCGTAGGATGAAGCTAGCTGCGACCACCAGGAGCACCGGTAGCCCAAAAATGAGCATCCTCGTCCGCATCTTCACTTACAAGAACCTCAAAAGTTCAAAGTAGGCATCGTACTCGACTTCAATTTCTCGTCGTTTCGCGTGACCCAACAGTGCACTCAGAAAAAGCGTCCGAAACCAACGAGGCAAGAGGCGGCTCTTCTTTGTCCGACCGTGGGCATAGGGATACTTAAAATAGAATTCCACGACCCCTTTCAACACAGCCTGGTCTTGACCCATGATTTCCCGTAGGGTCAGATCTTTGATCCGAACCATACGACCTTGAATACATACCGAGCGGAGGTTCCTTTTTTCCTCGATCTCATCTCGATTCTGCTCTGCTGCCCAACCTTTTCTGGCCAACATGCTAACAGCTTGGTGGTAGGTGGTGACACTGTTTTTAATATTGATGGCTAGGGTTCGACATAGAAAATAGTCGGGATAGCACTGGAAGAACTCTCGCGTTAATTCAGGAACTAACTTTTCCTCCACATTCATCTTAATCCATTGTAGCAGTATAAGAATAAACTTTAGCCGATCTTCACACAGCTCACGATAGCCTAACTCGTGTCTTCTTCGTCATGTTCCAAATCGTGATCACCGACCTCGATCGTGCCTTACTGGACTACACAAGTTACGACTACTCAGTTGCCTTGCCTGCTCTCAGCGCCTTAAAGCAAAAAGGAATTCCCGTAATCTTCTGCAATAGTAAGCCGACCGCTGAAGTCACCCCTTTGAGACAGCAAATGGGAAACATGGATCCCTTTATAGTTGAAAACGGAGGGGACATTTACGTTCCCCTCACCTGCTTTTCAAAGCTTCCCCGTCAAACCTACACGAGCGGTGACTACCAAGTGATCCCACTCGGAGTACCCTGCCAGAAGTTGAGAGTGCTTCTACAGGAGATCAGCCGGGAGAGTCATCTCTCGATTCGCAGTTTCTCCTCCTTGACGGCTGAGAAATTATCCCAACAGATGGGACTCTCCATCGAGTAGGCTCGACGTGCTCTGAGGCGCGAATTTGACCTTCCTTTCCTTCCTCCCTCGAGAGCAGAACAGCACCGTCTCCTGCGGGCCTGTGCAAGGCATGATCTGCAATTGAGCTGGGGTAGCAGATTTCTTCACCTCAGTGGAGACACCGACAAAGGCCGAGCGGCAAGAGCACTGGTCAAGCTGTATCGCTTGGACCGGGGAAGGCCAGTTCGAAGCATCGGAGTGGGAGATAGTCAAAGTGATCTTAGCCTGCTGCGCGAGATTCAGGTTCCAATTGTCGCTCCTAATCCCCACAATCTAGCTCCTTCGCAGGATCCATTGCCCCACACTCGACAGTTACCACTGACGGGTCCCGCTGGCTAGAATGCAGCAATCCTGTCCTTATTGAGAGAGAACAAGACCGAAGATTTAACGACATCCTAAGTGACCGGGTCGACACCTAGCTAGTACGTGCTGCAAAAGAGTGCGTCCAGTTCCTTGACTTCCCGCTACTTTGATTATACAAAAGCACCATTAGTCTGAGGGATGCTAGCATGTGGAAGAAAGCCAACCCAGGACCTCTCCAGTATGAGCAACCGGTGTCATCGCGAAATCCGGTGGACGAGCTTAAGGAACACGCCCTAATTGGTTCATCAATCCTTATTAGAGGCGACCTTTCCGGGGGAGAGGATATCGTCATCCAGGGGCAGGTCGAAGGGACAGTAGATCTACGTAAGCACAATGTTACCATCGGCAGGAATGGGCGGATTAAAGCCGATATTTGTGGGAAGACAATTAGTGTCGAGGGGGAGGTTCAAGGCAATCTAGTTGGACTGGAAAAGGTTGTCATCCGTGAATCGGGTAAAGTCCAGGGAAACATTCGTGCACCTCGAGTCCACCTGGAAGATGGTTCTCGCTTCAAAGGAAGCATCGATATGGCGCCCAACCCCCAGGGCAAGCAGCGAGAGTTGAGTGAGGTCATAACTCCAGCCAGGGTGGAGGACCGGGAGCGGAACAGAAAAAGCAGCCTGGGATCAAAAACGCAGAAGGCTCCATCTCAGGCATCATGAGATGGTTTTCCACACCTGACTCAAGATCCACTGAAACTCCGAACACCCTCCAGAGTAGCATCAAAGTACAAACTTCATTAGTCCTTAATGTTATCTATCACCTCATCAAACCTGTACATAAATATACCATTTTGGATCTGGGGCCCGCCTTTGGAACAAATATCGAGTTCTTTTCTAAATTCTCCCACAAAATTTACATCGAGGATTTTTACCATACACTAGCTTCCTTCGATTTCTTCTCCCCCGAAGATGGAGTCCACTACGAAGCGGTTATTGAATATCTGTTGCCTTATCGAGAAAACACCCGCTTTGACATCATTTTCTCCTGGGACCTATTCAATTATCTCCAAAAGGAAGAATTGCATCACTTGATCCGTCATCTGTCCAGATTTTGCCACCCTGGAACACTTCTATTTGCTCTTATCTCCACCCTAAAACACATTCCTGAAAGACCTATCCATTTCAAGATCTTGGACCAACAAGACCTCCAATATGAGAGTTGTTCGGCCGTTCTCCGCCCTTGTCCCGGTTATCAGCAAACGGATCTTAACCGGCTCATGGCGAACTTCCGTGTCTGCAATTCTTTCCTGCTTCGTAACGGGTTCAAAGAGTACTTGTTTGTTTGGGAGCTGGAAGACGGCCAATAAAGAAGTGCTGAGTGAACAGTTCCTATGGCTCTAAGGAAAGGTATTCTGGCCATCCCAGCGGGCGCACTTATTCTTTTTTCTTTGGGGGCGAATGCATTTATCCGACCTCCGGCAGCCCAGGAAACATGCACGGCCACCAGTCTCGCCAAAGCACAAGAGATCCTACGTCGCAACAATCGAGGCATCGCCTTGATGGAACAGCTCAAGTTTGGACCGGCCAGCCAAGAATTTCTCCGCATCACCGAACTCGACCCACTCTTCGCTCCCGGCCAGGTGAATTTAGGCATCGCCTACTACAACCAGCAGGACTACCAACGGGCTCTCCAATCCCTGAAGCATGCCCTGGCATTAGCTCCGAGCCAGATTCAGGCTCATTTCATACTAGGACTAATCTACCGCAATCAGGATCAGGTTGAGCCTGCGATCCGGGAGTTTCTCCAAGTCATTCACCAGGACCCCGAAGATTCCTCGAGCCATTACTACCTAGGCCTACTCTACAGTCGGCGGCGGGAATACAGCCGGGCCATGAGCCACCTGTCGAAAGTAATCCGGAGCGAACCTTATAATGCTTCCGCTCACTACAATCTGGCGATCGCTCTCCTACGGACTGAAAAAAACGACGAAGGACACAAGGCGATGGGGAAATTTCGCAGGTTGCAGGGTCGATTTGGAACCACGACAGTAGGTCTTCAATACCTCGAACAGGGCAAATATTCTCTAGCCGTCAATGACGTCGCAAAATACTTTCCAATCTTGGAGGTTTCCCAGGGCCAGGAGTCGATTCGAGTGGTTTTTCGAGAGATCGGTCAGATGGCCGGTTTGACGTTTCGCCACGGCGGTCCCGGAAGCGTTGATCTCACCGCAACGAGTAAAGAGGATCTTGAAGGTGCAATTATACCCTATCTAGGTTCAGGAGTCTCCTTTGGCGACTACGATGTGGACGGAAGATTTGACCTTTTTTTCGCAAACTCCAGCCCGGAGGGCCTTCGGGGTGCACTTTTTCGTAACCAGGGAAACGGGACATTTGAGGAAATGACCCTCAACGCGGGACTCACCTATGCGGGCAAAACTACGGGAGCTCTCTGGGGAGATTATAACAACGATTCCTATCCCGACCTCTATCTGGTCAATTACGGCCCTAACCTTCTTTATCGAAACAACCAGGACGGCACTTTCAGCGACGTCACCGGCCTAGCTCAGGTAGGGGATCCTTCCTGGGGAATGGGTGGTGCTTTTGTAGACTATGACCACGATGGCGACCTGGACCTTCTAGTGGTCAACTTTCTGGATCTCACCAGGATGCCGACCGCGAGCGGGGCCTTCCCGAATGATTTCCACGGTGCGGACAACGTTCTATACCGAAACAATGGTGATGGCAGTTTCACTGATGTCTCAGATCGCTCGGGACTGAAAGGAGGAGCTCTAAAGACCGTCAGTGCTATTTGTACGGATTTTGACAATAGCCGAGACATCGACTTCTACTTCGTCAACCTAGACGCCCCCAACCAGCTTTTCAGCAACCTCCGCGATGGTACCTTTCGCGACGTGGCTCTTCAGGTTATGGCAACCGGTGAGGGACGTGGGGTGGGTATCGGCGCAGGAGATTTGAACGGCGATGGCCTGATTGATCTCGTTCTACCCACCCTGCAGTTAGAAGAAACCCAGATCTTGATCAATCAAGGGCGAGTCAAAGGCTACAAGATTCTGCCCGCCTTTACTGACCTAAGTTCTTTGGGGACAGTTGAGGCTCACAGTAGCCAACCCCTAGATTTCGACAACGACGGAGATCTCGATATCTTGCTGGTGGCCGCTCCATGGTTCCAGAGCAAAGAACAGAAGGCAGCAAGAAACATCTATTTGTTGGAGAACCGTGGCGACACCTTTCATGATGTGTCGGAATCAGTTGGACTCTCTGGATTCCAAGGACTTCCCCTTCGAGGCCTCAGCATTGCCGACTTCGACGAGGATGGTGACCTTGACTTAGTTTTTAGTGTCAATGGCACCTTCCCTCTATTGCTGCGCAATGATGGCGGCAACCAAAATAATTGGTTGACCATCCAGTTAGCCGGGACCAGCAGCAATCGATCAGGAATCGGAACCAAAGTGGAGCTCAAAGCGGGCCACCTGAGCCAAAAATCTGAAACCTATGGAGGACATGGCTTCCTCTCCCAGAGTCCCCCTCTGGCGCACTTCGGGTTGGGGCAACACGAGAGGGTCGACATGTTACGAATTCTGTGGCCCGGAGGTGTGCTGCAATCGGAGATCGACCAGCCTGCTCAAGGCAAGACTATCGTCAAGGAACTGAACCGTAAAGGGACCAGTTGCCCTCTACTTTATGCCTGGGATGGCCGGAAATACGTTTTCCAAACCGACTTTCTGGGCAACAGTGCCTATGGGTATCTACTTTCCCCTGGTGTCTACAACTTTCCGGATAGTGACGAATATGTCAAACTCGATAGCAGCCGACTGGCTCTGCGAGAGGGAAAACTCGCCATTACCTTGAACAACCAACTAGAAGAGGTAATTTTATTTGACCAGCTTGAGCTGGTTGTCGTCGACCATCCTGTAGACTATGACGTTTTCCCCGATGAGAAATTGCTGCCCGAGCCTCCCTACTCCCCTTTTTCTCTGATCACCGCCGCGAACAGCCGGCCTCCCGTGGCCGCGCAGGACGGTAAAGGCGGCAACATCCTGCCCCACATCTCACACATCGATCGCATCTATCCTAGAGTTGCCCCCATCTTCCCTTACAAGGGATACGGAAAAATGCAGACCATCGAGCTAGACCTTGGCCCGATCTCGGGTGAGCGAGTTTTTCTGCTTCTGTATGGTTGGATTGATTACGCGAACAGTACCAGTAACCTTGCCGCCTCCCAGGCAGGCCTCAAACTCATCCCTCCCTACTTGCAGGTTCAGGACTCAAAAGATCGGTGGGTCACAATGATCGAAAACATGGGGTTCCCTGCCGGCCTTCCAAAGTTCGTGACCGTTGATCTCTCGGGCCGGTTCCTGTCTGAGTCACGCAAGGTTCGAATCATTAGCAACATGCTAATTTTTTGGGATCAAATTTTAGTGGAAAGTGGGCCACCCCGTAAGGACTATCAAGTCCACCGACTAGGTCCCGACTCAGCCGACTTGCATTTTCGGGGCTTTCCTGAGTTTTTCAGTCCGGATCGACGCAGACCCAAGATATACGATTACACCCGCATTTCCCTCAACTCTCCATGGAAAACTCACATCGGGGGTTATACCCGCTATGGGGATGTGCTGGAACTACTTCGGAAGCGGGACGACATGTTTGCGATCACTCGAGCCGGTGATGAAATTGAAGCCTTCTTTGGAGTAAGTAGCTTACCGAAAACACCCGCCGGTTACATAAGAGACTACATTGTTTACGTTGACGGCTTTGGAAAGGACATGGACATCAACTCTGCTCGCCCCGATTTCGTTGGGCCACTGCCCTTCCATGGAATGTCGTCGTACCCTTATCCGGCCAGCGAACATTACCCGGATGACGCAACCCACCTGCACTATCTGAAGGAATGGAACACCCGCACAGTGGATCGCTGGTTCCCCTCTTTATCTTCACAACATCCGATCGTCAAAGCTCTAAGCGCGGAACAAGTTCAGACGAGTAGAAAATCCTCAGCCAAGTAGTTTGGACCGAAGATTGGTTAGCGTATTCTGCCCCTGTGTCGTGAGCGAGAAAAGATGCTGCTCTCTTTATACCCTGCTCGATTGGATCCATTCGTCAGGCCACCGCACCGGTAGGCCCCTTTTGCCCGTATTTCTCACTCCCTGCCTACTGCATCGCTAGGATCATCTGTCTTGACTGCGTTGTGCTCGGTCAGCCACTCCGACCACCGGCGACAGAATCAGCTACTATAGGGCTCCTCACTTACACTTCGAGATAATAGGAGGTAGGGAAACCTTTCCGCGAAACATCAAGATGGAACTCGGAACACGAAAAACACATGCTACCGCAATTACAGAACACTGCCCGCAGGTTCATTGTCTTCGACGAGCACTTCAGCCAGAATCTCGGCTAGATCTTTGGTTTCTTCTGTCGCAGTTTTCAGCATCATCGTACATTCTGGACAGGCCGTTACCAGCCATTTGGCTCCAGTTTGGCGCACCTGCTCCCCACGAATCTGATCCACGCGTTTGCTGACTTTGGGCTCACGCATGAACCCCGCATTCCCTCCGCCACAACAGACCGCCCTTTCGCGATTACGATCCATCTCAAGCACCTTTAGGCCCGCCGCCGCCATGACTCGCCTGGGAGCTTCGAAAATCTTCTCGTAACGACCCAAGTAGCAGGGATCGTGATAAGTACTCTCCTTCCGCCTGCTCTTTCGAACATCTAACCGAATGGTCTTTTTCTTCAGGAACTCGTCTAGCAACTCCGAATGGTGTATCACTCGAGCGTCGAATTCGAGGTCCAGGGCAGGGTATTCTCGGCCAATGGTGTGCAGACAATGAGGACAAGGAGTGATGATATTTTCTGGCTCCATGCTTTTCAGATTTTTCAAATTTGCTTTGGCCAGAGACTGAAACTGCATCTCTTCTCCCTGTCTTCGTGAATGATGGCCGGAGCAGACTTCTTCACTTAAGACACCAAAGCGTACGCCGGAAGACCTTAAGATTTTCACCATCGACTCGACAGCAGGGCGGGCATCCCTATTGTGTCCCCACACACAACCTAGCCAGAGAAGATATTCGCTTTCGCCCTTCTGGAAGTAGGGAATATTCAACTCTGTGATCAGCTGTCGCCGGACCTCTTCTGGGGAGCCAAAGGCATTTTTGGCTCGTTCGACACTCTGCAGGAAATCTGTGGCCACCATTCCGGTACCGGAGGCCAGAGCCTGAGCGCGTTTAGCTCCGACCAGCACCTGCAAGTGCTCGATCCCTACCGGACAAACAGCTTCACAGGCACCACAACTGGTACACTGCCCAAGCGCTGTTTCACTAATGATATTCCCGACCACGGGATCCGAATCCGTGAGCCGAAACAGGGCTTGTTGCCCATTGAGAATGAACTGTCGAGGGTCCAACTCCTGTCCGGACATGTGGGCGGGGCAGTGGTCAGTACAACGGCCACACTCCACGCAGGAGAGAAAATCCAGACGCTGCTTCCAGGAAAGGTTACGAATGGTCTCCAAACCAAAGGGGGCATGGTCTGTCTCTAGGAACTCCAGATCGAGATTTAGAGGCTTCAACTCCCCCAGGCGCTGGGTGCGAAAGAAGATGTTGATTGGTGCCAGGATAATGTGGAGATGCTTGGAACGCAAAATCAGATGGGGAAAGACAAGGATAATACTAGCATGCAACCACCAGTTGATCCGGGCAAAAGAAGAAGTTTTTTCCCACTGAAGGTAAAGGAAGGTGCCCATCAACAGCAGAATAAACAGCGCAACCAAACCGGAACTGTAAGATCTCCGGTCTGGAGAGCTCTTGACCAGGACAAAACGGCGAAAGGCTAAACTCAGAATGCTGATGCTGACTAGGACGGCCCACCCACTCAATAGATTCTTGTAGAAAAGCAGGTAATGGGGGGGGAGGACATGCAAGGGGTGGAGTCCATAGGGCTTTAGAAAATGATCAATCGTCTCAAAAAAGAAAAAAAGGAATCCGCCAAAAACCGTGGCATGCATAAGACCAACCAAGGGTCGACCCTGGATCACGCGAGTTTGAAAGATCACCTCTCGGAAGGTCCACCAGAGACGACGGTTCAGCTGCTCGGTGCGCGCTCGGTCCGAGTGTCCTCGTGTGATTAGCTTGACCCTTGCCCACAGGCCTCGGACAAAAATAGCAATGCTGGTGGCCATCAAGAAAGTTAGGAGTATTGTTTCCCAAGCGTAAAATTCCATTATAATAACCTCCCGTGAATCCCGTCCTGGCCGTTTCAGCGTGCTTCGTTCTCTATCTTATCGGCTATCACCTGTACGCCAAATACCTGGCCCGGCATATCTTCCAACTGGATCCGGATGCATCGACTCCGGCTCATCAACTGACGGACGGAATCGACTATGTCCCCGCTAACAAATATGTCCTTTTTGGCCATCATTATGCTTCGGTCGCTGGCCTTTCCCCCATGCTCGGTCCGGCTATCGCCGCCATCTGGGGTTGGGTGCCGGCCCTTTTGTGGGTGGTCTTAGGAACTCTCCTGATTGGTGCCGTCCACGATTTTGGAGCTCTCGTAATCTCCATGCGCGCCAAAGGGATGTCGGTTGGAAAAGTTGCCCAAGATATCATCGGCCCGCGGGCCAAAACACTATTCCATATCATTATCTTCTTCCTCATCGGTTTGGCAATGGGGGTTTTTGTCGACGTCTGTGCCACTCTTTTGAGCACAGCATACAACCCGGAAGCGGTCTACCCCAGTGCTACCCTGATGATCCTGGCTGTAGGAGTGGGTTGGCTGGTCTACAAGCAGGCCGTGCCTATAGGGCGGGTAACCTTGATCGCATTCTCGATTACCCTGGTGAGTATTTGGATAGGAACCAAACTTCCTATCATCGATCTCAGCTTGAATGAGTGGAAGATAATTTTGCTTATATACAGCCTCACCGCCTCGATACTCCCGGTGTGGTTGCTGCTTCAGCCTCGGGACTACGTGAACTCTCTCTTGCTCTATCTAGGTCTGTTGTCGATCTTTGCGGGGTTTTTTGTGCTACGGCCCGACTTCGTCGCCCCCGCCGTCCAGACTCATCCCCCAAATGCTCCCCCCCTCTTTCCCTTCGTTTTTATTGTGATTGCCTGTGGCGCCATCTCAGGTTTTCACGGTCTGGTCTCTTCTGGTACAACCGCCAAACAGATCAACCGGGAAACCGACGCTTGCCTGATCGGCTACGGTGGAATGATCGCAGAATCCCTCCTGGGTTTGACCTCTGTTCTCGCCTGTACGGCCGGGTTTTTGACACGCGACCTTTGGTTGCAACACTACCAGGACTGGAATTCAGCTCAAGGTCTAGGACCCAACATGGAAGCCTTCATCAACGGCTCGGCACTTTTTTTGAGCCAACTGGGTGTCCCACTAGATTTGGCCAAGACCTTCGTGGCCTTGGTGGCGATCTCCTTTGCACTCACCACTCTGGACTCAGCTACCCGTTTACTGCGTTTCAACATCTCAGAAATGGCCGAGACGATCCGGACCCCTCTGCTGGCAAATCGCTATGTAGGTTCTATTCTGGCCGTTTTCACGATTACTTTCTTTGCCTTCCACCAGCTGGACGGGAAACCAGCAGGGTTGGCGCTTTGGCAGCTTTTTGGAACTACCAACCAGGTGCTGGGAGGACTTACTCTCCTGGCGGTAACCCTGTACCTCGCACAACGTGGTCGTCCCTATTGGTATACGGCTCTACCCATGCTGTTCATGTTGATAACTACACTCACGGCCATGGTGATCAAGATGCGTGATTTTTGGAACCTCGGGTCCGGACTCCTGCTAGTGGTAGGCGGCATCATCCTTTTGCTTTCTGCCTGGTTAGCTTTGGAAGCATTGCTGCGTATCGTCGGTGGCCGATGGACGAGCTCTTTTCGAGAACCGATCCCGTGAGGTTCACTCCGAATCGGCTATGCCTTTAGGGCAAGCCAGCGCGAGCGGATAAGGAGCTGGATCATTCAAGTCAAGGGAAAGACCTTTTTTGTGGATAAGTTCCAGATTGGGGGAATCAATTCGAATAGATTTTTAATATCCGGGCCAGCAGCGAGGTTTCCAAATTACCTCCGCTGAGTAAGAGAACCACTTTCTTGCCCGCCAACCGGGTTCCCCATTGGCGGGCCGCCGCAGTGGCGGCTGCTCCGGCACCCTCTGCCACGTTATGTGTGGCCCAGTAGAGATGGTAGACCGCCTGCTCAAGCTCTTCCTCGGTCACGGTCACGATCTCGTCTACCTGCTCCCGGATGATGGAAAAGGTCAACTCGAAAGGGACTCGTGTCGCCAGGCCATCGGCCATGGTCTCTGAAGAACTCGTCGTTACCATCTCCCCTCTTTTCCAGGAGAGGTAAACCGCAGGAGCTCTCTCGGCCTGAACCCCAATCACTTTGACTGAGGGTACCATGGCTCGCACCACTGTGAGAACACCGGCAAGACCGCTTCCACCCCCCAACGGAACAAAGATATAATCGGGATCCGGTAGCTCTTCCAGAATCTCCAGCGCGTAGGTCCCCACACCGTGAACGAGCATGGGTTCATTGGCTGAATGCACGTAGCGCGTCCCCTCCCGACCGAAGATCTCCTCTACCTTTTCCCTAGCTTCGTCAAAATCGCGGCCGTGAATGAGGAGTTGGGCTCCCAATGCTTGCATGGCATCGTTTTTCTCAGCGCTGTTTCCCTCGGGAACCGCCACCGTGCAGGTCACACCGTAGAGTTTAGAGGCCAGGGCAACGGACTGGCCATGATTTCCCCGCGTGGCAGTGATCACGCCCCGGCGTCGCTCTTCCGAGCTTAGGTTGGCGATCAGGTTGATCCCTCCTCGAACTTTGAAGGAGCCTGTAGGATTATGGTTTTCGTGTTTGACATAGGCCTGACAGCCCAGGGAACGGGAAAGAATCGGATAATGAATTAGAGGAGTCGGGTGCAGGTGACGATAGACATAGGCTCTAGCCTCCAATACACCCTGCAACGTGACCCTCATCGTCTGCACTTGACTCGAACAGGAACCCTAGTCAGAGCCCGAGGGACTCCCACTCCCAACTGGCCATTTCTCACTTGGCCCTTTCCAAATAACAGCCCTCGCTCGGATCGACCCGAACCAAGTCGCCCTCTCGAATGAAAGGAGGAACCTGGATTACAACCCCTGTTTCCAAGGTGGCTGGTTTGGGAGAGTTACTGGCAGTGGCCCCCTTCAGCTCCGGTTCGGTCTCAAGCACCTTCAGTTCAACACAGGACGGCATTTTGATTCCGATCGGCTGGCCCTCGAAAAACTCCACCTGAATTTTCTCGCCTTCTTTCAAGTAATCTCGGTAACCGGCCAACATTTCCTCATCCAAGACCATCTGCTCGAAGTTCTCAGTGTTCATCAAGTGGTGCAGTCGACCATCCCGATAAAGGAATTCCATCTCCCGTTGCTCGAGCACTGCCCTCTCGACCGTTTCTCCAGAGCTGAAACGATGCTCATAGGATGCACCCGTGAGCAAATTACGCAGCCGTACGCGCACAAAAGCCGGACCCTTACCGGGAGTACGATGATGAAAATCGAGAACTCGATGAGGGTTCCCCTTGTAAATCAGGATCATTCCGTTTCGAATCTGAGTCGCCGAAATCATAGGCGAGTAAGAATAGCAAATCGATCTTATAAAGTTCAAATAGTTCAACAATTACGAATGAGGGAAATCCTGAAGGGGCGACGTTCAATAGCCAGAAAACGATTTCCTCCAATGTGCCGAGACACATTGTCCATCGGTACTGGCAAAAAAATGTGAAACCGATCGATATAAACTCATCTCTATATAACAATGCAGCGGAAAAGGGAGTATTATGCCTCAAGATTGCAACCGAAAGTGGCTAACTGAGTTTTTGTCCGACCAGTTCCCACTGGATGATAAATTGAATTTTCTTTTTCACCTGGACCAGTGCCGGAATTGCTGGAATGCTCTTTACGAGGCTGCCAAGGTTCGGCATCCTGAATACTACCGAAAGGTGCGTCGGCGGATGAAAACCTCAAATAAGGTGTTAGGACATTCAGCCAAGACCGTCTGAGGTCGCTTGGATGACCGTTCCTGACTGGTCTCAGGGAGCGAGAGGAGTATGAAATGGAACTCTCGGAGATTTTCGCTGTTGAGTTGAAGGACAAGGGTGTAACGTTTAAGTATTTGATTTTGACCCTCGAGATGAAGGGAGAGAAGAAAGGTATACTGCGAGGTCTTAACTACCAACCCTATGATTCTCGTGCCAACGAACGAATCATTGGTTGGACCAAGGAGGAGTTAGAGGAAAGCGGTTTTTTTGAAAACGGAGGCGATTTCACAGTCGACGGTGGAGGCAGCCTGACCCGCAATCCCTATCAACAGACTATCACTCTCTTTGGAGCTAGCAAGATTTATGGTCCAGAGCCAGATCGGCAGACTGCTGCTCAGATGGTGCAAGAGGCATTTCCTGCCCATCAGGTCTTCGACATCACACCTCATTCTGACCTCGATCAAAAAGAAGGCTAAGAACAAGACTTGAAATGTACTGGCCTGTCGTGAAAGAATCGGCGCTGTATGGTCGTAGACCCCTTCAAGAGTTCCGCCACCGTCAAGCAAAGTACGCGGCGCAAGCGTAAACCGCGGATAATTGCAGTCATCAACGATTCTTGTACAGGTTGTGCCGGATCGCCGGCCTGCGTGGACTACTGTCCCGTGAAAGACTGTATGGCGTGGGTCGAGGATGATGACCATCCTCCCTTCGGTCGCATCGAAGTTGATCCTCTGCTTTGCATTGGCTGCAAGCTGTGCACGAGTAAGGGACCCGAGGGGAGTTTCCTGGATGGCTGTCCCTGGGATGCTATCGACATGGTAACTCTGGGAGCCTACGAGAGCTGGCACGGCCCACTGCCCTATTAGCCGCGCAGTACTAAATCTGGCGAATTCGAAAACTTGAGAATCTCAAAACATCTCCGCTTGTCTCAATTGAGCGGTTTCAGATTTCGTGTTGTGTGTTTCTCGGGTTTCTTTACACTCTGTCCAGGACCTCCCCGAGACCCTCTGCAAATCGCCTCCACCGTCAGCTGGGATTGATCTCGGATGCGTTGATCAAAGGCCGGATTTCGAGTGTAACTCTCAATCAATTCAAGGTCTTCCTCCTCTCCTACCCAATAGAGCGCTCGCAAAGCTTCCAAGACATGTTCTGGATCGGGCGATAGACTGATAAGCTTCTGGTCTTTTCGAACTTGGTCCCCTTCTGGGACTTGCAGCCGGGTGACTCGTCCGGATAGTCTTGCTCTCACATCGCTAATCTCTTCATTGGAGCCACTGAGACGGATCAGATGAGTTCCCGGCTCCACCCAATCACCCAGTTCGACGAGAAACGAAACAAAACCCTCCTGCGGAGCAGTCACCGAATAGACCTTCAACATGGCCATCAGCTCAGAGCGGTCTGAAGTTTCGCCAAAATTCACCAATGCCAGCACAGCGTTACGCCGAACGACCGGCTCAACATCATTTTCCAGGCGAAGAAGCACTCGCCGAAACGCCTCCACCGAGCTATCCTGCCCCATGACCCAGGCGGCCATACTTCGAATCTCGTAAAAAGGATGGTCGCTCAGCTCAACTACCTTCTGGTACCAGGGACAGACCTCGGGATCAGCTCGGCGTATGCGCTCAGCGATTTGGACAAGTGCATGTTGAACCTGGCGAGGCTTCTCCTCGTTGGCTAGGTATTTCCCCAGTTCTTCCTCGCTCAGGACCCGCCCAAACCAAGCGTCGTACCAAAATAGAAAAGAGCTCAGGACAGAAGCTACAACCATGACGAGCAAAAGCAGCTGAGATCTCAGGCCAGATTTTTTCATCTCAGCGACCATCGAAACGATACAGCATCAGGTAGACCGCAATACCACTAATCGCAACGTAGAGCCAGAGGGGAAGCGTCCAGCGAGCGATTCGCCGATGCAAATCAAATCGGCCCCTAAGAGCTCGATTCAAAGTGATGATCACCAGGGGCACGATGGTGGCCGCCAGCAGGGTGTGAGAGATGAGAATCGTAAAATAAAGATAGCGGAACCATCCCTGTCCCAAAAAGGGCTTGGATCCGATATGGTAGTGATAAATCAGATAAAAGACCAGAAAGAGAGTCGAGGTGATGAAGGCAGAAACCATGCACACCTTGTGCCGTCCCATCTCCTTCCGACGAATAAAGCTATAGCCTAGAACAAGCAAGAAAGCACTGGTCATGTTAAGGCTTGCGTTGAGTGTTGGTAGATCGTTGATCGAGATCATCCCAGAGTCCTTAGGTTTTGCCTTCGGACCATTGCAAAGGAAGCAAAGAAGGCCGCCAGGCCAAAAAACAGGGTAATGCCGAGAGAAACCGGTAAAGAAGGGAAGTCCATCTCCACGACGAGAGTCTCGTAGTAGAGCGCGTGCCGTAAGGCTGCGACCCCATAGGTGAGAGGGTTGACCTTCATGATCCACCTGACCCAATTAGCAGCCCCGGAGGGAGGGAAAAGAGCCCCCGAGAGTGCCCACATGGGAAAGAAGAAAAGATTCATGACGGCATGGAATCCCTGAGTCGAGTCCATTTGCCAAGCGATAACAAAACCTAGACAGGTCAGTGAAAAACTAATTAGAAAAAGAATTCCTAACAGTAGCGGAACTTTCCAGAGATCCAAGGTGATTCCAACCAGTGGGGCTAATAGAATAAAAAGCAGACCCTGAAGAAATGCTAAGATAGCTCCTCCGAAGACTTTTCCGAGGACCAAGCTAGAGCGAGAAACTGGAGCCACCAAAACGGAGAGCAAAAATCCTTCTCGCCGATCCTCAATTATGGAAATGGTAGAAAAGATCGCCGTAAACAAAATGATCAGGATAGCGCTACCTGGATAAAAATACTCTAGATAATCCATATCCTCCGGGGCCGAAGAAGGACGAAAAGAGGCACCCACACCCGACCCGATGAGAACCCAGAACACTACAGGAGTCGCCAATGCCCCGAGTAGTCGGCTGCGTTGACGATAGAATCGAACTAGCTCTCGCCAGCACAAGGTCACCACAGGCAATAAGAAACTCATAATTCTCCTCTTGAATTGGGCGAACGGTATGATCTCCTAAAGTGCTCCCAAGTTCAACCTAACTAAAGATCATTTACCTTATTGACTCCCAAACACGAGAGCGCTATCATAGGTGAAGAAAAGGTGGATATAGCGACGCAACTCGTCTTCCTAGAACGGTTTTTGATCGCGGGGGGATTTTCGTAATGTTCAGCTCGATTAACCTGCATTCTTCATATCAGATCTCGGATATCGAGGGTCATGGTTTCTTGCCCACGGGAATCGAACACCTGGATCGCTTGTTGCACGGGAGAATTCCGCGAGGAAAGATCACCGAAATTGTGGGAGCACGGGGCAGTGGAAAAACCAGTTTGCTTTTTTCGATCCTGACACAAACAACCTCAAATGGAGAAATCGTGGCTTACGTCGACTCGCACGACTCATTGGATCCCAGCTTTGCTGAAAAAGCCGGTATAGATTTACGGCATCTGCTTTGGATTCGTTGTCCCAACTCGACCCAGTGGCTTCAGAAGGCCTTCAAAGCAGCCGACATCTTGGCCCGAGCTGGAGGATACAGCGTGCTGGCACTGGATCTCGAGCCACCGTACCGATCTTCTCGAACCGCCCAACAAATCTCCTTTAGTTCCTGGTACAGGCTCAAACGCATCATTGAAGGAACCCCGACACTGTTATTGGTACTCGACGAAGAGACTAGTACTGGCAGTGCTTCATCGATAGTGATCTCACTCCAGCGACGCCAGATCCAATGGAAATCCACCACCAGAGACTCGGATCGATCCGCCCCCTGCAAGTGGGCTCACCTTTTCCAGGGTATCTGGAGTGAGGTGCATTTAGTTCGGGGAAAGCAGGGTCATGCCAAGGTTTATAGCCATTTTCAGCTCCCATCCAGAATCTACTCTATCCATTGCCCAGAGACTTTCTCCTAGGCTGGAAATTTACCCTCCAAAAGGACTCGTGTGGGAAGTGCTGTCCCGCCGCGAAGAAGAGTCCCTCGATCGGTTGCTTCGATCCATCACGCTTGGGTCGATAAAATATGGAATCGCCTCCACTCGGATCGCGGCTCTTCTCACAGCCGAGGCTCGGCCGGGAAACAGTATTCCCGCTGGTCAAGAACAGAACTTCTTAGCTCCCCTCCCAGTGAACTTGCTGTTCTCCTACACTCAAAAGCCTGCCCATCCCCTTTTGACCCTCTTCGCGCGATGGGGGATCCGCAGCTTGGGCGACCTGGCGGCCCTCCCAAGAACGGAGTTAGCCGCTCGCCTAGGCCAGTCTGGAATCTCTCTCCAAAAAATGGCTTGCGGTGAAGATATTCAACCTTTTCAGTCCTACGTCGTAAAACCCCATTTCGAAGAACATCAAGAATTGGATTGGTCCATGGAATCTTTAGAGGCATTGGCTTTCATCCTAGCGGGAATGCTTGATCGTCTCTGCACGCGTCTAGAGAGCCATGGACTGGCTGCTGAGTCTCTGACAGTCGTTTTAAAACTACTCAACCACCCTCCCTATGAACGCACGCTTGGGCTGGCCTTTCCCATACACAATGCAAAGATTCTGCTCTCCTTGATACGTTTGAAACTCCGATCCCACCCACCCCAGGCAGCCATTCTGGGGATTTCACTGCGAGTCAAAAGCGCTCCGCCACAGGTATTCCAATACTCTCTATTCCACCCCTCCGTTCCCAATCCGGAAAAACTCTCCCGTACCCTGGCACGATTGACCACCTTGATTGGAGAAGACCGCATCGGTTCGCCTATTTTGCTCGATACTCACCGACCAGATGCTTTTCGGATGGGGCCCTTGCACCTCAAGCAAAGGAGCAATCCCTCGTACTCCTTGACTCCTCAGGATCGACAATCCTCCACCAATCAGCGATATCCCTTTCAGTCCATGAGTCAACTTTCGTTAAGGAGGTTTCGTCCACCGGTACCGACGGACATTCGATCTCAACAAATCGTTTCCTGGGCAGGCCCGTGGCGCTCTTCCGGGGACTGGTGGACTGAGACTCTGACTGCATCCAAGTGGTCACGCGACGAGTGGGACATCGAGCTTACCGATGGAACGATTTGTCGTGTCTATTGGGACTACCAGAAAAAAGCTTGGTTTTTCGATGGGATTTATGACTGACTTGCACTTCTTACACCATCCTTACTGCAGCCCGGTGTGAGACCGGCTGAACAAACAGAGCGTAATGGCTTATATCGAACTACATGCTTGCAGTGCGTTCTCTTTTCTGGACGGTTGTCTACTTCCGGAAAAGCTGGCCGAAGAAGCGGCTCGTCTGGATTATCCCGCCTTAGCCCTAGTGGACCTCGATGGATTTTATGGGGCTCCACGTTTTTACAAAGCCTGTAATAAGGTGGGTATTCGCCCTTTGGTAGGGGCTGAAATCACCCTGCATTGTGAGTCTCAGGGACATCTATGCCGACTTCCAGTATTGGTAGAAACTCGACAAGGCTATCAAAATCTTTGTCATCTGATCACCCGCATGAAACTCAGATCAAAAAAAGGGGAAGGTTCGATCCAATTGAGCGAATTAGAGGAATTTTCCGGAGGGTTAGTGGGCTTGACCGGTGGAGTCTCTGGACCTCTAAGAGTCGTTGGAGAGATAACGGGCGCTTGGACAGCACGGAAATACCTCGAGCGCCTCAAGGATATTTTTGGTCCCCAAAACCTGTTTGTAGAGCTGCAGCGTCACTTTGATCGTCCCCAGGAAGAATGGAATCAACTCTGGGTCGAGCTTGCTCAGCGGATACACCTTCCTCTGCTGGCCAGCAACGGCGTCCGTTACGCGAAGACTTCAGGACGCCCTCTCCTGGATGTTCTGACCTGTATTCACCACAAAACCAGCTTGGACCAGGCAGGACAGTTATTGACTCGAAATGCCGAATGCTACCTAAAGACAGCGGGATCGATGAACCGGCTTTTTGCAGATTTATCTGAAGCAGTGTCCAACACTGTAGAGCTTTCTCAGAGGCTTCAGTTCACCCTTCAGGATTTAGGATATTGCTTTCCAGAATACCCCGTCCCTCCTGGGGAAAACGTCAATACTTACCTGTGCAAACTTACCGAGGCGGGAGCGCAGAAACGTTATCATCCCTACCATAGACGCGCCCGGAGACAAGTTACACGAGAACTAGATTTGATCAAGAAACTGAATCTTGCTGGATATTTTCTGATCGTCTGGGACCTGGTGCGGTTCTGCCGCGAACAGGATATTTTGGTTCAAGGTCGAGGCTCGGCAGCCAACCGTGCCGTCTGCTACAGCCTGGGAATTACGGCTGTCGACCCAGTGGGCATGGATCTGCTTTTTGAAAGGTTTCTCTCCGAGGAACGAAGAGAATGGCCCGATATTGACCTAGATCTTCCCAGTGGAGAGCGGCGTGAGTGTGTCATTCAGTACCTTTACCAGCACTATGGAGAGCTGGGCGCTGCCATGACCGCCAACGTGATTACCTACCGGGAACGCAGCGCCGTACGCGAGGTGGGTAAGGCACTCGGCTTTCCTTCCCAGAGTCTAGATCGCCTTTCCCGTCTTTTACATCACTGGGGCCCAGCCAGCGAAAAAGAGGAATTTGTGGCCCAGCGCTTTCAAGAGGCCAGCTAGACCTCTCCGCTTACCGGGTAAAGCAGTTTCTCCAGTTGTGGCGTCAGATTCAAGCCCTACCTCGCCATCTGGGTCAACATTCGGGAGGAATGGTCATGGCTCAGGGCCGATTAGACTGTGTCGTACCGATCGAGAATACTGCCATGCCGGGACGAACAGTAATCCAATGGGACAAAGAGGACTGTGCAAATATGGGTATCATCAAGATAGATTTGCTGGGCTTGGGAATGATGGCCGCCTTGCAAGATTCGTTGCAATTGATCCACCAGTTAGGCTCAAAAGTGGATCTAGCTCACCTTCCTCCCGATGATCCAGAGGTTTACACCCTGCTGCAAAAAGCTGACACCATAGGGCTCTTTCAGGTGGAAAGTCGGGCCCAGATGGCCATTCTACCTCGCCTTAAGCCGAAGTGCTTTTATGATCTGGTGGTGGCAATCGCCATCATTCGCCCGGGTCCCATCGTAGGACAAATGGTTCATCCCTATCTCAAACGGCGAGAAGGACTCGAGCCGGTGATTTATCCCCACCCCTCGCTTGAGCCCATCCTGAAGCGGACACTGGGAGTGCCTCTTTTTCAGGAACAACTGTTGCGAATCGCAATGGTAGCAGCGAGTTTCAGTGGGGGAGAAGCCGAGGAACTACGACGGGCCATGGGCTTTAAACGCTCAGAAGCCAGCATGCGCAAAATCGAAGATAAACTACGTCAGGGTATGGAGCGCAACGGGATCACTGGGGCAGCGGCCGACACCATCACTCGCTCCATCACTTCCTTTGCCCTTTACGGCTTTCCCGAATCACACGCCGCCAGTTTTGCTCTCCTTGCTTACGCCAGTGCCTACCTCAAGGTGCAGCCTCCCGCCGCCTTTTACACCGCCCTACTGAACAATCAGCCCATGGGATTCTATCACCCTGCCACGTTGGTCAAAGACGCTCAGCACCGGAAACAATCCATCAAACCCATAGATGTCCTGGAATCGAAGTGGCTCTGCAAGATCGAAAACGATGATTCGGTCAGACTGGGATTAATATATGTGAACGGGTTAAGAACAGAGGTTGGTAAAGCCATTGAACGGGAGCAACTCCGGCAGCCTATTCGCTCCATCGTAGATCTGCAACGGCGGTCCGGATTAAGCAAGGCAGAGCTGATCACGCTGGCTGAGATTGGAGCTCTAAAGAGCTTTGGCATGAAACGCCGCCAGGCGTTGTGGCAACTCGAATGGGCTGGTCGCCGCGCCAGTCCACTTTTCGCCCCACTGGAACGCTACCCTGAAACTACTGCTCCTTTGACCGAGATGAGTGCTGACGAGTGCCTGATCGCAGACTATCGTGCACGGGAGTAACACTAGGTCCTCACCCCATGGCTTTGAGACGACAACCGTTGGCTCGACGAGGGGCTTTCGAGTCTCAGATTTGCCTCAATTAAACCTCGGTCGCCGCGTACGTGTGGCTGGAGGAGTCATCGTGCGCCAGCGACCTCCCACCGCCCGCGGCTTCTTGTTCATCAGCCTGGAGGATGAAACCGGCCTTGCCAACATCGTGGTACGTCCAAAGCTGTTTGAAGTAGAACGGGCGATGCTCGTCAGCCAATCCTTTTTGTTGGTGGAAGGAATCCTTCAAAATCAAGACGGTATAATTTCGGTGCGAGCAGAGAGATTCTGGCCCATTGAAGGCCTCAAAACTCTCCCCTCACACGATTTCTGCTAACTAGGAACTAATTTCTCATCCAGAAAACCCCTGATTAACTTCCTGAACTGATTATTTTTAATCGAATACGGTGATCAGTAGAGGGTTTTCTCAGCGCTCCGCCCAGCCGCTATCAAGCCTTTTACACAGACACCACCTCCCGGGAGTTGCTAGGTCATTGTGGCGGCCCCACCGTGTTGACAACAGCAGTTGGGGGTCAAGATCAGCAGGTTGAAGCTGACCACCGATAAGTGCACATACTGCTGGAACGCTGCCAGCTCTTCCAGGTACAGCACTAGGCAGCAAAGACCAGTTTGCGCATGGAGATGTACCCTTCAATTCCAACCTGACACCGCCTTAACTGCTGATAGACCCAACTGGAACCTACCATATCGAAAACCTTTAACTTGCCCTTCTTGACAAAAATGGCGGCGGCGATCCCCTTCTTTTAGCCCACTTGAGGTTGTCCTGAGTGGGGAATCCTCCGTCAAACATGGCCCGGTACGAATAGCACCCGTAAAGCTCGAAGTGTCGTTTGAGGCACCAGTCTCCATCTGATCCTGGTCGGCTGGATTGCCTTTGACCACCCAACAGTCAAGGATCAATAAGCTGTTGCCCCCATTGAAAGACACTTTATGGCCAAAGGTCATTTCGTGGCTTCCCTTCTGGATGATGTCTATATGCTCCTCAAAGATTGAACCCACTTTCTCAGCCGCCGGTACCTTCTTGCACCACAGCACCCGACACTCGCTTTGATCCATCATCCGCCTCATCAACTCCAAATAATGGCCCAACTTGCCGAACCATCACTAAGCTGTTAATATCCTTCTGCTCACTGGCACTCTGCAAAGCTAACTGGCCATACTGACGGGTCTTGCGGGCTGCCCTTCAACAAATCGTGTAGAAAACCTTCTTACACGCTTTGCCTCGAAAGTTGCACCGGTTCGTGCAGTAGCGTGTTGCCCGTCGACAGTCACAGTAGATCATTAAGTGGTTTTCAGCTCTTGCAATAGGACCGTGACCTTTCGGATCGAATCGTACAACAGCTGAAAATCCCAAGGATGGCAGATGTCACTTTTGACCGCTGTGTAGTCGACCCCGATCTTTTGGCCCTTCTCCAAAGTCGAATCCCTAATCCGAGAGATGCTTTCTTGAAGGTAGATTTTGGTCAATGTCCAGCCTAGGGGCAACTGGTAAAACTTGCCGAAACTCATTGAGTCGACTAGGTGAAAAACCAGCTTCTGGTAAGAGAGTTGATGCTAGTTTTTCAGCACCACGGCCCACAGCACCTGCTCGACACTCAGACGTGGAGGGTTATTCTCAGAATCTCCCTTGTCACAGATATCGTGTAGGAACAACTCCAGGGTTTTGGATGTTTTATCCAGGAGCTAGGAAATCATCTGCAGCTCGTTGCTCAAGGGGTGATCGGGCTAGCGGCCTGAGCGGTCTTTGGTTTTCACAATTGTTCGTATATTTGGAGCTCCGAAATCATCTTAAGTTGTGTTAGTTTTACTCTTTGCTAGCTCTCATTTTGGCAATAGGGTAGTGTATTCTCTCCGGTTTCAGGGTTTGGCTTTTCATTCCTGCAATGTGCGAAAAAGATTCCGTATACGCGAAATCACTGGGGATTGGTCCATCTCAACTTGACCTCAAAGCCAAATGAGACAAAAATCGAATCGATAAAAAGCAAAAGGGTTCACAAACAGAACTCTTGTGGTTTTCGCGAAGACCAGAGATGGAATTGACTTCTAGGGCGAACAGCCCCCGTTGCCAGAAGAACATTAACCGCCTTTCTCGCACCAGGCCCTAGCAATACAACAGGAGGCCAGAAATACAGGTTAGGATTAAACCTGAGGGCAAGGGGGTTTTGTTTGTGCGAGCCAAGAACTATAAAGGACTTTACACCTGCTCAACCACGGGTCTTTTCCGAGCAAATGAACCACTCACGCCACACAATGAAGACTAGAGGTGGGTCCACCAATCTTTTAGACCCCATTCGTCTGGGAGAGAATGCCTTGCTTGGAGGACTCGATCCTAGCCAACGGCATCTTCCTTATTATAACTGTGGTTTCAACAAGGGTGATGTAACTCGGTTTTGTCATTGTTTACCTAGTGATCTTCATCACAACGTGGCCCGGGCAATTCTGGCTTTGTGCAAGGCGGCGGAGGTCACAGGTAACCCGATCCGACAGGTTGTGCTTGATGACCTTACCGAAACGTTGTTTACTCTTTTTGACGAGGCAGATGCTTTTCCGGGTCCTCCCAGTAGCGGTGAACAGAAGCGATTCATCATTTTACATGACTTACGAGAGGTTACTTGTGCGCTGAGCGAACTGATTCAGCGGGGTGAAAAACGAGCCGTTTATTGGGCTAGGCGCATGGTCCGCAGGCTACGAAAATCGCTTGACCACACGGGTCGAATCCATTTGGAAAGCCTACCTAAGAATATCCTGCAATACACTAGTCAACCCCAACAGGAGGGTCGCGCCACGGGTGCCTTGGTGAGTTACTATCGACTCACCGGAGACGATGTGGCACTGGAGACGGCGCTTTTGATAACGAATCATGCTTTGGAGCACTGCTTCACGCCGCACGGCGCCCTGACTGAGAAAGCGGGGCAGCACGGACATTCAATCAACGGCTTGGTTACGAGAATACTTGACCTGGCACTGCTGATCAACGATTCTCGACTACTGCAACGAGCAAAACTTGTCTACGATGTTGGCTTATCGTCTTTCAACACCAGTTTCGGCTGGTCTCGTGAGCGGGTGGACGAGTTCAATCAAAAGGGTGAGGGCAACAGCGCTGGAGACTACCTTCGCGGGGCACTACTGCTGGGTCAGGCTGGATTTCCGGAGTATTTCGGCAAGGCCGAGCGCATCTTGCGCAGCCACTTGCTCCCATCGCAAGTGATCAAGGTGGGAGGCTTTTCAGACAATCCGAATGCCGGACAAGACCATTCGCGCAAAGTGGCCTCTCGAATGCGCGGAGGTTTCGGTTTTCGAACACCCAACGATATCATTGTCGAAGACTACATCAATCCCTGGATGGGATACAAGACGGTGCAGCTGGATGGGGCAGAGAAGCTCGTGCGCAACACGAAAAACGCTATGCTCATCCAAGGGGCCGACCTGCTCTCCGGAGAAGATTGTGACCGAGTGATCACCATTTACGATGTGACCTCCGCCGCGGTGGAGGCTCTATGCGCAGCCTGGCATGCCATCGTCACCGAGGACGATGCCGGAATACGGATTAATCTGTTGTTCAGTCACCAACGGAAGGGCTTGACCATAAAGAGTTCCCTCCCACATGAAGGAACGATCGAGATCGACAATACCAGCGGACGGAATCTCCTCGTTCGCATTCCTCACTGGGTCTCACCCTCGGATATCAGCCTGAGCAGCAGGGACGTGAGTTACCCTTTGAGGGTCATCGGTTCTTCCATGTTGATCCCAGCTGATGAAGAGCATAAGAGAATTAAGATCAATTTCCCAATGCTTCACCAACGTACTGTAGAGAGTATCTCCTTTATAGAATACACCATAGACTGGGTCGGTGATCAGATTGTGGCGATGTCTCCCCCTGGGAAACACTTGTCCATGTTCCCCCCCTGTGAGTGACCTTCTTCTTCCCAGGATGCAAACCTTCGGAGAAGGTTTGCTGTCTCGAATGCCCATATGACCGGTTCCCACCACCAGTCCTCCCAGCTGCCCATTCCTCTGGGATCAATCTAGCAGTAGCGACAAGAACGAACCGATCAGCGCAGTTCGGCAGTAATAGGAGACCCGACTCGTAGGCCGCCGCCGAGACCCCTGTGAAACTAAGAGCTGAAAAGCCGGTGGCGACCAGACTCATACCGACTGGAAGCTAGTGCATGGCCTACCCAGCTAAGAAGTAATCCTTGGTCATCTGCTGGCCTCGGGAAAAATAGAATCCTAAGGCCAGGGTGGCCAGTAAATAGAGAGCCAAGATGTATAGGTCCAACAGGTGAAGGGTCATTGCAAGACTAGTTTAACTCACACGCCTGTGGGACCTGATCTCACGCCGGCACCGTGCAGAGTCCGTCGCCTGTGGGCTTCCCTTTCCTTATGTTTCATAACGACACCTCGCTTACTCCAAAGTGGCTCTATTGCACAGGACTTAAACCAAGTGTACGCCCTTGGCTGGTGTCGCTTCCACAAGGAAAATGGGAGCTTTTTGGGCGAAAACAGACGACAAAGGTTAATTAATGCCCGCATTTCTTACACCAGGCCCTAGCAAAACGCCGGAAGGGCTAACTCGATAAGGTGCTGTGACCGAGCCCCCTGCAAGTGTACTTGTCGAGTCACATCTAGTAGACCGACTAGCACAACGCAGTTATTTGTCCTTTGCCTTTGTACGGTCGATTTACTGTCTGCTTCGGATTTCCAGCCTAGCATAGTCTGAAGTTGGATAGGTCAGCACAAATGGGGTAGGCAGGATTCCCTGAACAGTTTCAAGACAACCGAATCACAAAATGTTGTCTCTGTCTTCTTGACCTAACTTATTGATCTCTGCGCGAATTAAGCAGGGATTTTTGCCAGATATGTCGAAGTTCCTTCGGAGTCGGAGCACTGGCTAGTTCAGACAGCAGCTCAGCAACGCAATCGGCCAGAATGTCCAGCAGCGCGTGGCCTTTTTCTGCGCTGGCCTGACGGGGGTCGACGCCTACGACACCATGGGGCGTGAACTCAACCGTGGGCATTGCATAGGCTCCTGCACCAGTCACCGATGGAAAGGGCCAATTCGCTCCCCAAAGATCCGGTGGGCAGTCCACCGCCTCGTCCATATCCACCAGGTCGGGCCGGATGGCCAACATCAGACTGGTTTCCATGACACCGGCGCGGTTTCCTTCAGCGCCGAGCGATTCGGCGATCTTGGATGCACAACGCTCATAGGGCAACAGGTCCACATACAGCGCAGGTCGCTTCTCCTGCATTGCCTGCGAAAGTGCCATGTGGCCGATGGGCAGTCCCCCATGGCCATGTACCAGGACAATCTTTGTAAACCCGAGATCGGTTAGCGCGTGACAGATATCCAGCAAGGTCCGCTCGAGTGTGAAGGGTGCAACCCCAGCAGACGCAAGTGGGGACGCCCACCACACCACGCTGTATTCCACCGTGGGACACACGCAGATCGGTAGCTTTGTGTCAATCCGGGCAACAGCACGCGTCATTACCTCATCGATTTCGAACGTATCCGTACCACACGGTAAGTGAGGTCCATGCTGCTCGAGCGAACCGAGCGGTACGGCGGCTACACCATCAGCTTCGGCACATCGGCGCACCAAGCGCAGTTACTGTCACGAAAGTAAATCGCCATTGTATAAGCTCATTCATTGTAAGACGTTCTTCAAGATCTGGAATATGAGACCTTACATTACTGACCGCTTCCACCTCCTGTTAATTCAAACTGTTGCTTCGGTTACCTATTTTACTGCTTTCAATCGCTTTCACAACGACTCTGATCAGGGTGTAGTTTAGGCGTTGTGTCAGGCCAAAGGACGACTGGCTTCCCCTCAAACGGTGGATGTAACAGCATGATCCGAACACTGATCTTTGACTGACCGACGACCTTCCCCCGGAGCATGAAACAAGTTTACTTCCGCGAAAAGGCACCGCTGGGAAGTATTGTGGGGCTGAGCCACATCCTCAGATCGTCCTTGATGCTTTATACAAGAAACGCAGCCTGCTAGTCCAGTTGATTTCCCCTTGGCACCCGTAAGGCCCAGTTGAAACAATCGGAGCCATAGGGGTCGGCCAGTCGGCAGTGAATGGAAAGGTGTCTTATCCCCCCCCTTCAATTCTATCCGCACCCGTCGCAACACCCATCGAAACGAAGCTTCACCAGCCCAGGTGGGATAAGCTCAACCCGTCTGGCCCAGCGACATTTATCTGCAACCCCATCACCGGTACGAGCGTACAAATCGGACCTAGCATAGCCTGCCAAGACCTCATCCTCGAATTCCTATGAAAGTCTGCCTTACTTCTTCCCCACGCAAAACAGCTTACGGTTAGTACGAATAAACAAATGACCCTGCGCTGCCACTAGCGACGAGCGGATTGGATATTCGGCGGAGACTTTCATCGGAACGATGTTGATAATCTCCCCGTCCGCCGCGTTCACGACGACGACCTCTCCGTCGAAATTCATGAGGTAGACCTTGCCATCGGCAGCAAGCGGAGAGGCTTCATACTTGCGCAGACCAGGGGTTCGGATGGTCCATTTAACCTTTCCGTTCTTGGGCTCAACCCGAGAGAGAGACTTCCGTACATCGCTCAGTACAAAGAAGTCTCCGTCATAATAGGCCGGCGTAGGCACATCAGAGGTAATCTCTCGGACGTCCCTACTAACCCAGGCCACGGCGTTTTCATCAAGCCACCCTGTCCCACCTGGTTTGATGGCATAGATAGGATTTCTTTTCGGAGTACATACGAGAATGACGTCTTGGTTGGTAACGGGAGAGGGCACCATCCGCCAATGTCCGATCCGTTGTGGATTCCACGTGCCCCAGCGCCAGAGTTCCTTCCCAGTTTCAAGATCATGGCCGGTCAGGTCATCACCTCCTACAACTAGCAACTCCCTACGTCCCTTGTACTCAAAGGGAATCGGCGTTGTGAAGGCTTCTCGGGATTCCGCGTGCGCCTGGCTGGGGCGGAGATGACGCCAGAGAGTTTTTCCTGTTCTGGGATCCATGGCCAAAATATACGACTCGTTTTTCCGATCTTTGAAACCACGCCCCTCCACTGGAACATCGCGTTGCAGCACCTGAAGGTAAAGCCTCCCACCAAACAACACAGGGCTGGAGGAGAAAGTCCAACCGAATGCAAATTCGCCATAGTCCTTTTGGATATTACGGTGCCAAAGCTTCTTGCCCAAAAAACTGTAGGCCAGAAGTTCTCCGTTACCATAAAAGAAAACCACGACCTCACCATCGGTTGCGGGTGAGGGTGAAGCAAAATTGCTCTTCACATCGCGACTGATTCCTTTCCCAATGTCACGTTTCCAGAGAAGCCTACCGTTCTTTCGGTCGAAGCAAAGAGCCTTCAGCACGTCCGCGCTGGGATCTGTACTAGAAACAAATATGTGGTTTTTCCATACGGCTAACGTGGCTGCGCTAGGACCGGGGAGCTCGGTACTCCAGGCAATGTTCTCACTACGGGTCCACTGGGTAGGTAAATTCTTCTCGTCGGTCGAGCCGTTGAAGCTGGGACCACGAAACTGCGGCCAATTGCCAGCCTGTACCGGGAACACGATCAAAAGGAGCAGAACCAGAGACGATAGGAATTTCATCCTCTTCTCCTTCTCTAGAGTTGACATTGTTTAAGTTCGTACTGAGCTGACCAGAAATCACTGAACCTCCCCTTAGAGCAAACGATGGAATTCCCCGGCGTCAACGATTCGATACTCACTTCGTCGGACATTGAGACCCCACCCAGGTCGTCAAGGCCAGATCAATGGCACCATCCCCAGGATGAATCCAGCCGACTTCGACCCTGTTGATGTCCCGGGTAGTCTGGTGCAGAAGCAAAACGGTGCCAACCGCGTGGTCATCCCCAGCCCAGATCAGATTGCCAAAAACCTGACCGAAGTCTTCGTCACGGCTGTCTAAGCTTGAACTCCCGCTACCCACTTGAGTCAGAGAATCGATGCTGAATTTCTCCACCTGCTTGGAAAAACCAGAAACTAAGCAACGGTTCTGGTAGGAGCCGTAGCCCCCATTTCCCAGCCCGGAATCCGCTTCACCTAAATAGATCATAATCCCACTGTAAGTGATGCGATTCACGTACATCTTTTCAGGGTCCCGTTTTCCCCAGAAGAGAGAAGGTAGCCGGTAGTAAACAAGTGACTGTAGCAGAGTTCCCATCAAAAGTTTGAATAAATACAGGGTTATCGGGGTCACTGATGTCCGTCCTTGTATATCTCCTGTTCTCGTCCTCGGCAAGAACGGGAAGATACCCGAGGGCGAAAACACTGGCGGGGCTTTTTTCCTCCAACAGAACCGGTGGGCAATTGGTTGACTAGTACCGGGCTAATCGGATTGGACACATCAACCACGAACAGTCCTTGCCCTAGACCAGCCACGTACAAATAGGGAGCCTGCAGGGAAAGCCACCAGACCCCACCATAGTCCGCCAGGCCGATCCCCGCAAGATCAATCTCAGCCAGGAAGGACATCCCCTTTTCCACATCGGTCACATCGAGAAGAACGGCAAACTCGTGAGCTTGAGCAACTGGGATAATTTGACCACCTTTGTTCCAAATGACATGCAAGTAACCGTCGGACATCAAAACCTTTCCATGTCCCTCCCTGGACTTCATCACACTAATCGGACTCCACAGCTCGGACGAGCTGTAGATCAGGTTTTCCAATCTTTTCCATTGTGGGTGTTTCTCTTCAAACTAGTCCATGACGCCACCCTTTGACCCGATCAGAGAACGGGCGTTGACAAGTTGACGAATTTGAACCGAGCATGCTGCCTGGCCTCGTGCTCTGCAATGACCACAACCTATCAAGTCCCACAATGTTGAATCAAGTGTTGTCCCAGTCCCTCTTCTTGTTTAGCGTGCGATCCACTCAAGTAGGGCTAACACTTGGATGCAGCTATAGGCTCGAGTGCCTGTGGCGTACCGGCTGCGCGTGATAGCAGCCCGGACGAGTGGAGCAGGGTCCTCTCCGGAGAAGACACGGAGATTCGTCGGAGCGCAGAGCGAGCGAAATGCTGCCATATCACCGTACTTCAGCGCACCCGGGAGGAAGTTTTGGGGCTTCGAGGCTTTTCAGTTTCGAAAAGGAAAATGGATCCGCTTCGGAGATCACTGTTTTCGAGACGGCGTTGCTCGCCAGCATGAGCGCCAGCACCACCCAGGTCGAAACAGCCTTCATTCCCAACAGGGTGACTTGCTCCGTGTTTGAAGACCCCCCTCAGGAACTGGAACAGCCTCATCTCGAAGTTCGATTCTTGACCCAATTGAGGCGGTGCGCTAGGCTCCTCTGAAGGAACAGGAACGCAAGCATCCTCATGAGCAAAGACCTTTTCGACCTGCTACAGCAGTCTTTGCACTCCGGTGGGTCGGAGGCGGGGTTCGATTTCCTCGTTCACACTTTCTCGCCAGGAAAAAAACTATTCTTTGTTGTTCGAAGCCCGGCTTATGGAAAAGCGCCATGAACTGGGACTCGCACTCATCCAGACCGAACCCCGGGTGGGCTTGTCCGACCAGGCAAGGAGGGCCTACGAGGACGCTACCATGAAGGCAGCCCGCGAGGTGGGTCATCTCTACTTGGCCGATGGAAAAATCGTTCGTGCCTGGCCTTATTTTCGAGCTATCGGGGAAACCACCCCAATAGCCGAAGCCATCGAGCAAGTTGAGCCTCAGGAAGGGATTGATCCGATCATCGAGATCGCCTTCCACGAGCTAGTCCATCCTCGCAAGGGACTCGAACTAATCCTGGCTAATTACGGAATCTGTCGAGCGATTACCAGCTTTGTACAGTACCCGGGAAATGAGGGGCGGGAGGCCAGTGCTCGTCTTCTCGTACACACACTGTACGGCGAGTTAGCTGAGAATTTAAAACGGATCATCACCAAACGGGAGGGTGAAACTCCAGAGACAGAGAGCATTTCCGAGCTTGTGACGGAGCGGGATTGGCTATTCGAGGGAGACAACTACTACATTGATACATCGCACGTCATTTCGATCCTTCAGTTCAGCTTGGAATTAAAGGATCTACAGACGCTGTCCCTGGCTGTTGAATTGACGGACTATGGAAAACGATTGTCACCTCTACACCAGCACCCCGGGGAGCCCCCGTTCAAAGACGTGTTCGTCGACCACGGTGTTTATCTAAGAGCTCTCTTGGGCCAGGAGGTGGATGCAGCCGTTGCTCACTTTCGGTCAAAGATTGGGCAGGGGAACGCCAGCCAATCTGAGGGCCCGGCTCAGGTCCTGGTTGGATTCTTGGCCCGGTTGAACCGCCATTCAGAAGCCCTGGAAATTTATCAGAAGCATCTCGGTGACCTTGATCCTAACCAACTTTCCTGCCCATCCCCTTTACAGTTATGCCAACTGGCCGGTAACTACCACGAGCTGAGGAAACTGGCCCGCGAACAAGGCGACTTATTGAGTTTTGTTGCCGCAACACTCCAGACTAGCCAGTCTCGACAGCAGCTCAGCGCGGAAAATTCTGCGGAAAGAAAGGCAGATAAACCCTCCCGGTTCCCCTCCACCAGTCTTAAAGGACGAGACCTTCAACCCGGAGTCCGGGAGAGGGCACTGGGAAGAATTTTGAGACCGAATCTAAACCAGGGCAGAAGTTCATGATTGGCATGGATACCAACCTACTGGCCTATGCTCACCGGGAGGATAACGCCGAAGGGCCTTTGCCTATAACCTCACCTCGATTCCCTCCATGTGGGCATATGCTTCAGTGGCGTTAAAGGTGATACCTTTTTCTGCTTGCAGAGGACGCGTCAACACAAAACTCCTCGACATCCAGTTCATACCCTCGATGACTTCTTTCAGAAGAACGATGCCTTCTTGCTTTTTTGTCTTGCTGAACATTCCTATTGATGGTGCCACTGGCCGCTGCCAGCTCTTGGCCAAACTAGACCTGCCTCTCTTAACGCTTGCTCCATCAGCTCTCTTTTGTTGATGGCTGCATTCTCTCCTAAGACTCCACTAAAACACAACTAGTAGCAGCTCAAATGGGGAAATGATCGCATCCATCCCCAACACCTTAGATTCTTCAGCTGGAAGGTTCCACTCCAACTCCTTCCTGCCCTTGTCCCGAGTAAGGTCTATACCAGTTTTCCAAAGGAGGGACTGGTTAGAGCTCACAGGAGTCATTTGTTATCCCCATTACTTCCGAGGACCATTGTCACACCTGTGGAGACAGACCTACTTAGGAACACGGAAATTCAGGGTTTTCGTTAAGTTCAACAGCAAGTCACCCACCTGTCGGCCCTTACCATGTTGGCATTAGGAGAATTTGTGAGCTTCAAAGAAATGAAAGATGTGACAATAAGTTAAGCTACTCCTCTGCAACCTAATGTTCCAAAGGGCTAAATTTACTGCAGGCTTAACACGCGCTTTGCTAAGATACCGGATAATGCAGGTTAGCATCGAAATGTTTAAAGAGGTAATGGGATGTTTCGTCACCGGCGTTACGATCGTCACCACGAGGAATCAAGATGGTAAGCCCTATGGGGTAACCGTCAATTCCTTTACCTCTGTATCGCTACGCCCCAAGCTGATCCTAGTTTGTCTTGACAATCGATTGAGTGGCCTCGAAATATTCAAGCGAAATGGCAAGTTTGGAGTCAATATTCTTTCTGAGGATCAAGAGGACATCTCGGCATACTTCGCCAGAAAGGGCACCAATCGTAGCCGGAAGCGTTACCGGATTGGCGAGACGGGAGTTCCCTTATTAGAAGGGACCTTTGCCAGTTTGGAGTGTGCGATAGTGGAGCTTTACCCGGGAGGTGATCACTCCATTCTCGTAGGTGAGGTCAAATCAGCCACAGTCTCCGAAAACCCCCAAGGTAAAAAACCGCTACTCTTCTTTCTCCGAGGCTATCGCAGACTCAAGTTTTGACAAGAACATGGCCACTTTGGCCAGAATAGAGAAATACAGATTCCCGTATTGCGATGGCTCGACCCCGAGAATTTAGAAGAGAACTTATGGTTTTACCGAGCGGGAACTCCCCATAGGTTGAAAGTCAGATTCCTATATCATTTTGGCTGATCCTTTCACCCCACGGCACCATGCCACAATTGTCAAAAAAAACCGGCGAACGGCTGATTTAACTGTCCAGCACCCACGATATGTCGTCGATCAACGGATCGAGGAACACAGGCTATAGCATGGCGACTACATCGATCTCGATCAGGATCATATCCAACTAGTGTACCTAGCTGAGAAGATCCCTTCACAGGGTAAAATCACAACTCTGGGAGCTAGAATGGAAGATTTGGAAAATTTTCCAGAATCTGGCCATGATTTCCCCCAAGAATACTCCCAGCAGTCCGATTGAGAGAAGATTGCTTGCCTGCTTGACTTCCAAGACCATTGGGGAAAGAACTGCTCTCCTGAAAAGACACTCCAGCAACCACTTGGACCCACCTGAAAAATCAGTGGAGAGGAGCAGGAGTTTATCCTTCTCAGAGAGAATCAAGGCTTCTGACATGCGGTGGGTATGGATGATTTCGGCCATGTTCTCACGCAATCCGATTTCTGAACTAATCAAAATATTGTCCGGTAGGTGGGGACTACGGGCAAGCTGGTTTTCATGACCGAGGACATCTCGGAGACGTTTGCCCACTAGGGAAGTATCGTGACCATGAACCTGCAAGCCATTGTTTCCATACCGCTAGAGGGGATGTCTTCTCAATCGGAAAGGCCTCAGGTATTGGAATCCTATATCTGGACAACAGTTCGACAACATCACCCTGTTGATCGGCCAGAAGCGAGCACTCACAAGATTGCCGAGAGTGTGGGCTTAGCCCTCACTACATAGATAGGCCCAACTAGCTATTTAAATAGTATTTGAGTCTCGTCATTTGATAGGACAGATTTTCTAGTTTCAGTGAGATTTCCCTTTGGTGATTGTTTCAGATTCAGATTCGGGAATCAGTTGATGAAAGTAGAATGGAATGGAAGCTGGAGCTGATTTCTAACGGAACATTGAGTGTTACTCGACCAAATGGCTGTCCCCCTTCAAGGATCCCCGGCAGGCAGCCGGCGTGAATTCTCTCTGTAAAGTTGAATGGTGGGCTGGGGGGCTTAGACCTGTCTCATCCAGTTGGACAGGTTGGAACTTCAAGTTGAAAGAGAAAAACAGATTGCCGATTCGAACCTAATCATCATGCTTACATTAGCACTCTTTTACCAGTCTGTTACTGATCAAGCTTCCACATAGACCTCTCCACCCAGGTTTTTGAATTCTCGGCTCTTTTCTTCCAGACCGGCTGCTAAGGCCTCTTCCCCACTCAGTCCATGTTTCTGAGCATAATCGCGCACATCTTGAGTTATTTTCATACTGCAAAAATGAGGTCCACACATACTGCAAAAATGAGCCCGCTTGGCCCCTTCGGCGGGAAGCGTCTCGTCGTGCATGGCGCGTGCTGTTTCGGGATCAAGGGACAGGTTGAATTGATCTTCCCAGCGGAATTCAAAGCGTGCCTTGCTCAGGACGTCATCGCGCAACTGAGCACCGGAGTGACCCTTGGCCAGATCAGCGGCATGGGCGGCGATCTTATAGGCAATCACCCCCTCTTTGACATCCTCCCGATTGGGAAGACCCAGATGTTCCTTGGGCGTTACATAACACAGCATGGCAGTTCCATACCAGCCGATCATTGCGGCCCCAATTGCAGAAGTCAGATGATCGTAACCAGGGGCGATGTCGGTTGTCAGGGGACCGAGGGTATAAAATGGCGCCTCACCGCACCACTCCAGCTGCTTCTCCATGTTCTCCTTGATCAGATGCATTGGAACATGACCCGGACCTTCGTTCATGACCTGAACCTCGAAATCCCAAGCCCGGCGGGTCAATTCTCCCTGGGTGTACAGCTCGCCAAACTGAGCTTCATCGTTGGCATCCGCGATACAACCTGGGCGCAGACCGTCACCAATCGAAAAACTTACGTCGTAGGCAGCCATTATCTCGCAGATCTCATCCCAGTGGGTATAGAGGAAATTCTCTTGGTGATGGGCTAGGCACCACTTGGCCAAGATAGCGCCGCCACGCGAGACAATACCGGTGACTCGACTGGCGGTTAAGGGAATATACCGCAACAAGACGCCGGCGTGAACCGTGAAATAGTCCACTCCCTGCTCGGCTTGTTCGATTAGTGTGTCACAATAGATTTTCCAAGTTAGCTCCTCGGCCTGCCCATCCACCTTTTCCAGAGCCTGATAGATGGGAACCGTTCCCACCGGAACGGGCGAATTCCGGATGATCCACTCACGGGTTTCGTGGATGTCCTTGCCGGTTGAGAGATCCATGATCGTATCGGCACCCCAGCGTGTTGCCCAGACCATTTTCTCGACTTCTTCCTCAATCGAACTGGTGACGGAAGAGTTGCCAATATTAGCGTTAATCTTAACCAAGAAATTACGCCCGATGATCATGGGTTCACTTTCTGGGTGATTGATATTAGCCGGAATAATAGCCCTGCCACGGGCAACTTCATCTCGCACAAACTCGGGAGTGATTCTTACCGGGAGGGGTGCCCTAGACTGCGTTTCAGCGAGCTGACGGCACATTTGGCCCCGAGACTCTTCCCGCCTCATGTTCTCCCGAACAGCGACAAAATCCATCTCCCGAGTGACCTCGCCACTCCGAGCGCAGTGCATCTGGGTTGGCCGGCACCCGGGCTTAGCTCTCAAGCGCGTCCTCCCCTGGCCCCGACGGTGATCCCTTTTAGATCTTCTACCTGCTGCAAGCGGACTTGAGACATTCGACACATCCTGAACATCTCCTCGATCCTTGATCCACTCGAGCCGAATCGGAGGAAGTCCCTGGTTTAGATTGATGAGTGCCTGGGGATCAGTGTACGGACCAGACGTGTCGTACACGACAACAGAGGTATTAGCCTTGTCGGGCTGGCCCTTGATCCCGCTGCGGGTAGGTGAAAGTGCGACCTGCCGCATCGGCACTCGAATGTCAGGGTAGATTAGCCCCGACAGATAGATTTTTCGAGCGTTGGGGAAGCCCTCTCGAGTGATCATTGTCTTGGGCAAAACAGCACGTCGGCTAGCCATACTTATTCCCTCCTCTTTCCCGCACCTAACTGCACAGCTACTGGTGAGAGTGACGATACCTTTCAGGAGCTGCCACTAGATGGATGAAAATCAAGTGAATCACTAATTTTAGATTCTCTATTTTACTCTTTTTGTGCCCGCTTCGGAAAAGTAAAGTTCTTGCCTGAATGGCTCTCCTTGAATCTCCTTTATCTGCTGAACCAGGCTCTTCAAAGGACTGATCTCTTTCCTACCAGCCCCAAACATATATTAAACGTGTATAATGTTTAGGTACAGTAAGGGAGATTTACCCTTCAGCATGAACGAACCAATAGTGCCCCGAGTAACTAATCCGGAATTGAGTAACTACACCTCACAGCTAGATCTCACGAAGTTCAGTGATTTTCCGGACGAGACTCGACTGTGGGTGTACGGGTTCGAGCATCCTCTAGACAGCTATCGAACACGCATCGTTTGCAAGGAGCTGAAAACTTTCTTGCCCACCTGGGTTTCCCATGGAACACCGGTAAGAGGAGCCTTTGAGGTGCTCTTCGATCGCTTCATTCTCCTTGCAGGCTACTGTAGCCAAGGGATCTCGGGCTGTTCTATCGACAGCTCTATAAGAAAGATCAAGGGGCTCAGCCGATACCAATTGGATGCCTTAAATCGCAGCCTGCTATTCTATCGTGACCGGGAAGGGAAAATCCAATCATCAGACCGGGCATTTTTCCAGGCCCGAGTACGCTCAGGAACAGTTACCCCTGCTACCATGGTCTTCGATACCACTCTTCAGAGTTTAGGTCAGTTGCGGACGGGTCGTTTTGAGACTGTTTTCAAAGACTGTTGGCACGCGCGAGCCTTTCCGGTCCCTTCCTAGCTACTAGGGGTGGCTGGAGGTTTGGGCCTTCCCTCTGACTCTTCGCTCCAAAAGCGATGACCAACTTCATGGGCAAACACGTCTTCGAGGGTAGGACGACCTATGGTGATGGCCTCGATCTGACCACGGAAACCATCTGCCAACTGGGAGATGAATTGATGACCGCGGGGTTTTTCCAGACGAACTGCACCATCAAAGACCACCGCCTGACAGGCAAATCGCTTATTGATCTCATCACGTAAACCTTCCGGATCGCGTGTTTGTACCATGATGACATCACCGCCTATTTTCTCCTTCAGTTCTCCCGGGCTGCCTCTGGTCACCAGCCGACCTCTGTTCAAAATGACCAACTGATCACAACGTTCGGCCTCCTCCATGAGGTGGGTAGTCATCAAGATGGTGATTCCTTGCTCATCACGCAACCAGCGGAAATAATTCCAGAGATCGCGGCGAACCCCGGGGTCCAATCCCTGACTAGGTTCGTCCAGCATCAACATCTTGGGCTTGTGTAGCAACCCTTTGGCCAGTTCCACCCGGCGGCGCAATCCTTCTGAGAGCTTCCCGACAAAATCGCGGCGCCACTCCTGCAATCCCAAACGACTCAGCAGCTCGTCAATGCGCCTTTGCAACCGTTCCCCTCTCCAGCCGTAAAGGTAACCTTGGCAGCGAAGGTTTTCCACCGGGGTCAACTGTAAATCCAGGCTATTGGACTGGAAAACGACTCCCAGAGAGCGTCGAATCTCAAGAGGATCGTGGGTAAGATCCCAGCCGAGAACACGAGCCCAACCGGAGTCAGGAGTGAGCAGGGTGCAGAGGATACGAAAAAGAGTGGTCTTACCTCCGCCGTTCGGCCCGAGCAGCCCAAAGATTGCCTGCTTGGGAACGGTAAAGCTAACCCCATGAAGAGCTCGCCGATGCCCATAGCTAAACCCCAAATCCTCAGCCTCTACCGCAAACATTTCCGTATCCATCTGGATTAATTTGACCCGTGGTCACACCCCTCTGGGTCAATTCTACTCGTGTCAAGCCTTGTCAAAGATCATGAGTATCAAGAGCAGTGGGAGATAGACTACCGATGTTTTCAAGAGCCGGCGAGCAGCGAGATCGGAATACGAGACCGCCGTATCCAACCCAACCCAAAGAAGAGTCAGGCCAAGAAAAAAAGCGCCAAAAAGATAAAACGAACCAGCCACTCCGGCCAGAAAAGGCAGGCAACTGACGGGAACCAGAATCAGACTGGCCACCGCAATTTCTCGCCCTGTCTTTTGGCCTTCCGGATCGTTGCTGGGAAGCATCACCAATCCCCCCTGCTCGTAATCTTCGCGATAAATCCAGGAAATCGCCAAAAAATGAGGGAATTGCCACACAAAAAGAATCGCAAACAGGATGACAGCTAGGGATCCAAAGCGGCCTTCGACTGCGGTGCACCCCAGCACGGGAGGGACGGCTCCCGGAATCGCCCCCACCAGTGTGCAGAGTGAGGTTTTCGACTTCAAGGGGGTATAGACAAACAAGTAAAGGGTGGTGGTCAGAACACCCAGAAAGGTCGTTAAGTAATTGACCGCCAGCCACAAATAGAGCGTTCCCAGACTGACCAGAATCACTCCAAACCACATCGCCTGGTGTGCCTCCAGCCGCCCGGATGGCAGTGGGCGCCCCCAGGTGCGACGCATCTTACCGTCGGCTTCACGCTCCAGAAATTGGTTGAGTACTGCCGTACCCCCAGCCAGCAACCCGGTAGCCAAAACAGTGTGTAACAGCAAGCTCAAGTCGGGCGGTGAGGGAGAGGCCAGATAAAAGCCTGCAGCGGTTGTGGCCAACACCAGGAACGTTACCCTCGGCTTGGTCAACTCAAGATAGACCGCAAGGCGGTAGAAACAGAAGAAGAGAGCGCCTCCAGGGCGCAGTGCTTTACGTACGGCTAGTTGCGTGCTCATCGGATACCCTCTTGCCAACTCAGCTTGTCTTTTTCATTCGACACTGCTGTTTCCGACTGGAACTCAAGCACCAGCAGAAGAGCCACTGCCAAAAGCAGAGCACCCACTGCCACATGACTCGTGGTTACCCACACACCGACAACGGTAGGTTGGATTTGACGAACAGGGTCCAGGCCCACCAGCAAGGACGCCAAGCCAAGGAAGAGCTGAACCAGTACCAAGCCCAACAACAGGTAGGCAAGCACCAGAGTGGGGCCTCTTGAAACATCCCTAGACAGCCTGAGCACTACCCAAACGCCTAGAATCACCACCATCAAAGCACCCACCAAATGCATTACTAAAACCCGCGGATCACCAGAGTGCCGCAAGGTAGCCCCCAGAACAAGTTGAGCAAAAATGACCAAGGGAATGAGGCCCATCAGCCCAATTTTGCTCCAATCAGTCGGGAAAAGACTCTTTCGACAAACCCATTCCGGGGAAGTCGCCACCGCCAGACTGACTACTAGACAAAAGAAAACCTGAGCCAGACAGGCATGAATCACGGACACCGCTGGAGGAAGAAAGAACAGTACCGTGATCCCCCCCCCAATTGCTTGAACGATGATGGTCAGAAGAGCTAGCAAGCCTACGTAACGAACCCATCGCCGGGATTCTCTTCTCCACAACCACAGACTCAAAATGATGGTCAACACACCAACCACAGCTGCAACTAGGCGATGGCTATGTTCATAGAAGACACCCCCCACCATTTCCGGCATAAGGCCACCATAAGAGAGGGGCCAATCCGGCACAGAGAGCCCAGCATCATTACCGGTAACTAAGGCTCCAGCAATGATCAAAAGGAAAGTGGCAACCGCGGTCAAGATCGCAAATCGATGCAGCCCACATTGATAGATCTGGCCCACAATCAATTACCCGGCATCTTCTGGCAAGGAACCCCGGGAGCCGGACCTCTGCCCTCGACCTATGGTTGGCTAGGAGGTAAATATAAATTCGATTTCTTTGTTTTGCTTGGGCTCCAAAGTGATCTGTAGCTCTTGGTTACCCAGCTTTTCGTGCCAGGCTTGAATGGTGTAATTTCCCGGAGGTAGGTCCTTCAATTCGAAGCTACCATCTCCCCCCGTTACAGCGAAATAAGGATGAGCCACCACACCGATATAAGACTTCATCCAGGGGTGGACGTTGCACTTGACAGGAATCATCACTTCCTGGCGAGGAAACGATCGTGTTAACGCTTTTGTCTTCGGCGCCTGGGAGATGTTCCACTCTCGGTTCTGCCTGGGCAGCGGATGAATATTGTGAGTCGTGGGATCGCTGTTGCGAATTTCAATTTCCTGTCCGATTTGAACACCGAATACATGAGGCTGATAGACGCAGCCTTTCTGATCCAGCGCGACCGGCTGCTGGGGAGGATCGAACTTATGATCAATCCCACCGCTTACCCAGACGAACACATTTTTCAAAGTCCCTCCCTCATTGACTTCCAGGTTTTCCGTGTAGACCGGTTCCGAGTGCTGCTCGTCACACCTGGGCTCGGCACCCATACGAATGCGTACCTTCTTCGAGGGTGTTCCCTCGAACTTCACCTTCCCCATCAGGTTTCCCGCCTGGGACAGATCCAGTGGTGGAATATCCACAGCTGCTGGAGCTTCTACATCCGGTGCTTCACTCATATCTCCTCCGCCACAGCCCACCGCACCTAGAATGGCAAGAAGGATAACCCATTCAACTCTGCTTTTCATCATCTCTTTCCTTTCCTGAAACGGCCGTGCCTGCTGGAGTCTCCAGTTCTTACGGTTTACTCAAGCGACGCTGCTCCTCAGGGGTAAACTGAAGCATATATCTTACCAAAAGATTCGCATGATCATTAGGATAATCCTGGAACTCTTCCAGCTGGGCTAGAGCAAAAACCCACCGCGTCCCATCCCAGCGAAAGAGCCCCGAAGGCATATTAGTACCCGGCTGGATGATCTCTGGATGGACGATCCATCTCTCGGTCCAGGCAGCCTGTAGCCGCTCGGGTCCCAGGACAAAACTGGGAGCGGTAGCGTCACGATCCCTCACAGGATCCCCCACGGCATGACAGCGCAAGCAGGGAGCAGCCGGATGGGTAAAAAGCCGGCGCGCCATGTTGATTTCGCGTGAAGTTAGTGGCTCTGGTTCGGGCGGCAAATAAGGAAGCTGCTGCTTGGATAGAGCCTGGAAAAAGCGTACCAGCTTCTGAACTTCAGTGTCGGACAGGTTAAAGGTCGGCATCCGTGCCTCTAAGTAGGGTCGCACGCCGTTGCGTTCTGGGCTAGTCTCCGTGAGAGCAGGATTTTTCAGGAACCGGGCCAGCCAATTGGGATTGACCCGGGCCCCCTCCCCAATCAAGCTGGGAGGAAGTTGCTCCCGCCAGTCCTCACTCTGATACAGGGGTAAATCTTTCAGGACAGTTTGCTGCGTAGCCGTGAATTGGTGACAGGCCACACAATTGTATTTCTTCACCAGCCACCAGCCTGCTTGAATATCCCGTCGCTGATCTCGGGGGCGGTGAAAAAATTTCTCAGGAACCTTGGATTCAACGCTACCCAACAGAAAAGTGGTCAGCTTATCAATGCCCTCCTTGTTCAGCTGGAAATTGGGCATCCGGAGACGCTCCAAAACGTCCTTGGTCTGTTCCTTACCCAGATCATAGACAGCTGGATCAGTGAGCTTACGCTCGAAAAATCCTTTGTGGTTATACCAGCCCTCCTTCTTGGCCTCATGAGTGAGAAGGGCAAAGTCCAAACGCTCGATGGGCTTGCTACCTTCCTTGGTCAACTCGGTACCTATCTTCCCCTCCTCTTCCAAGCCCGAAATCTCGTGGCACCCAGCACAACCGAAATGACGGACCCAGAACCGTCCTTCCCTGCGGAGCTCCGGGTCATCCAAATAGGAAGCAGGAGCATATTGCACATCGGCGCTTCTTTGGTCCATCAGATAGCTGGCAATGTCCTGTGCTGCCTCCCAACTGAGACGTAGGTTGGGCATGATGGTCGCATTCTGGACCTGAAGCTTATGGTCTCCCAGGGGACAATCGTTCCTTTTAAGGCTGAACTCGAAAGGCAAACCCTTATCGGCATAGTCCTCAGGCGTGATATCCCGCTTATGGTCTGGACAATAGGGCAAGGTACGTTCCCGTGGATTGTGAATCCAGCGTACCAAATACTCGTAGTTGGTTTTTTCTCCCACACGGCTGAGATTAGCCGCAAAGGAACCTCCCAGCGCCTTATCTCCCTCTCCAATCGAGTGACACGCCATACAGCCACGGGTTTCGAAAAGCTCTTTACCTCGCTGGAGATCTCCCGGAGATCGCTTGGGCAGTTGAGCTTCGATTCCCGATTGCCAGATAAAAGCGGCAATAGCACGTAATTGATCCTCCTCCAACCGAAAACCAGGCATCCGGGTGGTGGGTCGAAATGCGTGAGGATCCTTGATCCACTCGGGGATCCATTCCCGTTGCAACTTGACCCGCACCTCTTTCAGATTAGGAGCCGGTTTTTTCGCTTCCATGAAAAGCTCATTCACCCGAACCTTTGAGCGTTCCAATTCCGTGTCCAGATTGGCAATATCCAGGGTCAGCCTTTTAACTTCCGCATAAAATTGGCCTGCTTCCTCATTGGTTTCGGCCCGATCACCTTGGATGATCGCCTGTTCGATACGGATCTGCGTTTCCTCATGCCGAGCATCAAGATCTCTGATCAGCTTGTAGGTATTGCGCAGCTCACGGGGCTCCGTTTCAAACCCCTCTCGAGGGTGACACCCCCAGCAACCGAGGTGAGCATAGATCTCCTTACCCGCATTCAAAACCGGAGCTATTTCTAATTCTCGATCGGCCTCATGGCATTGAAGACAGCCCGCCTCAAAATTTTCCCGCGGGTACAGGGGCCAAAGCCAGTGTTTGTAAAGACCGTGGGCTCTCTTGACGCTCACCGTTCCCACCCCGTTCCCATTGTGGCAAGGGGAACAACCGAAAACTTCAGGATCATGGATGTCCAATAACCGCCGAGCAGGATGACTCGTGAATACCCGCTCACCCTCCATTTTGTCCAGGGTCAACTCCACCGGTTCCCCAATGCCTGCATGGCAAGACTCACAACGATCGACCAAATTCATCTCCGGATTGTGGATCTGGAAAATTTTAGGATCAAATCGATCGACCTTTGCCAACAGCCCCGCCACCTGTGCTTCGCTAAGTCCCGGCAAACGTGGCTTGAGATAACGGTTCAACTCCCGCCGCAACACCATTTCCTCCTGCAGAAGCTCTACTTTTCTAGACTGCAGATTGCCCTGGTTGGCCTTGAGTGAAGCAAACAACTCTTCCAGTTCTTGATAGGAGAATGTTTCCCGGCTGGGAACCTCACCAGCCCCTGGAAACATTACCTCGTAGGTCCGGGCTCGAAGCTCCTTTAGCTCCTGCTTAAGTTCGGGCTTCTCATCCATATCAGCCGTTTCGAACTGATAGATGCTAGCCTGAACACGACTTCGCTCGGTGGTGAAAAGCTTAGTAATGGCATCTAGTTGCTTTCGGACCAAGGATTCTCCAGCTTCAACCTCCATCACTTGAGGCCTAGCCTCCTCCTCCGCCTGCTGAATGCGCTTAAGGAACCCCTTGTACTCCTCGGAGGCCTGAACTGCCTTCATTTCCTGAACTCGTTTCGGCCCGAGATCCTCCAGAACGTGTCGATATTGATTGGCGAATCGTTTTTGATAGTCTCGCCAAGGGCGAAGTCCCCAGCCTTCCTGGTAGAAGGCCCACAGTAACGTGATAGCCAGCAGCAGAGACCAAAAAGCGATCGCTCCCGCCATCGACGAGTGAACAGTTGGATCTTCATCCGGAGGGGGACATTCGTCCAACCTGGGCCGAGGCTTGAGCCAAGAAACTAGACGTTTAACCATGGCGTAACCAAAACATACTTAATGCGGAAGAATTGACGGAGCAACATTTTCACGGGAAGAGCTAACATGCTCAATATTAAAAGCTGATAGATCAGATACTGGACGAGAGTCATACGTTCATAGATCTTGCGATTGAATTCATTCCACACGGCCAGTTGATGCACGATCCAGCTAAAGACTGCCAGGTAAATTCCAATCGCCACGATTCCCACCAGAGCAATCCACGGCTGCCGGGTAATCCCCAACAACTCGTGCAGATCCCGGTTGGCTTCGAAGATTAACCGGTGATGGTCCCAGGTCTGCCCGGGCCAAAACCACATCCAGCCTGGACCACGGATGAAGGTTCCGATGAAGATCATACTCAACCAGAGAACCAGAAATCCAAAGCAGAAAGCCAAGATTGCAAACCTCCTCTGGCGAAAGGTGTAATAACCGTTTCCTAAGGGATTCATATCCACAAAGGGAAAGGCCATCAGCCCGACAATAATCAGCGTTGGCATGACCACACCAGCGATCCAGGGATCGAAATAGACCAGCATTTCCTGCAAACCTAGAAAGTACCAGGGAGCCTTGGCGGGATTCATGGTCAGGTTGGGATTGGCTGGCTCTTCCAGAGGAGCGTTCAAGGTGATCGACCAGATCATCAGAATCACAGTCACGATGATGGCCGCTAAAAACTCTATCCGCAGCAAATAGGGCCAAACATGGAGCTTTGGCTCCCACCCCTCCCGATAAGGCTCAACCTTACGATGGTGTGTCTTGGCCAGTTGTGAATCCTTTTCCAACTTGGTGATGAGACGATCATTGGCTAGCGCCTGACGCAAACCGTACCAGGTGAAAAAAGGGACTAGAAAAACCATCCCCACAATTGGGACATTATCCGGAGCCGAGACAATCTCCCAAAGCTGACTCCAATCCATGCAATCTACTCCTGTATAACCTCTGGCCAACTACCTGTATCGGCCCCAGGATTAATCCTACCGAATACCCTTTAGCGGCGAACCGGCTTCATCTCACTTTCCAATACTACTGGTGCAGGACCCGAGATACTCCCATCTTTGCGTATACGCCAGAAATGCACAGCCAAGAACACCGATAAAATGAGTGGAATAGCAATGCAGTGCCAGATGTAGGCTCGCAGTAAAGCATTAGCGTCGACAATCGATCCCCCCAGCAGGGCAAAGCGAACGTCGTTGTAGGGAGTCATACCCAACTCAGGCCCAAAGGGCCCCTCGTGACCCAACAGAGGAGTCGCTCGGGCCATGTTGGTCCCCACCGTGACCGCCCAAAAACCCAACTGGTCGTCGGGAAGAAGGTAACCCGTGAAGGAGAGCAACAGGGTCAACACCAACAAAATCACCCCGACTGTCCAGTTGAACTCGCGGGGCGTTTTGTAGGATCCAGTGAGAAAAACGCGAAACATGTGAAGCCAGACCGTAATGATCATCAAATGCGCCGCCCACCGATGCATGTTGCGCAAAAGGCCCCCATAGGGAACATCGTTTTCCAGGTACATGATGTCGAGATAGGCCTGGCCTTTGGTGGGATGAAAGTAAAACATCAAGAAGATGCCTGTGATAGTCAAGACGAAGAAAAGATAAAAACTGATTCCTCCCATACCCCAGGTGAACCGAAAGCGAACCGCGTCCCGATTTACCTTAGCCGGGTGAAGGTGTAAGAAAACGTTGGTCAGGACAGCAAGAGCTCGATTGCGAGCAGTATCGTCCAACTTGTGGCGAAAAACTGACTTCCAAAGTTGGCTCCTCTTGTAATCTTTGAGGGAGCGCAGATCCCCTTTTCCTTTGTCCAGGAAAGGACTCACCACCTGCTTGATCTTGACTATCAGCGAAAAAGACTTCGGTCTCGATTTCCCGCTCACCGGCTGCTTTTGATCCTTGCCCTCGCTCATTAACTGCCCTACAAAAAACGCCTCAAGATCCCTTCAAGCCAAGACTACGCCAGTCGAAAAAATAGACGCTCAAAAGTGGTTCCCTATGTTAGAGTGATGGTTAGACCATTCGCTCAAGGCGCTGCAGAAGGCAATACCCTCACCCGCGAACCGCTTTACTTCCCTCGGAATTCTGCAACCAAGTATTTTTACACCCTTAAATAAGCTCCCTCATCGTCAAAGTGGCAGGTTTGTCCGGGCGCACATTGATAAAGCCTGCTCACGTCTACCAGAATTTCTCCTCCGGGAGAGATTTCTACCTTCGCCCGATCCATGGGCCGGGGCGCAGGGCCTTCAAAATTTAGGCCCTCGCTATCATACCCACTCCCATGACAGGGGCACTTGAACTTGTTTTCGCCTTCTACCCAATCTGGGGTGCAGCCCAGATGAGTGCATACCGCTCGAACCACAAAGAGGCGCTCGGCGTTCTTCACCACCCAGATCCGATAAATCTGCTGAAAACGTGTGTCGACGCCATATCCGAAGTCCTCTAGGAAACCAATGCGAAAGGACGTTTTCGGCTCGAATAAAGTGCGCGGAAAGAAAAAACGCAAGGTCATCAACAAGTTGGCTCCCAGGAAACCAAAAACACAAGTCAAGGCAAATTTGCGTCGGAGAATTAGTGGTTTTTGATCTCCAGGCTTCTTGCTCTTTGCTTCCGTAGCCAACTCTTTTTCTCCTCGTTACCTGGCCCTAGAAACGGCTCCTCCTGCGCTCCGCTTGATCATCCCCAAGCCACTCGGTACCCGTGCTTCGAGACCAGCTAAGTTATCCGATCACGTGAAATCCTGTCAAGACTATTCCCAACGGAATGAAGTAAAAAAACCCTTGGATTCATTCCCACAAGTCCTGGTTTCAGAACGGTTGTGGGTAATAAACCGCTCAAGCCAAAGCGAGACTGAAACCGTCCGAGCACAAAGGTTATACTACTTGGCTATTTTAGCTTCAATCGCATACACGATCACTCCGGCGGGACGAGAATCTTTCGGGTGAGTAGACCACAGGATTCGTCAAGGAGGCAGCTTAGCAGCCAACCGCTTGTATTTGAAGTGAGATACTGGTAAAAAACCGGATCCGGAGAGAGTGGCCCATAGAATTACAGATAAAATCAAGAACATCGACCAACTGGCCGCGGTTACCGCCCGGTTCCGTTCCCAGGAGAAAGCAGTCGTCCACTGCCACGGTGTGTTTAACCTCATTCACATTGATCACATTGGCCACTTGCAAGAGGCAAAAATGGACGACCTGCTGATGGTCACCGTGACGCCGGACAGACATGTCAACAAAGATCCTCTACGTCCCGTTTTTAAGAAGAGCTCAGACCCTGGAAGCTTTTGACTGTGTAAATTATGTCGCGATCAACCGAGGTGCCTTAGCTTCCGACACACCATCCGGTTGCTGCACCCACACCTGTACTTGAAGGGATCAGAATACCAGGATCAGGAAGGCTTGTCGGGGATGATTACCCTAGAAAAAACTGCCATTCTCTCCATCGGCGGAGAACTACCCTTCACGGAAAATCTCATTTTCAGTTCATCCAATCTCATCAATCACCATGTTTCGGTCATGCACCGACGCTCTAAGCAATACTTGACTGCCTTTGCCAAACGGCAAACTGCAAAGGATATCCTTCACTATCTCAATCAGATTTAGTCGCGGAAGGTACTGGTGGTGGGTAAAGCGATCGTTGACGAATACCACTACGGCCAGACGATCGGCAAAACCATCAAGGAGCCGATTTTGACGGCGCGGTGTGTTTCCACGGGAAAATAGTTGGTGGGGGACCCGCCCCATAGACAACGATCGATCTGCGGCGACTCAGAATATGCTGTCACCACACCGGCAAAATGAAGTCCACACAAGGGGAAATATAATGCCAGAGCCGTTCCAGGAAACTCTTGAATTCCACTAGACTAATCGTAGCGAAAGGCCAGGTACAAGATGACCGACATGATGAGAAGCGGAGGAATCAGCAACACGACGATGCCCAAGTTTAGGCTGCGCGCTAGCGTGACGGTCTGTCCAGCAATACTAGCCTTACACATCGCACACCCTTGAGCTAATAAAGGAGAAGACATGGTCGCGACAAGAAAGAGAGAAGCCAGAGCGTAAGGACTCAAACAGACTCTAGCTCTCCGGCTCGCTTGACCCTTCACCATTGAAGGTGGATTCATCGACCAGATCCTCTAACCCCCAGCTCTACCAGGCGTAGGCTATCCGGGAAAAAAATGGTCAACAAGGCAATGCACACCACCAGCGCTGGAATCAAGGTCACCACCAGACTGGCCCTCTCAAAACGTAGATGCATGAAATAGGCCATAATTAATCCGGCTTTGATCATCGACAAGCTCATCAGGGTAATAAGCATAAAACTCGTTGACAACTCCTGATAGGCTAAAAATACTTCCAAGATAGTCAACGCCAGCAACCCCACCCAAACCCCCAAAAACAGCCTCCCCCAATGGGTTTCATGCATAGCCTGATTACTCATAGCTCCCGCTTTCCTCGATCATTCGATCGTTTTGGACATCAGATAGACCAATGGGAAAATGAACATCCACACCAAGTCGACGAAGTGCCAGTAAAGGCCACTGATTTCGACATCCTCAGAAGTAAACTTACCTTTCCAAAACCCGCCGGCGATCACTCCTAGATATATGACACCAACCGTCACATGAGTCATGTGAAGCCCGGTCAAGGCAAAAAAGGCAGCTCCGAAAAGTGGGACACCCCAGGGATTCGAGAAAGGGGTCGCCCCTTTGTGGATCATCTCCAACCACTCGCCGACGTGCAATACGTCAAACAGGATACCTCCCAGCATTGTGGCCAAGATCCAACCTGCCGTCCTCACCCTCTCCTGTCTCTTAGCCGCAGCCACCGCCATGACCATTGTTAGTGAACTCGACAGCAAGATAAAAGTCATGAAACTGGAGAGAGCGATGCTGGAGAATTCAAAGGGTCTTGGCCATTCATTGGCGGCCCTGAGGTAACCATAGGCAACCAGCAAAGAAGAAAAAGTTAGCGAATCGGAAAGGATAAAAAGCCACATACCGAGCTTTTTTGAACCGATCGCATAAGGTGATCCCTCACCCTTCCAAGTCGGAGCCGTTAACTCATGAGTGCCGACATCAGCCATCCATTTACCCCCCCAACAAAAGGAGTGCGAAAAGATAGACCCACAGTCCGTCCATGAAGTGCCAGTAAAGCGCCATCACCCCCACCTCAGTCGGGCTGACCACCGCCACTGGCCACATTCTCCAGGTCAAAGTGGCAAGAGCCAACACCCCTCCTAAAAGATGCACAGCGTGAGCCCCCGTAAACACATAAAAGAAGGAACTACTTGGATTGGTAGCCACATAGACGCCCACCGAGACCAGCTGCCGCCAAACGACCAGCTGCCCAAGCAGAAAAACACTGCCGAGCAGCATGGTTAACTTCCACCAGGGTCTGAATTGGGCCCAGTCGCGCTGGCGACGGCGAGCCATCTCCAGAGTACAGCTGCTCGCCAGCAGCACCAGCGTATTGGCCCAGAGCAAACTAGGCAGCTGGATTGGCTGCCAGTCATCGGATAGCCCTTTCCGAACAATATAGGCGCTGGTGAAAGCCGTAAAAAGCATGATGGCCGCTGCCAAAGCGGCCATCATGCCGATATAGTATCGCCGGTCCGAGGGGGGACCTTCATTTTTCCACCCCCCACTACCTGCCGGCTTGATTCTCGGAGAAGGTGGAACAATGGTGGCCATTCGTTACCTCGCTGAAACCTCAGGAGCGGTTTGAGGAAGATAGTCCTTCTCCGCACCGGGAACACTGTATTCGTAGGCTCCCCGGTAAACCACCGGTAAACGCCCCCCAAAGTTGTCATGGGGGGGAGGAGAGGGTACCTCCCACTCGATCGTAGTCGCCTCCCAAGGGTTCATTTCCGCCTTGCGACCTTTGCCCAGGCTCCAAAAGAAATTCGTGATAAAAACAAACTGCGCCGCGATGGTGATAAAAGCCGCCAAAGTAATGAACAGATGCAAGGACCGCACCTCGGTCAAAAATTCAAAGCCTGTCAACTCCGGATAGCGACGCGGATTCCCCACCATCCCCAAAAAGTGCATGGGCATGAAGATCGCGTAAACTCCCACAAAAGTAAACCAAAAGTGGAGCTTCCCCCAAAACGAGTTCAAGTGACGACCAAACATCTTTGGAAACCAGTAATAGGTCCCGGCGAAGATACCGAAGATGGACGCTACCCCCATGATTAGATGAAAGTGACCGACCACAAAATAGGTATCGTGTAGATAAACGTCTATGGCCGGCTGATTTAAAAAAAGCCCTCCCAGACCACCGGTGACAAATAAGGAAACAAAGCCGATGGAGAACAGCATAGCAACGGTAAAGCGAATCTGGCCTCCCCACAGTGTTCCCAGCCAATTGAACGTCTTGATGGCCGATGGCACCGCAATAGCGGTGGTCACAAGGGAGAAAAAGATGGCTGAATAGGGACTCATGCCGCTGGTGAACATGTGGTGTCCCCATACCATGAATCCCAGTATGCCAATGCCGATTAAAGCGTAGACCATGGCCCGGTAACCGAAAACTGGTTTACGAGCAAAGGTAGCGATTATCTGCGAGGTAACACCCATACCGGGCAGAATCGCAATATAGACTTCCGGGTGCCCAAAAAACCAGAAGAGGTGCTGCCACAACAACGGAGAGCCCCCTCGATGATCAATCAGCTGATCGCTGACCACTAGACCACCCGGGATAAAGAAGCTGGTACCCGCCACCCGGTCGAGCAAGAGCAAAACACCCGCCGCCAATAGGACGCCAAAAGCCAGCAAACCCAGAATAGCGGTAATAAACCAGGCCCACACTGTCAAGGGAAGCCGCATCATCGACATCCCCTTGGCCCGCAAATCGATGGTGGTGGTAATAAAATTCAGGGAGCTCAGGAGAGCAGCCACACAAAAAATTGCAATACTGACCACCCACAGTGTCTGTCCCAAACCCTGGCCAGGCCCAGCAATCTCCCCTAAAGCGCTCAGGGGAGGGTAGGCCGTCCACCCAGATATCGGCGGCCCACCGGCGACGAAAAAGGCGGAAAACAGTACGACTAACGACAAGAAGGTCACCCAAAACGAGAGCATGTTCAGCGTGGGAAAGGCCATGTCTGCGGCACCGATTTGAATGGGGAGAAAATAGTTTCCAAAACCACCCTGGGGAGCCGTCGTCAGCACAAAAAACACCATGATCGTTCCATGCATGGTGAGCATCGCAAGATAGAACTCGGGCGTCATGACTCCACCCGGTGCTCCCGTGGGAAAGAGCGTTTCCAGAATGGGAATTTCCGTACCAGGCCAAACCAGGTTAAAGCGAAAAAGCACCGACAGAGTCATCCCCACAAAGACGGAGAACAAGGCCAGCAGGTAGTACTGAATACCGATCACCTTGTGGTCCAGACTAAAGATCCACCTACGAATGAAACCACTCGGAGGTTCGTGAGGGGCGGCATAAACTTCAGCCATATGTCCAATACTCCTATCCTTAACGTGTGACTGGGAACTAGTATTCAGCTTGTTCTATGAGCCACCTTGCGTAGTCTTCTTCGCTGAGCACCTCAATCGTACTGCGCATACGATGATGCCCTAAACCACAAAGCTCAGCACAGGCGATCTCATAGGTCCCCTTCCTGGTAGCCGTAAAGTGCATCGGAATTACCATGCCGGGAACCATATCTTGCTTAACACGAAGTTCCCGCACATAGAAGGCATGGGTTACATCCTTGGAACGCAGAAGCAGCTCGATGGGCCGATTCACCGGAACGGCCATGGTTGGGACAACCAGATCGTCCTGAGCACGTGGATCTTCCAAATCCAAGCCCAGGAAGTTGCCAGCTGCATCGTCGATCAGATCCGGCCGAGTGTCTCCAAACTTTCCATCCTCACCAGGATAGCGAATGTTCCATGCAAACTGCTGGCCAGTCACCTCGATTTGGACTGCCCCGCGAGGCGCCATCTTCAGATATAGATCTGCCCAAACATTTTGACCCGCCACGACCATATAAAAAAATAGGATCGTCGTAGCCAGCGTCCACAACACCTCCAACCTCCCGTCTCCATGGCTGTGGTGGGCCTGGCGACCGGGTCGGTCCCGATAGCGAACCAGCAAATAGCCGAGTCCTAGCTGAGCTGGGATAAACACTAACCCGGTCACGACCAAAGTGACCACAAATTGATGGTCCATGGCGATCCCGTGCTCAGAAGCCAGCTCCGGAAACCACCAGTAACGACCAGCAAAAACGATAACCGTAATAATCGTGATGAACCAGATCGTGGCCGCCAAAAGCATAACTCAGCCTCCTTCTACCGTGGCCACTATTCTACCAACCCTGCAGTATTTTTCAACCTCTACAACAAGGTAGGATCTAACCCGGCTAAGCAACCAGTCGACCTCAGTTAGTCCGACAGAACCCTACAGCTCCCCAGGCACTGAAACGTCTCTATCAAACCCTCTATCGACACGCCTTCGCCTTCAAGCTATACGGGTGAAAATCCCCCAATCTTTACAGAAGATCGCTTTAAGAACATTTTATACAAGCTCTTTAGATTTAGAAAGATCCGCCGCAAGTTGTTCCAGCAGCTTTTGGGCAGGAAGGAATGAGAAGGACGTCTCCAAGGCTAATTCAGAGAGGCTGGAAAGGATGGATACCCTCACAACAAGACACCCTCCCCCTTTCGGTTGTTCTCCAGGATCAAAGGTAGGACTCCTGGAACGCAGGCTCTTGCGCTAGCAAGTCAATCTGATATTTGATTGGCTGCATTTTGGAGCGAGTCTATCCTAGAGAGGGTACAGTTCTTTAATAAAAAACGGCCCCGGCTGGGATCCGGCCGTGGTAGCATAGGGCTCACTGACCGCCATGACCTTGGATTTCTTCGAGAGATTCCGCGAAAACAGGGAGCAGCTGCCGGAGCAAGTAGCTTTCCAGTACATCAGTGAGGAGGAAAGGGAATCATTCAGCTACGACCGAATAGGCCAAGAGATCGCCAAGATCAGCCTTTTTCTGAGCCGGTTCGGGGTTCACCCAGGGGATGCGGTGGGCATTCTAATGGAGAATCATCCCCGTTGGGGGATAGCTTTCTTGGCCGCTCAGAGCAGTGGAGCGATGGTGGTGCCCTTTGACATTGTGCATAGCACGGAAACCCTGGCCGAATTAATCCAGCATTCCAAATGCAAATTTCTTATCTCGACAAAGCAATTTTTCCCCAAACTAAAGGAAATTCAAACTAGATTGCCCAACCCACTTCCAGTTTTGATATCAGGCGGTTCCTTCAACGGCGCTCACAGCTGGGATCATTTGTTGGAGCAAATCCGGGAGTGCCCCCCCCTCCCTCTGGTCACCCGCGACCTCGACGAACCCTTGGTCATCATCTACACGAGCGGAACCACTGGAAATCCAAAGGGAGTGGTTTTGACCCAGCGTAACCTCTACCGAACCACGGTAGAAGTGCTGAAAGCCATTCATGTCTCCTCAAGAGACCATCTTCTTTGTGTTCTGCCACTGTATCACGTACTAGCCCTGATGGTGAATTTCATTATCCCACTCTACACCGGGGCTCAAGTTACTTATCTCGACACCATAGATGCCCAGAGGATTCTCAGATGCTTTCGAGAGGAAAGAATAACAATTTTTGTCTGCGTCCCCCAGTTTTACTATTTGGTCCACCGACGCATCCTCCAAGAGATCGGTCGTCAAATCCTGATCAAGCGATTTTTGTTTCGGTCCCTTCTAAAGCTTTCCAATTTCTGTAATGAGTATGTGCATTGGAGTCCAGGTAAATTATTTTTCTCCGTCATTCACAAGAAATTCGGTCGTCACTTTAGGTTTTTCGGTGTCGGTGGAGCGCGCTTCGATCCGGAAATCGCCCGATCCTTCCGCAATTTGGGGTTTGGTATGATTCAAGCTTACGGCATGACGGAGACTGCAGCCATCGCCACTTTGGCGCTCCCCGGCAGCCATGGAGTGGGGTCGGTCGGTGTTCCACTCCCTCATGTCCAACTTCGAATCGATGCACCCGATGGAAACGGCATTGGAGAAGTATGGATCCGGGGCGAAAATGTCATGTCTGGCTATTGGGAAAATCCTGAGGAAACCGCGGAAATTTTGCACAATGGCTGGCTTTGTAGCGGAGATCTAGGATTCCTGTCGGCTGACGGATTTCTTTACATCACGGGCCGCAAAAAGGATGTCATCGTGCTCAGTTCGGGAAAAAACATCTTCCCCGAGGAGGTCGAGCACTTCTACCAATCTAACTGCCCCTTGATCAAAGAAATGTGTGTCCTAGGGGTTGCCGATCAGAGCACCAGTGAAGCAAGAGAGAAACTGCACGCAGTGATCGTTCCGGACTTCGACTATCTGAAGAGTCAACAAATCGTCAATATAGCCGGCATGATCCGTTACAAGTTAGAAACTGTATCCCAACGCATACCCTCCTACAAACGAGTACACAGTTTCGATATCCAAACGGATCCGCTTGCCCGCACGACGACTCGTAAAATCAAGCGCTTCCAGATTCAGAGGACCCTGGAACAGACTCCAAAACGAGACCTTAGGCCAGCTCTCACCGAAAACTACATCGGTCAAACGAAGACCGAGCGGAGAGTCTTTGAGATCATTCGTCAAATGAAACAGGTGCCTGCCATCAGCCAGCGGATGAATCTGGAACTGGATTTAGGTTTTGATTCACTGGAAAGAGTGGAGCTACTCTCTACCACCCAGGAAGCCTTTCAAATCGAGATTAGAGAGACCGACGCCTCTGGGATTTTTACGGTAGAGGAGTTGGTTTCAGCAATTGAGAAACAGCTGTCCACAGGTCAGCCCCAAGGAGAAGAAGTCCTCCTGTCGTGGGCCCAGATCCTCAGTCAGCCACTGAAATTGGAAGACGAGCAAAAGGTTGAAGAAATACTCGTATCAAACCCTCTGGTGGAGCTTCTGTTTTACCTTACTGCAAAACTCATCCACCTACTCTGCAGAGTCTTCTTCCGGCTGAAGATCGACGGGAGAGAAAATCTGCCTCACCAGTATCCTTTCCTCATCTGCCCCAACCATCTCAGTTTTGTGGATGTCTTTGTAGTGGTTTCAGCTTTGCCCTATCGCACAATCAGGCGCCTCTTCTTTTTGGGTTACAGCCCATATTTTAGAGGGAAAATCATGTCATTTCTGGGACGCTTGATTAAAGTCATCCCGGTCGACCCGGACCGGAACTTACGTCAGGCCCTTGCTCTGGGTGCAGAAGGATTACGCCGCAAGCTGATCCTATGTGTCTTCCCCGAAGGGGAACGTTCCATTGACGGTTCTTTAAAGAGGTTTCGCAAAGGGCCCGCTATTCTAGCAGCACACATGGAGGTGCCTGTGGTGCCTACTGCCATACGAGGGACCTACGAGATTTGGCGGAGGGGCTCGAACAAATTTCGCATCCACCCTATTCAGATTATCTTTGGAAAACCGCTTGCGCCACCCATTCGAGAATCTCACCACGCCTTCAACGACCGTCTCGCCCAATCGGTGGCGGAATTGATACAAAGGAAGGAATGACCCGATTGGGATCAACGAAGGTGAGCAGCTCAGAGACCCTTCCCAGTGCAAAATTGATTTACCTCGATACTCTCTGGTTTCAGATAACCGGGACACTTTGCAACCTGCGTTGCACCCACTGTTTCATCGCCTGTTCACCAGAGAACCATCGTTTAGAAATGATGGAGACCGATCAGGTCCTAAGCTACTTGGAGCAAGCCCAGAAGCTGGGAGTCAAAGAGATCTACTATACTGGGGGAGAGCCATTCATTCATAAAGACTTCCTCTTCATACTGGCAATCACTCTCCGTAACTTCCCCGCCACGGTTCTCACCAATGGGCTCTTGATCAACGACCGACGAGCCGACCAACTGCAACAGCTTTCCCGCACCTCGCGTTACTCTTTGGAGCTCCGAATCAGCTTAGACGACTATGAGGAACAGGGAAACGACGCTGTGCGAGGCAAGGGAAATTTTAACAAGGTCTTGCAAACTTACCAGAGACTCTACCAACGAGGATTTTTACCCATTTTGGCAGTCACTGAAATTCGTGATCACCTGAATTCGGAGGGGAAACCGTCGAGAGGCTATCAGGAATACGTTTGCCTTCTAGAATCGATCGGCATAGATCGCCCTCGGATTAAAATCATCCCCATCTTCGAAATGGGGGGGCTACCAAACCCCGCTGCACCTCAATACGTGACCTCCGAGATGATGGACAACTTCGATCACCGCTCTCTCCAATGCTCCACTTCCCGCATGGTCGCCCACAATGGTGTTTATGCCTGTCCCATTCTAGTAGGTGAAGAAAAGGCCCGATTAGCGAAGAGCTCGCTCAAAGAGACCTTTAAACCTTGTGCGCTCTACCACACCGCTTGTCATACGTGCCACGTGACCAGCATGACTTGCAAGAATTACTAGCCGTGCAATTCAGCCTGCCAATACTATCTGCACCCTGGAGGTCCAATTCCTAGCATCAAGATCGGACTTAAAAGCTATCGAAGGGTCGCTCTTTTCGGCGGAGTCTACAACAACTACCTGGCCTTGAGACAGCTGCTGAAAGAGTGTGACAGGATCAGGGTCGACGCTATTTTCTGCCTGGGAGATATGGGGGGATTCGGCCCTCATCCCGACCGTATTTTCCCTATTCTGCGCGCGGGTCGAATATTAAGTATTGCTGGCAACTACGACATCTCCCTGGCAGAAGGCAGAGAAGACTGTGGATGTGGCTACACTGATCCTCGGGACAATTTTTTCGCTCAGGTCAGCTACAAATATACTTTTCGAAACACTGCGGATGAAAATAAGGCATGGCTGGCCAGTCTTCCCCACTTCCGCCGATTCAATCTCGGCCCTTTTCGAGTCTATCTGTGCCACGGCTCACCCCGCCAGACCAATGAATTCTTATGGCAGAGTACCTCCCCTGACCATCTACTCTCGAAGTTCACACAGGATTACGACGTCGACGTCATTTGTTGTACCCATACGGGCATCAAGTGGCATCGTTCCCTAGCCAGAGGGAAGCATTTCGTCAATGTAGGCACAATCGGACGCCCCGAAAACGATGGTTTCCCAAATGTTTGGTTTACCGTACTCGAGAATCGCAAAGGGTATTTCTGCTGCGACTTTCGCCCTTTGGTTTATGACCACGAGAGACTGGCCAGGGAAATGAAGAGAGAGGGTTTACCAGAGGAATTTATTACCACCCTGAGCACTGGCTGGTGGACCACTTGCATGGAGATCATGCCGGCCAAGGAGCGTCTACAAGGAAAATTTTGATTCTCACCCAATATGCCGGGAGGGTCTTACTAATCTCCTGAAGCAGTCCATAGGGGGGGTCCCCTTATATCCCGCTTGAATGGACGCCAATTGTTAAATAGGATGATTGCCAGCCTAAGGGAAAACAGCTGATGCAGATCAATACAGCGAATGTGATGGTGACCGGCGGAGCTTCGGGCTTGGGAAAAGCCACGGTAGCGCGATTGCACTCACTCGGGGCCAAGGTGGTGATTGTGGATTTAGACCAGGAACGAGGCAAGCTGGTCGAGCAAGAGGTCAGTCCAGGCAGTCTATTTCTTCAAGCCGACATTCTCGACGAAGCCTCGATAAGTCGGGCTGTGCAAGACGCCGTTAGCCACCTAGGCAGTCTCCATGTTCTGGTGAACTGTGCAGGTGTAGTGCACAGTGAAAAGGTACTCGGTAGAAAGAGACTGCATGGGCTGGAAAGCTTTGCTAGAGTCATTCAGGTCAACCTCATCGGCACCTTTAATGCTCTTCGCCTAGTCGCTACCAGGATGGCCGAAAACACTCCTGACGAGAAGGAAGAACGTGGTGTGATTATCAACACGGCCTCGGTTGCCGCCTTCGAAGGCCAGATTGGGCAGGCCGCCTATTCGGCCTCTAAGGGGGGAGTACTGGCCATGACCCTGCCCATCGCTCGTGAACTTTCCCGCTACGGAATTCGCATCATGACCATCGCACCAGGCATTTTCGAAACTCCCATGATGGCCTCTCTGCCGAAATCAACGCGAGAGTCTCTCGAACACCAAGTCCCCTTCCCACCCCGGCTGGGACAGCCTGAGGAGTATGCTGCTCTGGTTCAACACATCGTTGAAAACACTATGCTCAATGGAGAAATCATTCGTCTTGACGGAGCCTTACGGATGGCATCTCGCTGAAGTTTCCGAGCCCGAATTCTGCTGGGAAATTCTCAAATATTTGGCTCAACTCGGTCACCACCAGTGGTTCCTGGTGAACAACTCTACAGCAGATCCCCATCACCGGACTTGGTGGTACCGAATGGGACTCATCTCCCTGATGGCAGTTCCTACCCTAACCTACTCGCAGTACAATCCCAGTATGACGTGGGATCCGGAACACCGGCTGCGGAAAAAGCATCAATCCGTTCGCGGCATTTACCACAACAACCGCAGTGACTCTTACCCACGGGATTGGCGCAACTCAAGGTCAATTCTAGGGGCAGTCGTCGACCCAACCGTATGACGTCGGCTTTGGAGAATGCGGACAAGGGCCGGAGGATCTTGATGGAGCAATCCAGTCCTTGACGCAAAGCACCCTCCATGTTGATGAAAAAATCAGAGGTGGCATCGCCAAAGGGATTGCTACCCAGCGTACCCAGCGCTAGTGTATCTACTCGATTGAGCTTGCACCAGATGGCTGTTTTGGTAACGAGAAGGATATTGCGGCCTGGAATTTCCCAGGCCAGATCTGGATCATAATAGCCAGGAATATCCTCTCCTCTCGTGTACCACTGATCCCCATAAACATCTTTCATTGAAAAACTTAGTTCCTGAATCTGGAGGATCCGATCTTGGCTGAGCTTGTGAACAAATTCATGCAAGAAACCCAGTTCACTTTCCTCCCAAAACAGGCCACAACGGAGATAGATTGGATGAACGATTTGCTGCTGTGCCAAGGTGGACAACATGACAGCGCTGTCCAGCCCACCACTGCTCAGAACCGCCACACTACGATTGACCACAGCTATTTCCCTCTTTGTACTCGGCAAAGGCGTCGAGAGTTTCCCAGAGTCGGACCGCCGTCACCGGAAGTCGCATCACCTTAGCCTTCAAGAAGATCATCTTCGCGATGTTCTCAGCAGTTGGATTATCCTGCATCACAAAAACTTCCTCTCCGACCCCCCTGAAGGCCCCAATCAGGGGATCGTCTCGACGCAGCAGCATCCGGTGATCGAGCTCGCCATCAACAAACCGCATCAATCGTTCTTTTACGTCACCGAAATCGTGGACCATTCCACGCTGATCGAGGGAACTACTCGATAACTCGACCTCGAGAATTGCATTGTGTCCATGAGGGTGAGCACATCGGCCATCATAGTCGAGCAGCCGATGGCCGTAGCAAAAATGCAGCCGTTTGACAATTTTATGCATAAATCTGCTCCCATCTCCCTTTCGCACAGATTAGAAAGCGTGCGATCCGGAACCTCCATCTGTCAAAATGATACTGCCGGTTTTCGATTCGGACTTAACCAGATGAAGCACATCGGAAGCGATCTCTTCAGGGTCCGCCCGGCGCTTTAAGGGAATCCTTTCCACCAATTGCGACACCCTCTCCGAGCCAAATTCAGGCGGTGGCTCGACCAACCCTGGTGCAATACTGTTGACTGTTACCTCAGGTGCCAACTCTTCGGCGAGCACCTGGGTTACGCCGTACAAACCATATTTGGTCAACAGATAAATCCCATAGTCGCGGTATGCTTGACCTTTGGCTGTCACCCGATCGGTAATATTGATAATTCTCCCCCAACCCCTTGCCTTCATCTCAATGCCCAGCCGGCTGGCCAGGTAAAAGGGTGCCCGCATGTGAATACCTACCATCCGCTCCAGTGTCTGATGAAATCGATCGCGATCCTGGCTGATGTCCTCCAGTGGAGTCCTTAAGAACTCAGACGCGTTGTTCACCAGGATATCAACTGCCCCAAAGTGTTCTCGGGCCACGTGCATCAACGAGTCACAGGACTGTAAATCGGTCAGATCAGCCTGTACGGCCAGCGCCTTAACTCCCAGCATTTGCAACTCACTCCTCGTAGTCAGTGCTTCTGCAAGGCTATCGCGGTAACTGAAAACCAGGTTGATACCTTGCGATGCTAGGGTCAGACTAATTGCGCGACCCACTCTTTTAGCCGCACCGGTTACCAGTGCTGTTCTTGCCCTAAGAGACTCCAATACCTTGTTTACCTCACGGGGTCAGAATAACGATCCACTTTTTCGGGCCATGGACTCCCACAACCAGTTTCTTTTCGATGTCGGCGGTTCGGCTGGGACCTGTCACCAGGGTGAAAACACTACCTGTTCGGCCCAAAACAAGACTGGCAAAGAATTCAGCGTGATTCATCAGAAGATCCTTCTTTGACAGCCAGGTAATGTGAGCCGGGGGTAGAGCGGAGAGTAAACGGCCAATCCCCGGCGTTACTGCGTGGACTATAGTAGCGGTTTCGGCAATGCCCTGGTAAGCGCTACTAGTGGAGAGTCGGACTGCAGCCAAGGTTTGCCGATCATAGCGCTTAGAGCTGAGGATTAGAGGAAGTTTCGCCTCAAACTGAAAATGGGAGCTATAAACTAGCTCCCCAGATGAAAAGGCCTCAGGGTCACGAAGGATATAAGGAACACCGTGCTTTTGAAGCACCTCTTCACTTTCCCAAAAGATTTCCGTGGCTCTGGTTTCTTTGAGCACTGTGTTCAGGGAATCAACGATCTCCCGCTCTCCACTGACATGGAAAAATTCACCTCCTACCTCCTCAAGTTTCTGTTGGAAATAAATGACCGGATCCTGAAAACAGGGGAAATCGGGCGTTGAAGCAGGCAGTGCAGGTGAGTCGGAAAGGGAACAGGCGCGGCGAATCTTTTCCAACATCGGGGTCCGATTCACCCTTTTTTCTTCCCATCCAGATACAATTCACGAAAGCTTTGAGGCGCTAGCACCGGGAGCTCTCGATGCTGAAGCCAGCGGCTAAAAGGGTAGACTGGCAGGGTGAGCTTTCCATCTTTTCCAAACCACCTTTGCAGTTGGCGGGCCCATCGCCCCACACAGAGGTAGCCCTCACTGGAAGACATCACCCAAGCCCAAATCTGTATGACCCACTTTTCCAACGGGAGGCGGGGTACTCTTTCGTTCTTTTTCTGTTGTATTTGCTCACGAAGTTTCAGCAAGATATGGGGGATCTCTATTTTAACCGGGCAGATTTCGTGACAGGCCCCACAAAGCGAAGATGCGTAGGGATGTTCCGAAGCCTTTTCCAATGATAAAAGCTGAGGCGTCAAGATTGCTCCGATCGGTCCCTGGTAGGTGGAACCGTAGGCATGACCTCCGATCCTCTGATAGACGGGACACACATTTAGACAAGCACCGCAGCGGATGCAGGACAAGGTCTGTCGAAGAAACGGATCAGCTAGAATGTTACTGCGGCCATTATCTAGTAATATCAAGTAGAATTCGTGTGGGCCGTCCAGCTCCCCTGGCCGGCGGGCCCCGTTGATGAAATTCACGTAACTGCTCATCCTCTGACCCGTTGCACTGCGAACCAGGAGCTTCAGGAATACTGCCAGGTCGACAGTTCGTGGGATGACCTTTTCAATCCCCATCAGTGCCAAGTGAATCTTAGGCAAGGAACCGCAGAGACGTACATTGCCTTCATTCTCAACCACCACAATGGTGCCCGTTTCCGCCACGGCGAAGTTCACTCCGGAAATCCCCATATTCGCGGTCAAGAAATGATCACGAAGTAAGCCCCTCACCGTGGCAGTGATTTGGTTGACATCTTCGGTGTGTTTCATCCCCAGCTTTTCAGCAAACAGCTCGGCCACCTGTCCCCGCGATTTGTGCAGGGCTGGAGCAATGATGTGAGAGGGGGTTTCCTGCGCCAACTGTACAATGTATTCCCCGAGATCGGTCTCCACTGGCGTAACGTGACCTCGCTCCAACTCTCGATTTAAATGAATCTCCTCACCTAGCATGGTCTTACTCTTGACCACCTTAAGGATCCCCTTCTTGTGGGCCAGATCCAGGATGAAGCGAGTAGCTTGCTCGGCATCTTCCGCCCAGATCACCTTACCTCCCTGCTCAGTTACCTTTCGCTCTAATTCCTGCAGGTACTGGTCCAAGTTTCCCAAGGTATGGGCTTTCACTTGTTGGGCGTGGGTCCGCAGTTCTTCCCAATTAGTCACTTCCGCCACAGCTCTCTCTCGAGCCTTGAGGGTTGAGCCTAGGACGCGGACTAGATTTTCTTGCAGCTGCTCATCGGCTAGAGCTGCCTTTATGTTGTGACGAATCTTCATCCTCAAAATTGAGCCAACAGCTCAGCTAGATGCATGGTTTCAATGGGTAGCCGCTTGCGTTTGAGTAAGCCGTCGAGATGCATGAGACAACTGACATCGCTGGCAACCACGTAGCGGGCACCAGACCTACAAATTTCGTCGACCTTGTCGTTCCCAAGGGCAGCGGACACATCGGCAAACTTAACTGAAAAAGTTCCACCAAAACCACAGCAACGAGTACAATTCTCCATCTCCCGGAAATCGATCTTCTCTACATTTTGGATCAAGCGACGCGGTTGCTCCGAAATGCCCAACTCCCGCAGCAGGTGACACGATTCATGATAGGTTACCGAGTTAGCAAAGCGCGCACCCGTGCACTCCACCCCTAGAACTGAAACGAGAAAGTCGGACAACTCATACGTTCGGGCGGAAACTTCCTCGGCCATTTTCCGTTCTCGAGAGCCCTTTTCGAAAAGCTTCGGCAAGAAGACTCTGATCATCGTACAACAAGATCCCGAGGGGACCACGATCGGCACAGCAGAGGCATAACTCTCGAGAAAGTAGCGACCAACACGGTTCGCTTCCTCAGTGTAACCTGTATTGAAGGCAGGCTGCCCACAGCAAGTCTGACGGGGGTTGAACTCAACCTCAACTCCAAATCTTTCCAAAATCCTGAGCGTGCTCAGTCCTACGCCAGGAAAGAGTTGATCCACCAGACAAGTCACAAATAAAGAAACCTTCACACAAACCTACCCCATATAGCCGCACTGACTCGACAGCAGCGACCTCTAATTTAGTTTTTTCGTAGTGCTTTGTAAAATCCAGATCCTGAGTAGTTCCCCCCTAAAACCAATCCTCTGCTTTGAAGTTTCTCTTTTCAGAAAAGACTTAGACCACCCGGAACAAGCTCAGAGTACAATGCAACTGACAATTCATGTGCTAACATACACCGAAAAGGAGATTGAATGTGGGCCAACTGTGCGCAGCTTTTCAAATTGCGTTTTTGTCTTCTTCACACCCTTTTCTCGGCTGTGAAAAGAGTGCGGGGAGATCGCATATTTGGCCACCCACTGCGAGTGGCAGCGACTTCGGCGATTGCTTTGCTGCTTGGCCTCTCAGTCCTACTGCCCAGGATCTTGGACTCGCCCATCGTGGTGGATCCCGTCCCCCAGTGGATACCGCAAGGAGACCGTGTCTGGGTCGACCTAAGTGGCAGTTTTAAGACACCAGACAGCCAGGAGGTTCCGTTGGAAGATTTCCGGGGCAAGGTCCTCTTTTTGAACCTGTGGGCCACCTGATATCAGCCGTGTCTTGCGAAGATGCCAGATATGGAAAATTTGTATCACAAGCTTGCCGAAAAAGGTTTCCAGATGGTTGCGAATACCGCCGAGAATACCTCGACAGTCAATCACTTTCTCAAAGAACAGTCCTACCCTTTCATGATCCTGTTGGATCCGGCAGGGACGTTGCATCAGCGCTTTGAAATTCGGGCGATCCCGACAACCCTGGTTGTTGACAATCAAAGCCGATTGGCCCTTCGGAAGGAGGGATCTACCCCTGGGACTCCAGATCGGGGATCAGCCAGTTTCAGTTTCTCCTAGAACAATGAGTCCTCTTTTCTCTATTCGTTGTATCAATGATTCTTGCCGCCGGGAATTCGACATCGATGAGACTATATACCAGTGTCCGTCCTGCTCAGACCTTCTGGAAATCGCCTACGACTTTGCGGATTTGGATGCCACCAAACTGAAGAACACCTTTGCTCAACGACGGCTTTCAAACCATCCATTGGATTGCAGCGGCGTGTGGCGCTATCGAGAACTTCTTCCCTTCTTGAAACAGGATTTGCACCACATCGTCACCCTGGGAGAAGGGAATACTCCTGTCCTAGAAGCCCCCGAAAGCGCTCACTATATTGGACTCAAGAAATTGAAAATAAAGCATTTAGGATGGAATCCTAGTGGATCGTTCAAGGACTACGGAATGACCACAGCTATCTCGCAGGCGAAAAAACTCGGCTCGCGTATAGCTGTTTGTGCCTCGACAGGAAACACATCCGCTTCAATGGCTGCCTATTGTGCCCGTTGCGAGATACAAGGGGTGGTACTTATACCGGCCGGCCAAATCGCCTACGGGAAACTATCGCAAGCCCTGGACTACGGAGCGCTTACTCTCCAAATCGACGGAAACTTTGACACCACCATGCGGTTGGTCCAAGAGCTCACTTCTGAAACCGACCTGTACCTTCTCAACTCGATCAACCCGTTTCGGCTGGAGGGACAGAAAACGGTCATGCTCGAGCTTTTTGATCAGCTCGACTGGAAAATCCCGGATCGTATCGTCGTACCCGGTGGTAATCTAGGCAATAGCTCTTCCTACGGAAAGGCCCTTATGGAGCTGAAACAGATCGGCTTAATCGACAAGATCCCCCGGATAACCATCATCCAAGCTCGAGGAGCGGACCCGCTCTATCGAACCTTGGTCTCAAGCTCGCAAGAGCTGGTTCTCGTGCAGGATGCGTGGACTTTGGCGAGTGCCATCAAAATTGGTCGTCCCATCAGCTGGAAGAAAGCGGTCCGTGCCCTAGATCTCACTGACGGTTGGTGCGACGTGGTTAGTGAGCAGGAAATCGCCGACGCTAAGGCAATCGTGGGACGTGATGGTATTGGTTGTGAACCGGCCTCAGCCACTACTGTGGCTGGGCTGCGGAAGCTCCTCCATTGGAACCAAACCTCAAACCCGAAAGTAACGATTGATCCAGAAGAGGACGTGGTGACGCTTCTGACTGGTCATCAGCTCAAGGATCCCGATTACACCGTTAATTATCACTTGGATAACCTCTATGAACACGCAACCTACCGGAATAAGATGGTCGATAAATCAGGGAAACTGGAATCGGCTTATGCAAATCAGCCCATTCCAGTGCCGGCTGACAAAGCAGCAATTTTCCGACTCCTCCAGCTCTGAACAACTCCACTTCGTAGCCTTGCATCGCTCAGATATCTCATGAATTTCACAACCAAAGAGGCCCGAGCGGAAGGCTAGCCCAACAGCGAGGAGGTTAAACTCTGTTTAAAATGGAACCTCGAAAGTCTAAGCCCGGAACTGCTGAATCTGAAAAGTTGGGAATCGAATCGCTGGTGGAACAGAAGGATGACATTTTTCGTCCCTCACAAGCAGACACGTTGGCTCAGCTTGATCCCCTTAGGAGGTATCTGGTCGAGATCAGCCGCTTTGAACCCCTCAGCGCAGAGGAGGAACATCGTCTGGCGATACTTTACCGCGAGGAGGGTGACACTCAGGCCGCTTCCAAATTGGTTACTTCGAACCTCCGCTTGGTGGTCAAAATCGCAATGCTATACAACCGAGTTTACTCAAACGCGTTGGACTTGATCCAGGAAGGGAATATCGGTTTGATGGAGGCAGTAAAACGGTTCGATCCCTGCAAAGGTGCTCGTCTCCCGACCTACGCTACCTGGTGGATCAAGGCTTATATCATCAAATTCATCTTGGACAATTTCCGTATCGTACGAGTGGGTACAACCAACGAACGCCGCAAATTACTTTTTAACTTGCGCAGCGAAAAGGAAAAACTACGGCTTCAGGGAATTGAACCCACACCGGCTCTGATTGCTCAACGCCTGAACGTGAGCCTCGAGGATGTTCAGGCTGTTGAACAGAACATTGAATCCACGGATGTGAGCCTGGACAGCCAGATCAGCAATAATCAGTCCACTCGCTATCTCGACACTTTGAGAGCAACCGAGGAACTAGTTGACGAGAGATTAGCCCGCGGAGAACTCAAGCACCTGTTTCATGGGAAAATTCAAGAATTCTCCCAAAGCTTGAATCATCGCGAAATGGTTATACTCAATGAACGCTTGATCGCAGAAGAACCTAGAACTCTGCAGGAAATCGCTAATCAATTCGGAGTAACACGGGAGGCCATTCGGCTCAACCAGAAAGCCTTAGTGGCCAAGATTAAGGACTATATGCAAGCAGAACTCAAGAAAGTCACCGACATCGAGTTCAGTCTGATTAGCTAGTGCCCATCCGGAAAGCAAGTCACTAAATAAAAAAAGGGGACGCTGTATTCTAAAGGCCCTGTTTTGTTAGGATCGGCTGCTACCATTCTTGGTGCAACTAATTTCTAAAACAAGACTTGAAGAACTCTTAGGAGATCGACAATGCGCCAGACTTCTGAGAACCAGCCCCCGTTTCCCCAGCTTTTCCCGATCATCAGTTAGCCCAGAAACCGAGAGTTGTTCCAAAAATTCTCGATGATAATTCTCAAGTCTACGATCGCGCTCTACACGATCTTTGTGACAAAGTCAGACCTGGACAAGGGGTTGGCAGGATAACGACCGAGCTGATCTTGCGCTGTACCTTGATCAAACAGACCCATCAGTTCAGTTACGAAAAGCTGGCTTTTAACTTCGCCGAGTCCTCCAGTTTCTAGGTCTTCTGCTAATTGCCGGGCCGATCTCGGTAAATCCAGGCTGCAAGAAAATATCTCGGAGAATGCAAGGTGCTACCTGGAAGACCGTCAAAAGGCAGCTGGTAAGCTGGGTTGAGTAGCACGGTTTGGAAAAGGGGCAGAAGATTTGAGTCGACACCATGAGTGTGGGAAGTGACATCCGCTATCCCACCTACAATCAGCTCTTCTTTAACGGGGGCCAAGTCGTGACCTGTCTGTTGAGGCGGCTGGTTCCGCCCTGGGACTGTAACTTAAGTTTATCATAGTAGAAGGACCAAGTGACACTGCCTGAATATCCACAACAACCGAGGCCGGAAGTGAAAAGCACTATCGGGATCTGCTCAAGGTAGCCTGTGAAATGCTCGGTACAACCGTCAGTCCTGGAAGGATCGGACCAGTGGCGTTCCCCCCCCCAAACCAAGTCCTGGCGGCGTAGCTGGATCTATTAATAACTGCTCCGATTCCGGAACGACCTCAAGAGATGCATCTGGACCGCTAAAAGGATCTTTGAGCTGACTTGTTGTCTCCCTAGAAAGGACAAACTCACCTTGAATGCCACGTGCAGATTTTGGCCGTTAACTACGATCTTATCGTGCTAGCCCGACAAATGGACCCAATCGAGAGAGCAAACAGCAACACCCTTTTTCCCCATGACATACAGGCGACATTGGGTTTAATAGTGGGGCGAGCTGGCAAGCCGATTTAACGGATAAGACTTGACGGCATTCCTACAAAATAAGCATGGCATCCCCATAGCTGTAAAAGCGATATCTACGTTCAACCGCCTGCCGGTAGCATTCCTTGATAAGCTTTTTCCCAGCAAAAGCGCACACGAGAAGCAACAGAGAGGACTTGGGTAGGTGGAAATTGGTAATCAGACCTCTCAGGACCCGATAGGTAAAGCCCGGATAAATAAACAAATCGGTCCAACCCCGTTCGGCCAAGATTGTCCCGTGGTGCAAGAAGACGTGTTCCACGACCCGGGTGGTGGTTGTCCCTACGGCGATCACCCGGCTGCGAGTGTCAAGTTGCCTCTTGATTCGGTTGGCCGCGGGAAGAGAAATCTCATAATACTCAGGCTCCATGGAATGCTCTTCAATCACCGGTGTAGAAACGGGTTTGAAAGTACCATAACCCACATGCAGGGTGATGCTGCAGTGGGGTATTTGACGCAGTAATAGACGTGTAAAATGCATTCCCGCCGTGGGAGCTGCAATAGAGCCCTTCTGGCGAGCAAAAACCGTCTGGTAGCGTTCTCTATCTTTCGGGCCAGGCTCAATTGGACGGCGGATGTAAGGTGGAAGCGGTGTCTTTCCAAGCTTTTCAATCCATTGCCAAAAGTCTCCCCGGTAATCAAAGCGAAGTCGGTACCTGGAGGGGTGTGGATTAGCAAGCACGTCCCCCTCCAGGCCACCGGGTTGAAAGATCAACCGACTGCCTATTGTGATTTTTTTGGACGGATTGACCAGAGCTTCCCAGACGTTTTCTCCGTACCTCCGCACCAAAAGGACCTCTATCCGCCCAGAATAGCCTAGCCGGTTACCAAAAAGCCGAGCGGGAAAAACCCGGGAATCGTTCAGCACCAGCAGATCCTGATCAGAGAAGAACTGGTTCAGATCATGAAAGTGGCAGTGTTCCACCCGCCCAGACCTCCGATGAACGACCATCAGACGAGCCTGATCACGGCGAGTGGCAGGACGTTGAGCAATCAATTCTGAAGGCAGATCGTAGTCAAACTCTGAGATTCTCAACTCGGCATTCCACCCGACAATACGTTCCCCTCCTTTGTCGGTCAGATATCGAGAATGACAACTGCCAGCCATTCACCATTCGTTTCAACCAGCTGAAAGCAATGCAAGGTGACAGCCTTGACATCCACGCGTTGCTGGTGGCGCTTCAACTCCAGCCATTCCCCCTTTGAGCATAGCTTGGAGAGTGTTACCGCCTCATCCATCTCTCGAACTAACTTTTCTGTTCCAACAATCCTGGCAGGAACACGCATTCCTACCTTAAAAGAAACAGGTAATTCCCAAACGGTATCTGATCGCTTCTCCAACTGATTCACACTCATTTTCTTCTGTCGTTTCCTTTGTCGTACTGCGTTTTCCAACTCTCCGAACTACAGGCAAAGTTGATCGAAGCATCCTTGAACCCTCGAAGAAATGTCTCCTCTATCTCACCAGGAAGCGGGTATAAAAGCCAGCCGGCTCAAGTTGTTTCCGGTAACCCTGGATCAGCTTGCGCGAGATTTATCCCTTGCGAACATCGACTCCCCATCTCATGTCGAGCTCCCTCACACAAACATTATAGGCATTTGATGGCAATAATTTCGAGGATCACAGGAGACATTGGCAAGCGGGTATTTCTTCCTCCTGACCCAGGCGCAATGTTAAGGCAGCTAGTTGGAGCTTGGATAACAAACTCGACACGTGATGAACTAGCCCTCCTGCGAATGTTGACTCACCATTCCTTGACGTTGTGAAATGCAAAGCGGCAGCTTTTCCGATGCTGGGTGCTAACGAAAACCCAGTCTTACATTCTGCGATGAGCGGCGACAAAGGGATGGAACAAAGGCAGTAGACACCACACTTTTGACTGTTGCTCAACCTGGACAAGCTAGTATACAATGCCCATTTTATCAGCCTGATGCAGACCAAAAGGCAAGGGAGATCAGTTCAAGAAGCGATCGAAGATATTCTTCGAGCCATCATCGATGGGTGGTATACAAATGTTTCCGATTACTACGTGACTACGGCGAACATAACCGCTGATCCACAGTCGGGAAAGGAAGTGGAGTTAAAGTGTTTTCACGATAAGGAGGGACATCGAATCAAGTTCAACAAAGACGAACTTGATTTTACTTATGGTCTAAGATCTTTTTGGCAACACTCTCACTTCGTCATTGAAGCCAGCGTCAATAATAAGATTGGGAACTTCGACTACGAAGAGCTTCAGAAGCGCTTGCGCTCCCACTATCGAAGAACAGGTGACCAACCAGTCCCTACCCCTTATGAGCTGAGAACCTTTGTCTACCGGGATGTTTTTCGATTGGAACCCAACTTCCACAAGAACTTTACCGTAGAACAACGGAAGAACAGAGCAGATATTATGCGCCTTTCCTTCCGCATAGACACCAGATTTCTGGACCGGCTGGTTGCTCACCCGATGGCCAGCAAAGAATTAATCGAAAACTACTGTGTCTCCCCTCTCCGCAGCGTTTATGCACGAGTATATCGGCAGGTCTCGGAATGAGGTTACGACTATTCTCGCTCCAGACTTCGAATCACCCTTTTCCCACGATAATACCCCCAGATCGCAAACGAATATTAATGACGACCTCGTCCCCATCCTCGGAAGTGATAGACACTAGTGCTCGGAATTTAAACTTGGGAAGTAGAAGCATGTAGTTACCCGGGGGAGTGGTAGCTCTGCTTACCCCGACTCTCTGTCTAAAGTTGATCCTTGAAGAGCGGTAGGATTGACCACTATCTTGATTGGTCAGAGTGAAACGTAAATTGGCCATCCGATAAATGTCAAAATTATAATTATTGTCTTTGGAAATCCGGATTGTTACGCGTCTCGGCTCGGTAGCCTTGCGCTGCCTCTCCAATCGCTCAGGGTACCGTTTCTTCACTTTTTCCAGGCGATCTCCAATGTGCTCCGTGACCCACTTGGTGTACAAATCACCGGCTTTGATTTCCGCAATCACCTCATTGATGATCTGACGCAAACTTTCATCCCCCTTGCGTAAAGCCACTCCGTAATCTATGGATGCCAGGGTAGTTTTGGGAACGAGTTCAAGATAGCTCGCACCGGGGACCGTGTCCAAGGCAAAGGCGGCCATGCTACGATCATCCACTACAGCATCGATCTCTGCTCGTCTCAGAGCCAGAACTGCATCATTCAGCGTTTCAAAGGTCATGGTTCTGCTGTCTGCAAACTTGGTTTTGATCACCTGTTCAACCGCAGTCCCTCCCCGCACACCGATTCTTTGTCCAGTCAGCGAGTCGGCCTTCACATCTTTATGCGTCGGATTGATCACCAACCCCAGCTCGGAGGTGTAATAGGGATCCGAAAAGAGAACCCGTTCTTTACGGGCCTCCGTGATTCCCAGTGCCCCCACCAGGAAGTGTACCTCCTCATTCTCCAGCGCACTCAATAGAGTAGGATAACTGCGCATTACCCACTTGAGATCAACCTTACTCGGATGGCCTTCTTGACCAATTACCTGGCCTATCTGCCCCACGATCTTTTTAGCCAGCTTAGCATCCGCTCCCACTAGCTCCAGTTGCCCACCCCCCAATTGGTAGAGCAGGGGCGGCTCAAAAGGAACAGTCCCGATATAGACAACCCCGTCATTTCTTATCTCGTCAATGACGGGAACACCACCACAACTCACAAACAGCGCTAGAACAAAACTTGTAAAGAGCAACAAAAACCATTCTCGTTTCATCCCGCTCCACACCTGCTAGAAGGCAATGTTTTTACCAGAACCCTATCAATAAAGCAATCTCCCCGTCTACTCCGCGAGCTTTTTCTTTAATATCCCTCACTCACTCCGCCGCCTCGTCGGGAAAACTCTTTCCACCTTTGACAAAGTCACATTTAGATGAACAACCATCAAAAGCATAAATCAGACTAGCTCATAACTCTAGAAGTACGTGCTCGACCCAAAAGGCAAACCAAACACCCAATAAACGGCGCAGCGGAGGCCGGGAAACCTTGACGGAAAAGCCAAAAAGTGATTCGAAGAGTGAAAAGCTTAACAGTTAAAACCTACCCCACAAAGTAAGCTCTTAGCCCGCTTTACTCACACCGGCCCGTAACAAACCATCGGAAGGACCGGCTGCTGGACAAAACGCTGTGAACGAGCCACTATTTTAGGAATTCGGTAGGATCGACGATGAACGTAACGGAGTCTGAGGTCGTGAAGCGACGTGACCGCCACCATCTCATTTAGGCATAAAAGGGGTTTTCACCCGTGCTATGATCCGTCGTATCGGCAACCTCCTCGATTTCCGGAATCACTTCCTTGATTCGCGCCTCAACACCCTGTTTGAGTGTGACGTCCACCATCCCACACCCGTGGCAACCTCCGCCAAAACTGAGATAGACCTTATTGGCCTGCACACCCACCAAGCTAATTGCTCCACCATGAGCAGCAACAGCAGGATTGAGCTCAGTATCCAACAGCCTTTGTATCCTCTCGACCACCGGCCCTGTTAAATCAGACCGAGGGCCTTTCCCCAAGGTGGCACTCTGCGGCTTGTTGGGATTCTTGAAACGAAAGCCACTCCGGAGAATTCCGTCCTCATACTCCAGAGTTGCCCCTTCCAGATTCCTTCTACTTTCCGGGTCCAGCACAACATGGACTCCGCCAGCTTCAAAGACTACATCGTCCGACTGTCGCTCTTCGTCGCCGATCATCTTCATGCTGTATACAAACTCGGCCGTTCCATTACTCCTGGCTTCCAATCGAAGGGCTGTTCTTTCCGGTTGCCTCTGTTCGATTGCTGCCAGGAGCTGCTCCTTTGCTTCATCGGTTAAAGTAATAATCATAATATCCCCCCTCACCAGCGTTGCCAATTAGCTCATTGTATCAGCTCGGCTACAAAGATGTAAATTTTGGGTGGACCCTCGATGTGCCGTGCCCAGTCACTCGAAGTACCCTCTGCATTCCACTTTTGACCAAAACAATGCTAGGATAGTTGGGTTCAAAGAGATTGAGGAGAAGAAATGCCCAGACTTGCCGAAAAGTCGTGTGTGCCGTGCCGAGGCGGGATCCCCCCCCTCACCGCCTCACAGATTCAGCCCTTGCTCCACCAGGTCGACGGCTGGGAGGTGGTTGATAATCATCACCTCAAGAAAGTTTTTCGGTTCCCTGACTTTAAAGAAGCTCTTGATTTTGTTAATCGGGCCGGCACCATTGCCGAAGAGCAGGATCATCATCCGGATATTTGTCTGGCCTGGGGAAAGGTAGAAATCACGATTTGGACGCACAAGATTAATGGACTAACCGAGAGTGACTTTATTCTCTCCGCCAAGCTAGATACCGCCAACAGATAGCGAGTTGGCCCAAGCCTGAACCCGTTGTTTTTGGGCCCACAGTCCACTTTGTCTCCCGGACACGCCACGTCGGATCATATCGGCTCCACTCGTCTTTCTCACAGTTGAATCAGCGAATCTCCGCGTTCTCCACTGACTGATTCCGGGTGATTCCTGGCGATAAAGCGAAGATAGCTTTCGCGAGAGGATGGACTACTCAAATGATAACGGATGTCGGAATCCAGAACCTCTAGGCACTCCAGGATATCTTCCGTTGGTAGGGCTGCGACCTTGCTCTCACGATTCGACCTCTTACCTTCGAGGAAATCCCTCAAATCTCGGACTAGCGCCTGTGTCAGTGGATTAGGCGAGGTGTGTTCATAGATCACCCCCCTTTTTTCCGTCCGATAAGTGTCCTTTAGCAAATCCACCGCTTTTGAGATATGTTCATCTCGAAGTGAGCGCAAACCCTCTGCATAGCGAAGAATTGCCCCTTCCAATTCCCTTAAAAGAGCCTCATGTTTTAGGTTGCTTTGGTGGAGTTTTTTGCGACGAACTGGGTCCTCCTCTTGGTGAAGTTGTGAAACATATTTCTTGGCTGACTGATAGCTCTGGCCCGTACTCAAATAGCCGCAATCCGAGGGACAGAGTATCTCGACTACCCGCTTCTGTCCGCAACACTGGGGACAAATATAGGCATTTTTCGCCGGACAGAACCGCTTGCCTCTTCTTTTTCCACAGAGAATACACTTCACAGAAACACCTCTAACCAAGGCCGCATGAGATTATATGCTCCTCACCAATTCCTTGCCTTTCCCTCAGTATAACTCAATTCCACTCGACAGCTTTCTGGGATATACTTAGGTAATATGAAGCAGCGTTTTTTCACCGTTGAAGAGGCCCGCCAACTACTGCCCTCGATCAAGGACCTGGTGGGAAAAACGGTGGCTTTAGCCACTCGATTGGAAGGCTACCAGGAGGCGGTTAAGAAGTTAGCCGACATCGCGCCCTTAAACGCAGGGAGCGCCGAAGGGACAGCCTACCTGCAAGACCTCATACTGCTCCAAAACTTTGTGGCAAGAATTCAGGAGAATGGCTGTTTAGTAAAAAGCGTGCAGGATGGCCTAGTGGATTTCCCTCATCTGAAGGAAGGACGGGAAGTCTATCTGTGCTGGAAATACGGTGAGGACAACATTTGCTTCTGGCACGAGGTAGACAGCGGGTTCTCTAGTCGGATACCCTTGGCAAAATAGGGAGGTTTTGTCAGTCCGGCGCGCTCCACAAGCGACACGGCAGGATCCCCGCAGAAGGAACCGGTAAATGGGTCGAGAAAGACGGAACCTGGGTCGTCTGGGGGCGATGGCACTTTGTCTCAACGCCTGTGCTACAGGTGGTGAGGGGGCATCTGACCAAGTCTCGTCTCCCAAGCTGAACACTGCTGAAGCCCAGACCTTGGTAAATAGCCTAGTCTTTGAAGCTCCGGGGGAGTGGGTCGCCGAGCCCCCTTCATCGCCGATGCGTCGTGCTCAGTATCGGTTGCAGCGGGTGATGGGTGACGCGGAAGATGCAGAAGTAACCATTTTCCACTTTCCAGGACAAGGGGGATCCATCCAGGCTAATCTGGACCGCTGGATTAGCCAATTCAGCCAGCCGGATGGTTCACCGATATCCGACGTCAAGGTTTCCGAGCTGGACAACACCAACATACCACTGACCGTACTAGACATCAGCGGTACCTACCGTGGCTCCATGGGCCCGATGGGAACAACCACCAATCCGAAAACAAACTTTCGAATGTTGGCAGCCGTCGCTGCAACCTCCCGAGGCCACTGGTTTTTCAAACTCACAGGACCTGAAAGGACCATCCAAGAATGGGCCGCTAGTTTCCATTCGTTCCTGGACACCATTCGACCCTCCCTTGACTGAATCTGACACCGGAAGTGAAGAAAAGGAGGTCAACAAATGGGAGGGCTTCAAGAGGTTGTCACTTTATTGAAACCGTCCAGTGCCGCTACTTTGTAGCATTCAGCAAAAGTAGGATAGTTAAACACGGCGTTGACAAAGTAGTCGATGGTAGCACCGAACGCCAAGACAGCTTGGCCAATGTGAATCAGTTCAGTGGCATCGGTTCCGATGATATGGACGCCCAAGATCTTTCGAGTCTCACGGTGGAAGAGAATTTTTAACAACCCTGAGTCGTCACCCAAGATCACACCCCGGGCAATTTCCCTGTACCGCGCTGTACCTACCTCATAGGGCACACTACCTGCTGTCAATTCCTCCTCTGATTTACCCACCATCGAAATCTCCGGTACCGAATAGATCCCATAGGGAAACAGTTGGGGCACCGAAGTACACATCACTCCAAAAGCGTTGCAGGCAGCAATTCGACCCTGTTCCATTGAGGTCGAGGCTAAGGCAGGAAAGCCAATCACGTCGCCCACAGCGAAGATATGGGCCTGGGAGGTTCGATATTGCTGGTCGACAGCCAGCCGCCCCCGATTGTCTGCGGTAAGGTCAGCCGTTCCCAAGTTCAGCGCTGCCGTTGCGCCAACCCTACCGATCGAATAGAGGACCAATTCCGAGACTATTTTCTTACCCGATTGAAGATTGGCTACCACTCGACCTGGCCCTACTACTTCAATGGAAGCCACCTCCTCATTCAATCGAAAAGTGCAGCCCATGTTCCGCATCTGGTACTGTAGCGCTTCCATGATCTCAGCATCCACGAATTCGATCAAACGGGGGCGCTTGTCCACCAATGTCACCTCCGTCCCTAGCGCAGCGAACATAGAAGCGTACTCTACTCCGATCACACCGGCACCAACGACAGTCATGGTCCGTGGAAGGCGTTTAAGCTCCAACATACCATCGGAAGTGATCACGCTTTCCCCGTCAACCGGGATGCCCTCGGGAGCAGCAGGCACAGTGCCGACTGCGATGATCACACGATTTGCCTTCACTTTAAGAGTCTCTCGCGCCCCTTTTATCACCAGGTGGTGAGGATCTAGAAAAGAGGCCTCCCCATGGATCAGAGTGACCCGGTTACGCCGCATCTGGTCTCGAATCACCTCAATGGGGTATCCACTGGACTCAGGTAACCCCAACATCTTGTGTTTGGGCTCACGGGGCCTCGGCGTCCCAGTCGGCGACGATCGATCGATACGGCGTTGGGTCCACGGCGACTGCCTGCTGCACAAGGCGGTAGAAGAGTTTTCCCCGGCTGCGTGAGTTGCGCCGGTTGAAGCGGAACACAAACTCGTCGAGGTAGTAGTCCAGATGCTCGTGGCTAACCGCGCCTTGGTGCGTGCCCAGCAGCCAGCGCTTGAGCAACGAGATCGCTTGGTGCACCCTCGGCAATAATTCCGAGGCCTGCTTGCGGCGACCCGACAGAAAGACGATGCGATGCTGGTAGCCCTTCTTCTCCAGCGGCTCGTAGCCCAGCCAGCCGTCGGTGTGCACCAAGCTTCCCGGCTCGACCGACTCCTCCACGAAGGGCATCAAACTGGCCGCCGATGCGTTCCGCAAGCGCTGCATGCGGATCCGTCCTAGCCCGCGGCCTCTCTCTTCCGCGGCTACTGAAATCAAGACTTTTCGCTCGTTCTGCCGTCCGCTCACACCCTCTTCCTCAGCGCCCCAATAGGTCTCATCGACCTCGACTACGCCCGCCAATCGCTCCCGCCCAGGACGCACCATCGCTCGCCGCAGCTTGTGCATCCAGGTCCACGCAGTTTGATAGCTGCCCAACCCGAGAACGCGCTGCAGACCCAGCGCGCTGACCCCGTTCTTTTGCGAAGTGACGTGCCAGATCGCCCGGAACCACAGCCGCAGCGGCTTACGTGTGTCTTGGAAGATCGTGCCCGAGGTCACCGACGTCTGCCGCCCGCAGCGAGCGCATTCGAACCACACTTTGCGCACCGGCCAAGCCCGCTCATGCCCGCATCCCGGACAGCGGGAACCCTCCGGCCAGCGCAACGCGGACAGATAGTCGCGACAGGCCTCTTCGCTGGCGAAGCGTACCTCGAACTCGAGCAGGTCGCGTGGATAATCCTCCACGAAGCCACATACTACATCTTGGGGTCACCTGAGTCAAGTGGATACCAAATTTAGCTCAATTTCCCGCTCCATCACGTGTTGACAACGGAAAAGTAGATCCTCAATGGTTATTTCTTCCTTGAGTGTATAGGCCGAGCCATAAATGCCGCGTTGTCGAAACCCGCTCAAGTACAAGACAGCTTCACGAAAGGTCTTGGACGGTATGGTCCCCGTATTGATACAGACTCCCCCCACCTCCTCTTGCCGATCGCAGATCCCAACTTGCTTGCCCAGCTTGGAAGCCTGAATAGCCGCCCACTGGCCGGACGGACCTGTGCCAATGACAAACAGGTCAAATTCGAGCACTTCTCCTACCTCCTCCTGCCGATCCTTACCCGTCCCAATTTACCACAACTATTTCCTCCGGGAACGTTCTTCTCTGCCGTAAACAAATTGCTGATCTGGTGGCTCTCTTGATTTGTTCATCGTAACTGAGGGTGAGTGGTCACGAAGTGAGAGCCCACATAGATTTGTCCCTCATCTGCCCTTCGAGGTATAGTGGGTAGCTGTCTAGAGGGGCCCCCAGAAAACTAGCTTGAAAACCCGGACACACGTCATGCAAAAAATTGGTCTGGCCAGTTTTTCTTCTGCTCTACTCTTGGGCTGGGGTGCGTTGGCTGCAAGCTTGGCCCAGACCAGGGGAAACGTCTTGGACGAGCCGAAAATAAAAATTTCTCATACCGCCCGTAACTTACAGCCTGGAGAAGTTGTTCTAATCACACTGAAAAGTCAGTGTGCTCTGAAGAGGGTCAAAGGAAGGGCGTTTGGTACAAACGTGTACTTTTACTCGAACTCGAGTGCAGAAATCTGGCAGGGACTATTGGGTATTGACTTGGAGGTTACCCTGGGTGACCACCTGCTGGAGTTGCAGGTTGTCCAACCCGATGGGAATACTCTGAGAAGAGACTACCCTTTGACCGTGGTCGACAAAGAGTTTCCAACCCGTCGACTGACCGTAGCAAACAGGTTTGTCAATCCTCCCCCTAAAGTTTTGGAGCGTATCCGCAGGGAATCTCAAAAAGTGTCAGATATCTTCCGACAGGTCACCTTAAAGAAAATGTGGGCTGGACCCTTTCTGCGTCCCGTCCTCGGCGCTTCCACGAGTAGTTTTGGAAAGCGAAGTATCCTTAATGGACAGCCACGCAGTCCCCACAGTGGAACGGATTTTCAAGCCAGTACTGGCACGCCCGTGAAAGCACCTGGTCCAGGCATGGTGGTGCTAGCTACCGATCTCTATTTTTCAGGCAACACGATCATTATCGATCACGGGCTGGGACTCTACTCCTATTTTGCACACCTGTCTCAATCTATCGTACCCGAAGGAAAACCGGTGTCCAGTGGACAAACCATCGGCTACGTGGGTGCAACGGGAAGAGTGACAGGACCTCATCTACACTGGTCAGTCCGCTTGGGCGCAGCTCGCGTGGACCCACTTTCCCTGATGCATATCCTTAAGCACGCAAAATACAGATCGGCCGTGATACAAGGCCCCGATCTGTGACATCTGTGGCTACTACAATAATTGGGTGGCTTGTGTTTTTCTAGCAGGCATACTCCTACTCGGCTTGGTGCTATTGATGGTACAGCAACATGGACGGGGTAACTTTGACTCAATCTTGCCCAAGCCTGACTAGCAATCCCCGTTCCTCAAGCAGGGCTAGAAACTCAGGATTAAGTATTGGGACTGACTAGGCGATAAACACACAGCCCATTTTGATAGCGTACCTCCTGTACCCATTTACGAACACGTCTAGGATACCAATGACTCAGCTCCAGCAGGGGCTCGTACATCGAACTGATCTCCACGATCCCACCCGGGCCAAGCCTTGCCATGATGACACGACTATATTCATGCGGCCGATTCGATTGCCCCTTGTCGATGGTATGGTGTTCGCGACAAGTAGCACAGGAAACGGGCCAATGCCGTCCGGTAGCCACACATCGGTGGCAAGAATTGGGCCATCACTGGTCGGTACCTCTTGCAATACTTTAGCCTTCATCTGAGCAACCGAGTGATTAGGCTTTCACTACACGGATTGCATGGTAGTGAAAGTTCTAGGCCAGGAAAATCTCGACTGATCATTTCAAGATCTGGCCATGTCGATATTGCCAGGGAAAACCCACTCCTAGAACTTGGCTTCGATTAATCAATGATAACCTCTGTTGATAGTTCCAGGTAATCCGACAACAGAGAACATCCGCCAATTTGAATTTTGGGCGTAACGTGTGGATCGGCTAAAATACCGCCCACATCGTCTTATTTCCTTGATAAAAGGTCTGGATTTTTCTAGAGTAAGCACTAGCCAACATGGCAGTGTTATGAAACTCGGTAACCGACAGAGAGACCAATACGAGAAGCAGGGCTACCTGATTGTGCCACAACTTCTTACACCCGCGGAAGTCGAATCCCTGAGACAGCGCACATTGGAAATCGCCACAGGTCAGTTGGATCATTTTCCAAGGGAAAATATCGAATTTGAACCAGATCGAGAAGGAGCACCCAGCCTTGACGCCGTGCGAAAATTAAATCATGCTCACAGCGATGATGTCTTGCTCGCCCATGCTAAACATCCCGCCATTCTCGATGTGGTCGGGAGATTAATCGGTCCGGACGCCAAGATCTATGACTCCCAGCTCTTCATGAAACCACCCGGCGGCGTAGAAAAGCCCTACCACCAGGACTCGCCTTACTTTCCCATTGAGCCTATGAACCTGGTCACCTGCTGGGCTGCTTTGGACGATGTTACGCGAGAGAACGGATGTATGTGGTTTATCCTTGGTAGTCACCGCCAGGGCCCACTGCCTCACACCCAAAAATGGAAGGTGGGCAACCGGGAGGACATGCGTATTCCCGATAGCGCCATTGACCGTCGAAGGGAACACCCTATCATGATGCGAGCTGGAGATTGCTCATTCCACCACAGCCTCCTCCTTCACCGGTCCGAAAAGAACCAGACCCAAAATCGGCGGCGTGGCTTAGCCGTGCACTACATGAGCGCCCAATCCCGTTGGACCGGAGCGGCTGATGAAAAGCCCTCATTCCCCTTGGTTCGAGGCCATGAGTTCCCCGGTTGCGTGTAGTCAGACTAGAATTTAGAAAACTCCCACCGGTAGGCTGACTTCCTGACCTTTCCGCTAGTCTGAACATCTCCAAACTAGCTTATTTCGATTTTTCCCGCGCCATAGGAGGACTTGAAGTATTCGAGGAAAGCTCTTTGGCGGACTCGTTTTCTTTACCACAGACTTCCCTTGAAACGGTTTCTTGGGAGTTACAGAGCCGAATGGGCTGGTGATTCTGGTAGGCGTGACTAATCGAACGCGTCTCTTGATTCTGCTCAATCCCCATGATGACACCCGACTTCACTGCTTTGATCTTGCAAGACTTTAGAGGAAGATCGGTACCATAGATGAGACCGATGGTGTTGATGATCACAGAAGGTGTCTCCACCCTCATTGACCAAGCGTTTTGTCCACCACCATCGGAAACAGATGTCCGATTGGGCTAACCGCCTCCCACGAAATAATAGGAAACCGGCTCTACCTCGACTCGTCCAAACGCCGAGTTTGGATAGCCCAAGGTGATAGTAGCAAGTGGATCGCTATCTTTTGGCCAATATCAGCATCTACCATGGTCACTCTCGAACCGTATTCGAGCAAAGTCCAACTCAGAAAGTTGCAGTAGCAACTCTTGCCAAGATTAATCGCTCCAACAACCGACTATCTTGTACCAGCCATTTCGCAAGATTTCTTTGGCCAAACACTTCCAGTGATCGGGAGTGTCCAAGCTCATATGGTGGTTTTTGCCTCCACGGTTGCTGTTTCTATCTCCACTGTCTTCCCCGATCAATCAATCCGCAGATTGACCTGCGAGTTGCAGAGCCGATTGAGCTTGTTCGACCCATCCAGATCATCCTTCTTATCCGGGTCGTTGATCGATCAGGCTAGCCTGGCTAGTCGATCTCTTCGAGATTTATAACTGAGTTATCGTTGCAATAAAACGATGAAAAGCATACGCTACAAGCCATAAATGTTGCCGTATATGGCCAACTCATAGAGACACGATCGATGAACAAATGCATCTCACTTCGCTGGCAAGCCTGGTATGGCGACCGGGACCAGTCACTGCAATTTCCGAACACTTGGCAGGCAAAGCAATTCAACCCTGTTGGGGGCGAGGATATTGGGGAAAAGGGTTTGCGTCGAGCGTTTGCCAACCCGATCGGGACATCGCCCATTGCTCAGCTTGCACAGGGTAAGAGGAATGCGGTAGTTGTTATCGATGATCTCACTCGTCCCACTCCCGGTAGACGGCTCCTCCCTTTGGTTATTGAAGAGCTGGTAAAAGGGGGAATTTCGGAGAGAACATTTGCATCCTTCTAGGTATCGCGGCTCACAGGCCGATGGTACGCGACGATATTCTGAAGAAAGTCGGTCCCGAGATCGCAGATCGCTTTAAAGTCATCAATCACAATATCTGGGAGAATCTTGAATATCTCGGAAAGACCTCCAACGGAACACCACTTTATCTCAATCGCGACTTCCTTAGCGCAGATCTTAAAATTAACGTAGGCTCCATCTTACCTCACGGAGATGCGGGGTTTGGGGGCGGGGCAAAGTTGACAGTTCCAGGGGTTGCATGTATCGAGACACTTTATGGTAACCATCGTAGTGATAACGGCTATGCACGTGGCATCAACCTGTTGCCAGAAAGTGGCAATGTCCTGCGCTCTGACATCGAAGACGCGGCCCGGATGGGGAAATTGTCGGCCATAGTCAATGTGCTGTTACAATCCGCAGCTCGACATCGTCGGCTGCGTCGTAGGAGACTTTATCAAAGCCCACCGAGCCGGTGTTGAAATAGCTCGTCGTGTTTACTCCACGCAAGTTCCACACAATTGGGACATTTGTGTGCTGAGTGCCTACCCCAAGGACAGTGAATTCATCCAGTCCCCAAATGCCTGGAACATCTGGCACTCCGCTTCTACACCGATCGTTCACGAGAAGGGAACTGTTTTATTGTGTGTAGCATCCAGTGAAGGGCAAGGGGTCCATTTCCTGGCCGGCCCGAACATGAAGTTGGCCAGAAGCAAGAAATCCCGGCTTTACCCCTGGCTCCACGATCGAACCCTGCTCCACTTTTCGCCGGGAGTTAGTCCGAAGGACCTGGAACACCTGGGTGACGATGGAGCGAGCCTGTGCCGATCATGGGATGAAACACTGTCTCAGCTTTCCCATTTGCATGGGAAAAGGGCGAGAGTCGCCGTTTTCCCTTGCTCAGCCATGCAGTTGGCTGGAGAGACGATGAGCCAGTAAACCAACTACACGACAGGACCGTCTCATCTCGCGACTATTTGCAACAATTAAGGCCGGGGTTTACGTTCGCAGCTTACCCGTATACGAGAGGGAATACGGTCTATGAAAGCGTTGGCACTACTGGTTGGACTGTTTTTGACCAATATAGACCTTTGTGCAGTATCTCGGTATGAGTTGTTGCTCAAGGGCGGTCATGTCCTAGACCCGGCCAATCAGATCAATGGCCCCCACGATGTGGGCATCTCAGATGGTAAGATCGCTACTGTTGATCAGAATATTTCCGAACGGAAAGCAGAGAAGGTCATCGATGTGTCCGGACTCTACGTCACTCCGGGCCTGATCGACATTCACGTGCACGTGTACGCGGGGACCGGACTGGCCCACGTCTTGACGGGAGACCAGAGCGTTTATCCCGACGGCTTTAGTTTTCGGGCAGGAGTCACCACCCTCGTCGATGCTGGCACCTCAGGCTGGAGAAACTTCCCCGACTTCAAACAGCGAGTCGTCGACCGTGCGAGAACCCGTGTCTTGGCCATGCTCAACATCGTTGGTGGGGGTATGGCTGGAGACGAGATCGAACAGAATCTAAAGGATATGAGCGTGGAAGCGACAGCCAAAATGGCGATGAACCACTCCGATGTCGTCGTAGGGATCAAGACCGCTCACTACAAAGGGCCGGAATGGGTTCCCGTGGACCGCGCCCTGCAGGCCGGAAGGTTGGCAAAGATACCCATTATGGTCGATTTTGGGGACTTTCGCCCGGAACGTCCCTTCGAAGACCTTGTACTAAAGCATCTTCGCCCAGGCGATATGTATACCCACACCTACCTCGGGCGCGTCCCTCTTTTGGATAAGAACGGAAAAGTACGACCGTACATGCTTGCCGCACGCCAGCGGGGAGTGAAGTTTGATGTGGGTCACGGTGGCGGAAGTTTCTGGTGGCGGCAAGCGATCCCGGCAATTCGACAAGGCTTCTATCCCGATTCCATCTCCACCGACCTGCACATCGGCAGTATGAACGCTGGCATGAAAAACATGCTGAATGTGATGTCGAAGTTTCTCAATTTAGGTGTTTCCCTCACGGATGTCGTTCAAATGTCGACCTGGAATCCGGCCCAGCAGATCAAACGGCCTGAACTTGGACACTTAAGCATTGGCGCCACTGCAGACATCGCCGTCCTTCGGCTTTATCGAGGGGATTTCGGTTTCCTGGATGTGCGAAACGTGCGCCTTAAAGGAACCCGGCTACTGGTTGGTGAATTGACTCTTCGCGGAGGTGAAGTCATGTGGGACCTCAACGGCCGAGCAGGGAAACCGTGGCAGGAAGACTCCAAAGAAGAACTCAAAAGAGTGGGAGAATTCTGAAGATTGGCTCTGTTATCTAAGAAACCACAATCAGGCGTTGACAGGCTTAGCCGAATGGTAGCCGAGACTCGTCGAGAGCGGGAGCAGAGCTATCGCGCAAAAGCTCTCAAACTATATCCCTGGATCTGTACGCGGTGCGGGCGTGAATTTAGCGGCAGACGGCTTCGAGAACTCACCGTCCATCACAAGGATCACAACCACGACAACAATCCTCCCGACGGCAGCAATTGGGAGTTACTGTGTCTCTACTGCCACGACAATGAACACTCCCGATATGATGTCGCGAAAACGTATGGTGAAACCATACCGGGCCAAGAACAACAACCCTCTTCTACCTATCGACCCTTTAGCGATCTTAAGGCCTTGTTAAAGAAAAAGGACAACATGCTCCCTCCGAGTCAAGAAGGGGATCCCTAAATGATCCGTATTGGGTGTCCACTTGACTCAGGTGACCCCAAGATGTAGTATGTGCCCTCGTGGAGGAGTATCCACGCGACCTGCTCGAGTTCGAGGTACGCTTCGCCAGCGAAGAGGCCTGTCGCGACTATCTGTCCGCGTTGCGCTGGCCGGAGGGTTTCCGCTGTCCGGGATGCGGGCATGAGCGGGCTTGGCCGGTGCGCAAAGTGTGGTTCGAATGCGCTCGCTGCGGGCGGCAGACGTCGGTGGCCTCGGGCACGATCTTCCAAGACACACGTAAGCCGCTGCGGCTGTGGTTCCGGGCGATCTGGCACGTCACTTCGCAAAAGAACGGGGTCAGCGCGCTGGGTCTGCAGCGCGTTCTCGGGTTGGGCAGCTATCAAACTGCGTGGACCTGGATGCACAAGCTGCGGCGAGCGATGGTGCGTCCTGGGCGGGAGCGATTGGCGGGCGTAGTCGAGGTCGATGAGACCTATTGGGGCGCTGAGGAAGAGGGTGTGAGCGGCCGGCAGAACGAGCGAAAAGACTTGATTTCAGTAGCCGCTGAAGAGAGAGGCCGCGGGCTAGGACGGATCCGCATGCAGCGTGTGCGGAACGCATCGGCGGCCAGTTTGATGCCCTTCGTGGAGGAGTCGGTCGAGCCGGGAAGCTTGGTGCACACCGACGGCTGGCTGGGCTACGAGCCGCTGGAGAAGAAGGGCTACCAGCATCGCATCGTCTTTCTGTCGGGCCGCCGCAAGCAGGCCTCGGAATTATTGCCGAGGGTGCACCAAGCGATCTCGTTGCTCAAGCGCTGGCTGCTGGGCACGCACCAAGGCGCGGTTAGCCACGAGCATCTGGACCACTACCTCGACGAGTTTGTGTTCCGCTTCAACCGGCGCAACTCACGCAGCCGGGGAAAACTCTTCTACCGCCTTGTGCAGCAGGCAGTCGCCGTGGACCCAACGCCGTATCGATCGATCGTCGCCGACTGGGACGCCGAGGCCCCGTGAGCCCAACCACAAGATGTTGGGGTTACCTGAGTCCAGTGGATACCCCATTGATCCGTTTCGGAAACGGAATAAGCCTTGGTATGTACCAAGTCGACGATATCCGCACACCCCGTCCAGCTCCCCATTCACTTTTTGAGGTGGCCCGGAGCCTGGACAACTGCGTCCAGTGACTGTCCATGTCGACTACCAGTCAATCAGAAGTCTGGTCCCACGGATTCCGAACCGGCCGTTTTCCTGAGACCAATGGGTGGCGAGGAAGGTGCCATCCTGGAGACGAATGGCGGTTGGAAAACCAAACTGGAAACCGTCAAACTCGTCCACACCAGTTTCAATGTTCTGAGGGCGTTTGTGAGTCACGCTAGCATCGTAAAGCACCCCCTCATAGTGAATTACCCACTCCTCCCCAGAGAGCGTAACCAGATTCATGATGATGCCTTGTTGTCCATAGCGTCGGTTGTAGAGTATCAGCAGACGGTCTCCACCGAGAGGAATCGGCGTCATAGTTTGTCCGAGGATACCAGTAGACCGCGGCTCGGTCCAACTAAGACCATCGTCTTTGGAAAGCACAAAGGAGTCCTCCCGATCCTCGACATCCCCAAGGGTCACGGTCCAGCAGGTTGAGATGAGGAAGCCGGGCTCAATCTCGGCTAGCTTGTGCTCAAAATACCCACACTGGCCCTGTGGGTCCTCAAATACAACCGCATGCCGCGGCCAGGTCTCTCCACCGTCATCTGAGATGGCAACTAGCACTTGCCTGCCGAGGGCGTCCTTCGAGTCCAGCGTAGCTCCGGGAGCAAGCAGACGGCCCGACTTGAGCGGAAGGATGCCGTGGGATATCTCCAGCTTATCGTGCCCCCGCATCGGCACAACCCGTGGCTGGGTCCAGCTGTGTCCTCCATCCGTCGATTGGCAGAAGATGGGCTCATTCTGAGTCTCTCCAAACTTAGCGCCTGCTTTCCTATAGGAGCGTGAGCCGTAAGAGTAAATAGCACTGCCATCGGATGATAGGCTGAGTTTCATAAAATTTGTGACGTTTCCTTTCTTGGGAAGTATAGTTCCCTCGACTGTCCACATCTCGCCCCCGTCGGTCGAGCGTGCCCAGTCGGAACCACCGGTGGCGTGGGCACCTCCACCAACACTGAAGGAGCATAAAATATCTCCGTTGGGAAGCTGCACGGCCTGAGGAAATGCAGACTCTCGTTCATCTATACGACTGGTGCTGAGGATTTCGATGGATGGCATGAGCTCCTCCTGTTGATGTGACCCTACAGGTGCTGAGCGTGTGGTTAGCTCTTACGACCTTACTCTTCCAGTTACAGGGTGACGGCCGACTCATCCAAGCCGACCGCCCAGCTACTTGTTGCCATAAAACCCCGGCAGCCGTCAAGTCCAACAGTCCGTCTCCGACAAGAGTGACCTTCTCTCCCACTGAGGTTTCCTCCCCCCAGTGCTAAACACTTAGCATTCCATTTCAGAAATAAGGCAACCTATTCTCTCCGTTTCCGAGTTTCATGAGCTTCTGGGCTTCATCAAATGCTGGTTGTTCCGCAAGGGGCTTTGCTGGAGTGGACTTGGATTCCGCTGATCCTCTCCGAGGGGATTGAGACACCGGTTCTCAGTAGCTTCTCGCAGGCGGAATTCCCCAAAATTGACCCGGTCGATGAAAGGCTTCCCTCTCGGTCATTATCCCGAAGCATAAGCGAGAAACACATGTCTTGGCCAATTCTCTCGCTTATCTTGGAAAACTTCCTCAGGAAAGACATTACCCCAGAAGACCACAAAACTCCAAGGCCACAAATTGCAAAGATCACTTGGAGCTTTCTTGTGCCCTCTAATCTCAGTGTTCCGGACGCGGGGGAGTCTGTGCTATCCTAGTGTCTACAGTCAAAAAAGGAGTGTCCCATGCAAACATTGAGTTTTCTTTCCATTGTGGTTCTTCTAGCTAACCTCAGCCTCCCAGGGAACGAAAAGACCATTACAGGGGATGGGATATGTACCAAGTGTAAACTGGGTGAGACCACCTCGTGCGGGAACGCAGTACGGGTACAGGAAAAAGCTAAGACAATCATCTATTACCTGGTTCAGAGCAAGACTAGCAAGGATTCCCATGAATATTTCTGCAAGGGAATCCAACGGGTAAAGGTTACGGGAACACTTCAGGTAGTGGATGGAAAGAGGCAACTCAAGCCTTCCCGGATTGAGCCTGTAGAATAAGCCTATCGTCCCAAGTCTACGCGTGTGGACCGCAAAGCACAGTTTCTCAAGAAGGCCTGACTTGCTTGCTAAGTAGACTGACAACCAGCACCTAGCTGGGTGTAGCAATTCCCTCCCTCCTCCATCCATAGCGGCCCTAAACCTCCAAACGTTGATAGACATAAGGAAAAGGGTAGACCATGGAGGGCGCATCGCCTGGAGGAAGAGTTTACGAAAAACTGCGGGGAAATCGTTGAGGACCCACTATGCCCAAGCGGGCTTTGAGCCACCAACTAGCCGCCTGAGTTCAGAGGTGGGAATGGACCGTTTCTTCCCCTCGCTCCACGCTGGTTTGCGGGTTGCGGGTTGCGGCCCTGTTGATGGATTATATCTGCCATCTCCTTCAACGGGCGCTTTCCTTGAGAACTTCGGTCTCAGCACCGGGAATCTCGGGAGTCCTTTTTCTAGCTGTGCGCCCTATTGCATAGACAGGATGTGTCTAAGAGGCGCGGAATCGCAGATCCGGTCGAAAGATCCACTGCGGTAGGAAGGGAGGAGCGGGAGTTTCGATCGACCTCTATGCCGGCTGGACTACACCCTTTGCACTGTTCCTCATTCAAGAACCTCTGGTAACACTGTTTCCCAAACATGCCACTGACCTGGGCTATTTGGCGACCTTCGTGGGAGTTTTACTGGGAACAAGGAGCGTGGCACAAACTGCCTGCTTCGCAGCGTTTGCAGGATCCTACAGCTGCTGGCCCAGAAATCCCCGATTGATGATTCACGCCACAATATCCACTATGACATCAATACTCCTCTCACATCGGTCGAGCTCAGCAGTTTTTTCATCCCTGCTTCCCTCTGCTAAGAAATTACCTTGCCGATCATCTCTTGATCAGTCAGTACCTGAGTCTGGAAGAAGCTGAACGCGCAGGAAGAAGAATCGAAATCCACGAGTTTCTAGCTTTGGCCAGACTCGTTTGGAATGCTTCGTTGCCCGGTCTGGTGGGGGATGCCTATAGCTTGAAGAAGTTCTACATCGTGGCTGCATCTCTGAGAACCATTCTGTTTCTGGTTCAACCTTCACCAATCAGGAGAGGCCTCGCCTGGGTGGACCTCAGGCGAACAAAAGCTGGCAGCCAAGCGTGAAAGCCAAGCAATGTGCTAGAAGAGGCCGACCCTCAAGTATGGGATCAGGTAAGGTGTATGATCTAGACGGGCGCCTCAACCCAAAACTTTTGGTGTCCGCAGGGCCGAGTCAATTTCGTCTATGATCTCGTGTGCTTTTTGTCGCCGATTCCTAGCATTTCGAATTGATCTGCCGACAACAATATAGTCCGCTCCACTGGTAATAGCATCATGAGGAGTGGAAGGGCGCTTATGATCGTCGTGTGCCTCGCCCTGTGGGCGAATACCAGGGGAGATTATTAATGGATCCGATCCGAATTTCTTTCTGAGAACTGCAACGTTCTGTCCCGAGGCAATCAGACCGTCACATCCAAACTTTAGAGCTTGGGCTGCTCGCCACAAGACATAGTCCTCAAGCGTTTTAAATTTACTATAGTCGGTGATGATGAAGAGATCTTTGAGATCCTGTTCGCCAAGGCTAGTAAGCAGCGTCAGGGACAAAATTCTCAAATCCGTGCCCTGGCTTGCTTCTTTGGCTACTTTGGCCGTTATTCCACTCCCATGGATGGTGAGAAATGTGACGCCCAGCTTCGCAACTTCTTTAACAGAATGAAGGATAGTGTGTTCAGTATCCTCCATTTTCATGTCAAGAAACACCTTTAAGTTTTGCTCCCTGAGCCATTTGACAACGCTAAGACCAGTTGCAATAAAAAGCTGAAGTCCTACTTTGAAAAACGATACAAGGCCCCTCAACTCGTCGACCAAGGCTCTGGCCTCTTGCTCATCTCCTACGTCCAAAGCGAAGATGAGCCGTTCTGAAGCGTTGCTTGTTACCCTACCTATAACTGCCTCCTGTCTAATGCTACATCTTTTCGACGCCTTAGCGGGATACTTTTCACTTCTTACCCCCTGCGATCCCTCAGCTTAATGAAGGAGAGATCCTAATTGGTGGCTGATATAGCCGTGTCCGCTGGGGGCCTTCGCTGGCTAATCACCTGAATATAGGTAACAGGTTTTCACAACTTTTGGACTTTCCGAGCTACGCAACTAGACCATTCCCAAAAACCGGGTTCTTTTTCCTTCGGGCAATCCCCTTCGAACTAGCCCAAACTCCGAAACCCAGGAAAAAAAAGGCCGGAACGACCGAGTGGCTTGAGGACGCCCTGGAAAATGGTCTGGAGACTATCAAAGAACTGGAGAAAGCAACTCGACAACATGGAATCTCATTAATGATCATCTATAACCTGCTACAGACGCTGAGCCGCTTCAGGCTGTGATTGCACAGGGCTTGAGCAGTTCTCCCAACTGCTGCCGGTCATCCTCGATGATGCATCTCTGGTCAGCGCGGCTTTGGGCAAGCTGGTACCGTTACGCCTGCGCAGCTCCGGTAGCCGGTTGCAGGGAGGTGTGAATCTCCAATCACGCGTCTGTAGTCCCAGCGCCGAGCCGCTTCTCACATTGCCACATAGAGGGGGCCAGTAGAAAATTAGCCAGACCGCAGGCCAAGGCCGCTGCAACCATGGGTTCGCTATGCCATGATGGACTTGATGACAAGGGCTCAAAGCGGAACATTTGATTTCGTGTTACGGCCTACGGCTTACATATTTATCCATGCCATCCATGAGGGACTACAGCCCCGAACAACATGTGCAGTACAAGGAGTTCGAGAACAGCTTCTATGCTCTGCTGCTCAAAAATAGAATCCTCAAGATCGAAGATCTGACTGCGACCCTGGATGGTTCCAGTGACTCTCTTATACGTCGACCGTTGTCATTACTCGGATCTCGGAGCGGATCTCCTGGCCGACGCTTTGTTGACCGTGTTGAAAGACAACCTCTCGGCGCTCGTTGCGGCCAAGCTATTGTCGAACCAGCGGGACAGCGACCGGAAGGCACTGATTTGGAAGTGATGGTAATAAGTAGTAAACTATTGATAAAACTTATGTTACAGACAGAATTTAAACCTGCAATCTACGGATTAGAAGTCCAACGCTTTATCCTTACAAAAATTTACCATCTCAACCGGAAACAAAACGGAAACATTGTCAGGAAGACTAAGCACTGGCCCAGCGGAGCCTTGATGTCAGATTTCTCTATCCGCCCTTAAGGCATGATCCAGGGAATTCAAATGAGGCCTAATCGAGAGGTTTAGCTGCCACCGGCATGGTAGCAAATTGTCCTGGGCGAGTCTGGATCACGGTAGCAGAAATGCGTCCATTGCTACGCACTCTGAGCAGACCTTCAAACAGGTTCAGACCAATCGAGTTATCCCAGTCAAACTCGTCTAGAAAGATGGCCAGATGACCCAATGAAGCCAGACTCAACTGGACCGAGTCGAGCAAAGTCCCATCCGAGTCAAGCAGATCAGCTGTCAGGGTAAGCTGTTCTTCCTCCAAGTTCGTTATGGCTACTCCAGTTCGGATGGCCGTGGAGATGTTGGTTTCCATGGGTGCCAAAAAACCTTCTGCTAACTCAGCACTACTACCCACTCCTGCTGAACCTATTCCCTCTCCTTTAAAAACAATCACACCTGCTAGCGGCTGATCCGAGGTTACCGAAACTGAACCAACGACCAGATCCCCCACGCCGTCCGTAGCCAGTACCTGAAGTCCCGAGGCTGCAATCTGTACCTGTGTCAATCCAGTAATCTGCTCGCCGTTTAAATCAACCGTAAGGGCTGCTCCGGTATCGTCCCTGAGCTGGATCTGGGCCGTAGCCGTCTCATCCCCGCTCAGATTCAGCAGCAGAATCTGACTGGACAACAATCCCAGACCATCAGCAATCACCACTTCTGAAAACTTCCGCGAGTAGCCTCACACAGTGAAAGAATAGACCACACTCGATCTATCCGTAACCTATGGATTTAGAGTTGCCGGGGGACGGAATCGAACCGCCGACACGAGGATTTTCAGTCCTCTGCTCTACCGACTGAGCTACCCCGGCAGGCAGGAAAGAACTGCATTCTACCAGAAAAATGGACCCCTGTAACTCTAGCCAGTCAAAGTTAAGCCACAGTTAGGCCGCATATCTTGTGCCTGAGGAGAGACTACCTTCCTTCGCGGAAGGTTCGCGCCAAGTCGACAAGAAAGCAGAATCCCCGACTTGGAAAATATCAACGCTGAACGCGGCCACTAGTCTCCCCTTTCAGAAGGGTTTCGACCTCAGCAACTTCTACGCGGTTGAAGTCACCTCCAATGGAGTGCTTCAGACAGGAGGAGGCAGCAGCAAACTCGAGGGCGTGAGCATCCTTCTGGTTGGTCACCAGACCATAGATCAGTCCCGCAGAGAACGCATCACCACCACCTACACGATCCACAATATTCGTGATCTCGTAGCGGCGACTCCGCAGAAATTGGTTCCGGTTATGGAGGACTGCTGACCAACCATTGTACTCGGCGCTGTAGCTTTCACGTAGAGTAATGGCTTGTTTCTGAAGGTTAGGAAACTCGTCGAGGACACGTTCCGTCAACTTTTGGTATTTCTCTACTTCCAACTGGCCACTGTGTACATCTACGTCTAGAAAAATATCCAGGGATTCTTGGCAGTCTTCCTCGTTGGCGATGCCGATGTCAACATGAGCCGCCAGTTCGCGCATAATTGTGGGAGCCGCCTTTCCGTATTTCCAGAGTTTCCGTCGGTAATTGTAGTCTAGGGAAACAGGGACACCCTTCTGTTGCGCCTTTTGTGCGGCTTCCAGACAAGTGTCGGCTAGGTTCTGAGTCAGCGCCGGCGTAATACCGGTGAAGTGAAACCAGGAAGCTCCCTCAAAAATCGTCTCCCAGTCGAAATCACCGGGCCGGGAATGGGCAACCGCTGAGCCGTTTCGATCATAAATCACCCGAGAGGGGCGTTGATTTGCACCCGTTTCCAGAAAATAAACGCCTAACCTCCCTTCTCTTCGCACGATGTGCGAAGTATCCACACCCCAACGGCGCAACTCGCCAATACAAGCGTCACCTATTGGATTGGCAGGCAAGGCAGTGACAAAACAGACATCCAAACCTAACTGGGCGAGAGAGATGGCTACATTGGCCTCTCCTCCACCGAAGGATACCTCGAACAGAGGAGACTGGAATAACCGTTCGCGCTCCGGAGCCTTCAAACGCAGCATGATCTCCCCAAACGTAATCACCTGCTCGGACATCAATCCTTGACTCCTCGTACTTGTTCGACCAGTCGTCGAGCCAATTGCACAGCCTCTCCGATCCGATCAAATTGTTTACTGGCGATCCAATCCTGGCGCACCATCCAGGTGCCGGCACAGGCGACCACTTTGCTAAAGGATAGATATTCTTCTAGATTACCCTGATGAATTCCGCCGGTGGGAATAAAGCCCACCTGAGAATAGGGAGCAGCGATCGCCTTCAGATACTCTAACCCTCCGATTGGCTCGGCGGGGAACAACTTAAGAGTAGTAAGCCCCTTGTCCAGAGCAACCTCAATGTCCGTGGGAGTACATACACCGGGAAATACGTCCACTCCCCGATTTAAACAAGTTTCGACCACCCGGGGGTTGAAACCCGGCGCAACGACAAATCGAGCTCCCGCGTCGATCGCCTGCTCGGCCTGTTGAGGCTGTAAGACCGTGCCCGCTCCCACCAGAATCTCAGTAAATTCTTGGTGAAGCCGCCGGATCGAATCGGCTGCTGCTGGAGTGCGAAAGGTAACTTCGGCACAGGGAAGCCCGCCTTTTAGCAAAGCCCTCCCCAAGGGAATGGCATCCTCATCATCCTCGAGAACAATGACCGGCACCAAGCCGACTTGCTCGATCTGGGATAAAGTACTCATAATAGGCCGTATCGTATCACATTTCAGTTCAACAGTCGGGAACTAGCGCGAGCCTTTGATGCTGTATCAGCCGGCTCTGTGGTTTCAACCTCAAGAGCGCTTTACTCCCAAGCAACCCAGTTGTCCAGCAAAAGTCCCAATGCTATGATGAAGCAGTGACGGAGCGACAAGTCTATCTGGACAATAATGCTTCTACTCGTGTGGATCCCCGGGTCCTGGAGGCCATGCACCCCTACCTTCAAGAGAATTTCGGGAACGCTTCCTCGATTCATAGCTACGGTCAGCGAGCCCGTGCGGCAATTGAGGAGGCACGCCAACAAGTTGCCGATCTCATTGGCGCCCGGCCGAGGGAAATTATCTTCACCAGTGGAGGTACCGAGTCGGATAACACCGCCCTGAGAGGGTTAGTTTTTTGTAACCGATCCCGAGGGAATCACATCTTTACCACGTCAATCGAGCATCCCGCCGTGCTGAGGACATGTGAACAGCTTGAAAAGGAGGGCTGCCAAGTAACCACTATTCCAGTCGATCAAAAGGGTCTGGTGCAACTCGATGAGTTGGGAAAAGCCTTGACCGATGAGACGATTTTGGTCTCGGTTATGCACGCCAACAATGAAGTCGGGAGTATCCAGCCCATTGCCGAGATCGCATCGATGTTGCGAGAGCGAAGGATTGCCTTTCATACAGACGCCGTCCAGTCCGTAGGCAAGATCCCTGTCAACGTACAGGAATTGGGAGTAGACCTACTCTCCCTGTCCGGGCATAAGTTTCATGGTCCGAAGGGAGTCGGCGCTTTGTGGGTAGACGCTGACACGTCAATGCATCCACTTCTCTTCGGAGGAGCTCACGAACGCAAACGAAGAGCCGGGACCGAAAATGTGCCCGGCATAGTCGGCATGGGAAAGGCTTGTGAATTGGCTTTGAGTGGGCTAAACGACTTCAGCAGTCGAGTGGGCTCTCTTCGGGACCTCCTGGAAGAGGGAATTCTTCAGAAAGTTCCTGGCACTGTGGTTAATGGGACCCGAGCCAGACGAATGCCTCATGTCTCCAATATCAGTTTTCGATCGGTGGAGGGCGAAGCCCTGTTGATCTCTCTCGACTTTCAAGGCATTGCCGTTTCAACCGGCGCGGCCTGCTCCTCAGGTGCCCTCGAACCCTCCCACGTTCTCAGAGCAATCAGACTGAACAAGGAGTTGCTGGATGGAGCGATTCGATTTAGTTTGAGCCGAATGACGACTCTGTCAGAAATCGACTGCGTCCTCAAGATTTTGCCAGAAACGGTGGAGCGGATGCGAGAAATTTCACCCCTTTATCGAGAGGGATAGTGTACAACGACGTGGTACGTCGACTCATCAGCGAACTACCCAACCGGGGGGTTCTCCCTGAAGCGACCCACACTTCCCGGGCAGAGAATCCAGTTTGTGGTGACATCACTCAGTTTCAGCTCCGGATCGAGAAAAACATAATTCTTGAATGTCGCTTCCAAACCCAAGGCTGCCCGGGTGCGATTGCTGCCGCAGCTGCAGTAACTCTTCTCTGCAAGCGCAAGACCATAGACCAGTGCTTTCAACTGAGCACGGAGAAAATCCTACACTATTTGGGAGGTCTGCCTCCTCACAGACTCCATGGTGTAGAGCTAGCAGTCCAGTCTCTCCACGAAGCTCTTCTCTAGCCACTGACCCGCATCACATAAGATTGGGGTCTTCCGAAAGCCGGATCCTTCCGATCCTCGTCTTCTAGCCCATTAGACCAAATTGCGGTGGCGTATTCTGCCTACATTTTGTGATCCAATCTAGCTTGACAACCACACAAGTCCGTATTTCTCACACCCGGCTGCAGCTGCATTAGCTAGATTAGAATTGGAGAACGCGTGAGGTGCGAGACGAATAGCTCAACTTCACGCGTGAGTGAGCAGGAATGCTGTTCTTTTGGTTGGATTTTATCGGCCGGGCCGACACAGTGGACGCTCCCTGCAGTGAAGGAAGCGGTATTTCACATTACCTACTAAGTTGCCAATGACACAGTTCGGGGTAGGCGTGACGAAGGAGGTCTGGGACTCGTTTTAGCTGCCCCTCGAGTTGGAGTCGGAGCTGCAAAGCATTGACCACAGCCTGGCCTCGGAAGTGGTTATTATAGATCACGTATACTTCTTTTGCTTTCTCCTGTAGGGAGTTAACCAGATCGGCCTGTGCGGTAATCTCGTCACCCTGGTAAAGGTAATTGTAACGCGCGTTCCGCCCCGCCTCTTTTCGAAACCAGTCCTTATAGTTTCTGCCATGGTAGCGAAAGTAGCCCAAGGAGGAGGAGGTCTCAGCCTTGAGCGGGAGACTTCGACCGATTACGGGCTGATCGATATTACAGATCCCGACGCCAAAATGGCGCAGTAGCCCTTCGAAGCCTGGATCTCTCCAGGAGGAGTGACGGACTTCCACCACCAGAGGAAACTCCGAAAATACTGCGAGCAAACTCGCCAGATAGTCCCGGGCTGTGGAGTCATTCTTGAAGGACCAGGGGAACTGGGCAAGCACGGCTCCCAACCTGCCTTCCTCCTGAAGCGGGTAGATGCCCTCTTTCCACCGAGCTATCTCGGAGCCATCGATATTTCCACGATTATGGGTGAAACTTTGTCCCAACTTAACGCTGAATCGGAATTGTGCGTTGTGAGCAACTCGAGACAGCCAACTCCAAGCGGAACTAGCTCGTGCCGGGCGATAAAAAGTGCTGTTTATTTCAATCGCATCAAAAAACTCGGCAAGATAGGCTAACGGGTCGAACCTCGGTTTACCAGGATACACCACACCTTCCCAGTCCTTGTAGCTCCATCCTGCAGGACCGACCCGGATCATATTACACTTCGCTTTTCTCTTACCTCTCTGATACTGGATACCAACCACTTAGGAGAACAGTGAGCTGGTAAAGGCAACGTGGAATCGACGTTACTTCACTTCCAATACGACCCTTGCACCCCGCCCTACCCCTAGCAGTTCGGCGGCTGATCTTCTCTGCGCCACGATTTCATAATAGCCACTGCTACCGAGCAGCGAAAAGGCTTCCTGCGGTGATGCCTCAGCGTAAAAGCGGTAGTGGTCAGAGATCTCCTTTCCGTCCACTCTGAAGCGAACCACCTCGGATTCCTTCCCCAAGGTCGTCGCCACTTGCCGCGGCGAAAGACTAGTAATGATATTGCCAAAACGGTCGACGTGTAAAACAATGCCCTCTACCCTGTTCTCGGCCAACCTTTGAACATTGGGCATGCTTAGCCTCACATATTCTCTCACCTCCGGACCAAACTGATTGATTGCCACCCCCTGGGCCATCCAGGCAGCTACTGGTCCGAATATGTCCCGCCCATGAAAGGTTGTCGCCACGGGTTTACGAAAATAATTCTCCGTTTCAATAGATATGATTTGCTTGACCCGCTCCCTTTGACAAACCAGCGAAAGAACCCCATTGTCGGGCGCTATGAAATTGTATTGGTCTGTGGAGACGATGAGAGCCCGCCGTCTAGATCCAACACCTGGGTCGACCACCATCAGATGAGTGGTGCCGCACGGGAAAAAAGCGTAAGCACACAGCAGGGTGAAAGCAGCTTCCAGCAAGTCATGCGAAGCCACTTCGTGGCTGATGTCCACGATTTTCACTTCTGGACAGACACTGAGGATAGCACCCTTCACAGCCCCTACGTAGTATTCCCGGCTGCCGAAATCGCTGGTGAAGGTAATGATGGGACAAGTGCTTGTCATCAACCCGAATTTCTCATCGGAAACCTCCCTGTCCATAGCGACACCCCCTGATCTTTTATCACTGGAAATCCTCTTTCCTCACACGCGCGTGCGCCGGATCAACCGACCCAGACCCCGCTTTAGCCGCACAAGTCCAGCTTCTAACATGGACTGGCCACAAGCGAAGGAAATTCGCAAGAAGCCTTCGGACTGTAAGCCAAAGGCAGCCCCGGGAATAGTGGCGACTCCATCTTCAAGAAGCTCTAACGACACCGAGAAGCTATCCAGACCAAGATCTTCCACAGAGAGCAACAGATAAAAAGCGCCTTGAGGACGAACATAGGGCCGATTCCAATCGGTGTCCATCTGAGAACAAACCCAATGACAATTCTTGCCAAGGCGCTTGCGCTGTCGGGTGATGGCCTTCTGTCCAGCTTCAGAAAACACTTGCAAAGCCGCTTTTTGAGCTAGGGTCGAAGCACAGGACGAGCTGTACTGATGCACTACCGTTACTTTCTCGATAATTTTTGGCGGCCCACAGGCCCAGCCGACCCGCCATCCCGTCATGTTGGCCATCTTGGAGACGCCGGAAAGAATGACCGCATCGTTGCTGATCTGGGCAATGGCCGGAGGTTTTTGCTGCCCATAATAGATTTCCCGATAGATTTCGTCGCTGATCACCACCAAGCGTTTCTCTTGAGCCAGCTGAGACACGAAGCGCAGCTGAGCCAGATTGAGACACTGGCTGGTAGGGTTCGATGGGGAGTTAAGAACGATGGCCCGAGTGCGATGGGAGATGAGACCTTTTAGCTCACCCTCTGCCAACTGAAAGTGGTTTTGTCGACGCAGAGGATAAAAAACCGGTACCGCACCAGCCAACCGAGCAACACTGGCATACCCCGTAAACCCGGGATCCGGAACCAGGACCTCATCCCCTTGTCCCAGCAAAGCAAGAAAGGTATCAAACAAGGCCTCCTGGCTACCATTAGTAACCACAACGGAGTGCCCCGGGAGGGCACCGTGGTAGCAGCGAATGGCTTCGCACAACTCCGAAAGTCCCTGGTTACAAGAATAGCCGATTTTCTCCTCACTCAACACACGATGGGCCTCTTGAAGCACAACGCGCGGGGCAAAAAATCGGGCTCACCGAGCCCCAGGTTAATGCAGCCCTCGGCACGATTCATAATCTGTCGAATCATGGAGATTTCGACACCTTTTAAGCGAGAAGCGAACATAGGTTGTCAGAGAGGGAAATTGGCTTCCGATCAAGTTTCTTTACAACGAGCTACAATGGGGGGTACATCTTTCCACACTGTGCACGTGGCCCATCATATCCGGGCCCCATTCACAGCTTCGAGCCTAGTTGATCTAGCGCAACCACTCTTCCAAACGTGCTGACCTGTCGGTTTTCCAATCCCGGTACTTAACGATTACCGGAGTATACACGGAGAGTCCTTGGTCCTCTCCAAAACTCGTGCGAACAGGACGAGCGCCGGGAATCACTACGGCTCCGGAAGGAATCTCCAAGACACGGCCTCTTTCACTGCGATAGATTTTTTCCTGTACCAAGTCGAAGACGGGAGTGGCACGAGTCAAAGTAACCCCCGAGGCTACGACTGCGCCTTTTCCTACGATGGTTCCTTCAAAAATGCCGCAATTCCCCCCCACCAGGACGTCCTCTTCTATGATGACGGGTAAGGCCCCCACCGGTTCAAGCACACCACCCACTTGAGCTCCCGCGCTGAGATGTACCCGCCTGCCCACCTGGGCGCAAGAACCCACTAAGGAATGCGAATCAACCATAGTCCCCTCCTCGACGTAGGCACCGACGTTGATATACATGGGAGGCATGCAGGTGACCCCAGGAGCTACGTAAGCACCTCGGCGAATGGCTGATCCCCCGGGGACCAGGCGGACGCCGGAATCCAACGTGAGTGACTTCAATGGATAGGTGTCCTTGTCGAAGTAGCGAAACTGGTCGTTGACCGAACGGTCCACCAAGGTTCCCATCCGGAAGCCCACCAAGATTCCTTTTTTAACCCAGGAATTGACCCTCCAGCGACCGTTTATCTTTTCAGCGGCACGAATCTGCCCGGAATCTAGTTGATCGAGAAACAACCCCAGTGTTCGCCGATCTCGGAGGGTAAACTCCTCCTTTTCAAACAATTCTTCGATTGCTTCGACCACGTAGATCCCGATCTTTAAAACAGCTTACAGAACCGTACCTCATTTACCTGACTTCTTGTAAGGAGAGTTCCAACACAGAGGATCTCAATCATTTCTTTCACCTGAGATTACCTCTTCAAAACTGTAGAAACCCTTCTTTCCCTGAATCCATTCCGCGGCAAAAAGAGCCCCGTTGGCAAAGCCCTCCCGATTTCTGGCCGTGTGCTGGAGTGTCAAGGTATCCACCGGCGAATCAAACCCAATCTCGTGAATTCCCGGAAAAAATCCAGCCCGTAGAGTGGAAACAGGAATGGCCTGCTGGTAGGACTCGCTCAGATGTCCAAGCAGGGTTAGGGCCGTTCCAGAAGGAGCATCCATCTTCTGGCTGTGGTGCGATTCCATCAGGTAGGGTTGAAATTCCTTAAATTGAGAAAAGAATCGACCTGCCTGACGAGTCAGCCAGAAAAGCGCCTGAACACCAATGCTGAAGTTGCTTGAATAAAGGCAGGTGGCTTCTTCAGCTTCTACGATTTCTCGCAAGCGTGGAAGCTGATCGTACCAGCCGGTGGTAGCCTCAACCATGGGGATCCGCGCGCGAACGGCATTTTTGATGTTGAAAGGAACAGCTCTGCCTACCGAGAAATCGATGATCACCTGGGCATCATCGATCCAGCTCCCGAAGAATCCCGCTTCCATAGGATTGTCTTTGCTAGTTAGGATTTTGACAATTTGGTGATGTTGTTGAACCGCTATCTGTTGCACCACTTTCCCCATCTTTCCATAACCGATCAATGCAATTTTCATCACCAGCTACCTATCGGGAAGCGAGGACCAGACATTCCTCCTAACAAGGCTCAAACAGAGCTGGGTCAGGATCCCGGAAGAACTCGTGGTGAAGTTTTCGCACTGCCATTTTCATTTTGCTCTGTTGGACCAGAAAAGTCAGATTAATCCGGGATGCCCCCTGCGAGATCATGTGCACATTGATGCTGCCCAGTCCCCGAAACACGCGTGCCGCGATCCCCGGAGTATATTTCAGATTGTCGCCCACTATGCAGATGATTGCCGTGTCGTGTTCCACGTCAACTTGCCCGAACGCCTTCAGGTCCGCCACTATCGAATCCAGTTTTTCGCTGGAATCTATGGTCAGAGAAACACTTACCTCAGAAGTAGCAACGACATCTACTACCGTCTCGTAGCGCTCAAACACTTCAAAAATGCGGCGTAGGAACCCATAGGCTAATAGCATCCGAGGGGAATGAACGTTGACCACCGTTATACCCTTTTTACACGCAATGGCTTTGACAGCCGTTTGTGGACAGCTGGGCTGCGAGCTGATCCTTGTGCCAGTGTGATTGATCCACAATGAATTACAGACACGAACAGGGATGTTCCGCACCATAGCAGGCAACAGGGTCTTCGGATGGAGTACCCTAGCCCCAAAATAGGCCAACTCCGAGGCTTCTGCAAAGGAGAGGGCTTTAATTTTAAAGGCTTCCGGTACAATGAGCGGGTCGGTAGTGAGAATGCCCGGAACATCAGTCCAGATCTGAATCTCTTTGGCATTGAGCGCTGCTCCTGCCAGGGAGGCTGTATAATCAGACCCTCCGCGCCCGATGGTTGTCACTGCCCCATCCTTGGTGGACCCGATAAAGCCCTGCAGAACAGCAATAAATCCTTTTTTCAAAAGAGGACTGATCCCTTCGCGAATTTGGCGGAGGGAGATGTCCTCCAAGACCGCGGCTTGGTTAAATCGATCATTGGTCAAAATCAACTCTCTGGCATCCAGCAACACCGCCCTGCATCCCCGCTCGAGCAGAGCCTGACTGAAAATCCAGGTGCTCATTCGTTCACCAAGGGAAATAATCGTGTCCAAACTGCGCGCGCTGCATTCACCCTGCAGGTGAAAACCTTGGGTAATGTTCGAAAGTTCAGAGAAGAACTGGTCAAGCCGCTTTTTTGTCTTGGCCACATGGCTACCAGAAAGAATGTCTCGAGCGGTCGAGCAATGGTATTCTCGCAACTCTTCCTGGACTCTCATGGCAACCCGTACCTGTCCAGAAGCCGCCTTTTTAGCGATCTTGAGGAGTTGATCCGTTGTTTTCCCGAGTGCGGAAAGAACAACGAGGGGCTGTTGATCTAGCTGCTTCCAAATCGCCTGGATGGCTCTTTCTATCGCTTCTCCATCCTGCAGGGAGGTTCCACCGAACTTCATCACGATCATCGATTAAGCATCCCTTTCTGGACCACATACTCAGCGTTCAGGACAGAGGCTCCAGCGGCTCCACGCAGAGTATTGTGACCCAGTACAGCGTATTTGATGTCCAGTACGGAACAGGGACGTACACGGCCTACCAGAACACTCATTCCTTTGTACTTCCAGGCATCCAAGCGCGGCTGAGGCCGGTTCTCCTCGGAAACCACGACCACCGGCTTTTCAGGCGCTGAGGGAAGATCCAGATTTTGTGACAACCCACGAAAATCCTGCCAGCATTGCACTACTTCCTCGGGCGAAGTAGTCTGAGAGAAGCGAAGCGAGACACACTCTAGGTGACCCTCTTCGACAGGTACCCGATTAGCTTGAGCGCTGATCTTGAAGTCAGCCGGAAGAATCACGCCTTTTTCCGATTGTCCCAGAATCTTCCGTGTCTCATTTTCGATTTTCTCTTCCTCGCCGGAAATAAAGGGAATTACGTTGCCGAGAATATCGAGGGAAGGCAGCCCAGGATACCCCGCACCCGAGATAGCCTGAAGGGTTACTACTTGAACTTCCTTCAGTCCAAAGGCTCGATACAAGGGACCTAACGAGAGTGCTAGGACAACAGCTGAGCAATTCGGGTTGGTTACAATAGCCCCCGGCCAGCCCCGCTTCTTCCTCTGAAACGAAACGAGTTCGAAGTGATCCGCATTTAATTCGGTGATCACGAGTGGAACATCTGGTTCCATCCGATGATTCTGGGCGTTGGAGAAGACCCAGCAACCTTCCTCAGCAAACCTCTCTTCGATCTTCCCCGCCACAGAGGCGTCGAGTCCAGAAAAAACGATCTTGCTTTCCCGTCCAGGCTCGCACCGCCCTACCTTCAAAGAACGGACCTTCTCAGGTAAAGGACTCGCTTGCTTCCAGACAACAGCCTCCTCATAGGACCTGCCCTCTGAGCGCTTAGAGGCAGCCAATTCTCGAAGCTCAAACCAGGGATGATCCGCTAGCAGGAGCACAAACTTCTGGCCCACTGCTCCAGTGGCCCCTAACACACCTACCGGTATTTTCTTGACCCTTTCAATCACCGGGTTGGTATCTCTAGTATGCATGTATCAATAGAGTCCCTAAACTATACTCCTATAAAGTACTTAAGCATATTCTAGGCCGAACCGAAGGATCACAATTTCATCCGACTGGACACTCACCCGAGAACAAAAGTTGCTTCTGTAAACAATTCCAACCCTGTCGGGGCCTCACTGGCCGAGAAAAAAAGTTTCCGTCGAAGTCAAACGGATGTCAATTTAAGCGCATCGTCGCTGCATCAGGAGAGCAAGGCCCCAAAACGAGGAAATATGCTGAGGCGTCAGCGGCGTTACGCTGACGAGGGAAAGCAATCGACTACAGTACTCTCTAACACAACCCGCTCTTGAGGTTTTCGGCAACCAGAGTTGGCGAGGAAAAAAAAGTCCCAAGTGATGTCCGCCACAGCCGAGCACCGATCCAAAAAGGCTCTCTCCCGGCCGAAACCGGTTCCTCTGCCTTCATTGGTAGATAAGCACCTTGCTCTCCAGCCAGGAAAACTCCGAAAAGCCCCCTAAACTCTAAAACAGCCGCCTACCCTTCTCGCCCCGACTCGTCCGTGAGACGCTAAAGGCCAAAGCCTCCAGCATCCCCCAGAATCCGTCGAAGCTAAGAGTGGCCCTTGTAGCAACGTCCTCTGGCGCGCGATGCCTCCAGTCACCCCGAAGGGCGCTGATTTCCGCCCGCCCTCAGTAGAACCTTAGAAAACCACTAACGCAGCAGCCTAAAATCCCCCCCCTGGATCGCTTCCTTACCCGGCAACCGAAGCCACCGAGTTAATCTCCCCGACCCTGGGGCCGCTCCTACTCGGGTTCGACCTAGTGTCCACCCCTTGGGACGAGAGGCAGTATACAACACACCCTCAGCCACATTAACAAAAAAAAAATAAAAATACCCTGCACATAAACTATGCATAGTACTCTGCCGTATTCTCAAAGGTGATCAATGGATTTTAGCAGCTTGACCCACAACTTATCCACATCATTTTCCACATGTCGATAAAATGGGCTTTCTATCTATCCAATGCTTGACCACTGACAAACAATAATCTAGTCGATTTAGTCGATATTGTGTATCCTATATCACCGATTTTCATTCGGAGGAACAGAGACGACACATTTCCATTTCATCCCACTTCCTATCTCCTCTTCTCGTGTACCCGCATGAGACCATCACGGATATCTACTGCTTCCAAGAAATAAAAATTCAGATACCGTAGAATGGATTAGTAGTTCATGGATCTCCTCCTGACCCACGCATACTTTCTGGCGGAAGACCGCCACGAATTGAATTTGATGAAGCCCTATCCTCCTTTGGGCATTCTATACCTTTCGGCTTATCTGAAGAAAAAGGGGTTTGAAATAGGAATTTTCGACTCGACCTTCAACCGGATGGAATCTTTTCGCCAATTCGTCGAAGCAGAACGTCCTTCGGTGGTGGGGATCTACATCAACTTGACCACTCGACCTGCAGCTCTTCAAATGATGAGGCTGTGCAAGCTCCAGGGGTGCCGGGTCATCGTCGGGGGGCCTTCACCTGCAAACTAGGCCGAGGAATACCTCCATTGGGGAGCCGACGTTGTCGTGATCGGAGAAGGCGAACTCACCCTTGAGAAATTACTGCCTCATCTCGCCAGGCACGGACCTGAGAAGATGAGGCACATCCAGGGAATTGCTTATCGTGATCCAGAAGGGGATCTGGTACTCACCTCACCACGGGCCTTCATCCGACAGTTGGACGGACAGCCGTTCCCAGACCGCCAGGCTATTGATATCCATCGTTACCTGGCCGTCTGGCGCCAACACCACGGATCAGGAGCTGTTTCCCTACTGGCCTCCCGGGGATGCCCCTACACCTGTACCTGGTGCAGCCACAACGTTTTCGGCTACAGTCACCGATCCCGTTCTCCCCGGAATGTGGCTATGAAGTAGAGCTCATCCAGGAACACTACCGTCCTGACTTGCTGTGGTATGCCGATGATGTCTTCACGATTAATCGTCGCTGGTTTTTTGCTTACGCGGAAAAACTGAAGAGCCGTAAGTTACGGATTCCCTTCGAGACTATTTCGCGGGAGGACCGCCTGGATGAGGACATCATTCGCCAGTTGGGAAAAATGGGCTGCTATCGGCTGTGGATCGGCTCCGAGAGCGGTTCCCAGTCAGTGCTTGATGCAATGCAGCGAAAGACCAACGCCGTTCGCGTCCAACAAGTAGTGCGCTCACTCCAGCAGAACGGCATTCAGGCCGGCCTCTTCATCATGCTTGGCTACGACGGAGAAGAAACAAAGGATATTAAAGAAACTGTACAGCTTTTGAAAGCTGCCAATCCAGACGTATTCTTGACAACAGTTGCCTATCCCATCAAAGACACCCCCTATGACGAAAAGGTTTCCGATCGCGTCATCCGATTGAAGTCTTGGGAGACGGGAAGTGACCGTGCTGTGGATGTGTCCGGTCGACGCTCTCGCCGTTTTTATCATTTTGCCAATCGCTGGATGCACGGCGAGGTCCCCCGGTGTCGTTTCAATCATCAGCGTGAGAGGAACAACTTGAAGCTGGCTAAAGCCTTAGCCAACGTTTTCCTCGGGCGGTTGGGTATGCTGCTCAACCGGAAACGCGTGTGTGCCGATTAACCGGTGACGACATGCAGCTTACGCCTGTCCTCCTCACTCTTGGGATTGAGCCACTTCAGTGGTGGGAACTCGGACTCGATAGAGAGGGCTGCCATGTGGCGAGAGGAGTTCGAAAACACCTCCCAAGTTAGGCCGGTCCGATTGGCCTCCCAAAAAGGTTACTGAGCGCTCAGCGATAAATCCTTCCAATACTTCATTTCCAGGCCTTATCCAGCGATACTGACCAAATTCAAGGCGAGTGGGAACGCCGATTTTGAAGCGCATCAGCATGGTGAGTCTCAAGGAATCATCGGAGAAGACTACTTTGGCCTGTAAAATCCCGCCGTCGCGGTAGCCCGTGAGGGATTCGAGTCGGTAGGTAGCAAGCTCCCGGCTATTCTCAATTCGTTCGATTTTAGCCTGCCCAGGTCCCCCGCAGCCGACCATCATCAAAATGGGAACCATGTGAGGGGAAAAAATACCTGAGGCCAATGAGCTAAACTTCTTCACAACACGTGCTATTTTCAGCAAGTATCTATAGCATTGCAAGCTTTCGATGGAGCAGCCTGTCTCTCTCTAAAGACAAGAACATCCCACTGATCCCCCCGAGCAGTTATTGCAAATTGAGGCTGGTCCATATATTCACTATGCTGAGATAGCGACCAGCACGAGCTGGAAGGGTCCTGGAGAGGAACGTTCCTGAAGATCTTTTCGAAGAGACTCCGGAAGTGGGACTTAGCCTCTTCACGAGGGGTAGCTTTCTACGTGGCCATTTCCAAAACTGTCCAAGAGCGGATTCGAAAAATCTATGGGCGCCACTCTGAGATCATCTATCCTGGAATCGACTGCAAATTCTTCCGACCTTTGGGTGAGCCACGAGAGAACTTCTATTTAATCGTGGCCGCTCTGGTACCCCAAAAGCGTATCGACCTAGCCATTGAGGCTTTTAATCACAATCACAGGCCCCTGCGGATCGTGGGAACCGGCCCATTGTACCGGCGTCTGAAACACCAGGCGGGCCCAAATATCAAGTTTTTGGGTTGGCTTCCCGACCAGGATTTGCGACGACTCTACAGCCAAGCACTGGCACTGGTCTTTCCAGGGACGGAAGACTTCGGTCTAGTTCCAGTGGAGGCTCAGGCTTGTGGCTGTCCCGTCATCGCCTACGCAGACGGGGGTGTTAAAGAGTCGGTTGTGCTAAATGGAACGGGGATTTTTTTTCGAACCCACTTTTGAGTCACTGGCTCAGGCGGTTGATCTTTTTGAAAGAATGGACTTCAATCGTCAGTACATCGCCCAACATGCCCGGAGCTTTTCTAATGGGCGTTTCCGCTCCCAGTGGCAGAAGTATTTCCGGGATCGCTGCCTCGACCTAAAGATGTGCTAATGAGCGATCAAAAGAAACCCAAGGACTTGAAATAGCGCCAGAGATGACTGCTATCAATTTTCGGCCATACTGGTGAGCAACTCTAAATACCGAGAAATGTGGGAGGAATATTATGATGGAATACCGGATTGAGAAAGATTCTATGGGAGAAATGCAAGTCCCCGCCAAAAGCTATTACGGCGCACAAACCCAGCGGGCCGTACTTAACTTTCCTATCAGCACTCTGCGTTTTCCGCGCGCATTCATTCGCGCCCTAGGTCTGGTCAAGAAGGCAGCCGCCGAGACCAATTTGGAGCTCGGGTTGTTGAACCCCGGCATCGTCAACGCGATTACTTTAGCAGCCCAGGAAATCATCGCAGGGAAATTGGATGATCAATTCGTCCTGGACATTTTTCAAACTGGTTCAGGCACCTCGACTAACATGAATGCCAATGAGGTGATCGCCAACCGAGCTATTGAAATTCGGGGAGGAGAGATTGGAAGTCGAGAGATTCACCCGAACGATCATGTCAATCTAAGCCAATCGAGCAACGATGTCATTCCCACTGCTATCCATATTTCAGTTCTGGAGCAACTGGAAGGAGAACTCATTCCCGCGCTTAAAGGATTACAAACCTCTCTGGAAGATAAGACCAGGGAATTCGATGAGGTCGTCAAGATTGGGCGCACCCACCTGCAGGACGCGGTACCTCTTCGCCTTGGTCAAGAGTTCTCGGCTTACGCTTCCATGCTGGCCCACTCTGTGCGTCGCATTGAGATGGTACGACCCCATCTGTCCGAACTGGCCATTGGCGGCACGGCGGTGGGAACCGGATTGAATTGTCATCCGGGCTTTTCTGCCGGAGTTGTACAGCGCCTCTCTACCTGGACCGGGATCTCTTTTTGTGAGGCGGAAAACCGCTTCGAAGCACTGGCATCGAGAGATGCCGCTGTAGAAACAAGCGGCATGCTGAAAACCGTGGCCTGCAGTCTGATGAAGATCGCTAACGATTTGCGCTGGTTGGGATCGGGACCACGTTGTGGTATTGGTGAAATCCTACTTCCGGCTGTACAGCCTGGCAGTTCCATTATGCCTGGCAAAGTAAATCCGGTGATTCCCGAGGCAGTCGCTATGATTGCAGCCCAGGTGTTAGGCAACGATGTCACGATCAGCATTGGCGGTCAGTCGGGAAATCTTGAATTGAACGTGATGAAGCCGGTCATTGCTTACAACCTCCTACAATCCATTGAGCTATTGGCCCACGGATGCCGCGTATTGGTGGAAAAATGCGTTGCTGGCCTTCGGGTCAATCGAGCTCGGTGCGAGGAGATGGTCGAAAAATCCCTGGCCATGGTTACCTCACTGGCTCCCGTAATCGGGTATGATCGAGCTGCTGAGGTGGCCAAGACAGCCTATCAGAGTGGGCGTACGATTCGCCAAGTGAGCAGGGAGAAAGGGGTACTTGAAGAAGAAACATTGGGCAAACTTTTAGATCCCTGGTCGATGACCAAGCCACCGTCAAATACTTGAGCGGTGAGGGACCTTTCTCTGATCAGCCCTTGGGAGACATCTCTGAGGAAGTGGCTTGGACCAGACTTCTTTGTGCGCGCTGTAGGTCCAGGAGATCATAGAAAAATCGGTGGCGAATGCCACTTTTTACCTGCAGGGTGAGGACCGGATAACCCCTCAAAAGACCTTCCAGTACCGCTTCTTCAAACGATCCGGCCTCTAATGTATGAGGGCCACTCGCGATCTCGCGAGCCTGGGTCTGAAGATGAAGCAGGCGGCCATATCCAAGTTGGAAAAATGATTGTAAGAAGTGATTTCGCACTCCCTCAGTAGCTTGCCCGACCTCTCCTTTGGACCAGTAATCCAACCCTAGGTTCATGCCCGAGATAGCTTTTCGAATGCCCGCTTTAACTTCCGACAACTCCCCAGCTGATACACCGTCAGCTGCAAGCAACCGGTTGCAAACCCAGAAAAGTTCATCCATCAGCGCCTGCACTTCTTGCGGGCCAGTCAGACTGGTGAAAGCCTGGAAAAGGATTAACGGCACTCTGGTTCGTCTGATCAGTTGCCAGGGTAAGGCCCCCATCCCCACTGGCCCTCTCCACCTCTTACGGGGAAAAGATGATTCTAAGGAGAGGGGAGAGTAGATTTCAATCGCGTCGTAGTAGCCTTGGAAACCTATGTTCTCCAAGCGGAGTACCCGGTCCTGGTAAGCTGCTTCTTCGATTTCGATCGATGTGCGGTAGCTGGAGGACTGGATCAGAAGAGCGGCTAGAGCGGGATCCACCTCATAAAGCCGGGTGATCAGGGCCCGGGTCAGTCGAGCCACATTGGGGCTCAAGGAGAGAAGCAGCCAATAATTCCTATCGGGTGTTTCAAACCACTCCCCTTGATCCCCTTCTCCTGACTGCTCATCTTCTTCATCCTTGGGAAAAACTTTAATCAGCCGCTTGAAAGCGATCTCCCACAGGTCTGAACCGGTGGCCCGAATTAACTTGCTAGCCACCGAATCTAAAACTTCTAAGATATACTTTTGCCAATAAATAAATCGTCCCACACTCATCCTGTCGCGCTGCCACAGGTCCAAATCTAGAATCCCGATCCACTGCTCCTCGGTGACGTGGGGAAGTAAGGCGACCACCTCTTGGTGTTCTAGTGTCTTAAGGCCAAAAAAGAGTTGGGAGACGGGAACCTTACGGATACGAGAACGGCTTTCGACCGTTTCCAGCATTTGGCGTAAATCGACCGGAGCATAAACGCTCTTGTAAACGAGAGTTTCAGCCTGACTAGCAAGAATTTTCTTTTTGGTCACCGCTTCATTATAAGCATCGGGAGGCTAAGGTGTGAGCGCGACGAATGGGCTCTGGGAGGCGAAAACGCGGTGAGACCAACAAAGTCCAGCGCAGGCAGTCTCCAAGAGGTAGCCCATATCCGACCGAGACAAAGATTGGTCGAACACTTGTGCGAGTGCGGAGCACCCGGCCAATCACTTCGCCTTGATACCGCAAACTCCGTCCAGTCTCCTCGTTTTGGACCAGGGGGTGTAAACTGACCGCACCGCCGCGTTTTACCGATCCCAACCGTAGGGATATGCAGCCAAGCACCCAAATGACAAGCAATTCTAAAGCGGCGCGGGTGGGCTTGTCCATGCCCATCCACAAAAATCAGGTCGGGAGGCGCCGATAGCTTCTCCATCGCCTGCAAGATGATGGGTGTCTCACGAAAGCTCAGCAACCCCGGAATGTAAGGAAACGGGGTTGGACCTCTCACCACGGTATTCTCCAGCGGCTGCAGGGTCGGATAGGAAAGCACAGCTACGGCAGCGATTGAATGATCCGCTGACCGAAGATATCCCACATCCACTCCCGCGATTGTTTGCGGTTCTTTGAGGTCACAATCAGTCCGGATCTGATCTCTCAACTGCGTTTGAAGTCGAACCGCTTGTTTTGGCGTAAGCTTCCAAGGGTAAATGACTGACATCAGAGAATTTTAGATTGAGACGACAGCGGTTTGAAGATCACTGGAAAAGACCGGCTGTCCAGTAACAAGTGGCGTCTACACAACTCGATACAGGCTGATCTGCCCGATCGCCAGCGGGAGATTAACGATCACTGTGGCCCAGGTTCCTATGCGGCGCAATGCGATCCCGTACCAGCTGTTTAATCTCTTTAACTTCTGGAAACCGCCCATGATGCTTTCGGGAAAAGATCATTTCATTGTCCAGTCGGACTTCAAACACGCCGCCCTGGCCAGGGAGCAAGGCCACTTGCCCAAGTTCCTCCTCAAAGGTGACTAAAAGCTCTTGCGCCATCCAGGTGGCACGCAACAGCCATCGGCACTGTCGACAGTATCGGATCTCTATGCGAGGTCTAGCTCGCATTTCCTTTCATAGGCACTAATCTTTTCTTCATGGCCAAGAGTCAAGTCGATGTCATCCAGACCCTTCAACAAGCATTCTCTTCGGAATGGATTCGTCTCAAAGGTCAACTGTAGCCCAAAATCATCTCTAACCGTCTCCGATTTGAGGTCCACCGTGAGTTGGTAACCTGAGGTTTGTCGACTACGTTGAAACAGTTTTTCTACCTGAGACTCAGCTAGGAAAACTGGTAACAATCCGTTCTTGAAGCAATTATTGGAGAAGATGTCAGCGAAGGAAGGAGCGATTATGACGTGAAAACCATAGTCCAAGAGGGCCCAAGGAGCGTGCTCGCGCGAAGATCCACAACCGAAATTAGCACGGGTGAGCAGAATCGTGGCCTGCTGGAATTGGGGTCGATTGAGCTCGAAATCGATCTCCGACGAACCATCTTCTCTAAAACGCCAATCATAGAATAGGAATTGCCCGAAACCAGTCCGTTGGATTCGTTTCAGAAACTGCTTGGGGATGATCTGATCGGTATCGACATTGATCCGATCCAGTGTGGCGACCAGGCCCCGGAACTGCACAAATGGTTTCATCTACTCCTCTAGCTAATTCGCCTGGTAATCCCGAGCTCCGGGAAAGGCTCATTTTAAGCCACACAGGTTGACAAAGTGTCCCGCAATAGCCGCGGCAGCGGCCATAGCTGGACTGACCAGATGGGTGCGTCCTCCCCGTCCCTGCCGGCCCTCAAAGTTGCGATTCGACGTCGAGGCACACCTTTGTCCGGGTTTCAAAACGTCTGGGTTCATCCCCAGGCACATGCTGCACCCGGACTCCCGCCACTCGAATCCAGCCTCTTGGAAAATGCGATCTAACCCTTCCTCTTCCGCCAACCGCTTGACCTGCTGCGAGCCAGGTACAGCCATGGCCTGCACCGTGGGGGCAACTTTTTTCCCACTGATCAGCCGTGTTGCCAAACGTAAATCCTCGATGCGCGCGTTGGTGCAGGACCCGATAAACACCCGGTCTAGCTTCAACTCCTCGATGGGTGTACCAGGTTCCAGACCCATATACTCCAGTGCTCGTCTCGCCGCTTTCCGGGCACCTTCATCAGAGATGGCCTCCGGATCGGGGACCTCTCCACTAACGTCAGCGACCATCCCTGGACTCGTTCCCCAACTCACCTGGGGAACTAAGCTGGAGACATCCAGGTCAATTTCCTGGTCAAAAGAGGAACCCGGTTCACTGGAGAGTGTTGCCCAATACTCCACCGCCGCTTGGAAAGACCCGGATCGCGGCGCAAACGGGCGTCCTTCCAGGTAGGCATATGTGGTTTCATCGGGAGCGATCATTCCGGCTCGCGCTCCTGCCTCGATTGACATATTGGATACCGTCATGCGTTCTTCCATGCTAAAGCGATCAATCACCTCACCGGAGTACTCGATCACACAACCGGCGGCACCGTCGGTGCCGATAGTGCGAATGATGTAAAGAATAACGTCCTTGGCAGTGACCCACTCAGATAAACGCCCATGCAGTCGAATGTTGTAGGTGCGGGGTTTGTCCTGGAGAAGGCATTGCGTAGCCAGCACATGTTCTACTTCGGTGGTACCGATGCCAAAAGCCAGGGCACCAAAGGCACCATGGGTGGAGGTGTGGCTATCTCCGCAAACAATAGTCTTCCCTGGTTGGGTAATACCCAGTTCAGGACCAATGACATGAACAATACCTTGATGCGGGCTATCCAATCCGTAGAGCTGGATTCCAGCTTGCCGACAGTTGCGCTCCAAAATTTCGATTTGCCTTCTCGAGACGACGTCGGTGATAGGCAACGAGCGCTCCCAGGTAGGCACATTGTGGTCCACCGTGGCATACGTGAGGTCTGGGCGGCGAACCCTTCGGCCTGTTAGGCGAAGCCCTTCGAAGGCTTGAGGAGAAGTTACTTCGTGAATCAGATGACAATCGATGTAAAGGATTGCCGGCTGATCAGCCCCTTGATGTACGACGTGGCAATCCCAGATTTTATCGAACAAAGTCTTTGGCATTTCAGTGATTGAGGGCCACAGTCGCCGTCCAGCCGTTCGAGAATCGGTCAGGCAGAGGCAACCTTGGGTTCCGAGGAGCGTTTCTGTCTCTCGTATTGCGCCTTGTTGACTGCATTGATGTAAGCTCGGGCACTGGCGTCGATGATATCCACGCTGGCGGCCTTACCAGTGTAATTCTTACCATTTATTTGCAGGTGAACAAACACCTCACCTAGAGCATCTTTCCCTCGAGTCACCGAGTTGACCGTATAGTCCAAGAGACGCACGTGGCTTTCGAAAATCTTATCGATAGCCTTGTAGCAAGCGTCGATCGGGCCATCTCCGAGAGCGGATTCGACAAAGACCTTGTTTCCCTTTTCAACTTTGACTACAGCTGGCGAAATCTCTTGATTGCCACCCCATGCTTGCACGTATTTCAGACGATAGGTATCAGGTACGGTTTTCAGGCCGTCCTGAATGATTGCGATCAGATCCTCATCGTAGATTTCTTTTTTTTGATCTGCCAACTTAGTAAAGAAGAAGTAGGCCCGCTCGAGTTCCTCTTGACTCAACCGATAACCAAGTTCTTCGTATTTTTTACTTAGAGCATGCCGCCCACTATGCTTGCCCATCACGAGGGTGCTGCTGACGATGCCAACGGACTGAGGAGTCATGATCTCATAGGTCAAAGCGTTCTTCAGCACACCATCCTGGTGAATTCCCGCCTCATGTGCAAAAGCATTGGTTCCCACAATAGCTTTATTGGCCTGAATAAACATCCCGGTCAAATTGGTCAGTAAGCGGCTGGAGCGGTAGATCTCTTCGCTGACAATGTTGGTATGATAGGGTAACCAGTCTTTGCGTGTCCGGAGCACCATCACGATCTCTTCCATTGAAGCGTTACCAGCTCGTTCTCCAATCCCATTTATAGTGCACTCCACCTGGCGACAGCCATTTTCGACGCCCGCCAAAGAATTGGCCACGGCCAGACCCAGGTCGTCATGGCAATGACAGCTAAAAACCGCTTTTTCGCGATTGGAGATCCTAGCCACCAGCTTTGCGACGAAAGGCCCATATTCTTGTGGTAAGGCAAAACCTACGGTATCAGGGATGTTGATAATCGTGGCACCGCTTTCAATGGCAGCTTCAAAGATCTCGGCAAGATAGCCGCTGTCGCTGCGAGTGGCATCCTCGGCTGAAAACTCCACTTCTTCACACAAATCCCGAGCGATTTTCACCGCCTCAGTGGCTTGCTGCAATACCTCCAAGCGAGACTTTCTCAGCTTGTAGGTAAGATGAATATCGGAGGTTGCAATAAAGGTATGGATGCGCGGTTTACGAGCCTCTTTGATGGCCTCCCACGCGCGTTCGATGTCCAGGCGATTGGTTCTCGCCAGAGCTGCGATGATAGGCTTCTGAACTTCGCCAGCAATGGCACGTACCGCTTCAAAATCACCCTCAGAAGCGATCGGAAATCCGGCCTCGATAACATCGACGTTGAGGCGTTCCAGCTGACGCGCCATGGTTAGCTTTTCTTCCAGGTTCATTGAGCACCCAGGCGATTGCTCCCCGTCTCTCAAAGTGGTGTCGAATATAGACACTCTCTCAGACATATTATCCTCCCCCCCCCGCTTGGCAGGGCGAGGTTTAAAGTTATCAGATTCGTTCCCCTTGAGTCAATTGAAGACCCTCTGACAACCTATTGAATTTAGGGACAATGGGGGGTGTTAGATCTGCTTGATACCCCTTCCCACAACTAAAATCCTATACGGCGGTTTCCAGCACGAGGCTCTGAGCCAGAATCGCAAAGGGAGCCGGAAAGTGATCAGCCAGGTAACCAGCCAGCACCAGGTTACCCAAGGGCATCCCTCCTCGGAAAGTAAGCATGAAAATACTCATGACTCGGCCCAGCATTTCCTCCCCAGTCACCAGCTGAATCAGTGAGGCAATCGAGGTGAACAGACCCATCATACAGGCACCTCCCAAGAATAGGGCTCCACGACTGATGACCAGATTTCTAGAAAGGGAAAAGGTGGCCAACAGAAGAGAAAAAAGTAGCTGAAGTCGTAAGGTAAATAGGCCTCGGCTTTGCAGATTGGGCAAGCCAGCGTAAAGGACATCCCCCATTACAACCCCCCCTCCTGCGTATGCCATCATTTTGGAATAGCCGGTAGAGCTCATTCCAAAGACATTGCGAGCAAAAGCAGGTAAGAAAGTCAGTAAAGGAATCCCGCAGAAAGCACTAACTAATCCCAATACACTCAACTGCCAGAGGGTCCCTGGCTGCGGACGAAATCCAAACCTTACTTCATTCCCGCTAACATCGATCCCCCTTTTCGTTTGGGAACAAAACTAGATCGTATCAGGTGCAAACTGAGAATAACCGCAAGGAAAGACAGGCCGTTCACGGCAAAACAGAGAACCGGCCCAACTGAGATCAGGGCGGCACCGGCCAACACAGAGGGCCAAGCACCCGAGCAAGGTTGAATTGAGTCGAGTTTAGAGCGATAGCGTTAGGAAGATGCTCCCTCTCTACCAGATTCGGAATCAAGGCCATATAAGCAGGCCCACCAAAAGATTGGGCCGGTCCCACCACAAAGACAAGCACCAAGAAATGCCAGATTTGTATCCAATCCCAGGAGACAGAGGGAGGGTCAGAATAAGGGCACAGCTCATCTGGACGTACTGGGATGCAAGCAGCAGCTTCCGGCGCTCGAGCCGGTCAGCAGTGACTCCTCCCAGTAGCGAAAAGAGAAGAATGGGCAGTTCACCCAAAAACGCAGTCAATCCCAGATAAAAGGTGGAGCCGGTAATATTGAGTACCAGCCAGGATTGGCAACCGTTTGCGTCCAGGTGCCCGTGGTGGACGTGAAAGCGCCCAACCACATGCCAAAAACCCGAAAGTCTCGATACCGAAAGGCTTGAAACGTTCGGGAAAGGAGCCGGAAAGGAAACCTCACCTTTGCGTCGCTCTCAGCGGTCGCATAAGCTTCCCGATGGACCACACTGTTCTGTTCAGCCACGGCTTCCATATTATAGTCCAGTGGAGGATGCCGCATCCGGCGAGAGATGGGATGCACTGACGAAAAACCAACCCGATCATTGCCTCCCTGCAGAGCTGTATATGCCCTTGGCTCGCTATCGGGTCTGCAATTTGGAGGTCGGTTCCCCGTTGAATCGAAGCTAGTTAAATCGCCGGGGCTTATAGACAGACAGGATTAAACCTTCGGGACACGCTGTCACGAAAAGCTCAAGATCGGAATAGGAACTCCATCACATCTCCATCTTGTATTTCATAGGTTTTTCCCTCTGTCCGTAGTTTCCCCAGACGATGCAATCGTGGCCAACTGCCGTGTTGAAGAAGTGCTTGAAAAGAAGCCACTTGAGCCCGGATGAACCCTCGCTCCATGTCGGAATGGACCTGGCCGGCAGCCTGGGGGCTTCGAGTGCCCTTGGTCACCTCCCAGGCGCGAAGCTTCCGATTGGTTATGGTGTAAAAGGTGATCAGATCAAGAAGTCGATAAGCTTTCTTGACGAGCCGCTCCAGACCTGTCTCGGCGATGCCTAATTCCTGCATGAATTCGAGGCGGTCCTCTACGGCTAATTGCCCGAGTTCCCACTCGATCTTCGCCGAAACGACAGCCACAGGCGGAGATTGGTGCACACTTTTCCAAATCCTGCTTTGTTCGAGTTGTTGAGAGTAAGGGCGAACCATCAATGGATATTCATCTTCCGATACATTGAACACGTAGAGAACCGGCTTGCCTGTCAAGAGACCCAAGGCTTTCAATTCGTGTTGTTCTTGCTGATCAAGACCTAAATCGCGAAGTGGGATTCCCGCTTCAAGCTTTTTCTGATAGCCTCCTAGCCGCTCTTTTTCCCTGACAGATTGACGAGGATTAGTTTGCCACAGTCGCCGCTGCTTTTCCGTGTAGCGGCTCAGCAGTTCCAAATCGGCCAGCAAGAGCTCCTCCTCCACGACTTGGAGGTCTCTAGCCAGATCAACTCCCGGAAAAACGTGAGCACCATCGCCTTCCTGAAAGCAACGAAACAGATGAATTAGGGCGTCCACCTGTCGTATGTGGCCCAAAAATTGATTCCCAAGGCCTTCTCCCTGGCTGGCCCCCTTCACAAGGCCCGCAATGTCGATGAATTGAATAAAAGAAGGCGTACACTCTTCGGGTTTTAGGATACGAGTAAGCTCTTCCAAGCGCTCATCTGGAACTGAAACTGCACCAACATTGTTGTCAATGGTCGTAAACGGGTAATTGGAGACCGCGGCCCCGCCAGCGGTTAGGGCGTTGAAGAGGGTGGATTTTCCGATATTGGGTATCCCAATTATTCCGATTGAAAGCATGCCTACTCTTCGACTCTTCCCCCCATCTGCCGAATTACTCAACTAGCTCCGCACTAACGTGTGAATTCGTCTGGAGTAAATCAACGACCCATCAAGTCGAACAAGAGAAATATCCTGGGATTTTTCTCAAGCTTTAGCCTGGTTTCATTGTAGACCCAGAATACGCCGGGTGCCTTCCCAGAGCGAGGATGTTTGCCCACAATCGAAGAGGGCCAGGAATTCCTTCCTTCAGCTGGCGGAAAAAGCTCACCCCAGTGTAGATATATGTACCCCTTCCGTAAGCGGCAATCAGCAATCCACCGAGCTTGGGACCACGATTGTAGGGCCACGGATCCTGAAATTCGAGCAATGGCTGGTAACGATTATCCCATTCACCCAGAAAATAGAGCCCTCGCTCCTGAACCCATCCGGACCAGTCCTCCTTGCCGATACGGTTGGGCCAAGTAAAGACCGGGTGGTCCGGGACGAGCACCTTGACCTGTGAATCTTCAACGGTTACCCGATCATGGGGCCGGTTAATCCGGGCAGGATAGGGACCATACTGGTTTTGGTTGAATTCGTACTTATTGTATTGAACAACCAAATGGCCACCGTTTCGAACATAGTCGAGCAGACGTTGGTTATAAGCAATCAGATCTTTGCGGGTTAGATAAGCTCGGATACCCGTCACAATAACGTCGAATCGGCTCAAATCTGAAGAGGCTAAGTCGGCTTCCTCCAGATAGACAATCTCGGCACCTAGTTCCCGCGTGGCCGATCCGACCTGGTCCCCAACACCCATCACATAGCCCACTTTCAAAGGGAGAGGAATCTCCACTGGAAATACTCTTAAACGGGCTCTCGCTGGTCGATAGATGTGTCTACGCTGGATATGAGGATAGTCAATAATCTGATGACCCTGGCTATACTGGTGCCCACACATCTCTGCAACAGCTCCAAGAGTATATGTCGCTGACCGCTGCTGGGCAGGGAGATCAACTCGAAATTGGGTTGTGATCTCTTCATTTTCGTAACGAAAGTCGAGTCTTTTCCTAGCGGGGAAAGTCTGCCATCCGGGTGGGACTTCCAGACGGACGGTAGCCGTGGTTGCCCGCGAAAGATTGTTGGTCACTGAGACCCTGAATAGCTTGGTTCTGGGTCCGCCAAGGCCTACCACACCAACCTTAGGCTCCAGGTTGAGGGAGAGTTTGGGTACTACTTGGATTTCATTACGCCGTTCCCGCCCCATCCCGGTATCAAACCAGCGGAATTCAACCGGCCTCTCCACCCAGCCCTCTACCCCCGAAGAAAGATAATCAACTCGCGCCATGAGCACCGGAAGAGGCTGGGCTTCGACGCCGCTGAAACCTAGTTTAACCGCAAAGCGGTCCACTTTTGGATTATCCCGATACCAGTAAGGTTGACTATACTCTGCCTGAGAGCCAACTTTTACTTTAAAATGATCCAGTCCATTCTGGCTGTCCCGACGCACCTCCCATCCCGATGGCGCCTGAAGCCCGAGGCTGAGGGTGTGTGTCGGCATGGAAGAGCGGTTGAGAAACCGCAGCTCCACTTCAAACTCCTCGCCCCGGGTAACGAGTCCATCCCGCGTCTTCCCAGTCAGGGCATCAAAATAGAAAAAGTGTCCTCGCCTGGCTGCGGTCAGGAAATCCTTCTCTTTCTGTCTCAGAAAGAACCTGGCTTCCTGGTCCAGAGCGGACTCAACCAGACGACGCACCTGTGCTAACCCGGCCATCACTGAACCTGCGGCCGAGGTATAATTCGACTGTTCGTAAAACGCTCGAGCTCGATCGACATGCCGCTGGAGCTCGTTCAGACCGGCTGCAAGTTCTGGTTCGTAGGAAGCGAGCGATGGCAACGAAGTATCGAGTCCAGTAAAAAAATCTCCATCCGTTGCCCGGGAAATCCCAAGACTATCAGCCAATCGGTACCGTGTCACTCTTAGTCCTGGCTCCGCAAGGAGATTCATGCCTTGACAGCGATGGTTGCTGCGAGCCCTGGCACCGAACTCGACATAGGATTCTCCCAGCAATGGATCATACTGACTTAACTCGATTCGGATTGCTTCTTCGTCGTCGGAAACAGCTAGCTGATAAAGATGCTCAGGTTGCCAAGGGCGCAAACCTACTTGTAATTGTTGGGAGAAAACTTGAGAATCTCCGGCGAGGCGAAAGGCCCAGGCTGCTAGCTGCGCCGATGCCTGGTGATGCTGACCTCCACCTTCCCCATCCGGGGAAAGGGACAACATGATCTGGGGCCGAAATATTCGGATAACTCGGACGATGTCCTGGAGAATTTCTTCTTTTCCCCATTTACTCAGGGTCTCCCCCACACTGAAGGAGTATCCGAACTCATAGGCCCGGGTGAAAAACTGCTCCACGGCATCGAAACGGTGAACCGCCATGAGCTCTTCGGTGCGCAAGACACCCAATGCCTCAAAAAGTTCAGGGCCAATCTCGTTCTGACCTCCGTCGCCCCGCGTTAGAGTCAGCAAGGCCGTTCGGATTCCCTGTCCACGACTCAACTTAGCCAAAAGAGCATTGTCCTCATCGTCCGGATGAGCTGTCACATAAAGTAGTCTAGCAACGGTGGGAAGCCTACGCAGGGCCAGCCCAAATCCCGTTATCCCTTGATCTTCCTCGATCGGCTGACGCTGCCCCAGGCCGGAGATAAGGGAAAACAGGAGAAAGCCAGCAGTAAGGGTGGCGCCAGACAACCACAGGCGAATGTCAGCCCATTTTCCCCTAGCCTTCGACCGGTCTTGCAAGCTTTCCTTCATCCCCCCCTCCCTTTGGTCGCAGGCTGACCAGGCTTCCCACACTCACCACGGTTAACGCTCCTATCACGTTATAGTACAACCACGAGATATTCGTTGAAAGGCTGACCATGAACACACTGAACATACCTGCGATAAGTCCCACAAAAGCCCCTGTTCCACGGGCCGATCTGACTCCAAAGGCTAGTAAGAATACCCCCAACAAGGAACCATAAAAGTATGATCCTATTCGATTCACTGCCTCGATGAGGGAGCCCAGTTGACCCGCATAAAGGGCCACAGCTACGGCAAACAGTCCCCAAACTAGCGTAGAAATTCGTGAGACGGAGAGATAATGCTGATCCCTGGCTTGGCGAATCCAGTAGCGCCGATAAAAATCCACCACTGTGGTGCTAGAAAGCGCCGTCAATTCCGAGTCCAGAGAAGACATGGCAGCCGCGAAAATCACCGCTATCATCAAACCTAGAATACCTTTCGGTACATAATGGATGAGATAGCTCGGGAAGATATAATTGACATCATCCGAGGCCACACCGCGGATCCTTGTTACCAGCTCCTTGGCGCTCTCGCGCACAGCACTTAATCGTTGATCGCAACGCCGTAGGGTTTCATGCCAACTGTCTCCATTCCCACCCTTGTGGCGGGCTCGAACTAGACTCAGAGCAGCATTTTTTCGCAGACCGTGTAGATCACGGTGCTCTTCTTGCAAGCGGAGAAAGGAGTCCCTGTGAGGACTAGCTTGTACGATTCTGGCCTCCGCTGCGCTGAAAATGAGAGGAGGTTGCTCAAAATGATAGAAGACAAAAAGTAGCACTCCGATGGCGAGAATAAGAAACTGCATTGGCACCTTCAAGAAGGCGTTGAAGATCAAGGACAACCGACTATCGGTTAAAGAACTAGCTGTCAAATATCTTTGGACCTGACTTTGATCACAACCGAAATAAGCGAGTGCAAGGAAGAGACCTCCGATTAGACCGGACCACAAGGTGTAAGTGTTGGTAGGATCCCAGACAAGATCAATACTCTTCCACATTTGTTGGACCCCACCTATGTAGATCACATCTGCTAGACCGATCTCAGCAGGTAATTCCCTTAGAAGCACCACAACGGATACACCAATACCACCAAACATGAGTAACATTTGCAAAACGTCAGTCCAGATCACCGCCGCAATGCCCCCGACAACAGTGTAAAGAATGGTCAGCGCACCCATAATGAGAATGGTGACCCTCTCATCCCACCCCATAATCACCGAAAGCACTACAGCTGGTGCGTAAAGCACAATACCAGCGCCTATACCCCGAGAGACGAGAAAAAGAAAACTGGTCAGGGAACGGGTTTTAGCATCAAAGCGCTTCTCTAAAATTTCGTAAGCGGTAAAGACTCGTGCTCGATAAAAAATTGGGATAAAGAAAGCAGCCAGTGCCACCATGGCTAGTGGCTGAGGCAAATAGACCTGGATAAACTCCATTCCGTTTTCATAGGCTTGTCCGGTGGTTCCTATAAAGGTGATCGCACTGGCCTGAGTTGCCATCACGGACAGCCCGACAGCCCACCACGGCATGCGCCGATTTCCCAGCAGAAAGCCTTCCACGCCGATGTTCTTTCGAGCCTGTACCAGGCCAACGGAAATCACACCCGCAAAGTAGAGGATAAAAACCAGCCAGTCGATGGTCCGCATCAGAGACTATGGTCTAAACGCAAGCTCAAGACATAGAGGAGAAGAGTGAGGATTACCATGTAGAGAATTACAGCTGCATAGAGAATCCTCCAGCTCAAGAACATACTAATCCGCATTTTTGACACCGTCCTTGCTGCAGCCAGGACCCTGTCTGGAAAACAAGCTATCCCCGGTCGGATAACGTCTCATTATCTCCTGCATTGCCGCACGTGTGGGCACACCGTCCTCTCAGATGGTGCCGAAGGAGTGGTGATCGAATTCCATGCGGACAACCACATCTCGTCGGTAGCGTTCGGCATGACAGGGCCTATTAGATAGCTACAGGAGGGGAAAACACCAGCGCTAGTACCATCAGTCCCAAAACCAAGCAGACTCTTATCCAGTCTGGGGTATTTGTCTAACCGGCGCAGCCAAGTAGTTCCATCGGTTCAAGTCTCGCAAATTTTCGCACGAATCAGACGCAGCCGTTCGGCAACACTTTGATAGCCCCGCAAGATCACCTCTGCGTGCTCGATGGTAGTGATTCCCTCGGCACAGAGGCCAGCAACTACCAAGGCCATACCTGCCCGAATATCGGGCGACTCCAGTCGCGTTCCCCGCAGTACGGTTGGCCCCTCAACGAGAACTCGGTGGGGGTCACACATCGTGACGCGGCCTCCCATCCGCACCAGTTTGTCAACAAAGAACATTCTCGATTCATACATCCAGTCGTGAATCAAGCAGATACCCCTGGACTGAGTGGCCAGAACAATGGCTAAACTTATTAGATCCGTTGGAAAAGAAGGCCATGGGCCGGAAATGACCTGGGCTGGACTAGCACAACTGGTCGTAATTATTTTTACTACGTCCTCTTCCTGAAATTGAAAATGGACCCCAAAACTCTCAAGAACGCTCTGAATTCCAATGAGATCCTGGCTGAGAACGCCTTTGAGGAGGACGTTGCCCCCAGTCACCGCCGAAGCAATGGCAATCGTTCCAGCGTCTATATAATCAGCAGGCACCCGGAACTCTATCTGGTCCGTTTCTGAAACTCCCTTAGCTACACGATAGTAAAGCGGATGTAGCTCAATCTCGCAGCCTAGCCTGCGTAAAAAATCGATTAGGACCAAAACATGGGGTTCCCGGGCCGGGTTTTGAATCATGCCACCCCCTAGAGCAGAGAAGAGAAGAAGTGCATTCTCGGTGGCAGTCACGGAGCTCTCTTGTAGGTAAACCCGGGGCATGACGATGTTTCTGGTTTTCTTAATCTCAATCCCGTCAGGCTTCTCGTGAACTGATAACCCAGCGGCACGAAAAACACTCCAGTGCACTTCAAAGGAACGCCGACCAATCGGACAACCTCCTGGGAAGACACATGAGATCCGACCCCACAGAGCTGCCAATGGTCCCAGTAACAAAATTGTGCCCCGTAATTTTTCCACTCGGTCGGCGGGAAGTTCCCTCTCTTCCAAACAACGTGAGTCCAAAGAAAGTCTCTCTCCCTGCCATCGCACCTTTACTCCCAGAACCTGGAGTAAGGCCAACTGATTCTCGACATCCTTGATCTTGGGAACATTGTGAAACACAACTCGAGCACGAGCTAATAACGTCGCTGATATCAAAGGAAGAGCGGCGTTCTTATTTCCCTGGATAGGGTACTCACCCGTGAGCCGATGTCGACCAGTAATGATGAATTTCCGACTCATTACTCACCCCTTCACAAAGTTGGTCTGACAACTCCAGTTCTATCAACGACAATGATTTCTGGCGCCAGGCGAATCCCAAATCGCCCCCATACACGATCCGCATACTCCTTGGTCAGGGTCAGTATATCTTCACTGGAAGCTCCACCTCGGTTAATGATTAGATTACCATGATAATGGGCGAATTGGGCTCCTCCCCTTCGGGCTCCTTTGGCTCCTACTGCCTCGAGTAACTTGCCGGCCGAGACCTTACCATTGCGAATGAACGCACTAGGGATTTTTTCTCTGATTTCTGATGGGAGGTCAGCGGCTATAATGTTCTTAAAAAAGCTGCCCGGACATCTCAGCGCCATCGGATACTTGATCGAACGATGAGCGAGAATCTCTTTAGCAATCCTCCTTAGGTCGGTAACACTCGACCTCAAACAAAGTCGACAACTGAGAATAAACCAATGGCTCCGTTCCTTGAAAAGACTATGCCGATAGCGAAACTTTAAATCCTCAGCACCCACAACCTGCTCACCGCTCGGGGACCAGATATGGGCCTCCGTCACCGAATCGGCAATTTCCTGACCATAGGCACCAGCATTCCCCACTACCGCTCCAGCCACGGTCCCCGGGATTCCGTACATGCGTTCCATTCCAGCCAACTGCTGTCCGATGAGCCAGTCTATAAACTCGAGAAGATTCTCGCCTCCCCCCACCTGGATATCTTGACCCGAACGCTCGATACCCTTGATATGGTTTTGAATGACCAGTCCCGGAAAACCTCGGTCCGAAAACAAAACGTTACTCCCCTCTCCTAAGAAAAAGAGTGGAAGATTCCGCTTCTGCGCCCAGAGACAGCCCTGTTCCAGCTCACGGGAATTGTGGATGCGAGTCAACCAGCAACAGCGCTCTCCCACCCGCAGAGTGGTAAGCTCCGCCAATGGTGTGTCACAGGATATCCCCGGGCTGACATTGGATCTATACTCGTCCAGATGTATGTCCCCGAAAATCTCTCTTGATCGGCTCCGTCCTGCCAACCTCAACTTCCTCACAGCCGCAGTCGATCGAACAGCTCTTCTCCCTCCAAGTGGATACCCAGGAGGAAATCCCCAAACTCCCCATAGTACGCACTGACTTGATCAAAACGCATTTCATAGACAATCTTCTTGAGATAATAGGGATCATCGGCAAACAGGGTGACACCCCATTCCCACTGATCGAGCCCAACCGAACCCGTCACCAGCTGCTTGACTTTACCAGCGAATTTTCGCCCAGTGATTAGATGGCCACCCATCAAGCACTTACGCGTGTCGAAATCCAGCGCGTACCAGTTGTCCTTATCGCGACGGGCCTTATTCATGGGATAAAAACACATTACCTTATGCTGGATAAGCACCGGATGTAGGCGTTCATTGATATAAAAGCCCGTGCGCTTGCTAAAGGCCCCCATCTTTTCCTGATATTCCGCAGAACTCGGATCCAATCCCTCCTTTTCTCTTAGAACACGGTCGTAATCGGCGTCCTGGCTCATGTACTCGGAGGTTTCTGTCATCGATATGAAGGAATATACGGGTTCGATAATGCCCTCGGGAAAAACCTTCAAAAGGTCGTTTTCTGTTTGGCTGAGATGGTTAAGCTCCGGATCAATCAACATCAGTCCAAAATCTGCCTTGTGACCAACAACCGCGTAGGCATTTCCCTGACAGTTTTCAGCTGCACGAAACCGCTCCATCAATTGGCACAAACGATGACGAGAAAGTAGTCGCCGATCGAGGTCCAGATCACCCCAGCGTTGTCGATCGATACGATAAAAAACGTGGAGCACAAACCAGCCCTGAGTTGCACAAATCGCTTGCATGATAAGCCTACTATATTGAAGGCGGGGCGCCTCGTAAAGAGATACCCTGCCTACTAGAGCTAAACAGATGGCCACCGAACAAACCTGTTTTCTGAAGGACTATCAGGAGGCTAGCCAATTATGCTATTCTCCGCACCTCGGAGGGACTCATGTCACGACCCGTGACCCTGTTTACTGGCCAGTGGGCAGACCTTGACTTTGAAGTGATCTGTCAAAAGGCTAAACAATTCGGCTACGATGGCGTTGAGCTTGCCTGTTGGGGCAACCACTTCGAAGTTCGCAAGGCCCTTGAGGATGATGCCTACTGTAGAAGCCGATGGGACGTTCTCCACAAATACGACCTACAATGCTTAGCCATTAGCAATCACCTAGTCGGCCAAGCGACCTGCGACCACATAGACGGGCGCCATCAAACCATTTTGCCTTCCTACGTGTGGGGCAATGGCAAGCCGGAGGAGGTTCGGCAGCGGGCAGCCGAGGAGATGATGCACACGGCGCAGGCGGCAGCGGACCTGGGCGTGCAAATAGTTAACGGATTTACTGGCAGCAGTATTTGGCACCTCAACTATTCCTTTCCTCCCGTAGATCCCTCGTCCATTGATGCCGGCTACCGCGATTTTGCGGACCGATGGAATCCCATTTTGGACGCTTTTGACCAAGCTGGCGTGCTTTTCGCCCTCGAGGTTCATCCTACTGAAATGGCCTTCGACATTTCCAGCGCCGAGAGAGTCCTCGAAGCAATCAGTCACCGCAAGACGTTCGGATTCAACTACGATCCCAGTCACCTTGGCTACCAGGGAGTTGATTATGTCCAGTTCATTCGGGTTTTTCGAGAGCGCCTTTACCACACTCACATGAAAGACGTATATTGGGCCGATACCCTTTGTCGCTCAGGTGTCTTCGGCGGTCACCTCCCTTTTGGTCATCCCGATCGCTATTGGAATTTCCGGTCACTAGGCCGTGGTCGGATTCGCTTTGAGGAGGTGATTCTGGTCCTGAATGAAATTGGCTATTCTGGCCCCTTGTCGGTTGAATGGGAGGACACCGACATGGACCGTGCGCACGGTGCCCGCGAAGCAGCAGATTTCCTGCACCGCCTCGACTTTGAGCCTTCCTCAGTTGTTTTTGATGCCGCTTTCAAGCAACAAATCTAGCCCGGCCATGCACTGCCTCTAAGGCGGCATTGGTTGAGATGTCGGTGCGCACTCCCCTTTTAATGAAGCCACCGGCGTCCCGCGCATTATATTGAGTGTCCCCTGTGAATGACTCCCAGCGTTCGGTTTCGGCATCTTGGATAAATTGGAGGGAGTTGTTCCATCTATGATAGAGTGGAGTGCGATTCAAGATGAAGGTCGCTTTGGCACTCTTGATCTCCGCATTGGTTAACTCTCTTGTGGTGGCCCAGGAAAGGCAATGGCAGGGGGCCCCATCTGACCACCTGAGGCCTTCTCCGTTGAACCGCTATGGACCCGGGTTTGGCCCTAGCTGGCCGGGCGCCAGCTTGTGCCGGTTAGGGATCGCATGGTGCCCGCTCTTTACGCTACCTCAAGTGCCCAATGTTGCATCAATGCTTTTCGTCTTTGATCCTTTCCTTTTCGGAACTTCTCCTCTCCATGGCGGTCAGGCGGGATCCCACCCGGGGAAACATTACCCGAGCTCCTGGTTTTTCCCACGTTCGTGGATTCCCTCTGAGAACTCCAGCAGCTGGCACTTTGTGGAGAAATGGAGCAACCGGAGTCCTATCCTAGAGACGTTTTCCTCGGACTTTGGGGAGTCTATCTTGCTCTTGCAAGACATGGCGGAAGAGGATGTAATTCAGGCACTCGAATCACCTTATCAGCGAATCCGCTCCGAGAAGCGAGAGTTCTGGAAGTATTCCAATTATTCGCTTCTCTTTTACTCAGGGAAACTTCTAGGGATTTATTGACTGGAGCTTAAATCCAAATGTCGCACATCCCCCTCTGATCGTTAACATTAGGTTCAGCTCGGGGACATGGCGTGAACCGTGAAGGAGAACATTATGAGAAAAGCATTCGTGACCTGGCTGGTGGCTTTCTGCCTTAGCCCCCTCACTTTTGCCGGCCCACCAAGAAAACGTGTGTCTTTGATGGATTTTGACTTTGCTACCGTTCACCGCTGGTGGAGTGGGGACTGGGATGTAGGAAAAGGCATCGCCGACCTGATTGTAACCGACTTGGTCAATGATGGTACCTACAGTGTGATCGAACGGAAGGCTTTGGAAGCTGTCTTAGCCGAACAGAATTTTTCAACCAGCCAACGGGCTGACCCCAGCAGCGCTTCCAAAATCGGTAAGGTCCTTGGTGTTAATGTGATTGTGGTTGGTAGCATAACCCAATTTGGTACCGAGAAGAAAAAATTTGGCATCGGCGGCATAGGTGGAAAATTTGGCGGCTTTGGAGGAGGTAAGTTCGGTAAAAAGGAAAGCAAGGCCCTGGTAGCAATAGACGCTCGTATGGTCGATGTGAATACTGGTGAGATCGTAGCTGTAGCCAGAGGAAAAGGTGAATCTTCACGGAAAGGTCTCCTGTTGGGAGGTGTCGGTGCCGGTGGGGGTGGATTCGGAGCTGGCGGTATCAGCATGGGAAGCAGCGATTTCCGGGAAACTATTTTGGGTGAAGCGACCACGGCGGCAGTCGGTGATGTAGCCAAACAGTTGATTGCATCTAATGAGAAGGTTAAGGCAACTAAACTCGATATTCGGGGCCTGATTGCCGACGTTGACGGCACCACGGCTATCCTCAACGTGGGTTCAGCGCATGGAGTCCAGACTGGAGATGTCTTGAATATCCTCAGGGTCAAACGGACGGTCAAGGATCCGGCAACGGGTACAGTTCTCCGAGAGATCACGGAATCTTTAGGACAAATTTCCATCACCGACACTGATGAAAGCTCTTCGCTAGGCACAGCCACTTCCGATTCGGAAATAAAGGTGGGTGATCAGGTCCGCAACGACTGAGGGTTCAATCTTCTGGGAGACGTTGATGGTACGCAACACATTTCACTCGACCTTGCCACTCTTATCAATGGTAGGAACGCGCTTCGCTAGACTCTCGATTGCCCGCTGAATTTCACGAGTTGCTTCTTGATAGTCCCTACCGTCTAGCTGCAGTGGAGGACCAAATTCAACCCGGATATTCCCCGACCGGGGCCAATCGTGGTGAACTGAGTAGATCTCGAACAAGCCCGCTAGATAAACTGGAATAATCGGCACCTTCAAGCGTACTGCCATCAGTCCAATTCCTGGCTTACAGAGCTGAAGCTTTCCATCTGTAGAGCGCGACCCTTCAGGATAGACGAGTGGGCAGTATCCCGCTTCCACAAGGCGGCCAGTGTATTGAAGAGCCTGCCGTACTCCACCTACCTCTTGGGGCAATGGGTAGGCATTGAAAAGACTGCACGCGAGATAGTATTGGACCAGAGCGGACAGTTTTTCCCAAATGGAAAACGGGCCCGGGGAAAAATAGGCCTGGAAGTAACCCTTGGCCATCGCCGGGGCCAAGCGGTAACGCCAGGCAAGCGGCAAGGCAGAAAAGATGGCCAGAGTATCTAAATGACTGACGTGGTTGGCAGCAAAAATCACCGGGGGTGCTCTGCCTTCCAGGTTTTCCTTCCCCCCGACAGTTAGATGGACCAGGCGGCCGAAAGCCGGCAACAAAACTCCCTCCAAAACGCTGAATCGGCCCCACCGGATCGGTAGAAACCGGGTCCAGCGGGGCAGTTCGACCAACCGAGGCGGTTTTTCATAGCTGCAACCGCGGGGCCTGAGGGAATGATGAGGTTCACCCAAATCGGGAGCTGGGTGAGGGGACTGGCCCGAATCGGCCACACGAACTCTCGACAGGCGCAGATGTTTCTCGCTATCCTCACGTACTTCTCGTAGCCATTCCCTCACTTCATTGATTGTGGATAGATGAGAAAACCGATCTTCATCTAACTCCAACATATACACCTTCTCCAACTCCGAGAGCAATTCGATCCGATCCAATGAAGAGAGCCCGAGGTCTTCGGCCAGCCGTTCATCCTCTCCAGGTTTTCTTCCGGCGAAGCGAGTTAAGATCTCCTCGAGCTCATCGAGTCGCTTGAGCTTTCGCTGTTCCCTCTGTTTCTTCAAACCCGGGAGCTGGCTGGCCACAAGGCCTCTCTTGACCTTTTGGGTTGAAGGGGTACGAGGGAAATCTTCCTCAGGCCAGAGGGACCAGCTGCGGATTCTTTGATGAACCTCTAACTTCCGGTTGGCTGCACCAATGAGTCCTGCCACATTGGCAGACGGATTCCTCAGGATCAGGACAGCGTGCACGACCTCCTCATGGTTCTGCAGTACACCCACAACCAAACTCTCCGCCACTTCGGAGAAGCTTCTCAGGGCGGATTCAACATCATCTGGGTAAACATTGAGTCCTTCCGATGTGACGATCACCTCTCTCTTGCGGCCTTTAAAGTAAAGTCGTCCTTCGGCATCAAGTTCCCCAATATCTCCCGTATGCAACCAGCCATCTTCGATATCCTCGCCTACCTCAGCTGAGCTGCTCAGATATTCGGTCACGACACTTCTTCCCTTCACCAAGATTTCCCCATCGGGAGCAAGTTTTACATCCTGTCCGGCCAACACTTTTCCGAGAGAACCGCGGCGAGCATCAAAAGGATGATTCAGCGAGACTACCGGGCTGGTTTCGGTGAGGCCGTATCCCTGTAGGATCAGAAAACCCCGACCTGCCCAAAAAGACTCGACTTTAGTCTCCATCGGAGCACCGCCGACCACGAAGGCCCAAAACTTGAATCCTAGTCGAGCGTGAAGCCGCCTATAACGCCACCACTTCTGCAAAATACCGATCACACCGTCGCAGGTCCTCTTTTCTTGGGGAAGCTCAAACCGACGCTCTACTTCATTACGCAAATGTTTCAGCAAACGCGGGACACATAGTAGGACTGACACTTTCTCTCTGCGGATAGTTTCCAGTATGGTCCCCGGGTGCAGCGCTTCCATGAAAACGACAGCCCCTCCCAGCAGAGGGGGGATAAAAATCCCTGCTGATTGGCCAAACATATGGCTCAGTGGTAAAAGGTTGAGTAAGCGGATGGGTTGAAATGGCCTGGCCAACCTTCTAAAGCGGTTGATTTCCGCCCGGATCGGTGTCAGATTTGCACAGATATTCTCATGGCGATGAACCACACCTCTTGGTTCGCCTGTGGTGCCCGACGTGTACAGAATCTGCACGACATGGCGCGGCGAAACCGGTATAACTGAAAAATCTTCTCGTTTTGCTAGTCGCTCTACCTGTTCGAAGGATAGTTGTTTAACGTCTAGCTTCTGTGGGTCCATCTTCTCACTGCAAACTATAATCCTCGCCCGTACCTCCTGTTGAATACGTCTCACGAGCCGCTCCGAGGAGTGAAAATCGACCGGGACAACCTGAACCCCCCGGACTAAGCAAGCCCAGAAAACACTTACCCACTGAGCTCGATTTTCTCCCCACAACAAGAGCCGGTCTCCTTCTCTAAACCCTTCCTGGTCCAGGTAGTGAACAAAACCTCCGATGCGGAGATAAAGTTGCTGGTAGGAAATTTTCCAGGTGCGAAATCCGTCGAAGAAGCGGATTGCCTCAGAGGGGCCCAAACGCCGCATCTCTGGGATGAGTTCTAACAATGTGTCCATGACCGATTACGAGCAACGATACTATGGCAAGCAAGTACCATTGCAACTGCACCGGAGCTAACCTCTGCAAAGGAAACTACGCAGGCTTAACGAGGGAGATAGCTTGAATTTCGCGAACCAGATCTGGAAATTAAACTACCAATAGGAGTCGTCGACTTCGGCACCATCTTCAATATACCAGATATCGGTACTGTATTGCCGGGCCACAAGTATGAAAATACGCTTCGCGCGCTCGGCCTCTGTTCGGGATACGGTCACCCTTAGCACTAACTTTTCACTCTGCTGAGGCAGATCTTTTGGTCCTAACATAAAGCCTTCAACAATAACTTGGTCCACTTCCCACCAGTCACTAGCATACCCCTGTCGAAAGTCCTGTTGCTTCAACCCAAGCAAGGTTTCACCATTTGAAAGCTCCAACTTCAAAGTGCTGATCTTGCCGCTAGCGATACCCACTCCGACACGGTAGTAATTTCCCGCAACGAAATTTGAAAAACGAGCACTAAGGGATACTTCGTCCTCGGTGGATCGGATCACTGGGGAGCTCATGGAAGCATAGTCTCCCCTATTCTCCTGAGCCCATAAAACAGAGTAGCAAACTAAAACAGACGAGGCCAACACGACAATATTCCTCATTCTCTCACTTCCCTTTGGAATCGTTAACTCATGATAGCATGTTCTTTTGATCGGGGCCATGCACTAACCCATTGCCTTTTCGGACAAACATGAGCAGATAGGGAAAACGCCCGTTGAAGAATATTGGCCCAAGTATCCAACTAAATTTGCAACGATGTACTCTGTTCCTCAAGAGACACTCTGTTGGTGGTGGATGGGCGCTGATCCTTTCCTGCTTTTTGGCTATGACGCTTTCCGCAGAGCTTTCAGCGCGCGAAAGCCAAGACAACCAGGTGGCACTCACCTTTGACGACCTGCCATTCCTGGGTCCGTTAGGGTTCTGGAGAGCACGCGAGGTCAGCAACACCATTTTGCGCACCTTGGATCAGCACCACATCCCGGCGGCCGGTTTTGTCGTAGAAGAGAAAATTGATGACGACACCACCACCTATGTGGTAGTGGAGGATTGGGTAAAACGGGGACACGTCGTTGGGCATCACACCTACTCGCACGTAGACCTAAATCAGCTCAATGCCAAAGATTTCCTGCAACACGTAGCCGACGGACAGAAGTATTTATGGCGTCTCTCCAAGGTTCACGCTTTCAATTTCCGTTATCTCCGTTTTCCCTACCTCCACCAGGGAGATACCCAACGCAAGAAAAAAAGGGTCGCAAAAGGGCTAGAGCGCAGACGTTATGAAATTGCTCACGTGACCATCAAAACTTCGGATCATCGTTTCAGTTCTGTTTACATCGAAAAAGAGCCGGTTCCTGAAAGCCTTGATCAGCTAAAGACGCTCTATCTTGAGCACATCAGCGCGGCATTGGATTACGCGGAAACTCAATCCCAGGCAGTCTTCGGCCGCAATATTCGACACATTCTCCGTCTGCACTGTAGCGTCGCAACTGCCCACTTCCTGGCAGATTTGATCACCATGTTAATCAACCGTTCTTACACATTTATCTCTTTTCCAGAGGCTCTGTCCGATGCCGCGTTTGCTAGCAAAGACAATTACGCCGGCCCTCTGGGACTTTCCTTCATCGACCGCATCGCAGCGACTCGAGGTCTCCCCTTCAGCGCTGAACAAGGGGAGCTTACCGATGCGGAGATTAGAGCTCGCCTTGCTCAGCTGCGGAACCGCTAATACTGACACTTCCCCTATAAAGAAGCTGCTTTTCCGGTCATCTTAACCTAAAGCACAAGCGAGGGAGCCGTATTTCGACTGAATCCCTGGCTCGTTATTGGGACTGGCCGACTTATTGGTCCACCCTTGTCAAACAATTTCTCACATCAGCTCATCGATTGATCTGGTACTACCGGGGGCGCAACTAATCCGTATTTCTCAGGACGTGCGGAGTACCGGACGAACCTATTGAACCAAGTGTCACGATCGAGGCACCCGCAAGTCTACTCGTGTCGGAGTAATTGTCAGACGATCCCTGGATGTAACCCCAAACGATTACATGTCGGTCGCTAACGATATCGACCTTGAAATGGAGCAAACCGGCCTCCTTCAGCTGTTTTCTGATCTCCTCAGGACGATAAGCAGCCAGAAGGGAACGGAAAAAGTCCCTTTTAAGAATTTTCTGCTCGTCCAGAACATAGGTTCTCACCAGTTTTGTCGCTCTCTCCCGACTCGACGGACGGACCAGGTCCATTACTAGAACCGATGCCCCCGGACGGGAAAACTGCTTTATGCTTTCCCATAAGACCTGGGGATCCTTTAGGTGGTGTAGAAGACTGTTGCTAATCACGACGTCATACTTCTTACAAGAGAGGCGTGCTCCGGGAAGATAGCCATGAATGAGCTGAACTTGCTCCTGCAAACCAGCCAGCAAAACAGCTCGTCTTGCATGGCAGAGCATGTACTCGGAGCCATCGACCCCGTGGATCCTGCAGTCTGGAAAACTGCCAGCAAAGCGAAGGGTAATATCGGCTGTACCACAGCCCAAATCCAGGACCAAGCCGGCCAGCTTCTCATCCGGGAAAATCTTTCTGAGTAGATCGATGAAACGGTGATGGGCTTCGTCAAAGTCAGCTGCGGAGTAAGCACGCACCTGCGCTTCTTCAAGCATTAATTCCGGTTCTGGCGTGCGCTTCATCGAGTCCATGGAAAATCAACGAGAGACATTGAAACAGCGCCTCATTCACCGAACAACATCCACATGATCCAGGCGGGTCCAAGACTGAAGCGGTATCAGGCAAGCGCCCAAGAGCCTTCAGTGATAGCTACGGATGGATTAGTCGATTGGCTATTCGCCGCACATGCCACGCTGAGGGGCTCCGCAAGGACAGGGGCCAGCTTCCCCGGCCAACATTTTTGGAGAATCGCTGCTCACGGCAAAGGTAGATATCAGCCTTTCCGTCTCTGATCTAATACAGCTAGGGCACTTCGCTTCCTCTGAACCACCTAACTCGATCCTCTCGAAACGCACCTCACACTGCAAACAGCGATATTCAAAGATAGGCATTGAGTTTATTATGATACTAAATAGGCAGCTCAGAGCATAATTTGTTCAACCCATCTTCCCCCAAAGGGGAGGGCGGGAGCGCTATTTCTTTTGATGAACAGGGCTCCTGTTTTCACAGCTTGAGAAAGTACCTATTCACCTGGACGGTTTTTGGTCCGGCTTTCTAGATTTTCCGCGAGATATACGTATCGGCCATCTGAAGTCTTCCCAGCAACTTACCCAAATTTCCAAGGGAAGTTTACAAGAGAAGCATGAGTAAGTCTTCTTCATGGACCGGTGGGGAAGAGGCGTCTACTGGCAGTGAATGTGTTTTCTTCAGAAAACTAACTGCACAACAAAAGCGACCTCTGGCCAGGCAAACTTCAGCTGTGCGCAATTCCTCATTATGGTCGACCAAAAAGATACTCTTCTCAAACCTGGGCTACAAGTGAAGAGAGAGTTTTTTGACCCTTCTGATAACAATCCACGGTATCGTCTAGGCGCGAACTAGGACTGGAACTGCCAGGTTCACCAGCTGGAAAAAAGCCCAACCTTCGAAGCCACAAGACCGAATAGTTTTCTTTCGGTCATCCACAGCCTACACCAAACCAGTCGAGAAGCCCTTCATTCAGGAGCAGAAGCTCGTGTGAAGGATGGGACTTGCCTCAACCGATGACCCTCATAAATCTGCCGGGGTCTGACGATTCTTTGTTTTGGATCGAGAACCATTTCTTGCCACTGTGCCAGCCAGCCTAGCGTGCGAGCCACAGCAAACAGAACGGGGAATATGGCTGGGGGAAAGCCCATCGCTTGATAGATCAAGCCGGAGTAAAAGTCTACGTTGGGATAGAGTTTACGACTCACAAAATAATCATCTTGCAGAGCAATCCGCTCCAGCTCCAAGGCAACTTCCAATAAAGGGTTAGAGGCAGTGACTTCAAAAACTTCCTCCGCCATGCGCTTGATTATTTTGGCTCGAGGATCGTAGTTCCTATAAATGCGATGTCCAAACCCCATCAAGCGAAACTTCCCACGCGTTACTTTTTGGATATAGTCAGGAACCTTATCCTTGGTTCCAATTTCCCGGAGCATATGTACGACCGCCTCAGTGGCTCCTCCGTGGGACGGTCCAGCAAGTGCTCCGATGGCGGCTGCGGTGGCCAAGTAGGGATCCGAACCCGAGCTTCCCACGCTACGCATCGAGTTTGTGCTGCAATTTTGTTCGTGATCCGCATGCAGAACAAAGAGCACGTCCAGCGCTCTTCCCAAGACCGGATGTACCCAGTATTCCACTTCGCTACCCTTGAACATCATGCGCAGGATGTTGGCGATATAGGAAAGGTCCTGATTCGGGTCAACGAAAGGCAGGGTTTTGGTCCGCCGATAGGCATAGGCAGCGATGACAGGAACCTTGGCGATCAATCGATAGATCTGTAGATTCCGGGTCTCTTCATCCTGAACATTACGAGCTTCTGGGTAAAAAGCAGAAAAAGCGGCTACACCACTGGCCACAATCCCCATAGGGTGGGCATCTGTGGGAAAGCCACTGATAATCTTCTTGATATCTTGACACACACACATGTGCTGCATGATCCTGGAGGACCATTCCCTATATTCATTTTCGTCAGGCAACTCGCCGAACAGGATAAGATGGGAAACCTCCAGGTAGTTGTGGGCTTCGGCTAACTGTTCAATAGGATAACCACGATAGCGAAGAATCCCTTTCTCCCCATCAATGTAGGTGATTGTGCTGCGACACGACGCCGTATTACTAAAACCCGGATCATACGCCATTAGGCCAACGTCGTCCTCGCTAGTCCTAATCTGACGCAGATCCAGAGCCCGAATAGTGCCCCTGTCAATGGGGATTTCGTACCTTCTCCCCGTACGCTGATCGGTCACAGACAAAATCTCACCTGACATTATTCTCCTTCATTCCCCTCAGGTTACGGATACACCGCCAGTCACTAGATAGGGCCGTAGCTACCTTCGCCTGTCTACCCACCGGAGTGGGGGAGGATTCACCCTCTGCGCTCCCTACCAGCAACATTTAAAGAAACTCACTCGAACTGAACACACTAACTTCTATAAGAGAAGCCTCCAGAGCAAATCGCAACTCGCCGTTTAGGATAGCCAACTATGTTCCGAGACTCAATGGCATGCTAGACTTTTCCGCATGAAACTTGCAGCGCTCATCTTTTTCTTAGCTGCTGGTCAGGCTTTTGGGGTAGAGCAAACCTTGCGTTTCTCCACTGAAGGCTTCTCCTATTTGATCACCGAACCCGATGGGTGGCAGATAGATGGTCAATCTGTGGCCCAGATTGCCAACTTTGCGATGAGTAAGAAAGGAAAACCCTAGGAGACGGGCGGAGATAGTTATTCTTGCACGTTTCATAAAAAAAGAAGAGGAGACTCTGGAGTCCTTTTTTCACAAGGATCTAGCTGCCCAAGAAGCGGTTTTTCCAACCCTTTGAAATAGACCAGTTCGATTGGGAAATCCAGAGCAAGGAACGTTTTGTGGTCAAGGGGTATCGGTGCCCCGGCCTCCGGCACGAAATCGTAGCCGTGGCTGACCTCTCATCATTTTTTCCGGTCTTTGTCCTGGCCTGCAAAGACAATGAGGCGGTTCGAAACTCTCTGCTCGTCTTTCAAGAATTACTTCCTTCTTGCATTTGGTTGGGGAAAAGTGCTGACTCGAAAACCACCCCTCCAACGAAGACAGACCATCGGCGTTGAACTTGCTCCGTCACAGACACCTTTTCTTTCAAGCATGACCCTAGGTTTACTCTTTGATCACGGAAACACTGATTTGCTAGTCAAAATTTACAAGTGTATTGATCAAAGCTCTCTCTCCTGTTCAAATGGCACTGAATATGTTGTATAGAGAGATCGTTCGGGCAACTGGCTTTTTCCTGTGTCCTAACACCCCATCATGCGAGTCTTGATTTTAGGAGGCGGCCACGTAGGAACCTTGGTCGCACGCCGGCTGATCCGAGAGAGAAACGAAGTCCTCATCGTTGAACAAGATGAGGAACGAGCGGCTCAATTGAGCGAGATCCTCGACGCCAAAATTGTCCAGGGAAATGCAAATAGCATCGAAACATTGGAAAAGGCAGCTCTGCGAGATGCGGACATGCTCATCGCAGTCACCAGCAACGACAACACCAACATCCTCAGCTGTTTGATTGCAGAATCGGAATCTAAGGTCAAGATCAAGGTGGCCCGCCTGCGTACCCACGAAGTTGACCGCTGGAAATCCATTTGTGGAGATAGACTCAACATAGATCTAATTATCCACCCGGATCGAGAGACTGCACAGCGAGTTCTCCAGGTCATCGGTCTTCCAGGAGTCTCCGAGATTAGGGAATTTGCCAAGGGAAGGGTGAAGTTGTTCGGCATGAACATTGAGACTTCCAGCTGGGTGGTAGGCAAGACCATGGCCGAACTAGACCACAGCGGGCCTCCCAAGAATTCCTTGATGGTCATGCTGTTTCGGGCACAAAGAGTGCTCATTCCTCGCAAAAGCGATCACCTACAGGCTGGCGATCATGTTTACATCGTGGTCCCCACCACAGAACTGAAGGAATGTTTTCACTTCATGGGAGTGCAACGATTCCCGGTAAAGCGGGTCTTCATCCTAGGAGGAAAACAAATCGGCGTCGAACTGGCGCTGCGACTCGAAAGTTTGGGTGTTCAAGTCAAGCTCTTTGAGCACGATTTGCGCCGCTGCGAACGAATCTCGGGGCTCTTTACGAGCACCATTGTGCTTCATGCAGACGGAAGCGATCAACGGATTTTACTGGAAGAAAATATCGAAGGGATCGACGCCTATCTGGCCCTGAGTGGAGATGACGATCATAACATCATGGCTTCTTTACTCTCCAAACGCCTCGGCGCTCGCAAGGCGGTTGCCCTGGTCAACCGCCTCGACTTCTCGCCCATAGCCCAAATCCTAGGTGTCAGCTCAACCTTCAGTCCTCGCCTGGTGGTAGTCGACCGAATCCTCCAATTTGTTCGAAAAGGACAGGTGCTATCGGTAACCACCTTCCGTGAGGAAGAGGCAGAGGCAATCGAGTTGTTGGCCACGGCAGGCTCGAATTATGTTGGAAAACGGTTAAGAGAGGTTCATTTACCCCGTGGAACAGTGGTAGGAGCCATCGCTCGCCCTTCGGGTGAAGTGGTTGTTCCCCGAGGAGATGCGGTCATCCAACCCGATGATCGAGTCATATTTTTCTGTCTGGAATATCTAGTTCCTCAACTCGAATCCGCCTTTCTGGCCGCTCCTCGACGAGGAAGAATGTGATCCGCTGGCCCAACCTGTTTCAGGTATTGGGGTACTTCATCCTAGCCCTGACCGCCTGCCTCGCCATTCCCTTGATCTTTGCCGGGATAAACCGGGATGGGGGAATGCCTGAACTGGGAAAAGCCACCTTGATCTCAGCTTTTGTGGGCGGTGTCCTGTATTTGGCCGTCCGCCCGTCACAACATGAATTGACTCATCGTGAGGGCATCTTACTGGTGAATGCGACCTGGATCAGCGGGGCTGTACTAGGAGCATTACCTTTTTTCTTTTCTAGCTACTTCGACAGTTTCAGCGATGCCTTGTTCGAATCTATTTCCGGATTCACCACCACCGGTGCTACCGTCCTTGCTGACATAGAAACCCTGCCGATGAGCCTCCTCTTATGGAGATCCTTGACCCAGTGGCTGGGTGGTATGGGGATAATATTGCTGGGCATTGCCATTCTCCCACTGATCGGAGCCGGTGGTATAGAACTGTATCGAGCCGAGTTTTCTGGAGCTCGCTCCGAGAAACTGAAACCTCGTATTGCGGAGACTGCGACCTCTTTGTGGAAAATTTATCTGGCCTTCACGCTAGCGAGCTATGCTGTTCTCCGCTTGGTTGGAATGCAACCCCTAGATGCTCTCTGTCATGCGTTTACCACCATGGCCACCGGAGGGTTTTCTACTCGCACCGCAAGCATCCAAGCTTTTGACAACCCCCATATCGAAATGGTTCTGGTTTTCTTCATGGTACTTGCGGGACTGAACTTCACTCAGCACTATCGTTTCTTGATCGAGTGGAAACCCAGAGCCGTGCTAAGAGATCCAGAGACTCTTACTTACTTGGCTCTGCTTGTAGGTGCCACGGTAGCACTCACTGCTTCATTACTTCACTTCTCTCCGCTGCGGGAGGCGGGTCGACTAGCGTTATTTCAAGTCGTTTCAATCATGACCGGAACCGGCTTCTCAACAGCGGATTTTGGGGGGTGGAGCTCGTTTGCCCAACTGCTGTTGTTAGCGCTCATGTTCGCCGGAGGATGTACGGGATCAACCGCAGGTGGAATGAAAACTTTCAGACTGCTTTTGCTGCTGCGGGTAGTGTCCCGGGACTTCCGCCGCATTGCAGAGCGACGAGGGGTTTTCGCCATTCGACTGAACCACCAACCGCTGGCCGAAAACACCGTCCAAAGCGTCCTCAACCTCGTCTATCTCGCCTTCCTGATCAACTTTATCTCCTGCATGGCACTCGCCGCCCTAGGGGTAGATATTCTGACCGCCATATCAGCGGTTGCCGCAAGCATGTTCAACGTTGGGCCAGGGTTAGGACAGGTAGGTCCGATCGAAAGCTACGGAACACTACCGCAACCAGCTAAATGGGTCCTGAGTTTTTGCATGCTCGCTGGGCGACTCGAATTCTACACCTTGCTAGTTCTCTTCACACCGACCTATTGGAGAAAGTAAATAGCTTCAAGTGTCCCAGGGGTTGTTCCTCAGCGATCTGTGGTTTCCAAATCGGCAACTCCAGCTAGAAAGCTAAAGGCCCAAATCATTTTGACAAAACGGAGAGCGACCCACTAGAATGAGTGTCATAATTAGTGGTAATTTTTGGGAAGATAAGAGGAGCATCTGGTTTGTACGCAGTGATTGGAAGCGGCGGAAAGCAATACCGAGTTAGCCCTGGCGAGAAAATTCAGATCGAAAGGTTGGCCCTGGGCGTCGGTGATCAGGTAAGTTTTGACAACGTCTTGTTCGTCAGTGATGTACCAAGCACAGCTTCGCTTTCCGGGGCACGGGTTCTAGGAACCGTGCTGGAGCAGGGAAAAGGTGACAAAATACTGGTTCTCAAATTTAAGCGCCGTAAAATGTACCGAAGAAAACAGGGTCACCGCCAACTGTTCACTAGAGTACTCATCGATGAAATTCAACTCCCTGGCGCAAAAAAGCCTGCCGCCCAGAAGAATCAGAAAACAGCAAGAGTCAGTAAAAAAAGCCCCGCCACAACAGTAGGCGAGGCCCGGAAACAGAAAGTTGCTTCTGGCTCGAAGGATCTTTCCTCGCGGAAGACGGTTTCGGGAAAACGACCGTCGAGAAAAACTTCCAAAGCCATAGAAGCCTCACAGGAATCGGCTAAGAAAGAAGGCAGCACAAAAAGGCCCTCTGGTCAAAAAAAGAGCAGTTAGGTAGCAACTATGGCACACAAGAAAGGCCTGGGTAGCTCTAAGAACGGGCGGGATAGCCACTCCAAGCGCTTGGGAGTCAAGCGATTTGACGGGCAGTTTGTTACTGGGGGATCAATTTTGGTGCGGCAGCGAGGGACACCTTTAAAAGCAGGTACCAACGTAGGCAGGGGTTCCGATGACACACTGTTTGCTGTGAGAGACGGTACGGTCAAGTTCCAGAATAGTGGTCGAAAAGGACGCTTCGTTCACGTCATCGCTTAAAATCACTACAATTAGGTCAGTTCCCGGATAACCTTCAGGTAGACATCTTAGTTTCGTTGACTGAGGTGGCCTGCTGTAAGAATGTTTATCGATCATGTAAAAATCCAGGTTAAAGCGGGAGACGGTGGAGATGGTTGTCTTGCCTTCCGGCGAGAAAAGTTTGTTCCAAAGGGAGGCCCAAGTGGAGGTAATGGGGGTAGAGGTGGGAACATCTACTTCCATAGCAACCCTGATCTCAACACCCTCCTCTCCCTCAAGTATTGGCGACAGATCACCGCCCAGAGAGGGGGGCATGGATCGGGAAATCATTGTCAGGGTAAGAGCGGAGTTGATCTGATTATTGAAGTTCCTGTCGGCACCCAGATTTGTGACGGAGAAAGTGGCCGGATTCTCTTTGATTTAAACGCTCCCCAGCAAATGGTCCTAGCCGCTCAAGGGGGCCGCGGAGGGCGTGGGAACGCCACCTTTGCTACACCTTCTAATCGAGCCCCGCGAAAAATTGAAAAAGGGAAACCAGGGCAGGAACGGATCTTTTGTCTTGAACTTAAAATTCTCGCTGATGTTGGCTTAATCGGCTATCCCAATGCGGGTAAGTCCACTCTAATATCGGTTCTCTCAGACGCGAAACCGAGGATCGCCGAATATCCCTTTACCACATTGACTCCCCATCTAGGAGTTGTCTGCTGTGGAAGCTACCGCAGTTTCATCGCAGCCGACATTCCGGGAATGATTGAGGGGGCTCACCAAGGAAGTGGGTTGGGGGATCGTTTTCTTCGCCACGTGGAACGGACTCGTTTGCTGGTCCATGTGGTGGACATCAGTGACCTTGGCGGCCCGGACCCAGTTCATGTCCTCAAGAGCGTCGAAAAAGAACTCAGGCTCTATCACTCCCGCCTGATTCAAAAACCTCGGATTATTGCAGCCTCTAAAATCGACTTGGCCAACTCTGAAAAACTCAAACGGCTACGCATTCATTGCTCCCGCTCAGGCCTACCTTTTTACCTGATTTCTGCCCTGACAGGAGTTGGAATCAGCGAGCTAAAAGAAGCTATGGCAAAGCATTTAAGGGTCCAGCTGCCATGAAAATTGGCATTTTAGGTGGGACTTTCGATCCAGTCCATCGGGGGCACACCTTCGTTGCAAGAAGAATTCTTGAGGCATTTGGGTTAGACCGTGTGTTATTCATGGTCTCCAAGAAGCCCCCGCACAAACAGAGCCATCAGATCAGCAGCGCTTACCACCGCTATGCCATGGTGGCTCTTGAGGTTTTGACAGAAGAAGGTCTGTTTGCTTCACAGTGGGAACTTGAACATTCCGACCCCTGCTATACGATTGACACGCTCCGCTATTTCTCGACCCACTTCCCCAATCATGTGTACTGTTTTGTGGCCGGAACAGACTCTCTGAGAGAGATTCAAACTTGGGCCGCCTATTCTACACTCCTTACAAATTATACCTTTATCTTTGTCCAAAGACCCGGGGCTAGGATCAAGCTCGAGGAGCTTCAGATCACTCAGGCTTTGAAACATAGAATTCGACTGTTCCGCAAAGGAGAAAAACCTGCTATCCTGCCCGGTCGCTCCCACCTAGCCAGGCTGAATGCCCCTGCCGTTAGTTCCACAACCATCAGAAAAATATTTTCGGATGGCCGGTGTCCACCCACAAACATTTTATCTCCGGCTGTTCTAAAGTATGTTAAAAAATATGAATTATACGACGGAAATAAAAGCGGTTCTTAAGACAGTCTGCAAGGCAATCGATGCTAAAAAGGGAAACAGGCTGGTCATCCTCGATGTATCTAAGATATCTTCCTTTACCGACTTCTTCGTGATTTGTCAGGGTTTAAACAAGAAACAGAACCAGGCCATTTGCGATGCGATTTTGGAGGCCCTGAAAACACAGATTCAACTCTTCCCCAACCACATCGAAGGCTATAAGGAAGGGCAATGGATCCTAATCGACTGTTTAGAATTCGTGGTGCACATTTTTTCCATCAAAAAACGTGATTTTTTTCAGCTGGAAAAACTTTGGACTGATGTCGTTATTATGGAACCTCATGCCCTCAGCGCCTGACCTTAAAATGCGGGCACCCAGTACTGACCGTCGAGATCTACTGGCTCGATGCCAACCCCAGTCGACGGCTTGATCGCCCACAGGGGAAGAGTTTTCTGCTCACAACCGATTAGCTGATCTTCCAGTGTTCCCAGCTTCTGTTGTCCTGGGTAGAAAATGTTTGTAAAAGAGAGATCTTTTGTGCGGCTACGATTTGTGTGCATTGGCAAAACAAAGGATCCCCTTCTGGTTCAAATTGAGGACAGGGTTTTACGACGACTAAACCAGTTCTTTCAAACAGAAAGAGTGCCCATGGCCGCTCAAAATACCACCAAAATACTGAGCGGATACCGAACGAATTAAAAGAGATCTAGCCTTCCCTGCGGCCTGGTCCCCCCGAAGAGAGAACTTGCCATAATCTAACGTGAATGTGCTATAAATTGAAGCCTAAAACACAACTTTGGTGGTGCTCCAGTGAAGCAAATCATTGAATGCATTATGAACATCAGCGAGGGTCGGGATGAGGGAAAGCTTCGCGCTATAGCCACTGTATTGCAGAAATCGAGCTCAAGCTACCTGCTTGGATATGATTCGGACCCGGACCATCATCGAACAGTCTTTTCATTCATTGGGACCCCTCGATCGATTGATCGCTCCGCCTTTCTAGCCATAAAGACAGCGGTACAGCTCATCGACTTAAGGGTTCACGAAGGAGCCCACCCCCGAATCGGAGCCGCCGACGTTGTTCCTTTTGTTCCAATTACCGGAGTCTCGATGCCCACCTGTGTTCAGATTGCCCGCCAACTGGCTGGAAAGGTGGCCCAGGAGCTCGACATACCCGTTTATTTATACGGCGCTGCTGCCATGCGACCTGAACGTCAGAACCTGGCAGCTATCCGCAGAGGTGGACTCAAAAAGCTCCTGCACGAAATTGAGACCAATCCCTCAAGGCAACCCGACTTAGGCCCCCATCGACTTCACCCCTCGACCGGCGCGACCACAATCGGGGTACGTGGTCCTCTGATTGCCTTTAACGTATATTTAGACAGTCCTGACGCGGTAGCCGCACAGAAGATTGCAAGGCGTGTCCGGGAGAGCAACGGCGGGCTGCCGGCCGTCCAGGCGTTGGGTTTTTTGATCACCAGTAGAAATCAGGCTCAGGTTTCGATGAACTTGACCGATTACCGTCGCAGTTCGCTGTGGAAGGCCTTCCGAACGGTTTGCACACTAGCCCGCGAATTCGAAATCAGGGTGGCGAGCAGTGAAATCGTCGGCCTAGTTCCCAGAAATGCACTGAAGGGGTTTTCAGTGAACGATCTCAGACTGGAAAACTTTCATCCGGGGCTGATTTTAGAGAATCGGATCGCTGAAGTGATCAAACCTTTCCACAGGGAAAAGTCCGAATGAGAGGCAAGTCAAAAATTCTTTTGGGAAACTGGTTTGGCAGGAATCTTGAGCAGTCCTCGAAGGTGCATGGATCTCACTTTTCTTGAAGATGAATGTAGTGCTGATCGAACCTCAGATTCCACCCAATACAGGGAATGTGGCCCGATTATGTGCCGCTACTAGGATCCCACTCCACCTTGTGGGAAAACTCGGCTTTCGCATAACCAACCGCCAGCTGCAGCGTGCAGGTCTCGATTATTGGGACTACGTCCAGCTACGTCACCATGCTTACCTGGACGATTTCCTGTCAAAAGTACCCGAGTCTCGACTGTTCTTCTTTTCTAAGGCAGCCCGGCAGTCCTATGTGCAGGCGTCCTTTCAAGACGGGGATTTCCTCATTTTCGGCAGCGAAACACAAGGGCTCCCCCCTTGGCTCTTCGACAAGTATCCCCACCAGTTCTGGGCGATTCCAATGTTTCACCCTCGGGTCCGTAGCTTGAATCTGGCCAGTGCGGTAGCAATTGTCCTTTACGAAGCCTTGCGGCAGAACAAGAAACTAATTTCACACCCCCCGAACATCAGGTCCCCACAAAATCTTATGTAATTGAACCTGTACTCGAACCGATAACCCGTCCTCGAGAATCCAATCAGCTAGTTCTCGAGGGTAAAGCTTCCCCCAAACGGGGGAAAAGAGAATCGTATGTTGTCGATCCAAGGCCAGCTTGTGAATCCAGCTTCTCGCCCACTCATAGTCCTGACGGGATCCAACCACGAACTTTATCTCATCGTGAGCTCTCAAACATCCTAAGTTTTCCCATCGGACCTTGTCCACCATACCGCTACCCGGGCATTTGATGTCGTAAATAAGGATGGCCCGAGGATCAACAGGCCCAATATCTAGGCTGCCTCCCGTTTCAACCAATACAGTTTTTTCTTCCTCGAGCAGTTCTTTGATCAAAGGGTGAACCGCCTTCTGCAAAAGAGGCTCTCCCCCGGTAATTTCGACAAGATTCGTGGGGTACCCGTTAACCTTTTTGACGATTTCATTCAATGACCACCTTCTCCCTTCGTAGAAAGCATACTCCGTGTCACAGTAGCTACAACGCAGGTTACAATTGGCCAATCGGACAAAAGCACAAGGGACTCCGGCATAGGTAGACTCGCCTTGAATGCTAAAGAAAATCTCGTTGATGATCAGCGTTTTGTCCATGGTACAGACCGAACAGTATAGCCGATCAAGACGGGGGAGGGAGCGACGCTAGCTAGAACGTCAGGACTCCTCACAACTTCAAAGCCATGGAAAACCACCAGGTATGCTAAAATTCTCCCTTAACGAAAGAAGGGTAGCGCGGTGAAGATGAGTTCTGGAAAGGGTCATCTGGCCCAGTTCTGGCTTTTGCTTCTGAGCCTCTGCATGTGGCTCAGTGCTGGTGTACCCAAGGAATTAGCTGCAAGATACGTACAACAGTACGAAAACAAGGCCATGTTCTTGAGAATTCCCGCCCGCGGTCATCGGCAGATCATCTACGTGAGTGATCAGGGCCCTAAGTTAAAACCGAGCAACTTCGCAAACCGTCTCTCTTTTAACGTCGGAGAACAGGTGCGAATCACCGATGTTAGCTTTAAGGATGACCAGATCCGCTTTAAAATCGCTTCCATCGATTTATCTCGAGAAAATGAGTTAATATTTCAGTTCCCAAGGTCGATTGAGGAAAACTTCACCCAGAAGGAATCTTTCGATACTACCTTGAAAGGAACCTTTGTCGAAGGGCTCTCTTACGCAGATATTGAAGCCAGTAAGGAGGAGTTTGTTCACTCCCAAATCGACCAGTTGATCCGTCAACTGGCGACCCTTGCTGGGACTTCGGATGAGTTCGTCACCAAATCTATTTTAGAGAAAAACCCCAAATATCAAGCCGCTAAAAAAGAGGCTCGGACAACGCAAACCCAACTGTTGCAGGTCAAAGACCGTCTGCGAAGGGAAATTAAAGCAAGAGAAAACCTCGGAATTGAAGCTTCCTCCGCGGGTAAGAAATTGCACCGGCTTAGACAAACCTCGGCAGTATTCCAAAAGCACCGCCAAGAGCTCTCCGAGCGGGCTCGGATGCTGCAGCGTCAAGTGGACCGACTTGAGGAGACAAATCTAGAATACGAACGGCAGATTCAGGAGCTGATGGAAAGCTTGAATATGAAGAGTGCCTCCACCGTGAGCTTGGGTAAGAGGATTGAAGGCCTTTCCACGAGCATCGTCTCACTGCAGGAAGAGCGAAATCTTCAGTCTGTAAAACTAGCCACGCTCGGGAAACAGATCGAGAATGTAGCCGCGAGCAACCAGAAGTTGTCGACTGATTTAAGACGCACCCTGGCAGGGAAAGTAAAGCTGGAGAAGAACATTCGAGCTCTTACCTCAGACCAAGACAGCCTCCAGGCAAACTATTTAAAGCTCAAAAAGCATTCGGAGATTTTGGAAACTGCTTCTTCCCTGTCAGCTGCCCTGCGGCTACAGAGAAACAGGAATGAAACAGATGGTCTTCGGAGTGCCGACCTGTTTCTCTTAGGCCAAAAGGTTGGCACTTTTGAAGTTCAAATCCCGCGGTCTCCGGGTCACGTTTACCTTGTCGGATTCAGTGCGGACTCACCTGACACAGTTCAGTTCACTGAAGAAGAACGGAAACTATATGAAGCCCTTGGAGAGGTGATTCGTGTTGAAACCGATTGGCAGGCTAATAATTTGACCTTTATCCTGATGCCCGAGTCGGACGGAGGGGAGGCGGTGGAATCGATCCAGGCAGTTCGACCCCGAGAAAAGGTTGAGTGGCCCTGGTTGTGCAAGGGGAAGATCTCGCAGCCGGAGACCGTATTGCTCAACGCCCACCTCATTGACCAGAACGGACAGCGGATCCGCATTGACTCTCAGGAATTCATGGTTGCCCCGGCCGGCATACTTGACTCCGCGCGCCAAGCCTTCTCCCCTCTTTCTGTGGCAGCAGGCTCACTACTAGGATTTGCCGTTTCCTGGCTTGTGTTCGGCTTCTCGCGGGGCCGAAGAGGGATTGGCGCGACGATCCACAATCGCCGCTACCTGACGCAGAAGAAGCTTTAGCTTAGTATCCCGTGGATAGCGCATCACTCTGGCAGAACAAAGAGCAACACCGAGTCGCTGAAGTCATTCATCGTTTAGCTCAAGCATACCCAGAGGCTAACTGTGCTCTTCACCACAAAAATCCTTACCAGTTACTGGTAGCAACCATTCTCTCGGCTCAGTGCACGGACACACGCGTGAATCTAGTTACCCCTCACCTTTTTAAGCGTCATCCAAGTCCACAGTCCATGGCTCAAGCCGATGAAACGGAGCTACAAGAACTAATCCACAGTACAGGATTTTTTAGAAGTAAGACAAAATATTTGATCGGTGCATCCCAGACCCTGGTTAACAACTTCGGCGGAAAGACTCCATGCATGATGGACGACCTCCTGAAGCTGCCCGGAGTCGCGCGGAAAACAGCCAACGTGGTACTGGGAACCGCTTTTGGACTCCCCGCTGGAATCGTAGTAGATACTCATGTCAGCCGCTTGTCACGCCGACTAGGTCTCAGTCAGGAGAAGGACCCCAACAAGATTGAGCAAAACTTGATAGACCAGATTCCTCAAAGCGAATGGATCGATTTTTCTCACCGACTAATTCACCATGGACGACAAGTCTGCCTTGCTCGCAAGCCAAGGTGCCACCAATGTACCCTGGCTGACTTGTGTCCCTATTACCAGGAACTCGCGAAGTCTCAGGAACACTAACCACATTTCTCACACTTTTAGCTCTTTCACCGAAATTATCCAACTCTCACTACGGCTCGATGCGGGAGTTTAAGTTAAGGAAGCAGCTACTCTCTGTCCTCCACTGCGGATTGCCCACCGACTCTCCCCTGTTTGTAGAGTTCCAGGCCTTGAACAATGCGCTGGGCAAGCTCGTCTGCCTGGGTAACACGGGCTAACTCGTAGGCTGACTCGGCGATTTTTACAGCCCGATCAAACCGACCTGCTCCCGCATAGGTCATCGCCAGCGTGTACAAGACTTCCGGGTCGCTGTTCCCACTCAATACGACTGCCTGCTCGGCGAATTGCACTGCCTGGTCCGGCGCCCTAACAGTAGCGTCGGGGTGTGTAGTCAGGATCCAGGCTATTTTGGCCCACGGGGAGGGCCAGCTGGGCTTGAGACGAGCCACTTCTCGAAAATGTTTCAGTGCGCCATCCAGTTGGCCCATCCTCGTCAAGACTAACCCGGCGTTGGAATGTGCTTTGGCATCATCGGGAGCAATCCGCAACGCCTCCGTATATTGGTCAGCAGCCTCATCCAGCTTGCCCTGAGCCGCGAGGGCTTCACCCAAATTGACGTGAGCAAAAACATGCTCGGGCCTAACCTGCAATGCTTGACGATAGTGACTCACTGCCTGCTCCAACTCGCCCTTTAGTCTAAAGGCGATTCCCAAGTTATAGTAGGCTTCGGCCTCGCCAGGGGTAATCTTCGCGACCTGGCGATAGTGATGAATCGCCTCATCCAGCTTGCCCTGGATTTGGAGAACAACAGCCAGGTTATTGTGCGCAATGGCATATTTCGGCTTCACCTTCAATGCCTGGCGATAGTGATGAATCGCCTCATCCAGCTTGCCCTGGGTTTGGAGAACAATGGCTAGGTTATAATAACTTTCTACAAAGGTCGGGTTGAGACGGATTGCCTCCCGGAAATGGAAGATCGCTTCCTCTAGCCTGCCAGACACCTGATAGCGCACTGCCAGAGCATTCTGCTTCTCAGGATCCTGCGGGTCATCTTGAAGCATTTTCCGGTAGGCCACGATATTGGCTTCGCGTTCTCTGCGCATGAAGTCTTCTTCAAAAACGGCCAGGTCCTCCCTCTGGCGCGGCAGAACTTGAAGCCACAGGTCACCCATTTCATCTGCCGTGTTTGGGCCATACACGACCCTCCTGGGTGGGTCGTGTGGATTGCGTACGTTGTGAGACGAGTTGTCGTGAGTATATTCCATCACCAAGGTTGTGCCCCTGGGTAGAGATATCGGCTGAACATAACGATACTCATCCTGCCAATTAAAATCCCACTCATTAATGCGGATGAGCCATTGAGTTGTCCCATCGGGAAGCAATGCCAACCCCTTCATCTCCCTGGCCAAGTAGTGGGCGTGCGGATACACACCCAGCACTTCCACGTCTACGGGTAGCACATATTCATCCCTATTCATGTAGTTCTTCTCTCCAGCGGGAATGTCGAGAAGCATGGAGCCAATTCGGATCATCAAAGGGGTACGCGTGGCCGGCCGTTCAGAAAAGTAGACTCCGATACTAAATTGAATTGTCTCCGGTTTGCCCGTGGGTATCATGTGTAATTGAACGACAAGATCAGTGCCTTTTTCCAGCCGCCACGGCATGCTTTCGCTTCCCAGAAACCCCTTGCCGGGGGTCCAACCAAGGAACTGACCGCTAGGACTTTTCGCCTGACCCACGTCCATCCCGTCATAGCCCACTTCCGGATCAAGATCATCCAGGTTCCGTGATGAGCGTGTTGGATCAATCAGTATTACCGCATGGTGAACAATCTTGGCATTATCGGTACGAAACTCCAACGCTTTCACGTAACGTGTAACCGGAACAGGAGCGGGAATCACAAAATTGCGAAACACATCCTTGCCTGCTGGCCCAAGGGTATAACGCCGATTCATTTTGACTAACAAGTCTGGTTTACCATGTTGCCAATCGTTCTCCCATCTCGGTGTCAAAGGTAGATCTGCAGGATCCCCCTCCACAGCCCCTTCTGCCACCCACTGCCCGATGACTCCAATCTGATCCAGGCTGAGTCTACGCTCACCAATAAACTCACTTGTCCCTTCTTCCGGCAACCAGGGAGGCATATAGCGATTCGCTGTCACCACTGCAATTTGATTGGCCCGCTTCTTGACACTCTGGTAGCTGAGCAGAGTAAATGGCGTCACTTGGCCTGGACGATGGCAGACGGCGCACTTCTCAAACATGATGGAAGCGACGTCTTTGTTGAACGTCACAGTGCCCCGCGAGCGCTGGACATATCCTTTTCCTGACGCTGCTGACTCGGCAAAGGATGATAAGCCTCGCATTCCTACCAATGCAACGCTGACCAAGAATACAGCTATCATGCGCCGCATCAGGAAAACTCTCTTATGCCCTTCATTGCAGTTGCCCGCAATGCAAAACTTTTCCCAATGGACACAGCTCTGATTGGACATCCCTGGCCCGTAAGTCCGAAGTGGATCAATGAAAACCAATAACAATCAGCAATCGAAGACGATGACGCCACGAGCAACCCTTCCCTCTTCCATGTCGGCAAAAGCTTGAGGAAGTTCTTCAAGCCGGTAGCGTTCGGTGATGAGATCGTCAAGCTGTAGTCTGCCGGAGCGATAGAGCTCAACCAATAGGGGCAAATCAAGCCTTGGCCGTATCGAACCGACGAAGGACCCAACCAGGCTCTTATTTTGCAAGACGAGCGTGGCCGGTGAGATCGGAACCTCTATCTTAGCAGCGTGTAGGCCGATAATCACAGCGGTTCCCCCTGGTCTAACGCTCTGGAGAGCTTGCGGGATAGTCGCTTTTGAGCCCACACTGTCGAATACGTATTCGGGCCCTCCACTTGTCAGAGAGACCAGAGCCGCAACAGCATCCATCTTCCTAGTATTAATCGTGTCCGTCGCTCCGAGCCGATCAGCAAAGGCCAGCTTGCTGTCCACCAAGTCCAAGGCAACAATAGGGTGACAGCCAGCCAACTTGCAACCCTGCACTGCACTAAGACCGATACCACCACAGCCGATGACGGCTGCTGATTGACCCGCCCTGGCGTGAGCTGTGTTCAACACGGCACCAACTCCGGTAGCCACAGCACAGCCTATAATGGCAGCGATTTCGAAGGGAACATCCTCAGGAAAGGGCATGGCGCTGCATTCATTGATCACGATGTACTCGGCCATCGTCGCCGCGCCGAGCATATGCTTGAGCTCAAGCCCATCGAGCGTTTTCAGACGGCTGGTACCATCGAACATGCAACCCTTGAAGGTAGTAGTCGAAAAACGTTCGCACAGATTGTGCCGCCCCTTAAGGCAAGTGATGCAAGATTCACAAGCTGGCAGCCAGTTGACGAAAATCTTGTCCCCCGGCCTAACACGAGTCACGCCTCTGCCGATGGATTCCACTATCCCGGCTCCTTCATGGCCAAGGACAAGAGGGGGACTAGCTCGCAGCTCACCCCGATAGGTGTGTAAATCTGAATGGCACACCCCTGCAGCCTTTACTCGGACCAGAATCTCATCACTTTTTGGCGGATCGAGCTCAATTTCTTCAATGGTCAACCGGTCAACCTGCCGAGTGAGTGCTGCTTTAATTCTCATCGATACTTCTCTGCTATGACCCTTTGCCCCCATCGATAGATGAAATGCGCTCAAGTCCTACCATAATCCAACCCTTCCATCCTTCGATCACTCGCAAAAGAAAATAAGCCGTAAATCGTGCTTCTTAGAGATTGGCCAAGTTGACAAATTTACCCCTTCCATCCTACCATGCGCTTGGAAGAGCGGGAATAACTCAGTGGTAGAGTGCAACCTTGCCAAGGTTGAAGTCGCGGGTTCAAATCCCGTTTCCCGCTCCAGTTCCCCCGTTCTTGTGCCACTTGTCGCTGTAACCGCTCTCATCCCTGCCAACATCTCCAACTGTGGGTGCATCTAGAGTACGGGCTGTATTCTCCCTGCGTTACCTTTCGACACAGTCGATGAAACTCCGGGAGCCGCCAATCAAAACCTTGGGTGCAATTGGCTGCCTGCGTTACCTTATCGTCACCCGTCAGGATCGATCGTATACGGGATCTTTTACCAACCCACCGCCGCGGAGCAACGGTCGGGATCCTAGCGCGCTGCTCGGGGGTTAGTCGGAGCTTCACACCTTTCAAACTATCCTGCAACTGCTGCAGATTGCGTGCTCCCAGAATAGGTGCGGTGACCCGCGTCTCACCCATGACCCAGGCCAATGCAAGCTGAGCAGGCGTTACACCTAATCTTTTTAGCTGCCTCGAGAAATCTATCCACGATATCCAACGTCGACTCGGTCAGATATCGATCCCGATAGGGTTGAAAGACATCTAGACGCGAACCCTCCGGAAGTTTTATGTTGCGCTTGTATTTCCCAGTGAGCACCCCTCCCGCGAGGGGATTGTAGGGAATGATCCCCAGACCTTGATCTGAGCACAGGGGCAGAATTTCCAGTTCGATCCCTCGATTGAGAGCATTGTAGAGCGGCTGGATGCTCACAAACCGGCTGTATTGGTGCACGTCCGATATAGAGAGACACTGGGCAAGCTGCCAGCCGCTCAGATTGGAGCGGCCAATGTATCGTAGCTTTCCCTGGCGCCTGAGATCATGGAGTACTTCGAGTGTCTCCTGGGGAGGAACCTGAGGATCCCACCGATGAATCTGGTAGAGATCGATGACCTCCGTCTGGAGCCTTCGCAGGCTCTTTTCGACGGCCATCTGGATATGAATGCGAGAGAGGCCGGCTTCGTTCGGTCCTGGGTCCATCCTGCCATATACCTTCGTCGCCAGTATAATCTTGCTGCGGTTTCGCCTCTCTTTCATCCACCGGCCCACAATCGTTTCGGAGACCCCTGTTGAATAAACGTCAGCGGTGTCGATGAAATTAAAACCCTCCTCAGCAAAATAGTCCATCATCACAAAAGATGTTGCTTCGTCCGCCTCGCGGCCAAAGGTCAGCGTGCCTAGGCAGACCGGCGATACCTGGAGTCCCGATTTTCCTAAATATACATAGTCCATTTTGCTGGTACCATTTCCCCTTTTTTTAAAAACGGTGTGTCCCGAATTGGGTGCGTAACCATACCGAGAGAGCCAGTCTGGAGTCAAGCTCCCTGATCCGGCGTCCAGTGCTGGCTGAGGTTGTCACTTCGTTGATTCTCAGGCTTTTTAAAGACTAACATGCGAGAGTAGAGATACTTAATCCGTACTGCATCGCGACGGGGAAAAAGTAGAAATTGAACGGAGTACAAAGCCTCCAAGCAAGAATGTGCATTCGCAGGATACAAAATCGAGAAAGCAAGGGCCTCAAGAAGTCAGACTTTCATGTTTTCTCCTCCGCCTTGTTCGCATCGGGCCATCCGGGCGGGAGTCATACTGGTAGACTTTTGCGCCTGGGGTCCGCAGGCGCACTCATCATTTCAGATCGAGGAGACCGACAGAGCAAAAGGCCGGCGATACAGCTGGAAAGCTAAGCTAAGACCTCTGTATAGAGAAAGTGTTTTTCTGGTCATTGCAGTCCGAAGCATAAGCGAGAGCTCCCTGTTTTCCCTGAACCCCCAGCTCGCGCTTCGGGCTGGCTAACACATCGGTCACCCCCCTACAAGAATGTTTCTCACTTCCATGGCCAGTATTGTCGTGGCGCCACAGATCTGAGGAATGTGAGTTCACGGGCCAGCTATAGCGAGAAACCGTCCGCTGGCCTTGTCTCGGCAGAATTGAGGTGAAGCATATCAGACCGGATATGCTAGTCTAGGGGACCTCTCTTTTCCTGGAACAGAAAGACGTTAGGGCACTGGGGATATGGGTAACGCTGAGACATATCCACAAAATTGGCTGGGGTATAGTGGCCCGAAACTGGCACAGTCGAACAGGCAAGACTGACTTGATCGCTTTCGATAAATTGTACTTGCTTTTCGTCGAGGTGAATACGCGGCCTTCTCCTACCCATTTCCAACCCGAGAACAGTGTCAACTGCTCTCGGAAGCGGCATTGAGCGCATCCCGGCGGAGAGTTTCTCCCGAGCTATAAACTCTCCGATGCGACCCCTCCCCTTGACATTATCGCTGTGGAAAAACAAGACACCGATATCGTCTCTGGCGCTGTGTTTCGTAAATGGGATCAAAACTACATTTCTTCCAAAACCTCCCCAATTATCCGGATCCCCTTTTCCAGATCACTCTGCGGAATATTGAGGGCGGTGCGGAAACGAATAGAGCGTTCTCCACAGGGGAGAATGAGTAGTCTGCGCTCGAATAATCTCTTGAGAAAGAGCCGGCGAAACCCAGCATGAGGAAGGTCGAAAGCACAAAACAGGCCCCGCCCACGTGGATTGGAGAGTTTGAAGGGAAATTCTAGGGCTAGTCCCTGCAAACCCACCAAAAGGTAGTCCCCCATGCGCCGACAGTGCTCTAACACATTATCTTCCTCGTAAATCCTCAGAATGGGGTATCCACTGGACTCAGGTAACCCCAACATCTTGTGGTTGGGCTCACGGGGCCTCGGCGTCCCAGTCGGCGACGATCGATCGATACGGCGTTGGGTCCACGGCGACTGCCTGCTGCACAAGGCGGTAGAAGAGTTTTCCCCGGCTGCGTGAGTTGCGCCGGTTGAAGCGGAACACAAACTCGTCGAGGTAGTAGTCCAGATGCTCGTGGCTAACCGCGCCTTGGTGCGTGCCCAGCAGCCAGCGCTTGAGCAACGAGATCGCTTGGTGCACCCTCGGCAATAATTCCGAGGCCTGCTTGCGGCGGCCCGACAGAAAGACGATGCGATGCTGGTAGCCCTTCTTCTCCAGCGGCTCGTAGCCCAGCCAGCCGTCGGTGTGCACCAAGCTTCCCGGCTCGACCGACTCCTCCACGAAGGGCATCAAACTGGCCGCCGATGCGTTCCGCAAGCGCTGCATGCGGATCCGTCCTAGCCCGCGGCCTATCTCTTCCGCGGCTACTGAAATAAATGCTTTACGCTCGTTCTGCCGGCCGCTCACACCCTCTTCCTCAGCGCCCCAATAGGTCTCATCGACCTCGACTACGCCCGCCAATCGCTCTCGCCCCGGACGCACCATCGCTCGCCGCAGCTTGTGCATCCAGGTCCACGCAGTTTGATAGCTGCCCAACCCGAGAACGCGCTGCAGACCCAGCGCGCTGACCCCGTTCTTTTGCGAAGTGACGTGCCAGATCGCCCGGAACCACAGCCGCAGCGGCTTACGTGTGTCTTGGAAGATCGTGCCCGAGGTCACCGACGTCTGCCGCCCGCAGCGAGCGCATTCGAACCACACTTTGCGCATCGGCCAAGCCCGCTCATGCCCGCATCCCGGACAGCGGAAACCCTCCGGCCAGCGCAACGCGGACAGATAGTCGCGACAGGCCTCTTCGCTGGCGAAGCGTACCTCGAACTCGAGCAGGTCGCGTGGATAATCCTCCACGAAGGCACATACTACATCTTGGGGTCACCTGAGTCAAGTGGACACCCAATTCCTCAGATACATCTTGCAGCGAATCATGTCGATCAGATTTCCACCCCAGGTGGAGTTTAGGCGCCCCGGCAGGCGGAAAACATTTTCCCTGACCTTATCAATCCGTCCGCTGCTGAGCACCCCGCAGACCTGAGATTTTTTTCCAAAAGCCAGGAGGTCTGGCTGGGCGAAATATTCATACGCCCACATGCGCCCTGTAGCTCCAAAGCCTGTCTGCACTTCGTCATAAATGAGCAACACTTCGTATTCATTGCATATCTGGCGAAGTTGGGTATGGGACTCAGGGCGGAAATGGTTGTCCCCACCCTCTCCCTGGATGGGTTCCAAGATCAAACAGGCGACATCGTCTGGGTCTGCTTCAATGGCTGCCTGAATCTGGGCCAGTGATTCCTGCTCGCACTCCTTGACCCGCCTAACATTTTCCTGACTCGATGGGAAGCTACACTTGGGATTAACCACTCGAGGCCAATCAAACTTTGGGAAAAACTGAGTTTTGCGAGAGTCCGTCGTGTTCGTTAGGGATAAGGTATAACCTGATCGTCCATGGAAGGCTTCACAAAAGTGAATAACCTTGGAGCCTTTTTCCTCCCTTCCTCTAGCCAGGTTCTTACGAACTTTCCAATCGAAAGCGGCCTTGAGCGCATTTTCCACAGCCAGAGCTCCACTTTCGATGAGGAACATGTGCTTCATGAAATCGGGCCTAGCCAAACGGGAAAAAGTCCTTACAAATTCCACCATCTCCCTCGAGTAGAGATCGGAATTCGAAGGCTTGTGAATAGCTCCCTTCCCCAACTCTTCTCGCACCTCTCGAGAGGCCATCCGAGGATGGTTAAAACCCAAGGGACAGGTAGCAAAAAACGAGACGAAGTCAAGAAACAATTCATCCCTCTTGGCATCATAAAGGTAAACATCGTGACTTTTTTCAAAATCGACAACAACGTCAAATCCTTCGATCAGCATGTATCGGGCAATAATCCCATGCACCTGCTCCGCTGTGACTTCTAGTCGACCTTTCTCCATCTTATGCCGTCCTTTGTATCCTCCAGGATGATTCCTCGACTAACCAATAAATCGCGAATCTCGTCGGCCCGCTGATATTCCCGATTACGCCGAGCTAAAGCGCGCTCATCAATCAAGCGAAGGATGTCTTCATCGATCCGCTTGTTATCTTCAGAACCAAAGACGGCGAAAACTTGATTGATATCGGCAAACAACCCCAAAAGCGCATCTCGATTTACGCTTCCCACCTCTCCTCGATCAAGTAATGGATTGGTGGCCTTAATAAGCTCGAAAATTACAGCCAATGCCGCTGAAGTGTTCAAATCATCGTCCATTGATGACTCAAAATCATCTCTAGCCTTGTTTGTCCTGGCGGCCAATTCTGGATTCGCCAATCGATGAGCAGGTACGTCGTGCAGCCTCCGAAGGAAATCGTTCACGCGTTGGACCGCCGCTTGGGCCTGCTTGATACCTTCCAGGCTAAAATTCAGCTGCTTCCGGTAGTGTACAGATTGCAGAAGATACCGAATCGCTGTTGGATAGTAACCTCGCCCGAGTAGATCCCGAGGAGTGTAAAAATTCCCTTTAGACTTTGCCATCTTTTCTCCGTCGACGACTAAGTGCGCGCTGTGAATCCAATGACGGACAAAGGGTTTTCCCATGGCAGCTTCACTTTGGGCAATTTCGTTTTCATGGTGTGGGAAAACCAGATCAACACCTCCACAATGGATATCGAAAGTCTCTCCCAAGTATTTCATGCTCATGGCCGAGCACTCAATATGCCACCCTGGTCGCCCTGGTCCGAGAGGGGTTTGCCAATAGGCCTCGCCGGGTTTCTTTGCTTTCCACAACACGAAATCTCGAGGATTCTCTTTGCTATATTCGTCAGCATCGATCCGTCCATTCAACTGTGTTTCCGATAGGTCCAAACCGGACAGTTTCCCGTATTCGGGAAAACGACTTATGTCATAGTAGGTCGAACCCTCGCTCTGATAGGTATAACCTTGGTCATTGAGCTTACGGATTAGATCAACCATCACGTTGATGTGCTCTGTTGCCCTAGGCATGATTTCCGGTTTCTGAATTCGGAATTTCTCCAAATCCTCCATAAAAGCTTCTGTGTAGCGGCCGGTATACTCATGAATAGACACTCCTTCTACCCGAGCACTTGCGATGATTTTGTCCTCCACATCGGTGATATTCATCACGTGCGTCAGCTCAAATCCCTTGTACCGAAGGTAACGCCTCAAGAGGTCCTGAAACACGAAAGTGCGGAAGTTCCCGATGTGGACATAATTATAGACCGTCGGACCACATGCATACATACCGATCTTGCCAGGGACGAGAGGTTTCAGCCTTTCTACCCGCTGGGTTAACGTGTTATGAAGTTGCAGGGGCATCTTTCCTCGTCAAAAAACCTCATATTAGCCGAGCCGCGAATGTCCGAGCAACCAACCGCCAAACGGTAGCACGTGATCCACTCTCGTTCATTACCTGTTCTTTCGCCCGGCCATGATTTGCGCAAGGTAGAGGTTCCCACTGTGTCGCACCAATTTGGGATTGAACTTCATCTGAAGATCCCTCCATCCCGGCTCCTGAGTCAGCAGATAATACTCAGTCTGGGGATGTGAAGAAAGGTAGAACTGCAGCGCCGCAAGATCAGGAACTGATTCCTTAGTGGCACAGTAACTAGTGTAATAGTGCGCGGTGTGATGAAAATAGCGATACAGGATCAAAGGTTGTTGCGGGGAAACTCGGCAACGTACTAATCCACACACGTCACCAGCCGAATGATAATCATCAATCAGCGGAGCGGCTTTCCAAAAGGCTAAAACAGCAAACAAGGTCATCCCCACCACCAAAGAAAGAAACAATGAACGATGCTGACCCACTCGGTATTCACGCAGGACCCACAAGCTCGAAACCAAAAGGGGAAGGGCCAGCAGACTGCCAATCGCTAGCCCCCGATACACAATGTGGAACCCGACGACAAGCACCACCAGTACCAGAACCGTGAAACAGCAGAAAATTATCAGCTGAAATCTCATTACACGAGACACCTCCCGCTCCCTACCTAGAAAGGCTTTCCACTCCAGGGCCGTGAGAACAGACAAGGCTGGGAAAACGGGCAGAATATAGCCAGGCAACTTGCTTTCACCGAGTGAGAAAAAAAGAATGGGAACCGCCACCCAAAGCCACAAAAACAGCCGGTATCGCTCTTGCTGTCCAAGTAGCCGGTATCGCCATCGCCACAGCCGGGTGAGGGCTGAGCCCAAGAAAAAAACCCAGGGGAAAAACCCGACAATGAGAACAGCCAAGTAATACCAAGGGGGCTGGCAGTGGTGGTGAATAGGGGTCAGAAAACGAGCCAGGTGATGATTCAGCCAAAAAGAAGCAATGAAATTGTATCCGTTCTCCCGCCACACCTGCCAAAACCAGGGGGTTACTAATAGAGCAAAGACGGCACAGCCAGCTAGAATTTGCCGCCAAGTCCATGGACAGATCCGAAGCAACCCACAGTAAACCAAGAATATTCCACAAAAGAGCGCGATTGCTACTGGGCCCTTGGCTAGAACCGCTAAAGCCAGAGCAGCTCCGGCTACGGCCAACCACCCAGTCCGCTGGCTTCGGGTGGCCTGAAAAGCGGTGACCAAGGATAGACTCAACATGGCCACGAGCGGCACATCGGTGCTGGCCGCGCGACCATAGACAAAGAAAAGTCCTGAGGTAGGCAAGATCAGCACTGTCAGATGAGCTACTCTCCAGCCAGACAACGCCAAGGCGAACCAGCCAATAACCAGAACGGTGAAGGTGGCTAAAACAGCGACAGGGAGGCGTGCTGAAAACTCGGAGACTCCCAGGCACTTATAGCTAAGGGCCTCCAGCCAAAATAACAAGGGGGGCTTCTCCAACCAAGGGCGAAAATTTAGCGTAGGCGTGACATAATTGTTCCTCAGATTCATTTCCTCCCCGATGCGAGCGTAACGAGGCTCGTCAGCTCCGACAAAGGACAGGTTCCCCAATTGGTAAAAAAGACTGAGATAGATGACAACACCGGAGAAAAAAGAAAGAGACAGGCGGCGAATCACAAACCCCATGTTATGAATATATTGGGGTCGTCCTTCGGTCTTGTGGGTGGGGCAGCCGTAGAAAACGTTGACACTCGGGATAGGCAAGCTGAACGGGGAGTCTTGTTCCTGAAATCGACTCCCCGCTACCTTCTCTGTCAGATGGTCTAATACATGCCACCGCCCATGCCACCGCCCATGCCACCGCCCATGCCACCCATACCGCCTCCTCCGGGGGGATGGGCAGGCATTTTATCTTTCTCGTCTTCAGGAAGCTCGGTCACCAGTGCCTCGGTGGTCAGCAGTAAGCTGGCAATCGAGGAGGCGTTTTGTAGGGCCGTCCGCGTCACCATGGTGGGATCGATTACACCGGCTGCGATCAGATCCTCATACTCCTCTTTCTCGGCATTGAAGCCCGAATTGGTGTCCTGGCTCTCGCGTACCTTGCCTACCACAACCGCACCTTCCTGGCCAGCATTCTGTGCAATCTGGCGCAGCGGCTCTTCCAGGGCCCGGCGTACAATACTGACCCCGACCCGCTCATCCTCATCCTCTAGCTTCAACGTCTCCAAGGCCTCCGCCGCTCGCAAATAGGCCACCCCGCCTCCCGGCACGATCCCTTCTTCCGCCGCCGCCTTGGTCGCATGCATCGCATCCTCGACTCGCGCCTTTCGCTCCTTGAGCTCCGTCTCCGTCGCCGCTCCTACCTGAATCACGGCTACGCCTCCTACCAGTTTCGCCAGACGCTCCTGCAGTTTCTCCCGATCGTAGTCCGAGGTCGTCTCTTCTACCTGGGCACGAAGCTGCTTGACCCGACCCGCTAAATCTCCTGGCTGGCCTGCTCCTTCCACGATCGTCGTGTTGTCCTTGTCAATCGTCACCTTCTTGGCCCGCCCCAGATCTTCAATCCGGACATTCTCCAGCTTGATCCCTAAATCCTCCGAAATCACCTTAGCTCCTGTCAGTATCGAAATGTCCTCCAACATAGCTTTGCGCCGATCCCCAAACCCCGGCGCCTTGACCCCACATACCGCCAGTGTCCCCCTTAATTTGTTCACCACCAGCGTCGCCAACGCTTCTCCTTCCACATCCTCCGCCACCACCAAAAAGGGCCGGCTCGACTTAGCCACTTGCTCCAAAAGGGGCAGCATATCTTTCATCGAACTGATCTTCTTCTCGTGCAGCAAGATATAGGCATCCTCCAGCACCACTTCCATCCGGTCCGGATCCGTCACGAAATACGGCGACAAATAGCCTCGGTCAAATTGCATCCCCTCCACCACTTCCAGCGAGGTCTCGATCGACTTAGCTTCCTCCACCGTAATCACTCCGTCCTTGCCCACCTTCTTCATCGCCTCAGCGATGATCTCTCCAATCGTCCCGTCGTTGTTAGCTGAGATTGTCCCCACCTGTGTGATCATCTCCCCCTTGACCGGCTTCGATAACCTTCGGATCTCTGCTACCGCCACCTCCACCGCGCGCTCAATCCCCCGCTTCAGTCCCATCGGGTTGGCTCCCGCCGTCACGTTGCGCAGCCCTTCCCGCACAATCGACTGCGCCAAAACCGTCGCTGAGGTCGTTCCGTCTCCCGCCACATCACTCGTTTTGCTCGCCACCTCCCGAAGCATCGCCGCTCCCACCTTCTCCAATCCTTCCAACTCAATCTCCTTGGCCACCGTTACCCCATCCTTTGTCACCACCGGTGAACCAAATTTCTTCTCCAAAACCACATTGCGCCCCTTAGGCCCCAGCGTGATCCGCACCGCATTCGCCATCGTGTTCACCCCTCGCATCAAGGCCCGTCGCGCTTCCTCTCCATGCGTAATGTCTTTTGCTGCCATTGCCTCTCTCCTTTACTCCAAAAGTTTTCTTCTCTTAAGCCCTCGCCCACCAGGATTCCTCGCTGGTCCCCTGACGGACCCGAGCGGCCTAAATCCTACCCCTAGCACTCTAGATAAGGGAGTGCTAATCTACAAGACTTGCTCGCCTCTTGTCAAGAAAGTAGTCTTGACAATGGGTAGAATTTGGCTCTCAGCTGTTTCAGTTTTCCTGCATGGTCATAACCATGAGCTATATTCAATAGTAAGCAGTTCACCCTTATCACACTGGCGTCTGCACGGGGAGAAGACCAGGCTTGGGTCTTCAAAGGCGGTGCCAATGTTAAGAAGGGAGTGCTTGGGACGGGGAGGTCCAAACTGGGGAGGCTGACGAGATGAAAACTCTGGAGTTGCCGGGTATCCAGAAAACGAGCAGTGGGAAAGTCCGTGAGATGTTTGATCTGGGCGATCGGCTGCTGATGGTTGCAACCGACCGAATTTCTGCTTTCGACGTAATATTACCCAATACGATACCTCAAAAGGGGGAGGTTTTAACCCAGCTATCCATTTTCTGGTTTGCATACTCGGACGGTATTGTTGAGAACCACTTTCTCTCAGCAGATAGCAAGAGCTTTCCGATTCCATTGCGTCCCTTTCGTGATCAATTACGAGGCCGCTCAATGCTGGTCCGCAAATGTCGGCCCCTGCCCGTTGAATGCGTCGTACGTGGATATCTAGCCGGATCAGGATGGAGAGAATACCAGGCAAAGGGAACCGTCTGCGGCCTGAAGTTACCTTCCGGCCTGGGTGAATCAGATGAACTTCCAGAAGCGATCTTCAGTCCTGCCACCAAAGCTGCTTCTGGTCACGACGAAAATATTACCTTTGAGCGAGCCGGCCAGATCATCGGCATCGAACTGGCTAGAAGGGTCCGAGAGCTCAGCATTCGCCTTTACAGCCAAGCGCGTGATTATGCAAAAAAACAGGGGATTATCATTTGTGACACCAAGTTTGAGTTTGGGTTAGACGGTTCCGAGTTGTTGCTGATTGATGAGGTGCTCACACCTGATTCTTCTCGTTTCTGGGATGCTGATAACTACCAGCCTGGAAAGCATCAGTCTTCCTTCGACAAACAATTTATCCGCGATTATCTGGAAACACTGGAGTGGGACAAAACTCCTCCAGGCCCAAAACTCCCCCAGTCGATCACCGAAGGCACCTCAAATCGCTACTTAGAAGCCTATCGTCGGTTAACCGGAGAGGAGCTGGCACGTTGAGCTCCTTTGATTTTCTGAAAGGGGTTTTTTCGTCCTTCGACACCCTTTCTGCAGACTTGAGCTCCCTTGACATTCTGGCCCTGATCGTGATCTCCATCTCTGGCGTCGTGGCCTTTGTCAAAGGCTTGACCAAAGAATTGTTCTCATTGGCCAGTGTAGTGGGGGGCTTCTTTCTGTCTGTTTTTTTCTATCCCAATTGCTCACTTCTCTACCTGAAGCTAGGTTTGAGTTCCCCCTTACTATCTGATTTTCTCAGCTTCCTGACCATTTTCCTTTTGGCCATCCTTTTGGGATCACAGGTGGCTATGGTTGCTGACAAAGTCTTGCGGTCGCTTCGGCTAAAATTGATCGATCGTGCTCTGGGTGGGGTTTTTGGACTGATTCGGGGCTGGCTGACTGTAGCCATCATCTTCTTGGCCTTTGCCACCTTTCCAGTACATCAGCATCTACTCCAGGATTCTCGTTACGCCAGCTTCTTCCTTACCACCGCTCGCCTGATGGTGGTCTTAACACCCAAGGAATTCAAACAGAAATTCGATTATGGCTATCAGAAACTCTACCAGACCTGGACGCAGCGAACCAACCCGATCTAACTAGAATCTAACATTGAGCAATCAGCTAACTCCACCTCAAAAGGTTAAGCTTCGCTATGGAGAGTTTTACTGTAGCTGGTTATCACTGTGAAAGACTCATTGGTAACATTGAAGTCACTTCCGATCGGTTAACAGGCCACGCTGACCCGGCCCCTTTTAGTCGCTACCTGAGAAACATAGACCCTCCCCTCCTCTGAATCGTCCCTTCGACTCGTTCACAAAAGTCAAAAGACCAGTCCATGGTGACGATCTTCCACCAGGTGTTCTGCTTTCTCCGAGGTTGAATCAATCGCCTTTTGTTCAGATATCTTTATCAAACTGAGTGCTCGACCACCTTCTTGCTCACGGTCATTGAAAAGTCTCCCTCCCATCCACCGATTACTAGTTAAGATGAGGAACATCACTTAATTATAGGCACAACTAACTACTCAACTTGCTGGGGAAGAGAAGGAGACTTTGTGTGACCGCCTCTGAACCGAGTTGGTCGGTCCTTGCTTGGCTGGCTATTCGAGGATAAGGTTGCAATTGAGATCATCCGTCGAGCAATCAGCCTGTGAAGAGCACTTAGCCGATGACAACCTTATTGTCGCCCAAAGTCAAGATCAAAGACGTTCTGGAAGCCGTCATTGACGAAATGGTAGAGAAAGGAATCTTCTGGTCAGAAGCCGTCGCGGAATTTGAAAAGATTTTCATTGAGCGTGCTTTACGCGAAACCAAGGGCAATCTCAGTCTCGCTGCAGAGACAATGGGGATCCATCGCAATACGCTCTCCAAGAAAGTAAGAGAGCACGGCATACGGGGCTAGTTTAGCTATGGCTGGTAGCTAGAAGCGCACCGAGACCACCCGAGAGATACCAGCCTCTTCCATCGTCACTCCGTAAAGAACATCGGCAATCGCCATGGTCCTCTTATTGTGCGTAATAATTATAATCTGCTGATCTCTACATAACTGCTTGAGCAGACTAGTATAACGGGCAATGTTAGCATCATCCAAAGCGGCGTCAACTTCGTCCAGCACGCAAAACTGACTGGGACGATAAGCGAAAAGAGCCACCAACAGGGCAAGTACCGTCAATGTCTTTTCCCCACCTGAGAGAAGCATGATATTTTGAAGTTTCTTGCCCGGCGGCTGGGCGTAAATATCAATCCCTCTCTCAAGCAAGTCCTCCTCGCCCAATAACCGCAGGCCGCATTCACCGCCTTCAAAGAGCTTCTGAAAAATTTCCTTGAATTGCACATTAATCTCTTCAAAAGTCTCCTGGAACCGCTGACGGCTACGCCGATTAATCTCTTGAATAGCCCGACTCGTATCGGCGATGGACTGCTCAACATCGCCTCGCTGACGCGTCAGGAAATCGAACCGCTCCTCGTTTCGCTGATACTCTTCGAGTGCCGTCATGTTGATGGCTCCAAATTGGTGAAGTCGGCTGCGAAGTTCGTCATAGGACTGAAGGATCTCCGTGGAGGTCTCACCCAGTAAATCGACCTCTGCTGTGGCCTCATCCAATGTCAACCCTAACTGCTCCGAGCACCGAGCCTGGAGATTCTCCAACCGGGTCTCCAGTCTAGCCCGCTCAACATCGATTTGCGCAACCCCTTCCTGTAATTTCATCCCTTGATCGCGCAACTGTGTCAACGTGGTTTCCAGATCCGGGAATCCTTCCTTCCAGCCCCCGTACACCTGCTGGCGTTGCTCCACAGAAACCCCAAGCTCGGCTGTCTGCTGGCGGAAACAATCCAGATTCGACCTTAAAGTCTGCAGTTCGGCAGCTGATTGTTGTAACCGGTCCTGATTGTGCTTACGGGCCCTCTGAGTTTCCTTGCACCGAGATTCCAAGCCCTTTCTTTGCTCCTCCACTCGCTGTACGGTCTGATCCAGCGACCGCCTGCGTTCTCGCATGACTTTTTGGTCTGAAGAAATACAGTGCAGCTGTGTCTGAGCTCGTCCGAATTCCTCCTTCAGTTGCTCCACGTGCTGCTGTGTCTTGGGTAATCGTTGCTTCACCTCCAGCTGGATCTCAATCTTTCCCGCTAATTCTTCTTCCAGCTGTTGCATCTTCACCTCTTCACCATCTTGTTCGCGCTCCACCCGAGCGAGCTCTTTATCTAACACTCTGAGGGACTCACCCTGTCGCTGTTCCTCTCTTCGCCACTGTTCCAGTTCGTGAGTGAAGCCAATGATTCGTTTCTCCAAATCGTATAGCGCGTTCTGATCGCGAGTGCATGAACCCACAATCGACTCCAATTGTGCACGGCATCGATGACGTCGCTTCTCGAGCAAAGACCGTGATTTTTGCAACTCTCCAATCACCTTTTCCAGCTCCCGCTTCTGACGCTTGAGGCTAAGCAAACCCAGCTGGCTAGGGGTCATTGCACTGGCTGACAGAAGACCACGGGGAGTCAGCGTCTCGCCCTGAAGAGTCACAAAAGTTTCCTCAGGGCACTCTCGGGCTAGTTGGAAGGCCCGATCTAAATCAGAAACGACAAGCGCACCCGCCCGGTGCGGTAACGCGCGACGAAAAGCGTCCTCGACCTCGGGCTTCATCTCAAGCAAATCGGCCAAGGTTCCGTGAACTCCCTCACCATGGTCCAACCTCCCCTCACTTTTGCCAAGGCCGTTAGGGAAAGAAAGGCTCAAGAACGTACACTTGCCAGTTCTCAGGGCCTTCAGTTCCATAACGCCCTGTATTGCCTCAGCTAGGGAAGGAACCAAAACGTATTCCAATTCCTCTCTCAGAAACTCTTCGACCAACCGCTCATATTCGGGGCGGGTCTCTACATAATCGGCCAGCGTGCCCTTCGGACGGATGTTCCCGCTACGGCTCAAATGGTTGAGAAACTCCCGCACCCCTTCACTGTACTGAGAATGACTGAGCTGAATCTCGGCTAGGGAGTGTATCCGTTCCCTATGTCCGATAAGCCGATTCTGCAGCTCGCTACTCTGCGCACCCAAAGCTTCGAGTTGCTCCTCTAGTCTCCTCTTCTCCATCTCCTGCTGCCGTAAGGTTCTGTTCAATGACCCCATCTCCTCCTGCTTTTGTTCAATTAACTGTTTTTTCTCTTCTATCCGAGTACGGCTTCTCCGAAGCGCGAGTCCGATTTGCAAGTGCTCAGTCTCCAGGCGCTTCCTCTCCGAGGTGAAGACCTTTAGATGCTGCTCAATATCCATCCTGGCATTTCGCAACGAGGTGGTTTGAGCGGAAAGACGAACAAATCGAGTACGCAAATGCTGTAGTCTTTCTTCCCCCTCACTCACCCGCTTCCGATACCGTTTGACGCAATTTTCTTGCTCTTCCAGAACCTGCTCAACCTGCTTTTCTTGTACCTCAAGGCCTTGCTGCTCCTCCTCGAATTCCCTCAACTCCTTGAGGATCTTTTCGAGCGACTGTGCGGTCATCTTCTGTTCTGTGAGATGGGCCTCACGTTGCCCTTCTATCATCTCCCTTTGTTCTTCGTGGTACCGGAGCAAATTCTCACTCCGGTCCCTTTCCACTTGACTATCCGAATGTCGCTGCCGAAGATGCGAGAGTGCCGCCTCAAGCTTGTCCCTTTTTTTCAGGCGTATGATGTGTTCCTTTTCGCGAACAGCAAGCTCTTCTCCATTGGCCTGCTTTTTGATTCTGAGCTCTTTCGATTGCTGTTCTGCGACTTCCAGGCGAGAGGCAAGTTGTCGCGCCTCGAGGGTAAACGTTTTAGTCTCTAGTACACCGAATTCCTCTTTCAATTTCTGGTAGCGCTGAGCCTTAGCAGCTTGACGTTTCAGCGTGCGGACTTGACGTTCTATTTCCGAGATGATGTCATCGAGACGGAACAGATTTTGCTGGGCCATTTTCAGCTTTAGCTCGGCGCTGCGTCGCCTGGACCGGTATCCACTGATCCCAGCCGCTTCTTCCAAAACACCGCGCCGTTCTAGAGGTTTGGCACTCAAAAAAGAGTCGATTCTGCCTTGTGCGATTAGGGCATATGAGGAAAACCCAAGCCCTGCTTCTTCCATCAGCTCGTGAATGTCCTTTAATCGGCAACGGTGTTGATTCACCCAATAGATACTCTCGCCAGAACGGTAAAGTTTCCGAGTGATCTCCAACGCTTCTCCGGAGAACTCTTTCCCCTTTAGCATCAGAGGTGTCTCGTCGGACGATTTTAGGGTAAGTGTAACCTGGGCGAAGCCCGACGATTTTTTCCTTCGCGTTCCGCTAAAAATCACGTCTTCCATTTTCTCACTGCGCAGGCTGCGAGCAGTTTGGGTTCCGAGCACCCAGCCGATAGCATCTGCCAGATTCGACTTGCCACAACCATTAGGCCCAACCACCGACGTGATCTGGTCGTGGAAGACGACGCGCGTCTCATCCACAAAGGACTTGAACCCGATCAGTTCCAGTGACTCAAATCTCAACATGGACAGCCAGGTGAAAAATTAACGGCAGCCAGCAACCAAAAATACGACCAAGGCCGAACAACCACTATAGTGAATGATGACAAGTAGCACTGACAAACTCCTTTGTACCGGCACCCACTGACTCAAGCAGTGATTGAAAAAAAACGGGAGCTGGTAATCCAGACGTCCCCCGCCTAAGACCGATTCTGCAGATAGGATGGTGCTTCTTGACGAAGGAAATTCCCAACAAGTATACTGCTCCCCTTCAGGTGCTTGACACAGATTTTCGTTTTGCGATGAGACTGCTTCTTTTGGCCATCGTTGTGTTTTTATCTTTGGCTCAGACCCAGGCCCTGTTTGCTCAATCCTCTGACTTCTATCCGTTGGACTCGGTCAAGCCTGGGCAGAAAGGGTACGGAAAAACGGTGTTTCAGGACACGAAGATAGAAAGATTTGGTGTAGAAATTTTAGGTGTTTTAAGAAACTTTGGGCCCCACCAAAACCTGATCCTGGCGCGGCTTGCCGGGAAACAGTTGGAGCGTTTTGGCGTTTTTGGCGGGATGAGTGGGAGTCCCATATATCTGGAAGATCGGCTAGCGGGAGCAGTCGCTTATTCCTACCTCTTTGCCAAAGAGCCCATCGCGGGAATTACTCCCATTCAAGAAATCGTCGACGTCTTTCAGGAAAAACCCAAGCTCTCGGGCTTTAGTGGCAAGCACCACCAGTCCCGCAATTTCCATCAAGTAACCAGGTGGAAGCTCTCGGATTTGTTGCCCAAGTATCGACCTCCTCACTTCCAAGTGGATTCCACCTTGACTCCTTACCATACTACCTACAAGCTCAGACCGATCGCTACTCCGTTGAGCATTTCCAGCTTCTCTACCCAGTCATTCCAAACCTTCGCTTCACAGTTCCGAGAGCTTGGATTCGCTCCGATGCAAGGTGCGGGAAGCGCCGTGATGGGCTCTAATACAAGGTCTGTTCTTGAACCGGGGGCCAGCATTAGTGTGCACTTGGTCCGGGGGGATATAGACCTTTATACTAGCGGGACCCTGACCCACATCGATGGGAAGCGCCTATATGCTTTTGGGCATCCCTTCACCCGCATTGGTTACACTGACATGCCCTTAAGCAAAGCGGCCGTCCTAACTATCATCTCCACTTGGGAAAACAGCGCCAAGGTCTCGGCCAATCTCGAATCCATTGGCAGCATTAAGCAGGATCGAGCCACCGGTGTCATGGGCATCATTGGGGAAGATGCTCGGTTAATCCCTGTTAAGTTGAGACTCTTGACCAGCCGGAACGAGCTCAAAGAGTTCAACTATGGAATCATCAACGACAGCTTTCTGACCCCGCTCTTGATGGCTTTGAGCGTCCACAACGGCCTTGTGGCTTCAGAGCGCTCTGTTGGCGGACAAACCTTGAAGGTGAAGTGCACAATCTCTGTTAAAGGCCAGCCACAGGTTAAATTTGAACATACTGTCTCGGATCTAGTGGACACCGCTACCTCGGCTGCCGTGGTAGCTTCTGTGCCGCTAAATTTTCTCTTGGCCAGTGGCTTTCAGGATCTGGTAACCGAAAAGATTGATATTGAAATCACCTCCCTGGAGGAGGTGCAAGAAGCTACCCTGGAAAAGGTTTGGCAAGACAAAGTCGAGGTCCGCGTTGGTGAGGAAGTTAAGCTAAAAGTCTTTCTGCGAAAGCTGAATGGTGACATGGTGATCGAAACCTACCCGATTAAGATACCGGATGGACTTCCCACAGGGCCCTTGCAGATCTTGATCGGTGACGGTGTCTCTCTGACCGAGCTGGACACCAAGGTGGATCCAGATCAGTTTGTTCCTAACAATCTTGGCCAACTCATCAAGGCGATTAATAACCTCAAAAAGAACAATCGCCTATACATACGCCTATTTCGGAATCAGGCGGGGACTGCTATTGGCGGAGAAAGATTGCCTGGCCTGCCTCCTTCGTTATTGGCTTTGTACAATTCCAAGAAAACCTCCGGAGATACCCGGTCCATCAACAAAGTGATCTACATGGAACACGAACTGCCTCCCACTGATTTTGTTCTCAAAGGCCACACAGTGATCAAAGTAACCATTGAGGACTGAGTTAACCCATTCCTGACTCGACAAACTTTGATGAACCAAACAGCTCTTTTTATTTCTATCTCCACGTTGTTTATTTCTTTCTCAGGGTTTGGCTTGCAGGCAACTCGACCTGTAGATTGGACTGTTTCAACACAACGGGAGTTTCTGGAAGGGAAACTGAGAGGGATCTCGATCACCAGCGATGGCAAGTTAATGATGGCTCCCGCACTTGAACGCGTTTTCGATACTGAGGAAGCCTTCATCTATGCTGCCATCGCAGACAAGCTCGGCAACCTCTATCTGGGAACCGGCAATGAAGGTCGGATCTTCCGAATCACTCCCAAAGGTCAGGGAACCCGGTGGGCCAAAGTCGACGAAGCAGGTATTTACGCCCTGGCCATTGATTCTATGGATCGGCTATATGCGGCCTCCTCACCCGACGGTAAAGTGTACCGATTCGATGAACGGGGTAAGTCACAGGTCTTTTTTGACGCAGAGGAAAAATACATTTGGGCTTTGGCCATCGATACCATGAATAATATTTTCGTAGGGACAGGTCCTAATGGAATCATTTACAAGGTCACTGTACAAGGTGACCGAAGCGTTTTCTACGACAGCCGAGAAACTCATATCATGAGCTTTCAGTGGGATTTGCAGGGAAATCTACTGGCCGGAACTGTCCCCGGAGCACGTTTATTCCGCATCTCACCTGACGGAACTCCCTTCGTCCTGTATGACTCTCCTCTTGAAGAAATAAAGGCCATTACCGTGGATCGCTATGGCCAAATTTATGCCGCTGCTTTGGGATCGGGCAAAGGCCCTGCAGAAAAGGCTATTCTTACCACGGCTAAATCTTCAAATGCTGCCTTAAAGATACCGCCAGTAATGTCAAATAGACAAGCTACTCTTCGCGTGGCTGGTGCCCTGAAAGGAGCCAAATCAGTAATTTACAAGATTGACAGGCAAAACCTGGTAGAAACTTTGTATTCTTCCCAACAAGAGCTAATCTTTGACCTGGTGATGCGTAGCGATGGCAACCTGTTAGTAGCTACTGGAAGTAAGGGTCGAATCCTTTCCATCGACCCGAAAAGATTCGTTGCCCTTCTAGTAGAAAGTCCTGAGGAACAAGTCACCCAGCTACTAGAACAAGAAGGAACAATCTACGCAGCGACAAGCAACCTCGGGAAACTTTACCGGCTGCAAGCACAATCTGCCAAACGTGGAGTTTACGAATCTAAGCTCCTAGATGCCAAAATGTTATCCTCCTGGGGTTTAGCCCGATGGCGTCTTGTCCCTGGAGAGACCGACGGCGTGATGGTGTATTCTCGCTCCGGTAACGCGCAGCCGCCGGATGATACCTGGAGCCCCTGGAGCGGGCCCTACCGGAAAGCACAGGGGAGTCGCATCGAGAGTCCTCCTGCCCGCTATCTCCAGTGGAAGATCGAATTCTCCCAATCCGCTGGCCCGGATACGGTCACTTCGGGTGCACAGGCAGTAGAAAGTGTCACCGTTACTTATATGCAACGCAATATGAGTCCGAAAATCACCTCTATCACTGTGTACCCCCCGGGACTCGCCTTCATTCCACGCCCGGCCACCAATCCTTCGGGTAGGAACTCTCCGGGAGGTCCAAATCATGCTCACCTGAGATCTCTCCCAAAATCGATCCGACTTTTGGGCCAGACCGGTGCCAGCACGACGCCACGGAAGATGTACGTGCCAGGAGCTCAGAGCTTTTCCTGGGAAGCCGAGGATCCTAATGACGATGACCTGGTGTACACCATTTACTACCGAACGTTGGACGAAACGGAGTGGAAGCTTTTGGGTAAAAACCTAAGAGAAACCCGCTACTCCATAGATGGCGTCAGCTTTGCAGACGGCATCTATGAGGTCAAACTCGTGGTTTCGGATAGCCCCAGTAACCCGATTAAAGAAGCTCTGGAGAACACCTTGATTTGCAAACCCTTCATGATCGCCAACACCTCTCCTTTAGTGCAGTTTTCCGATTCCCACCTGAAGGGAGAAAGCGTTCGACTCAAATTCACCGCACGGACCAACATCACCACGGTTTATCAGACCGAATATTCAGTAAATGGGGAAAAGTGGAGACTAATCTTCCCCAGGGACGGCATCGCTGACAGCGAGGTGGAGGACTACGATCTATCTCTTGAAGAACTCAACTCGGGAGAACATACAATCTCCGTTCGCGTGGTGGATTCGGTTGGAAACATTGGTACCGGCAAGCACCAACTATCTATTCCCTAGCCTAATTCCACTCCGGGTCTCGTACACATCACTTTTCTGCAGCGAGTAAATGAGAGGAGGATGAGACAGACGAGAGATTTTGTCAGTGTGACTGTTGTGTAACGTCACACCCATCGCCTCCAGGAGATCTGGATTCTTTGGATACCTCCACTGTATCTCCTCCTTTCGGCACGGCTTTATGGAGTAATCAAGACCACCAGTGACAAAGAGTCCTCGTGGAGAGTCGTTTCAACCGCCTTCACCAAGTCATCAATACCCCTGACCCCTCCGGATCCGAACCTGAGTCATTGCCGGGCTATCGGAACAGCATGCGGGAAGGTAGGAAAGACAGCATAACTCAAGGCCGAATCACCAACCTTGGCAAAGTACACCAGCAGCACAAAGAGTCCCAGAGAAACGGGCGTAGCCACAATGCTCGCCCACACTCTTCCGATACCCAACTCCCTCCAGAGTCCGCGACACGTTTGCCAGGCTTCTCTTAAGCAACTGCTGCGCCCATGTTGATGGATACGGATTCTGGTACCCCTCCACAGCCACCTTTCCAAGCTCTTCGAAAGAGACTCCCGGACCGAAAATTCCCTACGGGTAAAACGGACATCTTCACAGTTTCTTTTGGAGGATATACACTCGTCAAAGGGTCAGCGAATAAAGCCGACCTCCTGCCCCGATTGAGGTGGTTGATCCCGCCATCTGGGTTTCCATACTTTATATTTCTATTTCCCAAAACGTCCTCGAAAGTAAAAACCAATTCTCAGAGTTCCACGTTAACCTGATTGATCTTGGGAATGGGGAGAAAAATCGGTGCCCGGTTGGTACCCGAGATGCTAATGTCTAGGGCACTTTTCCAGTTCTTCAGTGCCTTCACAAAGGGTACTATTCGCAGTCCTTGGTACTCTTCTGGGTATTCCTGAAGCTTTTGAATGGCCCACTGGAGCATAAGACGGGCAGCACCGCATTTTCCGTGCTGGTAATGGTAAAATGCAACCGCTGCTTGGATCACCCCCTGCAGAAACGGTCGAATCTCACTCGATTCCTGCAACCAGACATCTTCGATAACGTCGTGGCAAGCATAAAATTCCTCTTGATTGAAGAATTGAACACCTCTGCAGAGCTGGACCCGATGAGCTTCAACCATTTCCCTAAGCTAGCTTTACCGAGATATCTTGAGTCTGTTCTCTAACGATAGTTCTCTTTAATCCAGCGCTCCAAAGCTCCTTCCGGATCCGAGACCACTTCTGGATCGACAACGAAGGGTCTTTTCCCCGCCGCTTTACGCAACAGATTGAGGCCATGCTCATATCCACCAAACAACTCTGTGCAATAAACCACTAGCTCCTGGCCATTGTCCCCCGCTTTTTCTGTGAGTAATTCAGCAGCTTCGGGGGTAAAGCGAATTTCGATGCCATACTTATCCAAGAACTGCCTCTCGAACTTCCCCAACCGGAAGCGAAGAATTTGTCCTCGATAAAGCTGGGGATTCCCCAACAATTCTTTCAACTTGGCTCCTGGCTCCTCGATCAGCTCGCGGGTTGCGACAAACTCCTTGATTTTGTGATCGGGGAGCACATATTTGTATTCTCGAAAGACCCTCTCACACACGGTCATTAGGCCGCGCGCACCAGTATGTTCGAGAGCCGCCCGCTCCGCCAGTGCGCGCATTCCACCATCGGTCAAGTAGACGTCAATCCCATAGGCCAGAAAATCCTTCTTGTATTGCTTGAGCAGAGACCCTTTTGCGTGTTTGAGAATGGCAAATAAATCGTCTGCCGACAAGGAGCTGCAGTGAATCATCACCGGCAAGCGCCCAACGAACTCAGCCTCAAACCCATAGTCGATAAAGTCTGCAGACTTTATCTTATCGAGAAGGAACTGCTCCTGATCCGAAGAGGCCCTCTCCCCCATGAAGCCGATCTGCTTGGACCCTAGGCGTCGCATGATGATTTCCGCGAGACCGGTGAAGGCCCCGCTGACGATGAAGAGGATGTGTTTAGTGCTGATGGTTTTCTTCTCGACCTTGCCCTTAGACTGAAATTCCATGAAAGCCTGCATTTGACTCGCCATATCATTAGGAGAACGGAGAGGCACATCCGTTTCCTCCATTAACTTGAGCAGCCCTCTCTGGACACCATGTCCACTCACATCTCGACCGATAGTAGTTGTCGGCGTAGCGATCTTGTCAATTTCGTCCAGAAATACGATCCCATATTCCGCTAACTGAACATCGCCATTCGCTTGATGCACCAGCTCCCGAACGAGATCCTCTACATCTCCTCCAACATAGCCAGTCTCACTGTATTTGGTCGCATCAGCCTTCACAAAAGGAACGCCGATCAGCCGAGCGATATTCTGGACAAGATAAGTCTTGCCGACACCTGTGGGCCCAATCAGAACAATATTCTGTTTCTTGTAGTCTCGACAGTCCTCCCGACTCTCACAGGTCTGGATATGATGGTAATGATCGCAGACCGCGGTCGCAAAGACCTTCTTGGCATTATCCTGCTGGATGACGTAACGGTCGAGATAGGCCTTAATATCGCTAGGTTTATAATCAAACTGGAGAACTTGAGAACGATCTTTAAGAGGCGATCCCCCTTCATCGGTTTGATCCTGTCCAGCCTTCGGAAGCACCTCAATGCGAACCCCAGACCCATATTTATTTTGTAGAAACTGCCTTAAATCTTCCGGATTAAACTGTTTATCGAATGCCATCCTAAAAACCTTTCCTCAATCTTTCCTAACCATCATTATGATGCAGACACAATCTTAAAGATTCAATGAACTCGGCTGCGGGAAATTCGTCACGATGGAGCACGCGGCTCAGTCGTCCGCCTACGGCTTCTATTTTCCTCTCCCTTGATTCTCTCCTCAAAGAGTCTGATCTCCTGCTCGCCGTCAAGAACCCCGATCTCCAAGTGAAATTCCCTCACTTCGCCGGACTCGATATAGGGCAAGTGATCGTGCTTCCTATTCCAGGCTCGCCCCAGGACACTGACATTCCCCGGTTCGATGCCCGTCACATAGGTACCTTTGTGGAAATGCTGCCATTGATTCAAGAAAGGCATTTCATTCTTGGGAAATTTCCAATAAAGGCCAAGCCCCAAACAATCGTTGACAAGGGCCACGCGGACGTCTCCCTCGGCGTCGGCCTCAGGGTAATGGATATATACGTCATGGTGCTCTTCGGCTTGAGGTCCATCGGCCACTTCATATTCCTCAGATCCCACTTCCCGATCTTCCAACCACTCGAGTGTCCTTTTACTATCGATGATCAGTCGTGTCCCCTGATCCAGGAGCGGGAATCCTGGGTTTGTGTGGTAGACGAGCATCAAGGGAGAGGGTTTGACGCCGAGATTTTCAACCCGGTCGCAGACCCGTAGACATTTTTCCCCCAACGTAGTGGAAATATCCCTCGAGAGCTCCAAGTTAGTGCCAAAGGTTACCGTCTCTCGGAGGCGACCTCGAACTCTGACCACATAATCCTCCCCCTCCCAACGGCTCTCTGCAACCACCCCTTTTGCCGGAAGGTAAGACAACCGCCCGTGCAGACCCAGTTCTTGATTCTCTTCGTCTGGGTCTACTTCGGGGTGCCCCACAAAGGTCATCCCGCAAGTGGTCAGTAACCCTCCAAAAAAGCCCCGCAACCATCCATATCCCTCTGGTTCATAGAAAGCTGGCCCGACGTCCCCTGTGCACCCTCGAAAACACAAAGCCATCCCTTTATAATGGGCAAAGGAAATGTCCAGCGCACGACCCGGAAGAACCGAAAAGCTGAGCCCTGAACTATTAAAAACTTCGATCAAGCCCGCTCCCCTCTCGTTTCCTTCTACCAGCTCACCTACCCGTACGCCAGCCAGTTGTGTCATATCCCCCACCAATTCCTGGAGTTGTCTCCTGCTGTACTGGCAACCAAAAAGGTGGACCACGATAGATTACCTCCTAACCCACAAAGCTGTCCCTACCTTCAATCGACTGTTGTCCTCTAGTGGGACCTGACTAATGCACCCGTCCCGCTGTAAGTGTCCTTTCCTTTTCGTAGCCATGGCCAAGCACAAAAAAATATGCTGCGGTCCTGCTGGCTTCGGTCTCTGCGATCAGTTCGAACACATGTTCATCCTCATTCTCGCCCGGAACAACCTGGACATAGGCTATTTGCTCGCACTCCACGAACAATTCGCTCATGAGCCGCTTACCTCGGAGTAGCTGAACCAAGACCCTGTCGTCCGTTCTATTGGCGAAATGCCAGTGCAGATCCTCATCGTCGTAAATGACAACCTCAGGCGTACCCATGCGAAGGACACAGTTGGGATGGGCAACCAGCCAACTCCAGAAGTTTGCGAAAGATAGTGTGAAAGGAGCGTCCATGATTATACAAACCACGCATCGAACCCATTTGGGGCCGATTTCATGGATAGGATAGCGCATTCACTTCTATCACCCAAGAGCTCTTGAGAAATAACATTTCGCATAAAGATTCGCAAATCGAGGTCTTGTGATTCGTTACAATACCTGTGTGATGGGGTGCTTTTGTGACCAAAAATTGTGAGTCCTCCCCATCGAGACGAGCTGGCCTGGGGGAAGCATAGAAGAATCGGCAGGTTTTCGGCCAAGGCCTTTGTGCGCTCGGCCCCCGGAGGCTGGGGTGAGTCATTTTCCATTTTTCGCAGTGCGAAAACAAAACCCACGCCCAGGTTTCTTCTGACAAGACTCAAAGTTTAGTTTATACTCGTTCTCCCTATGAAGCGGGTTCTCACGCTATGCTTGGGCATCGTCCTCTGTTCGCTGATCATCCCTCAACCCACCCTTGCCTACATTGACCCAGGCACCGGCAGTTTTGTTCTTCAGATCATTCTCGCGGGAATTGCCGGGATGTTGCTGGGAATCAAGGTTATGTGGGGCCGGATCAAATCCCTCTTTTCTGGACCGTCTTCTAATCAGCAAGAAAAACCCAAAGAATGATTGAAGAGAAGCTTCCCGGATCCTTTCGCGATCAGGATGGCTTTGTCTTTGTTCGAGGTGGTGTCGTCTACCGACAGGTGAACCGTAGCTACGAGAAAAATTACCAGAAGCTCATCGGCTCAGGCCTTTACGAAAACCTAACTCAAAAAGAACTGGTGATTCCTCACCAGGAAGTGGACGAGAATCCCGCCGAGCCAGCCGTCACATTCAAGATTTTGAGGCCCCACCAGGTTACCTTTATTTCGTACCCCTATGAATGGTCTTTTTCCCAGCTCAAGGATGCCGCCTTAGCTACCCTTCGGATCCAGTCCATTGCCCTCAAATACGGCATGTCTTTGAAAGACAGTAGCGGATACAACATCCAATTTCATCACGGGAAACCAGTCCTGATTGACTCCCTCTCCTTTGAGGAATATCGTCAAGGTGAACCCTGGATAGCCTATCGTCAGTTTTGCCAGCACTTTCTAGCGCCATTGGCCTTGATGGCACTGAAAGATATCCGCCTGGGCAGACTTCTGCAGACCTATTTGGATGGGATCCCTCTTGATCATGCCAGCCACCTCCTTCCTTTTCAGTCCCGTCTCAGGGCTTCGTTGCTTATCCACATCCATTTACACGCCAGAGCCCAAAAGCGCTTCGAAGGGAAAAGGTTGTCTACCCAGGGCAGAGTTTCACCCAGGGGGCTTTTGAGAATCATCGATCACCTTCGGTCAGCGGTGAAACGTTTACAATGGAAGCCAAGATACGATGGGTGGGTAAGCTACTATCTAACGACAAATTATTCGCCTACAGCTTTGGAGTGCAAGAAGCGGATAGTAGGAAATTTCCTGGATCGCGCCGCCTCCACAGAAGTTTGGGACCTGGGAGCTAACACCGGCCTTTTCAGTCGAATCGCTAGTCAGAAAGGGATTCGGACTGTTTCCTTCGACTCTGACCCATCCGCGGTTGAGAGAAACTACCTTTGCTGTAAAGAAAAAAAAGAGAAAAAATTGCTCCCATTACTGATGGACCTTACAAACCCTTCTCCCTCTCTCGGATGGGCGAATAAAGAACGCCTTTCCCTCCTGGATCGAGGGCCCGTCGACACCGTGCTGGCTCTGGCATTGATTCATCACTTGGCGATTGCCAACAACGTACCCATCACCGGTATCGCTCGCTTCTTCAGCTTGCTCTGTGAGTTTCTGATCATCGAGTTTGTGCCCAAGGAAGACTCGCAGGTCCAAAGAATGTTGGTTATGAGAGAAGATATCTTTGTGGACTACAACCAAAAAAACTTCGAAGAGGAATTCGGATTTCGTTTCGCACTGTTGGAATCGGCTCCGGTCAAAGACAGTGAGCGAACTCTGTATCTCATGAGGAAAAAGAGGGCTAGGGAAAACTGCGGACAGAAATGCGAAAGCTAGAAATTGACAGGGGAACATCTCAGCCGCGAAAAGACGCAGTTTGGCCGAAGTCAAGAAAAGAGCTAGCATCCCGACATTCCCACCAGTTCCAACCAATCGGGGAGAGACAGCGGCCGGCCCCAGGACCCCCTAGGGAACGAGCCATGAACTGGGATGGGCCTACAATGAAGCCCAGCTTTGCTTAAGAGCGCAGAGTGCCTTTTCGACTCAGCGCTTATACTGAGAAGCAGGGCTCTCGCATTGTATGCTGGCCCGAACGGGGCGGTCCAGAAGAGGTATTGTCGGGTAGCTTCGCCTGGCGCCCTATCCACACTAGGGTCGCACCTACTGACAACCGGGAGACGCACGTGCACACCAATGTAAAAAGACAACAGCAGGTCCCGCTGGAGGAGCGCCTCGGTGTCTCGTCTCTGTGGATGCCGGATAACGGCGAAACACTATGGGAAACAATCGACTTAGCCTACGGGTTGAACTTCCGTTCTATTGAGATCGTGCCTGCTGATTTTCAGGGAAACAGTGGTTATCCGACTACCCGCTTCAGCGTTGGCTTGAACCTTGACCGAACCCTACCGAGTGAACGGGATCGGTTGGCCAAGGCTGTGTCACGCTTTACCGTCTGCAATGTTCACAGCATGCACCGAGGCTTAAATATCGCCTCTCGGAACCCAGGAATCCGGTTAGAAAGCCAGCGCCAATACCTGCAGTGTGCACAACTGGCCATCGATATTGGGGCCCGGTCAGTGACCTTCCACCCGGGACATCCTGAGACAGAGGAACAGATCGGTGATGAGAAATATCTGGTCAAACAGAATATCTCTTTTGGCAAGAAAGTTGCTGAGTTCGCGGAAAAAAATGATCTGCTCTGTGGATTCGAAAATCTCCGGTTTCCTTCCCTTTCCCAGATGCAGCAAATTCTCGAGGGCATAGGCAGCCAGCGATTTGGTCTGCATCTCGACGTTGGGCATGCCTGGCTCACGTCTGAAAGAAACCCGATGACCTGGCTAGAACACTTTGGCCACAATCTCGTTGCGATTCACATGCATGGTACCTACCATCGGCCCGACCGTGGGTTCGAAAATCACCAAGCCCTGGAACTTGACGACTGCACCGATTTTGCCGGCCTCATGAGCACATTGACCCGCCTGGAGTTTCAGGGCCCGATCATCTTTGAAATTCTCGCCAGGGATATCCAACAATATCTTGAGTTGTGTCGGCGTGGTAAAGCGATTCTCATGGTTAAGATTTGAGTAAGAGGGGGCATTGTTGCACAATTCCGGTCGGTTCATGGACCGATTCCAGTACTGTCTTAGTGCTATTGACTTTCCACTGACTCGCGCACACCCCGACTTGACATACGATCCAATAGCTCAGATTTGATGATTGCCTCGCCCCATTGATTGTCGAATCGTCAGGCCGACAGTTCAGGCCAAAACAGTGCCTTGAACCTCGATATTGCATTCTCTGCGAGGCTTTGCCGCCTACTCACAGTGCTGTAGTTCGGAACCCGCAGATCGAGTCTCAGCAATTCCAAGACCGAAGAATCAAAAAGTTAGCCGCCCCCTGCGCGATCAGAGACACCCCAAACCGATTTATACAGCAATACGACTTCTGAAATATTAGTACGAAGCACGAGACAAAACGGGAATACCTAGGTTTCAGATCAAGGACTTCCGCCGCCACTGTGGAATCACCTTCTAAGAGAGAGGGGTTGGTGAGTCCATTTCTGAATCCGCTCAGTGCTTTATATGATTGGCGGAGGAGGTAGGATTCGAACCCACGGTGCCCTTGCAGACACAGCGGTTTTCAAGACCGCCGCCTTAAACCACTCGGCCACTCCTCCGCAGCCTTCTTCCAGCAAAACCTATTCTACTCACCAAGAAAGGGTAGTGGGTCTAAAACTTCCCCCTTACCCAAACTCGGACAAGATCCAGCTGCGCTCAGTTCCACTACCAATGCATTGCTCCACTGTATTTCTCTTGCGAAAGTCTTTCCACTGTCTGGCAGAGTTCCGGCTCCTACGAGGAAAAATACGAACCTGGCCGATATCGCTTTTGTCTACCGCCCGAAAGGTAACAGAGGGGACCTTCAGCAAGTTTTTGACCCACTCGCACCCTAACGCAAGGGGTAGAAGGTAACATAGCCGTTTCCTTCCCACTGGGTAAACAAGATTTCGACCTCGCAGGATTTTCCGCTAAGGCGTCTCCTGGTCACCACAAATAAGGAAACTAAGGTTCAGGAGAAAGTCACTCCCCCATTTCGTAGGTCCCCGATCAGCCACCACAGGCACCGGATCTCCTCAGTCGCTAGCCCGACTGGGGAAGCAGCGACCCTAGCAGGGTTCGGATCTTGTCATGGAAGGTCTGCATTAAGGCCATCTTTTCTCCATGAGACAGAAAGGAGGAACGGACACCTTGTAGAGCAAGATGGCGAATGTCTTCCTGGGTCAATTCAAACAGCCGCGCCGCATGTCGGTACTCCTCCACCAAAGAGGTCTCGAACAGACCTGGATCATCAGTGTTCAGGGTAACCGGCACCCCCCGCCGATACAGCAACCAAAAGGGGTTTTTGGATATCGGGGCCCAAGCCCGCGTCTTCGCGTTGCTGGTGAGACACACATCTAGTCCAATGGCATGGTCTCGAAGATAATCCATTAGCCCGGGATCTCTGGCTGCCTGAATTCCGTGGGCAATTCGATTCGCTCCCAGAACACGCAATGCATTCCACACTTGTTCTGGATCACCGATTTCACCTGCATGGATCTGAACATGGAGTTGATTTGCTTTGGCCCAGGCAAAGACCTCTTCGTACTCTTCCATGGCCAGGGCATTCTCGTCACCTCCCAACCCTAATCCGACGACACCTTGCCCGAGGAAGTGTTGAGCCAGCCGTGCAGTCCGCTGCGCCGACTCTTTGCCGAATTGGCGAACACAATCCAAAATCCATTTTATCCTTACACCCTGCTGGATCTCGATCTCCCGACTTCTGTCCAGGAGCGCCTCCAGAATAGCCCTGCCACTTCGCTCAAATTTCCAAGGGATCGCAGGCGTATAGGTGATCTCCGCATAAAGGATATTCTGAGTAAAAAAATATTCCTTCAGCGACTCCAAGACCACCAGGTAGTCCTCCGGCTCTCGGAGGTGCTCACAGATGATTTTGTAGCTAGCTAGGAAATCGTAAAAGTTCTGGAAGTGAAAAACTCGTTGCCTCACCCACTCTGTGGTCAAATGCCGGTATTCGGTGGCGTACTTGTTGCTGAGCGACCAAAGTATGGCTGGAGTAACTGCCCCTTCAAGATGCAGGTGCAACTCGGCCTTTGGCAGCGCCCGAATGTAGGCCTCAAAAAAATCCTTCATTTTGCAACTGACCCGATCCGCTCTCCCGCGCGCCACTGTTTGCTTAGCCGAGTAACTGAAGTTCTCTTAAATAGCTGATGGTTTCCTCCGAAATAAAATTCTCATATGTCTTGAGCTCTTTTTCTGCCGGCGTGCGTTTGCGCATTTCGTCCCAACACATGGGCGAGACAAAAATCAAATCCGCTTCTCGAATAATCTTGTCAACTATGTCTTTTTGACTGATGGACGCTATCCAAAACTTTTTGGGAGTGGAAGGGCGGTAGAGATTCATGAAAATGTCCCAGGAGGCGTGCATGGTTTGCTTGTCCTGGATCACTATGGCGATGTTGTGGTGCTTAGCAGCACTCAGTATGTCTGTGTAAATCTTGGGGATGGGCTTGATCTCCACGACTCTCTTTTGATATCGCTCCGCCAAACGGCTAACCTCCTCCAGGTGCCAACTGGTCGTCAAGAGATAGTCGCTTTCTTCAAATACTTCTTGCAGCCCATTCCCTTGGATTTGATCCAGGGAGACGGCCGAAACTCTTACCTTCAGTCGTTGTTCTAGTTCGCGTGAAAAAATGAAGGCCTCCTCTTCGTGATCTACTACAGCCAATTGGATTTTTCTGAGATTGTTTCCACTGGAATAACCCCCCAGCAGACGAGTAAACTTCGCCATAGAAAGCCCCAAGTTCTTCGCTTTTTGACAACTCTCTCCTAAAAGCTTGTATATAGCCTGGCGCTTCATCTGCTCATAGGTGTCGGGCTCATTCCTCTTCTGCAAAAAGGCCCCACTCCCCTGAACAATGTGGAGATACTTTTCTTTTGCTAACCTCAGATAGATCTTACGAATGGTCTTGTAGTTAACGGACAAGTCATCAGACAGCTCACGGATAGAGGGTAATCGATCCCCTTCCTTGATCTTCCCACAGTAAATGGCGGAAAACAGCTGTCCCTTAATCTGATCGTAGAAATTTAATCGAACTTGCTTGTCGAGATTGAACTTGATCACGTTACAAAATTGGAACGACCCTCGGATTCTACCAACGCTTCTTCCCAAGAACTTTACTCAAATCGTCACCTGGGACTTATACAGACCCTACGCCGCGCTCGCGCACCAGCTTCTTTGCGCCATGCATATAGGGACGGAGTATCGAGGGAATGGTTACGCTTCCATCTTCTTGTTGGCAGTTTTCGATGACCGCCACCCAGGTGCGACCCACTGCTAAAGCCGATCCGTTTAAAGTGTGAATAAAGAGAGTGCGTTTTTCACCCTGCGGCCGATAACGGATATTAGCTCTCCGGGCCTGAAAATCTTCGAAATTACTGCAAGAAGAAATCTCCCGATACATATTTTGGCTAGGTACCCAAACCTCCAGGTCATAGGTCTTGGCCGAGCTGAAGCCCATATCGCCTGTCGACAGGGTAACCACTCGGTAGGGAAGCTCAAGTCGGCGCAAAATCTCTTCCGCGTTCTTAGTCAACCTTTCTAAATGTTCGTAGGAGTCATCTGGTCGCGTGAACTTAACCAGCTCCACCTTGTTGAACTGGTGCTGGCGAATCAATCCTCTAGTGTCTCGACCATAAGAGCCCGCCTCGCTGCGAAAGCATGGTGTGTGAGCAACAAGACTAATGGGAAGGCTACCTTCCGGTAGAATTTCGTTGGCAAAAATGTTGGTGACCGGAACTTCCGCTGTTGGGACCAGATAGTAGTCCGTTCCTTCCAAGTGGAAAAGGTCAGCCTCGAACTTTGGCAGATTTCCGGTCCCAAAAAAACTGGGGCGGTTGGCCACAAAAGGTGGGAGAATCTCCTGGTAGCCATGCTCGCGAGTGTGGGTGTCGAGCATTAAATTAACCAAGGCTCGCTCCAGCAGAGCCCCAGAGCCATAATAATTTGCAAAACGTGCCCCAGCGATCTTGGTGGCGCGGTCAAGATCCAAGATTCCAAGGCCTACTCCCAGATCGACATGGTCCCTCGGCGGAAAATTAAAACGTCTTGGGGTACCGACTTTTCGCACCACAGCGTTGGAATGTTTGTCCGACCCTATCGGCACACTGGAGTGCGGAAGATTCGGGATGACGGCCAAAAAGTCCTTCAACTGAGCTTCCAGTCTCAGTAGCTCCTCATCCAGTCGCTTGATGTGTGCCCCAACTTCCTTCATCTCTTGTACCTTGTGAGCAACATCCCGCCCTTCCTCCTTCAGCAGGGCTATTTCCTCACTGGTTCGGTTACGCAAGGCACGTAGCTTCTCCCACTGGCGCCGCGCTGATCGCTCTTCCTCGTCTAGCGACACAAAGTCTCTCCTATTGAATTGGAAATTTTTCCCCTTGAGCTTTTCTCCCACCGCACTGAGGTTTCCTCGAATGAAGGCCCTATCTAACATAGCAATGACCCTGAAGGAACCAGCCAAGGGCTCATCCGCTCTCCCTCACACCCAACCTGCCGGGGACTCTACAGCGCCGTCTCCCTCTTCTGGCTTGGCTACTTGACCTACAGATTTAGCTTTTCTAGGTAAGCCCGCAACTCTTTTCCTACATCGGTACGTTTCAAGGCAAGGGCAATAGTAGCCTTTAGATACCCCAGTTTACTCCCCACATCATACCTCGAGCCAATGACCCTGTACGCATACACCGGCTCCTGTGCAGCGAGTCTACGAAGCCCGTCTGTAAGCTGGATTTCTGCATCTACCCCTGGCTCGGTTTGTTTTAGAGCCTCAAAAATCCCCGGCGTGAGAACATAACGCCCGATAATAGCCAAGTTAGACGGTGCCTGTTCCTGGCAAGGCTTCTCTACTAGACCCACAACCCTAAAAAGCCGCCCCTCTTCTGTTTCATCTGCCGCTTCGACCGAAATTACACCATATTTTGAAACGGACTTCCAGGCCACCTCTTGAACCCCAATTATACTAGACCTCACCCTTTGGTACGCTTCGATCAATTGTCTAATTGCTGGGATCGCATGATCCACGATTTCGTCTCCCAGCAACACCGCAAAGGGCTCTTGGCCAATGAAGGATTCGGTCACTAGCACGGCGTGCCCCAATCCCAAGAGCCTTTTCTGACGCACCGATGATATCGCCGCCAAAGTCGAAATCCTGGAGACATCCCTCAACGCCTCCTCTTCTCCCCTTTCTCTGAGTATCGTTTCTAACTCACCGTCTGGGCCGAAATGGTCTTCGATGGCATGCTTCCCCTTGCTGCTGACAAAGAGAATATTTTGTAAGTCAGAGGCAACCGCCTCTTCAACTACATACTGGATTGAGGGTTTATCAACTACGGGTAGCATTTCTTTGGGAATCGCTTTGGTTGCCGGAAGAAATCTGGTCCCCCGGCCGGCTACCGGGATAACTGCTTTACGTATTGGATTCATTAGAGTCTCTTTAGGAGCAGGAAAAACAAGGAAGGATGATAGCACGTGGAGTGCAACCTCGAAAGCGTTGACCTTTCGGCCAAGAGTAAAAGTCATGTCCGTAGCGCTGATTTTCTTTCAGACACAGCACCCAGTGAACACAGGCAGCCAACTTGACAACGCGACCGTGGAAACGTATATTGCTCCCGGTGAGCGGAGGATTGCATGCCTCTTTATGAGTATCGATGTCAGAAGTGTGAGGGAACCATCGAAGTAATCCAAAAAATGTCGGATTCTCCGCTGACCTTATGCACCACCTGTGGTGGTGAATTGGAGCGACTACTTTCTGCTCCCGCCATCCGGTTCAAAGGTTCAGGCTGGTACGTTACTGACTATGGACGCAAGAACGGAATCGAAACTTCCCCTTCTGACAAAGATGGGAAAGGCCCTGGCGAGTCTAGCTCAAAGACCTCTTCCGAGGCATCCTCTGCGTCTGAAACACCCTCTACGTCGCAGAGTGACAACGCAAAGTAGCCATCCTCCTGCCCGCAGGATTCTTAAGTCCCAGCAGTAACGGTGAACATACTCATAGTCGGCTCTGGAGGTAGAGAGCATGCAATCGCGTGGAAGCTAAAGCGAAGTCCACAAGTAGAGCAGCTCTACTGTGCTCCAGGGAACGCTGGGACCGCACGCATCGCCCAAAATATATCTCTCTCACCGCTGGATCTTGTGGGTTTGCTCGATTTTTCGATCTCGCGTGACGTTGCGCTTACCGTACCTGGCCCTGAGGGTCCTCTTGTGGCCGGCATCGTCGATCATTTCCAGGCTGCTGCTCGGGGAATCGTAGGTCCCACCAGAAAGGCATCCCTGCTGGAGGCGAGCAAGGTTTTTGCCAAAGAGTTCATGGTTCGCCACGGTATTCCCACAGCCAGACACACAATCTATTCCGAGCCGGAGCACGCGGAAGCAGCTCTGAAAAGCGACACCTTCGACTTTCCGGTCGTGCTCAAAGCTAACGGCTTGGCACAGGGTAAGGGCGTTTTTATTTGCCATGATTATCTGGAAGGCTGGAAGGCAGTGGACACCATTATGCGGAAACGAAGATTTGGGGATTCTGGTGATCGCTTGATCGTCGAGGAGTGTCTGGAAGGAGAAGAAACCTCTTTTATGGTTTTTTCGGACGGAAAGCGCATATTGTCAATGGCCCCTTCCATAGACCATAAAGCACTCTACGAGAACAACCAGGGACCAAACACCGGAGGCATGGGAGCTTACTCGGTGGATTCGATTCTACCGGCACCACTCCACCAGCAAATCCTTGAAACAATTATTTTCCCCACCATACAGGGTATGGCTCAAGAAGGGCGACCGTATCAGGGAGTCCTTTATGCAGGGCTCATGCTGACTCAGGAGGGCCCTAAGGTACTGGAGTTCAACGCCCGCCTGGGTGACCCCGAGACCCAGGTTGTCCTCCCCCGGATGAGAAGTGATCTCCTGGACATACTAATTCCCTTGGCTGATTCAGACCTGGAAGGCGTCAACATCCAGTGGGACAGTCAGGCTGCCGTTTGCGTGACCATCACCGCCGAAGGCTATCCGGGACCTTATCAGAAGGGAAAGGAAATCTCTGGTCTTGAGATGGCGGATGAAATTGAGAATACCGTTGTATTTCACGCGGGCACGACTCAAATGAGGGACAAGACAGTAACCAGCGGCGGTCGAGTACTCGGGGTGACCTCGCGAGCTGCCTCGCTCGAGGCGGCGATTATCCGTGCCTATGAAGGCGTCAACAAGATCCACTTTGACGGCATGTACTATCGCCCAGACATCGCTTCTAGGGATCTGTCGCAAGGAGAAAGGAGTTCTGGGAAAAGATGAATACTGTAAAGATAGGAATTCTGATGGGTAGCCGATCCGATGCACCAGTCATGGCCGAGGCTGCCAAGGTTCTCGATGAGTTCGGAGTCCCTTATGAAATGAATGTTCTCTCCGCTCATCGCACTCCGGAACTCATACGCAAGTATGCCCTCGGCGCCGAAGAACGGGGCCTTCAGACTCTGATTGCCGGAGCAGGGGCAGCCGCCCATCTCGCAGGAGTTTTGGCCGCCTATAGCGTCCTTCCCATCATCGGCGTTCCCCTTGCCTCTTCCTCTTTAGGAGGGCTGGATGCCCTTTTTTCAACTGTGCAGATGCCAGCCGGAGTTCCCGTAGCTAGCATGTCGATCGGCAAATCGGGGGCGAAGAATGCGGCGCTATTTGCCATACAAATCCTGAGTCGCTCTGATTCACACCTGGTCACCAGGTTGAAACAGTATCGGGAAAAAATGAGGCGTGGGATCGAAGCAATTCAGCTTTAGCTCGCACAGTATAGCCTGTTACGTATGGAAACCTGCAATGGCCCACATTCGGGAACTTGTGGCCTCCCGGCGATAGGAATAGAACAGGTCGTTACGGCAGGCTGTACATATCCCCGAGTCCAGAATTCGGTCGATGCCCAGTTCTCCTAACTGGAGTCGGCTGGCCTCAGCCAAATCGAGGAATTCACCCATAAATATGCGCTCAACTGGATGTCCAGCCGTAGCATACTGCATCCGAGTCTCGGCTCCCACCTGATAACAACAGCTGCGGATACAGGGTCCAAAGGCTACCTTCACTTGCCGGGGATGAAGTCCGGTGATCTCCAGGAACTGAGAAAACCCTTTTCCAGTGATCCGGTCTCGGGTTCCTCTCCACCCAGCGTGCAAAGAACATACCTGCCGTCCCTCTCCAACACCAAGAATAGGCAAGCAATCAGCCGTACGGATTACGGAAAAGCAGCCCGGCTCCATCAGAATCACCCCGTCTGCCGCTTGGAGATCCTGGGGTAGTGAGGCATTATCCGGAACCTCGCCTAGAATATGCACCCGTGAAGAGTGTAACTGGCGGAGAAAGACCAACTCATCCTCTTTTAGTCCTAGCGTCCTGAGAAGAAGTCTCCTTTCCGGCGCGACTTCCTGGGACACTCCTGCATCTTTCACACAGGGATGGCTTTTGCGAGTGGTGAAGGCGTGCACGAAACCGGGAAGTTTTTCCAACTCCTCAAAGACGAAATATGCGCCTGAATCTCTTTGACGAAACACTGGCTGGAAAGGTTAGCACAGGTCCATGGTGATTGGCATTGGGCTAGACATTGTCGAGATCCGGAGAATTACCCACGCGTTACAAAATGGGCAGACGATGATGAAGCGGGTGTTCACCCCAAAAGAGATCCTCTATTGCTCACAGTACAAAAACCAGTTTCAGCACTTTGCTGGCCGATTCGCCGCCAAGGAGGCCGCCCTCAAAGCTCTCGGGACGGGTTGGCAAAAGGGGATCCGTTGGAAAGACGTAGAAATCACCAACGGGGGAATGGGAAAGCCGGAACTGACTTTCTACGGGCGGGCGGAGGATTTTTTCGCCAAGAGTGGATCTCAGCGAGTACTGCTCTCGATTACCCATGCTACGGACTATGCCGTTGCCATGGTTGTCCTCGAATCGTAGTGCTCTCATGGCTTGCTGCAGACCAGATCAACGACCCAAGCCATGGCGTCGTCGTCGACTATCGCATGGAAAAACCCCTGGCTCTGGGAATCAAAATGGCCATGTTAGGTCTACCCAAGTCGGCCACTCCCCCCTTCCTATTGTGGCTATTACATCATTGGCCTAACCTAGCTCCAGCCTCTGTAAGGTCCAGAATCAAATGGTCTCCATCTTCACCTACTGCACGACCCTCCACGATCTCATTACCCGGAATGAACGGGTGAACTTTTGCCCGAAGATAGTTCCCCGACAAAGCGGTTCGCATCCCTCCCTTTTCTTCGGTTAGAGTAAGCACGGAAACTTTCTGGCCCAAAAACCGACGTCGGAAAGCGTCATTTTTCTCTTTCGAAATATCCCGAAGCTCTTTGGAGCGCCGCTTACAAGCTAGCGTGGTCACTTTGTCCGGCATCGCAGAGGCACGCGTTCCACTGCGGTCGCTGTACGGGAAAACATGCAAATAGCTCAGGGGTAGTCGTCGCACAAACTCCACCGTTTGAAGGTGGTCGCCGTCGGTCTCTCCCGGGAAACCCACAATGACATCCGCACCAATACCAGCATCTGGAATGCGGTCCGCAATCTCTTCCACTATTCTCTGATACCGACCCGTCGTGTATGGCCGCCGCATCATCTTCAGCACCCTGTCGCTCCCACTTTGCAGACAAATATGAAAATGGGGCGCAACTTTTCCACTCCTGTCAACCAAATCGATTACTCGGCGGGAAAGTTCCATCGGCTCAATGGAGCTAATACGCAGGCGCTTAAGACCTGGTAGGGCGACAATATCCTGGATTAGTCGATCCAGCGGATAGCGGGGATACAAGTGCAGGCCATAGGTGCCAATGTGTATTCCAGTCAAAACAATTTCTTTGAAGCCCTGATCCACCAGACTGCTGACTTGCCGGACGACTAGGTGAGGTAACACACTGCGGCTAGGCCCGCGGACAGCCGGTATGATGCAATAGCTACATTTAGCGTCGCAACCGTCCTGGATTTTCACGAACGGACGCGTTCTCCCACAGATTGGATCGGCCGGAATCGGATCAAGTTCATACGCCTTGGGGAAATCACTTTTATGGACAGCGGCGATCTCTGCATACCCGGGGGACTGGATTTCTGCTTGGGAAGATTGGGTCACGATTTGAACTAGCTTGGCTTTGTGAGTGTTGCCGACCACCACATCGACTACAGTTAGCTGAGCCAAACTCGCCGCGTCTCGCTGTGCATAACATCCAGTGATTACAATCTTTGCCCTTACATTTTCTCTTCTCAGCCTCCTCGCAAACTGGCGGACTTGTCGATCCGAACAGTGCGTCACAGTGCAAGAATTCACTACAATCACATCAGCACTTGACCAATGTATCGTTTCCTCATAACCTGCTGAGAGGAAATCTTGCCGCATGGCTGCGCTATCGGCCTGATTCGTCCGACAACCAAAGGTGGCGATGTAAAAACGCTTGGATGCCATTTCTCAGATGGACTAGTTCGTTGTTAAGCCGTCTATTGTCCCCTATCTGCCCAATGAGCAACAGGGGGATAAGGCTGCTGCTGCTAGAATCCCAAAGGGTGGCTCCACCTCTCAGACCTCCCTGTTATAGTTTATCCCAATGATGCGCATCTGTGTGCTCGGCAGTGGCAGCAATGGGAATTGCACCTATTTGGCCGCTGAAAACACCTGTGTGTTAGTGGACGCCGGCTTCAGCCCCCGAACTCTTGAGCGACGCCTTCAGCAGGTCGAGCTAGACCTAGACTCTATTGACGCCGTGCTCCTAACTCATGGTCATACCGATCATACCCGGGGTATCTTGCCCCTTGTTACCGAGAAAGGCATCCCTGTATACATGACTGAAGGAACTCGGGGGGAAGTACCCGGGCTTCAGACTCTGGACAAATGGGAAGTGTTCGATGTCACCTGCCCTTTTCCCATTGGAAAGTTCTGGGTGAAGGCCTTTCCCGTCCCACATGATGCGGCGCAACCTGTCGGGTTCCGCTTTTCTGCCGGAGGAATTTCCGGTTCTCTCGCCACGGATCTGGGCCAAATTAACCAATCCGTCTCCCAGCACCTGGAGAATTGTGACTGGCTCATCGTAGAGTCCAACCACGACGAGGAGATGCTGAAAATTGGCCCCTATCCATGGTTCCTCAAGCACCGTCTTTTGAGCAACGTCGGCCACCTATCTAACCAAAGTCTTTCTCGTTTCCTATCTTCTCTGGGCACTCAACCCAAACATCTCTATCTGGCTCATTTAAGCAGACGCAACAACTGCCCTGAACTAGCCTTCGAATGCGCTTCAGGCGCTCTATCGATACAACAGCCTTTGGGAACAAGACTAGAAACTTGCCAACTTCACTTGACGCATCAGGACAAGCCCTCCATAGTCATAGAGTTGTGATTTCCCGCTACACACGGCCAGAGATGGCCCACATCTGGTCAGAGGAGAACAAGTTTCGTAAGTGGCTTGAAGTAGAAATCGCCGTCTGTGAGATCTTGGGTGAGTTAGGTGAGATTCCAGTCCAAGCCGTCAACTCGATTAAAGAAAAAGCGGACTTTTCACTCGAAAGAATCCACCAAATTGAAAAGATCACCCGTCATGACGTGGTCGCCTTCACAACCGCGGTGGCCGAAAAGGTTGGGGCAGAGTCACGGTTCATTCATCTCGGTCTGACCTCAACAGATGTAGTGGATACCGCCCAGGCGCTATTAGTGAAACAGGCTTCCACGGTAATCGAGGGTGCCCTAGTCGACTTTCTTTCTACTCTTGAGGAACTTGCATTTCGTTACAAAGACACCCCAATGATCGGCCGCACCCACGGAATGCACGCTGAGCCGATTTCCTTTGGGCTCAAGCTGACCGTGTGGTACTCGGAGCTACAACGTAACCTGAGCCGGTTCCGTCGCGCCCGAAAATGCCTTGAGGTGGGGAAAATCAGTGGGCCCGTTGGAAGCTTCTCCTATTTACCTCCAGAGGTGGAAGAACGAGTCTGCACCAAACTAGGGGTCGGCTTTGCCCAAGCTTCGACCCAAACTCTGCAGCGCGACCGACACGCCGAATACCTGTGGTCCCTGGCCCTTCTAGGTTGTAGCTACGCCAAAATGAGCACCGAAATTCGCCACCTTCAACGCACCGAAGTGGGTGAGGCAAGTGAACCTTTCAGGGCCGGGCAAAAGGGTAGTTCAGCCATGCCCCACAAACGCAACCCCATTGTCTGTGAGCAGATTAGTGGATTGGCTCGTATTCTGCGTATGAACTCCATCACCGCGCTTGAAAACACCGAGCTCTGGCACGAACGCGATATTTCACATTCCTCAGCAGAACGGATTATTTTGCCAGACAGCACCACCCTTGCACACTATCTGACACTAAGGATCAATTCTGTTTTCCAGTCCCTCACGGTAAATGAGGCGAGAATGAAGGAAAACTTGGAGTTAACTCGTGGCTTAATCTATTCGGGGGCGCTGCTCTTAGCACTAGCTCGCAAAGGTGTCTTAAGAGAACTAGCCTATGAATGGATTCAACGGAACGCCGCCCGCGTCTGGGACGAGGGCGGCGATTTCAAGAGCCTGATACTCACTGATCAGGACATTGGCATGCACCTTTCCGAGAAGGAGATTCGTGCCACTTTCGACCTTCGGCAGAGGTTGCAAAATGTCAACGCTGTTTACGAAAGAGTCTTTGGGGCACATCACTAACTAAAGCGCCCCTGCTCCATGTCGTTCCTAGCATTCCGTCTCCTCTCCATCGTCGGCCCGGACCGGGGTTTATTTGAAAGACCTTGTTAAGAGCTCAAAAGTGATCATCGAAACCACGAGAGCAGAAATGATCAATAGCGAAACCTTGGAGAAATGGCCCCGAGGAACTCTCATCATGAAGACCCCGACAAAGCCCAGGAGATGGCAGAGTCTAACCCCCCAAACCCCGCACCTCAGCGCTGTAAGGGTACTTCATCATAAAGAGCACGAAGCGGGCAGAGGCCCTACTAAAGAAAAACAGCGAACCAAGATTCCACATGTGGCACTCAGCTGGCTTTAGCTCTGCCTTGGCAGACCAACCATGGAAGAGTTGGAACCCCTCCCCAGGTATGGTCCAACTACGCAACCGACTGCTGTCGGCAGAGGACACCTGCCTCCTTGAGTAATTCGAATGAAGTCTCATTGAGCGGGTATTCTAGATTGTAGACCACCTCTTGGATGCCAGCATTGATTATCATTTTCGTGCATAATAGACAAGGAGCGAATGTAGTGTACAAGGTTCCACCTTTCACGCTCACACCATGGTAGGCTGCCTGAGTAATGGCATTTTCCTCACCATGTGAACACAAGCACTCTTCTAGTTGGGTACCGCTGTCGGCCAATCCGTTACAGCGTGGACACCCTCCCTCATAACAATTTTGTGTACCTCTGGGAGTCCCATTGTACCCGGTTGAGATGACCCGTCGGTCGCGAACTATGATGGCCGCGACCTTTCGTTTTACGCAGTTGCTACGCAAGGAAGCCACCTTAGCCAGTTTCATAAAGTACTCATCCCAGGTGGGGCGTTGAAGATTTGCCATCAGCCGGCGCAAGAGTCGGGAGAGTTCTCCGTGAAAGTTGGCGATAGATCCATTATTGACCACCTCTAGATCTGCCAACTCTTGACAAGCAAGCAGTTGCTGGCCTCCCCTGTCGAGGTTGGCTTCCTCTTGCACCTCGAGCTTAAGGAATTCCTCGAGTGTGGCTGGGTCCCTTTCTCTTGACCTCTTCTTCATCCGGTTGAATCGTACGGCGGGGTCAGCCTGGATGGCAAGTAAGTAAAAGCCGGGTTGATTCCGGAACACCTCTACCTCGTGAGGGTGACGAAAAGAGTCCACCGCGTAATTCTTATCCTCCTCGATCTTCTCTACGGCTCGTTGAGCTAAATAGCCGGCTCCGTATCTGGAGCGCAGATCTCTTCCGGCCTCAATGAGAAGTTCGCGTGAGACCCTCAAACCCCGTTTTTTTATTTCAGCGCGAATAAAGTCGGAAAGGGAAGAATAAAAAAACCCTTTCGATTTAAGGAGCTCGGCAGCGGTTCCTTTTCCAGAACCATTCTTCCCGGTTAGGCCAATGATCACCACTTCTTTATAACACATTCCTGACCGATTGAAGTTTCTATGTGATATATTCCAGCGGCGTGGCTCTTAAGAATGTAGATTTTTTCGATCTCGAAGATCTTCTTAGCGACGAAGAAAAACTCGTCCGCGATTCCGTTCGCTCCTTTGCAGAGGACAATGTCATTCCAATTATCGAAAAGCACTTTACGCGGGCCACCTTCCCCATAAATCTGGTCGAACTAATGGGGGAAATGGGGTTCTTCGGAGCCAATCTACAGGGCTATGGGTGTGCTGGCCTCAACAACGTTTGTTACGGGTTGATGATGCAAGAGTTGGAGCGAGCCGACAGTGGGCTGCGCAGCTTCGCCTCCGTACAGACCGCTCTTGTGATGTACCCAATCCAGACTTTTGGCAGTCAGGAACAGCGGGAGAAATGGTTGCCTCGCCTGCGGAGCGGCTCAGCAATTGGTTGTTTTGGCTTGACCGAGCCTGACTTTGGCTCAAACCCTGCGGGTTTGAGAACTCAGGCCCGCCGAGAGAGTGGGCACTTCGTTCTGAATGGTACTAAAGCATGGGTAACCAACGCCAGCATTGCCGACGTCGCCCTGGTTTGGGCTCGCTGTGATGACAATCGACTCCGTGGGTTTCTAGTGGAGAAGGGTACCCAAGGATTTGAATCCTCTGAGTACCAGAACAAATATTCCTTACGGGCTTCGGTCACAGGTGAGCTCATCTTCACACATTATCGCATTGACGCGTCAAGCCAATTGCCGAAAACCGAGGGTCTGAAGCACGCCCTGCAATGCTTGAACGAGGCCCGCTTCGGTATTGCTTGGGGTGCCCTTGGGAGCGCCATAATTTGCTACGACGTGGCCAGACACTGGGCTCTAGAACGAAAACAGTTTGGGGACAAGCCGATCGCCTCACACCAATTGGTCCAAGCAAAGCTCGTCTCCATGCTCACCGAGATCACCAAAGCACACTTACTAGCGTATCGACTAGCTCAACTGAAGGATCGAGGGGCGCTCCGTCCCGAACAGATCTCAATGGCCAAACGCAACAACGTCGACGCAGACCGCACGGTTGCCCAGCAAGCCCGCGACATTTTAGGGGCCGCCGGCATTTTAAGCGACTACCCCATTTTTCGGCACCTGGTCAACCTTGAGGCAGTTTACACCTACGAAGGAACCCACGACATTCATACTCTCATCATCGGTCAAAAGATCACCGGGATCTCCGCGTTTGAGTAAAGGGGTACTCACCGAGACCCTTCTTCTGGGAAAAGCGATTGTCCTTCTTTCCTTTCATATTGCTGTTTGATCAACTCTAGAACATTGGGGTCAGCTAAGGTGCTAGTGTCCCCAGGAATCCGGCCCTCGGCGATATCGCGCAGGAGCCGGCGCATGATTTTAGCACTACGAGTTTTAGGAAGCTCTGGGGTAAAGAAGATCCGCTCCGGGCGGGCGATAGGACCAATTTTTTGAGCCACTTGGTTGCGGAGTTCCTGGCTCAGCTTTTCGTCCGGATGATGGCCTTCCCGCAAGGTCACAAAAGCGACTATCGCCTGCCCCTTAATCTCATGACTGATGCCAATCACTGCCGCCTCGGCCACAGCAGTGTGGCTTACGAGCGCACTCTCAACCTCCATTGTGCCGATGCGATGAGCCGCTACATTGAGCACGTCGTCCACCCGGCCCAACACCCAGAAATACCCTTCTTCGTCTCGCTTAGCACCATCACCTGTGAAGTACTTTCCTTCGAAACGGCTCCAGTACTGCTCCTGCCACCGCTTGGGGTCTCCCCAAATCGTTCTGGCCATGGCCGGCCATGGCCGGGTCAGGACGAGATAGCCACCCCCGACTCCGACGCTTTTTCCCTCTTCATCAACCACATCAGCCTCGATTCCGGGGAATGGGAAAGTAGCTGAGCCCGGCTTGAGAACAGTGAGTCCAGGCACAGGGGTAATCAAAATCATACCTGTTTCGGTCTGCCACCAGGTATCCACAACGGGAACCCTATCCAAACCGATATGCCTACGGTACCAGATCCAAGCCTCTGGATTGATGGGCTCACCGACCGTTCCCAGCAACCGTAGCGAACTCAAATCGTGCCGAGAGGGAAACTCGCTTCCCCATTTCATAAAAGCTCGGATAGCGGTGGGTGCTGTATAAAGAATGTTTATTCGGTATTTCTCGACCAGCTCCCAAAAGCGGTCTTTGTCGGGATAGTCAGGAGTCCCCTCATACATGACTGTGGTGCCACCATTCGAGAGTGGGCCATAAACAATATAGCTGTGCCCAGTAACCCAACCGATATCTGCAGCGCACCAGAAAGTATCCGCATCTTTGAAATCAAAAACATATTTGGCAGTGGTGTGGACTCCCACCAAATATCCCCCCGTCGTATGCAACAAGCCTTTGGGTTTCCCAGTTGTGCCCGATGTATAGAGAATAAAAAGAGGATGCTCGCTGTCCAAATGCTCCGGCTCAACCAATGCGGCACCACTGGCGTCCATCTCCTGCTGCCACCAACGATCCCGGTCAGGGGTCAGGGGAACCTGCTCGGGGTCCATTACTCGGTTCACGAGCAGAACCCTTTCGATTGCCGGACATTCCTCTAGCGCTTTGTCGGCGTTTTCTTTGAGGGGCACGACCTTACCCCGGCGCCAGGCCCCGTCCGCTGTGATCAGGAGCTTGGCTCCTGAATCGTTGATACGGTCGCGCAAAGAATCTGGGCTAAATCCTCCAAATACAACGGTGTGGGGAGCGCCGATCCGTGCACAGGCCAACATAGAGATAGGCAACTCAGGGATCATACCCAAGTAAATGGCTACGCGATCACCCTTGCCTATGCCCAGTCGCCGCAATGTAGCGGCACAGCGATTCACTTCTCGATAAAGTTGCTGGTAGGTCAGAACTCTCTCATCACCAGGCTCTCCTTCCCAGATGATAGCCGCCTTGTTTTTACGCCAGGTGCTGAGATGCCGATCAATACAATTGTAGGAAATATTCAATTTTGCGCCTACAAACCACTTTGCCGATGGCAGCTCCCACTCAAGAACCTCGTGCCAAGGCCGAAACCAGTCAATTGCTCCGGCCATTTCAGCCCAAAACTCCTCTGGGTTCTTACCAGCCTTCTCATAGACGGATGCGGAACTCCACTTGGCCTGCGCTTTGAACTTTTCACTCGGTGCATAGCGCCTTTCTTCCCGAAGTAATGTGTCAATCACTCCGGGCTGGTTTCCTTCTCCCATGAAGCCTCCTTCCTCAATCGATCATTTCCAGTCAATCCTGGAGCGGGCTCAAGATCTCGCCTTGCCGGCTCTCAAGCAAGCCCCAAGTCTTCCCCGATCTGGGTCATTGCCTTTATCACGAAGTCGATGTGATCGTCTAGATCGATGCCCATTTCGGCTGTGCCTTGAAGTATGTCCTGACGATTGACAGTTCGGGCGAAGGCTTTGTCTTTGAGCTTCTTCTTGACCGATCTGACTGGCACTTCTGCAATCTTCTTTCCAGGCCGTACAAGAGTTGCCGCCGTGATGAAACCACACAGCTCATCTACCGCAAAAAGCGTTTTATCCATGAGGCTTTTTCTTTCCAAATCGAGATACTCCGCATGAGACTTGATCGCGTAAATGACATCCTCTGGGTATCCCTGCTGCTCAAGAATGTGACATCCCACCAGCGGATGCTCCTCCGGTCTCGGGTGTTGCTCATAGTCAAAATCGTGGAGCAGCCCTACAATACCCCACTTTTCTTGATCCTCACCAAATTTGCAGGCATAGGCTCTCATTGCTGCTTCAACAGCCAGCCCATGCTTAATCAAACTCCGGCTGGTGGTATACGCACTCAACAGCCTCCAGGCCTCTTCCCTACTCGGTTTCATGTTGCTTGACTTCCCTCCCGGGTTGCCGTTGCAGGGATGATACGTTGAAGAGAAGGAAAGCTTACCCGCTCATCCATCACTTTGGTTGAGCACCCCGATGAAAGAAAAATTACGAAACTTTTGGTCATAGTCGAGACCATACCCCACCACGAACTCATCGGAAACTTCAAAGCCAACATGCTCAATCGGGACTTCCACCCTTTTTCTAGACCCTATTAGACAGCAAAGTGCAAATACGAAAAATACAGGCGCCGGGACTTTTTAGATTCCTGATCAGGTAGTTAATCGTCAGACCAGTGCCGACGATATCCTCTACCAGAATTACATCCGTCTCTTGTATGCGGCTCTCAACATCTTTGATCAGCTCCACCTGACCAGAATTGTCCGTCGCAGATCCATAGCTCCCGGCGGAAATAAAGTCAACTACTGAGCTTCAAATCAACGTGTCGAATCAAATCCGCATGGAAGACAGAGGCACCCCGTAAGATCGCAATAAACAAGAGAGCACTGCTTCGACAATCGCGGGTAATCTCACTTCCCATTTCTACTACGTGCTGTCCGATTTGGTCCCCATCAATCAAAACCTTTTTGATCTCAGCGGGTAAAAAGGGCATCCCAGAATCATAGCATACGAGACTTGGATTCCAATCTCCCGCTCAGCACCCTCAAAAAGACGTTGGCTGTCCATGGAACATTCTTAGTCAAGAATCTCGGCGTTTTAATCTTGAATCCCTTTCGTCCACCTTAGCAAAATGATAGGATTCGCTGGTTCTATAAAAAATTGCAACCATGGTGAACGCTGAATATGTCGAAAAACTGTACAATCGCTATTCGCCTGTTTATGACCTGATTTTTGGGAAGATTTTTCATGGAGGAAGGGAAATGGCTCCCCATCTCCTGGATCTTTTCCCTGGTGCAGAACTCCTCGAGGTAGGCGTAGGAACTGGCCTATCGATTCCCCTGATGCCCAGGAACATTAGCATCACTGGCATCGATCTTTCCCAAAAAATGTTGGATCGAGCCCGAAAGCGAGTCTCCTCTCTTCGTTTGAAGAACATCCATTTAATGAAAATGGATGCTACTAAACTTGACTTTCCAGACAACAGCTTCGATCGGGTTCTGGCGTCTTATTTCATTTCCACAGTTCCTCAGCCGGTCAAAGTGATCGAGGAGATGAAACGGGTCTGCCGGCCTGGGGGCTATCTGCTTTTTTTGAACCATTTTATTAGCACCCCTCCTGTGATTAGGTCCCTCGAGAATCTTATCTCGCCTCTCTGCTATCGCTTGGGCGGCTTTCGCACCGACTTAGACGTGTACCGACTCATGCGCACGGTTGGCCTAGAAATTAATACGCTGGAGCATATTGATTTTCTGGGGCACTGGAAAGCGGTCCGCTGTATCACTCCGCCCGTAGGAAAAAAGACAATATCCTCGCCGCTTGCATCAAATTAACTAACGGGGGAGAGATCACTCTGGCGGGTGATGGAAACTCCCTGTTATCGCCGCCCCCTACCCGTAGGAGATCAACCAGGTGAACTAGATGGACTAGGTGAACCGCTATAGGGTCTATCCTTCTTGCGGCTTCGCTTCCGGGCAAGTGCCTGTTTCAAGCGACGCTTTTCCCCCGGTTTTAGGTAAAAAGAACGTTTTTTGGCGTCCTTGATAATATCCTCTTGCTGAACTTTCCTCTTGAATCTGCGCAGGGCACCCTCCAACGACTCGCCTTCCTGTACGATCACTTCGACCATAATGAGTCACCCCCTTTGCTGAAATCTGCCTTGCCAGTCAGCCAATCCCATGGCGGCACGACTATACTTGAGCCCTCCCCCACTGTCAAGCTCTCGGAGGGCTGAAGAAGGGCCTGAAGCCTGTCGGACATGGTCGTAATGCGGACCCCCGGGGACCCTTAGCCACCGGGTAGCCCAGTTGCATATAGCTGATCCGGCCGCTTCTAAAGCCACGGTGCCGCTTTTCGGGCGGTTCTGGGACGCCCAGTCTTGACCCTTTATTGGATTAATCTATTTTTTCACCCCGTTACAACCCTGCTAATCAAGTCCCACTAGACTGTCAGGCTGGCGAAGCTAATTCGTTCAGGGCCGGTCCCACAACTTCGGCTCAGAATAGCGCTCTCTCTCCACCAGCCGTGCTACCAGGGATCGCTTCATCTCTTCCGTGTATTTCTGGGAATTCACGGATCGTGTCGTTTCGATTGCTTTCGGGAGGTCGTCCACACATACGTAACTCTCGATTAGGCCCAGTTGGGTTTGCAACCGACACTCTGCGCAACTGGTTACACCCGATACCCGGCTAAATAAGTGGATCGACTCTCGGTACCGTTTCTGTAACTGGAGAATGGTTCCGGCCCCGAGGTAGGATTTCTCGGTCAACCCATCCGCACGATCGTCCGCGATTAGATCGCCAAATTTCTTCAGAGCCTCGTCAAAACGGTTGAGCTTAAAGTACGCGTTGGCCAACTTGAACACGACTGGTCGCAGCGCAGTTGGAGACTTTTCTGTTGCGAGGACCCGCTCCCAAGACTCAACGGCACGAGGCAAATCCCGCAACTCTCGCTGGTAGATCTCCGCTAGCTTAAGATGAGCCTTCTGCACCAGAGGGGAATCTGGATACTGCGCAACCAACTCGTCAAGATGAGACATTGTCTGATGAACATCAAATAAGTTTACGTAATAAATCGTGGCCATCTCCCACAGCGCATTGTCGGCATAGCGACTGGCAGGGTAGTGCTTGGAGACAAACTCGTACAAGCGGATAGCTTCAGCATAGTTACCTCTACGCCACTCCGCCTGAGCACGCTCACTGTGAACGCGAAGCCCATTCTCTGCCCAGACACAAAGCCATACCCCGACCCCAAAAAACAGAAGTGGGGCCAGGAGAAGAAGCTGCACCGATTTATTTTTCATCCCCGCCGTTCGTGTTTTCTTGCGGAACCAGAGTTACTGCAGCCACTTTATCTTTGTTGCCCAGATTGATCAGTTTGACCCCCTGCGAGCTACGGGACTGAGTTTGACGGATATTTGCCGTTTCCAGCCGAATGATCTTCCCCTTCGAGGTTATGATAATTACTTCTGAATCTTTGACGGGACAGGCGCTGATGACGCAACCATTCCGGCCAGCCGTTTGGATATTGATAACTCCCTGCCCATTTCGGCTTTGGCGGGGGTATTTTATCACTGGCGTCCGCTTGCCGTAACCATTTTCAGTTACTGCCAAAATGTCCACACCCCCCTCCTGCACGACCTCCATGCCAACGAGCAGATCCCCTCTCTTGAGGGCAATGCCTTTGACCCCCCGGGCTGCCCGCCCCATGGTACGGATCTCCCTCTCGGAAAACCGGATGGCTTTGCCATCCCGTGAGCACAGGAGAATGTCGTTTTTACCATCTGTACGAGAAACGGCCATTAGCTTATCTCGCCTGTCGACCGTACAGGCAATGATGCCTGAAGAGCGTGGATTGGAAAAAGATTTAAGTGGGGTCTTTTTCACATACCCCAACTGCGAGACAATAACGATGTGATCCGAGCTGTCGAAACTCTGGACAGCGATCATATCGGCAATTTTCTCTCCTCGCTCTAGACTAATCAGGTTCACTATCGCCTTGCCTTTGGCGGAAGCTCCTACATCGGGAATCTCATATACCTTCAGCCAGTAGACTCGGCCCCTGTCCGTAAAGATGAGGATGTAGCTGTGGGTAGAGGCAACGAACAAATAATCAATCACGTCTTGTGGCGTTCTCGTCGACATCCCGATACGACCCTTGCCCCCTCGGTGTTGACTCTTGTAGGTATGCAACGCCGTCCTTTTGATATATCCATTGTGAGTGGCGGTGATGACCACCTGCTCCTGGGCAATGAGGTCCTCGATGTTGATTTCAGCTTCCTCATCCAAAATGACCGTTCGGCGAGGGTTCTGATAGCTTCTCTGGACCTCTAACAATTCTTCCTTCATGACCCTTTTGAGCGACTCCGGTTTAGCCAGGACCTCACTCAATTCGGCGATTCTTCGAATGAGCTGTTCATAGTCGGCCACAATCTTGTCGCGCTCAAGTCCAGTCAGACGCTGCAATCTCATTTCAAGGATCGCTTGAGCCTGGACTGGTGTGAATTCGAATCGCCTACACAATTGCTGCTTTGCCTCAGTGGCGGATTTAGAATGTCGGACCAAACTGATCACTGAATCCAAGCGGTCCAAAGCATTCTTGAGTCCCTCCAGAATGTGCACTTGTTGCTCGGCCTTCCCCAGCTCAAACCGAGTCCGGCGGGTGATCACCTCTTTTCGGTACTCTGAAAAAAGATTGAGGAGCTCGGTCAGCGACAGGATCCTGGGTTCACCATCAACAATCGCAAGCAGAATCACCCCGAAGGAGGATTGCATCGACGTAAGTTTGTAGAGTTGGTTGAGCACAATCTGAGGTTGCTCTCCCTTCTTCAGCTCCACCACAGCGCGCATTCCCTCTCGATCCGACTCATCGCGAAGGTCGCTAATCCCTCCCAACCTTTTCTGATGAACGAGATGTGCTATTTTCTCGATTAGCTTGGCTTTATTCACCTGAAACGGTAATTCATGAATAACAATCGCCTGGCGCTCCCCAGCCACTTTTTCAATCGAGGCACGAGCCCGGATCTGAATGACGCCTCGGCCGGTCCTATAGGCCTTCCGGATCCCATCCCTCCCATAGATGATCGCCCCCGTAGGGAAATCCGGCCCTGGAACCAATTCCATGAGCTCCGCCAGCGAAGCGGTCGGCCGGTCAATCATCAACAAGAGTGCATCTACAATCTCTCCGAGATTGTGGGGAGGAATGTTGGTTGCCATGCCTACGGCAATACCGGAGGCTCCATTGACGAGCAAGTTCGGGATTTTCGCCGGAAGAACTACTGGTTCAGTTAAAGACTCATCGTAGTTGGGATGAAAGTCAACCGTAGCCTTATCGAGGTCGATCAGCAACTCCTCGGCGATTTGCGACATTCTGACCTCGGTATAGCGCATAGCTGCTGGAGAGTCCCCATCCACCGATCCAAAATTTCCCTGCCCATTGATGAGCATCTCTCGCATCGAAAAATCCTGTGCCATGCGTACCATGGCATCGTAGACGGCTGTTTCCCCATGGGGATGATATTTCCCGATCACCTCCCCAACGATGCGAGCAGATTTCTTGTGTGGCCGGTTGCTCGTGTTCCTGAGCTCATTCATCGCATACAGGACTCGCCGATGAACTGGCTTAAGACCGTCCCGCGCATCCGGCAAAGCCCGTCCAATGATCACGGACATGGCGTAGTCCAGATAGGAGGCTTTCATCTCTTCTTTTATATCGACCGGCGTTTCTTGCCCGCGGTATTCGTGCATTCTCAACTACTCCAAATCAGGAGAGAGGAAGGGCTATCCGCTAAACGTCCAAATTCTTGACATTTAGCGCATTCTCCTCGATGAATCGACGGCGAGGCTCAACCTGATCGCCCATCAAAACAGTGAAAATTTCATCCGCCTCGATGGCATCGTTAATGTTGACTTTGAGGAGGGTCCTTGTGTCGGGGTTCATGGTCGTCGACCAAAGCTGAGTTGGATTCATTTCCCCCAGACCCTTGTAGCGCTGTATGGCCAGGTTCTTCTTTCCAGCTTCCACCAAGTGGTCCACCAGCTCCAACTCACTGCTCAGTGAGACCTCCTCCCCCCCCTCTTCTACCACCAGCGGTTCGGTTCGGAACTCCTCGACCTTCCCATGGCGATCGAATAGTTGCCGCCACTCGGCCGAAGAAAACAACTCATGGCCCATTAGAGTTGCAGAGTTGTTGTTCCTTACTTCCAGTTTGTAAAGGCTATGCTCTTCATCGCAGGACACTTTTACCGAATATCCCACACTTTCCAATCGCCTCTCCAGACGACTTGCATTGCCTCGGCTGGCAAAAAAGGATTCGGTGCATTCCTTGGCCTGGTCCCCGGTCATACAAGCCAGTAGTGCGTCAGCCAGTTTGCTGTTTCCCAACTTCCGACATAGCTTTTCATAGATCCGCCGGAATTCGATTAGGTGTTGGATCTTAGCCGCCAGCTCCTGGCCTCGGTACTCTTTTGCGTACTGAGGAATGCGAACAGTGACATTCTCCACCGCCTTCGACAAAAGATATTGCGTCAGCTCCCTTTCATGATGGAGATATCTCTCTTTCTTTCCCCTCTGAACTCGGTAAAGAGGTGGCTGCGCAATAAAGATGTGGCCGCCCTGGATCAAGGCTGCCATCTGGCGATAGAAGAAAGTTAGAAGCAGGGTGCGGATATGGCTCCCATCCACATCCGCATCTGTCATAATGATAACCCTATGATACCTGAGCTTAGTGATATCAAAATCATGCAGACCCACACCAGCCCCAATAGCTGAGATCATGGTAATGATTTCTTCATTGCTCAACACCTTGTCGAAACGCGCCTTCTCCACGTTCAGGATCTTTCCTTTGATGGGAAGAATTGCCTGAAACTTGCGATTTCTCCCCTGCTTGGCCGATCCTCCGGCCGAATCACCCTCCACAAGAAAAAGCTCCGAAAAGTGAGGATCTCTTTCCTGGCAATCCGCCAGTTTTCCGGGCAGAGAGAGGTTGTCTAAGGCGCTCTTGCGCCGAGTCAGGTCACGGGCCTTGCGTGCGGCCTCACGAGCCCGCGCCGCCTCGATCGCTTTCTCCACGATCCGCTTGGCCACTGAGGGATGCTGTTCCAAGTGAATTCCCAGCTTCTCGTTACAAATTGTCTCAACCAATCCCTTGACCTCGCTATTGCCCAGCTTGGCTTTGGTCTGTCCCTCAAATTGAGGGTTCGGGAGCTTGATGCTGATTATAGCGGTCAGTCCCTCTCGCACATCGTCACCAGAGAGGTTTTGCTTCAGATCGCGCGAAAGGTTGTTACTGGCGGCGTACGCGTTCACCGTACGTGTTAACGCGGATTTAAATCCAGCCAGGTGGGTTCCACCCTCGGCGGTGTTGATCGTGTTGGCAAATGCAAACAGCGTTTCAGTGTATCCGTCATTATGCTGGATCGCCACCTCGGCCTGGACATTTTCCCGTCCGTCTCGAATATAAATGGGCTTTGGGTACAGTACTTTCTTGCTTCGGTTGAGGTGCTCGACAAAATCGGCAATCCCGCCCTTGTATTGAAATCTTTGTTTCCTTTCTGAACGCAGGTCTTCGATGCTGATAGCCAACCCTTGGTTCAGAAACGCTAACTCTCTCATGCGCTGGGACAAGGTGTCACAGTTGAACTCGACGACCTCAAAGACCTCCCTATCTGGCTTAAACGTAATCTTGGTACCGCGCCGCCGGGTCTCCCCCGTCTGACGGAATAGGCTGACCGGAACACCTCTCTCATAATCTTGCTCATATACATACCCATCCCGCCAAATCTCAAGCTTCAAGTGCTCGGACAGGGCATTTACCACCGAGACGCCAACCCCGTGCAAGCCACCCGAAACTTTGTAGCTATCATTATCGAATTTTCCCCCTGCATGGAGAGTCGTCATGACCAGCTCGGCTGCCGGAATTCCTTTTACAGGATGGGTGTCGACAGGAATCCCCCGCCCGCTATCCACGACCGTCACCGAGTTATCGATATGGATAGTCACATTGATGTTGGTGCAAAACCCCCCCAGAGCTTCGTCCACGGAATTGTCGATCACCTCATAAACCAGGTGATGAAGCCCAGAAAGCCCAGTGGAGCCTATGTACATGGCCGGCCGTTTTCGAACCGCGGCCAGGCCTTCCAGAACCTGTATCTTTTCTGCGGTGTATGCGCCGCTCGTGCTGCTCCGAGTCCCAGGGTCCTCTTGGAGCTTGGAACTCTCCGCCCGATCTAGCTTACCCACCATTCTCTGCCCCGCTGAAAACATCCTTATTGTATCACAACCCCCCCTGCCTGCAGACTTTCCGTGTGCTTTATATTGGGTTTGATGGCGGTTGGAACCACAAAACACTGTGCCCCCACCGAAAAGTGTCGCTCCTAGCTTGAGAGTGTCGGCAGCTGGTCCTTGTTGGGCGTCAGGCTATTGGAAACGAGACGGTCAGGCTTAAAGTTTCATGGGCATGACCACATACTGGTACGAATAGGCCGTCTCCGATCTTGGCTTCAGCAAGCCCTGCGTCTCTCCATCTCGAAGCTCGACCACCACCTCCTCACTGTCAAGCCCAATCAAGAAATCCAAAAGATATTGGGCATTGAACCCAATCTCTAAGGGGGGGCCTGCATACTCAGCGGGTAGGGTTTCTTTGGCTTCGCCAACATCTGAACTGGGCGAAGACACGTCTAACTGGCCCTCTTTAATAGAAAAACGGATCGCGTGAGACTGCTCGTCGGCCATGACTGAAACGCGCTTTAGGGCATTTACAAAATCCTGCCTTTTGAGCATAGGTCGTTTGTCGTTATCCCGAGGGATGACCATTTCATAGTTCGGGAATTGTCCGGTCAAAAGCCTAGAAACCAACAAGCGCTTTCCCAACTCAAAAAACAAGTGGTTCTCACTGCTGGAGAACTCCACGCTGGCCAAATCCTCTACCGCGAGCCGGCTCAATTCGACCAACGTTTTTTTAGGGATCAGTACCTTGAGCTCCTCTCCAGTGATAGCGCTTCCCAGATTACAACTGATCATTGCCAGGCGATGGCCATCCGTGCTCACCAGGGTCAGCCTCCCCGACTTGATCAGCATTAGGGCTCCATTGAGCGCGTAGCGAGTTTCCTCCTGAGTAACGGCAAAAACGGAGCAATTGATCATATGCCGAAGTGAGGACGCGGGAAGAGTTAGCCGCTCCCCCTGTACCTTGGGCACTTCTGGGAAGTTTTCTTTGGCAAGACTGGCGATTTTAAACTTCGCCTTGTCACAGCGCAGGTGAATCCAATCTGGGTCGCTGCTCTTGAAATGTACCTCGGCTTCCGGAAGGAGTCTGACGATATCGAAAAGCTTCCGAGCGGAGAGCGCCGCCGCACCACTCACCTTGATTTCGGCCGGACAGCTGCACCGGAGAGTCACGTCCAAGTCGGTGGCCGTCATGATCAAGTCGTTCCCAGATGTTTCCATCAAGAGGTTGGAAAGGATAGGGAGTGTAGTCTTCCGCTCGACTACGCCCTGAACATACTGCAGTTCCTTTAACAAGTTGGCTCTTTGAACCACAAGATCCATCAGCACTCACTCCGTTTCGTCATAGTATTTGGACGCCCATCTCATTGAATTAAATCGATTAATCGATTGAGTCGATGGTCCAGCTTGCGATCTTTTCTGCGCAGAGCTTGAATCTTTCGAACGGAATGCAACACGGTGGTGTGATGTTTCCCGCCAAATTCCCTGCCGATTTGAGGAAGTGAGCTGTCTGTTAGGTGCTTGACCAAATACATGGCTATCTGGCGTGGTTCTGCGACCCTGCGGGCATTGTTTCTAGCTTTGAGCTCAGTGACTCTCAGTCCATACTGCTCTGCCACTACTTTTTGTATAGACTCGATCGACAAAAATCGCGAATTAGTCTCTGTGATGCTTCGAAGCACCTTCTGAGCCAAGTCCAAAGAAATATTGCAACCCGTAAGGCTGCAATAGGCTGCGAGCCGCACCAATGAACCTTCCAGTTCACGAACATTAGATTTGATGTTGCTTGCAATGAAAAAAGCGACATCATCCGGGACCTCAACTTGCTCCAACTCCGCCTTCTTGCGGAGGATAGCGATTTTGGTTTCCAGTTCAGGCGGCTGGATATCAGCAATCAACCCCCATTCAAAGCGGCTATGAAGCCGCTCTTCTAGAGTCGGGATATCCCTCGGAGGAGAGTCACTGGAGATGACAATCTGCTTTTGGGAATCGTATAGCGCGTTAAAGGTATGGAAGAATTCCTCTTGGGTCCTCTCCTTTCCTGCCAGGAACTGGATGTCATCCATAAGGAGAACATCTATGTTACGGTACTTCTCCCTGAACTGTGGGGTCTTGTCGTAGCGAATCGAGTTGATCAATTCATTCGTGAAACGCTCAGAGGACATGTAGGTTAGACGAATCTGGGGCGTATGAGTTTTGATACAGTGGCCAATCGCGTGCATCAAATGTGTTTTCCCCAAGCCTACTCCGCCGTACACAAACAGAGGGTTGTACGCTTTGCAGGGGTTTTCCGCGACGGCCAGTGTCGCCGCATGGGCAAATTGGTTGCTTAAGCCGACAACGAAGTGCCCAAAGGTATACTTTGGGTTGAGGTTGCTCCCCACTTCGCGCTGATGAGCCTGCGCAGACTCCAGCTCCGTCACCTCACTGCCGCCAGCCTGCGTCTCTTTTACGCAAAACACCACCTCGAAGTGATCAAGCTTTGCGTCACGAAGGGACCACCGGATGACATCTCCATAATTTGCCGTCAACCAGTACCTAAAATGCTCATTTGGGACACCAACGAAAAGCTTCCTCTGGCCAAGATCTTGTTTCTCTAGCAGCGTGGGCTTGAACCAGACATCAAAGCTCTTCCGAGAAACCCGCTTTTCGATATGGCAGAGAGCCTTTTCCCAGAAATCCATAGCAGACCTTTCCCAGCACAGTCGGTTTACACTCACAAACGGTGGTTCCAGACAGAAACTGTTCCGACCGGATCTAAATGGGAGCCCGCCAGTCATCCACAGAATTTCCATATTTGTGGATAAACAACCCACCTCGCGTTGCGTCTAACCATCAAGCGAGTGGCAGTAACGTTACCATGCAGCTCAGAAGCCTTCAATGTATTCTCGCCATAAAGGGAGCCTGAACCGTTGGTAATACGGGCCTTGGTAAGGAGAGAGGCTGAACCGCAGCTTGTTAGTGGTGTTCAGCTCAGACAATTCCTTAAGGATTGTGATGCTTTCCGCTATTCCCTTTTTATGGCAACACTTTGCGCGACAGCCTCTTCCCGCGGCCAGTGGAGTCCCGTAACAGGAGGTGATCGCTTCTGATGTTTTTGCCGTTTTGGGTGGTTTCTTGGATAGTTTAGCCGGCGTCTCAGAAATGAGGTGCAAGTTTATCGTAAGTGATCTGAAGGTCCTCTGGGATCACTCGGGTTTCTCCGATCACGGAAACGACATTGGTGTCACCTGTCCAGCGTGGCACCACATGGAGGTGCAAATGCCCAGCCACTCCTGCGCCAGCGCTTCTGCCAATATTGAAGCCCACATTGAAACCATCGGGGCGATAGACTTCTCGCAGCGCAGCTTCACAGTCGCGGCAGAGCAAGATTATCTCTTTCAGCTCAGGGGCTTCAGCCTCGGTCAGCGAGGCTACATGGCGCCGCGCCACGATCATCAAATGACCCGCAGTATACGGAAACCTATTCAGAACCAAATAGTTATGGCGGCGGCGGGCGAGGATCAAGCTGTCCCGGTCATTTTCCTGATCCAGGAGGTGGCAAAAAATACAATGTTCGCACCGATCTGCAGATTTGATATAGTCAAAACGCCAAGGAGTCCAAATGTGGTCCATCTATGAATTGATGAGCTCTTTTAGCTCCTTACCGGGCTTGAAGTAGGGCACATGCTTTGCCGGAATATGGACCTTTTCCCCAGTCTTTGGGTTGCGGCCCTCGCGCGGCCCTCGCGCGCGCAAGCGGAAGCTCCCAAATCCTCGCAGCTCTACCTTGTTACCTGACTTCAGCGACACGACGATGCTATCGAGGACCGTCTGCACAATCACTTCTGCTTCTTTCTTGCTTAGGTCAGAGTTAGTGGCAACTTCCTCAACCAGCTCAGCTTTTGTCATTTGAGCCCTCCTTCTCAGATTCTGCCCGTCTCCTCAATTCACCCAGTTGCTTCGCCGCTATTTCCCCAATGGAGGTCTTTGCAACCTCCGGCGTGTATGACCATTTTTCTTCTTCATCTGGTTTATCTTTGACTGCCTTTACCGACAGGCCTACCTTGCGCTCGAGTAGATTCATCCTGATGATTCTTAAATCGAGTTCTTGTCCGATCTCAAAATGGTCCTCAGGTCGTTCGATTCGCTCCTCACCCAGCTCAGAAACGTGGCAAAGCCCTTCGATGCCCTCAGCGAGCTCAATAAAAGCACCAAAGCTAGCCAAGCGAACGATCCTGCCTCGTACTATGTCGCCAATTTGTTGTTGGGAAAAGAATCCTTCCCACTTGTCCGGCTCCAGCTGCTTAATGCCCAGAGAAAGTCGTTGATTGTCCGCATCCACATTCAAAACGACCGCGCTTACCTCCTGCCCTTTTTTCAGCATTTCAGATGGGTGATTGATTTTCTTTGTCCAACTGAGATCGGATATGTGCACGAGTCCGTCAATCCCCTCCTCTACTTCAACAAAGGCACCAAAATCAGTCAGATTCCTAATCTTCCCAGTCACCACCGAGTTAATCGCATACTTTTCCTCAATCAAATCCCACGGATTAGGCTCCATCTGCTTGATGCCCAGAGAGATTCGCCTCGCCCCAGCGTCCACGTCCAAAACTGCTACCTCGATATTATCGCCTGTCCTGAGCAATTTGGAGGGATGCTTAATACGTTTATTCCAAGTCATCTCCGAGATATGGATGAGCCCCTCTACTCCTTCTTCCAGTTCGACAAATGCCCCATAATCGGTCAAGTTTACAACCTTGGCGGTCGCCCGGGCCCCCTTCGGGTACCGCTCAACAACCCTAAGCCATGGGTCCTCGTCCAGTTGCTTGTATCCTAAAGAAACTTTCTCTTCGACTCGGTCGAATCTCAACACTTTCACTTCAATTTGATCCCCGACCTTAAACAGATCTAAGGGATGGTTGAGCCGCCCCCACGACATGTCGGTGATGTGTAGCAATCCGTCTATGCTACCCAGATCCACAAAAGCCCCATAGTCTGTGATGTTCTTCACCACACCGGAAACAACCGTTCCTTCCTCAAGGTTGCGCAAAGTCTCTTCCTTCTGCTTGAAATACTCTTCTTCCAAAACAGCCTTGCGTGAAAGGACAATGTTGCCTCGTCTCTTGTTGACCTTGATCACTCGCATGCGGAGCTCTTGACCCCTGAAGCCATCCAAATTGCGCACAGGGTGAAGGTCTATTTGGGAACCCGGCAAGAAGGCCCGGGCACCGATATCCACTGCCAACCCACCCTTGATGCGCTCAATCACCCTTCCCGTGATCACCGACTGCTCCTTGTATGCGCGCTCGATACTATCCCAGATTCTCATCCTTTCCGCTTTCTCTCGGGAAAGAACGATATACCCATGCCGGTTTTCCGTGCTCTCCAACAGCACGCCTACTTGGTCTCCCACCTTGACTTGCGGTTCTCCTTGTTCATTCCGAAATTCACTTAGAGGGATGACCCCCTCAGACTTAAAACCCGCGTCCACTACCACCTGGTCATTGGTTATTTTCAAAACTGTCCCTTGAACCACCTCACCCTCGGAAAAATTCTTGAGGGTGAGGTTATACGCTTCCAGCATGGCTTCGTAGTCAGCCTTAGCGGTGTCTGCACCAGCCGGCGGTTGAGCGGCTTTTCTCTCTTCGGTCTCCACAAACTTATCGCTATTTGAGATCATCTAACTTGAAGGCCTCCTCACTTATTTTCCCTACCTTACCCTGCCACTGCCCAGCTCTCGTTGCGGTCAAAACCTGCTGCAAGGGGTTGCTTGCCGGCATACAAAAACTGCTGCAGTACGATAGGCTAATCGAACGCGGCAGCCCATGTTCTTGAGTTTGCCGAAACCAACACAGCTGGGAAGTAGATCCTGCCTCACATCCCCTTGTGACTAGAATTCTTAAAGCCCTCCTTATACCGCGGCGCTTGGCGCCTTGTCAACCCATCGACGCAGTCGACGCTAGCGACTGCTTTCTGATACAATGGCTTCGCGCGGCGGCCATTTTTTGGAGGTAGTTCTCCTTGCAAAACCCGGGCGTTCAACCTTTCGGGAGGGCTTAAAAAGTGAAGACTGGAATCCACCCCCAGTACAAGGTTGTCAAGGTCCATTGTGCTTGTGGTAACGAGTGGGAAACTCGCTCGACGAATGGGGGTGAGATCCGACTAGAAATCTGCTCGAGTTGCCATCCCTTCTTTACCGGCAAACAAAAGCTCGTGGACACCGCCGGTCGTGTTGAGCGCTTTCGAAGAAAATATGGTCGGCCCAAGGCTTAAGCCGATGCAGTTTCCGTGACCCTCCCTCCCATCTCTATGTTGGACAAACTCCGCGCTCTAGAGAGGCAGTATGAGGCGCTAGCTCAGCAGCTCAGCAACCCCGAGATCATTACCGAGCAAGAGAAATATCTGAAGGCGGTCAAAGCCTACCATGATGTCGAGGAAATCGTTGAAAAATATCGACGCTATCAGCACCTGTGCAGGGTTACCGAGGAAACAAAACAATTTCTAGCAGAGCAGTCTGAGGAAGAGCTAATCCGAATGGCCCGCGAAGAGCTTCGCCACCTGGAGCACCAGCGAGATCAGTGTGAAGAGGACCTGAAAGCGGCATTGTTACCACAGGATCCCAACGATCAGAAGAATGTGGTCCTTGAGATTCGAGCGGGTGCCGGGGGCAACGAGGCCACTTTGTTTGCCCAAGAGATCTTTCGTATGTACTCCCGCTATGTGGAGAGTCACGGCTGGAAGGTAGAGGTGCTATCGGCACACTATTCACCTATCGGAGGATTGAAGGAAATCATCTCCTTGGTGGAAGGGAAAAACGTTTACAGTCGTCTGAAATATGAAAGCGGCGTCCACCGGGTCCAGCGAGTACCGGAAACAGAGGCTCAGGGACGACTCCACACTTCCGCTGTGACCGTTGCGGTTTTGCCCGAAGCCGGCGAGGTGGAGGTTCACATTGACCCCAAAGACCTCCGTATTGACACCTACTGTTCTTCAGGCCCGGGTGGACAGTCCGTAAACACAACGTACTCAGCCGTTCGCATCGCGCACCTCCCTTCGGGCCAAGTGGTCACCTGCCAGGACGAGAAGTCCCAGCTCAAAAACAAAGCCAAGGCGTTAAAAGTGCTTCGTTCGCGCCTACATGACCAAGCCCGAGAAGAACAGCAGGATAAAATTGCGCACAGCCGCCGCGTCCTCGTCGGAACGGGCGACCGGAGCGAGAAAATAAGAACTTACAACTTCCCTCAAAATCGCGTTACCGATCACCGGATAGGCCTGACCTTGCACCGCCTCGACACCATCATGGAAGGCGGTCTGGCCGAAATCGTCAACGCCCTGATTGCATCTGACCGGGCAGAAGCACTGGCCCAACCGGACACACCTGAGACAACAGAAGAGGACCGGGGGCGGTGACAGTCAAAGAAGCACTGCAAACCGCAAGTCAATACTTGAAGAGACGCAACCTTCCCTTTCCTCGCCAGGATGGAGAACTGCTGCTCATCTCCATTCTCAGGCAAAGACGGTCCTTCCTTTTCTCTCACCCTGAGAGGAGGTTGACAGCCAAGGAACAGCAAGTCTTCCGGCGCTGGTTGGGCCAGCGCGGAAATCACTACCCCTTGCAGTACCTGCGGGAGCGCCAAGATTTTTATGGCCGCGAGTTCAGGGTCAGGCCCGGCGTCTTCATCCCCAGGCCTGAAACAGAGCTTCTGGTGAATGCTTGCCTTAGGTTTCTCAGAGGGCTGGAGGCTACCCCAAAGCTGGTTCTTGATTTGGCCACTGGCTCTGGCTGCATTGGCGTTACCCTGGCTTGCGAAGACGCTGCCCTGGAGGTAACCGCTACCGACGTGTCTTTCTTGGCCGTTAAGATCGCTCGGCTGAATGCAGCCACACATAGTGTTGTCCGGCGAATGCATTTCATTGCCGGCGACGCTTTTGAACCTGTTAAAGCTCACTCAAACCGTTATCATCTTTTGGTATGTAATCCCCCTTACGTGAGCTGGGGTGATGCGGCTAAAGTGGATCCGTCTGTACTGCGCTACGAACCTCATCGGGCTGTATTCTGCGGGCCGTCCGGCCTCGAATTTTATACCAGACTTCTGACAGAAGCCCAAGGCGTTCTTCATCCTCGTGGCGCCTTGGTCTTGGAACTGGCCGCAGGGCTGGCACCACAGGTGCAAGCTCTCGGGAAGAGTCACGGGTGGTGCTTAGCCGACTTGAAAAGGGATTTGGCAGGAATCGATCGGTGCATCGTCTTTCGCCGGAATCAACCATCCCCTCACGGGTTGCTCGAAAATAATTACCTGGCTAGAAGATCAATTGAGTAGGCGAGTCACCCAGAGTCTGATAAATTCTTTGTGGGGATGAAAAGCTCAGGCTGCCTTTTTTGCAAAATTGCTGTGGGTGAGCTGGCGGCGGCGATTGTTGAGGTAGATGAATATGCGGTGGCCTTCCGAGATGTTAACCCCCAGGCTCCGATACACATCCTCATCATCCCTAAAAAGCACATCGCCACACTCGATGAGACCGTTCCCGAAGACCGGGAGCTCCTGGGCCACTTGCTTCTGATGGGCAGGACTGTCGCTAAGAGCCAAGATCTCCACGCCGGCTATCGGCTTGTCCTGAACAATGGGGCTGAGGCTGGTCAAAGCATTTTTCACATCCATTTGCATTTATTGGGAGGTCGCCCTCTACGGTGGCCGCCCGGTTAGGTGATTGGCTTGTCAGTAGAGCCATGCCCTTGTCACTTTCGCTGAAATAATTCGCGCCGGGGTTGCCTTGGATGAAAGCGTTGGAGGAAGCCGTTACCAAAATTCTGGAAGGGTTGGGAGAGGACCCTTTTCGGGAAGGCCTCACGGGCACTCCCTCTCGCGTTGCCGAAACCTTGCGCTTCTTGACCAAAGGCTATCAGGATAAAGCTGAGGAGATCGTCCAGGGTGCATTATTCACGGTTGAGTACGACGAAATGGTCATCCTCAGAAATATTGAGGTTTATAGCCTGTGCGAGCATCATCTGCTGCCTTTTTTTGGCAAATGCCACGTAGGCTATTTGCCTTCGTCCAAGGTAATTGGCCTGAGCAAGATTCCTCGCATAGTGGAAATGTTCGCACGCAGACTCCAAGTCCAGGAACGCCTGACCCAACAGATTGCCCAGACCATCAATGACTGGATCGATCCAAGGGGAGTCGCCGTTGTAATCGAGGCTCAGCATCTATGCATGATGATGCGTGGCGTGGAAAAGCAAAGTAGTCAAATGGTTACCTCTGCCATGCTGGGAAAATTGCGCAAAGATCCGCGTTCAAGGGCCGAATTTTTAAGTTTTCTGGCGCCAGTTTCTTCATGAACTGGAGAATTTTGATCGGGTCGTCCTGGGCTTTGCTTCTGTTTGGCCACCCCCCTCCATCCCTGGCGCAACCTGCGGTAAACCAGAGAGCGCCTATAAGCGTCGGCGTGAATCTAGTCACCCTGCGCTTCACCCTAAGGGATCGGGCCGGGCGGGCTATCAACACTCTCGCCAAAGAACAATTTCAGATTTTCGAAGGCAACAAAGCCAAAGAGATTGCCTTTTTCGATCCTCCCAAGAACCAGAGTGGGGAGAACAAAGCCTTATGGCTTGCCTTTCTCCTTGATGTCAGTGGGAGCACCTTTGCCACGCGCTCCGAGGAAATTATGGCGGCCCAGACCTTTTTCGACAATGTGCAGGATTTTACCCGAATTGGAATTTTTGGCTTTACGGACAAACTTATCCTCTTTCAGGACTTTACCCGGACCCGATCCCTGGCACTTAAGGCTCTAGCGGCGACCCGTAAACACTTGGGCCAAACAGCCATTTATCGTTCAATTGACGCCCTGATTTCTCGTCTCAATACCAGCCGTGTTCCATCCGGAGATCGCAAGGTCGTCATAGTGATCTCGGATGGAATGGATGGCGCCTATGAAACGGCCCCTCAAACGATCGACCTGGCTCTATCCAAGAACGTCATTCTGTACACGGTCTTGGTCCCCTCGGCAGCCCAACTCTACATTGCTCCTACCCTAGGCAAGGATTCTGGGAGCCCTACGACCTACCAGCTCAACGACGAGAGACAAGAAAAAGAAGCAGCTTTTGCTCGCCTCTCTGATCTCACAGGCGGAGAGCACTTCAGTGGATTTGAGACGATTCTTGATTTTGATAATATTTTAGCCCAGATCAACCAAGCCCTATTCGGGAACCTTTACATAATTGGCTACTACACCGACCACCCCTATCGAGACAAGACGGGAAGGAACATCCGGGTCGCTGTGAAGCAACCCGGTCTCCAGCCCTCCGCAGTCTTTAAGAGGGTGCCACAGAATCTGCAGGCCAAGAAAAACTTTATCGCAGCGCTGTTCGAGAACGGGATCAGCTCGTGGCTTTCTTCGGAACTTCTCTTCCACGAAATTGGTGCAGAGATAGACATCCTGCCCTCCAGGAAGGAAGGAGGTGAGTTTGGCCTGCCATTCCGCATCAAGGTTAGCCCTCACACCCTGGAGCGGCCTGAACGAGGTGGTGTGCGCACTCAACTGGGAATAGTCGGCATACTCACCGATGAGGAAGGGAATGAAGTAGTTCGCCTGCGTGAAATATTTAGGGTAACACTAAGTCCCAAAGAGCTCCGTCAAGGACGTGGTGTTCTCTATACCAACAAGCTCTTTGCTCCACCTGGGGTGTACCGTCTCAAACTTGTCTTGCTGGAAATCCCGAGCTGGAAGATGACCACATTTAATAAGGCTGTCCGGATTGCGGCCCAATAACTGCTAGCCCTTATCCATCAATTTCCTGCTCAGGTCGGCCATCGCTTCTAGAAATAGCCGGCGGCACTGAGCTGCATGGCGGTTCTGGCTTTCCATGTCAAGAAAGAGCTGATTTGTATCCTGCTGAACAGTTTTGAGTAAGCGGTAAAATATTTCTGGGCCCGGCGTTGAAATCGGCTGATTTTCCCACTTCAGATTCTTCAAAGCCTCTGATATGAGATGAAAAATTGCCTGGTTTTGGGCGATTTGGCGGTCGTGCTCTGCCGGAGTAGCTTCAATAAGAACCAATCGCAGGGACTCCAGGTGCCGAAGAATACAACGGTGCGCCTGGCGACTAATTCGGGCCGGGCATAGCACCATTTTCAGGCCAGCGATGCCCTCTCTGCCACTGTCTGGACCGAAAAGAGGGTGAGTTCCTAACACTTGAACCGTCTTTGGTAGATGAGTAAGCATCCATTCAACCGGCCGCTCCTTCACACTACAAGTGTCCATCACGATTTGGCCCTCCCTCATGTGCGGGGCCAACCGCTTACAGACCTGGACCATGGCTGAAATAGGGACACATAAAATCAAGAGTTGCGCCGCCGCCGCTTGCTCAAAGCTGCTTGCCTCCACCAAACCCACTAGCTGGCGCCTATCCCGATCATACACTCTTAGGTCGGTTTCCGCGGGAAGCTGTTCAGAAACCATCCTGCCAAAGCGCCCAAACCCAAACAGACCAATGGTTTTAATATTCACCGTATACAATTATAATGGAGAAGTGGGATGTTTCAGAACCTTTGGTAGCTCCCTTTGTTCTTCCCCAGCGGACTCAGCCTAGATGCCCTTGGATTTGTCCAGTCTACCCATTCGAGAGCTGCGGCGATGTTTTGTTCAGCGCCGCGGGGAAGTTTCCGCCCGGACATTAAGAAGCTTGCAGAAAGATCCACGGAAAGGTGCACAGCATCTTTTTTTACTTCTGGCGAAGAGGCGTGAAAAAACAACACGGGAGCAGCAGCGTATTGACTCCATGTTCAGCTTAGAGCGGGGACTCTGGAAATCAGGATTGCAGCACGTGGCGGGAGTTGACGAGGTGGGACTAGGGCCCCTAGCGGGGCCCGTGGTGGCTGCAGCCGTCATCTTTTCACACCAGACCAGCATTCCAGGGGTAGATGATTCCAAGCGCGTGCAGCCAGAGAGGAGAAAACAACTGGATGAAATTATCCGCCAAGGGGCGGTTGGGGTTGGGGTTGGGGTAATCGGTGTACTTGAAGTCGATCGCTTGAACGTATATCAGGCCAGCTTACTTGCTATGAAACGGTCCTTGGAGGATCTTCCGTTTAACCCAGATTATGTTTTGACCGATGCCAAAGAAATTCCCTGCTTGAGCACACCCCAAAGCTGGTTTAACAAGGGCGACCGCATTAGTTTTTCGATTGCTGCTGCCTCTATTGTCGCCAAGACCCACCGGGATCGCATTATGGAAGCACTACACCTTCAATATCCTCAATATGGATTTGCCAACCACAAAGGCTATGGTACAGCTGAACATCGACTAGCCCTCCGGGAGTTCGGGGCATGCCCAGCCCATCGTTGCTCCTTTAAGTTCATCAGAGAACTGTCGGGAGGTTAACCTAGGCTCTTCTGCGAAGTCGTTTTGGTTTGATCAAAACTCGCGCTTGATTTCTTTTGCTTGACTCGGATCGAGCCGGAGAAAACTCAAACTCTTGCTTGATCGCCACTAGGAATTTCTATAGGGTTTGATACACTTATTACTTCGTCGGCCTTGGCAAGTATCGTGCATCCCTACGAGACAGAGCGCTGCCGGATGCTGGAGCATCAGCTGAAGACCCGTGGTATTCGGGATGGGCGTATTTTGGGAGCGTTTCTCCGTGTTCCGCGCCACGCCTTTGTTCCGGAAAGTCTTCGCCATCGAGCCTACCGCGATGGCCCCTTGCCCATTGGTCAAAATCAAACTATTAGCCAGCCCTACATGGTCGCCATGATGACCCAGTTGGCTAAATTGGAGGTGGGTGGGAGAATCCTAGAGGTGGGCACGGGAAGCGGCTACCAGACTGCGATTCTCGCAGAATTAGGGGCAAACGTTTACTCTATCGAGTGCCTAGCCGAACTCTCGGAGCGGGCGCAGAGAACCCTGCGCCGCTTGGGGCACACTAGTGTTCATTATCGTGTCGCGGACGGGTCTATTGGGTGGAAGGAAGAGGCCCCTTTCGAGGCCATTATCGTTGCAGCAGGAGCTCCCGGAATCCCCCAGCCGCTACTCGATCAGTTAGCGGATGGCGGTCGTTTGATCATCCCGATAACCGAGGGGTATTCCCAGATTCTCTATTGTATCCAACGCCTGGGAAAATGCTTCGTTAAGAAAAAGGGGGAGCGCTGCACCTTTGTCCCGCTGGTCGGCAAGCACGGCTGGAGGGACAGTTCCCAGACAACGGGCCGGTGAATGAGTTGGCCTCCTGGTCATAGTTTGAGTAGGAGCTTGGAAGTCCAGCTTTGTCCACCGAAGACAGTTTCTTTTCCGTGAAAGCCGTCATCCTCAAGAGAGGACTTCTCAGTCCGTAGCTACCTTTAGGGACCGCCAATAGCTTGAAAAACACTCGTTTTGCCCACTGTATCGCCCGAGGAAAAGCTGATGGCCTTTGTGTCGGCAAACCCGGTTGTGAATACTTCGTTTTCCTTGACTTCGTAAGCAGCCACACCTTCCCGTGGCCTACTTCTTTATAGTCTCTGTTTTTCCAACAGCCACCCGTTTAAAGCTCTCCGTCTAACACTTTTCTTCGCCTATTTAGTTCCTAGCCGTCACTCGGTAGCTACCGGCGAGCTAATCCATCACCTTGGCGCCAGAAGAGATTGCTCGCACTGTCGGCTTTGTCCGTTGTCGGAGAGAAGAAAAGTGGAGCCGTATCGGGGATACCATTAGTGAAAATAACGAACTTCCCCCTTCTACTGTCAAGAGGCACCTAGGTTGCGCTACCTAGAAGAACAGCGGTTGAGCTTCCGCTTACAACAGGGGCTTACCCTCAAGCCTCGCGGGGTGGGGTAGGAGCAATCACCCAATGAAACATCACACGGATAGGCCGACTGTTACAAATACTCCGGGGTCTCAAAATTTGACCGAGCCGCTTACTCTTCTTACAATATCTCTGCTTTACCTCTAGCCTGATTTTAGGGGAGAGATGCTGGAGTGGTTGAACAGGGCTGCCTGCTAAGCAGTTGTGCTGGGAAACCGGCACCGAGGGTTCGAATCCCTCTCTCTCCGCCACCCACCTGTGTCGTTGATATTACTGCGTTATTCTCAATTCTCTAACCAAATTTGTCTTTAATTTTCAGGCGTTTAGGGGCACTTTGGCAATGGACCTCCATTGAAAGAGACGCGTCGTTGCGGTGTGGCGCGCCGTTTCTGCGCCATCGTCTCCCGAGCCCTTTTCAGTGGTCCGTCTTTTCGACGTCCAAAACGGTTGACACGGCTCTCTATGATCTGTGCCCAGCGACAGAACCGGCCGGCTTGGGATGGACCGGAGGTCAAGCGTGCTTGAACCCAAGCCGCTTTCGCTGGGCTTCCCACCTGAGCGGCAGGCGGGTGTTCCTCATGAGCGTGTTGGCAGTCAGCCCGGGCGGTTGCTGCCCGTCGACGATGGCGGTGACGATGTCCGGGGCAAGGTAGGCAAGCCGCAGCAACCGGGTGACATAGGAGGGTGAGACGCCTTCGGCCTCGGCGATCCGCTGCAGGGTGAGATCGGTATTTTGCCCCAATCGATCCTGGATGGCCAAGGCGCGCAGCAGCAGCCGGATCAGGCCCGGGGCGCACTTGGCATTGTTGCGGGCGCCGGGGACGACTAGTTTCATGCCCGTGCCAGCGCGCTTAAGGGCGATTGGAATATCCAGGATGATCGGATGTTTGGCTGGCTGAGCGTCCTGCCTCGATCTTTTTATTGAGACGACGTCCGGTCCTGCCAGGAGGGTGGCTAGGGCCCGCTCGCCGTCGATCTCGATCACGATGCGGGCGGACTCGACGATCACCCGCCGGAGAAGCGCATTGAGATAGGCCTTGGCCTGGTGCGGTTTCAGCTCAGGCCACCGGTCCGCGAGCGATTGCGCCTGGGTGATCAAGCTGGCATGAGCCGATGCCTCTTGAGGGTCTCCATCGATGACAGCGCTGATCGCGGCCGCATCAGCGAGCCAGTCCCTGAGACGGACAGTAACGAGGCCTTCGAGATCCGCCGCCGGGAGGCGCCACCCCTTGCGGCCGGCTCGCTTGCCCTCGGTGATGAGATGGCGGGAGACGTAGTAGCGATAGCGCCGTCCCTTCCTGACGGCATGGCTGGGTGAGAGGCCCTCGCCCTGCTCGTCAACGACAAGCCCCGTCAGCAGGCTCGGTTGCCGGGTCCCTTCTCGGCGCTCGCCGTTCGTGTTGGCGGCCAGGGTGGCTTGAACCTCATCCCACAGCGCTTCATCGACAATGGCCTCATGCTGGCCGGGATAGGCCTTGTCCTTGTGGACCATCTCGCCCCGGTAGAGGCGATTGTGGAGCAGGTGATACAAGGCCCCGCGGTTGATGGGTTTGCCGCCGACAATACTGCCGTCGCGCCTCACTCGCCGCTTGCTGGTGACGCCTTCGGCGGCGAGCCGGTCGCGCAGTTCACGCACGGATTCGATCTCCCGGTACTGGCGGAAGATAGACCGGACCGTTTCTGCCTCGGCCTCGTTGACGATGAGCTTTTTGTCCTTCACATCGTAGCCCAAGGGCGGGTTGCCGCCCATCCACATCCCCTTCCTCTTCGAGGCAGCGATCTTGTCGCGGATGCGTTCGCCCGTGACCTCGCGCTCGAACTGGGCGAAGGAGAGCAGGACGTTCAAGGTCAGACGCCCCATCGAGGTGGTGGTGTTGAACTGCTGGGTGACCGAGACGAAGGAGACCGCTTTTCGATCAAAAATCTCCACAAGCCGGGCAAAATCCGACAGCGTCCGGGTCAGCCGGTCGACCTTGTAGACGACGATCGTGTCGATCCGCCCGACCTCGACATCGGCAAGCAGGCGTTGCAACGCCGGGCGCTGCAGGGTGGCGCCGGAGACACCGCCATCGTCGTAAAAGGTGGGCAGCACGATCCAGCCCTCGTGCTTCTGGCTCGCGATATAGGCCTCGCAGGCCTCCCGCTGCGCTTGCAGCGAGTTGAAGTCCTGCTCGAGGCCTTCTTCGGAGGATTTGCGGGTGTAGATGGCACAGCGCACCGTGGCCGGACTCCTCGCTCGTGGTGGTTTCCGACGCTCAACCATGCTCCGCCGCCGATGCGCTCTCGCCTGAAGGCCGCAGGCCGAAGAAGCGAGGACCGGACCAGTGCGCGCCCGTGATGCGTTGGGCGATAGCACTCAAGGAACCATAGGCCTCCCCGTCGTAATCGAAGCCGCTTTCCGTCGCGGTGACGACATGGGTGCGGCCTCGCCATTCGCGCACCAGCCGTGTGCCGGGGCGCACCTTGGTGCCGTTGTCGGGGGCGACCCGGCCGGTCTCGGAGAAGGCTTTGGCCAGGGTCCGGAGACGCCGCCGCGCCGCCTTGGAGAGCCCTCCGTGGACCTGTTCCTGGAGCTTATAGGCGACGGCGCGCATCAGCAGGTCACGGCTGAGTCGCCGGGGCGGGGGCGCCCGGTGATGGCGGCGCCATTCATCGCGCAGCGCTGGCGGGTCCATCTCCTGGATCTCGGTCATCCGGGTCTCGATCGTCGGCATCTTGTGGCCTCCTCCGGACAGGCTCGTCATCGATGATTGCCGCCCGGGTCACCTCCATTGACGCTCCGTTGCCCGGTGGAAGTCCAGTCCGAAAGTGAAGATCAATCGCGCTGGGGGAGGATGGGCGACCGGACCAACACCTCTGAGGCGAACTCCCTCCCCCGGACCGCCGCCTCAACACGCTCATCGTCGTCAGAAACAGCGGGTTTCAGAACGTTGGAGTCAACCCTCCATGGGTACCAGGATGGGAGCCACGGTGGAGATCCGGCGGTGCCTGCGTTGCCGGCCCCGCTGCCAACCGAGAAACTGCGTGACGCTGTCGACCTGATCGTCGTGCCGGCTGTTGGGAAAGGCCAGCAGCTCATTGAGAAACTCTCCCAGCCAGGGCGCGTGCCTGGGAAGGATGACTCGTCCCGACTCGAAATCCGTCAATTGAGCCTCGGTGCGCGACAGCTTGTCGCGTAAGGTAAAAATATTCGGTCGGGCAGCGGATCCTTAGGATAGAAAGGCCCATGGGCGTGCGAGCATCGGAATCTCAGGCGATTTCCGTTGAGAAACCAGCTTTTGGAAACGGGCTCCCGGTGTGAGGTCGTCGCTCCGGCACAGCGGTGCTGACTCGACCTTCTCCCCAGTCTTATGGAGTGTATCCGAATTCAAGCAGCGTCTCGATAGTAGTATCGAAGCAAGCCACCGAGCCTGGGACGGCAACTTAATTCGCCGTCCTTGCGACCAACTTCATCTCCCGCATCAATGCTTCGGTTCGCGAGTCCCTGATGATTCCGTTCGTGGTGAAAGTGCTCTCCGAACTCTCTCCAGGCCCGACGCAATGACGCTTCACCAAAGAAGATCATACGGTTGAGACATTCAGATTTCAGGGAGCGCATGAAGCGTTCCAGATGAGCATTGAGATTAGGACTCTTGGGAGGTAAGACTACCGCCTCGATGTCGCTGGACTTCAAGATCTGACGCAACGGCAAGTGCTTCGTGTCACGGTCAAGGATGACGTGGGTCGAGCTGCGGAAAAAGCCGTCGACACAGTCGGTCAGGTTCCTTCCGACTTGCTGCATCCATTCGGAGTTGGGGTGAGGCGTCGCACCCGCGATTTCAATGCGCCGCGTCTTTAGATGCATCACCATAAGGACGTAGAACGTGACCAGTCCTGACCGAGTCCAGACCTCAACGGTCGTAAAGTCGGCGGCTGCGATCGAATCCCAGTGAGCAGCAAGGAAGGTACGCCAGGCCGTGCGGCTCACGCGCTCTGGAGCTGGCTCGATGCCGTGGGCTTTGAGAATGTTGCCAACCGTGGTGTCAGAGATGTGGAAGCCCAGGTTGGCTAAAGCACCCTGGATGCGGTCATAGCCCCAGCTAGGATTCTCCTGAGCCATGCGCAGAGCCAAGTCCACAATCTGTTGTCGAATGCCTGGTCGGCCAACGGATTGCCTCTTGTCTGAGTGATCCCACTTGCGAGCGATAAGCTCTCGATGCCAGCGCAGAAGCGTGTCGGGCCTGACGATCTTGGCCAGTTTGCCGAGGCTTTTTCGGCCCCGCACCTTGCCCTTGACGGCCAAGCGTCGACGCTGGTCGTCGTTGAGCAGAATGCGGCCCTTGCCGAGCTTTTCTCTGAGTACCTGATTCTCAGTCAAAAGATACTCGATCGCGTCCTGCTGGTCTCTGTTGATCCAACCGGCCAAGATCAGGAGCAGCAGCTGCCAGGGCCTGAGCACGAAGTTCATGGTTGATTAGATGCTCACGTCAAGTGCTCAGACGCAAAGGGGGAAAACATTGGGGCTCAACCAAGGCTGACTTCTGTTTGCCGTGACGGTTACAACTTGTTGCACAATAGAGACTTGTGGGTCGGCTGAATATTTTGACCTTACGCCCTCCTATCGACTGGTATAGGCTCACGCGCGCGGTGCGCGCGGTGCTGGAGGGGCGGATGAAGCAGCTCCGGGAGATCGACGGAGAGCGTGCTTACGAGAAGATGAGGCAGGCCGTGGAGAAGGCCAACCAGCGGCTGGCGGCCGCGCAGTTTCCGTCGCGCGATAGGCCGGAGCGCCGTGGACCGAAACGCGGCGGACCGGAGCGGGACTATGGCCCCAGCCGCTAGTTCTCTCTAGCTGCGGAGCAGCTCAAGTGCAACCATCAGTGCGTCGTCGAGACACTTGAGCTTGTGAGTCAACTGCAACTCCCTATTGACCAGCGACACTTGTCTCTTTACTCTAAAAAGGGATGATTAAGAGCTTTCGCCATCGCGGCCTCAAGCGGCTGTTCGAGCGCGAAGATCGCAGCCTGATTCGCCCGGACCTCATCGATACGGTCGAGAACATTCTGTTTGTCCTCGACGAGGCGCTGAGCGTACAAGCTCTGGCCATCCCCCGCTACCACCTGCATCCACTCAAAGGGAAATTCGAGGGGTACTGGTCGGTGACGGTCAAGGCGCACTGGCGGATCATCTTCCGCTTTGAGGAAGGCCACGCCTACGGTGTCGAGTTGATTGATTACCACTAACGGGAAAGGAGAAGACAGCCATGCCGATGAAGAATCCACCACATCCGGGCCGTATTGTCCGGCAGGATTGTATCGAGGCTCTGGAACTGACTGTGACCAAAGCAGCCGAACTTCTCGGTGTGACGCGGCAGGCCCTGAACAATCTGGTCAACGAAAAGGCGGGTATTTCTGCCGAAATGGCCATCCGTCTGGAAAAGATCGGATGGTCCACGGCCGACCACTGGATGAGGTTACAGGCCGCCTACGAACTCGCCCAGGCGCGCCACACACAGGACCAGATCAAGGTTAAGCACTACGAACCGCATCATGCCTGAGGCAGAACAACTAGGAGAAAAACGGTGCTTTCAGAGTGACCAGAGGATCGGCAACGGATGAGCATTGCTACCCCATTCCAGGGAAGTCTCTTTGCCAACGATTTTATTTGTGAATCTATCGTTGGAACGCCCGACTGGAAGGTGATCGCCGATAGTGAGCTCGATACCTTCGGAGCCTCTGTGCGGGACGTTTCCAATGGTTTCCCCATCGCCAGTTCCCCCAATGAAAGCCAGACCGAAAACGATCTGATCTGGCCTGTCCTTGCGCAACTCGGGTGGACGGCGAGCCTTCGGCAGCAAAACCTCTCCCCTTACGGCCGGGAGGACGTGCCCGATGGCCTGCTGTTCCCAGACGCTGCAGCAAAGGACCGCGCCAACAGCTTTGCCGAGGAATGGAAGCGCTATGAGTTCGGCCTCGCGGTCATCGAGTCCAAGCGCTGGGGCCGGCCACTTGATCGCCGCTCCGGGCGCCGGGGCGAGGAGACCGCGCCCTCGACCCAGATGCTCCGCTATCTTCGGCGTGTGGACGACTTGACCACCGGCAAACTCCGCTGGGGCATTCTCACCAACGGCGCACGGTGGCGGCTCTACTATCAGGGTGCCCGGTCCGTCTCGGAGCAGTTTTTTGAGATGGATCTCGCGGCTCTTCTCGATCTCCCTGGCCATAACGAAGGCCTTTTCGCCCTCACGAAAGATGATCGCCGCCACTGGCTGAAGGTGTTTGCTCTCGTCTTCCGGCGGGAGGCGTTCCTTGCCGGTACGGCCGACCCGCGCACATTCCACCAGCGAGCCATCGAGGAAGGCCGGTTTTACGAGGAACGCGTTGCCGCCAGCCTTTCCGCTCTGGTCTTCGGCCAGGTCTTTCCCGAGCTTGCCAGCGCCATCGCAGCAGCCACGCCCGAGGCCTCGTTGCCGGAGGTGCGCGAGGCCACCCTGGTCCTCGCTCTATCGCCTCCTGTTTATCCTCTATGCCGAGGACCGCGACCTTCTGCCTGTCCGCAATACGAGCTACGATGACTACGCGCTGCGCGAGAAGGTGCGCGGCGATGTCGGCCATCGCAAAGACCATGATGATGTCTTCTCCACAAGCGCCGCCCGATACTGGTCAGCCATCGACGATCTTTGCCGGGCCATCGATCAAGGCGACGCCTCCAGCGGCCTGCCCCCCTACAACGGCGGGCTTTTCGACCGGAAACGCATACCGCTACTCGCCAACATTCGACTCGGCGATGACGTTATGGCCAAGGCCATTGATGCGCTTTCATTCGAACAAACCCCAAATGGCCGCCGCTACATCAACTACCGCGATCTTGGCGTTCAGCAACTCGGCTCCATCTATGAGCGCTTGCTCGAACAGGAGATCGTCCGCGAGGGCAGCGAGATCGCCGTTCGCCCGAATGTCTTTGCGCGGAAGGGATCGGGCAGCTACTACACGCCCGATGATCTGGTTGGCCTGATCATCGAGGAAACGATCGGGCCGTTGGTCCGATCGAGCATGGACAATTTCACTGCAAAACATTCTGAACTCGCCGGGGGCCAACTGCCCGAGGATCTCCGGATCAGCCGATTGAAGCAACTCGATCCGGCCGAGAAACTGCTCGAACTGAAAGTTTGCGACCCGGCCATGGGGTCAGGACACTTTCTGGTCAACCTCGTGGACCACCTCGCCGACCGGGTGATCACTGCCATGGCCGAGGCGGAAGCCTTGGTGGACGACTATATTTCGCCTCTGACCGAACGGATCGACGTCATTCGCAACACGATCATGGGCAATGCAGAGGAGCGCGGCTGGGCCATCGACGTGGAACAACTCGACGACCGGCATATCGTCCGGCGCATGGTTCTCAAGCGCTGCGTCTATGGCGTCGACAAGAACCCCATGGCCGTCGAACTGGCCAAGGTCTCGCTCTGGCTGCACACCTTCACGGTGGGCGCACCGTTGAGCTTCCTGGATCATCACCTCCGCTGCGGGGACAGCCTGTTCGGTTCATGGGTTCGCAACGGGATTGACAAGGCAACGGAGCAAGGCGGACCGCTCTTTTTGCAAGAGCCGTTAAAACGGGCCATGCGGGCTGCGGCTCCCATGCAGATCATCGAGGGGCTAACCGACGCCGAGATTGCCGAGGCCCATCGATCTGCGGACGTGTTCGCCGAAGTGGAGGAGATGACAACGCCATTGAATGCTTTCCTTTCCCTGGTCCAGGCCTTCGACTGGTTGAACATCCGTGATCGAGACGACAAGGGAGTACTTTACGCTTACTTCACTAGCATCTTCGGCGATCCCATCGACATTGCCTCAGGCAAGATCGGGGTCTTGACGGGAGTAGAGGGCGGTGAGCGGTTTGCCAGATTGCTTGACCAAGCACGGGAGCTCCTCGACGACGAACGCTTCTTCAATTGGCAGGTGGTGTTTCCTGGCGTGTGGCCGGAGTGGGAAAGCAACGGGATCCATGGCGGGTTCGATGCCGTGATCGGTAATCCACCCTGGGACCGGATGAAGCTGCAACAGGTTGAGTGGTTTGCCGCCCGCCGCGCTGAGATCGCACACGCGCAGCGGGCAGCCGAGCGCAAGCGCATGATCGCCGATCTGGAGAGAGCCGGAGACCCGCTTGCTTCGGAATTTGAACGGGCGAACGAGCGGGCAGAATCTGCTGTCCGGATCGCGCGGACGAGCGGCGATTACCCGTATCTTTCCCGAGGCGACGTGAACATCTACTCCCTGTTCGTAGAGCGGGCGATGGCGCTCGTCGCTCCCGGTGGCATGGTGGGCCTGCTGACTCCAATCGGTATAGCGACGGACAAAACTTCGGCTCCCTTCTTCGCGGAACGGATTCGCGCCTGTTCCGTGAAGGCGTTCCTTGCGTTCGAGAACCGGCGCGGATGGCTTTTCCCGGATATTCATCATGAAGAACAGCCGTCCGTAATTGTGTTAGCACTGTCCCAGCATCAATTTTCTGACTTCGAATTCTGTGCCCGTATCTCGTCATGGGAACAGTTCAACGACTCCAATCGACGCTTCCGGGTATCCGCTAACCTCTTGCGTGAGGTCAATCCGAACACCGGAACCGTGCCGATCTTCCGCACCCGCCGAGATGCCGAGCTGACGAACGCGATCTACGGTCGCCTCCCAGTACTGGTCGATCGGTCATCGGGAGAAGAAGTGAAGGCATGGCCGGTGAAATACACCAGGATGTTTGATATGACCAACAACTCGGGTCTGTTCCGCACGCGCGAGGAGCTGGAGGAAAAGGAAGGTGCGTATCCTGTCTTCGGTAACCGCTTCGCTAGTCCTTCTGGAGACTGGGTGCCGCTCTATGAAGGCAAGATGGTACAGATTTACAACCACCGCTACGCGAGTGTTCGCGTCAATCCCAAAAACATCAGCGGGCAAGGGGTGTCCGAAAAAACAGGGTCGGCGACACTCCAAGACCCCGCGTTCGTACCCCATCCGAGGTATTGGGTCAATGCGATGCATATTTCCGAAGGCAATCGTGGAAACTGGCGAATTGGTTTCAACGACGTTTGCAATACGCTACCGCTCCTTGCTCTCGAGGAGGGGGCGCCTGATTTCGATCTCGCTCTGTTGGTTGCGAACCTCTGTGCGCTCGTTTGCGATTATGTCGCCAGGCAAAAAATCCAATCACGGCACCTAAACAAATACATCCTGGAGCAACTCCCGGTCGTACCACTCGACCGCTACAAAGCCGTCCGCTTCGGAAGAAAGGCCGCCGCCAAGATCGTGCGTGAGGCCGTACTGGAACTCACCTATACCGCCCACGATATGGCGCCCTTCGCCCGCGACATGGGCTATGTCGATAAGGCAGGCAAGGTAAAGCCTCCCTTCACCTGGGACGAGGCCCGGCGCCTGCATTTGCGCGCCAAGCTGGATGCTGTGTTCTTCCATCTCTACCGCGTCACAGACCGCGACGACATCCGCTACATCTACTCGACCTTTCCCATCGTCGAACGTGAAGAAAAGGCCGTCTATGGGGGCGTGTACCGTTCCTGCGAGCTTTGTCTCGCCTACATGAACGCACTTGCTGATGGAAATCCCGACGCGGAGGTCAGGCTTTGACGGGCCAATTTCAAGTGGCGCTATCTTTTGCCCGGCGAACAGCGTGACTAGGGGTAGCAAGCAGCAACGTTTAATCGTATAAGGGGTTCCGACAGTAACGGAGCAAAAGCGCACGCTAAGCGTCGTTTCCCGGACTCCTTAGGGGTCGGAGACTTGGCGCTCGACCCTCCCCGTAAGGTAAAAATATTCGGTCGGGCAGCGGATCCTTAGGATAGAAGGGCTCATGGGCGTGCGAGCATCGGAATCTCAGGCGATTTCCGTTGAGAAACCAGCTTTTGGAAACGGGCTCCCGGTGTGAGGTCGTCGCTCCGGCACAGCGGTGCTGACTCGACCTTCTCCCCAGTCTTATGGAGTGTATCCGAATTCAAGCAGCGTCTCGATAGTAGTATCGAAGCAAGCCACCGAGCCTGGGACGGCAACTTAATTCGCCGTCCTTGCGACCAACTTCATCTCCCGCATCAATGCTTCGGTTCGCGAGTCCCTGATGATTCCGTTCGTGGTGAAAGTGCTCTCCGAACTCTCTCCAGGCCCGACGCAATGACGCTTCACCAAAGAAGATCATACGGTTGAGACATTCAGATTTCAGGGAGCGCATGAAGCGTTCCAGATGAGCATTGAGATTAGGACTCTTGGGAGGTAAGACTACCGCCTCGATGTCGCTGGACTTCAAGATCTGACGCAACGGCAAGTGCTTCGTGTCACGGTCAAGGATGACGTGGGTCGAGCTGCGGAAAAAGCCGTCGACACAGTCGGTCAGGTTCCTTCCGACTTGCTGCATCCATTCGGAGTTGGGGTGAGGCGTCGCACCCGCGATTTCAATGCGCCGCGTCTTTAGATGCATCACCATAAGGACGTAGAACGTGACCAGTCCTGACCGAGTCCAGACCTCAACGGTCGTAAAGTCGGCGGCTGCGATCGAATCCCAGTGAGCAGCAAGGAAGGTACGCCAGGCCGTGCGGCTCACGCGCTCTGGAGCTGGCTCGATGCCGTGGGCTTTGAGAATGTTGCCAACCGTGGTGTCAGAGATGTGGAAGCCCAGGTTGGCTAAAGCACCCTGGATGCGGTCATAGCCCCAGCTAGGATTCTCCTGAGCCATGCGCAGAGCCAAGTCCACAATCTGTTGTCGAATGCCTGGTCGGCCAACGGATTGCCTCTTGTCTGAGTGATCCCACTTGCGAGCGATAAGCTCTCGATGCCAGCGCAGAAGCGTGTCGGGCCTGACGATCTTGGCCAGTTTGCCGAGGCTTTTTCGGCCCCGCACCTTGCCCTTGACGGCCAAGCGTCGACGCTGGTCGTCGTTGAGCAGAATGCGGCCCTTGCCGAGCTTTTCTCTGAGTACCTGATTCTCAGTCAAAAGATACTCGATCGCGTCCTGCTGGTCTCTGTTGATCCAACCGGCCAAGATCAGGAGCAGCAGCTGCCAGGGCCTGAGCACGAAGTTCATGGTTGATTAGATGCTCACGTCAAGTGCTCAGACGCAAAGGGGGAAAACATTGGGGCTCAACCAAGGCTGACTTCTGTTTGCCGTGACGGTTACAACTTGTTGCACAATAGAGACTTGTGGGTCGGCTGAATATTTTGACCTTACGGGATCGGGGCGCTGGAGTCGCGGTTGGATGAGCGGATTAATGGGCTGGAATCCCGGTTTGATGCGATGGAGAAGCAGTTTGGTGAACTCCGCGAGCGGATGGCGCACCTGGAGGGACTGCTGGAAGGGTTGCGGGAAGCCATCACCGGGCGGGCGGCAGCCAGTTGACGCTAAAAGCGAACCCCCCAAAAACTTCCGGCCAAGACTGCCCGCGCATTCCTCCGTATGTTTTAGAATTTCCGGGGTGGAAAAACACTATGAAATCCCGCCGTTACTGCGTTGTATTTCTGTGTGCCTTATTTTCTCATTGCGAATGCACTGGCACAGCCCTGGATGACGGAGGACAACGGCCAATACACGATCTACTACGTGCAGGAATATGAACAGGATGTCGAGTTTGTGCGGACGTGGATGGATCAAGCCGAACGCCTCATGCTCGACAAATACGGTATTCGCCAGCATGGGTACGATATCTCCATCTACCTGCCTCCAGCGCCCACGGAACACACTAATCGCGGACTCGCGACCCTTCTGTGTTGTTCCCAGAACTCCGGCGAGATCCACTACATGACCCCATCTGCTCTCGCATATGGGAATGGAACGCTGGGCGGTCTAAGACTCAATGCCGACGACTATCACGCCAAGACACTGGTACATGAATACATTACCGTTGGGCACACACGGGTTTCGGCTAATAAAACCCGTGGCTTCAAGTATTACTCGGCCCCGTCTTGGTTTTATCAGGGGCTGGAAGAGTACGACGGCATGTTTCATTCAACCGAGAGCAACAAAGTCACCGGCTACAAAAACCTGATTGATTACGCCGACAGAAATCTTCGAGACACGTTCTATAGCTTTGGGAGCACAAGCAGCTACTTTGGCGGACTGCTCTTGATGCAGTTCATGGCCGACCAATACGGAGAGGAAATTCATGCCGACCTCTTAAAGAGTGAGCAACCAACTTTCGCTCATGCGCTGGACGAAGAGCTTGCACAGCGCAATCGAACCGTTTCTGAGGCATACGATGATTTCGAGCGGTGGTTCGAGGCGAAGGTGAGTGGGGGTATCGACGCCATACCGATGGCGAGAGTATTTAACTTGTACTTCGCCCACTCCGCCGCAGGTGGCGGGTGGAGGACGGACCTAGTGTTGCTTAACACGTACCGCAACAGGACCTCCCAAGCTACGGTGCAGGTGTTCGACCAAGATGGAGCACCACGAACCGAGGAACAACTCAGCCTGTTGGAGTTAAGCGCAGTAGAGTGGACGCTACCCGAAGGAGAAGGGATTGAAACAGGCGGAGTGGTGGTTTCGTCGTCTGAAGAACTGTCCGGGTTCCTTCGCTTCAGGCACGAGGGTGGAGCGGCCACCTCCGTGCAATCGGCCCCGGTGGGTAGCACCTTCATGATTCTGGTGAGCAACGAGGCCGATCAAACCGGCCTGGCTGTGTACAACGCCGCTGACAAAGACCTGACGGTGGTGTTGAGGATGGGAGACGGGGCGGTTTACAAGACGATTCCGGCGCAAGGAAAAATCGCCGGATTCGTGGATGAGTACTTCCCCAGTCTCGGCGATTCTACAGGCGTTTTAACGGTCGGGACGGACCCTTCGGGCGGTCAAATCACCGTGCTGGCCTTGGAGATAATCGACGGTAATCTGGTGACGCTGCCAGCGGCGGCTTTGGGTGAAGCAAATTGACCGCGCCGAGATGGGAATCTCAGAGTAAATAATCCCCTGGAAATTCCGGTCCTTCCGGGGATGGCCTCATGCCGGGCCAAGGGCCGGGTAAGAACAAACTTTCGAAGGAGGGAAACCTAATGGCAGGTTCTCATTACACCAGCGTCAACATCACGAAGGAACAACACGAGAAGCTAAAGAGGATTGCGGACTTCAAGAAATCCAAAATCACTGATGTGGGCGTGGAAAATGGCTGCCGCGTATATCGATAGATTCATGGATAAACACGGCGAAGTGATGGCTGAGATGGAGGAACTGGAAAAGCTCATGTCACAGTTGCGGATGCAGTTCAAAGAACCCAAGAAATAGTGATGGGGCTCGACAACTCCCGCGAAATTAGATCCATCATTCAGATCCTTAAAGATCGCCGACCAGTGCCCGACTGGCCTGAAAAATCCCTCAATCTGGGCACGCGCCATGAGTTTTCCTAAGAAGCCGTTGAAAAGGCATTGTCAGAGGAAAAACGGGATTAATCCGGCAAGATGTGCCTTGTAAGTGCCTTCGGATGAAGAGCCAATTTCGCTGTTTCAAGACCTCTCCCGAGATCATCCGCCTTGCTGTGATGATGTCTGTACGGCTATCATCGCCTAGAATATCCACGAGAATTATGCAATCTCACCCCCTTCGCTTGCCCGGTCAGTGTTTTGACCTTCACCCAGCAAAGCGCCTTGACGAGACTCGTGAGTATGTGGGTTCGCTGTCTGAAAAAGACCGTAGACGACTCGAAGCAATACTCAGGGAAAAGCTGGCTTTCCCCCATTGCGCCTACGCCTTCCCCGCTTGGGGGTTGATGGTGCTCCCCGGTCCCGGAGGCAAAGAGAGCGATCCCTCCGAAGAACATTGCGACTGGACACCAGGGCTCGGGAAAACATCGAGACACTTTGCAGAATTCCCATCCTATGTTGAGCACCATTACCCTCCTTCAGAACGAAAAAAAAGAGGAATGTGGCAGGGCATGCGGGCTACGATAAGTAAGGTCTCCTTGCCGGGAGTCCACTCAAAGGATCTTTTTGCCTGTTGGGGTTTGATTAACCTTACGACGGAACACGCTCCCTCGGAAGCGGTCCGAGGAACAAAGGACTGGGATTTAGAAACATGCTGGCAAGTTATTGAAATCTGCCGCCCAGCACTAATCATTGCTCCCCCCTCCAAAATGGGCGGCGGGCGCTGTTACGATCGAGTACGGCAATTTCTTTGTGAAAAAGCCGCAGCCCCGGATGGAACGGTGCAACACTATCGCGCAGACAAGGGGCCCCGAAAATGGGAATTCCAATGGTGGAACACTCCCTGGGGACGATGCCGTATCGGGAAAATGCACACACAGCCCTCGTACTGATCCGGAAGCAGGGCCGCTGAAATTCTGACTAAAGAAAGCGAAAGCATCGCCGCCAAACCAGGATGAGATGATCGCGGGCCACGGCGGCGAGGTTGAATGTCGTCGAGATATTTCAGAGAGGCCCGTAGTGGTGCTCAAAGATTTCGCGTGCATCGGGCGTCCTGACAAATATCACAGTCGATCCAAGGAGATCTGAGTGCTGGATAGTGAGGTGAGATTCGACCCAACGTAGTCCAACCACCTCGATATGGCGTCTTCGTTGCCTTTGTATTGCCACAGTTGCGCTCTATCCATCTCAACATGCTATCGAGAGAGAATCGATGTTGTCGTTATGAACAATCAGGGTTTGATTACCCAATCAGAATCCCGCCCCTAGCTTGTCTGAGGCGCATGGGAGAATAAAGCCATGCAGCGTCAACGCGACGGGTTGGTTCCCATCGGTGATGCCCTCTCCGATCTGGGCGGCCCCGTCCAGGCGCTCCGCGAAACCCCACCACCGGCGCGGCGGGGCTTCACCCTCGCCGATCAGGTAAACCAGCTTATTTCGGCCAGCGAAGCGGACCCCGATCTGGGCTTCATGGCGCGGCTGATGGCGCTCTGCTCCCTGCCCCGCACCAACCCCGGCAACCGGATTCGGTATAAGCGCGTCAACGGTCCCTACACGCTCTACATGACGGCGGGCGGCGGCAACAAGCTTCCCTACGGCAATCTCCCGCGCCTGATGCTGGCGTGGATCTCGACCGAAGCGGTGAAGACCCAAAGCCGTGTGTTGGGTTTAGGGAACTCGCTCTCCGGCTTCATGCGGGAGCTGGGGATCTACAACAGCAGCGGCGGGCGCGGCGGCGTTCAAACCCGCCTCCGCAACCAGATGCGGCGGCTCTTCAACGCTCATGTCCAGTTGGTGTACAAAGACGAGCGCGGCGAAGCAAGCGTGAGTTCGTCTGTAGCCGACAGCGCTGCGTTCTGGTGGAATCCCAAGCGCCCCGACGAGCAGATGTTGTGGGAAAGCAAGATCGAGCTGGGCGAGAAGTTCTTCAACGAGCTCATCAATCATCCGGTCCCGATTGACATGAACACCCTCGCGGGCCTCAAGCGGTGCGCCCTGGGCCTCGATCTCTACCTGTGGCTCACCTACCGGATGTTCACGCTCCGCGCCCCGCTGCGGCTCACTTGGCGGCACCTGTACCGTCAGTTCGGCATTGTCAAGTTAACTGATTGCCGCGCGACCATGCCGCCCCATCGAGTATTCAGGCGTGGTTCTACTAACAATATCTTGGGGCTGTCTCAGCTTGTGATGCGTTAACTTGACAATGCCCTGCTCGCTCACCCCCATCTGCTTCGACACCTGTCCCACCCTCTGTCCTTGGGCCAGACCCACCTCTGCCTCACGCAGCTTCATGATGATCTGTTCTGCCCTAAACCGCTTCCCTGCCATCCTTGCCTCCTTCCTAAACCGGAAATCCTAACATTCAAACTGGACTCGTTTTAGGGGGCAAGGTCACTCTGGTCCCGGCTGTTCACCGCCTTGATCCGCGTGCCATCGACCGCGATCTGCCTCCCGGCCGAACAGTTCCAGGCTCCGGCACACCTTCACAAAGTCACGGAACACTTGCCGGAACTCCGCAATGGTCTTGAAGTTCGGCCGCAGGCGGCGCAACAGCCAGATCACCTCCAGGTTGCGGTGAGGTTCCGCCTCCAGCCGACGGCTGGACACCCACCCGGTTCAGATACCCGTAGATGTGCAGCTTCGGCAAGTCGGAGGGATCGTACCCCGGGCGCCGGCGTCTCTTTCGGCTCCGCTCGTTCGAACCCGGCCCCAGCCAAGTCGAGACTGTCGACGAAAGCGTCGATGAACCGCACTGGGTTGTCGGGACCCACATAGTCGTCTGACGTGTCCGGCAGTAGCAGTACCTGTGCGCGATCTGTCCCTGCGATGTGTGCCATGCCCCATTCTACCTCCAGTAGGCAGGGGGGCCGTCCCGGTGGCTTTTTACACAGTCTGGCTCCTTTGCGCACGGCAGCGTCCAGATCTTGCACAGCTTGCCACCGAAAAGACACCGGGCCTGAGCCGATCCAAGGTCTAATCTCGCATACCTCTGTAGAAGGAGGTGCCGCGACGAGGAAACCATGCCGGATTCAAGCAATCTCTCTGATCCTGGCAGGGAGGCTCTTACTTTATATGAGTCCAACAACGGCTGGCCGGAAACGGAGTCCTTCCGCCGTGGCCACGGCGGTTTGGGGTCTCTCGGGAGTTTTTCTGCTGATAGAAATTCCCGCTTGTGTTGATGGTTTTCTTCGCCGTCCCGCCTGTGGGAAAATTGCCGGATTAAGAGCTTGACAATGGGGAGGGAAATCGGTGCACAAAATCCTAAGAGCAGAGAGCGGCCTTCCTCCATTTTTGGCTGAACCAGCACACATGAGATCGAAGACCAGGATCCTACTTCGCACACTGACGGTGACGGCTTTGATGCTGGGTGCAGCGCGGGCCGGAGCGAGACTTTGGCCCCAGCCGCTAGGTTTGATCTTGCTTGAAGGCGTGAGAGAATGGGCCGAACGGATTAGGGAGGAAGTATGAGCGGGGAAATGATTGCTATTTTGGCTATGGGTGTCGCGCTAGCGGGGGTGATTCTCACGAGCTTAAGGGGGACTGAGGCGCGGCTGGATGCACAAATCAAAGACTTGCGTGGTGAAAGCGGGTGAACTCCGAGAGCGCATGACGCATCTGGAAGGGCTGCTGGAAGGATTGCGCGAGGCCATCACCGTCCGGGTGGCGGCCAGCTAGGTTGCCGTGGTCCGGCCTCGGAAGACCCCATAAGGAGGAACATGACTAAAAGGTACATATTCGTTCCTGTTGCTTATTTCCTGTTGAATTTCAGCCTCCTGGCGGCCCAAAACTGGACGGAGATGAGTGATCCAGTCAGGCCTTACGTCACCCGATTGACTGATGGAAACGGGTTGAGTTGTGGCCTGGCAACTCAGGAGGAAATGAATGATATTCGTGGAATGCTCGATCGGAGACCACCGAGGACTACACCCTCTGGGAAATACGCCCTGGCCCCTCCTGCGGCCAATATATCCGTCAACTACACTGGGTTCACTCCAGAGGCGCAGGCAGCCTTCCAGAGGGCTGTAGATATCTGGTCCTCTTTGCTGATTACGACAGTTCCGATCGAAATCGAAGCGAGTTTTGATGCACTCGACTCGGATGCACTGGCAGTAGCCCGCCCGTCCACCTTTTTCTGTAAAACCATGATCTGTGCGCCAGTTGGTCTTGTTAACCAGCTGGTCGACGAAGATCGGACGCCAGATGATCCAGACATCGAAACGACCTTCTCCAGTTCCTATAATGATTGGTACTTTGGATTGGACGGTCAGCCTGGAGAGGACCAGCATGATTTCGTTTCGCTCGCCTTGCATGAGATCGGGCACGGTCTGGGATTTTATGACAGTTTCAGGATCGACGAATCAACCGAGGAAGCCGAGTATGGACTTGGCGATGACAACATTCCGACAATCTTCGATCTTCATATCTTCGATACAGAGATCAACCGCTTGGTCGACGAAGATGAATACACCAACCCATCCACTGAGCTGACCGATGCAGTCACCGGGATCACACTCTTTTGGGCTGGACTGAAAACGCTGACTGCTAACGGCGGTTCCTACCCCGTGCTACTTTGGGTACCCGAAGAATACGATTCGGGAAGCAGCATTGCCCACCTGGACGAGTATGCCTACCCTCCCGGAGCGCCCAACGCTTTGATGACTCCATCCTCGAGCCCTGGCGAAGCGGAGGCATCTCTAGAGGTGGGACCCCTGGTGCTGGCCATGCTCGGCGACATGGGTTGGACAATGCGGGATCAGACGCTCCAGATTCCACATTTTGGGGTCGGCAGCGGGTTGAGTTCGGATGTTGTGGTCACCAATCGTTCTTCTACCGAGCCGGCCGCCGTGGCGATTGATGTCTGGGATCCGGAGGGAAACGCATTGGATGGGAACCTGATATTGGGCGTTGGTGCGGACCGTTTTGATCTTTCTCCCTCCGGAAGCCGGACCCTGACTCTGTCACACGACGGGAGTGACTTGCTGACCGGGTCGATCACTGTCTCATCGGACACTCCGGTCTCCGCGATCGTGCGTTTTGACTTTCAGGGGACGGGTATTACCGGGGTCGGCACCAGCCCGAGACTGCGGGCGGCCATCGCTCCGGTGCGCCGCTCCGGAAACCTCAGCAGCGGCGTGGCGGTGCGCAACACCGAGTTAGCGGCACAAACGATCGACTTGGAGCTCAAGGATGAGGATGGCCTGGTGGTGCCTGGAGGCGAGGCCACCCGGCACATTGAGGCCGGAGGTCGGATAGCCGAGTTCATTGAGCAGTTCTTCCCCGAGGCGGACACCGCCGATTTCAAAGGCGAGATCACCATCCGGGCCCGCGCCGGCCAAATCGCGGTGATTGTCTTGGAGTTGGAAGTTGGTCGGGCATTTACGACACTTCCGGTGAGCCCCATTGTAGTACCTCCCCGACCCACAACGACGACTCCCCCTCCGGATCGCTCTCCCACTCCCCCGCCTCCTCCCTCTCCAACTAAGCCCTTCAATCAACTGCAGACTGAGCACCTCATTGGAACATGGGAGTTCTCTTACACGCTCATTTCCGAGTTTACAGACACCTACAAACTGAACGATGTTCGGGAAAATTCAAGTACGCCAGGTGAGTGGCACATTTTTGGAACCGATCAGTTTGACAATTTAGTCATAGCGGGATACTCACCGGATCTTGGAATGTTTTCGTTGTTAGACCCAGGCATAATCATTGACCGGTTTTTCACCTTCGACTTCGTTGGCTCGAACACAGTCTCCGGCTGCTACTACCAGGTCGATAAGGATGATGAGTCCTTTTCGAGCTGCTATGACATGACAGGGGTGAGGACGAGTTCCACTGCCCTAACTAGCCTAACAACCGCTCGGCCCTCCACTACGGCGGCTCAAGCAGAACTAGACGAAATTAGGGAGGCGGAAAGATTGAGAAATGAAGTACAGATAGAGGTTGATCCGAAGATTATTAAGGTCCTTAAGGACCTTCGTGAGAGCTTGCCTCAATAGTCAGGTGGTACTTGTTGGGTAGTGTCAACTTAAGGCCCAAAGGTCGAACTTGTAACGTATGGACGCGGCTGATCACCCTGCCGGGCACTGTCAGAGAATACTGCGTCGCAAGTAATTTTATAGATCGGGAGTATTGCGGGGATTGTCTGAGGCGCATGGGAAAATAAAACCATGGAGCGTCAACGAGGCGAGTGGCGCTTCTTCAGGCAACTGTTGTTGAGTTCTGACGGCAGTCCACGGTGGCGTAGAATCGGATCGCTATCAAAACAAACAAAAGGAATGCCGCCCGACTTGTGAAGACCTCTCGGAATGAGAGCCTGTTTTTGGCCAGGCCGCCCTGCATGGCAGGAGTCCTCATCGTTTTACCGAATCTCAGAGCCGAATGCGGACGTACGAAGTTGTAATAGGCCATCAGCAGCGCCACGTGACCTTCCAAGAACTCCGTACGTCGGGCGTGGCAAGGTGTGCGACGGCCAAGATAGGAGCAGCCCTGCCGGATGGTTAAATTGTGGCGCTCCACGAAACTGGTGTTCAGTGTGCTGGAATCCTCGGAATGAAACAGTGCTTCTTCCAGTTCGCCTTGTGTTCCGAGAAGCAGTCTACGATCGACACGAACCACCCGATTCTCCCGACGCTTCTTGATGACTTGGCCGTAGATGCAGACTCCCAAGAGCAGCCTTTTCGCAGCCACTCGGACATCTCGAACCCGTCGGTGGTGAACAGGAAGCGGTGTTTAAGGAGGCCTCGCTGCAGTGTGTTCAGAATTGCGTTCTTGATTTGCTGGAGACTGCGGCGGCCAACGTTTGTCGAGACCCAAAGTCTGGACCACACTTCCAGGGTGGTCAGCACCCAGATCACCCGTTTCTTCGCTCCAACAAAGGTCCTGATCTCGTCGGCCTGAAGTTCATGGATGACGAAACCCCGGAGCATCCGATCATTGAACCGGACAGCGTATGTGGCCGCCGATTCAAGCCAGCGTGCGATGGTGCCCCACGCCATCCGCTTGATTCGAGCCATGGCTGAGATCGCAATTCCGTGGACACACATGCGGACGACTTCATCGAACAAAGACCTGGGCTTGTGCAGCCGATAATAAGGCGTGCCACGGGTCGAGGAGAAGGTTCGACCGCATTCTTTGCAGCGATAGCGCCGGCGTCTGCCCTGCCTGGTGATGTAGAAGGAGTGTCGGATGATGTTGCCCTTGCCGAGCCGTCCTTTCAGGCAGCAGTTGGGGTTGGGACAAGTGCGATTGGACTCCTTGCTCCGCTTCATACATGTCTTGATGACAGACAACCGCCAGAAAGTCCAGGTGGGATCATGAGTTGAGGAGACACTGGGAGACGATCAACAACAGTTCCCTGATGAAGCACCGCGCGCCGATGCCCCGAACCTGAAATTAACGGACTAGTCTTCAAACTGAGGCGGCGGATCTTCGTGAAACACGAGGATGAACGTCGTGGCGGTCAACGTAGCGCCCGGCGCAACCACGTTGCGGCCGGTTTCCTGTATATGGCCCGCAGACCGGGCGGCCGGAGTTGGGGTGGACCTGTGAGGCGCCTCCAACAGAAGTGTCTGGAGAAGTCGAGGGCAAAGCGAAACAAAACAAGGGAAGCTGCGGAAGATGCGCACAATCACCCTCTGGAGGGGATCGCTCAACATAGTGGAACCAAGCGGCCGTTTCTAAAACATCAACCGTAGCGTGAACTGGAACTGCCGCGGATCGAACGCCGAGGCGAACGAGAGCGGTTCCGTGACTGGCCCGCGCCGCCCCACGAGATTTGCCGGAAGGTCTTCAGTGAACGCGTTTCCAACAACGCCGTTCACCGTCTTGAAATTGGTGCGGTTCAGCAGGTTGAACGCTTCGCCGATGACCTGCAGGTTCACTGTTTCCGACAGCGGGATCGTGCGGGTGAGCCTCATGTCGACGCTAAAGAAATCCGGGCCCTTCCCGGCGTTGCGGCCGAGGCCCCACGGGCGGTGGGTGTCGGTATGGCGGTCGCCGAGCGAATCGAAGCCGGTAGTCAGGTTGAATGGCGCAAACGAGTTCGCCGCCACGATTCCGGACAGCGTGAAATCCGCTAGCAGGTTGTGCCCGAAGCCTCGCCACTTTGCGGCTTCCCACGGGGATTGGGCTATGGCATTGGCGACGAAACGGTGGCCGCGGTGATAGGTGGAGAGGGCGCGTTCGTTCCGGGCGTCCCACTGGATATGCGGCTGATATGACGAATTGTAGTCCGTGGCCTCGTCCATGGCCTTGCTCCAGGTGTGATGCGCAGAGATCGAAAACCCATCCGAGAACCGCTTCTCCAACTTCACGATCATCGCGTGATAGTCCGATCTTCCCCAGCTGCCATACGCGTTGTCCTGCAGGATCAGAGGGTTGCGGAAGCCCGCCACCGGCCGGCCGGTGGCCGGGTTGGTGCCGGCTTTGTAGATGTTCAAGTCCAGCGGCCGGATCAGGTGGACGCCGCGGTTGTAATTATAGGCCACTGACAAGACGTAATCCCCAACTTCGCGCTGAATTTCAAAACTGCCTTGCAGGGAGTACGGGTTCACGATGTCATCCACGACCCGGAAACCGACGCGTAGCGGGTATCCCGGGCCTGGCACGATACCGTGAGGCGCCAGGTCTTCCGGCAGGATGGCCCGCTGACCGAGCACACCTCGGGCCTGGAGAGTCCGGTAGATCTCCGCGGAAGTCAACGGCTGGCCCGTCAACGGGCTCTGAAGGCCGCCGATGCCCGTCAAGGGGATGAACACCTGGTTGATCTGCTGGGTTTCGCCGAGAAGATCGTTGATATACCCGATGTGGCCGTCGATTCGGGAATAGTAGATTCCGAACCCGCCCCGCGCCACGGTCTTCGGGTCCGGGCTCCAGGCAAATCCAGTTCTTGGCGCGAAGTTGTTGTAATCGCGCGGAAAATTTGTCTTCAGTTCTAGCTCGTACCGCAGCCCCAGAGTCAGAAGCAAGTTCGGCAAGACCCGGATCGAGTTCTCGACGAAGAAGTTCATCCGGTTGGCCCAGCCCGCCCAATTCGGATTGCCGAAGCCCTGCTGGTAAACGGTGGGCAAGCCGAGGGCGAACGCCTGCAAGGCCGAAATGGGCGCGTCGACAGCGTCCGCGAGCTGCGCCGCGCCGGCACCGGCAAGCAGGCCTTTGACCCCCTGCGACGTTCCAGGGCCCGCCACGCTGTCAATCACGTTGCTGAGCGGGATGGCCTCTCCAAAAACAAACCTCCCGCCGAAGAAGGTTTCCGCTTGCGCGCTATCGCGGAGAGGATTAATGTCGGCGCCAAACTTGAGCGTCTGGCGACCGGACACGCGCATGAAGTTCTGGCGTATCTGGAAGACCCGCTCGACGACTCGCACCGGGAGAATGAAGTCCCTGCCGAAGCTGATCGCGCCGATATCGATTGCAGGGCCGAACTTGTCGGTCGGATACACGCCGAAGTCGTGATACCCGAGACCCACACGCGTCTCGCTGACCCAGCGGGGGTTGATCACCCAGGTATCGCCGAACGCGACGGCGAAATCATTGACGTTCGAGTTGCTTCCTCTGCTGCGGGCCGTGAGCGCCCCGAAATTGATGTTGTCGCTCTCCTGCCCGCTCCAGTTTCCCTGGAAGAACATATTGTGGCCATCCCCCAGTGTGTGGTCGACACGCGTAATGACCTGCTGGCGCTGCTCCCCGAATGGGAAGGTGCCGCTGTTCTTTTCGAACAGGGACACCACGGCCGGAGTATGAGCCGGCACCAGCGCATAAGCGAGTTGATTGACGAGTGGCGTAAGGGTCGGCGCCGCGACGCGGAGCGCGTCGACCAGAGATTGCTGTGAATCCGTCAACGATGTGAGGAACGATCGATCGGCCAGCAGCGGAACGATCTGCGATTCGTGGCGGTCCAGGCGTTCGTAAGCGAGGTGAAAGAATGTTTTGTTCGGTTTGATCGGACCGCCAATGGATACGCCGGACTGCGCCCGTGTGTACGGGGACTTTTCTGGGTCGAAATAATTGCGAGCCTGGAAGCGACGGTTGCGCAGACCGCCGAAAAGGGTTCCATGAAAATCGTTCGTGCCACCCTTCGTGACGATATTGATCGTGCCGCCCGGCGCCCCGCCCTGTTCGGTGGAGAATGAGTTCCTGTTGACCTGAAACTCCTGGACGGCATCCTGGCTGATCGAGGATCGAACGCTTCCGGAATTGTAAAGGTTGTCCAGCCCGTCAATCATGAACGTGTTGCCGCGCCCGCTTCCCCCGCCGATGCCGAGTCCCGAAGAGGGTGTGGGAAGGATGCGCCGATCAATCGCGTTGGCGATGTGGTTGGTATTCACGACGCCTGGGGTTAGCAGCGCCAGGCCCAGATAGTCGCGGCGGTTGATCGGGAGATTCTGGATACGAACCGAGTCAATGTGATCGGATTGCTGAACGCGTTCGGGTTCGATGACCGACTGCGTGGAGGCTGCCGACACGACCACCCGGGTCTCGGTTACAGCGACCGCCAGTTGCGGCGAAAACGTCGCAATCCCACCCACCTGCACTTCGAATCCTTCCACGGTGAGGGTCGCGAAATTCGGGGCCTCGAAGCGTAGCGTGTATCTTCCCGGCACGAGATGGCTGAGGACAAACCCGCCGCTATCGGTCGTCACCGCTTCCCGGGCCACGCCACGGCTCTCGTCAATCGCCGTGACGGTCACGTCCCGGATCACGGCCCGGGTCTCGTCATAGACGAAACCTCGAATGCTGCCCGTGTTCGTCTGCGCGTTCACGGCAAGGCTGCCCATCAGCGTCAGCGATACGATGCTGAAGGAGCGAAACCAGATTGCCACGGCACGGATGAATCGGGAACGCACTTTCATGACTGCGCTGTAAGGAGCGGTATGTAACATAATAAGGAATTATATATTCAACTCCAGTACTGTCCCGTTAGAAGGTACGGTCGTTTCTTGAGACGGTTTCAATAGACGAGAGTTCTCTGTCGTATCGATGCGTCGAGGGGCCGTTCGCGACGTGAAGCGAACGGCCATGAATTTGCCGCCCGCGCCCCCGATCCTGCCCCATTCAAACAGTTGTTTGGGGTCGACCTATGTCGCATCGCGTACCTTTGTTAGAATAGAATCTACGCTGTGTTGGCTTTATTTCACCCTGCGCCTCCGACCAAAAGACGGCACACTCCCCTCCCCACCTATTCCCGGGAAGTCATCTCTGGACCGGCACCACCGGCAGCGTGGTGAAGATGCGGTTGCCGGCATCGAGCTCCACGGCCACTCCGGTGAACCGGCCCGGCGCGGTGCAGCGCACCGACCCCGCGAGATCGGACGTATCGGTGCGGGTGAACACTTCCTCGATGAACCGGGCGTCCTGCCCGTTGGCCGCCAGATGGATCTCCACCTCTTCGAGCACGGCGCCCTCTTTCATCAACCGGCAGCTCACCGCCATCGCTTCTGCTCCCAGGTTGTGGACCGCTGCTGCGGTGCTGATTCCTCCCGCCTGGCGGCGAGCCGGGGAAGAGGGCATCCCGGACGGGTTGGCTGGCTCCCACTCTGGCCACTCCGATGCCGGGGAGGTCAAAGCGCAGGACCCCGCCAATGGTCCACCGGCCATTACTTTCACCGATCCGCTCACGACCTCCCCCCGGCCGTGGGGCGAAATCGTGAGTTTTCCCAGGGGTTCCATCTCCGTCCGGACGGTGAGGCTTCCGTCCGCCGTGACCTCCAGATATCCGGTGACCTCTACCACCGATTCCGCTGCAATGAGATTGCCCCCCTTATCGTAAAAGTAGAGGGCGGTCCGGCCCGGATCGGTCCCCTCATTCACCAACACCAGGTCGAAGGTGAGGGAAGCACCATTGGCGAAATGCGCAAAGTGAGGTGATCTTGAGCGGCCCGGTCAAGGCGATCCGCCTTAAACGTCGGACAACGAATACCGGAGCCAACACGCAGGGTCATGCTTGCGCAACTGTTGGTCCGAACAGTACCTTGAGGCGGCGGCGTACCAATTCTTCACGGGCCTCCAGGAAGTCGGGGAATCGATCAAACTTCCAAAGTGCCCGATCGGTTGGAATCTGGTGGCGTTTTAGGAAACCTGGCTCACGGGATTCCAGCCACTCATCAATGGGCATGTCCTGTTTTCCCATGTTCTCCGGGGCGAGCAGCAAGCAGAGGTTCCCTAGACGATCCTTTTTGCTGATCCAGTCGAGCCTGCCCAAGGGGGTGACCTGCCCCCACGAACGAGTCCACCCTCTAAGTTAGACCCGGAGCCATTTGAAGTGCCCTGCACGGGATAGAACTGAACTCCTGAGACCTAGGTAGTTTGGCCTCTGGCGCCGGCGGCCGATAGGCCAAGGCGCTGTGAGGCCGGATCTGATTATAATCCCTTCGCTAGCGTTCTACCAACACCTTGGCTTCCCCAAGCGTGTCGAAGATCTCCATGTTCAGCAGCTCATCCCGTAGTTTCCCGTTGAAACTCTCAATGTACCCATTCTCCCAGGGGCTGCCCGGCTCGATGTACAAGGTCCTTACCCCGACAGCCTGCAGCCAGTCCCGGACCGCCTGTGCCGTAAACTCTGATCCGTTATCGGACCGGATAAACTCAGGCACTCCCCGATCAACGAATAACTCCGCCAACCGGTCCAACACGTCTTGGTGATTCATCTGCCGTTTCACATCAATGGCGAGGCACTCTCTGGTGTACTCATCCAGGATCGTCAATAGCCGAAAGGCTCGCCCATCATGGGTCCGTTCATGCACGAAATCATAGCTCCAGACGTGGTTTTTGCGAGCCGCTCGTAACCGAACACAGGAACCGTCATTAAGCCACAGTCTCCTTCGTTTCGGCTGTCTGGACGGGACTTTCAGCCCTTCTTGTCTCCACAGCCTCTCCACCCGCTTAGGATTCACCTTCCACCCTTCCCCATGAAGTATCGCCGTGACCCGCCGGTAGCCATAACGCCCGTATTGCGTAGCCAACTCCACCATCTGGGCCACCAATCGGGCCTCATCATCGGGAATTTGCCTTTCCCTTCGCTGGGTCGATCGAACCTGTCCCAGCACTTGGCAGGCCCGACGTTCGGAGACTCGCTCTGCTCCTAATCGCTCTCGTACCCACATCACCGCTCGTCTCCTGTTCGCCGGGCCTAGAAGTTTCCCGAGGACACTTCCTTCAGGATCTGCTTGTCCAAAGACAGATCCGCCACCAGCTTCTTCAACCGGGTATTCTCCTTCTCCAACACCTTCAACCTATTGGCCTGGTCCAACCGGAGCCCTCCATACTCTTTGCGCCACCGGTAGTAGGTCTGCTCGCTCACCCCCATCTGCTTCGACACCTGTCCCACCCTCTGTCCTTGGGCCAGACCCACCTCTGCCTCACGCAGCTTCATGATGATCTGTTCTGCCCTAAACCGCTTCCCTGCCATCCTTGCCTCCTTCCTAAACCGGAAATCCTAACATTCAAACTGGACTCGTTTTAGGGGGCAAGGTCACTAAGAGCACTTCGGAGGGCCTAGCCAGCGGATAACGGAGGTGCGACTGATGCCGAGGCGCTTGGCGATTTCCCGCTTGCTCAGCCCCTCCTTGCGAAGCTGCTTCATTTCCGGCACGAGCTTACCTGCTGTCACGGGCCGCCCATGCGGTTTCCCATCCTTTCTTGCTTGCTCGATTCCCGCCTTCATGCGGTCCCGCAAAATATCTCGCTCGAACTCCGCAAACACGGCCAGCCTCCCGCCGGGCCGCCGCGATGAGCGTCTCCCTCCGGGAGCGTTTCGTGGCCCCGGACCCCACGTCTTTAACCTCGACGGCGACGGCCAAACTCCTCTTTTTTGCATAGTTCCGCATCGCCAAGAGCTGCAGGGGCAGTGTCTTCTGGTCGTGGGTGGAGACGCGAGCGTAGAGCCCGACGCGAAGCGCTTTTGCCCCCTGTCCAAAAACCCCCTTGCGATCGGGGGTTGAAATTCGCCGTGTTTTCAGGGGTTTGGGCATGCCATAACGATATGTCCGAAAACTATAGTTTGTTCACATAGGGGCCGCAATGAAGCACTCTTTATCGCTGACGATCTGCGGGTCTACCTTTTACCTCGCGTCCGCATGATTCCAGATCGGTCCTCGCCGTCAAGGGTCCGCTTTCGCTGTTTCGTGCCCTGGACGGCGAGGACCGATCCAGAAGATATCCCACAACAAGGGAAAGGGGTGCAGTGGATCGTCTGTTTTCGGGTTTGGTTCCTCTTAGAGGGGCGTCAGCCCTCCGTCGCCTGTGATCTCGTCCTGGGTTCCCGTTTTCAGGTTGATTTTGTCCACAGGCTTAGAGGGAAATGTGGGACACGAATAGAATCACTAATACCCATCGTAATATTTTGGCCATTTGCTCTCGTCCCAATATTCCCGCCCCGCAGCAGCGCTGAGGCGTCTGAGAGAGGCCCCATGGAAGGGGCAGCTACTGCCTTGGTTTTCAAGGAGTGCCTGCGGAGATCCGAGCTTCGTAAACTTCAGTAACACGGATGCTTAAGGGTTCTGTATCCTGGGAGTGGGCCGTGCTGGAGACAGCTACCGTAGTAGCCGGTCCAACAGCACCTGGCTACCCAGCATCGGCGGATTTCATCTTCTTGGGCACGCCGAAATCCTTCGGCGAAGTGGCGGAGATCGGAGCGGCCTATTTTGGCGGCACAACCGCCGGTGGTTAAGGTCGCCACAAAGAGCAGGACCAGAGTGAAACAGAACTTCTTCATGGAGCGGATCGTGCCTCCTTCCTTGTGAGATGTGAATACGGCTCTTTGTGTTCATCCGACAGGGGGCGCTCGCGGGTTGCGCCTCTGTCCGCCGGAAGTCAAGCACGACCGGATCGAGCCGCAGGCGCAAGACGATCCAATCGGGGCTGATTTCCGGCGGTGAATTCATTGTGTTCCGGAGAGCAGAGGGACTATCCTGTTGCAGCCAGAAGTCCAAATCGAAAATTCCAGATGAATGAACAAAACTCATGATTCTGATCAAGATCATCGATCTCTACTCATTGATCGTTTTCGTCGCGGTCATACTCTCGTGGTTCCAACTCCCCTATGACAATCCGGCTGTCCGATTTGTCAACAGCCTTACCGAACCGCTGTTGCAGCCGATCCGGCGCGTTCTCCCGACCATGGGCAGGATGGATTTCTCACCGATAGTTCTTCTGGTTGGACTGCAGATGTTGAAAGGCTTTCTTTAAACCTTCCTGTAGCGTTTCACGTCCGTATCGGAACTTCCCTTCGCCAGCCCCACGACCAACTGGTCCCTGCTTGAAGGACCGGTGCGCATAGGTGGCGAGTCGGCACGGCGAAGGCCGCGTCGTGTCTTTACTGGAAGGCGGCTACAATCTGGACAACCTGGGCCGGACGGTGCACGACCAACATCGCCGCCCTGGCCGGGTGAGTGTAGGTGCACTCTGTGAGCGCACCTACACTCATTTACTACTATCCAATCATCACCGTTCTCGGGAACTGGGCGTGGTTCTCCAGGCCGGTCATCTTCTCGTCCAGGCTTTCCCGCTGGCCGCTCCCGTTTTCGTCCGTCACCCGCGAAACCAGCGTGTACTCACCGGGCGTCGCGCCGTTCCACATGTAAGAGAACAGCTTCCAGGAGTACCTGGTGTTGGACGAATCCATGGCGGCCGGCCGCCAGGCCCCATCGTCGACTTTGACCTCGACCGACCGCAAGGGTGTCCCGTCGTTCAGGACGAAGCCGAGAACCTTGTGCCGGTTTCCTTCCTGCGTAACGCGGGCGATGACCGACTTCAACTGCAGCTTGCTGATGGCGGTTTCCTTGTACTTCACTTCTCCGTCGATCATTTCCGCTCTCAGAGTGCGGTGCCAGCGCGCCTGGTACTTGCCCAGGTAGCGCTTTTCCTGGACATGGATGTGGGCCAGCCACTTGACGTTGGCGACGCCGGACCACCCCGGCATAATCACACGCAAAGGGAATCCCTGGTGACGCGTCAGCGGTTCGCCATTGAGCGCGTAGGCCAGGAGCGGCTCCCCGGTCATCGCGGTTTCAATCGATATGCTGCGTCCGAATTCCTGCTCGACGTTGTAAGTCCGACCGCGGAACTCGACCTCCTCTTCGCCCTTATCGGCGCCGAAGAAAACCACTTCCCGGCCCGCGGGCTTCACGCCGACTTCGTTGAGCAGAGTCCGCACCGGAACACCCGTCCAACGCCCGTTCCCGACCAGGCCGTGGATCCGGCGCGGGCTGTTGCCGGAGCACTCGAACCCGACCGCCAGGTCCTCGCCGGCCATCCGAAGCAGGTCGGAGATGGAGAATTCCATCGGGCCTGCGACCAAGCCGGTCACCTTCAACCAAAAGCTGGCGCCGTCGATTTCCGGTTGGCCATAGTGCTGCACAGCGAAGAATTGATCCCGGGGCGTAAACGGACCGTCGATCTTGCGGATGTCCAGAAAACGGACCTGCTCGCTCGGATTCGTGTTGAAGTTCTCTGGAATGTCGGTGAATGACACGAGCATCTCGCCCTGCGCGAGCGCGGGCAGAGCCCATTCCGGAACGCCCATTGCTGCGAGTCCTGTCGCCGCCAGACTTCCCCCAATCAGGCTACTCTTTTAAGTTCAGGTATCGCCAGAACTTTTCTCCACCACCGTCCTACATAGTGCGGATCAGAGAAGCCGGTCCGCGAGGAGAACGAGAACATGGCAACGGTGCACGAGGTGGACTTCAAATGGTCCAGGGTCTAACTTAGAGGGTGGTACCACTCGTGGGCGGCATCCTGGCGCGGCTCTGTACCATCAGGGACGAGTTCTTCGCCGAGTAGGCGATGGAAGCAATCTCGAATGGGAGGGGACGGCTGTCAGGGCATGAGCAGTGGGATTGTCGGGATGGCGTTTCTTTTTGATTGTGCTTGGTTATAGGAGTGAATGGTGGGACGACAGATCCCAGATAATGATGTATCGGCAGGCACGCTAGCTGGTAATCTTATAAGCTGATGTCGACGATGAAGTCTTCCTCCCGACAGGGGGCCGAAGGGTGGAATTCCCGCCTGGGTGTCATCCTGGCCGTCGCCGGTTCTGCGGTGGGTTTGGGTAATTTTCTCCGCTTTCCGGGTCAGGCGGTCGCCAATGGCGGCGGCGCCTTCATGATTCCCTACCTCTGCGCTCTCCTGCTGTTGGGGATTCCCATATGTTGGGCCGAGTGGACGATGGGCCGCTACGGCGGCGCGCGCGGCTTCCATTCCTCACCGGCGATCCTGGGTGTGGTCGGGCGGGGGGCGGTGCCGCGCTATTTGGGTGTCATCGGGCTACTGATTCCATTGGTCATCTACATGTACTACGGGTTGGTCGAGTCCTGGTGCCTGCGCTATGCTTGGGCTTATGCCAGTGGCGCCATGGATCTTGGTAGTGACGTATCTGGATACGCGGGGGCCTCGCAGGCATTCTTTTCCGAGATCTCCGGGTCCTCTCAGCATGGACTTGTCGTAGACGGGCATTTGGACAGCGCAGTCGTGTTCTGGGCCGTTGTGTTTGTGATTAACCTCTGGTTGGTCTATCGGGGTCTTTCCCGCGGTATCGAAACTTTCTGCCGATGGGCGATGCCGGCGATGGCCGTCTGTGCCGTCGTCGTTTTGATTCGAGTCCTGACCCTGGGAACGCCGAACCCGGCCCTGCCAGACCAGAATGTACTGAACGGCCTGGGGTTCATGTGGAATCCGGACTTCTCCCGCCTGGGAGACTTCCAGACCTGGCTGGCGGCCGCCGGACAGGTTTTCTTCAGCCTGTCGGTCGGATTTGGAGTCATTCTCAACTACTCCTCCTACCTCCGGAAGAAGGATGACGTCGTCCTTTCCGGGATGACGTCTTCGGCCACGAACGCGTTGTTTGAAGTTGGGTTTGGCGGGCTCATTACCGTAACTGCGGCATTCGTGTTCCTGGGAGCCAGCGGCGCCACGGGAGGGACCTTTGGGCTAGGGTTCAATGCGCTTCCCGTCGTGTTTGCCTATATGGGCGGACTGGGACGCTGGATCGGTTTCGTCTGGTTTTTCATGCTTTTCCTGGCCGCAATCACGAGTTCGCTTTCGATGCTGCAACCGGTGAAGGCGTTTCTCCAGGAGGCGCTGGGCGTTTCGGCCCGGCGGGCGGTGGTCCTTCTGGGCGTGATGACCGGCGCCGGATCCTTGTGGGTTCTTTATTTCAGCGGGGATCTGGTCGCGCTGGATACGATGGACTTCTGGGTCGGCACGTTTGCTATCTTCGTGTTGGCCACAGTTCAGGTCGTCTGTTTCGGCTGGGTAATGGGGGTGGACCGCGGTTTTCGAGAAGCCCACCAGGGGGCGTCGGTCCGAATACCTCACCTGTTCCGCTGCATCATCAAGTACGTGGCTCCTGCCTATCTGTGTGTCGTATTCGTCGGTTTTTCGATACAGAGCTTACCGGGGTACCTTGCGGGTTTGGTTGAAAATCCGGTGGCCCTGGCGACCTTTGTTTTCTTGATCCTGGTTCTGCTGCTGCTGCTGGTTTTCCTGCGCAGGGGCGAGCACCGTTGGCGCGAGGCAGGAATGGATCTTGACGGCATCCTAGGCCAAGAGGAGGCCCGGTGACTCTGGCCGGATGGGTGGTCATGCTGACTTCGCTAGGACTGGTCTGGGGGGTGGCCGGCTGGTGTTTCTACCGGGTGTTGAGCCAGGATGAGCCCGACGAAACGATCGAGCATCCTGGGCCTCGATAAGTCACAGGATTTGAGCGTAAAAAAAGGGCCTGAACAGGATACCCTGTGCGGTTTGAGGCTGTCGCTCCGGAACCTAGTGACGGTGGGTTGCACCAAGGAACCAGACTGTGTGAAAAGTAGGACCGAGTCGGATTTTTCGGTGAGAGGCCTGAGATTTGGGCCGTGAGTGGGTTGTCGTCGATTCGCTGATGCCATGCGCCCTGATGCGTTGCAACAGGCCCTTGGGGTGGACCCTGTGACGTGTCAGATTTAAGCATACTCCAACTGGACGGAGGCAAAGTCGACGAGAGTCGCTTAGCGTACGATTATTTCCGTTTCGTGAGGTGACCCCTACTTGCTCACTACCAAGTCTACTTTTCGAAGTCCTACGCCACTCACAGGTCCCGAATTACGGCCGCTAAGAGTAGTGCGCTGGAGAAGTTGGGTGGCGATCGACTTGCTCGGTTTCAACGGAAGGTTCAGCTGTCGAAGAGCCGGTATGATTTCTGGTCTCGCTTTCTTTCGCTTCCTGCGTTCGATATCGACTCAGACGAGCTGGTGAACTGTTGGCCAGCAGTTCAGGATGGTCTCGTGAAAGCACTCGACAAGAAAGCGACGAACCCTTTAGAGCCCCAAGTTCTCAATGCAACCGTTAGGGAAGCTGTCGAGAAATACAACGATCTTGCTAAGGAGGTGCATTCGACAAACACTGCACTCCTCGCACAACATGACGAGATCGCTCTAGCGAAAGAGAAGGCGTCTCACGGGAATCTAACCACTGCAGAGGCTCATCTGGCCCGCCTTGAGACGATTGAGAGGCGACACGAAAAAGACATTGCTGCGAAGTGCTCGGAGTACCTCAAGGGAAAGCAGGAGAAAGAAACCGCCGAAAGTCAGAAGGTAGGTGCCCGCGCTGCTCTGGACAAGCAACGAAAGAGAGTCTTCGGTACCTACCAGACAGCGATCAACGAATTCCTCGGAAAGTTCAACGCTGACTTCGAGATCTCTGCTCTGAAACCATCGGATCCGAGGGGCTTACCGAGCTCATCGTACGAACTGGTAGTCAACAGAGGCCGCGTAGGCCTTACTCCGCCGAGAAACCCAAAACCATCGTTTCGTACAGCTCTCAGCTCTGGAGACCGGACGACCCTGGCCCTGGCGTTCTTTTTCGCCATGCTGAAAGAGCGTTCGGACCTCGATAACATGCTCGTCGTTCTCGACGACCCGTCCTCAAGCCTTGACGACGGTCGGGCGCTGTCCACTGTTCAGGAAATCCGCGGACTACTGGGACGTGCTGAGCAGGTGATCGTGCTGTCACACTCGCGTGATTTCCTAGTCCGGATTTGGGACAAAGCGGACAAGGAACATGCCTCGACGATGCAGATCCGTCCCACCGGCCAGGAGGCCTAAAAGTTCGAGTTGTGGGACGCCGAAGCGGCTGCTCTGACTGAGTACGACCGTCTGCACAAGCTCCCCCGGGAGTACAGCTACGAATCAACCGGAGACTCTGAGAAGGTGGCCCCAGCGCTTCGGATTGTACTGGAGGCTTTCTTGCGGGTCGCTTTCGCTGAACATCTTCCTCCAGGAAAGATACTGAAGGATTTCTTCAGTATCGCGAACCAGCGCAAGGCAGATGGTGCCTAGATTATCTCTGATGGTGCCCTCGACGAACTAAACAAGCTCCGCGAATACGCTAATCAGTTCCATCACGATACATCCAAGAACTGCCAGGGAAACCTTTCCAATGTGAATGAGACCGAACTTAAAGGTTTTTCTGAACGCGTCATCCAATTCACACGAGTGAGCTATCCGACTTAGCTCTGGAAATCTCACGGACTAATGCTCTGCCCGCACCGTCGCCAGCTCGGCTATACTGTCTACCTTAGTTCACAGGTCCTGTTTGCCGTCGAACTCGACCCACTTCTTGATCGCGTCCTCAGCGGAAAGCGATGCTACCTGCTATTTCTGTGCTCCTGAAAGAACATGGTCAAAGCTGCTAGTCTCGGGCCTGACCGCCACCATTTGGTCCTAGCAGGCAGCTATGAGGATAGAGATTGAAGGTTTCGTCCTCAAAACCGCAAAAATGCAGATGCGTACCGAACGGATTCTGATCGCTCCTATAGCAAATAAACGGGCTCGCGCTGCTCGCTCGTTTCCCACAGTTACACACCGCTTTTACTATTGGATACACAAACAGATTGCATCCGGCCCGCTTCGCGGGGCCCGGAATCGAGAGAAGCGGTCAGCCAATGCCCTCCTCACGGGCATACAGCACACCGGCTCCGAGCAGCAGGCCGTACAGCCTCTCCACGGAGGGCTTCACGAGGGATTGAAATGAGTCTAACTCAGAGGATATAACTACTGAATCACTGGCCGGTTTTGACCCGGCCCCGACTGGCCGCTTTTGAAGTGGCCCCCGACACCAGGCCTGTCCAGAATTTACAGAAAAGAAGTTGCGCTACTAGACTTAATGACTGGCGGAATGCCCAAACACGAGAATCCATTGATGGGAAATACACCATGAGCTTTCGGTTTCTGCATACAGGCGACTGGCAACTGGGTATGACCCGCCACTTTTTGTCAGAAGGGGTTCAGGAGAGATTTACCCAATCCCGATTTGATGCTATTCGTGAACTCGGGCGCATTGCCAAAGCAGAAACCTGCCAGTTTATGGTGGTCTCCGGGGATGTATTCGAGTCAAACCTAGTGGATCGTAAGACCGTTTCGCGTGCCCTCGAAGCTCTGAAGGATGTGTCGGTTCCTGTATACCTGCTCCCGGGCAACCATGATCCGCTCAACGCGGCGGCCGTTTTCTACAGTGCAACCTTCCTGGACCGAAAGCCGGCTCAAGTCCATGTGATTGAGGACACTACCCCAATCCCCGTTGAAACGGGCATTGAGATCGTAGGGATACCCTGGACGTCGAAACGTCCCTTACGGGATCTGGTTGCTTTGACCACCGAAACGCTTGAACCCAAAGTCGATGCTCTGCGTGTCTGCGTAGCCCATGGGATGGTGGACACACTTTCCCCGGATCCAGACAACCCTGCGCTTATTTCCGTTCGCGCGGCTGAGAGCGCGATATCAGAGAACAAGATTCATTACTTGGCGCTCGGAGATCGACACTCTCTTACCGAAGTTGGCGACAGTGGCCGTATATGGTACCCAGGTGCTCCCGAACCAACGGACTACGACGAAGTGAAGCCTGGATTTGCACTGGTCGTCACGATCAACCTAGAGGGTGTCACCACCAAAGAAGTGGGTGTTGGCAGATGGAAGTTCATCGAGCGTGACGAGGTTGACCTCAATACGAAGGAAGACATTGAGGCCCTTCGTGACTGGCTCGAGAACATTGGAGATAAGGAACGAACCATTGTCAAATTGCGCTTGGTCGGCGCACTCTCGCTGTCGTTCCATCGTGAGTTTGAAGAACTTCTTGCTCATGGTCAGGAGATTCTGGGTGCGATCGAAATGCGAAGAAACAATCTTATAGTCGTTCCGGAGGACGCCGATTTTCTGGATCTTGGTTTTTCAGGCTTTGCCAGTTCTACTATTGACTGCTTGCGGTCCAAGGTTGAGGAGTCTGGCGCTGATTCAATCATGTCACGCGATGCGCTTGCTCTCCTCGTCAGGCTTGCGGGTAGGAAATGATGAGACTACTTCGCCTCCGTCTGGCCGACTACCGAGGAATTGATGAGTCCGAGGTGCGATTCGGCGCCCGGGGACTCACCATCGTGGAAGGACCCAATGAAGTTGGGAAAACCTGTCTGAGTGAAGCAGTCAGACTTCTCTTTGACTATCTCGACTCGAGCAAGCACAGTAACATCAAAGCAATTAAGCCTGTAACGAGGGATGTAGGTCCGGAGATTGAGCTGGAGGCCGAGAGCGGGCCCTACGTCTTTACATACTTCAAAAGGTTTCACAAGAAGCCGGAGACGACCCTTACGATCACAACTCCCACACCAGAAAACCATACGGGACGTGAAGCTCATGAACGCGCCGAAAAAATCTTGCGCGAAACCATTGACATTGACTTGTGGAAAGCACTTTGCATTCAGCAAGGTGAAGCAGTCCGACAGGCCGACTTATCAAACCAGACATCATTGTCAGTTGCTCTCGATGCTGCTGCGGGGGGGCGCCAGGCGGATCCCCGAGAAGAAAGTCTCTTCGATATGGTGCGGAAGCTGTATGGGCGCTATTTCACAGAGCGGGGCGCCGAAAGAAAGGAATTGCAGGAGGCTCAAGAAGCTCACGAAAAAGCAGAGACTGAAGTTACTTCACTGGAAAAGCAGATTCTGGACCTTGAGGAAGATATTGTGCGTGCCGCAGGGCTCGGTCGGGAATTGGAGAGTTTGAAGATTCAAGAGGAGGATCTCCGGGGGGATGTTTCCAGACACGAAAAGGCTCTCGGTGAAATCATGGCGCTGGAGACCGCTCTGGAAACAGCCCGCCTTAAGTTGGAGTCGGCACAGAAATCCGAAAATGCCTCGAAACGAGACATGGAAGTGCGCCAAGACCTCCTCGATGCGGTATCCAAAACTAGAAAAGCACATGCGGAACTCGACGAATCCAGCACATCATCAACCGCCTCGGTCAAGAATATGGAGAGCGAACTGGAGGAGCCCCAATCGGACGCGACCAAAGCTGAAGCCGGGCGCAAAGAGGCCGAATCACTTCTTAATCTCCACCGTGCGGATTCGGATTACTTCAACAACAAGCTTTACCTGGAGCAAATGAAGGAACGCAAAGACCGCATAGATCGTGCTCGGGAAGAGGCAGCCTCGGCTGATGAGTTGTTGGCGGGGAACAGCATAAACGAAGAGACTCTGAAAACAATCCAGAAAGCCGAACGCTCGCTCATTATAGCTCAGGCGAAGCTGGATACTGGTGCGCCGACTGTTTTGCTGAGAGGGCTGGCCGACTTCGATTTCCAGCTTGATGGTGAGCACACCACTGTCTCAGAGCATGAGGAGCGCAGCTTATCTGTCTCTGATCGGGTCCGTGTGACAATTCCCGGGTCTTTAGAAATGGAAATGACAGCCGGATCCAGCTCCTCTGATCTGTCGAGAAAGGTCGAAGAGGCAATTGAGAAGCTCGATGCCCTATGCAATGTTGCCGGAGTGAGTAATGCGGATGAGGCAAGACAATCCTATGACGCTCGCCGGGAAGCGCAGAAGTCAATAGCAAGACAAAAGGATATCGAGAATGAGAATCTTCGCGACCTGACCTATGAGGAATTGGAAAGAAAACTCATAGGGCTAGGAAAAAGTGTCCCTGCTTATCCAGCAGCCCGAATACGGGAGCCCGAGCTTCCTGCAACGCTGGAAGCCGCGAAGAAGAAACTCCGAAGCGCTGAGGGCGATCTTGAAAAGACCAATAACGTATGGGAAGAAGCCAGAACGGAACTGGATGCGGCCCGCAGGGTGCGTGATGGACTGAGGGCGCGACACCAGCAGGTGAGGGTGAAACTTGACCTCAAGGTTGAAGAACTAAACCGCGCTGAGGACAAACTTGCTCGGGCCCGAAAGATCACCGCCGATGACGACCTTGAATCGGAGCATTCGAAATTCGCGAAGCTTGTCCATACAGAAGCGGCGAAGGTAAAGGGTGCTGAAGCAGACCTCAGCGACAAAGAACCTGATCGAATAAGGGCTCTGGCGGAAACGGCGAGTGGTTCTTTGGAAACGGCCCAGAAAAAGCGGGCGGCTGCGCAGGAAGAAAATACAGAAGTCCGGACGCGGCTCAAGGTCTTCGGAGAAGAGGGTTTGCATGAGAAGCTCCATGCAGCCCAGAGTCATCTTGATCACACAACGCAAGACAACGGAGCGATGATCCGAAGGGCCCAAGCGGCCCGGCTGTTGTATGTAACCATAAGCGAGGAACGTGACAAGGCGCATCGTACCTATGTCGCTCCCCTCAAAGAGAAAATCGAGAGGCTTGGACGTTTGGTGTTCAACAATTCTTTTGAGGTTGAAATAACTGAGGACCTGTCGATTGCCAGTCGGGCGATGGATGGCTCCAATGTCCCTTTTGAATCCCTGAGCGGGGGCACCAAAGAACAACTTTCTCTGATATCTCGTCTGGCATGTGCGATGACGGTCTCAAAGGGCGGTGGGGCTCCCCTCATCTTAGATGATGCTCTGGGATATACAGACCCCGAACGGCTTAAATTGATGGGAGCAGTTCTCGCCAAGGCGGGGAAAGAATGCCAAATTATCGTCCTCACTTGTGTGCCAGACCGGTACAACAACGTCGGTGAGGCAACAGCGGTTCGGTTAGGATGACCATGAAAAGTTGACCAAGCACCTTCCCGCTTTCTGCAGGGGATGGGGGCATCTCACCCGGACTTGGCTTGGGCCAACCAGGGCCGCTTAGCGAAGGCTGGACGCTACAGTCGTAGAGAAGTGGCTGGCTGGACCTTGAAGTCGCCAAAAGTCGGTCCAGTGAGTTGCAGCGTCCAGCAAATCAACATCTTCATCGAGAGCTGGCTCGAGGAACTGAATGAACGGGCGCCAGTGATGTGGGGCATCGTTTCCGGCCGATGAGGCACCTGTCCAATCGGGAAATCCTTATCCGATAGCTCCTGAGGAGATTTGGAGGAGTGACCTCTAGATTGTCACACCAGAGAAGCCGCCACGGATGAACCAGTTCTCAAGCCCGACGGCAGGATCGGCGAATGAGCCCTGCTCCCACACGTAGTCATTATGTCCGCTGACAAGGTACGGCCTAGCCTGCCAAAATCACCTTCATTTCCAAATCGGTGATCTATGCGGGCTAAGAGCACTTCGGAGGGCCTAGCCAGCGGATAACGGAGGTGCGACTGATGCCGAGGCGCTTGGCGATTTCCCGCTTACTCAGCCCATCCTTGCGAAACTGCTTCATTTCCGGCACGAGCTTACCTGCTGTCATGGGCCGCCCATGCGGTTTCCCATCCTTTTTTGCTTGCTCGATTCCCGCCTTCACGCGGTCCCGCAAAATATCTCGCTCGAACTCCGCAAACACGGCCAGCATCCCGGCGAGCGCTCTGCCGCTGGGGGTCGTCAGGTCGAGCGCTTCGCAAAATGACACGAATCCCACGTCGAGTGCGTTCAGTTCCTGGAGCGTGTTGACCAGGTCCACCAGCGACCGCCCCCAGCGGTCCAGTCGCCAGACCAGGACGAGATCGATCTCTCGCCGTCGGGCAGCCTCGATGAGCTTCTCCCGCTGCGGGCGTGTCGTTGCCCCAGACCCCACATCTTTAATCTCGACGGCGACGGCCCAACTCCTCTTTTTTGCATAGTCCCGCATCGCCAAGAGCTGCAGGGGCAGTGTCTTCTGGTCGTGGGTGGAGACGCGAGCGTAGAGCCCGACGCGAAGCGCTTTTGCCCCCTGTCCAAAAACCCCCTTGCGATCGAGGGTTGAAGCAGGCTGTGTTTTCAGGGGTTTGGGCATGCCATAACGGTATGTCCGAAAACTATACCTTATGGCCATGCCGTGGCAGTCGTTCTCGAGGCCCAAGCCCCGCAGGACTGGCGCTTCTCATAGAGCGGAAGCGGTGTCGGGAATGACTCCAGGAGGGTCACACACGGACCCTTAAAGTAATTTCTCGCACGGCTGCCGCTCGGGGTCCTTGTAAACGGTCAGATTCCAAAGTCGAACGACAGTGACTTCGACAAAGGATGGCAGAGTGAACTGAAGTCTTCCGAACAATTGAAAGAGGTCGCCAATCGTTGGCGCTACCAGAACCGAAACAAAACCGACAGCAGGGGAGAGGGGCTATAGCCCCTCTGAGAGGGTCAAGCCCCCCAACCCCAAAGAAGGGTCTTTCCTAAAGAAGAAGGATCTCCTTTGGTGTTATCACGTTTGAGACTTAAACTTCCCCTATATGACCCTCATCACAGCAACCACGCGTCTGTCCCGCGAGCTCCAGCGCGAATACGACCGGGAACAGGTGGCGGCTGGTCTTTCGACGTGGCCGACAGCGCACATCCTTCCGTTTCAGGCGTGGCTGGCCGAACTCTGGGATACGTCGGTGTATTCCGGGGAAGTTGGCGGGACCCTACGGTTGCTTCGGCCGTCTGAAGAGCGTGCGATCTGGGAGGACATCATTGGGGCCTATGGAGAGAATCTCCTGCTGGAAGTTCCGGCAACGGCCGAGGCCGCGCTGAAATCGTGGGAGCTGCTCTGTGAATGGAACCTTCCATTGGATGCGCCGGAATGGAACGACTCCACCGACTCGGAAGTGTTTTACCGGTGGGCGCAGGAGTTCCGGCAACGGTCGAGGGAGAACGGGTGGTTGTCGAACGCGGAGTTGCCGGTCTTCATTGCGGGCCGTATCGGAGAGGGGGCACTTCCGGTTCCCGAGAAGATTGAGATCGTCGGTTTCCTGGAACTAACGCCGGTCCAGAAGCAACTGTTCGATGCGTTGACCTCTCGAGGGACCGAAGTCAAAGAACGGGTGGTTTCGCTCGCTCCGGGCGATACTGTCCGCATCGGTCGGGTAGACACAGACCGGGAAATCCGAGCCGCGGCCGAATGGGCGCGGCGGATTCTGGAGACCGACACGGAGGTAAGCTCACCGGAGTTCCGAATAGGGATTGTGGTGGCCAATCTTGAACAGTGCCGAGGCCACGTGGAGCGCATCTTTTCTGAAGCGTTTCATCCCACAAGCCATCTTCGGCCGGATCGGGATACTCACCGCCTGTTCAATATTTCCCTGGGGTTGCCGCTTAGTGAGTACCCGATCATCGCCGCGGCGTTTTTAGTCCTCGAAAGCCAGCCGCAAGGCATTCCGATGGAAACGCTGGGCCGGTTGCTCCGATCTCCGTTCCTTCGGGGTACGGAGTCTGAGTGGACGAGTCGCGCTCTTCTGGATGTCGCGCTTCGTTCGTTGAGAGAGCCGGAAGTTTCACTGGAGGACGTACTTGCTTCGGCCGGGCGAGCCGATGCCCCGTACCGCTGTCCGGAGCTTCAGTCGCAACTCATTGCCTGGAGCGAATCCTGGCAGGAGATACCGCCTCACCAGATGCCCAGCGACTGGGCGGCATCGCTCTCAGGTCTGCTCGAAGCCATGGGATGGCCGGGTGCCGGGCCTCTCGATAGTGTCCAGTTCCAGACGATCAAAAAGTGGAACGAACTCCTTTCGGACTTTGCCGGACTGGACAGTGTCCTCGGCAGCATAGGGCTGGAGACGGCCGTCGGGAGGTTGTATCGCCTGGCCTCAACCGTTCAGTTCCAGCCCGAGTCCGACCCGGCACCGGTTCAGATCCTCGGTTTGTTCGAGATTTCCGGTCTGGTCTTTGACCGGCTCTGGATCATGGGTATGCACGATGGGGCGTGGCCACCTCCGTCCAGTCCCGATGCGTTCCTGCCGTTTCGGCTGCAGCGCAAGTTCGATCTACCGCGGTCCTCGCCGGACAGGGAACTGGAATTTTCACACATGCTGAGCGCGCTGCTCGTGGCCAGCGCACCTACCGTAGTTGTCAGCTATCCCCAACGTGAAGACGATTCCGATCTAAGCGTTAGTCCGCTCTTCCAGACGCTGCCGGAAGTGGCGGCGGGAGAGCTGGGGCTCCTGGGTTCCGATCGTTACATCCATGCGCTCCGGGAGTCTCGCCGTGGCGAGGTTGTGGAGGATCACAACGGGCCCGGGTTGGCGGATGCGTCTGCCATCGGCGGGACGTCGCTGTTCAAGCTCCAGGCGATGTGCCCGTTCAAAGCTTTTGCCGAACTGCGCCTGGGGGCTACGGAGTTGGATGAGGCCGAAACCGGATTGAGCGCGCTGGACCGCGGGCTTCTGATGCACCGGGTGCTCCAGAGGATCTGGGATGTGTTGGGTGCGCATGCCGGTTTGCTTTCGACGGGCGACGAACGGTTGGCTGATATCGTGCGGATGACGGTGGGTGCAGAGCTGCATGATTTGGGGAAGCGTAGGAGGGCGCTGCGTCGGAAGAGGTTCAGGGAGATCGAACAGGAGCGGCTCGAGTGCGTGATTGGGGAGTGGTTACAGCTTGAGAGGGAGCGGCAGCCGTTTACCGTGATTCAGCAGGAAGCCCGGCGGCGGGTAACGGTGGGAGGGATTGATCTCAGCATCCGGGCCGATCGTATGGACTGTCTCGAAAACGGGGACTTCGTCGTTCTTGACTACAAGACCGGCGAGTGCAGTGCTTCGGACTGGTTCGGAGTTCGGCCCAATGATCCTCAGCTTCCCATCTATGTCGTCACGGCCGAAGCTCCCGTCGCCGGCGTGTTCTACGGGCGGCTGAAGACTGGGAAGGTGGCATTCCGCGGTGTGACGGATTCTGAAGGCTTGGTTCCGGGCATCAAACCTTCCCGGGACGCGGTTTCCATCGGCGAGAAGATTGACGACTGGCACGACGTGCTCGATCAGTTGGGGGAGGATTTCCGGGAGGGCCGGGCCGCAGTGGACCCTAAGGACCGTCGCAAGACCTGCCAGTACTGCGCACTGCCGACGCTTTGCCGGATCAACGAGGCTCAGCGTTCCGAGACGGAGCGTTCCTCGGATGCTGCCGGGAGGGACACGGATGCCTGACCGCATTCAGGATCAGGAGCAACGGAGGCAGGCGCTCGATCATTCGCAGTCGTTTATCGTGCAGGCGCCGGCAGGTTCGGGAAAGACCGAGCTCCTGATCCAGCGTTTCCTCACGTTGCTGGGCCTGGCGGATCAGCCCGAGTCAATTGTGGCGATCACGTTCACGCGGAAGGCGGCGACCCAGGTGCGCCACCGGGTAATTGGCGCCCTTCAGAACGCTTCGAAGCCTGCCCCCGAAACCGCGCACGAGAATTTCACCTGGAAGCTGGCGCAGGCGGCGCTGGCGCGGAACGACACGTTCAACTGGCGCCTAGTCGAGTACCCGGGGCGCCTTCGCATCCAGACGATCGATTCATTGTGCGCCAGATTCGTCCGGCAGATGCCCTGGGTCTCGCGCATGGGTGCGCCCCCGCATCCCGAAGACAATGTCGCCCACCTGTACCGTCAGGCGGCGACCGAAACACTTCAGATGCTGGACTCTCCCCAGACGCGGGATATGGTTGCCGCGGCGCTCTCAAAACTCCTGTCGCATCTGGACAACAACTTCGGGACCGTCGAAAAACTCCTCGCGACAATGCTGGCAAGCCGCGACCAGTGGTTGCGCCACGTCGTGGGTAACCCCGAGGTTGAACGGTTGCGCAACGATCTTGAGGATTCGCTTCGGGAAATCCTCGAAGCCGCGCTCGGAGAACTGGCAGCCATCTTTCCCGAACGCTTCAAGACCGAAACGGTCGAACTGGCGCAGTTCGCCGCCGGGAACCTCTCCCGCAATGGTAAGTCCGGTGACGTCCTGGCATGCGATGGCCTTCAGGGGTTTCCCGCGACGTCGGTGGATGCGCTCGAGCAATGGCGGGGACTGGCCGGACTGTTTCTGACGGGGCTGGGCACGCGGCGACAACGTCTGACTAAGAACGAAGGATTTCCGGCCACCGACAGAGGCCGGACCGCCAAAGAGCGTCTCAATGCCATTGAGCTCGACGACGCGGTCGTCGAGCAGTTGCACGCGGTGCGCTCGCTCCCGCCCCCCCGGTTCGAAGCCGCGCAGTGGGACATGCTGGGTGCGCTGCTGGTGCTTCTTCCCATCGCGGTCGGTCAGCTCCGGTTGGTCTTTCAGCACGAGAGCCGCGTGGATTTCACCGAGATCGCGATCAGCGCTCGGATCTCGCTCGGCACAGATGCGGAGCCCACGGACTTGGCGTTTGCCATCGACTGCCAGATCCAGCACTTGCTCGTCGATGAGTTTCAGGACACGTCCCAGAGCCAGTACGAGCTTTTGACCCAGCTCGTAGGGGAGTGGCAGCCCGGTGATGGACGGACGCTGTTTCTCGTCGGAGACCCAATGCAGTCGATTTACGGTTTCCGTGAGGCGGACGTGGGTCTCTTTCTGCGGGCCCGGACTGAAGGCGTCGGGCCGGTCGTGTTGACCCCGCTCACGCTTTCGGTGAACTTTCGTTCCACTGCGGGGGTCGTAGACTGGGTCAACCGCGCGCTCGGCACAGCGTTTCCATCGGTCGAGAACCGGTTCACCGGCGCGGTGACCTACGAGCCGTCCGTTCCGTTCAGGACGGAGTCCGATGAGGACGCCGTGTGTGTGCACGCATTCCTCGCGAGCGATCTAGATCTGGAAGCGGAGCGGGTTCTGGAAATCATCGGGGAGACCCGGACCCAGCATCCGGACGGCACGATTGCCGTGCTGGTACGATCCCGTTCCCACCTCTTCGGAATTGTTTCGGCCTTGCGGAGAGCCGGGGAGCGGTTTAGCGCCGTCGAGATCGACGCGCTCGGCGAGCGCCCAGTCGTCGGGGATCTCGTCGCGCTCACCCGAGCCCTGTTGCATCCGGCGGACCGGATCGCCTGGCTCTCCCTCTTGCGCGCGCCGTGGTGCGGCCTGACACTGGCGGATCTCCACGCTCTTGTCGACGGCGATTTCAACCGCCCAATCTGGGATATTTTGAAGACTGGAGAGTGGCAGACCCGTTTGTCGCCCGATGGTATCGGACGGCTCGAACGTCTAATTCCAGTTCTCTCTGACGCGATTGACCGGCGGGGCACACTCGCAGTGCCGCGGTGGGTGGAAGGCGTGTGGATCGCGATAGCGGGACCGGCGTGCCTGGAAACCCGGACCGATCTGGAAGCCGCTGCTGCGTATCTCTATCTGCTCGAACAATCCATGGTCGGTCTCGACATCCGCGATGAACGGAAGTTTGCCGGCGACATCGCGCGTCTGTTCGCTCCGTCCGACGTGGAAGCCGGGGACGGGTTGCAGTTGCTGACGGTTCACAAGGCCAAGGGCCTGGAGTTCGACACGGTGATCCTCCCCGGACTCGGTCGCCGGACCCGAACGGACGACCAGCGCTTGCTGATGTGGCTGGAGTACATGAGTGGTGTGGAGCCACGACTTCTACTTGCGCCGATCCATAAAGTGGGGGTCAACAAGGATCCCATCTACGACTACCTGCGCAAGGTCCATGCCACCAAGAGCGACCAGGAGAGCACGCGCCTCCTATATGTGGCCGCGACGCGGGCTCGGCGGCGGCTGCATCTTCTGGGGCACACCCGGCTCAATCAAGACGGGAAAGCTTTCAAAGCGCCGGACCCACGGGCGGTGTTGAGTAAAATTTGGGGGGCAGTGGAGGCGGATTTTGTCGAGGCGTTCCGGGGGGTGGATGGGGAAGACGCGCGGTTTCCAAAGGATACGGAACGTGCGGGCATTCCTTTGCGGCGGCTGAGCCTAGATTGGACGGCTCCCGCCCCACCCGAAGATATCGCTTGGAACGCCGCAACCCCCACGGATTTGGAGGAGGTTGGAGTCCACCGGCCCGTCTTTGAATGGGCCAGCGAACTCCAGCGTCGGGTCGGTATTGTGGTGCATCGCATGTTGCAAGAGGTACAAGCTCGGGAGGAGTTGGCTGTGCGCGAAGACACTCTCCGTGTGGCTCTCCGGTCGGAAGGTCTGGACGGCGAGAAGCTGGATGAAGCTCTCGCCCGCGCCACTGTTGCGCTCGAAAACGCTGTGGCCGACGAGCGAGGCCGCTGGATTCTTTCCGGACATGAAGACGACCAACGCGAATACGCCTTGTCGACCGTTGTTGAACGCAAGGTCCGGCATTTCGTCCTGGACCGAACCTTCGTGGATGACGGCGTGCGCTGGATCATAGACTACAAGACCAGCACGCATGAGGGCAGCGGGCGCGATGCATTTCTCGATAACGAGCAGACGCGGTACCGTGAGCAGATGGAGGGCTACGCGCGCGTCATGCGGGCACTCGACCCGCGGCCGATCCGTCTGGGTCTGTATTTTCCTCTGGTCCAGGGATGGAGGGAATGGGCGTTTGAGGAAGACGATGGCCCTGTGACGTGGCAATCGTCGACTATCACTGAATAAGGTGCCCCCTTTTTGAGCCGATCAACCTTGCGAAAACCTAAGTAGGGTAACTTCTTTTCTGTAAATTCTGGACAGGCCTGGTCGGAAAGACAGAGGTCTGGGACAGGATTCTCCAAAACAGAAACTATTAAATCTGAAAGGAGAATCAATTGAGCCCAGACCTGGAAAAAAGAGTACCACGAGAGATTCTGGAGGAGTTGATCGAGGGGAAGGAACGGAAGCCTTTCGAGGGATCGGTCCTCGCTCAGAAGGAATAACTGAGCCGGGTGTAGTAGTAGGCGCCGTTGAAGCCGAACGGTGAGAACTGGCCGTGCTGATTGCCGACCGTGTTGGCGCCGAACATGTTCACGTCGGGGTACGTGTTCAGCAGGTTTTCAGCGCCGACCGACAGCGTGACATGCTCTCCGAACGGAATGCCGAGTTCGAGGTCGAGCAGCACCTTGCCGGAATAGGTCGGGTACAGCCAGGACACCTCAGGTCCGCCAGGGAGACCGACCGAATTACGTCCATCCTCGCTGTCCCAGAGCTGGCCGAAGTAGTTCAGCCGACCCATCAGGCTCCACCGGTCGGCGCAGTGGTTGATGCTGAAGTTCCACCGGGTATTCGGCAGTCCCCGTTCCAGCGTATTGATGCGGAATTCATCGATCACGCTGGATCCGAGGTTTTTGACCTCTGTGTCTGTGTAGTTGAAGATCGCGCTAAACACCGTGCGCCCAATCGTCATGGTCGAAATTAGATCGATTCCTTGGGTAGTTGTCGAGAAGTCGTTCAGGAAGAACCGGAACACCGGGAAATTGCGTGCCTCGGGGATCCCTTCCGCGAGCAGCGTCAGGATCTCGTTCTCCGCCAGGCTGATTTCTTGAGACAGGGCGACACGATCGTCGATGTCGATCCGGAAGTAGTCGGCGGTGAAGGTGAACGGGCCCTGCTCGACGACCGCCCCTAGGCTGTAGTTGATTGATTTTTCCGGCTGGAGCTGCCCGCCGCCCCTCGCGATGGCTACCGCGGAGGTGGAGGGGACGACGCCGTTGTTGGTCAACTGCCCGCCGATGAACGCGGTCGTCACGTTGAACGCGTTCTGCTGTCCCGGGGTCGGCGCCCGGAACCCGCTGCTCACGGCGCCGCGCACCGAGAACACCTCGTTGAACTCAAAGCGGACCGCGATTTTGCCGTTGGGAATAGGTCGCGTGTGGCGCAGGTTTCGGGCAATCGGCGCACCAAACTTGAGGAACCAGCGCCGTACGCTCTCGTAGGAAATATCCAGACCTTGCTCCGCAAGAAGATCCTCCACATCCCGATAGCTCAGAGTGAACCTGGCATAGAGCCAAACGGCGCGTCGAATGATTTCCGGTGGAAAGCGGTGACGTTTGAAGGAGATGGTGTCCATCCCAAAAGGCTACACCGAAATCACCAGATCGAGATTAGAGCACTTAACGTGACAATGCCCTTTCGCAGCGGGAGCACATCAGCCCCATCAAATGGGAAAACGTGCTCCTCTACGGCCAGAACCTCATCGGTCGCAGCCTCATCCGTAGGGCTTGGCTTGCAACATCGCAGTATTTTGCCCCTACCCTAACTAAACTAGAGGCAAAGGAACGGACTTTGACTTCCGATGTCACGGATCAGCGAGAGCAACTCCTCGCTTTCCCATAAGGACGCATGCCGACGACTCAGGGAAGGAACTCCCAGAACCCGAGCGCCAGCGAAGGGAGCTTTCTTCAGCCGGCCTTCCTTGACACGGCGAGATCCCTTTTCTTTCGGATGTGCTTTCCGATCACGGACGATCTCCATGCCGTAGCGGCCTTTGAGCACGGCCCATGGGGACCGGGATGGCCCATTTCCGTCACAGATTATGAATTCCGGTGCGACCGGAATCAGGGCCTTTCCAAACCACTCCGTGCTGGAACTCCACAGGGAGGGCGGCAAATGCCCGGTCTGGACAGTCCGAAAGGGGCACACGTTAAAACAGGCCGTGGATCGAAGGACCTGCTCCCATCCGGGGCCGCACATTGCCTGGAAAATCCGATGGACTCTTTCCCGATATGGATGATACGGATTCCCGTCGGGCCACTCCTCATCCAGCCAAGCGTTCCACAGCGGGTCCCTTTTCTCATAGGGGGCATCCAGGTAGCGCTCCTTCTTGTCGTGTGCGGCATCATGTTGGTCTCCAGTTGAGTTGACGCCGATAAAGGCGAGTTTGGCTCCGTCCTCGATCAGCCTCGCATCGCAATACCAACACTTGAACCCATGGACATTTTTGGGTAACCGATAATCCGATAGCAATTTGGCCATCCTCTCAAGGGTTGCCGTGCCTGGAAAAGCCTGTCTCGACATAGTGAAGAATCCACTTTACTGGCCAGTGGCGGTCCTGAGCAAGCGTAAGGTGCTGATCGCCTCGCCCTCGAAGCCCGACGCTCCCACGCGGCTTCAATTCGCGATTTCGAGTTCCTTCGATTTTGGTTATTATTACCACAGGATGAAACGTCGTCGACTATCTTATTTCCTGATTCCCTTCGCCTTCCTGGCCGCTGCGCCAGCTCTTGTCGCCCAGGGGGCCGCTGAAGCGCTGTCGTGTGCGGACCGCTCCGTCACCGCCAGCGCCGTGCACACACCGGAGGACGTTAAAGCGTTCGTTCAATGCGCCTACGAGTTTGTCCAGGAAATGGGGTTTGAGGAGGCCCATCGGGCCTTCAACGAGGACGAGCGTTGGAAAAGCGGCCCCATCTATATCTTCGTCTCCGAAGCGACCCCGCTGAGCGATCAGGCGCGACTCTTCGTTTTCCCGCCCGCCCGGTCGAGGGAAGGATCATCGTTAGGACTGCTGATCGACGCCTTCGGCAACGACTATTACAAGGAACAGCATCGGATCGTAAGCAGCTTCGGCGCTGGCTGGCTTTACTACTCCTTCACAAATCCGGCGACTGGCCGGGATGAGCCGAAAGCTTCCTACATCAAGGGCATCGACTGGGAAGGAAACCTGGCCGCGATCGGCGCGGGGGTCTACCGCCGCGACCTTCCCGGCACGTGCTGGAGCGAAGAGGTCAACGCCCTGGGGCTCGAGGCCGATCCTTCTCCCGTGAGGCTGAAGGAGTTTGTCCGCTGCGCCGCCCTGGAGCTGGAATCGGAAGGGTACTTCGCCACCCGGGCGCTGTCCACCGACCCGCGTTGGAGGAGCCGCTCAATCTACGTGTTCGGCCTGGATACCTACGGCAACACGCTGTTCAGCGGCGATCCCTACAGCCAAGGGTATGGCATCCTTGCTCCCGAGTTGAACGACTATCCGGACGGTCCCTTCGGCGGCCGGGATGTGGTGAGCGTCGGCGATGCTTTTGGTGAAACCTTCCTGTACTACTCGGCGCGCAATCCCGCCACCGGGATGCTGCAGCGCAAGGTGGCTTTCGTCAAGAGGGTCGTGGCCTATGGCCTGCCGATCCTGGTCGGCTCCGGCTATTATCTGGACGAGGGTCCGTAGGTCTCACAATTCAAAGGATGAGCAGTTAAGTCTATGGTAATCAGCGGCTCGGACTCCCCTCTCCCTATAGGTGCCCCCCTGCCTGCGAGCCTTTGCTGTGCGCCCCCCTTCCTCTCGTCGCGCATGATTTCCAAGATCGGCCCGAAGCCGTCAAGGGTCCGCCGCCGCCGCTTCGCGCTCTATGACGGCTTCGGGCCGATCCAGGGACCGCGCTGTTTATGAGGGAAAGAGGGGGATTTGATCCGTGCTGATGGGCCGGAAGGGAACCTTTCGGTCCACACCAGCCGCCCTGAACCGTAGCAGAGAGGTGGAGTCATCTACAGGGCCGTAGTGAAGCGTAGGAGGCGCGGGAAGGGGCTTTGACCCGCCTCCTTCTGCGGAGGCCATTCCGGGGTTCTGGTTTTCAGGTTCTACCCCTTCAAGGGATGATTTTGGTGTTTTTGATCCGGTGATTTATTCACAGTCGTCGTCACTCCTACTACTTGTTCTTTAACTATTTGTCTTACTACTTGAGTGGTGGGGTGAATAGTCGTGGAAAAGTCTCCCAGATCACAGGCCTTTGTGGAAAGTAAGGCAGCCCAAACGATTCCATGCGGGAGTGGCCGACGATGAAACGCCCGCTAGAGGGCTGTACAGGACCCCCTGGGGTGCTTGCCCAAGCCTGGAATGCCACTAGGGGCAATTTAGGGCCGGGAAATGGGATTTGTTGGCTAGTTTACGAGCGAAAGTTGTTGTGCCGGAGCGATAGAGGGCTTGGAGGGAGAAAGGATCAGCAAGCTTTTCTCCGTCGTGTAGTTCAGATCCGGCCAAGCCGCCTTGATTTTCTTTAACTCCCTCAGACAGTCCTTGCGGAAATCCTGAACGATGCGGTTATCGTCCGCCTGTGCCGGATTCGCTCCGAACTGGCGATAGAGGCTCGGCCAGGTGAGCCGCAGCGGGCGTTTCAGCGAGAAGACCCGGTAGGGTGAGTCACAGGTACCAATCCAGACCCAGCGAGGACCGCTTGAGGGCCTTCAGGGTGTTCATGTCTAGCGGGACCGGGTGGCTGATAATTTCCTCGAAGAACTTCTCGCCCAACTCAATCTTGCTCTCCCAAAGCGAGCGCTCGTTGGTGCGCTTTGGGTTCCACCAAAGCTCCGTGCGGTCGGCAACCAGCGAATTTATGCTTACTTCGCCGTGCGCGTCTTCGTAGATCAACTGGACATGCACATTGAAGAGTCGCTGCATCTGCTCGCGGAGCCTAGTGTACTTTTCCCCACTGCTGCTGTAGATATCCAGCTTCCGCATGAACTCGGCAACTGAGTCCCCCAGGACCAACACGCGGCTTTGGGTCTGAACCGCTTCGGTGCAGACCCAAAGCCAGTAACAGGCGTGGCAAGTTGCCGAAGGGGAGTTTGGTTTTTCCGCTTGAGAACATGATGAGAGTGTATGGCCCGTTGCGCCGGACATACTGTGTCTGGTTGCCGGGATTGGTGCGCGGCAGCGAGCATAGCGCCATCAGCCGCGCCATGAAGCCCAGATCCTGGGACGCTTCGCTGGCCCCAACCAACTGGTTCACCTGGTCGGCTTGGGTGAAGTGGTGCGACGCCTTGGGCGAGGCGGAGTGGATCGCTTCCACGGGATCGCCCGGGCCAGAGATTGCTTCACCGATGGGAACCAAGCTGTCTCGTTGACGCTCCATGGCTCATTTTCTCATGTCCGTCAGACAAAACCACCGGGCGACAACAGACTCGACTGTGATTTTCAATACGGATTGCAAAGTAAAGGTTGATTTTTTCTATTTTCCTCCAATAATTAAGTATGGAGGAATTTAAGCGATGCCGCTGAACATCAAAGATGCGGACACCCATGCGCTAGCGAAAAGACTCGCAAGTCTGACCGGTGAATCGTTGACCAAGGCTGTCAAACATGCCATCCAGGAAAAACTGGCGCAGGTGGAAAAAACGCAAGGCACAGCCCCACTTGCCGATGAGTTGGATCACATTGCCCTGCAGTGCGCTAAGCTGCCGAGGCGCGACCGGCGGAGTGCCGACCAGATCATCGGTTATGACAAAAGCGGTCTGCCTGCGTGATGGTGGTCGATACATCGGCACTCATCGCCATCATGGGCGATGAACCCGAAAGACACACTTTCAATAAATTGATTGAAGCAGCGGCAGACCCCTGCATCAGCGCGGCCAGCCTGCTTGAGACCCGCATGGTTTTGTTCACCCGATCCGGCGATAACGCGATCTTGGCATTGGACGCCTTTCTCCTGAAGAGCGGCATGACCGTCGTAGAGGTTTCTCCCCGCATTGCTGACATCGCCTTTGATGCCTACCGGCACTTCGGCAAGGGGACGGGTCACGGTGCGGACCTGAACTATGGCGACTGTTTTTCCTATGCTCTGGCCAAGTATCTGGATGCGCCGCTTCTGTTCAAGGGCAATGATTTCTCCCAAACGGATATCGCATCGGCTACGGGATAAAAGAGCAGGAGGACTTTCTTCACCGGCCCGTCCAAGCATTCTCCCACATCCCTCAGACGAACCCACAAAAGGCATGCTATTAGACCCTTTGCCGACCCCCACTAACCCCCTCTGAACGTTCCTACAATGATCCGGTGATCCGCGTGTCACGATCAGTATCATTACATCGTCATTCAGTTTTCAGCAGGGCAGGCTCAAATTTTGGATATTTCAGGATATCCATGTTACAATTTAAGTTCTAATCATGGCTAGTTGTTTTCATGGTATCATTGATCGGAACGGCAATCTGTTTTGACCTACATCACCGGCGTGGTTTCCCAGAAAGGGGGAGCCGGGAAATCTACTCTGGCGCGCCTTTTCGCTCGAGAGTTAGCCCAGGACGGCTTTACCGTGAAGATTGCCGACTTGGATACCCAGCAGACAACCAGCACAGAGTGGGCGACCGACCGGGCGAAAGCTGGAATTGAGCCTGAGATCCAGGTCCAGTCATTCGGAAATCTCAAAACGGCCCTTGCCGAAGCGGAGTGCTTCGACGCCTACATCCTCGACGGCCGTCCGCACTCCTCACAACAAACGCTTGAGATCGCCTTGGCCGCCCATTTGATTGTCATCCCAACCGGACAGACGAAGGATGATCTGCGGCCCGCCGTAAGGCTCGCCCATAGTTTGGTCGATTCTGGCATCGATAGCTCCCGGATTGCCTTCGCGTTGGTGAAAACGACCCGCAGTGCGGCAGAGATAGCTGCGGCGAGGACCTACCTCGAACAGACTGACTACATACTAATTGAGGGGTTTCTGCCGGTCTCCACTGCCTATGGGATCGCACATGATGCGGGAAAAGCGGTGACCGAAACCCCGTATCGGAGTTTGAACGAAAAGGCCGAGCGACTGGCCCAGGCGATGGTTGATCTCCTGGTCACAGTCACAACCACAAAGGAGAATTTGTGATGGTGAATACTTCCGCACTCAAGAAAGGCCCGCCTCCGCCGCGCGAGAAGAACCGGAACTCGATCCAAACCGACTCCCGACCTACTGAAGGAAAGAATAAGCCGCTCCAATTGATGGTGCCGCCAGAGGTGTTCCTGGCCTTCAGCGCCCGTGCGGGAGAGGAATTTGGCTTCAAGAAAGGCGCAAAATCTCGACTTTTCCTCGCTATGTGGGAAGCGTATGTTGTCATATAATCATGGTAACTGGTAATCATGGTTAATACGATTTGGGCGCTGCGCGCCGTCGGGCCGGCGATCACGCACGGCATCACGAGAGAATAAAGCACAATCTCTTGGCTGTGGAGGACCGCTGGGCCGACATTGACGGTGCGGCTGCTCAGCGACACTTATAATTCCCGGTGGGCGACAGTTATTTTCCCCGGTTTTATCAGGCCCAGGAACGACCATGCGGGGCATGATCACAGATGCTAAAGTGAGGAGATTGATAAAACTGAGGGAACAGAAACGGACGTTCGCGCAGCCGCGGGGGCGGCGGGAATGGACGAGAAGACGGCACGCAAGTACGTGAAGGCAGGAACAGCTACCGACTCAGATGGGCAAGTGCCGACACTGTGGCGGACCCATCCGGACGCCTTTGGTCCGGTGTGGGAGGAGGAGGAGATTCTGGAGTACTCGCCGACGATGGAGGCGAAGACGCTGTTCGAGTACCTGTGCCGCACGTACGAGGGGAGCTTTCAGGAAGTACAGCGCGGTGGGAAGGGGGCAATCAGGGGCATTGTCACGTTAATCGTGTTGGGCCGCAAAGGCCTACATGGAGTCCCTTTCAGGCGGCCGCACTGGCACTTTCCCATACATTGAATGCGTCTTTTCGAAATCGTTTGAACGTGAATCTGTTGCGTAAATGCCGCTGGACATAAAAGGTGTTGTAAACGGCGGATTGAATGTTCAGAAAGTGTTGGGCCGAACCCGGTGATTTGAAACGTTGCTGTTTTTGTTCTCGACGCCGGACGGGCTGATGCGAATTCTCGGCACGATTATTCGCACGCTTATTGTCGATGTGTTGAGCCGTTAGGCCGAGGGTTCGAATGGCGACGTGATAGGACCTGAGTTTATCGGTTGTGATCCGGGTGGGTGGGCAGCCTTGTTTCTTCAGCAGCTTGCGCATCAACTTCAACGCTACTTGGGCGTTCCGCTTCGATTGCACGAGGAAATCCAGGATCTCGCCTTCATTGTCGACCCCGCGCCATAACCAATAACGCTGTCCGCGAATCACGATGACCCTCTCATCAAGATGCCAATAGCCGTTGGGAATGGGTCGCGTGTGGCGCAGGTTTCGGGCAATCGGCGCACCAAACTTGAGGAACCAGCGCCGTACTCTCTCGTAGGAAATATCCAGACCTTGCTCCGCAAGAAGATCCTCCACATCCCGATAGCTCAGAGTGAACCTGGCATAGAGCCAAACGGCGCGTCGAATGATTTCCGGTGGAAAGCGGTGACGTTTGAAGGAGATGGTGTCCATCCCAAAAGGCTACACCGAAATCACCAGATCGAGATTAGAGCACTTAACGTGACAATGCCGTCACCGATCCGCTCGCCAAAGTCGATGGTGTGGTCGGTAAACATGCCGTAACGCGACAAGCCAAGTCGGCGCAAGCGCATTAGTTCGCCTCTCCCTCAGGTACGCCTTCCTTCAAATGGGCAAGCACCGCTTCTCAGCCTTCGGCCGTTAGCGCCTCAATGATTTCGATGCGCGATTTCTGATTGTCTCCAAGAACGCCGCGCACCTCGGGCGGCAAGCTCGGCTCCAGCTCTTCCGCGAGGCTGTTCGCCGCCTGCTTAAACTCATCCGACTGGGTGATTGTCCCCAGCATCTTCGCGGCAAGCTCGCTCACCGGTCCAACGGGGAGATCTGTCTCCGGCCCTACATTCAACTCGACCTTTTCAACCCATGTGCGGTCAAGCGGCGCGGCGCGACTGTCCGCCTCGGCCTTTACGACGTCCCGGTCGCGGCGGAGACGCCACGCTAAGTCGGTACGACCCTGCAACGTGAGCCGGACGACCAGATGCTCTGAATTGACGGAGCCCCGAGCCTGCTTGAGGCTCGCACCGACGCGCTCGACCATGCCACGCCAGTCCTGGATGCCGGTCAGGTCGACCGCAACACGTTCGAACTGGGCAATGCTCGTCGGATACGGCCGGGACTCGACCGCGCCGTCATTCCCAACAGTGACCATCGTCACTGATTTAGGGCCGGCCTCGTTGATGTCACGTCCCTGCGGCAGACCGGGCATGACGATGAACGGATCGCGGCTGTGCACCTCCCGCTTGTGTATGTGGCCAAGGCACCAATAATCGAAACCGGTGTCGGCCAGTTGGGCGAAGCGGCATGGCGCGTAATCGTCGTGCTGCGTGTCGCCGGCCAGGCTTGTATGAAGCAGGCCGATGTTGAGCGCGTCCGCGACTCGAGCCTTGAACTTAGGGACCAGGCTCTCCGGCGCATGGGGGTTCGCAAAGCTGATTCCGTGGACGACGACGGGAGTCTCACCACGAGGTCGTTCCAACTCGACAGCTTCACCTCGCCCTCCAAAGACCTTCACGCCTTCCGGCAATACAAGTTCCCTGGTGATCCGTGATTCCGCGTCATGGTTGCCCCGCACGATGAATGTTCGAATTCCGGACTCATCTAGCCGCCGCAGTTGAGCGGCGAGAAAGAGGGCGGTTTTCATCGACGTCTGATCGCCATCGTAGAGATCCCCGGCGATCATCAGAGCGTTAACCTGTTCGTCGAGGCACAGATCGATGATTCGCTCGAAGGCGAGGCGGGTCGCGCCACCAATTAATTCGGCAAGTGCGGGATCTCGAAGGGCGAGAGATCGCAGCGGGGAGTCAAGGTGGATATCGGCGGTGTGAACGAAGCGAAATGGCATAATCGATACTACAAATATCCCTGGAAAAACAACGGATTAACCGGTCGAAGCGAGACGGAACGGGGTTCGTCAGTCATCCAGAAGGTTGATCAAGCGCAACCCGGGGTATGCCGAAAAACCGCGGTCCAGAGTCACCCATTCGCAGCCGTGTTCGATTGCCAGAGCCGCATGATAGGCATCTGGAATTCGATTGCCCGTTAGTTGGAGCGTCTCAGACATGCCGCGAAATATGCGCCAATGACTACTGCCGGGACGCAATGCCGTGCTCGCGGGCTGCGCAAGCAACGCATCGATGAAGGCGCAGGCCGCCTCGCCAGGCGTGGGGGGGGTGGAATATCCGAGGATGCGTCAATACGCGGAGCACACCGCTGAGCACGAGTTCGAACAGGCCGACCCGATCCCGGCCCGATAAAGCTTCGACCAGCCACGTCCGACAGCGTTCGTGGTGGACTGCGTCCTCGCGGAATGCGCTCACCAAGACATTAACGTCAGGACTCTGCATTCATGATAGCTTCGAGCGCCGTGTTGTCCGTCAAGTCCACGCCGGGCTGCACTCCTTGTCCACGAAACACCGGTATGGGCGGAGCATCAGCAACGGCGTTAGCCGGGCCCGCTAGGAACTCGCGAAGAGCCTGCTCGATCATTACTTTCAGGGTTTTGCGCTCACACGCCGCGTAGGCTTTGACCGCCCGGAGCAACTCCTCATTAACATCTTTCGTCGTTCTCATGTGTAGAAGTATATCCATGAATATGCTTTCGCACAATGGCTGCCACTAGAATGACTGGATTACTGGCGCAGTTGATCAAGGAGCCGGTAGAGTTAGGGCCGAACCCACGGGCGCCGGAAGTTGTCGCGCGAAAAATGCGTTCGCGCCACGCCGCTTCCACCGTGGCACCTAAGCTGCGAGGGCGGTACGGCTGTGGGGAGACGTTGGCAGAACCGACCAGCGTTGCACAAAGCTATCGCTAATCGAATCTCTCCTGCAATACCGTTTCGCAACGCCTAAACCCTTGAAAGCCCGTCCGGGATCGGAATGTTGCACAACCGCTCCTTTGTGCAACCCCGCCTCCCCTGGATGGGCGTGCGCGGCGGTTCCCCGGGGCCGATGCTGGCCTGTAGGGAAGTGCACAGCGCAAGTGCACAGATTTGGTTCCCCTACTTAGTCTTTGGCTTCAGATTGAGACTAATCACACTGCATCCGCAGCGGAGAGACTCGGGAGTTCCACGCGGCGTAACCTGCACCCAGGATTTACAGGTTTCGCAACTGAAGCATTCGAGAAGCTCTTTGAACGCTTTGACAACCGGCTCAAAATCCTTCTTTCCGAAGTTGGCCCACTCGTTGTAATGGACAGCTCTGCTGACGGCCCATCGCTCCACTCCGGATGCGCTGGCAACTGTAGACAGCGCCATCTTTCGCCTTCCTGCATCTTCCTTATGAGCGTTGTTCCCCCATGATTGTGCTGCATCCGCTGCCTTGCCATACAGAGCTTTCATACGTACCAAAACGCTCGGAAGGAGGTCGCCAAGTTCGTAGTTGCCATCTGCGCGGAACCGCGGAGTTGCTCCGAGCTGATCGGCGAGGTGGCGGGAGGCGTACTCAAGATGATGCCGGAGGGCCGCGGCGGCGACCTCAACTTTCCCCTTCCCGAGCGCCGTAGCAATCTCATCCCAAATCTCCTGGTTCGACGCGACCAACGGACCGGTTTCAATCGTCCAGCCATGGAAAACGATGGAGGTCTTGGCGTTGACAAGACCAGCCGACTTCATCTGCTCTGACCACAATCGATCATGCGTGGTGATAATGAACTGCGTGTTGGGAAAATACTCCTTTAACAGTTTGCAGAATTGATACCGGTGTCCGGAATCTACAGACATGACCACGTCGTCTAGCAGTGCAAAGCTGAATCGATCTCCGAATAGCCGCTTCATGAGCGCGAGATAAAGACAGACGCCCATGCCGTCCTGATGGCCCTCACTATGGTAAGCGCCGGGAGGGAACAGTCCGCGTTCATAGAAGTTGACATCGAGGTCTAGCTTGCCTTGGCTAGGAGTGAACTTCGCGGTGAACTCGGCCTCATCCTCTTCGTTGATCATTCGATAGTACCGACTGAATTCTTCCTGCACCTCTTCGTAGAGCGTGCTTAGCTGATCCTCCAGAACGCTGCAGTATGTGTCGTAGACCACCTTCGCGGTAGTCCATGCGATCTCTACCTCCTTATTATTTTTCATTGCCTTCCGGTAGTCGCTGAGGCGAAGCTGTGCAGTCGTTAGGAACGTTTGGGCATCGAGAGTTGCGGTCTGATTAGGCTTGGCCTCTACCTTCTCGGTGAGAGCATTCAAGCTCTTGAGAAACGCCTTTGGAATCCCCAGCCAGACGTTCATGAGCCGATCCTTCAGGTCTGCAAGTCCCTCCACGTCCGCGAGCTTGGCCTTCAGTTCCTCTAGATCGTTTTTCCATACAATTAAAAGCTGGGCGAACTCGCCCTCTCCCTGCCCTTCTGCGAGTCTCTGGATCGGTGCCAGGAGGCCTACCACTCGTATAACCTTCGCAACGAGCACTGTGCCGTTGTTCGCATAGGGACTCCTGAAGCTTTCGAGCCTCTTCGGATTTTGCCAGTTTCGCTTTCAAGTGGTCGCGGAGGTATTGTTCATCCTCCCACCGAAAGTCGCAAAGGGGACACTCGGGGCCATCGACGAGGTCAAGTCCCTTCTCGATAAGCGAGCGGCGCTGTAAGGCGGCAAGAAGGGTGGGGTCAGACTCTAGTTTCCCGAGATCAGCAACGATCGCAGCAGCTTCAGCTTTTGCGAGAGTCGGGAATTCCTTCGCGTCCTCGGAGAGCGTCTTGAGCTCCCGGAGCGCCGAGTCCCTATTGAATTCTGCCGTCTTGGCGGTATCTGAAAGCCCGGCATCGAGCTTTGTATCTGTGGTTAGCTCCGAGATTTCCGACAGATTGAGTGCTTTCCTCCGTTCGTTGACGGACTCCAATAAATCCTCCGGCCGCAACGCCCCGATCTGAAGGTGTAATTGCAGGGCCTCTTTGTCGGACCGTACCTGCGTAGTCGCGTTCCGATGCTCATTCTGAAGCTTGTTTTGGGCCGTGTTCAATGCTCTCCGTGTCTTCCCAAGTTCATCAAGTTTGAGAATGGCTTGGATCTCTTCCGAGCGCTTGGTCGGTTCGACTTTGCCCTTGCCCCCTAAAACGAGTCCAGTTTGAATGTTAGGATTTCCGGTTTAGGAAGGAGGCAAGGATGGCAGGGAAGCGGTTTAGGGTAGAACAGATCATCATGAAGCTGCGTGAGGCAGAGGTGGGTCTGGCCCAAGGACAGAGGGTGGGACAGGTGTCGAAGCAGATGGGGGTGAGCGAGCAGACCTACTACCGGTGGCGCAAAGAGTATGGAGGGCTCCGGTTGGACCAGGCCAAGAGGTTGAAGGTGTTGGAGAAGGAGAATACCCGGTTGAAGAAGCTGGTGGCGGATCTGTCTTTGGACAAGCAGATCCTGAAGGAAGTGTCCTCGGGAAACTTCTAGGCCCGGCGAACAGGAGACGAGCGGTGATGTGGGTACGAGAGCGATTAGGAGCAGAGCGAGTCTCCGAACGTCGGGCCTGCCAAGTGCTGGGACAGGTTCGATCGACCCAGCGAAGGGAAAGGCAAATTCCCGATGATGAGGCCCGATTGGTGGCCAGGATGGTGGAGTTGGCTACGCAATACGGGCGTTATGGCTACCGGCGGGTCACGGCGATACTTCATGGGGAAGGGTGGAAGGTGAATCCTAAGCGGGTGGAGAGGCTGTGGAGACAAGAAGGGCTGAAAGTCCCGTCCAGACAGCCGAAACGAAGGAGACTGTGGCTTAATGACGGTTCCTGTGTTCGGTTACGAGCGGCTCGCAAAAACCACGTCTGGAGCTATGATTTCGTGCATGAACGGACCCATGATGGGCGAGCCTTTCGACTATTGACGATCCTGGATGAGTACACCAGAGAGTGCCTCGCCATTGATGTGAAACGGCAGATGAATCACCAAGACGTGTTGGACCGGTTGGCGGAGTTATTCGTTGATCGGGGAGTGCCTGAGTTTATCCGGTCCGATAACGGATCAGAGTTTACGGCACAGGCGGTCCGGGACTGGCTGCAGGCTGTTGGGGTAAGGACCTTGTACATCGAGCCGGGCAGCCCCTGGGAGAATGGGTACATTGAGAGTTTCAACGGGAAACTACGGGATGAGCTGCTGAACATGGAGATCTTCGACACGCTTGGGGAAGCCAAGGTGTTGGTAGAACGCTGGCGAAGGGATTACAATCAGATCCGGCCTCACAGCGCCTTGGCCTATCGGCCGCCGGCGCCAGAGGCCAAACTACCTAGGTCTCAGGAGTTCAGTTCTATCCCGTGCAGGGCACTTCAAATGGCTCCGAGTCTAACTTAGAGGGTGGACTCGTTCGTGGGGGCAGGTCAAGACCAGACCTAAAGACACTGGTAGAGTATGAAACCCTGCTAGATCGCTTTCGAATCTACACTAACCCTCGTAACCACAGTTTTCAGTTCCCTCATCCCGATCGCAAGACGGAACACCTGGTACTTCATAATTCCCTCGGGTTGCGTCAGAACAGAGAGTTTCAGATGGCAAAGCCCTCCTCTACCATTCGAATCGGCGTTTTTGGAGATTCTTTCACAGAGAATCTGGCAATGGAGGTGCAATATGTCTTCACCGAACCTCTTGATTATCTCCTTAATCGCACCGGAAGATCATTCGAAGTCATCAACTTTGGGACCAACGGTTATGGCACCGACCAAGCCTATCTTCAGTACCTGGACGAGGGTCGAGTTTTGGACCTGGACGTCGTGTTTTATCTGCATTGCCAGAACGACTTGGGCGACATTATCGCCAATCGTCTGATCGATCTGGATGCTTCGGGTCAGCTTCGATACAGACCCGCCAAGCCGGTCGGCTTAGTAAAGTGGATTCTCAGACACTTATATCTCACCTACTTCCTCATAGATAAAGCCTCGCGATTCAGCGCTTCCTTCACATCCACTCTTGAGGATGGGTTGGACACGGTCGGTCGCTTAGTCGTTAATCATGTGTGGGATCTCCATCATAGATACCAGTCGGCCCTCATGAAGAGGGAAGAAATATCAGATCCGGATCTAAGAAATGCCTTGCGTCTCTTTAGCACTATCATGAAGGCTTGGAGCGAAAAATCCCAAGAGGGTTCTGCAACCCTCTATATGGGTGTCCTTCCGGGCTACAGTAACGAATTGCTTAGACGCTTAGACCCCAACCAGCCCTTTGACTACTACAATATTGCAATCGCCCAGTTGGTTGAGGAAGTTGGCATCGAGACTTTGAACCTGCGTCCTTTCTTCGTTGAGATGGAAAAACAGGACATCTATGGTTTTCCTCTCAACGATGGTCATTGGGGCGAAGAGGGGAACAAGCTGGCCGCGGTCATCCTTTTCAAATTCCTCGCCAACAAGCTGAACCTGAGTGAAGACGATGACTTTATCAAGAAGAGGCTCTTTGAGTACTACAGTTCTTTCTCACCCTCGCAGGTAAGCACTGCCTGGCAAACACAGACTTTGGTTCCGGATACGCTCAAGAAAGAGATCTTCTCAAAATACCTGGCCTTGGAAAGACACGACAACAATGAGACTCCGAGGTAAAGGTGTAACTGACAGAGCTGAGGAACAGATCACTGTAGAACCAATGTAACACATTGATTGTACGTTTCCCGGGGCGGGACTCGAACCCGCACGGGAGAAACTCCCACAAGATTTTAAGATCAATGTCCTGAAACCCAGCCCGTGGAAACTACTCCTGCCTAGTTGGCTCCTTTTCCCTTTTTATCAACAGATTAGCGTACAAAGAAGTCCAAAAGCTCCGAGACTTCTTTGTAGGTCTTTGTACTTATTTGAGCAAAAAAGGGGCACAAGAGGTATCACATGTCCAAGCCGGCCCGCAATCGCGCATTACCGACCTCAACCGTATTCAACACATCCCGGTCATGCTGACGCAGCGGTCGCCGTCTTTGACAACCGTGATATTTTTAGCATTTTCACGCTTGTAGATGAATGGGTAGTCGGTCGCGTTTGTAGGTTCCATGCCTTGACCGACTCGCATGACTTCGTTGGCCAGCACCAGAACATCGTCCAATTCATCCGGTTGTTCCCGGCGCGGCCCCTCAAGGTTCGGCGTACTATTCATGGCACGTAACACTGACATTTCCCATTCGACCTTCGCCCGGATACACCGCCGGACCATTTGACATCAGTGATTCCGGCAGGCAAGCGCCCCGAGGGGTCGTTGGCCTCGCCATAGCCCGATTTAGCCCCGTATGTGGCAAAACCGGCCCGCCTCTTCGACTCTCACACCTTGAAATGGAAAAACGAGATGATGTCGCCCTGCCCCCAACACGTGACGCCGCTTAAGTATGTGTTCGAAGCAGTGTATCGTGCGTCTTGTCAACGGAGGGTCGACGCCCGCCGAATTCAAGCCCGAACCGAGTTGTAACGGTTACAAGTCAAGCAATTCAGCCGGGTGGCACTGTCTGCGGCCGAAAGAGCTGACCAACCCCGCCCGTGGCCGAGTCGTCGCCGAGTAGTCGCAGGCCGTGCCACAGCGAAGCCACATTTGCCGTGATCACCGGTCTCCGCGCTTCCGCCTCTAGTTCTTCGACCAAGTCGATCGTGTTGCAGGCCGTATCCGGGACGAGGATTGGATACGATCGCGTGAGCCTGTCATGCGCGAATTCCGTCACCTCCCGCCTGATGTCGAGGTCGAAGGAATCGGTGGTGCAGGTTGCTCCGAGCGAGCGGACATCGACGACGAACAATCCAGCATCGCGCAGCAGCTTCTCGAGGATGTTGGTGATGTCCTCAGTGTAGGGGCTCAGTAAGTCGATCTCCCGCGCGCCCAAGTGCTTGGCCGCCGCAATTAGCGCGAGGGTGGTGCTCGTTGCGGGGAAGCCGGTGTCGGCGTTTATCAATTCGACCTGGCGTCGTGCGAAGTCGAGGCACCCGACAAAGCTACCACTGGTGCAGGCCCAGACAATGGCGGCAGCAGCACGTCCGGCGAGCCAATATGGTGCAAGTTAGTGACGGCCACAATGCCATCAGCCTGGGACCGCTCCACGCGCAAGTCGATATAGCCGAGACCGAGATCCACCAGCCAGCCGTCGAGACGAAGCCATTCATAATCGAATGGACCATCGTCGGGCAGGATAACACCGAGCGTCTTCACACCAACCCTCCGCGGCGACGATGATGCAGTCGCTGGTAGGACCATTTATTGATGTTGATGGAAATTGATGATAGGACCAGGATAGCAAGCCGCCAAGGGTGGTTCAACCCACATACATGTCAAGGTTGAGGTAATCGCGGCCATGAGAAGTAGGCGTAGCTGTCCTTGAACTCCTCCCAGTAATCCTCCAGGCACTGGTGAAGGGCCCTGCTTTCGGGATGACGTCTCTCGCAGGAAGTTTGGAGACTTGTAAATCTCGCAGTCGGAGGGATATCCCCCCCAGAGCTAGAAAACAGGTCATTCGATTCATCTCTCTTGATGACCGATAGGTGCCACTGAGTGCCATCTCCTACCGGGACCGCCCGAACGGAAAAATCCACGAAAGTAATCCATCGAGTTTCACACTACCAATAACTCAAGTCTCTCGGTGATAGTGACTGCCTTACCTTGGTCCGTTGTTGTAGAAAATGCCAGTACCCCCGACCTCACCAGCGCAAAGAACAAAAGCGCCAGACTGGTCTCTATCCAGAGTCCCCAGAACCATCGGGGCCACCAGGCGGTGTTAAATCGAGCCTTTTCCTGCTTTTCGGGGTCCCCCTACATCGGTCACCGGAGATGAGTAGTGGAGTTGAAGGCTCCGCATAGCGGATATCGTGCCACCTAACCACCACCGCTCATGGCAAGTAGAACCGCAGCAAAGATCCCCGAGGGTTCGGCATATCCAATGCATCTGAGGAACCTGTGATTTCCAACGAAAGTGTCTCTCCCATCAGCCATAGTTCCCCCAAGGAAAGCTCCCAGCAAGTAGATACTGAAAGAATGGCTACTACTTTTCCGGAGCGAGAGCTCTTACCGGCGTGCGTTTCTCTTACCTTCATCTGATGGCGTCTCGTCGGACTTCGGTCCCATCCGCTACTGCTAACCAGCAGGTCCAGCTGACCGCGGTTCAGTTCCAAGCTCAGTGAACTTTATTCGAGTAGGCCATGTCAAAGAGTTTTTGAAGTTCCAAAATTCCCTTGTACCGCTGCTTGCACTCGGCTATAAGTGTTGAGCTGATCGAGTTCCGGGGCTCTATTCTCACCGGTCGGGAGATTCACATGGACTTTAAACTCGATGGAAAAGTTGCCCTGGTCTGTGCGGCCAGCAAGACCTGGGCAAGATCTGTGCCCTGGCTCTGGTAAGGCAGGGCTGCCGGAAGGCGCCGACCACGGCCAAGGTCCTAACCGATCTGGTCCTGGGTCGAAAACCGAGAATTCCCACCGACCAGCTTAGATTCGAGCGTCACTGGAGGTAAAGGAAGTAATGATTGTGGATTGCCACACCCACCTTTCAACTCGGGAACAGTGGGGCAGACAATTCGTCGAGGCCGTTGAAAGGGCCTATTCCGGAACGCCAATCGATTTGAATTCCACGCCGGAACGCCATTGGGAGGCGAGTGAAGAGGCGGACCGGGTAATTGTCTTTGGAATCAACTCGGATTTTCTGGGCATGAATACGCCCAACGACCAGATTGCTGCCTACGCGAGGCAACATCCCGAGAAGATCATTGGATTCATGTCAATCGATCCCCACGCACCAGACGCTCTGGACGAGTTGGAACGGGCGGTCAACGAACTTGGTTTGAAGGGAATTAAGACCAGTCCGGTCTACCAGAACTATCATCCCGACGATCCCAAACTCCACGAAATCTATCAGCGAGCCGTGAAATACAATTTACCCATCTTGACTCATGCCGCCTACCACTGTATTCCGCCGACACCGATGAAGTACGCCAATCCACTTCTCTATGACGATGTCGCGATCCAGTTTCCAGAACTCAAGATCATCCTGGCTCACATGGGTTTACCTTGGGCCGAGGATGCAATGGTGATGGCGCGCAAACACCCCAATGTTTATGCCGATATCTCTGCACTTCCTGTGCGTAGCTGGTGGAGCTATCACGCTTTGTTAACCTTTTTTGAATCGGGTTGCTTCCACAAGCTTCTTTTCGGTAGCGATTTCCCGTTCTGGACCGTTGGCGAGACCTCACAGTCTCTGCGCAATCTGAATAGAATAGTCAGAAATTCAGGGTTCACCCAGATTCCGGAGGAATTGATTGAGGGCTTGATTCATCGCGATACGCTTTCTCTCCTCGAAATTGCTGAGTAGTGGATTCCATCAATATGGTGACAAAGCAGACCTTCCTCGCTGATGCATAGGGCCTACCTGTTGTCGCGCTTTTTGGGAGGACACACCGGTCCTCCCCCTACGGTCTGGCATGGGACAACCCTGGCGCCAGGACCCCATCAGGTGAAGGTAAGGGCCGACCAGTTTGTCGGCCCGATCAATGAATCCAATCGAGAGAGTTCCAGACCTTGGAGGATCATTGGTATCCAGGCTCGCCCTGACCGAGCAGGCGGGGAACCACGAAAACCTGGAACTTAGAACCTGAAATCTGGGAGGCGAAGAGCATACGCTGCTATATTTATGGAATGGTGTACTGAGTGTTCCATTTCGGACTGACTCGGGAGAGGTAATGGCACCCGTGAAATCGGAGTCGATTCGTTTAGGGCTGCGTCGACGGCAAGCGAGTATCCGGTTGAAGCTTCGTTGGGACCGCTCACCGCGGACCTGTGCTGCGATCCTCGCCAGGCTTCCCCTGGAAAACCAGGTTTGGCACGCCAAGTACGCCAACAACGAGATCTACACCCTGGTTCCTGCCTTCGATAACCCGCCACCCGGTGAATGGCACTGCGTTTATCCTGGCCCGGGTGACCTGATGTACATTCCGATCGAGCCTGGTGTCGTCCTCCCACCCGGTGCCCCGGCCATGGAAACGGAATGCGGAGTCGTCGATCTCGCATACTTTTATGATCGTGGAAACAGTCTGATCCACGGCCCCTCGGGTCCCCTGGTCGGCAACATCTTCGCCACCGCTACTTCCATTCGAGACATCGAAGCCATGGCGGAAGCTTGCAGCGATGTGTGGATGTCCGGAGCAGTCAGAGAAAAGCTCTATATCGAAGCGGTGTGACCCGTTGCAGGTATTCTTATTTTCCAACTCGTCATATTGGTGCCGTCCGTGGCCGAAACTCACATGAGCTACCATCCAGGTCCTCTAACCTGTTGAAAGAAAAGTGCCCGGGGCGGGACTCGAACCCGCACGGGAGAAACTCCCACAGGATTTTAAGTCCTGTGCGTCTGCCAGTTCCGCCACCCGGGCGTGCGAAAGCGAATAAACACCAGGTTAGCACAACCGAAGGATCATCTTGCATCATTCCGGTTGGAGCGAGCGCAGCCCACTCATTATTGGGTGCCACAGCTCACCTATTCCGTTTCCGGACCGGGGAAAAGCCAGAGGCCTCCGGATAGCGGTGGGATGTCGCCAGGACAGGTTGGTGTATGCTAAATATTGCGCTGGCTAAACCTCGAGGAGGTTTAGCCAGCGCAATAAAGGGCTCCGATCGATACATAGGTTCAATAAGAACCCAACCTGTTCTTGCTTTTATCCGCCCCTGGAAGGTACATGACCCAAACCAGTCAAGAACAAAAAAGAACTCGGCAGCAAAGAAGGTTCTTGCCAGGCTTAGGATGAGCGTGATGACCGACTCGATTAACCCAAGCCTGGGCGTAGTCTTCATCGCTTCACGCTGATTCTATTTCCCAGGGAGAGACGCGTCGAATGCATAACACCCTTGAGAAGCAGAATATCGAGGATCCATTTCTACGTTCTTGCGCGAGCGAGCCTCACAATCACAATACCGACAGCCCCTGCAGAAAGCCCCTCAGTCGATCCATCTCGGGGTCGGTCAGAGAGTAATAGGGTTTTCTTCTCCAACGACTGGCCAAGTTGTAGAGCTCCAGCATGCCATGCATTCCGGCGTCGAAGCCGCCGGCTAGTTCCACAATATAATCGAAGAGGAGTATGTCGTACTTCTCCACCACTTTCCTAGCATGTCTGGCCCCTCTCTGAACCGCCGTCCAATATTCATGCGCCACACGGGGGCAAAAACTGATATAGGCCGATAGGTAACCATCACAGCCGTAGGGGACAAGATCCAGGTGATTCTGCTTTTGACCCCCAGAGAAGACTGCCCACCGGTCATGGACCAGAAGAGCCATCCGCCGACCGAAAGGCCCGCAGAAATCATCCTTGATGGCGACGATTCCCTCCACCCCTTTCACCAGCCGCTTGAGCGTTTCCAGGGCAAAAGCCGCCCCCCGAGGGATAAAGACATTGGTGACTACCATTACCGGTATCTCCTGAGCTATAGCCCGGTAGTGCTGCACGAGGGTCTCGGGCGTGCACGATTGGGCCCAGTCAGGGGGCATAACCATGAGAAGATCGGCGCCCACTTGCCGAGCATAAATTGCAAAACTGACCGAGTGACCCGTCCAGTAGTGCCGGTCCGCAGCCACGACCATAGCCCGGCGGGCCGTGTGCTCAGCCACGGTTCGTGTCACTTGGGCAATCTCTGCCTCACTGAGGAGTAAATAGTTACTATCCCCTGCGGTGAGCAGGACAGTCCGGCTTCCAGCATCGATGTTGAAACCGACGATTCTCATCAACCCATGGTAATCGATGCTCCCAGCCTTCCGGAAGGGAGTCCGCACCGACCCGATGGGACCGGTCAGAGCAGCCCTGACCTCCGCCCGACTGATGGAACTGGTCCGCATTCCCCGCACTCGCCTCTCCTATGGTATTATATCCACCAACCCTTGGGGAAAGGTCGTGGTAAGACCTCATCACATTTTGGAAACTGCTCCAGATCAACGGCCTCTCTTTGAAGCACGTCTTCCTTGATTGAATCGTCCAATGTCATAATGCTTAAAGGTGGGTAGGTTACCCGGAGAGACCGACCCCACACAAAGCAGTTCGTGTTAGATTCTAGGAAGAGCGAGCGACAAAGAGAACTAATTTCGAAACAAAAGATCGCAGTTTTCAAGGTGGAAAAACAAAGGAGATAGCATGGCAAGTAGACTTTTATCCCAAGAGGAAACCTACCAAGCTAACAACCAATGCTCCCACCAGCTCTTCGAAAAGGGCCGTGTTTTCACGGCGGGTCCGGCCAAAGGTGCCTATTTTTATGCGCCTTATCCTCTCACCATGGACCGGGCTAAGGGCTGCTACCTCTGGGATGTGGATGGCCACCGTTACATAGATTTCGCCAACCACCACACGGCCCAGATCTTGGGGCACAACCACCCAGCAGTCCTGGAGGCAATCCAGGCACAACTCAACAAAGGAATCGCCCTGGGAGCTCCGACGGGGATAGAGACCCAAATTGCCGCAGAAATGTGTCGCCGGGTCCCATCCTTGGAGCGAATTCGCTTCGTCAATTCAGGAACGGAGGCGACTTTACACGCCATTCGCCTCGCCCGCGGCTTCACTCAAAGGTCCAAAATCGCCAAGTTCGAAGGAGGGTATCACGGCAGCCACGATGTGGTCGAAGTGAGTGTTCATCCGCCACTGGACAAAGCGGGTCCCGTCCGAAATCCACACTCAGTACCCACTGCTGGAGGCCTTTCCCCCAATGCTAGTCGCGAGGTCCTGGTCCTCACCTACAATGACGAAGCAGGGGTTGAGAGACTCATCAAGCAACACCGGGATGAACTGGCTTGCGTGATTTTTGATCCCAAGGCTGGCCTTCTGCCGGTGCGGCCTGACTTTGCTCGTGCGGTGGCTCGGATAACCCGCGAGAACGGTATTCTACTCATTTTCGACGAGATCGTCGCTTTCCGAAGCGGCGTGGGTGGGCTGCAGAGCCATTACGGGATCGAGCCGGACCTTACCTGCTTTGGTAAAACCGTAGGTGGTGGCTTTCCGGTTGGTGCCTTTGGCGGACGGGCAGACATCATGGACCTATTGGACAACTCGCAAGCTCCCACAGGTTTTTTTCAGAGTGGGACTTTCAGCGCCCATCCAGTGGCCATGGCGGCTGGGTTAGCGGTGCTCCAGGAATTGACACCCGCTGCCTTCACTCATTTACAGGACTTGACTGAACGCCTATGTCAAGGCCTATGTGGCATTTTATCATGCCATCAGCTTCCGGCACAGGTGATCAGCTCAGGTTCAGTATTCAGCATTTACTTCGTTGAAGGACCTTTGGACAGCTATCGCGCCCTAGCGCGCTCCGACAAGGTCATGGCATCCCGTATTTTTCACACGGTCCTGGAGGAGGGCTACTTCCTCGGGAATTCCTTGACTATGTGCGCCGTCTCCCTCCCAATGACCAACAAGCACATAGATGGCCTCCTGAGAGCATTCGAACGAGGCCTAGAGAAAATCGCTGCAAGCTGATTCCGTCTCGGCTTCAGCAGGGAGACTATGATGAATTGTGTCTCGACCGGAACATGAGCATTCGAGTGCGTTTTGCTCCCAGTCCCAGCGGTCACCTACACATCGGCGGCGCCCGTACCGCCCTCTTCAACTGGTTGTTCGCACGAAAGAATGAGGGAACCTTCATTCTGCGCCTCGAAGATTCGGATCTTTCCCGCTCTGATGCAAAAATGGTTACGGGAATCCTGGAAGGACTACGCTGGCTCGGTTTAAACTGGGATGAAGGACCTTACTATCAATCACAGCGGCGGCCACTGTATCAATCTATCGCCAATCGCCTTTCCCAGCAGGGACAAGCCTACCCCTGTTTCTGTACTCCCCAGTTGCTGAACAAGAAGAAACGAGACACGGGGAAAACTGGCAGGGCTTGGTCTTACGAAGGTACCTGTAGAGATCTAGCCCATTCACAGGTCCAATCTTTTCTACGCCATGACAAACCCTTTGCTTTGCGATTCAGAACCCCGGACCGGCTACGGATCTGTTTTCACGACCAAGTGTACGGACCCATTGAAGTGAAGAGTGAAAATTTAGAGGATTTTGTGATTCAACGCTCGGACGGCTCACCGACTTACCACCTCTGCGTTGTAGCCGATGACATAGATATGGGAATCACTCATGTCATTCGAGGGGTTGATCACCTTTCTAACACGAGTAAACACGTGCTTCTTTACCGGGCACTCGAGCACTCTATCCCTTCTTATGCCCACCTTCCTCTGATCCTGGGTCCTGATCGGAAACGTCTCAGTAAACGGCATGGGGCCACATCCATCCTGAATTATCGAGAGCGGGGGTTCTTGCCAGCTGCACTGATGAACTACCTAGCTCTTCTGGGCTGGTCCCCAGGTGAAAAGGAAGAGTTGTTCCGCCAGGATGACCTTACTGATCTTTTCACGTTGGAACGGACTCACAAAGCCAACGCTGTGTTCGACCCTCAGAAGCTGGAATGGATGAATGCTCACTACTTGACCAGCCTGAGCTCCATCGAACTTGAAGTCGCCGCAAAGCCGATTCTCCAAAAAGCGAGAATCTGGGATCCTGCCTGGGAGCGCAAAGGGCGAGCCGAGCTATGGGCCGCTTTAGACCTCTTGAAATCGCGAGCTCGTCGCCTGACGGATTTTGTTGATTTAGGCCGGCCCTTTTTTACAGACGATTTTCCTGATGACCCTGCCGCGGTTGAGAAATACTTTCATTGTGATGAACCCGACCGCACAAGACTTGCGCAAGCTTTGAAGGATCTTGGAAAAGCTTACAATTACCCAACTCCCTTTACCCTCGACACGACCGAGCAGATACTACGAGAGATCGCCGAGCAGCACAGCCTTAAGGCCGGCGTCTTGATCGGGGCCGCACGTGTGGCCTTGACCGGAAAGGGAACAGCTCCTGGAATCTTTGACGTCATGGTCACTCTGGGACGAGAACGAACTTTGCGCCGACTGGATCGAGGGCGGCGCCTCTTAAAATGACGGATATCTTCCTGTCGGTAGTCATCCCAGCCTACAACGAAGAAGAACGTCTAGGCTCTACGTTGGAACAGATTGTAGATTACCTGCTCTCCCGCCATTTTTCCTTTGAGCTAGTCGTGGTCGATGACGGCTCACAGGATCGAACTGCTGCCATCGTTCTGGAGTTATCCCGCAGAAACATGCCCCAACTGCGGCTTTTCCAAAACCGATGTAACCGGGGAAAAGGTTACAGCGTCCGTCTGGGCATGCTGCAGTCCTCGGGGCAATACGCCCTCTTGACGGATGCCGATCTCAGCACTCCTATCCAGGAGCTCTGCAAACTTGAACAGGCTCTAGCAAACGGCCCTTGCGACATTGTGTTCGGGTCTCGTGACTTGGAGTCCTCAGAGATTCAAGTGCGTCAGCCGTGGCTTCGAGAGGGCGGCGGCAAGCTTTTCAACCGCCTGGTGCGTCTCCTCACCCATCTTCCCTATCGGGACACTCAATGTGGATTCAAACTCTTTAAAATGCCTCGTTGTCGAGATATATTCCGGAAACAAGTAATAGAAAACTTCAGCTTCGACGTTGAGGTTCTCTACATTGCCCGAAAATGGGGTTTTCGGTTGGAGGAAGTGCCAGTCATCTGGCGGCACAACACTGGCAGTCGGGTCAAACTTGTTTCTGATGGCCTGACAATGATGTTCGGGCTTTTCACGATTCTCCGAAGGGATTTCAGAGGGGACTATTCTCTCGAAGACAATTGTTCTATTGACTAGACCAGAAAAGGAGAAACATGACGAAACTCGGGGTAAATGTGGATCATGTTGCCACTATTCGGGAAGCTCGACAGTCATCTGAACCAGATCCGGTGACGGCAGCTCTTTTGGCTGAACTAGCTGGAGCTGACGGGATCACCGTCCACCTTCGTGGGGATCGACGTCACATCAGGGAACGTGACCTCCACCTTCTCCGTAACACGATCACCACTCGCCTAAACATCGAGATGGCTGTCAACCAGGAAATGATCCAGATTGCCCTGGAGATAGGCCCGGACACCGTGACGCTGGTTCCGGAGCAGACCAATGAAATTACGACCGAGGGGGGACTCGACGTCATCAAACAGGAAAGACAGGTTGCTGCTGCCATCGACCAGTTGAGCAAGGATGATCTGGAGATTTCACTCTTTATCGATCCCGACCATCACCAGATCGAACGTGCTGCTGCGATCGGGACCAGAGCCGTCGAGCTCAATACTGCAATCTATTCTGAGGCTGTGCCTAAGGGGTTAGAAGAAAACCGCCCTGCCTTTCGGCAAGAGTTCGACAGGGTTGCCAACTCCGCTCGGAGTGCTTCCTCCCTCGGAATGAAGGTACTGGCGGGACATGGTTTGACCTACCGTAATGTTCGCCCGATATCCTCCATCCCCCAAGTTGTGGAGCTAAATATTGGTCACAACATCGTTGCTCGAGCAGTTCTGGTGGGTATGGAGAGCGCGGTGCGCGACATGCTGGAAAGGATGAATAGAGCTCCCATGATTCCCCATGGGTCGTAACGAGACGCCGGAATAGCTAGCTAGACAGAGCGCTGCCACCGAGGTACCCGCAGCCATTATCCAGAACGTGCATATCCCCGACGTCGCGAAATACATTGTACTCGTCGAGTCACGTCGAGGAGATCGAACGAGCACAAATCAGTCAGGACGGATGAGGTGATACAGTAGGCAGGGTGCGAGACACATGGTAGGCACCTTATATGTCGTGGCCACACCTCTAGGCAATCGGGGAGATCTGGGCCAGAGGGCTGCGCAAATTCTGGGTCGGGTGAACGTGATTGTCTGCGAAGACACGCGCCACACTCGCAAACTAGCCCAGTGGCTCGGTATCCACGTACCTCTTACCAGCTACCACGAACACAATGAAACTACCAAGGCTCCTCGCTTAGTTGCTGAATTGAAAAGGGGCCGGAACCTTGCGATTGTCTGCGATGCTGGGACACCTCTGATTTCAGATCCGGGCTACCGGCTGGTTAGCCTGTGCCGAAAAGAACGTATTCCTGTAGTCCCGGTACCAGGTCCCTCGGCTGCAGTTGCGGCTCTCTCGGTTTCCGGACTTCCCAACGACCGGTTTTTTTTCGTGGGGTTTTTAGATCGGCGAGTCGGCGCTCAGGAAACAGCACTGCGAGCCTTGATCCCGGTGAGGGCAACCCTCATCTTGTACCTCTCCCCTCATGGCCTGCGGGCTTCTCTGCGGAGAATCGCGAAAATCCTTGGAAACCGCAGGGCTTTCTTGATTAGAGAAATGACAAAGATTCACGAGACCTCCTACTATGGCCGCCTGCAAGATATCCTTACCGCAGTCGAAAAGGAACCGGTTCGAGGTGAATTTACCCTGGTCCTGAAAGGGGCTTCAAAGCTAGATCTCTGTCCATCTCGCTTGGATGTGGAGGCCTACTTCTACGGATTGACGCAATTGCGCGGCTTGAGTCGAAAACGAGCCATTCAAACCATCGTCCAAGAACTCGGGGTGCCGAAAAGGAAAATCTACCCGTTATTCAATCCTTGACCCGACTTTCCCTGAAACACTGCGACTAACCAGAGGGTGCATTGGAGTAGACTGTATAAGAATTGGGTAATTATGCAAAAATGGCTTGACTAGACCCCCTTTGATGAATAAATATAAATATTGGCTGGCACAGACGGCCTGGTGGGCGCCTAACCAAAACGATCCGAAGATGCTAGACAGATGAGCATTGGCGCCTTTGCTCTGGGGGGGGAGTTTTCCTGGGATGTTTAGAGTGGGAGTCGCAGGAGGGTCAGGTTATGGAGGAGGCGAATTACTTCATATTCTGCTCCGCCACCCTGAAGTAGAACTCGTCTGGGTATCCTCACAGCAGCACAATGGAAAAGTGATTCCCGACATCTACCCCAACCTGCGCAGCGTGCTCGATATGGCTTTCTCATCCTTAGACACCCTGCCGGACACGGAGCTGGATGTGTTGTTTCTGGCACTCCCCCCTGGCGAGGCTATGAAACTTGTCCCTCAGCTACCGTCGGAATTGATGATGATTGACTTGAGCGGTGACTTCCGCATCGCCGATCCAGCCGTTTTCGAACGATTTTACGGCTTTCGCTGCTCATGCCCTCAGTTGCAGAAGGATTTTGTCTATGGCTTAACTGAACTCAATCGGGAGAAGATTCGCCTGGCTCATCGCATCGCCAATCCAGGCTGCTTTGCTACCGCTACCCTGCTTGCCCTCTATCCACTTTACCAAAAAGGTTGGATCAGAGGCCCCGTGTTTGTCGACGCCAAAACAGGCTCTTCCGGTGCCGGCCGTAACCCGCTTGCAGGAACCCATCATTCCCTACGAAACAACAGTCTCTTCCCCTACAAACCTTTTGCACATCAACATCTCCCTGAAATAACCCAATTCCTTGAGCAGCCTGAGCAGGCGTTGGTTTTTCAAACCTATTCGACACCCCTTGTTCGAGGTATCTTCTCTAGCCATTACTTGGAAGTCAATCGCGAAATAACTCCTGAGCATGTGTGCACCTTATACGAGCAGTACTACAATTCAGAGTATTTTGTGCGCTGGGTTCCCCAATGCCCCGATGTAAACTTTGTTCGCCATTCCAATTTTGTGGACATTGGTGCGGTTACCCAAGAACGATTTTTGATCGTTTGGTCAACCCTGGACAACTTACAAAAAGGGGCAGCCGGCCAGGCCATTCAAAACATGAACGTGATGTGTGGGCTCCCGGAGGAAACAGCCCTTTCCCTCCCATCGCCCCATCCTTGAAGGATGAAAGGAGTCACTGTCGTGGACACCATGTTGGAGTCGATAAAATCACAGGAGGACGCCTACCAGCTCCGGACTTATGCCAAATTTCCGCTTTCGATTGAGCGGGGGCGGGGCTGTTATGTGTACGACCAGCAAGATAGAGAATACTTAGATTTTTACTCGGGACACGCGGTGGCATCCACTGGACACTGTCATCCTCACGTCGTGAAAGCGATCCAGGACCAGGCCTCCCGTTTGCTTTTTTACTCCAACATCACCTACAACCGTATCCGGGCAGAGGGGGTCACCAAGCTGTTACAGCTATCCGGTTCGCCCTATTCCAAGGTTTTTTTGGCTAGTTCTGGCAGCGAAGCCAATGAAAACGCCATCAAACTAGCGCGCGCCGTCAGCGGGCGGCCAGAGGTCCTCTCCCTTCTCGGTTCCTTCCATGGGAGAACCTACGGAAGCCTCTCCGCCACTGGTATAGCCAAATATCGAGATTACCTCAACACACCCGTATCCCACCATCGAATCCTTCCTGCTGCCCAGGTGGCAGACCATGTCTCTAAACAGACCGCAGCCGTTGTGCTTGAACCCATCCAAAGCATGAATGGAGTTTGGCAAGTCCCGCCCAAGGTGCTCTCGGCTATCGAAGAGTCTTGCCGTAAACAAGGGGCATTTCTAATTTTTGACGAAGTCCAGACGGGCGTTGGACGAACTGGCACTTTTCTCTACGCTGGACACCATGGAGTTTACCCTGACATGGTAACCCTCGCCAAAGGAATCGCCTCCGGTTTTCCCGCCAGTGCCTTGCTGGTGACGGAAACCTTGGCGACCAAGGTGGCCTGCGGAGACCTTGGGACAACTTTCGGGGGCGGTCCTCTGGCCTGTGCTGCCCTGAAGGCAACCCTAGAAGTCATTGAAAAAGAAAGGCTAGCCGAAAACGCCGCTCGAATGGGTGAATACCTGAGCCGAGCCTTGAAGACACAACAAAACGTGCTTGAAGTCCGGGGCCAAGGCCTTTTACTCGGCATTAGACTCAAGGATGATCTGAAAGCCAAGCATATCCAACAGGCTCTTTTCAACAAAAGGGTCCTGGCTGGCACCTCAAGCCATCCTCAGGTTCTACGGTTGATGCCCCCTCTCATCCTGCCAGAGGAAATTGCCGGACAATTCCTCAAGATATGGGAAACACTATGACTTTGGTCATCAAGCTAAGCGGAAAGGTGTTGGAAAAAGGACCGCTGCGCTTGGCACTACAACGCCAAATCGCGCAGCTCTCCAGCCAGGGCCATCGCATCCTCGTGGTCCACGGAGGAGGGAAGCAGTTGAGCGAAACCTGCCGGCGCCTTACTATCCCCAACCGCCAATATCAGGGGCGGCGAGTCACCGACCAGGCAACTTTGGATGTAGCTAAAATGGTTTTTTCCAGCATCAACCGAGATCTGGTGTCTGGCCTACTTGCCTGTGGCGCCAAGGCTATTGGAACCTCAAGCTTTGACCTGAGTGTGGTCAAGTGCCGAAAACGAGCTCCCATCCGGCTGCCGGAAGTCGGGGAGCGGGGTGAATCTCCAACCATCGATTTCGGACTGATTGCGGAGATTGAGCACATTGATCCTTCGGCCTTGTTCCGGTTCTGGGAGTGGGGATGGGTACCGGTCATGAATTGTCTTTGCGCCGACTCGGAAGGTCAGATTCTCAACATCAATGCAGACACACTCGCCGGCGAAATGGCACTAGCGGTCGAAGCCACCCGCCTTCTCTCCGTTTCCGATGTGCAAGGTATTTATCGAGACCCCGGAGACGCCTCCACACAATTCGTTAAACTCGGAGCTCAGCGGTTGAGGACACTTTTGGATCAGGGCTGTTTTACTCACGGCATGATCCCGAAAATACAGGTGGCGCTTAGAGTTCTTGAGGGCGGTGTCCGCGCTGTTCATGTCCTCAGCGGCTCAAGGAGGGGCTCCCTACTGCAAGCATTAGATGGGAAAGAGGGGACTGTTTTAGTCGCCTAAGTTCCCAGCGAGGAAACCCCTATAGGGAGCAACCTTCTGCAGCGAGGATGTCGCTCAACCAAAACTCCAAAGTTTCCGGTCAATCCCGTCCCAGGACCACGCCAAACGATTTCGGGAAGCACTTCTGTTTTCCAGTGACCAACATACGTATCCGGGTGGACACACCAGTGTGTCCCTACACTTGGCCCCGTGAGTATCCCGTCGGGGGTAGATCTCAGATCATCAGAAGTTACTTACCCGGACTCTCAACCCCTAATGCAGGGGCTTCCAGAGCCAATGCCTTCTCCAGAGCATGGGCCACCCGTAGAAGCTTACCTTCCTGAAAATGTCCGGCCAACATTTGCACCCCGATGGGAAGGCCCTCCTCGTTAAAGCCACAAGGCATCACCAGACCAGGAATGCCCGCCAGATTAGCTGTAACCGTGTAAACATCGGAAAGATACATTTCCAATGGATCGCCAGTCTTTTCACCAAATCTGAAGGGTAAAGAAGGTGTGGTGGGTCCCATCAGAACATCGACTTGCTGGAAGGCCTTCAGGTAATCCTGGGCTACCAGCGTCCTGACCTTACTGGCCTTCAGGTAGTATGCATCATAATAGCCTGCACTCAAGGCATAGGTCCCCAGCATGATCCGCCGCTTCACCTCATCGCCAAAGCCCTCACTGCGAGTAAACTTGTACATGCTTTCTAGATCGGTTTGGCGGGGACTTCGATACGTATACTTCACACCATCATAGCGAGCCAGATTAGAACTGGCTTCGGCCGGCGCAATAATGTAGTAGGTTGCGATGGCATACTTCGTATGAGGTAGGTGCACCTCTAGAACTGAACCGCCTAGACCTTCTAGCGTCCTGATTGCATCTCGTATCTTCTCTTCGATCGCTTCGTCCAACCCAGGACCAAACCACTCTAGTGGAATCCCTATCTTGACGCCGCGGATATCTCTTCCAATTTGCCCTAGATAGTCATCCACTGGCCGCTTGGAGCAGGTTGAGTCAAGAGGATCCGGTCCGGCCACAACTTGAAGAACCCTGGCCGAGTCGCGGACATTACTGGTCAAAGGGCCGATCTGATCCAAGGAGGATCCGAATGCCACTAGACCGTAGCGGGAAACACGACCATAGGTCGGTTTCAACCCCACTATCCCACAGAAAGCTGCGGGCTGGCGAATGGATCCACCCGTATCGGTTCCCAATGCGACCGGCGCTTCACGCGCTGCTACGCTGGCAGCGGACCCCCCGCTGGAGCCTCCAGGCACCCGCTCGAGATCCCAAGGGTTTCGCGTCGGAAAGAAGGCTGAATTCTCTGTACTTGAGCCCATCGAAAACTCATCACAATTGGTCTTTCCGAGCAATATAGCCCCATCGTTACGCAGCTTTCGCACCACTGTGGCATCGTAGGGGGGGACATAATCGGCCAGCATCCTGGAAGCACAGGTAGTCCGAAGACCCCGGGTGATAATCACATCCTTAACCGCTACAGGGATTCCCGTTAACCAACCCATCGACAGCTGCCCTGCCTTCAGACGACGGTCCAGCTCATCGGCCTGACCCAAGACTGATCTTGGCTCAACAGTGAGAAACGTTCTTAGCTGGGAATCCACCTCGTCGATACGGTCCAAAAAGGCTTGGGCCACTTCTCGGATGGAAAGCTGTCTTCGCTGAATTAACTCCTGGAGTTGATCAATATCCAGCCCGCAAATCTCCTTCATATCCTCGTCTTCTTTAAGGAACACTCAGAAAAGAGGGGCAAAGGCCGGACTCTTCCTTCATTCGTCAATCACTTTGGGTACAAGGAACTGGCCTTCTGCTACCGCAGGGGCGTTGCCCAGCACCTCTTCCAGCGCTAGCGAAGGGCTCACCTTATCTGGGCGTACCGGAGTCTCCAGAACTTTCTCCACCAGGCCGTAGTACATCGGCTGGATGCCTCTTGTCGAGACTTCCTCCAACTGAGCCATATAGTTAAGAATTTTTTGAAACTGATGGATCAAGTGGTCCAACTCATCGGGATGGAACCTCAGCTTGGCAAGTTCGGCTATCTTCTCTACTTCGTCTCTTCCTAGTGACACGTTGTCTCCTCCACCAAGAAAGAAAAAGCCCTCCTGGCATAACTCCGAGCCCCCAATATGTCTTTCCCAATACGCAACTTCAAGGCCTCCAGCCCATCAAACCTTTTCTCCTCCCGAATTCGCAGACAAAAGTCCAGGCGGATGGATTTACCGTAGAGGTTCTCTTGAAAGTCAGGCAGATGTGTCTCCATCACCAACTTCTGGCCCGAGGACTCGTATAGGGTGGGGCGGAAACCAATGTTAGTGACGCTCAGATGAGCTTTACGATTAAACCAGGCTCGAGTGAAATAGACTCCGTTGGCTGGAATCAGCTCATTTTTTGTTTCCAGATTGGCCGTGGGAAACCCGAGCTCCCTCCCCTTGGCCGATCCTCGCACCACCGTGCCTTGAATGGAATATGCGCGGTTGAGCAAGCGTTTAGCCAGAGCCACCCGCCCTTCGCCTAGCAAATTGCGTATTCGGGTGCTGCTGATCGGGAGATTACGAAAACACACGGGTTCAAGAGGAAAGACTCTGAAGCCATATCTCTCGCCTAGCTTTCCCAGCCTCCCAAAATCCCCGGCACGTCCATGCCCAAAACGAAAAGTTTTTCCCACATAAATCTCACGGATACCGCAATTGCTAAGTATATGATGAGCGAACTTCTCTGGAGTATACAGGGAGAGGCGCCGGGTGAAAGGGAGCTGAATCATCACGTCAATAGCGAATTGTTCTAGAAATTCCACCTTTTGGCCAGGCGTCTGAAGTAAACATGGTGCATCCGAGGGTGAAATCACCTTCTGTGGATGAGGGGCAAAGGTCAGAAGAAGAGAAATGCCTCCTTGGCTGCGTGCACGATCCACCAGGCGTTGTAAAACCACCTGATGGCCCGCGTGGATACCATCGAAGACACCGATGGCCATCACTGGATAATCCAGCGCGGGAGGGAGCTGGTCTAGACCATCCACGACGAGCATAAGTACAGCGTGCAGAATTCGGCGGAAATTCCACCCCTTGATCGGGCATCTCCGAGGAAGAAGGAAAAGCCCTCAGCCTCTCCCCCCTGATGGGGTACTTCCTCGCCCAAGAACACTCTCTTCAAAGCTCGAGCGCCAGGCCATCATAGGCCAGATTGACGGAATCGGGCAAAACTTGATTGCCCTCATCGTGATCGACATCGTGACACATATGAACCAGATAGCTTTGTTTAGCGCCCACCAAGCGAGCCGTTTCCGCAGCCTCTGAGAGACTGAAATGAGTGGGATGACTTTTGTAACGGAGCCCGTCCAAGACCAGGATCTCCAGATCCATCAGTTTGTTCAAACTCGCCTCTGGGATGTAACTGACATCCGTCAAATACGCAAACTGACCTAGTCGAAAACCCAGCACCCTTAGGTTGCCATGTAGAGCCTCAACCGGCTCGAATTTTAAATCAGCGATGCGGAAACTCCCATTGATGGGAATTAGTTTCACCCGGGGTATGCTAAGAGGCGAATTTTCGGAAAAAAGGTAGCGAAACGTGGTCTTCAGTTCCTTCAAAGTCACGGGGCTGCCATAAACTGGCATTGCCTTCCGCGACCAGATGTTGAATGGATAGACATCGTCCAATCCCAGGATGTGATCAACGTGATGATGAGTGTATACGATAGCATCGAGCCGCCGCACCCGGTGACGCAGCATCTGCATTCGAAAATCGACCGACGTGTCAACGACGACTCTGGCCCCACTTTCGATCAAAACTGAGGTTCGAGAACGCTTATTCTTAGGATGAGAAGAGGCGCAGACTCTACAGTCACAGCCCACCACCGGGATACCCCGAGAGGTACCTGTCCCCAAGAACGTCACTCTCATCAGAGGCAAACTACTTTCGACTTCGCCAAATATTTCATCCTTAGCTCATAAAGCAGATTCTCCAACAGATTGCTTTCTTCGGCTGACAAATTGCCTTTGGTTTTTTCTTGCAGTAGGCACACGATGTCAATCATTTGCTGGGCTGCCTGAAGATTGTCCCCTTTTTTCCCAGTAGCCGGGTCCGGGATTTCCCCAAGATGAACCATCCCAGTAGTGGCTAAAGAGAGCAAAAATGAGGAAAAATCCATTTTCCCCCGCTCGGCCTGACCTGTTCCTGTGGTGGCGGGGCCTTGGGCATGCTGGTTGCGTACGGATTTGGAACTCTGCTCAGACCCGGCTTCAGGAGAAGCGACCTCAGTTGGAGCATCCGGGCGAAGTTCCCCCACTTGGGTAAACTTCCGCCGATCCGAAACTTTGAAGTCAGTTGACTCTCGTTCCTTTTCTTCGCTCATCCTTCTTCACCTCTCGACGATGCTTCACTACTCGCTCTCCCAAATGTTAGGAGCCTCCCCCCTGTCCTTTTTCAGCTTGCCAGACAGACTCCATCGCCTTCAAATCGACTTCCTCCAGAGTTTTTCCCTTGGACAGGAAGTACACCTCCATCTTCCTGAACCGGCTCGCAAACTTGGCGTTCGCTCGCCTTAGCGCAGTTTCTGGATCTACCTTGAGGTAACGCGAAATATTCAATGCAGTGAACAGCAGGTCACCAACCTCTTCCCTTATCCTCTCCTCGTCCTCCCTTCCCAAGGCTTCTCGAAGTTCTTCGAACTCCTCCAACAATTGATCGCGGATATCTTCCAGACCGGGCCAATCAAATCCCACTCGAGAGGCCTTAGACGACAGTTGGTAGGTAGCATAGAGTACAGGGGGTTTTTTCGAAATTCCACCCAGTAGCGAGTGCCGGCTGGCTTCCCGGCTGAACGACGCCCTTTGAGCTGCCTTAATATCCTCCCAGTGCTTCAGCACTTCCTGGGCATCGCCATATTGAGCATCGCCGAAAACATGTGGATGTCTGTCGACCATCTTCTGATAGACCTCTCGACAGACGTCATCAACGTTGAACTCTCCCTTCTCCGCAGCGATCTGACTATGGAAGATAACCTGGAAAAGGAGGTCCCCAAGTTCCTCACACAACCCCTCAGGGCTATTTTCATCGAGTGCTTCCAGGACCTCGTAGACTTCCTCGACAAGCAGAGGTTTCAAGCTTTCCCTGGTTTGCTCCCGATCCCAGGGACAGCCCTCTGGTCCTCTCAGCCTCTCCATCAATTCCACCAGTCTGCGAAAATAGTCCTTTTCGACCTTAGTCTCCATCTTCTGAGTGCGTATGCGCTGAGCCTCGCTTTAGTCCGGACTGGCCTGGCTTTCCACCAAATCAAACTGCTCAATGTGCAGCAGAGGGTCTGTCTTAATCATCGGCTTCATGCCGGTCATTGTTTCTATTTCCGACAAGACCTGGCGCTCTTGGTTTTGCAATGCTCGGCCAAGCTCAGGATGACAACGAATCAGGACTACGGCTCCCTTTCCAAAATGAGGAAGCATCTTACGAACCTCCTCGTGGATAGTGTAAGACAGCGTTCGAAATGACCTTGTCATGCCAGTTCCTCCGCAGAAACCACAGGGCTGGGATAGCTTCCTTTCCAGGGACTGCTTAACGCGTTTGCGTGTAATGGCTACCAGGCCAAACTCATTGAAGGGAAGAATCTTTGAAGGCGATTTGTCCTTGGAGAGCTCCAGTTTAAGAACCTCCATCACCTTCTGTCGATTCCTGGGTTCATCCATATCAATGAAATCAATGATAATTATCCCACCCAAGTTGCGAAGGCGAATCTGGCGAACCACTTCTCTCGCGGAGTCAAGGTTCGTTTTAGTGATGGTCTCCTCGAGCGAGCACGTCTTTCCCAGGTACCTCCCAGTATTGACGTCGATTGCCACCAATGCCTCAGTTTGGTTGATGACGATATAACCACCGTTTTTAAGCCAGACCTTTGGCTTGAGCGCCTTCTCGATCTCCGCCGTCACGCCATATTTTTCAAGAATTGGGGTGGCTCCTCGGTAAAGTCGGACCCGCTTAGCGAGATCTGGGTTAAGCGTATCCACAAAGGCAACGACGCGTTCATACTCCTGCTTATTGTCCACCCGAATGGCCCGGAAGTCCTCACTCAGATAGTCTCGAATTACACGCGTTATCAGTCGGGTCTCCCTGTGCACTAGGCAGGGCCCTGAAAGCCTCTCTGCCTTAACTTGGATGTCGGCCCACAGGCGAGTCAGATTAAGCATATCCTTGCGGAAATCACTTTCACTATGATTCTCTCCAGCTGTGCGAACAATAAACCCCTTACCCAGGTCTCCCTGAAGTTTCAAGATGACATTCTTCAAACGCTGGCGCTCGGTATCGGAAACAATTTTTCGGGACACTCCCACATGGTTAACCGTCGGCATAAACACTAGATATCGCCCTGGCAAGGCGATATGCGAAGTGATGCGTGCACCCTTTCGGCCAATCGGCTCTTTCGCAACCTGGACTAAAATTTCCTGCCCTTCCTGCAACAGATCACCGATCAGAATGCGATCTCCCCCTCGACTTGAACCTCTTCGCCTGCGGGAACGACCATTGCTCGAACCTGTCGGAGGCGGCCGTTGCCCTTTTTTTCTCTGTTGGCTTTCCCGCCCCGAAGACCCCCCTCGAAAAGTACGCTCCGGCTGAAACGAGTCTATACTACCCAGCCGCTCAGGAAGAATTTCGGCGGTTCCAGAAACGTGTGCCAACGGCAACTTCCCCGACCTACCCTCTTGAAATTCCTCATACTCCCTCCACAGCGCTAGCTTTGCTGGCAAGATCTGCTGTTGTTCACTCCTAAATCTGGTCGGATTACCCTGCCCGTATGGAGAATCCATCAAAAGATGGCTCCCTTCCCCCAGGGCCGAAGAGTACTCAAGCGCTTCACAACCATCATTGGAAGAGGAAGTGACCTTTGCCCTCGATCTGCCCATGCCCCCTGCCCCTGACTCTATTCGCTCCAGCCGCTGTACCTGAGAGCCCGCTCTACCCTCGATCCAACCACCCTCGTCCACAGACGTCTCGGCTTCGGTAAACCAAGGCTCATAGCCTCTGTACTCCTCCAGAAAATCAGAGACATACAAAAAAGCGTCTCGATCTAGCCCTATGTCCACAAAAGCAGCCTCCATGCCGGAGAGAACTTTCATTACCCGCCCCTTATAAAGGCTGCCTGCGCCGCTATGCTCGGTGGTCTCCATGAAGACTTCCGTAACCTTGGCGTCCTCAAAGATGGCCACTTTGGTTTCCAAACTAGTCGTACTAACAATCAATTCTTTTGGCATCACCCCTCCCTTGAAAGGGACATTGACTTATTCACTTTTGAGGCGGGGAGGGCAATGTATTTGGCCAAGCCACTCCCCCAATAAAATTGGCCCGCTAACAAGGGGGTGTCTGCCACAGGAATGTGGCACTCAGAGATCTTTCACCGCCCGATTCCCACGGCGGGAAAAACGATGGGGCAAGCCTGACAATCATCAGAGTCCGTTCGAATAAAGTGCAGAAATCCCTCTCTAGGTAGCTCCTCTACAAATATTTATTATAGCTCGCATAATCCAACGTTGCAAGTGGTTTCCTGACAACATGATGCATGATAGTCCCTAATGGCCGATCCATAAAATGCTACGCCCAGCCGTAGCTTCCCTGCCCCAGCTCCACTAGAGGGGGACCTGTTTTTTGTTGAGGAACTAGGGAGACTCATGAGTAAACAAACCTTCGCGCGCGTATACTCAAGGCAAGACCTACTGCGAAAAAGGTCGTGATCGTCACCGAGCCGCCGTAGCTCACCAAGGAAAGAGGGACTCCCACCGGCGGCACTAGTCCCAGGGCCATTCCGACGTTGATCACAACATGGAAACAAATCAGGCTGGCAATGCCAGTAACGATAAGTGTTCCACAACGATCCCGTGCCACAGCTGCGATTTGAAGCAAACGCATGAGTACAAACAGATAGAGGAGCAATGTGCCTCCGGAGCCCAACAAACCGATCTCCTCTGCTAGGATTGCAAAGATGAAGTCTGTGCGAACTTCCGGTACGAATCCAAGTCTAACCTGTAAACCATGGCCTAGACCCTTGCCTACGAGTCCTCCGGAGCCAATGGCAATCTGCGATTGGTGGGTTTGATATCCGATCCCCTTGGGGTCCCGATCAGGATCTAAAATTATCAGAATACGTTCTTTCTGGTAACTCTTGAGCAGGAACCAACTCACTGGAGCCGTACTCAAAGCGATCACCATCAAGCCCATCAGAAAGCGAGCCCTTGCACCCGCAACGATCAGGACACCCAACAAAATGGAGAGATAGGTCAGGGCAGTTCCGAGATCTCCTTGAAGCACAATCAAAAACGCTGGCAGTAAGGTAATGGCCGTCGCGGTCAGAAAATGCCTACGTTTAAGGGTGCTCTCGCTGAATTCTTCCAGATAGCGCGCTAACGCCAATACGACCAAGACCTTGACGATCTCGGAAGGCTGAAACCTCATTCCGGCCACGGCTAGCCAACTCTTGCTTCCCTTGACCTCCGTTCCAAAAAAGAGAACTGCCACAAGAAGAACAATACCCAAACCGTAAAGTAGCAAAGCATGATTGATCAATAGCCGGTAATCGACCAGTGCAACCATGAAACAAACGCCAACGCCTAGCCCAATCCAGAGCAGCTGGCGTAGAAAAAAACCGTCCCCCATACCCTGATCACTGGCACTATAAATGGCAAATAACCCCATCATGGCCAGAACCAGCACGCCACTCAATATGAAGTAGTCTAACTCTCGAAGGAACCGCCTTGAAATCATGTTTCCGAAATTGACCGCTAGACAATAAACTGCACCAATTAACTATAATCTGAATTGAGGGAAACGTTTTAGACTTGATGTAAATTTCACGAGAAGTTGAGCCAGTTCGAGGTAATTTTCTTTCGGTTGTATTTTATCTTCAAAGTAAGGAGGCTTAACCTGTGAAAAGAATGCCACTGTCAGAGTAAGCTCGGCAGGTCATTATAAAACTGCTATCTAGGGGTAAAAGAAGATCAGCAGACTGATTCCTTCCACCTATCTTGGAGCGATGAAGATAGCCTCCGTATCTTCAAAAGGCTGAATGTTCGCCCCCTAGGGAAACCCCTGCTCGTATTTGCGCTGAGGCCGGAAAAGCTACCATTTTCATCAGAAATGAAAAACCCCAACCTAAAATCTGGAACCGGACAGAATATGTTGCCCTGTTTCCGAAAGGGAACACGAAGCTCACTTCCTACTGCATCTGCCAATTCGTGGCAGACCGGCTAGCCTGCGCAACTTCGCTAGAGCATCGACTCATCAACTGTTTCTGATAGTACAGCTGTAAGATTTTCCCCGCAATTGGTGCGGCAACATTACCACCAGTCCCTCCTCTTTCCACAAGCACAGCAATCACAATTCCCGGATCGTCTCGCGGAGCAAAACCGACAAACCAAGCATTGTGCAAAAATCGAGCCGCTGTTTCCTTGGAAAGCCTGGATCGCGTGGCCTCACTAATTATCTGAGCTGTTCCTGTCTTTCCACACACCTCAAACCCCGGCACCCGTGCTTGCTGCCCAGTTCCCCACTGATTAACCACACTCCACATCGCTCGACGAAGGAGTTGTAGGTTTTCTTCCCGAAGGGGCGGAGCGCGGAAAGGCCGTGACGACTCTACCTGTATAACCTCTTCATTCCTCACTAAATGCAAGGTGGGGGACTGACCGGTCGCTATAATCCCAATGGCGCGAGCCAGTTGTAGAGGAGTGACCTGAATGGGGCCCTGTCCAATAGCCACTGAAATTGTCTCACCCGCATACCACGGTTGGCCAGTGACCCGTTCTTTCCAGCGAGGGGAAGGAACCAAGCCTGCCACCTCTCCAGGGAGGTCGATTCCCGTCCTGACACCCAGTCCTACTCCTCTGCTCAGCTTCTCTATTGCCCCAATCCCCAATTTTCGCCCCAACAAATAGAAATAGACATTGCAAGATTCCCGAATGGCTTCCTGTAAAGAAATCCGGCCGTGGCCTCCCTTCCTCCAGCAGCGAAATTCATGCCCATACAGCACCGTACTCCCACTGCAGTAGACACTCGTACATGAGTCGACTGCCCCTGTTTCCAATCCCGCTAGAGCCGTCACCACCTTAAATATGGAACCCGGTGGGAAGGTGCTTTGAATGGCGCGGTTTTGAAGAGGATTACTAGGATTACTTACCAACCGATTCCAGCCTTCTGGTGTCAAGCGGGCGGCAAATCCGTTTGGGTCGAAGGCAGGGCGGCTGGCCATAACTAGGACTTCACCGGTCTGCGGATTAAAGGCCACCACGACCCCTGGATGCTTCCCTAGTCCACCCTCCGCCGCAGCCTGGAGGTCGGCATCAATCGTTAGATGCAGTTCTTTTCCTTTTACAGCCTCCTGGTAGCCCAATTCGTCAACGGTCTTCCCGAGACTGTTGACCAAGAGCCGGGTCTGTCCGTCCTTACCCCCGAGTTGTCGATTGTACGTCCTTTCGATTCCATACTGACCAACGATGTCTCCGGGTCTATTGCTTTGGAACTCCAAACGAAGAAGTTGCTCTGAGGAAACCTCCCCAACGTGACCCAAAACATGGGCTGCCAACTCACGATAGGGGTAGATTCGGCGCGGTTGCTTGAATATTCCCAATTCGGGGTGATCTGTCTGCCGAGAGAGGAGATACGCAATTTCCTCCATCGACAGTTTCTCCTTGATGACCAGTGGTTGATAAAGTGAGTAATCCCTGACGGCTTTTCGCCGTTCCTGAAGACGGTCCGGGCTGAGCTGCAGTCCATCTCGGAGAAAATCAAACGTCTCTCTAAGATCTTGTGCTTCTTCACGAAACAGAACCAAATTGAAGACGAGAGCGTTGTCGGCCAGGATTGTTTGCTCACGGTCGTAAATTAGACCTCGGGGAGCGATGCGGGGTATTGTTCGGATGTGGTTGCGTCTGGCCAGAGCCTCAAAATAGAGAAATCGAGGAATCGTGAGGTACCACAATCGTCCCAGCAGGACCAGAAAAGCACAGATCACAAAAACCCGAATCCACCTCAGGCGGATCAGCGGGCCATGCCTATCCTCAGAAATGCCCATCTACCCTACACTCGACCTATTCAAAACAGCCAGCAACTACCTCGCCCATGAAACGTGCTTTCTTCTTCACAGCAGTGGGGGCCGCCGGAAATCCCTCGAGGATAGTTTCACCCGTTCGTAGACGACAAGAAGTGCTCCACCCCCCACCCCTGTTATCCCAGATCTGAGCAGGACATCTATCCCCTGGTTCACGGTAACCATTGGGTTCAGCAAGGCTAGCATGCCATAGACCATCGCACTGTCAAGTAAAGAAAGCAGAGTAATCAAAACCATCCGGGGAAGAAAGCCCTCCCAGGCAATCCACTTGCTCAGATAAGCAGAGATAAAGCCAACCGCTGTTTTGCTTAGTCCGTTCAGTCCCAGATAGGGAGACAGAAAAAAATCCTGAACCAAGCCCAAGCCGATGCCGCAACCAGCACCCTTTGGAGCAGAAGAATACCACCCGATGTAGGTGACAATCACCAGTGGAAAATCCAAATAGCGACCGGCGGGAAAATAACTGCTCTGTAGTACCTCAAGCGCAGCTATTCCTAGGAGAAAATAGAGAACTTCCCGCGGACGGACAATGTGAGCCATTGATTTCTGGACCCGGCAGTACTGCCAGGGTCAAGCTGAGGGAAATTCACTCCGGAGGGCAACCAGTTACCGTAGGGAACGCCCGACCTTATCCAGAGGTAATCACCAAAACCTCTTCCACTCGAGAGTAGTCCACCATGGGCCGCACCAGGATGTGACGGTAAATCATCTTCTCTCCCTTACGGGATTCGATCACGCGCCCGATCGGCAGACCTTTAGGATAGAGCCGATCCATTCCCGAGGTGTAGATGATGTCCCCAACTTCGACCTCCTCATAGTTTGGAATATAGTTCCACTTCAACACCTTGGAGCCGTTTCCTTCCACCACTCCCTGCAGCCGTGAGTCTTCCAACATCCCTCCGGCAGCCGCACCCGCGTTAGTGATCAACTCCGCTTCGCAGCTCAAGGCCGTGACGGTCCTGGCTCGCCCCACTATTCCGTCGGGGGTAATGATGGCAGCGTCCCTGCCAACACCCGCCCGGCTGCCAGCGTTGATCAAAAGTCGGTGGGAGTGAAAGGGTGCACTCTTCCAGATCACACCAGCCCACAGGGTGTCAAAGACATATTGCTCCTTGACCAGTCCATAGCTGGAAATGCGCGAGAAAAGACGTTGGAGACTACTCAACTGGACCAGTCTAAGCCTCAGTTGATCATTTTCAACTCGCAGGCGATGGTTTTCTCGCTGCGCGGTGTGCAGTAGGAAGTAACGCTGCGCGGTCTCCTGGAAATTGCCCATCACCCATTGGATCGCGTGAGCTGGCGGAGTAAAAACCGCCACGCCCCAGGACCGAAGTAGCATCAAACCGCCTTTATCACGGACTTGCAAAGAAAGCAGTAGGATGTTCACCAAAACCAGAGCTAGGAAAAAAACCAGCGGCCTCCTTTGCACCAGTCCATTCACTGCAGACCGATCCTCCTCAGCAATGGCATGTCGGCCAACATTTTACCGGTTCCCAGGACTACTGAAGCCAGTGGGTCCTCTGCCAACAGAACTGGTAAGCCCGTCTCAGCACTCAGTCTATGGTCAAGGCTCTTAAGTAGGGCACCCCCCCCCGTTAAAACGATCCCCTTGTCTACAATGTCAGCCGAAAGCTCAGGCGGGGTCTTTTCCAACGCAACCCGCACACCATTTACGATGGCTTTAATCACATCTGCTAGAGCCTCGCGAATCTCTTCGTCGGTGATGGCAACAGTTCTGGGGATTCCCTCGATGAGGTTACGTCCCTTGATTTCCATGGTTATTCTTTCCTTTAGCGGTGCGGCCGAGCCCAATTTAATTTTGATATCTTCGGCAGTACGCTCCCCAATCAAGAGATTGTGTTTTCTTTTGATGTACTGGGTTATGGATGCATCCATTTCATTTCCTGCCGCACGCACTGATCGGCCATAGACGATGCCCGACAGACTGATTACCGCAATATCGGTTGTTCCCCCACCAATATCCACAATCATGTTGCCACTTGGTTCGTTGATGGGAAGTCCCGCTCCAATGGCAGCAGCCATTGCCTCTTCCACCAAATAAACCTCACTCGCGTTAGCCCGAAGAGCCGATTCACGAACCGCTCTCTTTTCTACCTGGGTTATCTCCGATGGAATGGCAATCACAATGCGTGGACTGAGCAAGTGATTGCGGTTATGGGCTTTTTTGATGAAGTACTTGAGCATCTCTTCGGTTATATCGAAGTCGGCGATCACCCCGTCCTTCATCGGCTTGATGGCTACAATGCTTCCCGGTGTTCGACCTAACATATCCTTGGCATCGTGGCCAACTGCCTCAACCTTGTTGGTGATCTTATTAATGGCCACAATAGACGGCTCATTAACCACGACTCCACTACCCGCAACATAGACAAGCGTATTAGCCGTTCCCAGATCGATCGCCAAATTGTTCGAGAAAATACTAAACAGAGAGCGCAAGTTCATACATCTCCCCAAAATCTGACCCTATGGTGACTTCGGCAATACGATTGGGCGTGTGAGGCGCTCGCCACAAACGCCCAATCGGCAAACACCGTCGCACCTCTGAAACGGAACACTAAAACAACCCGATGGCTTTCGATCAACCGCTGCCAAATATGAACTCTCGACCGCTTCCCGCACGCGGAGAAAACACGAGGATCTTATTATCCACTAAAGACTTGGGCTTTTCAAGCGAGGTCCTTCGAGTACCTCTGGAGACCTTAGAAGGGGACTCCGCACGAGATCCGCACAGGGCGAAAGACCAACTTGGAATCGAGAACCTCATGTTATAATATTTTCCGAGTATGTGGTTGTCCCTGTTCAGAAAAAGGAAAGAATGGTTGAAGTGGACCTTGTGGTTAGTGATTGTTGGCCTGAGCGCTGGAATGGTGCTGCTTTTTGTTAGCCCTCCTACTGGAGTCAGTGGACGGGTAACCAGTGGAAACGTGGCGGTAGTGGCGGGAATGCCGATTAGCGCGGTGGAGTTTCGCAGACACTATGGGCAACTCTACGATTTCTATCGCCAGACGTACAAACTAGATGAACAAGACCCAGAGATCATTAAACAACTGGGGTTAGGTCAGCAGGTTCTTAATCAACTCATCAGGGAATATGCCATCTGGTTAGAAGCACAGGAAATGGGAATTTCGGTGACCCCAGAAGAGATCGCTGAACGGATCGCCCGGCTTCCCGCCTTTCAAGACAATGGGAAATTTATGAAGGAACGCTATCATCGCGTCCTAGAAATCAACGACTTCACTCCTCACCAGTTCGAGTCTGGGATCCGTCGCGAGGTTGCACGTCTGAAATTATCCAACCTCTTGGGCGATGGAATGATTACAACTCCAGAAGAGGTGGAACAGGAGTTCTCGAAGCGCAACCAAAAGGTAAAGGTTTGTTATGTGGTGTTCGACCCAGCTGCCCTCTCCCCCCCGGAGGAAAAAGAAGCCGACATTAGGGAATTTTTCCAAAAAAACAAAGGTAATTACAAAATCGACGAACAACGGAAGGTGAAATACGTCGAGAGCAATATCGACCCCGATGAAGTCCAGATCAGCGAAGAGCAGATTTTGGCGCACATGGACAAGCTATTGGAGCGTGAGCAGATCAACGCCCGCCATATCCTCATCGAGATTAGCCCAGAGAGGGACGAAGAGGCGGCAAGAAGGGTCGCAGAAGGGGTTCTCGAAAGGCTGCGTAAAGGGGCTACTTTTTCCCAGATGGCCAGGATCTATTCGGAGGATACTGCAACGGCGGACAAGGGTGGAGAACTTGGATTTTTTGGCCGCGGTCGAATGACACCTGAATTCGAGAAGGTGGCTTTTTCCCTCGCCCCTGGGCAAATTAGCGAACCAGTGCAGACCCCTTATGGATTTCACGTCATCCAACTGGTCAAACGCCAAGGACGCGAATCCCTCCGGCCCATCGCAGAGAGCCAGGCACGGCAGGAAGAAGTCAAACACCGCTCGCGTAGACTAGCCAATAAAATTTTCAGCGGCTTGGAAAGTCCTGATCAGACCTTGGAACAAGTGGCAGATCAGTATCATCTTTCTGTCACTGAAAGCGCCTATTTTCAGTTGGGTGATCCGCTCCCCGGACTCTCTGTGCGCAGCGACTTCAATCAACAGATTTTTGCCCTCGGGAAGGGGGGAGTTGCCGAGCCCTACCTTACGGGAACTCGCTATTTGGTCGCTCAACTGACCGACATCACACCCGCTCGCCCGGCTCAGCTCAAGGAGGTCCGAGACCGCGTTCTAAAGGACCTCAAAACTCGGCAGGGGGTTGAGCGGGCAGAAAAGTCCGCCTCGGGTTTTTCAACCGCCGTCCGAGAAGGTTCCTCTTTTGCAACCGTCGCTAAGCGGTACAGTGCTGAGGTTACCACCACCGACTTCTTCAAACACGGGGAGAATATTGATGAAACGCTTCTCTTCTCTCCGACTATTCACGCTCAGATCCTCGAGATGAGCAAAGACGACACCAGTCGACCCGTGAAGGTCGCGGGCAAGTACGCAGTTTTTCAAGTTGTGGACAAGTCGGAGCTTGACCTCGATCAATTAGAAAAAGATAAAGCGTTGATTTACAGAGAGTTAAGCCAGAAAAAAGCCAGCCGTTTTTTCACTCCCTTTGTGCAGAATGTGCTTGATAAACTGCGGAAGGCTAACCAGATCATCATTAATCAAGAGATGGTGGATCAGATCACTGGCTGAAAGATAAAATCGGGGCCAAAACGAGGCAGTTCCTCGCGGCCCAGGGTGGGGCTGTAGCTCAGTTGGAAGAGTACCTGAATGGCATTCAGGGGGTCGTGGGTTCGAATCCCATCAGCTCCACCAATATTTTCAAGCACTTACGAGTGTATTCTTTTCGGATCCAGCTGATTGTTTGTAAATTGGTTCCATATAGGTTCCAATAAGCAAGCGCCAAGGGCTGCTTACGGCAGATTCGGGGCTTGGGATCTCAGGAATCTGACCTCCAGCGCCGGATGCCTTACTGCCCAGGGCACAGGCTGGGAATTCACCCCGTGGGTTGGACTCCACGTGATTTCGACTCTAACTTAGAGGGTGGTACCACTTCTGGGGGGCATGTCACCGGGGTCAGGCGGCCCAGTCGGCGGACAGCACCTCGGCCTGTTCGAGCACCGTCCGGGTTGCTTTCTCCTGTTTGTCCGGCGGGTAGCCGTGCCGACGCAGAGTGCGCTTGACCAATCGGCGGAGATTGGAGCGCACATTCTCACGTAGCGTCCAGTCGATGGTGACGTTGCTGCGCACAGTCTCCACTAGCTCTCGCGCGATGTTGCGCAGGGTCTCATCGCCCAGCACCTGGACCGCACTGTCATTGGTCTCCAGCGCGTCATAGAAGGCCAGCTCGTCCTCAGATAGCCCGAGCTTTTCGCCGCGGGCTGCGGCCTCGCGGAGTTCCCGGGCAATATGAATCAACTCCTCGATCACCGACACGGCTTCGACGGCACGGTTCTGATAGCGGCGGAGGGTCTGCTCCAGCATCTCAGCGAAGGACCTTGCCTGAACGACGTTCTTCCGGCGGCGGACGGAAATCTCGCCCCTCAGAAGCTTCTGCAACAGTTCGACGGCTAGGTTGCGTTGAGGCATCCCCCGCACCTCGGCCAGGAATTCCTCCGACAGAATTGAGAGATCAGGCGTCTCCAAGCCAGCGGCGGCGAAGATGTCGATCACGCCCTCGGACACCACCGCGCGGGAGATGATCTGGCGCACGGCATGATCTAGTTCCTCCTCGGGGCGCGCATCGGCCGGGGCGCGCTTGGCCAGCACGGACCGGACGGCTTGAAAGAACGCGATGTCGTCGCGGATTCGGAGTGCGTCCTCATGAGGCACGGCGAGCGCGAAGGCTTGGGACAACTCGCGTACCGATTGCACATAGCGATCCTTGCCATTTTCCTGCGCCAGGATGTGCTCCTGCGCGGCCGACAGCAAGCCCAAGCGTTCCTGAGGTGTGCCGGTGATCCACTTGGACCGGTCGAAGCCGTGGAACAGGCCGCAGCAGATTTCGTACTTCTCCAACATCACCGCCACTGCTTCCTCTTGATCGAGCGCGGTTTTCCCGGTGCCTCCGCTCTCGGTGTAGGTCGCCAATGCGCGCTTGAGTTCGTGGGCCAAGCCCAGGTAATCGACAACAAGGCCGCCCGGCTTGTCTCTGAACACTCGGTTGACCCGGGCGATCGCCTGCATCAGGCCATGGCCCCGCATCGGCTTGTCCACATACATGGTATGTAGGCTCGACGCATCGAAACCGGTGAGCCACATGTCGCGTACCAGCACCATACGCAGTGGATCGTCGACATTGCGGAATCTTTTCGCCAGTGCCTCGCGCCGGGTCTTGTTTCGGATTAGCGGTTGCCAGTCGGGCGGATCTGTAGCACCGCCGGTCATCACCACCTTGAGGTTTCCCTTGTCGTCATCCTCGTGATGCCAATCGGGTCGCAGGCGCACCAGCTCCCGATAGAGGGTGACGCAAATGCGCCGGCTCATGCACACGACCATCGCCTTGCCATCGAGGGCTTCAAGGCGCTGCTCGAAGTGGGCGACGATGTCCTGGGCGACGAGTCTCAGGCGCTTCTCCGCTCCGACGATGGCTTCCAGCTGCGCCCATCGGGTCTTGAGCTTCTCCTTACGCTCGACTTCCTCGCCCTCGGTCGCTTCCTCGAACTCCGGGTCGATGGTCGGGCGGACGATCTCGTCGATGTCCAGCTTGGCCAGACGGCTTTCGTAGTAGATCGGCACCGTCGCTTCATCCTCGACCGCGCGCTGGATGTCGTAGATGCTGATGTAGTCACCGAATACGGCGCGGGTATTGGCGTCCTTGAGTTCGATGGGCGTGCGGTGAAGCCGACGAATGAGGCTTCGGGCAGGGCGTCGCGCATGTGGCGGGCATAGCCGTCGATGAAGTCGTACTGGCTCCGGTGGGCCTCATCGGCAATGACGACGATGTTGCGGCGTTGGGAAAGCGCCGGGTGGGTATCGCCCTTCTCCTCGGGGAAGAACTTCTGGATGGTGGTGAACACCACACCTCCCGAGTCAACCGCGAGCTTGGCGCGCAGATCCGCCCGGCTTACCGCCTGTGCCGGGGGCTGGCGCAACAGATCCTGGCATCGGGAGAAGGTGCCAAAGAGCTGGTCATCCAGATCGTTGCGGTCGGTCAGCACGACGATGGTGGGGTTGGCCATGGCCCGCTCGCGGATGATGCGCCCGGCATAAAAGGCCATGCTCAGGCTCTTACCCGAGCCCTGAGTATGCCAGATCACGCCGATGCGCCGGTCGCCCGGCGCGCCACCGGGCTTTCGGCCCGGCTCCTGGAGGACGGCTTTTTCTTCGAGCCTCTCGTCCGTCTGACTCAACTCGGCCGCGCGCAGGGTCTCGGCGACTGCCACCTCAACCGCGTGAAACTGATGGTAACCCGCCATCTTCTTGACCAGCACGCCGCTACCGTCATCCTCGTAGACGCTGAAATCCCGGATCAAAGAAAGGAATCGCCCGGGTTTGCAAACGCCTTCGAGCAGCACCTGGAGTTGGGGGAGACGCACATCGTCCAGCGTTTCGCCCGAGATCGTGCGCCAAGGCTTGAACCATTCCCGCCCAGCCGTGAGGGTGCCGATGCGAGCCTCCACACCGTCCGAGACGATCAAGGCCGCATTCATAGAGAATAGCGTCGGCAACTCGGCCTTATAGGTCTGGATCTGCTGCCAGGCGGTCCAGATTGTCGCTTCTTCGTCCGCCGGGTTTTTGAGTTCGATCACTCCCAGCGGCAATCCGTTGACGAACAAAACGATGTCAGGGCGGCGTTCGTGCTTGTTTTCGACCACGGTGAACTGGTTGACCGAGAGCCAGTCGTTGTTGGCGGGGTCGTCGAAATCGAGCACACGGGCCTGTGCGCCTCGTATCGCGCCGTCGGCCTCGTGGCATTCCACCGTCACACCATCCACAAGCAGGCGGTGAAAGGCGCGGTTGTGAGTCGCCAGCGTCGTCCCTTCCGGGCGGGTCAGCTTGCGAAAGGCATCGTTCAACGTCCCGACGGGTAGATCTGGGTTAAGCCTGGCGAGGGAATCGTGCAGGCGCTGCTCCAACACCACCTGTCCGTAATTGGTGCGCTCTGCGCCCGTCGTATCGGGGGCGATTTCGGAGCCATGGACGATGCGCCAGTCCAGGCTCTCTAGCCAAGCGAGAACGGCCTGCTCAACGTCGGCTTCGGTGAGGGCTGACTTCATAAATCCCAAAAAATGTGCCCGTCATTTCGAGTCGTGACAACCTTTCTCCACTCCCTGCTACTGACTTCATTGAACCACTCGCCTGTAGCGTGTTGTGCATATGTGCTCGACATTCTCTGCGTGTCATACTCCACTGGGCCATCGGACATGACTACTAGCGATGGTTGGCAGTAGTCAAAGACCTCACGGCAATAGCTACTTTCGCGACCGTGATGCGATGCAACGAACACGCTCACGCCTGCCAACAACTGGCGGACCCGTGAATTCGTGAGCAACACAAGCCACCCGGCACGCTCGAGATCACCAGGAAGCACGAAGGAGACAGATCCAACTTCAAGAAACGTGAGCAGACTCAGGTTGTTGGTATCCGTAAACGTTGGATAGCTGTTGTGGAAGGTCCAGACTCGGATCCCCGGCGGCTCAAGTTGCTCATTAGAAACTTCACCCGTATAGCTGTCGATCATCTCAAGAAGAACCTTCATTGCCGCGCTGATCGGAGATGGCTTCAGGCCGCGAAGTTGCGTGGACGTAAGGCTCGGGTTTCGGGTGATTATCTCGATTGGCAGGCGTTGCCTTACGCTCGGCAAGTCAGCAATGTGGTCCTCATCGTAGTTTGTAATGAACAGCCGCCGGATTGTTTGGAAGCCCTGTGCGCTCAAGTATTCCGACGGTCGACAGGTTGGGGAATGACCACAATCAAAGAGAAGAACGCTGCCGTCGCTGGCTACGGCATAGGCTGAGAACCCGTGCTCCACGTTGAGGATCTCGAATCTCACGGGATGAGATCCTCCGTGATGAGGCCAACGTACCATGCCCTAACTGCGTCCTTGTAGAACGTCATTGGGTTGACGCGTCTAGCGAAATTCTCATGGGTCACATAGAGGATCATGGGTGACGTTCCAGCATCCACCACCATGCAATTGGCTTGATTATTAGTAATGATGGAGAGATTCCGGTTGCGCCAAGCGGCGTATGCTAAGTACTCCGAACGCGCGTTTCCGAAGAAGGTCAACGTCGGTTTCAGCGTGTCGAGGAATTCATAAGAACGTCCCGACTTACGGCCATGGTGCGGAGCGATCAGTAAGTCGATGCCGGTGACGGCTTCGCCATGCTTTGTGAGAATGTGCTCCCATGTATCGTCGTGAGAGTCACCGCCGAACACGATTCGATTCTCTCCCGTCCGGTACAAGAGCACATAAGAGCAATCGTTGTATTCGTCGTCTGTCTCGTTTGCCGTGTCCATAAGGTCTTGTGGGGGGGCTAGGACATGTAACCCATCCCCTCCCTTGAGATCCATCCTCCCCGACGTTGTAGAACTGCCCTCGGGCTCCAGATAGCAAGGTAAGTCGCTTGGTGCCGTGCTGTGACTTCGCATCCCTAAGACGCGTATAGAATTCCCAATCTTCCTTTGAGTAGGACGCCTCGGCCCAGGATGAATTTAGCATCTCCTTATTATTGTCGGTATCCCAGAAGTTCAAGGGGCTAAAAGCTTCGAACAGAGACGTGATGCCGTCCATGTGATCCATGTCAGGATGGGTCTGGATGTAGCGGAAGATGCTGCTGATACCGTGATCGTGCATGTAGGAAATTGGGTTCACGGGGAACTTCTTCTGCTGAAAGTTGCCGGTGATACCGCGCTCTGCCTTTGCAAACTTAGCTGACATTGCTTCCATCAGCGATTCTGGGGTCTTCGCATTGCTGACATCGATCACGGTTACCTGCCCAGAATTATGCTCGATCACGGCGCAGTCGCCATCATTGACGTTCAGGAAGTGGATTGTGGCCATTGGCTACTCCAGTTCTTGTGCGGATTCCAGAAGGAAGCGAGCGTATCGGTTGGCGGAGATAGCGACTGTCCTCTCCCTGACCCAAACGATCCAGATAGCAAGCAACGAAAGGGAAAGAAGTGCCGCGCCGACAGCCACGGAGACCTCCTCCTGGTTACCCCAACTAGCCCAAACCTTCCACGAACATGCGAGCAAAGCCACGATGGAGAGTGGCAATCCAAACGGCTTTAAACCGAGTAAATTGCGTCGAAAACCGTACTCTGCGAGCCCCTTGAAAACGAGGGGGAATCTCCTACGGCCTCGAGTTTTGCGGATGAGTTCCTCGGTGCAGGCTTCCCAATGGGTATCCGCTGCTTGCGGGTCATGCCGCTGGTCGTCTGCTGATGGAATATCGAGACCAAGGCTGCGCAGCTTCGTATGCAACTGGTTCCGGGTGATCCGGTTGAATTCGGCGTTCGAGTGTCGCAGAAAGCGGGTTGTGGGTGGGCCGTCCCACTGTAGCCAGAGACGTTTTTCAAGATTCTTACCAAAATCGGCACCGACCTGACCGGCCAAGAATGACAGAGGAACAAACACGATGGCCGTAGCAGCCCCCAACGGCAGATCAAGGCCATGGGGCAGAATAGCCGCGAGAGCAAGAATGATCGGCGAGACCGTGAGGTAAACGGGAAGAACCCGCGCCTGCCAACTGTAACGATCGAATACAGAACTCATTCAACGGCCCTTCGTGCAATCTGCTCAGCGTCCTTGACACGCAGTTCGCCAGAAATGAGCTTGGGCAGCAACGTGTCACGTAGGGCAGTAAGGGTGTGGTTCTCGGATTTGTTGCGCAGCGTTCGTTCGAGCACCGGCCAAGCAAGACCCTCGAATTTATGTGCCAACCTGTCAGCTGGGACAATCATTGCTTGAATAGCAAGGGACTTTGGCGCAACCCGCTGATGGCTTTTCGATGTTCCCGTCACCATTCCCTTGAGGAGATCACGGAAGGATTGCGTGTTAAAGAGCGAATAGAGGCCCGCGCGGCCAATTGGTGGTTTCGGCGTAAACACGAGAAACTCCGTTGATGATATTTGTCGACACGAGCTTGCCGAGGCCGGCAACCATACACGCTGAATTTCTGGATTTAGCTTAGAGAGCAACACCGCTTGAGATGGAACCAACGTCTTGTTGCTCTTGATGGTCGAGCCGAGGTCAAGTGCTGGTAACTGCCCGCTATCGTAAGCTGGAAGGCTGAAGTGCTCAAATTCCTCGGTTGTATAATCCTCGGGTTTTACCGTGGCCTTTTCGAGTTGTGCGATCATTTCTAGTGACTTCACCCCCCACCCCTCGGGTATCTCACCCAACTCCGAGTCCACGAGCCGGTCGGGGAAGAGGTCGGCGAGATGCTTGGGCAGGCCAGTATCGCGTCCTTCCATCTTGGCGCGGACAGGGTCGAAATCGACGAACCAGGACTTGAACAGCGCCCGCGCCATCGCCTCCAGCGTCTCATTCATCCGCCGGTTCAACTCGATCTTGTCGTCCAGGGTGCCGAGGATGTGAGCGATGGCACGCTGTTCGGTCTTATCTCTTGGGGCACGCAAGGGCGCGGCGCTCATCGTGGACGCACTGGCATTTGGCTGGGCGGATTTGTCTCCGAGAACACCACGGATGAACCCCCAGAATTGAGGTGACTTCAAATAGTAAGCGAGAAAGCGTGAATCAAATCCGGACTTTGCCTGCAAACGCACCAGATACGATGCAAACACGGCGGGCGGGGGTTTCTTGATGTACATACTGGCGCCGGTAGAGGCTCCGGTTCGCGCTACCACGATGTCGCCACTGTGCAATCGGTATTTCTTGGCGGTAGCATCGTCGACACTCACATATGGCACATTGTTCCAGTCGAGATGTCCAGAAACGATGTCTGTAATTCGGAGAAATCGAGAGCCGCTGGAGTTTTTTGACGCAGATGCTGTTAAGCCATAGTCAATGTTGCTGCAGGCGTCTGCAAGTGTGCAATGGACCCACCCGTCTGCCATGTCCAAGTGGGAACCGGCGGTAAGGTCGATGCCAGAATCCTCACCGTCGGAGCCGGTCATCGGCAAAGGGATACGCTGCTTCGCCACTATCTGCCTGAAACTCTTGCCGATTCGACTGATGTCGACGATGTCCACTCCGAACGGAAGATCGGACTCCTCAAAAGCGGCTTCCAGCATGGACAAGGTTCGTGGCAGCACGCAGGTCTCTCCCTCCAGGGCGAGATCCAGGTCGGACGAGTCCTTCGTCATCCAACTAGCGCGGCTCCCGAAGACCCAGACCTTCACTCCGTTCGGCAGATGTTGCCGCAACACGTCCTGAACGATGCGAAGATGTTCAGCGCGGATGTCAATCGGTGGCGTCAAGGGATTCGTTCCTCTTCTGAAGTTGATCCAGGAGGTATCTAGCCTCCAGTAGGAAGTCCAGCACGCTCTCGAAGACCATCCGCGCCTTGTCTTCGTCGTAGGTATGACTGGTCGTGCCACGGTGTTTTCGGTACTCCTTCCAGACTGACAGCTCGGACTGCACCAGTCCCCGCCGGAAGGCTTCCCGCAAGATGTCGTTGAAGCTCATTTCGTCAAACTGTGCCGGATTTTCGGAGGCTTGCTCAAGATGGCGCTTGATCATCTTGAACGACAACTCATAGGTGAACTCGAAGGCCTGGATTGCGGCAGCTCTGAGTTGCAGCTTCAAAGCGGAATCACTCGACGCAAGGTCGGAACCGTGGTACTTCAGCGCGCCCTCCAACTGGGCAATCGCCTTATCGAGTGGCGTCAGGTCGAGTCTCATGAGTCGTGCCCTCGCAACGGAAACCCAAGCTCCTTGAGGTTCTCCGCGATCGCCGCATCTAGCTTCGCGCCTTCGGCCTGCTGCTCCCTCAACTGCACGACGAGCCGTTTCATCTTGTCCTCAAACGGCTCGTCGTCGTCCTCCTGGGCTTCCGCGCCGACATAGCGCCCGGGGGTCAGCACATGGCCGTGCTTGCGGACTTCTTCCAGTGCTGCTGCCTTGCAGAAGCCGGGCATGTCGGCGTAATCACCCGTACCTTCCCCGCCCCGCCAGGCATGGTATGTATCAGCGATACGGGTGATATCTTCATCGGTGAGTTCGCGATGTGTGCGGTCCACCATCCGGCCCATCTTGCGGGCGTCGATGAAAAACACTTCACCTCGGCGGTCACGAAACTTGCCCACTTTACGGTCGCGAGCAAGAAACCACAGGCAGGCCGGGATCTGGGTCGAGTAGAAGAGTTGACCCGGTAGCGCGACCATGCAGTCCACCCGGTCGGCCTCGATCAGGCTTTTGCGAATGCCGCCTTCGCCGGACTGGCTCGATGACATGGAGCCGTTGGCGAGCACGAAGCCAGCAGTACCGGCCGGGGCCAGGTGATGAACGATGTGCTGTACCCAGGCGAAGTTGGCATTGCCCTTGGGCGGAGTGCCATATTGCCAGCGCTTGTCATCGGTGAGCCGCTCACCGCCCCAGTCGGAGATGTTGAACGGGGGATTGGCGAGGATGAAGTCGGCCTTGAGGTCGGGATGGCGGTCGTTGTGGAAACTGTCGCCGTGGGCGATCTGTCCTTCAATGCCTCGGATCGCGAGGTTCATCTTGGCAAGGCGCCAGGTGGTGTAGTTCGATTCCTGACCGTAGATCGATTCCTGACCGTAGATCGAGATATCGGTCCGGGTGCCCCTGGGGGATTTTCCTCCATTTCCATTGCCGCTGGCGTGCGCACGGATGAATTCGACCGATTGCACGAACATGCCGGAGGAGCCGCAACAGGGGTCATAGACCCGTCCTGAAAAAGGCTCCAGCATCTCGACCAGGAGCTTGACGATGCAGCGGGGGGTGTAGAACTCGCCGCCCTTCTTGCCCTCGGCGCTCGCGAACTGGGACAGGAAGTACTCATAGACGCGGCCAAGCACATCCTTCGATCGGGCTTCGGCATCACCTACCCGGATGTTGCTGATGAGGTCGATAATCTGGCCGAGCCTCTGTTTGTCGAGTGCGGCGCGGGCATAATCCTTGGGCAGCACGTCCTTGATCGCCGGGTTGTCGCGCTCGATCCCAGTCATCGCATCGTCAACGAGTTGACCGATGGTGGGTTGCTTTGCTTGGGCCTTGAGATGTGTCCAGCGGGCCTCGGGCGGCACCCAGAAGATGTTCTCGGCTCGGTACTCGTCCGGGTCCTCTGGATCGGCGCCTTGTTCCCTTTCACTTTCGAGGATGACGTGCCTCTCCTCGAAGGCATCGGAGATGTATTTCAGAAAAATGATTCCAAGAACGACATGCTTGTATTCGGCCGCGTCCATTGAGCCGCGCAAGGCATCGGCCATCTGCCACAGCTCGGCCTCATAGCCGGTCGTTGCGCCACTATTGGAATGAGTGCTTGTGATCTTTTTCGCCTTCTTCGGTTTTCCACGTGCCATATTGCGATGCTCCCGATATCGTTACGGTCACCAGCGTCCGCCGCTCGACTTGGGTCAGATCAAGTTATGACTACTACAACCAACAGCCGATCAGGTGAGCTGGTGTTCCAGAGAGGTGAAGCGGAACTTGAAAACGCTAAGACTTGACCTCCAACGAGTCCGGACTTATATCCTAGCCAACCCACGGACCTGAACGTCCCTGCTCGATGCGCCATTTCAAGAACTCTCGACCACGAACAGAAATATTTACCCCGGCTTCCGCCTCAACGACTAACACCTGCGCCCTCAGGAACTCAAACCACTGATCAAAGGTATGGTTTTCGTGCCATTTTGGGAAGTTGGTGGCGGCCTTGTCGTAGATGAAGGCTTCGAGGTCAGTTTTTGGTGTTGGTTGTGGCACTCCGTTGAGATGCATCAAGGCTTCTATTTGACTTGCGAAGATGGAACTTTGAAGCGCCTCAAACTGGGCCCAGATGACTGCCCCAGCGAGGCGCTTCACCAGGGCTTTTCGGACGTCGGTAGGATCGGTAAGTCCTTGATCCCGAAAATCCTTCTCGATGGCAGACTCGACCTCAAGGAGGAGCGAACTGTGATAACTCTCAAAGAACTCGGTGAGTGCGCCAGGCTTCTTTGCTGATAGTTGCGACTCGTCGTAGGCGCGGACACCTTCTTTGCTGACACTCTTGGTTCGATCAATAAACCGGCCGATCTGATCTCTGAACAGCCACATGAAGACCATTCCAAGGACGACCATGACCAACGGCCAAGCAAAAGACGGCAAGATACTTTGATCCAACATCACCAGATTAGAACTAGACTCTCACTCAATCATATCTCTTTTTTCAGACACTACCAATTGAAGACATGTCCCTGGATTTATGTCTTTACGGGCATCCAGGTAGATCGGATCAACCAATGCCAAAAGCTGCTTACGGTTCTCCGGTCTTTGCGCGCCCTCCCCTCTCTTGCTTCAGGGCTGACCTTGCCGCCTAAAACGAGTCCAAGTGAAGTGTTAGGGATTTCGATTTTAGGAAGGAGGCCTACTCAAAAACGACAAGTTGTCGTTTTTGATACCGTGTCAAGTTATGGAAAAAGGAGGTGTGAAATGAGAGTAAGCTACACGGAAGAAGAGAGTTATCCGGGTGAATTCTTTCTTTGGCAGGCAAACTGTGGTCGTGTGATCGTTCGATCAATGGCCGGAGTTCGCCTCCAAGATCCTTAAACTATTCCACGGTAAAGTGTACGAACTTGTGATGCAGATGATCGCTGAGATGGCGGCTCCTTGATCAGAATGTGGTATTCTCAGGCAGGGAGTCGATGTATTCTTCCAGCGGCTTTTGGCTCTTCTTTTTGATGCACTCCTTCATCATCGGAACGTGTTCGGGCGTGATCTCGAACCCCATGGGCATGGACTCCCCAAACAAGCGAAACCAATCATCTCTGAGATCTTCCAAGTCTTTCCAATCGTATTTCGCCATTATCAGAATCCTCCTGAAGGTCGGGTCACCATAGAAACTGCCACACATTCCATTGTATGACGTCGTCATATAATTAGGCATGATATAATACGATCATGAAGACCTGTATCGAATGCTAAGTAGATATATCTGATAGGGGTGCGAACCGTGCGCCCAGGAGGCGGTACGCCAGCAGCGGGCCGATGCCGCACGCCGTTACCGCATCCGCCACAAGAACGCGACTCCAGCCCCCCCTACCTGTCCAGGCCGCTACAGCCCCCCAGAATGAGCAGCAGTACCGCACAGGTTATCCACAGGTGGGAGGAGCTCTCACCCCCGTCCGAAAAGGCTTCATGAATAATCCTGGTTAGGATCCTCCCAACCATCCAACCAATGTATCCCGCCCCTTGAGAACCTGAATCAGATCTGAACCATCCGATCTCAACTCACCCTCTAAACCGGTCCTTCATGTCGCTGGCATCAAATCTGAGTGACCGTCTCCATCCACGAAACCACTCACTGCAACTGGACCTGAAGTCACATAATCCATCAGTGCAGAAAGGCTCCTGGAAGGAACCGTACTTCGGGGCCGGTTCGAACCTCATTTCCGCCCGTCAACTTTCTCTACTAGCCCCCGCATTTCCCGGATGAGCGCGGCCACTCTTCGCCGCTCGGCAATCGCCTCGGCACCGTAGCGGCCATGCTTGCGAGCGTTAGTGTTACCGATCGGTGCGCCCGGGGATTTGCCTCCGTGCATCCGGCATCTTCCGTTTGCCATCGCGGGCGACCGGCACAGGGTCCCGTTCCGGGTCCGGGCTCCACAGCGCGGGCTCAGGTGCATGGCCAGGCTTTGAGTCGATCTGCTTTGCAAGGGGTTATTCCTCAGATTCTTCATCCCCTCCCACCCCCCGGTCGCTCGATGGTTCCCACCACGGCCTGCCCGCCCTGGTGGACGTGGACATGTTCGACCGTTACCTTTTGCTGGCCCTTGCCCCGATGCTTGTTCAGGGCATCGAGCAATGCTGCCCACGTTCGGGAGAGCTTGTTCGCTTGGTTGAGATTTTCGCGGCGGCCCTCGAAGGTCTGCTCTGCGATCATGGCGCGGGGTAGCATTCCATCGCGGCGTTATGGGCGGCGACCAGCTGGGCCGCCATCATACCCTCCAGTTCGTCCTTCGGCGCGATGCCAACCAAAACAGCGATTGTGGCGCTCAGTTGACGGTCTCGTTCCTCCGCATCGTAGCCTTTTAACCACAGGGCCTGTACCGCCTGATTGGCCAGCATGTTGTTCCAGCAATCAGACTGCGAGCCGCCGATGCTCTTCAGTGCGCCTTTCTGGTCCTCCGGATCGTTGGCGACGACGATCTTTGTCTTCTTGCCCTGAATGGCTTTTCGCTTGGTCATGAGCGATTGTTTCTTTCCTTGATTTACCATTGCCACCAACGTAGCGCCAGCCTCGACTTTTCGATCCTGGTACCAGTTCCGCCAGTACTCTGGGTGCAACCAGATATCATTGCTGGTTTCGGTCTCGAAGGGCATAGCCAAGAGATCGTGCAGCTGTTCGACCGTGCCGGATTCAAGACAACGACGTGGTTGGCCTCCAACTGACGCACCCTTTCTTCCATCCGCCCGATTGCACTTCTTCTACGAAAGCCTCGGTGAGGGAAGCCACGACGCGGACCACTCTGGGTTTTATTCGGCAAGTCGCTCACCATCGTTTGTGTCTCTTGCAAAGAGCTTTGCTGCGGGGCTAGGCCCCACACTCTCCCACGCGGCTCGTTCGGCTTCCTCACGGGTCAGCCCGCACTCATACTCCATAATGGCCGCCCGCTCCTCAAATTCTTCGTATTGGTCGAGAGATAGTGGCTCCCTATCCGCTACTGCCGATACATCGGTTATTTTAAGGGGGTTACAGGTTTTCGTATCCGCTACTACCATCGACTTGGTAGCGGATAGAGAATCCTCTAAGTCCTTTTGTTTCTTCCTGGTAGCGGCAGTAGCGGATACGGAACCCCCTTTTGGCAGATAAGCGGCCCAAACCGGTTGCAAGTGTGTCCGATAGTAACCCTTGAGAACCCTTTGGCCGGGGAGCTTGATGTTTTTTGGGTTTACCTTGAACGGTTTGAGCAGGCTCGCCAGACCGCGGGGAGATAACCTCTTGCCCTGCCGCCATTCCGACCAGGGACGTCCTTCCATGGCGGCCAGATCCTCTAAGATGTGTTGGGTGGGCAAAGCGTCCGGATCCCCGGCCTCACGGAACACCTTCCAAAGGTCCGCCAGCAGATTTTCTCGGGCTCCAGTCTCCTCGTCGGCGTCTGCGCTAATGTGCTGGCATACTCGCCAGGTTCGACCCTTCGGTCCAGCCCACTCCCCACCGGCCACCGTGCCAATGGCCAGCAGGATCCTCCAGGCATCGCGAGCCCGATCATGGAGACCATCCGGAAAGTTGACCCTGCGGTTTTCCTTCAGGATCGGCGCCGTTTCATCGTCTATCCAACGAGCAATGCGTCGTTGCAGTTGCTCGATCGCGACCTTGTCCCGTTCGCTCCAATTGGGGAGTACCAAGCCCGGAGACCGCCGCTCAAGGCGAACCATCACGCAGCGGTCGATCACCGTGTCGGGCAAGTTGCCGATTCCGGATATCGCTTTTGGACACCAGGTTGTGAAACGGCGCGGTTCATGGTCTTCCCCAACGCAGCGCAAGACATAGGCGAGTTCGCGCCGTTGTGATCCATTCACCACTCCGCGCAGCTCGGTGGCTTCAGCAAAATACGTGTCTGCCTCATCAAGTAGAAGGGTCGGAGAACACTTTTCGATGATGCGAAACAGTGCCGCCGGGCTGACGCCTCCACTCAAGGGCATAGGCCGGTAAACCAACTCCGCAATGACTTCAAAGAGAAGCGACTTGCCGCACCGCTTGGTCGCTGACGTGACGTTAAAAAACGTCGAGACTTCCAAGTGCTCATGCAGCCAGGTGGCTATGCTCCAAAGCGCCACCGTGTCGGCCACGTGCGCCGGCATGGACACGTAGCGCCCGATCAGAGACGAAAGATCGGTGAGCAACGCAGCGCCATCGACGGGCTCGGTCCAACGCTCCGTCTCGGGCCATACAATCGCCCTGCCTTGCAGACCATCGTTGCCCTTCGGTTCCTTCCGCGCCGCCTCCACAGCATCATCCAGCGTCTTCATGCGGACACCCAGGCGATCCGCCTCCTCTTGTCGGCAGCGGTCATATTCCAGCAGCGAAAGGGCGACCAGGCGAGTCACTGCCTGCTCATCAGGGCTATCGGCATCGGAAGTCTCACATTCAGGAGCATCCGCCAGCACTTTACCCAAATCGAGTCTGGAGGGTGGATCGTCCGCCAGGTCCCAACCTTCAGGCAACCCAGCCGGAAGCTTCACGATTCGCACCGAAGAGGCACCGGCGTCTTGGGCGAGTTTTGCCGCCTTCTTCGCGAAGTCCGATCCGGCTTTGTCGTGATCCGGCCACACCGTCACACTTCTATCCTTAAGCGGCGACCAGGCGGTCTTGTGGGGCGATTGCGCGCCGTGCATCGAAGTCGTGGCCACGACGTGGGGAAACCGCTTCGATGCGGCCACTGCCGCCTTTTCACCTTCACAGACCAGGACCAACGCATCTTGACGTTGAAGGATGGTGGGCAGATTAAACAGTGGACGCGGCTCAGGCAGCCCTTGCGCCCTCCAGCGGCCGTCTTTGAGAACCAGGGGCCGGAATTGCTTACCATCCCCGGTTTCGAACCGGGCCACGTAGCCGATCAGTTTTCCCGCAGCGGCATAGTAAGGCCAGACGTACGACGGCTTGCCGAGTTCGGGATGGCGATAGTCGCTGATATGGCCATCGCTGTTGACGTCGTTGGAACGCAGAATATCCAGACCCTGGGCTGCGAGCGCATCCAGGACGGCATCCTGCGGACATCCGGCATGGCAATGGACCAGAACCCTTCCGTTGCGCTGTTTCACGCTCAGACTCGGGTTGCGGTCCTCGTGTGCCGGACAGCGGCACATGCCGCTGTCCTGGTTCCACCGGCCCCCGAGTGCCCGAACGATTTCTCCTGCAGTGCTCATGTCGCAGGTTTGTGGTTGACGCGCTGGCGAGATTCAATCCACTCCAGGACTTCAGCTAGGTTCCAACGAACGGCTCTCGTGGAGACCTGCAGACGGCTTGGGAATTGGCCACTCTGTTCCAGCCTCCAAAGCGTGCTGCGGCTCAAACCAATGAGAGCAAGAACTTGTTTTTCGTTGATGAGCCGGGTTGTAGTCATGATCGCACCAGCCGATTTTCCAACCACTCATCTAAATCTGAGATCCGGTAACGGACGGCACGCCCGATACGGATGAACGGTGGACCCAGCGCTTGCTCGCGGTTACGGTCCATACGAGCCTGCCGGAGCCAATTTTCAGAAATGGCCAGATAGAGGGCAGCTTGCTTGTCCGTGATCAGTGAATGGCGTCCCAGTTGATTGGATGTTTTTCTCATACTTCCAGGTTAAAATGGGGCTTGAGTGAAATCACGCTCAATAAATAGGAGGGTTTTTGAGACAAGATTCTCGGTCCGTTCTTGATTATTGGATTGGGCTCCGTATTCGAAATAGTGAACCGGAAGGACTCGTCCACTTGCGCCACATAGCCAGCACTCTGAAAGAGAAAGATCCGAAGTCAGCCAAATGGCTAAAACAGGCTTTGACAGACATAGAGTCTGGAGCCGATCCCCAAAAGGCTCTTTCACTCACAAGAAAAAGAGGACGCCCGAGTACATCCAATAAAGATCTGTGGGAGCAAATAGCTGTTGGTGCCCGCGTAAACCAGCTTCGGGATGACGGATGGAGTTATGAAAAGGCGGTGGGCCAAGTGGCAGATGAACTGCACTTGTCTGACAGTTCGGTGAAACGCTATTACAAAAAGTATCGCGATGCCGAAAAGGCTTTTCCCTTTAGGCAGTTTGAGAATGCATTAGGGGGACTTTCCCAGGGGATGGATGCGCTAGTCACGGGAATCCGACAAACGTTGGAATCGAGCGGCCTCACAAAATTTCTGTGTGATCTTGAAAAGACGTTAGCTGGCGAGGCAGAACAATTGGGACGAAGCGAGTTCGGTAGGGCTCTTACCACCTATAGGGCAATAGTTCGCAATCAGACCGGTAAGAAATGACATCGCCCGAAGATGTCACCGTTTTGAGAAGAGTCGTCCACGAATTTTTCGTGAAATCGATGCGGAACGTGGTCGGAGCCCTTGTTTTCCGACTCTTCTATACGGGCTCCACCTCTTCTTTCAGGCCGACATCGTGCTCAAACTCCACACTCGTCTCAGCATCCTTGCCCTTTACGATCCGCTCCACCTGTTGCCCCCATCGTTCAAGTGCCTGCTTCATCTCGGGCAGCCTATCCCAACGGTTGTATACAGCTGTCATGTGGCGCTGCGGCCATGAGTGGTTCAGAATTTTGGCAATAGTGACATCATCGACGCCGAGCTTGCTTAAGTTGGTTGCGCAGGTCCGGCGCAAGTCGTGGGGCCGAAAATGGAATCCCGTGCTTTGCTGAATCCGTTGAGTCATCTTTTGTAGCCATTGGATGTGCCCGGTGTGAGGTGATGCAAATACATAGTCTATATCCCCCGTCACTGGGCGCAGCTTCTCGATGATGGCCAGGGCCTGGGATGACAGAGGGACCTTGTGTTCCCGCTTGTTCTTTGTCTCGGTGGCTGGGATGGTCCAGATGTTCTCGCCGTCCATGTCGCGCCACTGCATGGCCTTCACTTCGCCCGGCCTCTGGCCGGTCAACAGTACGAGCCGGTAGATAGAAGCGGTGGGTTCCGCTCGGTTCCCCAGGTCCTCCCAAAGCCCCCGGATTTCATCGTCGCTCAGCACGCGGTCACGGCTGGTCTCTTTCGTCGGTTGCTCGACATTGGCGCAAGGATTCGCAAATGTCTCTGGCACCAGGGCTTTTCTCGACGCGAAATTGAAAATCGTGGATGCCAACGCCTTGACCCGGTTAGCCATAATCGGTGCGTCACGTTTGAACTTAATTTCATCCAATAGCCGTATCACATCGGACCGGGTGAACGACTCGAATTTCCGCCGTCCCCAAGCTGGCAATAAGTAGGTGTTCAAGATCCGGGTGTCTTCCCTGACGCTGGAGGGTTTCTTGTGTGGTCTGGCATGCCTCTCTAAATACAATTCAGCCAACTCTTCAAATGTGCCGGCATTGTGTTTTTGTTTGCGTTCACTTGCCGGATCTTCTCCTCGTTGTACTGCTCCGAGAAGCTCAAATGCCTTCTGTCTAGCCTCAGCAAGACTGATTGCGGGGTAGGTTCCCAGCTTCATCTTGGGCCGTCGACTGCCATTCCTGTACATGAAGACAAACGTCTTTCGACCGCTATTCATCACTCGGATTCCAAAAGAACCTGGAAAGGACAAATCCCAAAATTCCTCCATGGATCCTTTCGTTTTCAGGCTCTTCACCAGCCTGTCTGTCAGATTTGCAGTTGACATCTCAGCCCTCTAACTTTCGCCCCAATTTCATTTTGGTGCCCTATTGATTCCACTAAGCACGGGATTTAGTGACTTCTTCTGAAACGACATGGTACCATTCATTGACGGTAAAATCTCTATATTTCAATTGTTTAAGAGACTAATTGAAATCCAGTAAGACTTTGGGAAACAAATAGGTTAACTGAATGGCATTCAGGGGGTCGTGGGTTCGAATCCCATCAGCTCCACCATTATTTGCTCTTCAAACTAAAGCAGTTAACCGTGGCGTAGAACCCCAGATGTAGCAGTGACTAGCCAGATATCGTCCGCGTTTCGTCCACCTGTACGAGCTTTTAGCCTCAATCGCCTCTGAGTCCGGGTTCGGTCGCGTGCCTCTGAAGGTAGTGCACGTCCTTACAGATCATCCTGGTTCTTGAGTAACCAGGTAGCTAACTCAAGGAGAGGATGACAATTATGGCTGAAGGAAATACTTGCCGATTGGGTAGTAATCCACAAGAATCTCGCGCATGCAATCGGCCCTGATCCAATATTTTTGTCGCCTCCGCCTCCACGATGCGCTGCATTTCTGCGACGGAGCGTATACAATGGTTTGTCTTACACTTTCCCTTGCCAGAAGAGAGCTGCCATGATTCGACTCGATGCCGATCGTCCCGTTCAGTTCTGTGATGGTTTGCGGCGGCGTGATTTTTTGCACGCCGGATCTCTGGCCTTGCTGGGGTTCGGATTGCCTCAGTTCTTCGACCTGAAAGCCCGCGGGGCTGTTCGCGAGAAAGCGAAGGAGATGAACTGTGTCTTGATGATGCTGGTTGGCGGACCTTCGCAGCTCGACACCTGGGATCTGAAACCGGAAGCCCCGGTCGAGATCCGCGGACCGCACAGACCAATCAAGACCAACGTGCCGGGTATCGAGATTGCTGAGATCTTCCCTCGTATGGCCAAGATGGCGGACAAATACGCCTTGTTGCGGAGTTGCTATCACACAGCCGCCGCAGTGCATGACACTGGCCATCAGATGATGCAGACCGGTCGACTGTTCCAGGGTGGTGTTGAGCATCCCCATTTTGGTTGTGTGCAATCCTATCTGCTTGGCCGCAAGGGAGATGTCCCGCCGCATGTGCTGCTGCCGGTGAACATCGGCCCCACGGGAGGAAACATGCCTCACGGTCAGAACGCGGGGTACCTGGGCAAGAATCATGATCCGTTCGTGCTCAACGCTGATCCTTCGGCACCGAGTTTTAAAGTTCCCGACATGCTTCCACCCGAGTATATGTCAGCCCTGCGCGTGGATCGTCGCAGAGACTGGCGCTCCCTGGTCGATAAAACAGTTAGCAAGTTCGAGGTGTCACAGGACGCCAGACTGCTCGATTCGACCTTCCATCAGGCCTACACCCTGATGACATCAACCAAGGCCCGCCAGGCATTCGATCTCAATCGCGAGGAGGACCAAGTTCGCAACAAGTATGGTATTAACCGTTTCGGTCAGAGCTGCTTGCTAGCACGGCGGTTACTCGAGGCCGGCACCCGGTTTGTGACAGTCAACATGTTTGAGACCGTATTTGACGAGATTACTTGGGACATCCATGGCTCTCCTCCGTTCAGTCCCATCGAAGCCTACCGGGACCTGGTGGGCCCAATGTTCGACAATGCCTTTACCTCGCTGATCGAGGATCTAAGCGATCGTGGCATGCTCGACAACACCCTGGTCCTTGCCTTGGGCGAATTCGGTCGTACTCCGAAGATCAATCCGGCAGGTGGACGCGACCACTGGCCACAGGTGTGGACAAGCATCATGGCGGGAGGGGGCATTCAAGGGGGTCAGGTGATCGGATCCTCTGATGCGCTGGGAGCTGCTTCCCAAGGATCGTCCGATATCGCCGGCGGAGATTGCCGCCACCGTGTACCACGCGCTGGGGATTGATCTCGAAACCGAACTGCCGGGCGCCCAAGGCCGCCCGGTTCTGATCGTGGATAGCGGAACGGAGCCGATTTACGACCTGTTTACGTAAAGCTTGTGTTAACAGCCACAATGGCCCGGTTGTTGGCCAGAACTCCCGTGGGCACGAGACAGAAGTGGACAGACAGGGGCCAGTGGACGGGGTAGGGGCGAAGACTAATCATGCGGATGATGTGCCAATCCTTACCACTTCCTTCCCTACCTGCTTTGAAGGGAAGCTTCACCCGAGTACCCAGACTCGCAGTGTTTCTAGCTTGCGTGGGAAGTCTGCATGCGGCACCTTCAGCGGCCAAGTTAACTATTCTGCCAGGCCATGTTAAACTCAACACTCCCGAAGCGCGCCAGTCACTATTGGCTCAGGCCGTGTCCGATGGCTACCAGCAAGACTGGACAACCCGTGTCAAATGGACTTCCTCGAACCCACACATTGCCAAAGTCAATGAGAATGGACTAGTGCGCCCCGTATCCGATGGCGCGGCCTTCATTATCGCCACAGCCGATGGCGCGGAGGCCAGAGTCGAAGTCCAGGTCAGAGGAGCGGAAGAGCCCTTCACCTGGAGCTTTCGCACGCATGTGATCCCGATCCTCACCAAGCAGGGCTGTAATCAGGGAGCATGCCACGGTGCATTGGCCGGTAAGAACGGATTCAAACTGACGCTACGTGGCTACGATCCCGAGGCAGATCACAAGACACTCACGCGGGAGGCTGTCGCCCGTCGTGTGGTACTGGCGGATCCGGAGTCTAGCCTGGTGCTCCTCAAGCCAACCCTGATGATCCCCCACGGTGGCGGCCGGCGCATCGAGTCCGACTCCCTAGAGTATCGCGTCATTGCCGAGTGGATTGCTTCGGGTGCCTCTCCTCCCAGCCCCGATGATCCGATAGTGCTGGGTCTGGATATCTACCCGAGAGAGGCCACTTTGCAGCCGGGAGCTGAGCAGCGGATTGTGGTGCGCGCCAAGTACTCCGACGGAACTCTGGCGGATGTGACTCGCTGGGCAAAGTACGCTTCCACAGATTCTGCTATCGCTCATGTCGATCAGACCGGTCTGGTCAAGATGAGCGGTCACGGAGAGGTGGCAATCACTGTCTGGTACTCCAACCAAGTCCTTTATTCCCGGCTTTTGGTTCTTTACCCGAACCCGGTGAGCGAAAAACACTACTCCGATTTTACACGCAATAACGAGATCGATGACTTTGTGTTGGCAAAGCTCAAGAAGCTCAGGCTGGCCCCATCCCGCCTCACCACGGATTCGGAATTTATTCGTCGAGCTTACCTGGATGCCATCGGGATTCTTCCAATCGCTAAAGAAGTGGAAGAATTTCTCGCTGATCCGTCCCCGGATAAACGTGTACAACTAGTCGATCGACTGCTCGATCGCGAAGAATTCGTGGATTACTGGACCTACAAGTGGTCGGATCTGTTGCTCGTTTCCAGTAAGAAGTTACCCAAGACGGCTATGTGGGACTTCTACAACTGGATCCGTGACAACGTAGGACAGAATGAGCCGTGGGACAAGTTTGTCCGCCAAATATTCCTTTCGACAGGCAGCTCACGAGACAATGGCGCGCTGAATTATTTTGTTCTGCACAAAAACGTGATCGATCTCACGGAAAACACCACCCAAGCCTTCATTGGCCAGCGCCTGACCTGCGCCCGCTGCCACAACCACCCACTTGAAAAATGGACCCAGACACAATACTACCAACTGGCTAATCTCTTTACCCGTATCGGTCTGAAAAACGGACCCGAACCGGGAGACATGATCGTTTACACTAAGGTCTCCGGCAACATTAATCATCCGCGGCTATTACATCCTTTGGATCCGACGCCCCTCGACGGGGAACCTATCCCAGTCGATGCCGCTGTTGACCGTAGACTTCACTTCGCGAAGTGGCTCACTAATCCGGAGAATCCGTATTTCGCTCGCAACATTGTCAACCGCATCTGGGGTAACTTTTTCGCCAAGGGAATAGTTCATCCGGTTGACGACTTGCGGGCTACAAACCCAGCTTCAAATGAGGATCTCTTCAACTTTTTGGTACAAGACTTTGTGGATCATCATTTTAACGTGAAGCGGCTGATCCGGACCATCATGAATTCTGGCACGTATCAGCTTTCTTCGGAGCCGAACACCACCAACGCTAACGACAACCGGTACTGTTCGAAGTACGTTGTGAAACGCTTACCGGCAGAAGTTATCCTTGACGCCATGTCACAAGTGACTGGCGTGCCGACGGACTTCGGTGGGTATCCGCCGGGAACTCGAGCTATGCAGTTACCAGACGTGCGGGTAAAATCGCAATTCCTGGATTCTTTTGGACGCCCAAAGCGTATCGTCTGTGACGTGGGAGAGCGCACTTCGGATCCAAGCATCGCACAGAGGCCCTCCATATCATTAATGGAAGCACACTGAATGAAAAGCTGAGCGCTGCCAACAGCACTCCAGCCGTGTTATTAAAGCTAGGGTTGTCCGACAGCCGCATTTTGGATCACGTGTTCCTCTCCGCATTCAGCCGCTATCCTACCGATTCGGAGAAGCAAGCCATTGTGACAGCTTTGAAACAGTCACGGCAAAAAACAGGACCGGCCGAGGCCAAACTCGATGCCCGGCGTCAGGCACTGGAAGACATGATGTGGGCTCTGTTAACAAAGAAAGAGTTTTTGTTCAACCATTGAAGAGGTGCCAGCCGTGCAGATGCCGTTGGCCATGATCCTGTTTTTGTTCTTAGGGAACTGGCTCTACGCGCAGAAAATGTCTTTTTTCGTTGAGGAAATCGCTCCCATCCTAGCAGCCAAGTGCGTGAGCTGTCATGCCGGCAATGTCAAGATGGGCGGTCTGGTTCTGGACACCTTTGATGGGCTCGAAGCCGGCGGCAACCATGGCAAGATCATCGTTCCAGGAAAAAGCGAAGAAAGCCGCCTTTACTTAATCCTCAACGGTGAGATTGAGCCGAGAATGCCTTTAAGCGAGGAGGTGCTCCCCAGACAAGAAATGGCACTCATCAAGAAGCGGATCGACGATGGGGCGGTCCCGCCCCGAGCTGAGGAAATCGTATCCATTATATCCGTGGATGCACAGAGAATCGAAAAAAATAAGTCAACGACCCTAGTGAATTCCCAGATCTTCTCGTTGAGCTATTCTCCCGACAACAAAACACTGGCGCTGGGCGGCTTTCAGAACGTGAAACTGGTCGATCCTGCCAGTGGGAAAACCCTGACAACGTTGACCGGCCTAGCCCAGATTGCTCGGTCAGTGGCATTTTCCCGAGATGGAAGCCTGTTAGCGGCTGGCGGAGGTCCGCCCGCGCGCAAGGGAGAAATCAAGATTTGGGAGATTGAGTCCGGTCAGCTCTTACAGACGATCGAAGGTCACGACGATGCCATCTACGCAGTCGCCTTCTCGCCGGGCAAAAAAGTTCTGGCAACGTCCAGCTATGACCAATTGATCAAATTTTGGGATGTAGACTCTGGCCAAGAACTGCGCACACTCACCGGTCATATCGATGCAGTGTATACCTTGGCATTTACTTCGGATGGTAGCCGCTTGATTTCAGGATCGGCCGACCGAAGTGTCAAGATCTGGGACCCGGCGACGGGCAAGCGTCTCTTTTCCCTTCGAGATCCCCTGGGCGGGATCAATTCGATCGCTCTTCATCCTTCAGGGAAATTGGTGGCCGCGGGTGGCGTCGATCGCACCATCCGCGTCTGGGAGTTAGGGAAAGTTTCTGGCAAGCTGATCGAGTCGTTGATTGCCCACCAGGCCTCCATTCTTCGGCTAGCCTACTCGCCAGATAGCAAGACCTTGATCGTGTTGTCCGCCGAGGCGGACAACACGATCAAGGTCTTTCAGGCTGCCACCCTGAGTGAGATCTGGACTATTACGAATCAGCCGGACTGGGTGATGTCGCTCGAATTTTCACCTGACGGCAGCGGCTTTGCCGCTGGTCGCTTTGATGGTTCGCTCAGCATTTACGAAACTACCGACTACAAGGAGCGCTTGAAACTTCTGAGCGTCGCGAGGTAACTAGGATGAGAAAAGCAGTCGGGTCCGCCATTTTGGCAAGCGTGGTTTTCCATTCTGTTTGGGCCGGATCCGCCGTCGATTATCTCACCAATAACCGCACCACCCCGCCAATCATTAACACGATTACACCGCTCGGGTTGACGCGTGGAATCACTACTCAGTTGACCGTCGAGGGTTACAATCTAGGTGGCACAAGCGGCATCTATTTCAGCGAATTTGGCCTTGAGGCCCGCATAGTGGCGATCAAAGAGTTACCGGACCTTCCTGAACCGGAGAAATTGAGTGAAGGTGGCTTGCCTTCGACCATCGATTTAGGCCCGCTACCGCCGAGACACCAGGTCATCTTCGCGGTAGAGGTGAATTCAAAAGCCGAGGTCGGCTTGGTCCGTTTCCGCTTACACACACCTCTAGGAAGCAGCCCGGAGGGCAAGGTCTTAGTCGAGCCCAACTATACGGAACGGGTAGATACGGAGCCCAATGACAGACTCCAGCATGCGACCAAGACCCTGGTACCGGCCATTTTGGCAGGCACCATCTCACGCCCCGGTGACAAGGACTACTACCGGCTGTCCGTCCAAGCGGGCGATGAGTTCACTTTCCAGGAGAGCGCTCGGGTGTTGGGATCAGCGCTCAAGCCGGTCATCGCAATCCTTTCCTCCGATCACTCCGTGTTGCGCGAGTTTAAGAACTCCTCCCACGAAACCTACGCATTTTCATATCGTTTCAAAGAGGCTGGCACCTATTGGGTCCGAGTGTCAGACTACGAGAAGAACGGCAGTGAAAAGCACTTCTACCGCATTAAGATTGGTTCCGTACCCTTGGTGATGTCGACCTACCCGCTGGGGTTGCGTCGGGGGGACACGGTTGAGATTTCCGTTCAGGGGTTCAACCTCGGTAGACAGAAGGTTACCTTGCACGGCCAGCCCTCCCCGGAAGACGAACATACTCTCCGTCTCCGACCAGAAACTCCTTTCGGCAAGAGCTTCAACGAAATCAAACTTGACCTGGGAGACTATCCAGAAGTTGACTCCACAGGTGCGAATACATCGCCGGAAACTGCCCAGCTGATCTCGACACCCGTTACGGTTAACGGGCACATTGCGGTGCCAGTCGGGCAGGGCCCGGTTGCGAACTATTTTCGATTCCATGCAAATAAGAGACAAAGGTTGATTTTGGAGGTTAAGGCCGACCAGTTGGGCTCCGCCCTGGACTCGCAGATTGAAGTGTTGGATGTAAACGGTCAACCGATTGAGCGGGCATTGGTTCGGGCGGTAGCCGAAACCCACGTCACGCTGCGGGACTTTGATTCGATTACACCCGGAATCCGGATACAGTCGTGGCAAGCCTTCGGTGTTGGTGACTATCTCATGATCGGCGGGGAGATCAACCGCGTGGCGCGCCTGCCCCGAGGACCAGACGAAGACGTTTTGTTCGAGTCCTTCCCCCCAGTCCAAGCCAGCTCTCTAAACTTTTTGGCTCGAGGACAACGACTGGCGTTTTTCGGCACCTCACCCGAAGTTCACGCCAACCACAAGCCTGTTTACAAGGTAGAAATTCACGACCCGGGCAAGCCCTTTTCTAGCAACGGCCTCCCACTAGTTTCCCTACCCTATTCGAACAACGACGGGGGAGCCGGCTATGGAAAGGATTCGAGGCTGGAATTCACGGCTCCAACCGACTCGGAATACATTGTTCGGATTGGTGATGTTCTAGGCTCCGGAGGTAATCATCACAGCTACCGGCTTACCCTTCGGCCTCCAAGGCCTAACTTCAACTTGAGCCTGGATCCTCCCAATCCGAACATTCCTGTCGGCGGGCGGGTCCTGGTGAATGTCCTTGCTTTTCGCGAGGATGATTTCGAAGACCCGATAAAGATCATCGTCGAAGACTTGCCAAAAAGTTTGCACGCTACCGAGGCGGTTATCCTTGCGGGTGAGCACACCACCACCTTGATCCTGAGCGCTGATGCGAATGCTAGACTGGACCGCCCGGTGGCATTTAGGATTAAGGGGTCGGCCAAGATCGGCGGTCGCGAGGTGGTCCACTGGGCCAACCCCGGTGATGAGCTAAACTTTATCGCGCTAATGCCACCATCAGATATCATCATGATCACGGAAAGTCGGGAGGTGGTGCTGAGACCAGGAGGCGAAGCCCAGATCACTGTGAAGATTCGACGCCAAAATGGCTTTGAAGGTCGTGTGCCGGTCCTAGTTCGCAACCTGGCCCCCGACCTCGACATCCCGGCCCTCGGGCTCAACGGTGTCCTGATCACCGAACAGGAGAACAGCAACACATTTCTGATCAGTGCCTTGCCAACAGCCCAGCCAATACAGCGATGGCTCTATGTGGCTGGCAAGGTGGAGACGCGCTCGCCATCTCAAAATGAATTCGCTGGTGAGCCGATCCTCCTGAAAATTAAGCCCCCTGGCGAGCCGACTCAATCTGAGTCGGCTCGCCAGGACGTGAATCGGAGCCCCAACAGGGACGGCCTTCAATAGACTGCAACGTCAGCCGTAGGTAGAACCGAGGACAACCGATGGATCCCGAAAGGGGCGGAACTCATCGATTCTATGCTCTTCCTTTTCTAGCTGAGACTTGACCTGCGGGAAAAGGTTGAGCAGTCCAGTGAGTTTTCGGTTCGAGTCATCCGAAAGCACCCCATAAATGAGTCTAATATTGGGCGTAGGGCAAGGTGGAAAAACAACGCTAAGGGCGTTTAGGGCCGACAACCATTGACAATAATTAATCAAACAGGACACTGGACTAAAACATCCTAGCACCGGCTCCACCGAAATCAGAGCCGTTTCCTCCCTGGTCCTTTTTGATAAGGAAGGGAAGGTCATCTGGAAAGCTCCATAACTCTAATACCAGGAGACACCTTTGGGCTGCTCAAACAAATCAGCCATGGTGAGACCAATCTTGCTGACGAAATCGCCAGCAGAGCAGCCAGCATGGCAGCAGAGAAGCACGCGCCCATCGTCGCCCTCTCCAATACTCAAACTGTTATGTCGATCATCGTGGCCAGGACAACGACTTGTCCATCCTTTGCCGCTACGTCTAGCGTTTTCTAAGCGGTTCAAGACTTGAGTCACAGTTCTATTCATCAGATTCCTCCCCAGAGCAAGCATCCATCTGAGCCTAATAGAGACCGTAACTCTCTGTCTCATTGCTCGGGAAAGTACCTCCATTGAGGTAAGAAGCCAGCGCTATCAGTCCGGGAAGCGAGGCTGTCCCGACCCTTAAGATGTAACTCGCTGAATTTGTGAGGTAACTCAGGTACAGTCTAGGTAGGTCCTGACGATCTGTGGAAAAAGCTATGGATTGCCCCGACGATCATCAGAGAACATCTTCTTGATGAGCTGCTTGACTTTGGGGTGACTGTAGCCTTCTTCCCAGGTGTCGATGTTGTAATCGCGACGCCATTCGAATCGCACGTCAACCCTGCGTGCGTCTAAGTCTGTGCAGGTTAGGAGATCGAGATTCTTACCCATTGTCTCGGGATAGGCCTCAGCAAAGGCTCTAACCATTCCCCTTCGCATAGCCAACATCATAGGGCACTGCTCTTTTTCTTCGCTTGCCCATTAGCCCCTAAAACGAGTCCAGTTTGAATGTTAGGATTTCCGGTTTAGGAAGGAGGCAAGGATGGCAGGGAAGCGGTTTAGGGCAGAACAGATCATCATGAAGCTGCGTGAGGCAGAGGTGGGTCTGGCCCAAGGACAGAGGGTGGGACAGGTGTCGAAGCAGATGGGGGTGAGCGAGCAGACCTACTACCGGTGGCGCAAAGAGTATGGAGGGCTCCGGTTGGACCAGGCCAAGAGGTTGAAGGTGTTGGAGAAGGAGAATACCCGGTTGAAGAAGCTGGTGGCGGATCTGTCTTTGGACAAGCAGATCCTGAAGGAAGTGTCCTCGGGAAACTTCTAGGCCCGGCGAACAGGAGACGAGCGGTGATGTGGGTACGAGAGCGATTAGGAGCAGAGCGAGTCTCCGAACGTCGGGCCTGCCAAGTGCTGGGACAGGTTCGATCGACCCAGCGAAGGGAAAGGCAAATTCCCGATGATGAGGCCCGATTGGTGGCCCGGATGGTGGAGTTGGCTACGCAATACGGGCGTTATGGCTACCGGCGGGTCACGGCGATACTTCATGGGGAAGGGTGGAAGGTGAATCCTAAGCGGGTGGAGAGGCTGTGGAGACAAGAAGGGCTGAAAGTCCCGTCCAGACAGCCGAAACGAAGGAGACTGTGGCTTAATGACGGTTCCTGTGTTCGGTTACGAGCGGCTCGCAAAAACCACGTCTGGAGCTATGATTTCGTGCATGAACGGACCCATGATGGGCGAGCCTTTCGGCTATTGACGATCCTGGATGAGTACACCAGAGAGTGCCTCGCCATTGATGTGAAACGGCAGATGAATCACCAAGACGTGTTGGACCGGTTGGCGGAGTTATTCGTTGATCGGGGAGTGCCTGAGTTTATCCGGTCCGATAACGGATCAGAGTTTACGGCACAGGCGGTCCGGGACTGGCTGCAGGCTGTTGGGGTAAGGACCTTGTACATCGAGCCGGATAGCCCCTGGGAGAATGGGTACATTGAGAGTTTCAACGGGAAACTACGGTATGAGCTGCTGAACATGGAGATCTTCGACACGCTTGGGGAAGCCAAGGTGTTGGTAGAACGCTGGCGAAGGGATTACAATCAGATCCGGCCTCACAGCGCCTTGGCCTATCGGCCGCCGGCACCAGAGGCCAAACTACCTAGGTCTCAGGAGTTCAGTTCTATCCCGTGCAGGGCACTTCAAATGGCTCCGAGTCTAACTTAGAGGGTGGACTCGTTCGTGGGGGCAGGTCACAATCCCGTCCGGCCTGTACAGCAATGACTTACGAAAATCTTGAGGCGGAAACGCAAGGCCTCGTATCCTGCGGACATGAGAGAGGTTCGTTGCCTGTTGCAGATCATCCTCAGGACAATTTCTGACCTCAAGCAAGCTGCCGGATTCGTCTATACTTATTCTATCGGCTTCAGCTTACGGGCAACTTTGGCGGCGCGAGTCTTGCCGACAGAGAGTCAGTTGGCCGTGTGCAAGCGTCGGATCGTGGAAAAGGATCGGCCGAGACCCAGATTTACCCCTGCTTTCAGACTTCTTTGGGTGTTGCTGTCCAGGATCTGGGATGAATGGTACCAGGTGGCACATCTGATGCAGCCGGCGACGGTGAAGCGATGACACACCCGTTGCCACTAAGAAGCCGAACGTATCTGAGCCATTCACGCTGATCTCGTTTCCCATCTGCGGTGGGCTTCACCATCGCTACGAACGGGTGGCAGCGTAAGACTCAGGTCACAACCGATTCATTCCCTCCCAACATCTGTCGAATGCAGGCGAGGTCTGCCTGGGGACTTCTTCAGGCGCCGAGTAAACGCCTGTCCAGTGGTTCTTCACCGTGGTTCGTCGTGCTTGCCGAGGGAGATCATTCAAATTATGCAACCTGTGCCTGTGTGCTTCCTTACCGGTTGGACGGAGTTTTTCGGGGGGACAACGGTGGATCTAAGCAAGCACAACGTCACCGTCGGTAAGAATGGGCGGATTAATGCTGACAATGTGATATCCACTTTACTCAGGTGACCCCAAGATGTAGTATGTGCCTTCGTGGAGGATTATCCACGCGACCTGCTCGAGTTCGAGGTACGCTTCGCCAGCGAAGAGGCCTGTCGCGACTATCTGTCCGCGTTGCGCTGGCCGAAGGGTTTCCGCTGTCCGGGATGCGGGCATGAGCGGGCTTGGCCGGTGCGCAAAGTGTGGTTCGAATGCGCTCGCTGCGGGCGGCAGACGTCGGTGGCCTCGGGCACGATCTTCCAAGACACACGTAAGCCGCTGCGGCTGTGGTTCCGGGCGATCTGGCACGTCACTTCGCAAAAGAACGGGGTCAGCGCGCTGGGTCTGCAGCGCGTTCTCGGGTTGGGCAGCTATCAAACTGCGTGGACCTGGATGCACAAGCTGCGGCGAACGATGGTGCGTCCGGGGCGGGAGCGATTGGCGGGCGTAGTCGAGGTCGATGAGACCTATTGGGGCGCTGAGGAAAAGGGTGTGAGCGGCCGGCAGACCGAGCGTAAAGACTTGATTTCAATAGCCGAGGAAGAGAGAGGCCGCGGGCTAGGACGGATCCGCATGCAGCGCTTGCGGAACGCATCGGCGACCAGTTTGATGCCCTTCGTGGAGGAGTCGGTCGAGCCGGGAAGCTTGGTGCACACCGACGGCTGGCTGGGCTACGAGCCGCTGGAGAAGAAGGGCTACCAGCATCGCATCGTCTTTCTGTCGGGCCGCCGCAAGCAGGCCTCGGAATTATTGCCGAGGGTGCACCAAGCGATCTCGTTGCTCAAGCGCTGGCTGCTGGGCACACACCAAGGCGCGGTTGGCCACGAGCATCTGGACTACTACCTCGACGAGTTTGTGTTCCGCTTCAACCGGCGCAACTCACGCAGCCGGGGAAAACTCTTCTACCGCCTTGTGCAGCAGGCAGTCGCCGTGGACCCAACGCCGTATCGATCGATCGTCGCCGACTGGGACGCCGAGGCCCCGTGAGCCCAACCACAAGATGTTGGGGTTACCTGAGTCCAGTGGATACCCCATTCTGACATTTGTGTCAAGACCATTAGTGTCGAAGGGGAGGTCCAAGGCAATCTGGTCGGACTGGAAAAGGTCGTCATCCGTCAATCGGGTAACGTCCAAGGGAACATCCGTGCACCTCGAGTCAACCTGGAAGACGGTTCCCGCTTCAAAGGAAGCATCGATATGAAACCAAAACCCCAGGGCTAGCAGCGAAAATGACTACTCCTCGTACTAAAGTCCGAGGTATCTTTAGTACGACGTAAGAGTCTTTTGTGCTTTATCCAAGTACTTGAAGTCCAATTTATTACTACTGTGCTGATCCAGCGATTTTTGTGTTGGCCTCGACCAGAATCAAACCGTTAATAGTTTGAATGTTATCGTGTTTCTCGGCTAAGGTTCCCAGGAGAACACCGGAGAGACAATGGCTGTGCATAAACCTCCAAGAATCCCACTTCCCAGGGGCTGGCCGTCACACGTCAAGTCGGGCAGCGTAACCCATCCAGCCTGGTGTCGCTTAGCGGTGATCGTGTGCTAAGTCTACCCACTCGGCGTCTTTCGGTCCCACACTTTCCGGGATCGAGCTTTCGCTCAGCCGTTCGGGACTGCAATTTGCAACCATTTGTTACTTTCGACGGCACGCTACGGCGAGGGATCGAGATCATAAAGATCCCTGGACCACTTCAGGAGTCATAAAGATCGCTGGACCACCACACCACCGGTAGACCGACACCTGGCCCCCAACCCACCGATGACGGCTGCATCCACACTAGGCCCGATGGAAAGGCCCGATGAGATGGAGCGATACTTCATTCCTATCAGCGATCCTTGCCGGGGGACTTCAGAATCGCGAGCTTGACGGACTTGTAGATCCCCGCGGGCTTGCCATCTCTTGAGATTATGGGAAGGACGACGGTGTTACGTTTCCCATGGACGACTTGCCTCGTGAAGTCAACGATGAGAACACCGCCCTTCTCTTCGCTGTCACACGGCTTTGTGAAGAGCTCCGCGTTGACCCAGACCTGATGAGAACGGGGCGCGATTCCCCCAAAGAGCAGAAAGACCTTCTTCCCCTCGAGGTTCTTGGACACGTTGAAGGAACACCGATACCACGCAATCCCCCGGAATCGATATCCCCTGCGCTGGAAGTAGTCACCGATCTCGATCGTCTTCCACTCGGAGACATCGGTTGCTACGTCATGGTAGCCCAAGGTGGAGATGCCGAGGTTCTCATCGTCGGCGAAGAAGAGCCATTCCCTTGGCAGGTCGGCGATGATCTCGTATTGGTCGCGCAGTGGCCCGAATGTCCTCTCGTCGCTGTGGTCGGGTAGTTCGGCGGCACTCCTCGGTATGGGCATATCCGCGACCGGTGAGTTGTCTCTTCCGGTATCCAGATCGCGCGGCTCCCGCGCTCGCCGTAGTTCGAGGATGTATTCATCAGCCACCGTAGCCTTGGCGTGCTCGGCGGGGTCCTGCCAGTGGCCGTAGACATTTTCCAGGAACACGGCACCGTCCAGTTCGCTGTAGAGCCAGACATAGCGATCCGAGTTGAGCATGGCGAAGTAGAGGGCATTACCCAGGTCAATCGGGGTGAAGTGATTGAGGCCGAAATCCTTGGGATCGGTGTGCCAGCCCTGGAGGGGATCGTAGTGCAGGAAGTCCGCCATGACCCCGAAGGCGACTTCCATCTTCTCCGCATACAGGCCGCGAACGGCGCTCACGTCGGCGGCGTTCCTGATTCGATCCCGCATGGCGACAAATCGCTTGTTGAGGGTGAGCGAATAGCCGTTCGAGCCGCCATCGACGATCGTGGCCTTCTCGGTCGCTCCCTCCAGAAGCCCGTCGGCAAAGGGCGCGAGGAGCCCGTAATCGCTTCCCGATAGATGCTCTTGTCCAAACAGATCTCTTCGGAACTTGGCGTTCTCGTGCCAGCCGGGGTGAGAAAGTACCGTGATGTCGGGGTACACCTCGCACATGGCGCTCATGATCTGTCGCCCGCGCCTGCGCGCCGCATCTGCGAACTCCTCCCAGGTATGCACCTTGTCGGTGAGCCCGCGTTTCAGCATGTCCTTCTCGTTATTGGCAGCGTAATCGTAGTTGAAGCGATCCATGTAGGGGCTTGCGGCGGCGCCATAGTGCTCGGCCTCGAAGAAAATGCCTTTGAGTCCGCACTCCCGGGCGATGCTCGCCACAAGCGCCATGTTGGCTGTGATCTTTTCAAAGGCATGGTCGTCCCACCAGCTCGGGGCGGCAAGCGGGCTGCTCTGAGAATGCACGAGCAGGAAGTTCTCCGTGAACTTGCCGAAGTCCGTCGCTTTGAGATCCGCGATCATGCCAGCCACGCATTCGTGGCCAATCTCCTCAGGCGCCCACCAGCGAAAGAAGACGGAATGCGGCGTCTCCTTGCCCTCAATCACGGCACTCGGCCAGATGACAAACCCGTCAAACGGCAGGGACGCCATCCTGTGAATGTTCTCCCGCAGGTACTTGGCGTCGGGCCAGTACTGGAAGAAATGGATGATCTTCTTCTCCGGTCCGATCCGCGGGCCCTGTCCGCCCAGCGCAGCGCCCCCCAGCAGCGTAACGGCCAGATACACCGTCGTCGTGCATTTCACAGGGGGTCATCCTCACAGGGAATCGGCTGAACGCTCGAGACTTCGGTGCACCTTCCTGAAGCTGTGCGAACACGCTCGAGTTGGTGTAGTGGGCAGCGGCGTCCTACCTTCGGCGGCTTGAGCCACTTGCCCGGATCATCTATGGGGTGACGCGATGTATCCCGGCGAATCCAATCGGATCGGCTCGCCCACGGTGATCGCCTCACGCCAGATGAGGTGAGGGCCATCCTGAACCACCTTAAGGACACGGCTTGGCTCATGGTGTCAATCCTATACGGTTCGGGTCTCACGCTTGCCGAATACCTCGAAATTCGTGCCAAGGATATGGACTTGGAGAGGCTGGAGCTGACGGTTCGAGAAGGCAAAGGAGAAAAAAGACCGGCGGATGATGATCTCCCAGGTGGTGGCTGGCGTGCTGCCAGGACATCTGGAACGCGTGAAGAAGCTCCATGACAGGAATATAAGAAATGGCTTCGGCCGAGTCAACCTGCCCACTGCCCTCGCCAGGAAGCTGCGCAACGCTGACCGCGAATGGGACTGGCAATATCATTTTCCCAGCGTCCAGTCTCTGCCGTGACCCTCACACGGGGTTGCTCGTTAGGCACCACCTTAATGGAGGCCAAGCCAATACCGGGTATTAGCACTCAGGTCAATGGCGCTGCCGAGGTCGAATGTCCACTCAAAAAGTTCTGGTAGGGACAGTGGGTGAGAAGGATTCAGTACTGGGGCTGTACCGAGATCCGTTCTTGTGACGTTTTGGCCCCGACCAGGCAAGAGCGCAGCACGGTTTCGGCTGCACGCTACCGAGGCGGTTATCCTTGCGGGTGAGCACACCACCACCTTGATCCTGAGCGCTGATGCGAATGCTAGACTGGACCGCCCGGTGGCATTTAGGATTAAGGGGTCGGCCAAGATCGGCGGTCGCGAGGTGGTCCACTGGGCCAACCCCGGTGATGAGCTAAACTTTATCGCGCTAATGCCACCATCAGATATCATCATGATCACGGAAAGTCGGGAGGTGGTGCTGAGACCAGGAGGCGAAGCCCAGATCACTGTGAAGATTCGACGCCAAAATGGCTTTGAAGGTCGTGTGCCGGTCCTAGTTCGCAACCTGGCCCCCGACCTCGACATCCCGGCCCTCGGGCTCAACGGTGTCCTGATCACCGAACAGGAGAACAGCAACACATTTCTGATCAGTGCCTTGCCAACAGCCCAGCCAATACAGCGATGGCTCTATGTGGCTGGCAAGGTGGAGACGCGCTCGCCATCTCAAAATGAATTCGCTGGTGAGCCGATCCTCCTGAAAATTAAGCCCCTTGGCGAGCCGACTCAATCTGAGTCGGCCGACCAGGACGTGAATCGGAGCCCCAACAGGGACGGCCTTCAATAGACTGCAACGTCAGCCGTAGGTAGAACCGAGGACAACCGATGGATCCCGAAAGGGGCGGAACTCATCGATTCTATGCTCTTCCTTTTCTAGCTGAGACTTGACCTGCGGGAAAAGGTTGAGCAGTCCAGTGAGTTTTCGGTTCGAGTCATCCGAAAGCACCCCATAAATGAGTCTAATATTGGGCTTGGTGGCTAGGTAAACCAGGATATTGATTGAGCGCTGGAGACAAGAGTACAACCAGATTCGACCCCCCCCCCCAGTTCTCTCGGTTACCCACCGCCAGCACCGGAGGTCCAGTGGGTCCACCGCCATTGATTTCGCAGCGTCAGACTATCCAGAATAGACCCGCAATCCTTAATATAGAGAGTGTATTCGGTTGTGAGGAGGAAAAGGTGTATCAAGGGCTCGATCGAGGTTCTGCGGAACCTAGAAAACTGCACCGTTTGCTGCCAACCCCTTCACCTTCGTGTTTGCTGCAAACACGAAGGTGAAGCCAGAATCGAAGTACGTCACAAAGATGACTAAAGAATCGTAATGAACAGCCAGTCCGTTAGGCGATCTTAGAAGTGACACGCTAAGCGCTATCACACCTACAGCTTATTGACCATCCTTTAACCTGATTATAACCACATGCCCCTACTGCCCAACCCCACCAGCCCTGCAGTCGATACCCATCACCGGCGCTATGACGTTGACTGGCTGAGAGTCATGGCCCTGAGTCTGCTCATTATTTACCATGTCGTAGTGAGTTTCCAGCCCTGGGCAGCAAGGATCTTCTTTATCCAAAACGAGCAGTCTCTGCAGGGGCTGTGGGTGATCATGTCCATCATCAATGTGTGGCGTATCCCAATACTCTTCTTGATCTCCGGTATGGGAGTGTGTTTCGCGATGGAACGCCGTGATTGGAAGTAGCTTCTCAGAGATCGGACGGTTCGCATCCTCGTGCCGTTCGTTTTCGGCTGCTTTTTTATTTGCCCAATCAATTTATGTTTAGCGATGAAACACTATGGCAAGAGAGTTGCTTACGTCCCCAATCCCGGGCACCTTTGGTTTCTTGCCAATCTCTTTCTCTATATTTTACTGCTCCTCCTGCTTCTGATCTACCTAAAGAATAACCCGTTCAATCTTGCTTTTCGCTTTCTGTCAAGACTTTTCCGTTGGCGGCTCGGGCTTTTCTTCATGGCTCTACCCTTGATGGCTGAGACGTGGCTTGTAGGCCCACAATTTTTCCCTGCCTACGCCCTGACTCCACACGGCTTCTGGCTTGGTATGGTCTGTTTTATCACGGGCTTCATCTTTATTTCTCTCGGAGATGTTTTCCGGCAGGCAGTGGAGCGAGTTCGCCAGATTGCACTAGTGGTTGCATTCCTGCTCTATCTGGTGCGGTTAGTGGTCTTTCAGCTGGCAGGAGAACCTAATGTACTGACCGCTCTTGAGTCGATGAGCTGGATGCTAGCCATACTTGGATATGGATCACTCTACCTAAACGAAACGTCCGTTAGCCTGACCTATTTCAGCAAAGCTGTCTACCCAGTTTACATTGTCCACATGCCTGTGCAGCACTGTGTTTCGTACTTTCTCCTGCCCCTACATCTACCCGCTATCCCAAAACTGATTGGGCTACTGACAGGAACCTTTGGAGCTAGCTTGTTGATTTACGAATATATGATCCGGCGATTCAAGTGGATTCAGCCATTGTTCGGTATGAAACTGCGTCGTACCTGATATTTACGCCGCCGGTGCTGGCTGAGGTGCTTCCCATTCAATAGGCAATATCTTAGCAGATCACCTACTCATTGAAAAAAAAGGAGTAGCGTCTAGGAGAGTGCAGTGGCCGCTGTGTCTGCCACAGAGTTAAAGGAGCAGACACGATGTGCGTAGTGTGCTGGGTCGCAAGGCCTCCAAGGGGTGCATATCGCTTCACACCAGTTCCGTTAGCTGGGATTCTAACCTCGGGAAACTCACGTGACTTGAACAAGCTCCAACCAGTCGCCTCGACCTAGAAGCTTTTGCTGCCCGCTGCGTATATCAAAGCCTCCATGAGAGAGCTCCGCTCTGAGACGTCTAAAACTAAGGGAACGAAAGGGATTGCTATTGGTTTTCGGTAGATTTTGGATGACCTCTCTCAAGAAGGGCCTCCAAGGGGTCATGGGTTCGGATCCCATCAACTTCACTATTATTTCCAGTGCGGGCTTCCCTTTCACTGGTAGATATGCAAAAAATCAAGGTCGCGTCGATCACGGTCCAGCAGCAGAATGATCCCACTAACGGACTAACTATCACTGTCTCAATGTTGGATCGTTGGCGTGAGTCTGTCATCCATTTCATCCAACCTACCAGTCCCGCGGCGATTCCAGGTTGACCCCGGGTTAAACTAGCCATGGCTTTTGCGCGGGGCTCGCTAGCCTGTATCGCTAACTCAGCCCCAGAGGATTCTTAAGCCCTTTGAACCCCAGAAGCTAGCTGTGGCCAAAAGGGCCCTGGAGCGAAGGCCGATCCGATCGCGATATTTCGGATTGATCATCTCATCTCAACTTTTTTCCTTGTCGGGCCAGCAACTGCCCAAAGCCCCTAGCTTGCCGAACTGGACAATCTATCTTAGACTCGTCCCCTACTGAAAGGAGATGTTACAATGCCGCACATCCTGGGGGAAACGATTTATCTTCGCGAGTACCGAATGGCTGACCTAGAAGCACTTCACCGGTGGCGCAACATCGAAGAGATTACCCGATCGGTTCCCCTCTATCTGTGGCCCGAGTCGCTAGAGCAAACCCGGGCTTTCCTGGAGGATCAGGTGAATAACGTGGATCCAGCGAATCGAAAATTTGCCATTTGTACCAGGGCAAACGATCGCTATGTGGGCCATATCGGTTACGAACACCTGAACCTTCGCCACAGGAACACGGAGCTGGGCATCATCATTGGGGAACCGAATCTGTTCTCCCGGGGAATTGGAACCGAGGCGATCAAATTGTTCCTGGGAGTGTGCTTCGAAGGCCTAGCTCTTCACCGCGTTGGTCTGACTGTGCTTCGGTCAAACTCCAGAGGCATCCGCTGTTACGAGAAATGCGGCTTCAAGGAAGAGGGGGCTTTGCGCGATTGGGCCTACTCTCAGGGAAAATGGCATGACCTGGTCATTATGGGCATACTCGAGGATGAATACAGGGAGCTGCGTAAACGAGATCCGAATGTTGGATAGATCATTCGTCAAAGTACAACCTCTGCCCTTTTACTCCGCCCAGATCTCGCTCTATCGGCAGGAAAGCAGTGAACCCTGCTTCATCCTGATGGTTAACCGACACTTTCCAGCGGCAATTAGCCCAGACGTGACAACCGTGTCCATCCTGCCTTAAGGAGCGACTTGAGCAAAATCGGCCAGTTTCCAGCAACAATGCTATGAAGCTCCCCGATTATCAGGACGAACAGGACACAGATCGATTCTGGGCAGAGATCAAGCCGCGCCGCGAACCTATCAGAGTGCGCTGGTTTCTACCTCTAGTGATTCTAATTCTGTGCCTCAGTGTTCCCTGGTACCAAAGTGGAGGCCAGACAGGTCAATTGTACTTGGATATCCCCACGTGGATCTGGGTTACTCTCCTGTGCTCATTTATGCTTTCGTGTCTGACGGCCTGGATGGCCTTACGGTTTTGGGACGATGACGAACGTGACCAGGATCAAGAATCGGGCACACCATGAAAGCTCCTGATCTGACAATCAGCGATGGCGGTCTGCTGTTTATAGGTCTCTATCTACTGGCAATGCTGGCCCTCGGGTGGTTTGGAAAATTAAAACGCAAAGAGGAATCGCTGCGCGATTTTTACCTCGGGGGGTCATCCTTCGGTTTCTTCGTTCTTTTCCTTACTCTATTTGCCACTCAATATAGCGGCAATACATTTCTCGGTTTTGCGGGCCATTCCTACCGCCAGGGAGCAAGTTACGTTGTCAGCGTCACGTTTATGATCCTAGTGATCACCGTTTATCTGATCTATGCTCCACGGCTTTTTCGTCTCTCCAGAAAGTTCGGTTACATCACTCCGTCCGATTATATATACCACCGTTTTGGCTCCCAGCGACTTAGAATTCTGAGCATTTCTTTGCTCTGCTGGGGACTCGCCAACTACATCCTGGAACAACTTGTGGCCATTGGCCACGCCGTTGAGGCGATCTCGGCTGGCAGAATCACCATGCTCATCGTTTCCCTAACTAAGAACTTTGGGCTGGCGAGACTCGTTCACCAAATCGAGGAAAGTCAACTGGATTTCATGGCGGGCGTGGTCCTGCTGGTGGGCATCATGCTTATCTATGAATCGCTGGGCGGCATGCGTTCAGTAGCCTGGACTGATGTGATTCAGGGTCTACTTCTTCTTGCCGGGAGTAGCTGGCTGCTCTTCCTTCTCCTTGGGGCAGAGGGTGGGTTGGCCAATACGGTGGGTGATATTCAGCGAAGCCAACCAGCTAAACTTCAGATCCCTGACACTCATGGCCTTCGAGTCTGGGCAAGCAACCTGATCCTTGTTGGCTTCGGTGTCTCCATCTATCCGCACGCCATTCAAAGGATCTTTGCTGCCCGTTGCCTCAGGACCTTACGCATCTCGCTGGCCGCCATGGCGTTTATGCCGCTGGTGACCACCTTGCTGGCCTTTCTGATTGGCTTTCAGGGCCTCAGCCGCTTTCCCGCACTCAATCACCTCGAAAGCGACAAGATCACCATCTACATGCTTTCCAGTCTCGGCGACAATTTGCTCATCGGCTGGCTGGCTGTGGTGTTCCTAACCGGCTTGGTAGCGGCCATCATGTCCACCGCCGATTCAGCCCTTCTGACCATAGGATCCATCATTACCAAAGACGTATATCAAGCTTATATCAATCGCAACGCTAGCCCTCGACGCTGTCTGCTAGTCGGGAAATTGTTCGGTTGGGCCCTGATGGCTCTGCTGGTACTCGGTGCCTATCTGTCGCTCAAAACGGAAAGCTCGCTCTGGCTCCTCATTCAATTGAAGCTAGAGTTCTTGGTTCAGCTTTGCCCAGTATTCGTTTTAGGGGTCCATTGGCGTCGATTAACCTCTGGCGCGGCATTTGCTGGAATGTTGCTCGGCACGCTGATCACACTGGTAATGTGGCTCGGCGCTTTGTGGGACTCCTCAGCCAACCGCTCGCCACTTGGGATCAGTGCCGGGGTTTGGGGTCTGGCCGCTAACTACCTAGTGTGCATCCTTGGCGGTCTGCTGGGCCCCGATGGAATGAACAGAATTGGTGCTATGCTGAGCCATGGACCGGACGATATGTAATACTATCTCTGGGAGAAGGTTGGGTGTTTTATTTCGGGAACGGAGGTATTCGATGGGAAAACAGAAATGGCCGATTGGAAATATTTTGGCTGTGTTTTTCCTACTCTATTGTTTTTTCTTGGGTCTCGATCTCATGGGTGTGGGTTTCAAACTATTCGGGGGGGGACTCGCACGACACCTGCTTGAAACGACTTCCAATCCCTTCGCTGGGCTTTTTATCGGGGTCCTTGCCACCAGCCTGGTACAGAGCTCTTCGACCACCACTTCCATAACTGTCGGACTGGTTGCCGCCGAGGCCCTCACGATCGAGGGTGCCATCCCGATAATTATGGGCGCAAACATCGGTACATCCGTCACCAACACCTTAGTTTCTCTAGCTCATGTCACCCGGAATGAGGAGTTTCGCCGCGCCTTTGCGGGTGCGACACTCCACGATTTTTTCAATTGGTTGACCGTTCTCCTGCTCCTTCCTCTCGAGATCTTTTCGAACTATCTTTCCCACTCGGCAGGTTTTCTTGAATCGATCTTAGAGGGCCTTGGCGGATTCAGGCTTTTTGACCCTTTGAAGGCCGTGGTGCGGCCCATGGCCAGATATCTCAGTGGATTTGTAGGAGAGCTGCCTTGGTTAACTCTGATGCTCGGCATCCTGCTCCTTTTTCTTAGCTTGAAATATCTTGTTACAATGCTAAAAACCCTGCTGTCTTCGCGAGTTGAGCACATAATACACCGGACCTTGTTTCGCTCCGCATGGACAGCAATTGCAGCCGGCACTGCCCTCACGATTATGGTGCAAAGCAGTTCGATTACCACCTCCTCCATTATCCCTCTAGTGGGGGCAGGAGTGATCAGCCTCAAGCAACTGTTTCCCTTCACTGTTGGCGCTAACATTGGGACGACTGTCACCGCCATATTGGCCGCTCTGTCGACGGGCAATCCGGCAGCGGTTACGGTGGCTTTTGCCCATTTAATGTTCAACCTGAGTGGAATGACTCTTATTTATGGGATCCCCTTGCTACGAAAAGTGCCCCTGATACTTGCCCAGAAGGCAGGTGTCCTCGGAAGCAAAAACCGTCTCCTTGCGGTTCTCTATATTGTGGTTGTTTTCTTCGGCTTACCTTTGATGCTGCTCTTTGCCACTGGTACCTTCAAAGAAAAAGCAAGCGGAAAGAAAACTGTCCAGGAATCACGTAGCGCCTTCTTTACAGCAAGTAGGCATAGCTATCTAGAATCGGGGCAACTTCCCTTTATCCTTAAGGAGAATTAGAATGTTTGAGCGACTCTTCGGGCCTGGTCCACAATCGACCTTGATCGAGGCTGCCTTCCGAGACGTTTCCTCCATGCTTCTTCAATCTGTGCGCATGTTGGACCATGCCGCGGCAACTCTCCTAGAGAACAAACCTCTCGACGTAGACCTTGATGTAATGGATGATCCCGTTGATGAAAGCGAACGAATGGTTCGGCGGACTATTCTGGAGCACTTGAGTCTGAATCCGCAGCGCGATCTGGTTGCTAGCCTTATCCTGGCCAGCATAGTCCAGGATGCCGAGCGAATCGGAGATTGCCCTCGCCGCCTAGGAGTGCTGGCCTCACTGGCCCAGGGCCCTCGAGAAGGCCTGTTTAGAGATGACCTTAAGAAGATCCTCGACCAATTACGACCCTTGTTTACCACCTGTGAGGAAGCATTTCGGAAGGACGACCTGAAAAAAGCAAAAAAGGTCATGCTGACTCACAGAAGGTTAAAGGGAGAGCTCGGTACTCTTATTCGCCGTGTAGCGGCCAGTGAGTTAACGGCTGACATGGCAGTAGTCTACTCTGGTGCTGCTGCTATTTTGCGCCGAATCAGTGCCCATTTGAGCAACATTGCATCGTCCGTCGTCCAACCCTATGACCGCATTCGGACGAGTAAGGGGGCATTGTAAGATCCAAGCAACCAAGATGGGCAGCAAGCCTTTCATTCCGCCGTGATGACAGAGAAAATGGGAGGATTGAAGTTAGTTCCTCATCCACCTGAATTCCATCCCCCCCTGCTCGTCACAATTCCCCTCTCGTTGAGAAAATGGGAAATCAGTCTACATTCCATTCCGGCATCGTGTAGAGACTTATTGAGGCCATGAATTTCCGTTGTTTTTGACCATAACCTCTTGTTCTTATCAGGTTATTGGTTCCGGAAGTTACCTTGAAACAGAGATTTTGAGAAAATTCTTTCTCAAAATAATCTCTCTTCCAAACTACTCTACGGTGACTGACTTGGCCAGATTTCGGGGCTGGTCGATTTCACACCCCTTATGCAGCGCTATGTGATAGGCCAAGAGTTGTACGGGAACCGCCGTAAGAAGGGATGTGAATAGCTCCCAGGTAGGGGGTATCTCGAAGACATCATCACAGAGATCAGCCAGATCCGAATCACCTTCTGTCACTATGGCCATTATCGGTCCATTACGAGCTTTGATCTCCTGGATATTGCTCACCATCTTTTCATAGCTACTGTCGCGAGGTGCGAGACACACTGAGGGAAATTGCTCATCGATCAAAGCAATAGGTCCATGCTTCATCTCGCCTGCGGCATAGGCTTCCGCATGAATATAGGAAATTTCTTTCAGCTTCAGTGCGCCTTCTAGGGCAATTGGATAGCTCCATTTACGCCCCACGTAGAGAAAGTTCGTATATGTGGCATAGCGGCAAGCAATGCTCTTGAGCCGATCAGCTCTCTGCAAAATCTGTTCAATCTTAGCGGGTATCGACTTCAACTCGTGAATGAACTCCTGCCCTTCGCTGAGGGACATCTGTTGGCGTCTGCTCAAAAGGAGGGTCAGTAAATAGAGAATTGTGAGTTGAGAAATGAAGGACTTCGTGGAAGCAACGCCGATTTCCGGTCCAGCGTGGTTATAAACTCCCGCATCGGTCGCACGCGCAATACTGCTTCCGACCATGTTGACTAGGCCTAGGACCAGAGCCCCTTTCCTTTTTGCCTCCTGAACCGCAGCCAGGGTGTCGGCTGTTTCGCCTGACTGACTCAAGGCGAGCACGACGGTTCCCTCTTTTAGATTCAGCTTGCGATAACGGAATTCCGATGCCAGATCGACTTCCACAGCAATATCCGTACAAAATTCGATGATATATCGACCCAGGAGTCCCGCGTAATAGGAGGTCCCACACGACACGATGATTAGTCGCTCCATGTTGAGAATTCGCTCCTGAACAGATTCCAGACCTCCCAGCTTGGCAATCCCGTTTTCTTCCACCAGGCGACCCCGGAGTGCGTTTCGCACCGCTTCGGGTTGCTCATGAATTTCCTTAAGCATGAAATGGGGAAAACCCTGCTTTTGGGCAGAACCCACATCCCATTCCACAGTTTCCATCTTGCGCAGGATGCCCCCATGATCAAGATTACTTATACGGTAATTCCCTGGTGTTAGAAAGGCGATATCCTCATCCTGCAGGTAGATCACTTGCTTCGTATGGCTGACCAAACCCGCAATGTCTGATGCCGCGAATACTTCTCCTTCGCCAATCCCCAAAATAAGAGGGCTTCCCCTACGAGCCACGATCATGCAGCCTGGATGTTCGGCCGAAACTACTCCAAGGCCGAAGGTCCCATCGACCCGGCGTAAAGCCTTCCTTGTCGCCACCTCCAGATCCCCCTGGTAGCAATCCTCAATGAGATGAGCCAGGACTTCCGTGTCGGTGTCAGAATGGAACCGATGCCCTCGTGAGAACAGCCAATCCTTTAACCGCTGATAATTTTCAATGATCCCATTATGGATGACAAAAATCCGCTCCCTGCAGTCGGTATGGGGGTGAGCATTGTTAAGGGAAGGAGTCCCGTGAGTTGCCCACCGCGTGTGGGCAATACCGCCGAAAGTGTCCCACTGCCTTTTGCTTAACTGCGATTCTAGGACTCTGATCTTCCCTACCGCCTTCTGGCAATAGACGGTCCCATTCTCGAACACCGCCAGCCCGCTCGAATCGTATCCCCTATATTCAAGGCGTTTTAGGCCTTCTAGCAGAATAGGGACGGCTTGTCTTTTTCCCAAATAACAGATAATCCCACACATGACAGAATGGATTCTAACACGCTGAGGCGGCAGGAGTGCGCATTGATGGTGTATAGCACGCCAGCTTGGCAGGTCATTCCACCCCCTCCTCAGGCCACCTGTACAGAGCCTGCTGGCTGCCTCGAAGTCGGCTGGCTAGCTGAGGGATTTAGAGGCGCATCCACCGGTTGAGTCTACAACAACCCCAACTGAAGCTTGGCTTCTTCGGACATTGTTTCCATACTCCAGGGGGGGTCCCAGACCACCTCGACCGTAGCCTCGGTGACCCCTGGTACCGTGCGCACCTTGTCCTCGACCTCCGGGGGTAGTGAGCCGGCAACCGGGCAGGCGGGTGAGGTGAGAGTCATTTCGATGCCCACCTGGCCTGAAGGGCTCACCTCCACCCGGTAGATAAGTCCCAGCTCGTAGATATTGACCGGAATCTCCGGATCGTAGACCGTCTGCAGAGCCTCGATCACCTTATTCTTGATCTCCTCGATCGTCTCTTTTTCCACTTCGCCTGGTTTGTTCATGGCATTTTCCCCTTTCGCTCGGAGGCAGTGCTCACTCGGTCGAAACTGCCCCAGCTTTATCGTCTAATGCAGCTTTCAGAGTGTGCCACGTGAGCGTGGCACACTTGACTCTGACGGGGTATTCGCTGACCCCTTGGAAGACGGCCAGTTTGCCGAGATCCTCCTCTCCCGCTCCCCCTGATCGGCCCATGACCAGCGCGTGAAATCCATGGTAAAAAGCCTCGATTTCGACCCGGCTCCTCCCCTTCAGGCTCTCGGTCATCAGGGAAGCTGAAGCGGTAGAAATGGCACAGCCCGATCCTTCGAAATGGATATCTTTGACGACCCCCCCTTCCAACTTCAAGTAGATCGTCACCTTATCCCCACACAGAGGGTTGAATCCCTCAGCTTGGCGATTTGCCTCTTCCAAAGGACCAAAGTTGCGGGGGTTGCGGTAATGGTCCAGAATCACCTCTTGATAGAGATCCCTCAAATGCACCATCACGTAAACAACTCCAGGGCCTGCTCGATTCCTCGGGCCAATGCTTCAATCTCCTCCCGGGTATTGTAAAATGCTAGGGAAGCTCTGGCCGTAGCGGGAACCCCTAAACGGTCCATCAGCGGTTGGGCACAGTGATGACCCGTGCGGATGGCAATCCCTTCCTGATCGAGGATCGTCCCCAGGTCATGTGGGTGGATGCCGTCGATGACAAAGGAGAGCACACTCGCTTTTTCCCGGGCCGTACCCACCAACCGAAGCCGGGGAATATCGCCTAGAAGCTGGCTGGCCTGGCTCAACAATTCTCCCTCATACGAGGCGATCTTTCCTAGGCCGATTTCCTGGACGTAGTCGATTGCCGTAGCAAGCCCAATCGCGCCCGCTATGTTGGGCGTGCCAGCTTCGAATCTCTGTGGCGGTTCATCGTAGATGGTTTTCTCAAAGGTGACCGAACGAATCATCTCGCCACCCCCCTGATAGGGAGGCATGTCCTCCAAATGAGCTGCCTTCGCATAAAGAATGCCCACTCCTGTCGGGCCGTACAACTTGTGGCCTGAAAAGGCATAAAAGTCACAGTCCAGCTCACGCACATCGACACTCCGGTGAGACACGGCTTGCGCTCCATCTACCATCACCGGGACCTTGCAGCCATGTGCCATCTCGATCATTGTCTTGACCGGATTGATGGTTCCCAGGGCATTGGAAACATGGGTGATCGAGACCAAAGCCGTCCGCGAGTTCAGCAGCTTTTCATATTCTTGTAACAGCAACTCCCCACTATCGCTCATCGGCACTACCCTCAACCGGGCATCGGTCTGCTGGCACACTATCTGCCAGGGAACGATATTGGAGTGGTGTTCCAGGGTTGAGAGGATGATCTCGCTGCCGGGGCGTAATCGCTTTCGAGCATAGCTTTGAGACACCAGATTGATTGCTTCCGTCGTGCCGCGAACAAAGATGATCTCCGAGGCCCGGGCCGCATTTAGAAATCGCTGTACCCTCCGTCGCGCTTCCTCGTAGGCTTGCGTCGCTTTTTGGCTCAACTGATGGACCCCTCGATGGATATTGGCATTCTCCGCCGCGTAGAAGTCACTCAGCCGCTCGATCACCTGTTGCGGTTTTTGCGTCGTGGCCGCATTGTCGAGATAGACTAGAGGTTTGCCATAAATGCGCTGCCTCAGGACAGGAAAGTCCTGGCGAATCCGGCCGACGTCCAGACCTAAAGACTCGATGAGCTCCGGTACGGGTCTCATGATCGGGCTTCCTCAACCACTGGCCTGATCCATTCGAACAGGAACTCCTGCAGTCGAGTCTTCAGCGAGCCAACTCTCACGCGCTCGATCACCTCACTAGCGAAGGCATGGATCAGAAGATTCCGCGCAACTTCTTCGCTCATTCCGCGCGACCGCAAGTAGAAAAGGGAATCTTTGTCTAACTGACCTATGGTCGCCCCGTGGGTACACTTGACATCATCAGCATAAATCTCTAGCTGCGGCTTAGTCTGGATGAGGGCCTGGTCGGAAAGCAATAGATTATTGTTGGTTTGTTTTGCATCAGTCCTTTGAGCCCCCTTATACACATGGATGCGCCCGTGGAAAACACCTCGACTCTTTCCCGCCAGAATGCCCTTGTACAGCTCCCGGCTGCTGCAATGTGGCTGCGTATGATTCAGTTGAGTGTGATTGTCCACATGCTGCTCGCTCTTGGCTAGAAACAACCCGTTGAGGGTCGACTCTGCCCCCTCTCCATCGAGCACCACGTTGATCTCATTGCGGATAATATCTCCTCCCAGGGTGACAGAATGGGTGGTCAAGGTGCTGTTCCGAGCTTGGTGGGCCTGCAGGGCTCCAATGTGAAATGTGTCCTTGCCTTCCAGCTGAACCTTATAATGGTCGAGAACGGCATTTTCCCCGAGAATTATCTCAGCCACTGGATTGGTGAAACGAGTCGACTCTCCCAGGCCAAGGTAACTCTCAACCAGACAAGCCTCGCTATTGGCTTCGGCCAGAACCAATAGTCGTGGGTGCGATATCGTCGGCTGCCTGTCTGAGAAGGACAAGAACAGAACCTGAATGGGCTGCTCCAGAATGACCCCTGGCGCGATCCAAATGAAGGCTCCATCAGAAATAAAGGCCGTGTTCAAGGCAATCAACCCGTGCGCCTCGTATAGCGCATACTGGGCCAGGTGGGGCTGGATCCGGCTGGCATCCTCTTTGACCAGCCTGGATATGCTCTCCACCTTTACCCCCGGGGGAAGGCTTTCCAGAGAAGAGAGCCTCGATGAGAAGTGGCCATTAAGAAAAACGGCTCGGGGGCAGCCTAGGTCTGCGAAAGGCAGCTTACCCAGCTCCTGCCTCGTCAGTCCTTCCCGCTGGCCGGGACCCGGGCGGAAGCTGATCCTCGACACCGGTGCCACATTGGTAAACCTCCACTCTTCCTGGCGAGTCGTCGGAAATCCTAGATCGGAAAAGCGCGACAGTGCCCCTTTGCGAATCCGCTTTAGCCAGGGAGCCTGCTCCTCCGTCTCCTTTTCCAAGGTGGCAAAGTTCGACCTGTAGATTCCCTTTTCGTCTCTGACCGCCTCAATCATTTCAGGACCCAACTACTGCTTGCTCTGCTTCGCCCTCCAACCAGGCGTACCCTTTCTCCTCAAGCTCGAGCGCCAACGTTTTGTCTCCTGACTTGACGATACGCCCCTTATAGAGAACGTGAACCTGATCCGGGACAATGTAATTGAGTAGGCGCTGGTAGTGGGTCACCAACACGATGGCTCGCTCCGGACTGCGTAGCGAGTTGACTCCCTGGGCAACCACCTTTAAGGCATCGATGTCCAGCCCCGAGTCCGTTTCATCCAAAATCGCCAGCTGAGGCTCCAGCACCGCCATCTGAAAGATCTCGTTGCGTTTCTTCTCACCCCCGGAAAACCCCTCATTGACTGGGCGCTGCAAAAGGCTCTTGTCGATCTTGAGCAGCTGCGTCTTTTCTCGCACCAGGTTCAAAAAATCGAGAGCATCCAACTCCTCCAATCCACGCTGCTTGCGTATCGCGTTCAGTGCCTCTTTTAAAAAATACGTGTTGCTCACCCCAGGAATCTCCACCGGGTACTGAAAGGCCATGAACACCCCCGCTCGCGCCCGCTCCTCCGGCAACATCTCCAATAGGTTTTGGCCCTGGTACACCACCTCCCCAGAAACCTCGTAGGACTCCCGGCCAGCGATGACCTGGGCCAACGTGCTCTTCCCTGAACCGTTCGGCCCCATGATCGAATGCACCTCACCCGCTTTGACTGTGAGATTGATCCCCCGTAAGATTTCCTTGCCCTCTGCACTCACCTTCAAATTCCGAATCTTCAACATACTTCCTGAACTCTCCTGATCAGCCGACACTCCCTTCCAAACTCACTCCGAGCAACTTCTGCGCCTCGACCGCGAACTCCATGGGAAGGTTCTTGATCACCTTCTTACAGAACCCGTTGACGATCATGGAGACCGCGTCTTCGACTGAAATGCCCCGTTGTTGACAATAAAACATCTGGTCTTCACCAATCTTAGACGTCGAGGCTTCATGCTCCATCTGGGCCGTGCTATTCTTGATCTCAATATAAGGAAAGGTGTGCGCCCCACATTGGTCTCCCAGCAGCATCGAATCACATTGGGTGTAATTGCGAGCCCCCGTCGCCCCTTTCAGAATTTTGACTAGTCCTCGATAGGTGTTCTGGCCAAAACCGGCCGAGATCCCCTTCGATATAATAGTGCTGCGCGTGTTCTTCCCAATATGGATCATCTTGGTCCCGGTGTCGGCTTGTTGCCGATTCTTGGTCAAAGCCACCGAGTAAAACTCGCCTATGGAACCATCACCCACCAGGATACAACTCGGATACTTCCAGGTGATCGCCGAACCAGTTTCAACCTGGGTCCAGGAGATCTTCGAGTTGACTCCCAAACATTTTCCTCGCTTGGTAACGAAGTTATAGATCCCACCCCGGCCATCCTTGTCGCCCGGATACCAGTTTTGAATAGTTGAGTATTTGATCTGTGCATTGTCCAGAGCAATTAGTTCCACCACCGCCGCGTGTAACTGATTTTCGTCCCGCATGGGCGCCGTGCATCCTTCCAGATAGCTGACAGAACTTCCCTCCTCGGCAATGATCAGGGTCCGCTCAAACTGGCCCGTATTAGCGGCATTAATACGAAAATAAGTCGACAACTCCATGGGACAGCGAACCCCTTTTGGGATATAACAGAACGAGCCGTCGCTAAAGACGGCCGAATTTAAGGAGGCAAAGAAATTATCGCTGTAGGGCACCACCGAACCCAAATACCTCCGAATCAGATCGGGGTGGTTCTGAACGGCCTCCGAAAAAGAACAGAATATGATCCCCAGCTCCGCCAGTTTTTCTTTGAAGGTAGTGGCCACTGATACGCTGTCGAAAACCGCATCCACTGCTACCCCCGTTAACATCTGCTGCTCCTGCAAAGGAATATCCAGTTTTCGATAGGTTTCCAGCAACTCCGGGTCAACCTCGTCCAGACTCTTAGGACTCTCTGACGTAGCCTTGGGGGCCGAGTAATAGATGATAGCTTGATAATCGATGGGAGAATAACGCACATTGGGCCAATTAGGCTCCTCCATAGTCTGCCAATGCTGATAGGCTTTGAGGCGCCACTCAAGCATGAACTCCGGCTCTTTTTTCTTGGCCGAAATCAGACTAATCACCTCCTCGCTCAGCCCCGGCGGAGCGGAGTCAGTTTCGATATCGGTATAAAATCCATACCGATATTCCTCATTGGCAATGTCTTGGATCTTCTGGGTTTCCGTTCTCATTGTTCGCCTCCTATTCCCATCCCCGGCTCATCTCGTCCAGCTGCTCCCTCCCTGTCTTTCCTTCTAGCTCAAAACAAATGGTGCCACTCCACCCCTGCTCCCTTCAGCGACACCAGGTTATCCGGCAACGGATCCGCCATGTCCGAGAGCGACACGCTCTCCAGGGCTTCTCGTACCACCCGATTGATCTTGATCCAGTTGCTGCGAACCTGGCAAACCGGCTCCTGTTTACAGTCCCCCGGAGCCTCCACACACTCCGTCAATGCAATGGGTCCTTCCATTCTCCGAATGATCTCGGCAACCGAGATCTTCTCGGGCCGCCTGGCCAGCCGGTAGCCTCCAGTGGCTCCCCTGTGAGAGATCAATAAACCTTGCCGGGTTAACAACTTTAAGATCTTGCTCGCCATCGGCCAGGGAATGTGCGTCTCACCAGCTAACTCGCGGGCACTATAGATCGTCCCTAGGCTTCCACTGGCAAAACGGCTCAAGAGGACAATCCCATAATCCGCCTGCTTACTCATTCGAATCATCCCAGCAATCCTTGTAACTAATGCTAAATAGGACCATAACAGTCCTATTTAGCTGCTCAACCTACCAGGTGTCTAACCTATTGTCAAGCGAGACGCGGCTCCTCAGATTTTTCGCCAATCCTCTTCATTCTGGAGGGCGTCCCTGTGGTAGTGTGGCACGACAAAGACGATTTACCGGCCGGAGGAGCCGTCTTCTGAGGAAGGAGCATAATAACCCGGTCGCGTGCTCGCTACTACGCCGGCTCGCTTCACCGAAGCTTCAATGCTTCGCCACTCCCCGTCTTTGATAATGTTCGAAGGAATGTAAGAGATGTAGTACTGATTCTTTAACTCTTCGGCCACCTGAGCGTACACATCCACCAAGCTGTTAAAGTCCTTGGGTTCTAGCACCTTGCCCCCAGTCACATTGGCCATGCGTTGGAGCAGATGCTTGACCTGGATGATGAAATCATCGGTGTACTCTTTAGGGATGATCCGAGCTTGAGCTTCCCAGCGCAGTCGGGAAGCAATCGCTATAGCCCAGTACTCTTCCAGTTTTGAAACAATATAAACCATAGCCTCCGATCGGGAGGCTAGGTCCACCACCTCCTCGAAACTGACCAGGCTGCCAGTGTCCACACCATCCGTCAGCAAGATCACGGCCTTTTTCCCCTCAACTCCCTTCAAAAGATCATCGAAAGTTACATAAAGGGCATCATTAAGCACCGTGTTCCCCTTGGCATAGATACTTTCCAGCGCGTACTGAACTTTTCCAATGTCGTCGGTCCAGTCAAGAATCAGCCGCGGCGCGTCGTTAAACGTGATGATAGCTACTCGATCCTCCGATCCCAAGCTCTGGGCAAACTTTAGGGCACCCCGGCGGATCTCGCCTTGGGAATACATGGTGCTCCTACTGACATCGATGAGCAGAACAACCTGCACCGGAACGGCTGAACTGTAATAATTGACAATTGTTTGCTCCACTCCGTCCTCTCGGATGCGGAACTCCTCTTTTTTTAGGCCTCGGACAACACCACCCTGAAGGGAACGAACGTTAACGGAAAGGAATACCTGATTGACAGCGACGCCGATCCGAAACCTCTTCTCCTGAGTTTTTTGGCGAGCAATCGCTTGAAGAGAACATAGAGCAATTATCGCCAACAACCAAAAACTCTTCAACACACGGCTCATTATAGCAAGCATCTGACTTCTTTAGCATCGCTTCAGCAACCCACAGGATGGTCATTCTGCCTGGTGCTTGAACCAGCTCAGCCGGAATTATCTAGGGAAAATCCCATCTCCAGAAACCGCTCACTCAAGTTAGCATTGCGGTAGACACATTGGCTATTCCTCGACCATTCGGTCCTTTTCAGCAAAATAATCTAAGCTTGTCCGGCACCAGATACGTGAGTGTTACGAACAATTTTTCCTCAATCACCACAGATCAAGTTTAGACTGGCCAACAAGCCCTAGCTCACGCCCTACCCGACCACCTTGAGGACCCTCCAGCGGCTCTGTCCATAGCCCGCCAAGAGCCTGGCCTGGCGACCAAGAAAGGCTCAGAATTGTTCGCTAGGCAAGCCGCCAACTCTTCTGCACCTTTCTTCTCTTGCCCTCGGTTTGGGCTGGCGGGAAAAAACCCTCTTTCTTCTGAATCAGGGCTTCGCCCAGAGAATTGGATCCTTCTGTTTCTCTATCAAGCGGATCTCGCTGATGGTAATCCTCTTATCGACAGCTTTACACATGTCGTAAACGGTCAGTGCCGCAACCGCAACCGCAGACAAGGCTTCCATCTCAACTCCGGTGGCCCAGCGGCAGACGACCCGGCTGCGAATGCGGAATTCGTCCTCCACGAGCTCAATTTCGACATCCACCAGATCAAGAGCGATGTTGTGGCAAAGGGGAATCAATTGGCTTGTCCGCTTGGCCGCCTGAATCCCCGCCAGCCGAGCTACTTCAAATGGATTTCCCTTGGGGAGCCCGGCCCGGAGGATCAGGTCTCGGGTAAAAGGAGATACCTTGACCTTGCCTTCAGCCACTGCCGTTCGAGTCATCCGTTCCTTTTGGCTGACATCGACCATACAAGCTCGACCTCGCTGATCAATGTGGGTAAGTTTCAACTCGTCTCCTGGTCTGTCTTCACTTTTCTTTTCAGGGTGATCTAGGCCCTTCCTCGTTGGAAATAGTCGCTGAGCAGGAGAACCTCCGCAGAATGACCAACCTCAAGCCTGGATACGTCGGCCCCCACCACTAAAAGCGAGTCGGCCCGAGAGAAAGCGACTAGATCTGCCGACCCCCGGGTATCAATTGGTTCAACTTGGGCTCCCTCTCCGCACAGATAAGTGCGGGCTGCTTTGAAAAAGATCCGTCCTGGTTTACGAACCACGGGTTTCATCAACTTCGCCCGCACTTTCCTCAAACTATATTGCTCGAATCCCATCCACTTTTTCAGCGCGGGCCGCACAAAAAGCTCGAAGGTCACAAAAGCAGAGACTGGATTGCCGGGAAGACCAAAAATAAGCTTTTCGCCTTTCTTCCCGACTACAATCGGCTTGCCTGGCTTGACTGCCACCTTGTGAAAGAAGATCTTAACTCCTTCCTGAACCAGACTCTCCTGGACATAATCAAATTCTCCCATGGAGACCCCTCCGGAGAAGAGTACAAGTTCTGTCTTGAGAGCAGTCGCGATAGCTTGTCGAATCTCTTCTCGATCGTCCCGCACCAGCGACAACATCCGGGTCTTCACCCCCAAGTCCCTGCACTGGGCCGCGAGCATGTGCCCGTTTGAGTTCCGGATTTGGCCAAATTGGGGCCTCTGGTCAATCTCTACGACCTCATCCCCAGTGGAAATAATCGTGGCGCAGGGGGCACGGTAGATCTTTAGTCGTGAATACCCAAAGGCAGCCAGAACACCGCCTTCTGCTGGGCCAATCACCCGGCCCCGCTCGAGCACCGTACTGCCTTTCTTTACCTCGCTCCCCAGACGACTTACGTTTTGCTCCGGAGTAACCGTCTCCAGGATTTCAACCAGCCGATCACTGATGCGCCGGGTCTTTTCGATCATTTGCACCGCGTCTGCTCCCGCTGGCACAGCCGCGCCCGTCATGATCTGGACCGCCTCTCCCGAGCCCACCTGAGGTTGCGCCTGGCTGCCTGCCCCGAGTAGTCCCACCACGCTCAGCTGAACCGGTGTCTCCCCTACATCTCGACTACGCACTGCATAACCATCCATCGCTGCCCTATCGAAAGAAGGGAGGTCGAGATCTGCAACCACCGGCTCCGCCAGAACCTTGCCTACACTCTCCCCGATAGAGACCTCGGCGACCTGCGGCAAGGGCACTTGCCCTAACAGCGTACTCAGGGCTTCTTCATACTTCAGCATGCCAGACCTCTCTCGTTTCCGGTGTTACTCCCGGTGCCCCGCCTCGCTCCTTCCTGAACACTTAACTAGTACAGCCAACCATGTTAGTATACTCGCCAACTGATTCACAAAAGCTCAAAAGAGGCTTCCTTATTTCGATGATCCGTCTTCACAACAGCGAAACCGGCTTTGTTTTCCAAGCCTCCAGCCTGCCGCCCAGAGCGACCGAATGCACCATCGCTCCAACGAACTATCCAGAGGCACCACCTCGCTCCGGCTGCGAACTACATCTGCTCATCAGATCACGATGGTTTCCCGGTGCTCGCCAAAAATCTCTCTCAGGACATCGCCAATTTCGCCTACGGTAGCACATCCCTCAACTGCCGAAATAACTGCCGGCATGATATTCTGACCGCTAGTGGCCACTTCACGGACTCGCTTCAGGGAGCTCCTGACACGGGCTGCACTCCGGTTTCGGCGTAATTCCCTTAGCCGCGCAATTTGCTGCTTTTCCATTTCTGGATTGAGACGAAAGACCTCGGTGGGGGATTCTTCCTCAATAAAACGGTTCACTCCAACCAGAACTGTTCTTGCTGATTCGAAAGCTTTTTGCTTTTGGTAGGCCGACTCCTGGATCTCTCTTTGCAGATACCCCTGCGCGATGGCCGGGAGGACCCCGCCTAAGTTGTGGATTTTCTCCAGATAAGCACTAGCTTCCTGCTCCAATTCCGCAGTCCGCCTCTCAACGTACCAACTCCCTCCCAGAGGATCCACTACCTCTGACAGCCCACTCTCGTGAGCCAAGATCTGCTGGGTTCGCAAAGCCAGGCTAGCCGCTTGCTCACTGGGGAGGGCCAGGGCTTCATCTTTGGAATTTGTGTGCAAGGACTGAGCGCCTCCTAACACTGCGGCTAGAGCTTGCAAGCTCACCCGGACGATATTGTTATCAGGTTGTTGGGCAGTGAGAGTGCTCCCCCCCGTCTGGGCGTGGAAACGCAGCATCCAAGACTTTTTCTCCCGCGCTCCCAAGCGATCTCGCATCAACCTCGCCCACATCCGGCGGGCGGATCTAAACTTGGATACCTCCTCAAATAAGTCATTGTGCACAGCGAAGAAAAATGAAAGTCGCGGAGCAAACTCGTCGAGCTCCAACCCTGCTTCCAATGCCGACTTGACGTAGGTCTCTCCGTTGGCAATGGCGAAGGCAACTTCCTGGGCAGCGGTGGATCCCGCCTCGCGGATATGATATCCGCTGATGGAAATGGGGTTCAATTGGGGCACTTCCTTGCTGCAGAACTCGAAAATGTCGGTGATCAAGCGAAGCGAGGGGCCGGGAGGATAAATATAGGTCCCACGGGCAACATATTCTTTTAGGATGTCATTTTGAAGAGTCCCCCTCAGTCGAGCCCAGGGGACGCTGCGTCGCCGCGCCGTTGCCAGGTAAAGAGCTAGCAGGATATGGGCCGTTGCATTAATCGTCATTGAGAGGGAGACCTTGTCCAGCGGGATTCCCTTCAGAAGACACTCCATATCTTCCAGGCTGTCAATGGCTACTCCAACCTTACCCACCTCGCCACAGGCTAAAGGGTGGTCCGAATCCAGTCCAATCTGGGTCGGAAGATCGAAAGCCACCGAAAGTCCAGTAGTGCCCTGAGCAAGCAGATAGCGATAACGTCGATTGGCCTCCTGTGCGGTCGCATACCCGGCGTATTGACGCATGGTCCAAAGGCGAGAACTATACATCTGGCGATGGACACCTCGTGTGAAGGGAAACTGGCCCGGGTCTCCCAAATCACAATCGTAATCGATCGACTGGGCATCTTCCGGGCGGTAGAAAGCCTTTCTTCTGGAGTGGGCTAGCGGCTTTTGATCTTGGCCGTGAGGGGAACGCTTCACTTTACCTTAAAGGGTCGTTTGATATCATGGTCGAGGGGTAGGACAAAAGTGAAAAGATTTTAGCAGAGCAGGAGGGGGACTTCAAATGCTGGAAGACGACTTGAAAGATCATCGGAAAAAGCTGGAGGTCGCCATCAACATGGCCTTGACTGACTCCTCCCATATCAACACCGTTATCCAAGAGATCCGCCTGGCTGGCTGTGAGGTCTTTCTCATTATCGAAGCTACTATCGGCTTCAATAAGAACGATGAGAAGAGCTCCCTCTCCAAAATCCATTCGGCCATACATCTGAAACTGACGACCCAGGACGAAAAATTTTTACGGTCCCTGAGGATCAGCCCTAAGTGAACAGGAGCCCTCGGGTGTAAACGATCCAGCCATCGTACCAATCTACCGAAAAGATTCTCCCGATCGTATCCGCCCAGCGAGCAACGGACCCGGTCTCGGGTTGCTCCCACTGCATAGTCCGTTCCAGCTATTGGTATGGCTGAGGGGAGGCCGCCCCAGCCAGTGAGAGCGAAGACCGTCACTCGCCGAGGGGGGTTAGCCGTAATGATCTTCCCAGTTTCTCAGATCTTGCGGAAAAAGCTGGTGGTCTTGCTGAGCAAAGCAGGCTGCTCACATATCGGCCCCCACCATCGATGTTACTAAGTCTGGCAGCCGGGTTTGGGTAACAAAGGCCTGTCTCTAGAAATGGTTCCGGGCGTCGAGATGGATTCCCAGGCGTTCGAATGTAGAAAAGTAGACAACTAGACCCTACCTCCTTTTCAAGCATAGCCAGCCCTTCGAGATAAAATGGTCAGTGCCGATCGCCAGGCCAACAAGGGTTTTTCCATGGGCCAAGGCACACCTTCCTCGTAACACTCTCCGGTGTGAATTTACTGCACCTCAACCAAGAACTCCCCCTGTTCTCGGACACGGCCAATCTGGCGTGCCATGCACCCTTTCCCATTCAATGTAGCTGTAAAGCGAGGAACCTCATCGCTAGCTAGACTAACCAGGAGCCCCCCCGAGGTTTGCGGATCCAGCAGAACCTGCTGGCGCACTTTCGAGACTCCGTGCCACCGAACTTTTGCTCCCACATAGCGACGGTTCGCCTTGATGGCCCCAGGAAGCAATCCTTTTCTTGCTAATTCCTCGACCCCCTCCATCACCGGTGTCCGCTTAGCATCTATTTCCACAGTTACCGCGCTGCTCAATGCCATCTCGTAAGCATGTCCCACTAGCCCGTTGCCAGTAACGTCGGTCACTGAATGAACAGAGAAGTTTTCCAGCTGGTCCCGCACCGGACCATTCAGCTGACACATCCATTGGATTGCTTCTTCAGCTAGATAGAGCGGGGTTTTCTGAAACTTGATCCCTGTCGACACGATGCCTGTGCCCAGAGGTTTCGTGATCAACAAGGCATCGTTTGGTCGAGCGCCACCGTTAGTGTACACCTTTTTAGGGTCGACCAGACCCGTTACCGCGTAACCAAACTTTAGTTCCTGGTCCTGGACGGAATGCCCCCCAATGATCGCCACTTCAGCCTCTTTCATTTTCTCAGATCCGCCCAGTATGATCCTATGGAGAACCTCCTCGCTCAGCTTGTCCACAGGAAAGCCCACCATGGAAAGAGCAACGCGGGGCACCCCGCCCATGGCATAGATGTCACTCAAAGAGTTGGCTGCAGCAATTTGTCCGTAGAGGAAGGGATCGTCAACAACCGGAGTAAAGAAATCTATGGTTTGGACCAAGGCGGTTTCTTCATCTAAACGATAAACTCCGCCGTCATCGGCCTGCCCGTAGCCGACCAAAACTTCAGGGTCCGGATAGAGTGGGACTCCCTTTAAAATCCTTTCCAGCACTCCCGGCGCCAGTTTTGACGCTCAACCGGCACAGGAGACCATCGCAGTGAGCCGCTCTTTTCTCTTGGATACCATCCCCCTATTATAGCCTGGTTGCCTCTTTCTCGGCCACATCTCTAGGATAGACCTGCAGGCAGTTTGTAGGGAAGGCACACTTGCTATTAGATTATCTATAATAAAAACCATGCTGCAAGGTCATTACGACGTAGCGGTAATCGGGGGAGGCCATGCTGGCTGTGAAGCGGCCGTGGCGGCGGCACGGCTGGGAATGAAAACAGGCCTTTTCACCCTAAACCTGAACATGATCGGCCAAATGTCGTGCAACCCTGCCATTGGAGGCATTGCCAAAGGTCATTTGGTGAGAGAGATCGACGCCTTGGGGGGCGTTATTGGCGAAGTCGCCGACCGCGCCGGAATCCAATTCCGACTTCTCAATCGCAGCCGCGGACCCGCTGTTCGAGCTCCACGGGCTCAGTGCGATAGAAAACGCTACCGGCAAGAGATGCAGTCCCTCTTAGGAAAACAGTCCAATCTCTTCTTCGAAGAGGAGGAAGTGACAGAGATCGTGCGCAGGAAAGGGCGAGTAGTGAGCATCAAAACGGGCACTGGGCGACAGATTGGCTGCTCTACCCTGATACTGACCACTGGCACGTTCCTCAATGGGCTCTGTCACGTGGGGGGACAACGATTCTCGGCAGGCCGCTCCGGGGAAAAAGCCTCTTTGCGATTAGCTGAATCGCTTCACTCGATCGGCCTTCAGCGCGGTCGCCTCAAGACCGGCACGCCGCCTCGCCTCGATGCTAAAAGCATTGACTTTAGCTGCCTCGAGGTCCAACTAGGAGATGAAGAGCCCACCCTGTTTTCCTTTCGTAGCCAGGGCCCAAGCCTTCGCCAGGTCCACTGCTGGATCACTCACACTAATTCACATGTTCATCAGGTCATTCAGGACAACCTAGACCGTAGCCCTCTCTACGGAGGTGTAATTAAAGGAATCGGGCCGCGATATTGCCCTTCTATCGAGGACAAGGTCGTCAAATTTCCAGATCGTCAACAGCATCAGCTGTTTCTCGAGCCCGAGGGGCTCGACACTAACCTCATTTATGTGAACGGTCTGTCCACCAGCCTACCATTGGATGCGCAACGAGCTCTGCTGACCCGCATTAAAGGCCTTGAAAAGGCCACCATCATTCGTCCTGGCTACGCCGTTGAATATGACTTCGTGCAGCCCGCTCAGTTGCAGTTGAGCTTAGAAACCAAGCGAGTGAGAGGGCTTTTCCACGCTGGACAAATCAATGGCACAACCGGCTATGAAGAGGCAGCGGCCCAAGGTCTAATCGCTGGCATCAATGCAGCCCTCCAGGTGATGAGGCAGCCACCTTTCGTGCTGAACCGGCAAGAGAGTTACCTAGGAATTCTTATCGATGACTTAGTCACCCGCGGAGTGGATGAGCCTTACCGAATGTTTACCTCGCGCGCCGAGTATCGTTTGCTTCTCCGAATCGACAACGCCGACCGGCGCCTAGCGCCCTATGGCCACCGGCTCGGGTTAATTGCTGACTCAACTTATCGCTCGTTCCAGAAAAAATGGGCGCGGATTGACCGCGCTCTCAAATGCTTGCGGAATACGCGTCTCAAGCACAAATCCCCCTTTTTCAACTCTATTTATTCTCGCTTTTCAGCGCCCGCCGGAGTTACCCTCCAGCAGTTGTTGAAACGCCCTGAATGCCGGATTGAAAACCTTGTCGGCCTTCTCGAAGCTGAAGGTATCACTCTGTCTCATAGCGAACGCGAAGTAGTTGAGACCGAAGTCAAATACGAAGGCTATCTTCTGCAGCAGATGCGTGAGGTCGAGCGCCAGCGTGGCCTCGAAGGACAAAGACTGCCCCCAGAACTTAACTACCCAGCCATAGCCGGGCTTTCCCGCGAAGTGGTGGAGCGACTCACTCAAGTTCAACCTAGAACTCTCGGGCAAGCCTCACGAATTCCGGGGATGACCCCAGCCGCCATTTCGGTTCTCACCATTCACCTCGAATTGCACCGCCGGACAAATCTGTCTGGATGAGAAAAGAACCCACATCCGAAACGGTCATCCTCGAGCGGGCAGCCTGCCTTCTCCCCTACTTTGAGCAGGCGTTCGGGATCCAGCTGAGTGCAGCTCAGGTTGGCCAGCTCAAAGACTATCTCCGGTTGTTGGCTAACTGGAATACCGCTCTCCACCTAACTAGTATGAAAGACGTTGAGGCCTGGTTGCGCTTTCACTTCTTTGAGTCCTTCTGGGCGGCTCAACAGTTTCTTAGTCCAAGAATCGCCGTGGCTGACGTAGGTAGCGGGGCTGGCTTTCCCGGGTTAGCAATGAAGCTCTACCAGCCCAGTCTGGACCTGACCTTAATTGAGAAGAACTACAAAAAGACGGTCTTCTTGCGGCTTGTTGCTCGTCATTTGAGCCTGCCGGCTCGCATCTTTAAGACTAGGGGCGAGTCCTTCATCGATTGGCCTTCGATTCAATTGGCAACCCTGCGGGCACTTAAACCGTCTCACCAACTGCTGGCGGCACTGGCACGGCATCGCATTCTTCTGCTACTTTTCCACGGGCGCCAACTAGACCCGTCACTGCGGTCCTGGGTGGTCCTAAAACAGAAACGTGTGCCCCATTCCATAGTGCGCCAGGTGACCCTTTTGCACTTTCCAGCCGACCATGTTGTTTCAGAAAAAGAGGTTTCACGTGAAACTCCTGGTCCGCTATGTGGGGGGTAGTGTGCTATCGTCCTCTTTTATGGCACGTGTTATAGCCATCGCCAACCAGAAGGGGGGGGTGGGGAAAACAACCACAGCCATCAACCTGGGGGCTTCCCTGGCGACCGGCGAGGTCGAGACGCTACTGGTCGACCTGGACCCTCAAGCCAACCTAACCACCGGGCTGGGAATCGACAAAAACCAACTTCCACACTCGCTTTATGACATTCTTGCTGGTCGCGCCGATTCGGCCGCTGTCCTCCGGACCACGGAGCTGGAGTCCCTTCATCTCCTACCGTCCAACTCAGCGTTGAGCGGTGCCACGGTTGAGCTCTGGGAGGCACCCCAGCGCGAGCGGCGTCTTCAGGATGCGCTTCGGGCGTTGTTCTCCGCGTACGATATCGTGCTCATCGACTGCCCCCCTTCGTTGGGTATCCTCACCATCAACGCGCTGGTGGCCGCCGATTCCGTTCTGGTCCCGATCCAATGTGAGTATTTCGCCTTGGAGGGACTTACCGATTTCTTGGCCACAGTGCACCGGGTCCGCCAAAGCTGGAATCCTCGCTTGCAGCTTGAGGGCGTACTCCTCACTATGTGTGACGAACGCTTGGGCCTGACCCGACAGGTCCAAGACAACGTTTACCAGCACCTGGGGAGCCAGGTTCTTCAGACCATTATTCCTCGTAACGTGCGGTTGGCCGAAGCCCCAAGTTTTGGCAAGCCGGTCTTGTTCCATGATGCGCAATCCAAAGGGGCGGACAGCTATGTTCGCCTGGCCCGAGAGCTTCTGAAACACTGGTCGCCTGAGTCCTCAAGGGCCTGGGGTGGATCGATTAGCCGGAAGTCAGGTCATGAAACGACAGGCACTCGGTAAGGGCCTGGAGGCGCTGCTTCCTAAAGAGCACAAGCAGGCCTTTTTACAGGTCGACCTGAATCAGATTCAACCCAATGCCCTTCAGCCTCGGATTCAATTTGAATCCGCTAGGTTGGAAGACCTGGCGGCCTCGATCAAAGAAAATGGCATTCTCCAGCCCATCATCGTCCGCGCCGCTCAAAAGGGCTACGAAATCATCGCCGGCGAGCGGCGCTGGCGAGCCGCTCAAAAGGCTGGTCTAAAACAAATCCCGGCCATTGTCCAGGACGTTTCAGACGAGCGCATGTTGGCGCTTGCCCTAGTGGAAAACATCCAAAGAGATGAACTAAACCCCATCGAAGAAGCAACCGCCTATCAGCTGCTGATCGAGGAATTCCAGCTGAGCCAGTTAGAGGTCGCCCGCCGCGTCGGTCGCAGCCGTAGTGCCATCACCAACGCCCTTCGTCTCTTGCGCCTCCCTCGGATCATTCAGCAGGCGCTTCTTAGTGGTGAACTCTCGATGGGCCATGCACGCGCTCTGTTGCCACTCGCCCCTAAGGAGCAACTGTCCCTGGCCCGACAAATCGCCACACGGGGCTGGTCTGTGCGCCAAGTTGAAAAACAGGTGCAGCGCGCTCAGAGACACTCCCCTTACCCCCACCCCAAAGATCCCAACCTGCGGGCCGCCGAGCAGAAGCTCGAAGAAACTTGGAAAACACGAGTTGTGATCCGGCGGCGTGGACTAGGTGGCCAGATCATTCTCTACTTCGACTCAGAAGAACACCTGGAACACCTTTACCAACTACTCTCTTCCGCCGCTCCTTAAAATGTTACCAACTCACTTCCCGATACAAAAAGTTGAGAAGATCTCCTGGAGTATATCCTCAGCCGCCGTTTCCCCTGTAATCTGTCCCAGTGATTTCAACGTCTTGTGAAAATCGTACAGCGGGAACTCTTCACTCAACCCGCTTCCGTATGCCTCAATTCCCACCCGGAGTTGGTGGCGCGCCGCCCGAATACACTGATAGTGTCGAAGGCTTGTCACCATGGCCTCTTCCTTCTCTGGGCTATGGTCTCGGACCACAACCCGGTGGAGAACTGCCCGCAACTCATCCAGTGACGTTCCTTTCAAAGCAGAGACGCTCACCTCTGCGGCAGCCTCGTTTCTTACCGTCTCGGGAACCTTTACCCGGCGGGGTAAATCCGCTTTGTTGACCACCAAAATATAGCGATGCGGGCGGAGCAGCCTCCAGGCTTGAAGACCCTCCTCACCGAAACAGTCAGCTCCGTCAACTACAAAAAGCACTACATCGGACCTCTGTAAGGATTCTCTTGCCTTCCTGATCCCAAAATGCTCAATCGGGTCTGCGGGATCACGGATTCCCGCCGTATCCACCAATCGTGTTGGAATACCTTCTAGATCTATTGTCTCGGCCAAGGCGTCTCTGGTCGTACCCGGCACGGCGGTTATGATTGCCCGCTCCTCTCGTAAGAGGGCATTGAATATGCTCGATTTTCCAGCGTTCGGTTTCCCTGTAATCGTCGCCACAACGCCGTCGTGGACCATTCTTCCCAAGCGGAAGCTCCCCTCTAGTCCCCTGAGCACGGCATCGACCGACTCGAGGGTGCAAATTAATTCTTTGCGAGACTCTACCTCGGGCATATCTTCTACAAATTCGACAGCAGCCTCCAGCTGTGCAATCACTCGAATCAACTCTTCTCTAAGTGGCTTAAGTGTCTGGGAGAGACCACCCTCCAGCTGTTCGGCGGCAATCTTTGCCTGGTATTCCGTCTGGCTGTCCACCAAGTCGCGCACTGCCTCTGCCTGTGTTAGGTCTATCTTGCCGCTCAGAAAAGCGCGCAGGGTAAATTCTCCAGGTTGGGCCAGACGCATTCCTTTTTGCAGAAGTGTATCCACGATACGGCTCGCCAATACCGGGCTTCCGTGACAAGAGATTTCTCCCACGTCCTCTCCTGTGTACGAGAAGGGAGCCCCATAAAAGGTCACCAAAACTTCATCGACCGGACTTCCCCGCTCATCAAGGAAGTGCCCCACCGCTGGTCGCCGAGACAGTGCTCGTGCAGGAGTTCGAGAGCGAAATTGTTTTCTTAGCGTTGCGCCTACCTCTGGACCGCTCAGCCGAACAACTGCAATCGCTCCTCTGCCAGGAGGGGTAGCAATTGCAACGATAGTTTCGCCCGAGGGCAAAGTCGCCATCGAATCAGTGTGACGAGGGAAGGATTGCAGTAGTGCTCAGAGCCTTCTCTATTGATGACTAGTGGGAATAATAACGACGTAGCGGCGAGCCCCGAAGCCCTGGCTTTCTGTAGTGACCCCAGGCTCGCCAGCTAGAGCTAAGTGGACTACCCTGCGCTCACTTGCCGGCATAGCTTGCAGGGAGAGCGGAGTCGTCGATGTTTTTACTTTCTCGGCTGCCTTTTTGGCCAGCAATTGCAGCTCCGCCGCGCGCGTGCTTCGGTAATGGTTGCAGTCCACCACAAAACTACAGCCATCGGCCGATCGCCTGAAAAAAATCTGATTAAGGAGATGGTTCACGGCATAAAGAAGGCGGGCGTTGTTGCTTAGTACCAGCCCTGCGTCCCGCCCGTCAAGCCAAACCCGGACCACATCACCCCCCTGTTCACAGCGGAATTTCACCTCCAGGCCGATAGTTTCCAGTAGCGTCTCCAAAAACTGGCAGGCTCTGGCCACGAGCTCAGGGCTCTTTAGCTTTAGAGTTCCACTTTCGTCTGATCTCATTTCTTTTTTCTCTTTCCCTTCGAGGGATCCTTGCGAGCCAAGTGGGGCTTCCATTTTCCCAAACCTAGCTGAAACATCATAGCAAACAGGTTGCTGAACAAGAAGTAGAGCACTAGCCCGCTCGAGAGCGAAAGGAAAAAAAGAGTGAAAACCAGGGGAAGCATCATCATCATTTTGCGTTGGAGCTCGTCGCCCGCCATCGGAGTCATCTTCTGCTGGATAATCATGGTGCCGCCCATCACCAGGGGACTAATATAGTATGGGTCGGGTTGGGACAAATCTTGAACCCAACCCATAAAAGGAGCTCCTCGTAGCTCAATGGAAGCGTCCAGCATTCGATAAAAAGCGAACAAGAAGGGCATTTGGATTACCAACGGCAAGCACCCTCCTAGCGGGTTGACCCCGTGATGCTTGTAAAGTGCCATCACTTCCTGGTTCATCTTTTGTCGCCTTGGATCATCTCGCTTCATTTTTTTGTACTTCTCTTGGATCGCTTTAACTCTGGGTTGGACCTCCGACATCTTCTTCATGGAAACCACCTGTTTATAGCGCACAGGAAACAGCACCAGGTTGATCAGAAACGTCAGGAGAATGATGGCCCAGCCATAGTTACCGACATACCCATTAATCGATTTCAGCATAAAGAGAAGTGGCTTCACCAGAAAAGCAAACCAGCCATAGTCCACCAGGCCAACCAGGCTTTCGTCGGCACTCCGTAGCGCCTCATACTGCTTCGGCCCAACAAAAAAAGAGAAACGTCCCTCCTTCTGTAGTCTCACTTCGGCATTCAATGCGAGAGGGGTCGTTTTTTTGGCTGCAGTGGCTGTTTGTAGCCACTCCATCGCCGATAGCCGGCAGGCCAGGATGCTGGAAACGCCCGGTAGGCCAGTGGGCCCGGCTGTTCGGCCCAAAATTAAAAAACTAAAAAATTTAGTGTCTAGTCCCACCCAGAGCGTTTTCCCTTCTAGCTCCTTAGGTTCTTCTAGCTCCTCTGGTGTATAGCTCCCCATTGAGTTGTTCAGGTAATAAGCAATACGAGGATTGCGGAAATCCCTCTCCATCGCCGGACCTGCCCGCCCAATACCGGGACCCAAAGCTACATTAAAGGGTTCTCGTCGCCCATTAATAACTACTTGTGTCTCCATGGAAATCCAGTATCCTGAGCCCGGGATCCGGATTTGCTTCTTTATCTCTAGAGACCCCTTTCGGTAGGAAAACGTCATCTCCAGAGGCGCCCTGCGCCCTTGCGCCCCACTAAACTGGAGATCGTAGACCGCCGTGGACAGAATGTTGTCCAATTCTTTCTTCTCAACGTGGATTTCTAATGGTCGCAGGAAGGACTGGGGAAGTTCTTGCGGAATTAGCTCCAATAGCTCTTCTGGATTCAAGGAAGATGGGTATTGCTTAAGCCGAGCACTCTCCAAAACGGCTCGGGTGGTGCTCCAGCGTAGGATTAAGTCATCGTTCTCGACCTCGACCACTCTGGGGAGCGCCGCCGTGGCTGAGAGGTCTCTTGTTACGGGTGCTTCCGCTTTGTGTCTTTCCTCCTCAACGAGTACCACTTCTTCTTGTGTGGGTAGATCGGGTGGTGGAGGGAATAGCCGCCGGAAGAGGTATTGGCTGCCAAAGAGCACCGCCATGGAAAGGATTACGGCCAGCAGTAAGCGCTTTTCCGTGTCAAGCCCTAAGGGGTCTTGGGGTGTCATGGCTGACGGGGTCGTGGTTGATTCATGGTACGGGATCAATCCCTCCTTTGTTCCAGGGGTGGCAACGTAACAGTCTCTTTACCCCTAGAAGAAATCCTTGCTTAGGTCCCCATTTTTCAACCGCCTGTGAAGTGTATTGCGAGCAAGATGGGTAAAAGCGGCAGGTAGGAGAAAACAACGGAGAAATAGCTTTTTGATAGATCAAAACCGCCGACTTGAGGGCTGCCTTCATGCTCCAGCCGCTCGCCTCTTCCAGCGCCCAATCGCGCGAATGAAATCGTTTCGAAGGTCCTTAAGCGATGCCCCGCCTGCAGCTTGCTTCACATTGATGACCACGTCCCACCAAGGAGGAATAATCTCCCGGTTCCTTCTGAAAACCTCTCGCAACCTGCGCCGAATTTGGTTGCGCTTTATTGCTTTTCCTACCTTGCGGGAAGCAGTTACACCTAAACGGTGGCGGGAAAGCTCATTCTCCAACAGATAGAGGACAAAATACGCTGCGTGCTCCTTCTCCCCTCGTCCGTAAACTTGGAAAAATTCCCAGCGCTTCCTTAAGCGAGCGTTGCGGCAAAGGCCTAACCTGCCCTCACCCACTTGCGGCTAACCTCTTGCGGCCCTTGGCTCGCCTTCGTCGGATGATTGCGCGTCCCGCCGGTGTGCTCATGCGCTTTCGGAAGCCGTGTTTCTTGCTGCGGCGGCGGTTATTGGGTTGAAAGGTCCGCTTCATCGTGTTTATTTCTTCTTCTCAAAAAAGGGAGATGGTATCAACTTTGGCCACTGTGATCAACCAAGGCTAGCCAATCCATTTCCCGACCAGCTAACTCCCTGGGGACAATGGCTAAGCACCTTTTCTGTGACGCCTGGCGTAAGCCTTATTTGTAACCCCTACCTACATTCCTTTCTTCTCATGGGACGTGTCGCGTGGATAGCAGCCCAGAACCTCCAAAAACTCGACGCTTTCTCTTAAGTGATTGAGTGCGTTCTTTATCTTTTCACCTTCGGGGTTGCCCAAAAAGTCAAGGTAAAAAACATACTCCCAGGGCCGTCCTCGGATCGGGCGGGATTCGATCTTGGTTAGATCGATGTCCCGCAGGGCAAAGACACTCAGTGATTTAAACAGCGCTCCCGCCGTGTTAGTAAAACTAAATACGATTGAGGTTTTGTCAGCTCGTTTATCTATTTCAAGGCAGGAAGAAAGTAGGAAAAAGCGCGTGAAGTTTTCTTTGTTATCTTCAATCCCTCTCATTAGAATGTTCCCGCCGTAGGCTTCCGCTGCTCGACTGCCCGCGATAGCGGCACAGGTGTGCAGCCCTTTGTCCACAATCTGCTTCACACTGCCCGCAGTATCATGAGCGCTCTTCTTTACCAAATGGTGAAAGTCATCAAAAAACTGGTTACACTGGTCCAATGCTAAAGGGTGGGACATCACTGTTTGTATCTCCTCAAAACGCACTCCTTTTAAAGCAATTAAGTTGTGTTTGATACGGAGATTGATCTCTCGAACAATTTTAATTCGGTGGCGGAGTAGTAGATCGTAGTTCTTGTAAATTGAACCAGCCAAGGAGTTTTCGATGGGAATAACGCAATGTTCCGCTTTTCCCTGAGCGGTCAGTTTAAACACTTCATCAAAATGCTTACACCAACAAAACTCAACGGCTCCTCCTAGTAAGAGGCACGTAGCCTCCTCGCTAAACGACCCGCGCTCCCCCTGAATCGCAACAACTGGCCTCTGCCTCCTCATTTCCATTACCCCGGCGTGGCTTTTTCTTGGCTAGAGCTCACCTTGTTAAGTTACACAGTCAGGGAGAGTACGCATCTCGCCTACTCAGAAACGTTGCTATCGCGTCTCTCGGTGCCGGCGGAGGTACATGGGAATCGAACCCACCGGCCGCGACTCCCGCCGCGGCCCGACTGGTTTTGAAGACCAGGCCCATCACCAGACAGGAAGTACCTCCAAAGCTTCGATTATAACACCTTATCTAGCTTCATTAGTGGCGGCAAACGACCTAGGGAGAGTGGGTTGGCCTAAAGAACTAGGCGAGCCTTTTATCAACTATTAAGCTAGTGCGCCACTCAGACCCTTGTTGTTCGGGTTAATTTGGGTTCCGGTGGTCACCCGAAGACCCTTAAAGCTCCTGCTCCCGTTTACTTCTGTAGGTCATATCCTCCCAAGGGAGGTGCCCTTTTTAACTATATCTCTAAGCACGAGCCGCGCGGTATCCGTGGGGTATTATTCTCCGGCCGGCCTTAATATCGCACTGTCGATAATGAGCCAACCCGTCGCTTTAGCCTCTCTACACTATAGGCATAAACTCACTAGAAATTCAGTTGTTCTTCCTTTCTATTATCTCTATCCCCCTCCGCTAACCGAGGTGAGAATCACCTTCTCGCCCACTATACTCCACCTGTTTTATTGGTGAGGTAGTTACTAAGAAGCTTTTGATATTTAAAACAGGGTATCCCTCTCTTATAAAACGGCCTAAACCACCTTTCCACATCATCCCTGTGGACCCGCTGTGATTATTTCCCTAACATCACTCTAGTAGGACTCTCTCCTCTCTTTTTCACCATTTTTAGAGTTTTTTTTAACACCTTTAATTTAATAAAAACCATTGATTCTAAAAATGTTATCTAATTTTCAACAAATTTTCTCCCCTCTACTACTATGACTACTAGTAAAAATAAAACATACTTTTAATCACTCCCCTAAGAAACAAAAAATCAGGTTTGAAACTCTTGCCGTATATGTGAGTAGTTCCACACCGAACACGGAATTACCAACGAAGACTCGTTATTTAGATCTTGACTAGAAGGTGTCGGGAACGATAGCTATTACTTAATGAGATGAATCGGATAACACGTTTCTTGGAAGGAAAGACCCTCTTTATTACTGGGGCTACTGGCTTCCTCGGACAACCGTTGGTAGAAAAAGTACTATGGTCCGCACCGAGTATACGGCGGATCTATGTCCTACTTCGTCCCAAGCAACACTCGAGAGAAAAATTTCTAACTGCACAACAGCGGTTAGAAATGGAACTATTCCAGTCAACTACACTTAAACGTCTCGAGAAAGCACATGGCCGTGGACTCCTAGGTTTTCTGAAGAAAAAACTGGTCGCGGTAGCTGGAGATGTAACGCAGAAGAAGTTAGGGCTTAAACCCGAAGAACAGGCTTTATTAAAAAGAGAAGTGGACATAATTATTAATAGTGCTGCCATGGTTTCATTTGATGCCCCTTTGGATGAAGCCTTGGAGCTCAACGGACTCAGTGCTGGGAGAGTAGCACGCTTTGCCGCTGCGTGTGACAAGGCGATCCTTATTCATGTCTCCACTGCCTATGTGAGTGGAGCAACAAACAAGTCAGTTCCTGAACAACTACATCACTTAAGTAGCGGAAAAGAAGTTTTCCCTCTTAGGCAATTTGGTGATGTAGGGCGAGATATTCAGCACATTCGGGAAATAGTGAGAAAGATTGGTGAGACTGCCTATACTCCAGAAATAGAACGGAAGTTCGAGCTGAGATTAATCAAGGAAGCTCGTAATTCTCGGAGACGCAGGGTCATGAGTCGCCAAACGAAGATTGAAAAATTTCGCAAGCAATGGATTACGAACAGTCTCACTAAGAAAGGTATGGATTGGGCTAGGAAGCGCGGTTGGAATGATACATATACTTACACAAAGGCCATCGGCGAACAAATGGTGAGGAAGGAGACCCAGGAGGTACCTACAGCTATTGTGCGTCCTTCGGTCATCGAAAGTAGTTTGTCGGAACCTGGCCCCGGGTGGTTAGATGGGTTACGGATGGCGGATCCGCTAATTGTGGCTATAGGGAAAGGCCGGCTCCGTGTTCTTCCACTAGATCCGGATGTAGTGATTGATTTAGTTCCTGTCGACTTTGTCGTAAATGCGCTACTCGCGATCATCCCAGAAGTTGCTGAGAAAAAAGGATTACGTATATATCACATTGCCACCGGTTCAGAGAATCCGATCACCCTCGGAAAATTGTACGACTTGGTATACCGATATTTTAAAAAAAACCCTATGCTGGATAAATGGGGCCAAGCTATCCGGGTTAAGCACGTTCGTTTCCTAAACCCTTCCAGGTTTCGCCTTCAACATCAGCTCAAGAGTATTTCCTTATATACCGCTGAACGCACGCTGGAAAGGTTATCGGTCTTTGAGACCACCCATAAAGCCAAGCGCCGAATTTCTGCTACCCGGGTCGCTCATCAAAAGCTGTACTATTACGGGGAAATCTACGAGCCATATCTCAACCTTGACTGCCGGTTTGAGGTGGAGAATACCCTTAGTCTACTCCGCTCTCTGTCAGAGGAAGAAAGAAAAATATTCAACTTTGATGTTAGCCAACTTAATTGGCGTCACTATGTCCAAAATGTACATATTCCAGGTGTTAAAAAATATATTTTAAAGGTGGAAGGGTCGGGAGTTTTGAATATAAATGACCAATCGATGCTAGAGAAAGCGGGAATTAAAACAATCAATGATTTATTTACCCGAACTGCTGAACGCTTACCGGATAAAACTGCTCTGCGGATTTACAGAGATGGGAGGTGGAAATCCTTCTCATACGGAGATTTGAAAAGGCTTGTTAAACAAGTGGCTAGACAGTTTAAAGAGAGAGGTTTTTGTAAAGGTGACCGAGTGGTTCTGTGCTCGGAGAACCAACCTGAATGGGGCATTGTTTATTTAGCAGCTTCAGCCATTGGGCTAGTCGTCACCCCACTAGACGCACAAACATGGCAGCGGGAGGTTTGGTCTGTGGCACGCTTTGTGGAAGCACGAGCTATATTGGCTTCGGAGAGTTGTTTCAAGAAGCTTACTTGTAAACCAGGCGAGGCCACCGAGACCCAACTACTGGATATCAACGCGCTGTGTAACGCTGAGGAGAAAGGAGGAAGTAAGAGTGGTGTTTCGAAGGGTGATGATCCAGCCGGAGACCAGGAAAGAATAAAAATAGAACCTAACGACCCCGTTTCAATTATTTTCACAACTAGCACGGCGGTCGATCCCAAAGGCGCAGTGCACTCGCATCGCAACTTTCTCAACAACCTACTCGGTGTGAACCACTACCTCCCAATCCGTGAGGATGACCAGATGCTTTCGATACTTCCACTGAGCCATGCCTTAGAGTTTACCTGTGGTTTTCTTTTAGTTATTTTCGGGGGTGCAACGGTTACATATATTAATTCACTAAAACCAAGAGCGATTCTGAAAGTGATGAGGGAGACTGGAACCACTTGCATGTTAGGGGTTCCTACTCTTTATGCACTGATTTGGGATGATGTGCAACGTCGAATTCTGGGAACCTCAAAATCACGGCTCAAATTGAAGCTAATTACCAAATCAAAGAACCTCAGCAAATCTGTGGAACGCAAGTTTGGAAGGAATATAGGCCGGCAGCTTTTTTCCCGTATCCACGAGGAATTCGGCGGTAAAATCCGGGTTTTTGTGAGCGGGGGGTCGGCCTTAGGTGAGGAACTTTATGATGATTTTAAATCAATAGGTATGCCAGTTTACGAAGGATATGGCCTGACCGAGACGGCGCCGGTCTTAACCGTGAACCCTTTAAACCGAAGCCGCTGTGGCTCAGCCGGCAAGCCTCTCCCAGGGGTCGAGCTGAGGGTGTTCCAACCTAACAAGGGCGGTATTGGAGAAATCCTGGTGCGCTCTCCCAGCCAAATGCTAGGCTACTATAAAAACCCGGAAGCCACCAAAAAGGTCCTACGGGCTGGCTGGTTGCATACTGGTGACCTGGGGTGGGTAGACGAAGACGGCCATCTTTACATTACAGGCAGAATTAAAGATGTGATTGTCACTGGGGCGGGGAAAAATGTATACCCTGTGGACTTAGAAGCGATCTACCAAACAATCCCAGGAATTAAAGAATTGTGCGTTGTGGGGATCAGAAGCGGGCTGACAGAAAACATACATGCGGTCATTGTGGTGGACCGGAAAGGTGATGCAGTAGGGGAAAAGGAAAAATATCAAAAGCACGTTCAGAGACAAATACAAGAATTAGCCAGAGGGTTGCCCAGCTATAATCGTGTGCAACGCATTCATTTTTGGCCAGGGCCCCTCCCGCGCAACGAAACCAGACAAATATGTCGGACTACGATACGGGAGAAACTAACTCGGCAGATAGAGAAAACCCACTTAACCATAGCACCCGTGGTTGAAGAGAAGCAAAGGCCAACGAGAAAAGAAGAACTATTAGCGGAGTTGAGCCGTCTGTCTGGTCTACCCCAGGAAGAGATCGGCGCACAAAAGCGGATCTACTCTGACCTGGGCCTAGACTCTCTAAGAGCCATTGAGTTGCTCCTCTTTATTGACCACCAATTTGGGTTATCAATCCCAGATGAAAAGGTGACCGACATCCGGACCGTCGGTGAGTTGATGAGGGAAGTAGAAAGAGGAAGCCGGACCACAGGCTCCCCAGTGCCTCCCCTGGCCACACCGCATTCACCCCTTAGGACTATCCTGACCCAGCAGGGCCAGAGCACCTGTCTTAACCGATGGCTATTAGGGCTTTCCTTTTCTAGCCTGAGTGCCGTCTACCAGGTCTATTTCAATTTACAGTTGAGGGACGAGGGAAATTTACCAAAAGGGTTGCCTTACGTGATTGCAGCCAACCATACGAGCCACTTGGATGTGGGGGCTATAATCGCAGCGGTGTGCTACTCCGCGGGGCTGAAGGAAGCCAGGAGACTGCATGTTCTCGGTGCGAGAGATTATTTTTTCAACACGGCAGCCAAAGGGTGGTTTTTCAGTACCTTTTTAAATGTACTGCCTATTGAGCGAGAGGAAACCTCTCTGGTCGGACTTCGCCTGGTGCAAAAAATTCTCTCTGGAGGTGAGGCGATTCTAATCTTTCCCGAGGGATCCCGGTCTCGGAGGGGGGTGTTACAGGAATTTAAGCCCGGTCTAGGGTTGATTGCCTGGGAACTCCAAGTCCCGATCATTCCTGTCTATATCGAGGGAACCTACCAGGCGATGCCGGTGGGTAGGCTGGTGCCGAGACGGCGCGAAGTGCGCGTATTCTTTGGCTCACCTGTGGAAATGGCAGGTTATCGCTCATCATTGATCCCCGGGAGCCCGAACGAGACCTACCGTAAGATTACTAGCGACGTACGGAGGGTGGTTGAGTCTCTGGGTGAAGACGGATCGATCCAATAAACCGGCGAAGGGCTGGCGGTGGGCGCAGTCTGGAGCGAACCTGTCTCTGGCCCGATTTCCCTGTTTTACAGGGAAAAAACAGGGAAATTTGTGGATTCGGCCTCGAATAGGCGGGATCGAAGCCTCCTAACAAACTGATATCATGGGATTTAAGTTTCGAATTCCCTACGCCACGGAACAGGGAATTTGTTTGGTCGAACAGGGAATTTTCTGGGGGGAACAGGGAAAACCAGTTCGTGGAACAGGGAAGACCAGTGCTGTACGCGTGCACCGGATGCGCTGCGAATCGCAGAATCGATCCGGACAACGGGGTTCCTGTCGGCGGTGGGCCAGTCGTCCACCCAGTCGATCACGTTGTGCGGCGTCGAGGGTGAAGACATTGGGACGGGACAGACACTCTGCCCAGACTGCGCCCAGGTCGGCGAGGCCCTGAACGTTTGTGGATTGGACCGGAGAGCCTGCGCGAGTTATTTGACACGCTCCGGGTGATCGGCCCTTCCGAGGTAAAAGCGAAGATGGAGGCGCTTCGAAGTCTGGGGGTGCTGCTGGATACGTAGGATCTGGAGCTTCTCAGCTTGACCAGCCGCCCCATCGTCGCTATTCAATGCCGACATGTCCAGTTTCGAGCGACTGCATCGCTCGGGCGAACATGGCTGTCCGGGAAGATACACTCGATATCTTTCTGCGCATGGAGCAGACGAGCATTCTTCAGCCAATCGGCGTTCAGAGGTGATTCCATAGAAATACCCCAACAGCAACATCTTGAAAACGACCACGGGATCGACCGACGGTTGACCCGTGTGAGAGTAATAACGTCGGCACAGCCGCCGCACAAAGCTCAGATCCAGGATTCCCTCTAAACGGCGCACTAAATGTCCTTCCGGGACCAATCGACTCAACGATAGAGAATGAAAAAGTTTCGGCGAAAACTGTTTCTGAACCATCATAGTAAGCCCAGTTTACGAACCCACCTTGATGAGTTCGGCAACAGGCTCAACGGTTACACCCCCACAAGTCGACACCCCTGAAGCGATTTGTGCAACAATGCGGGAAGATGACATCAATCTTGTTCCGTTCGAGGGGCAAGCGGCTACATGAACCGTTGCATGAGTCTTCTTCAGAGGGTGTGTCGCTTTGACTAACCCTTTCTTCGACCATCCCATCCTGAACTCGCCCTACGAGCCCCCACAGCGGCACTGGGAGCTGGACTCCCAGGGGCAGCCGACCCAGCAGGTCTTGGAACGTCGTCGGCGCGCCGAGTTCATCACACCGATCCCGAAGCCGAAGAAGCGAAAAAAAGCCCGGCAGCAGTCCGAAATGGTGTTCGACGAAGGGAAGGGCCTCTCCACTAAGGAGCAGCAATACGATCCGACCTCCATCATCAATGAAGTGCGTCAGAACGTGGATCGGTGGCGGGCCTTGCCCAACCCAGCCCAGTGGCAGGTCAGCCCGGAAACGGCGCGCTTGCTCCAGCACTGGCGGCACCACCAGTTCGGCAGCATCCGCCCGTTCTTTTGTCAGGTGGAAGCCGTTGAAACCGCGATTTGGCTAACCGAGGTTGCGCCGCACTTCAAGGGCGGAAAACGATTGCTCGGCCACTTGGCCAGAGCCAACATGGACGCCAATCCAGAATTGAAACGCCTCGCGCTGAAACTAGCCACCGGGGCTGGCAAGACAACTATCATGGCCATGTTGATCGCCTGGCAAACGGTCAATGCGGTCCGCCATCCCGCCAGCAAAAACTTCACCCGGGGTTTCCTGGTCGTAGCCCCCGGCCTGACCATCAAGGATCGGCTCCGCGTCCTCCAGCCGAACGACCCAGACAGTTACTACGCCAGCCGCGAACTCGTGCCGCACGATCTGCTCGACGACGTTAACCGCGCCAAGATCTTCATCACCAACTACCACGCCGTTAAGTTACGCGAGCGCATCAAAATATCTTCCGGCGGACGCGCGTTGCTCAAGGGCCGTACCGGCGACGAGCTGCACACCACTGAGACCGAAGGCCAGATGCTCCAGCGTGCCATGCCTGATCTGATGGGCATCAAGAACATCCTCGTGCTCAACGACGAGGCGCACCATTGCTACCGCGAGAAGCCACCGGAGCCGGACGATGCGCATCTGAAGGGCGACGACAGAAAAGAGGCCGAAAAGAACAACGAAGCAGCCCGCCTCTGGATATCGGGTCTCGAAACCGTGAATCGTAAGCTCGGCCGCTCTCGTGTGATCGACTGTCTGCCACACCCTTCTTTCTGAGCGGGTCCGGCTATGCCGAGGGCACACTCTTCCCATGGACGATGAGCGACTTCTCGCTGATGGACGCCATCGAGCGCGGTATCGTTAAACTGCCGCGCGTCCCAGTGGCTCAAAACATCCCTGGTGACGAAATGCCCGTCTATCGAAACCTTTGGGAGAACATCCGCAAGGAGATGCCCAAGAAGGGGCGCGGCCAAGGCGGAGAACTCGACCCACTCAAACTGCCTACCCGGTTGCAAACCGCTCTTGAGGCGCTCTACGGGCACTACGAGAAAACCTTCAAACTATGGGAAGAGAAGGGCATTCGGGTGCCGCCCTGCTTCATTATCGTTTGTCAAAATACCGCCATCTCGAAGCTGGTCTATGACTTCATCTCCGGTTTTCAACGAAAGAACGAAGACGGGACCACCACACTGGAAAACGGTCGCTTGGCCCTCTTCCGAAATTTCGATGAAACCACAGGGAATCCGCTCGCGCGTCCGAACACATTGCTGATTGACAGTGAGCAGCTAGAAGCTGGCGACGCACTCGACGATAAGTTTCGTGGCATGCCCGCCGATGAGATTGCACGTTTCCGCCGCGAGATCATCGAGCGCACCGGGGATGCCCGTGCAGCGGACAACATCAGCGACCAGGAGTTGCTGCGTGAGGTCATGAACACCGTGGGCAAGCACGGCCAACTCGGCGGCTCCATCCGCTGTGTCGTCTCTGTGTCCATGCTGACGGAAGGCTGGGATGCGAACACCGTCACCCACGTCCTCGGCATCCGCGCTTTTGGCACCCAGCTCCTCTGCGAACAGGTCATCGGACGCGCGCTTCGCCGCCAATCCTACGACCTCAATGAAGAAAACCTCTTCAACGTTGAATATGCAGACATCTTCGGCATTCCTTTCGACTTCACGGCCAAACCCGTTATCGCTCCCCCGCAGCCGCCGCGTGAGACGGTTCAGGTCAAGGCCATGCGTCCGGAGCGAGACGGCCTTGAAGTCCAGTTCCCTCGCGTCGAAGGCTACCGCGTCGAACTGCCCGAGGAGCGCCTCACGGCCGCCCTCACCCCCGATTCTATTCTCGAACTCAGCCCCGATCTGGTTGGCCCGTCCATCACACGGAATGCGGGCATCATCGGCGAAGGCGTGGATCTGAACCTGGAGCATTTAGGGGACATGCGGCCGTCCACGCTGCTCTTCCACGTCACCCAGCGCCTGCTCTACACGAAATGGCGCGATCCGGGGGAAGAGCCGAAGCTCTATCTGTTTGGCCAGCTCAAACGCATCACGAAGCAGTGGCTCGACACCTGTCTCGTCTGTAAGGGCGCCACTTATCCCGCCCAGCTGATGTATCAGGAGCTGGGCGACATGGCGTGCAACCGCATCACCGCTGGCATCACCAGAGCGTTGGAAGATCACCGCCCCATCAAAGTCCTGCTCGACCCCTACAATCCCACCGGCTCCACGGCCCATGTCAGATTCAACACGTCCAGGGCGGACCGCTGGGACACCAGTGGTCCGCCGCCCAAGAACCATGTCAACTGGGTGGTGCTCGACAGCGACTGGGAAGCTGAGTTCTGCCGCGTCGCCGAGTCTCATCCGAAGGTCGTGGCCTACACAAAGAACCACAACTTGGGCCTCGAAGTGCCGTATCGCTACGGTTCCGAGGTACGGAAGTATCTACCCGACTTCATCGTCTTGGTAAACGACGGCCATGGCCCCGGCGACCTACTGCGCCTGGTCGTCGAGATCAAGGGCTACCGGCGCGAGGATGCGAAGGAAAAGAAGTCCACGATTGATACCTACTGGGTGCCCGGCGTGAATAATCTCAAGACGTATGGACGCTGGGCCTTCGCCGAGTTCACCGAGGTCTACATGATCGAGACCGACTTCGCGGCGAAGATCGGAGACAAGTTCGACAAAATGATCGACACCGCGACCGCATATCCGATGACTAGGGACAGCTAGCTATAGCTATGGCCAAGAGGCGCGGCACTCGCAAGACCGTCGAAACAATCACGCACGACGAGTCCAAGCGGAAGAACATTCCATCTGCCGAGCATCAGTCCGTGCTCCGACCAGACGATGCCCGGCCACGGCCGGTGAAGTATCCACGGAACACCGATCTCGACCCCCAGCTCGTCTGGCGTGGGAAGGATGAGCAGGACTGGAGCGATCTCGTTGTCTACGCCCCGCCGCTCTACATTCAGGAAAAGGTTCATCCGAAGGTATTGATCGACGATCTCCTTCGGCAGACAAAAAAAGCACAAACGGAGGCCATCGGAGCACAGATCGACCTCTTCGCCGACTTCAACGGCGTCCCCGAGGGAGTGGATAGGAACGAGTTCTACCAGCACGACCAGAACTGGTCCAATCGCATGATCCTGGGCGACAGCTTGCAGGTGATGGCGTCGCTTGCCGAACGCGAGGGCCTACGCGGCAAGGTGCAGTGCATTTACCTCGACCCGCCCTACGGCATCAAGTTTAACTCCAACTTCCAGTGGTCTACGACTAACCGCGATGTTAAGGATGGCAAGACCGATCACATCACCCGTGAACCCGAGCAGGTCAAGGCGTTTAGGGACACATGGCGGGATGGGCTTCACTCGTATCTGACGCATCTGCGAGATCGGTTGACAGTGGCTCGAGACCTACTGACAGAGAATGGCTCGATCTTCGTTCAGATCGGTGACGAGAATGTCCATCGGGTGCGGGCGTTGATGGACGAGGTGTTTGGAGATTGTAATTTCGTTGAGACAATCGCATATAGAACTAAAAATATGACTCTCGGTGGACGGTATCTCTGACCTTGCCCCCTAAAACGAGTCCAGTTTGAATGTTAGGATTTCCGGTTTAGGAAGGAGGCGAGGATGGCAGGGAAGCGGTTTAGGGCAGAACAGATCATCATGAAGCTGCGTGAGGCAGAGGTGGGTCTGGCCCAAGGACAGAGGGTGGGACAGGTGTCGAAGCAGATGGGGGTGAGCGAGCAGACCTACTACCGGTGGCGCAAAGAGTATGGAGGGCTCCGGTTGGACCAGGCCAATAGGTTGAAGGTGTTGGAGAAGGAGAATACCCGGTTGAAGAAGCTGGTGGCGGATCTGTCTTTGGACAAGCAGATCCTGAAGGAAGTGTCCTCGGGAAACTTCTAGGCCCGGCGAACAGGAGACGAGCGGTGATGTGGGTACGAGAGCGATTAGGAGCAGAGCGAGTCTCCGAACGTCGGGCCTGCCAAGTGCTGGGACAGGTTCGATCGACCCAGCGAAGGGAAAGGCAAATTCCCGATGATGAGGCCCGATTGGTGGCCAGGATGGTGGAGTTGGCTACGCAATACGGGCGTTATGGCTACCGGCGGGTCACGGCGATACTTCATGGGGAAGGGTGGAAGGTGAATCCTAAGCGGGTGGAGAGGCTGTGGAGACAAGAAGGGCTGAAAGTCCCGTCCAGACAGCCGAAACGAAGGAGACTGTGGCTTAATGACGGTTCCTGTGTTCGGTTACGAGCGGCTCGCAAAAACCACGTCTGGAGCTATGATTTCGTGCATGAACGGACCCATGATGGGCGAGACTTTCGGCTATTGACGATCCTGGATGAGTACACCAGAGAGTGCCTCGCCATTGATGTGAAACGGCAGATGAATCACCAAGACGTGTTGGACCGGTTGGCGGAGTTATTCGTTGATCGGGGAGTGCCTGAGTTTATCCGGTCCGATAACGGATCAGAGTTTACGGCACAGGCGGTCCGGGACTGGCTGCAGGCTGTTGGGGTAAGGACCTTGTACATCGAGCCGGGCAGCCCCTGGGAGAATGGGTACATTGAGAGTTTCAACGGGAAACTACGGGATGAGCTGCTGAACATGGAGATCTTCGACACGCTTGGGGAAGCCAAGGTGTTGGTAGAACGCTGGCGAAGGGATTACAATCAGATCCGGCCTCACAGCGCCTTGGCCTATCGGCCGCCGGCACCAGAGGCCAAACTACCTAGGTCTCAGGAGTTCAGTTCTATCCCGTGCAGGGCACTTCAAATGGCTCCGAGTCTAACTTAGAGGGTGGACTCGTTCGTGGGGGCAGGTCAGTTTGTTTACTACTGGGATTTTCTCATTTGATTTCAAAGGCAAGCGATACAACCCCGCCCTTGGTAGATCTTGGAAATCCCCGATCCAGGGCATGAGGAGGTTAGATTACGCTGATCGGATTGAACCATATCAAAGCGGCGCGACGATTCGATATCGCTTGTTCTTAGATGATTATCCAGTCTCCCCAATTCACAATATCTGGCTAGATACCGCCCCTGCGGCCGACAAGAAGTACGTAGTTCAAACAGGCCCCAAGCCCATTGAGCGTTGCGTCCTCATGACCACAGACCCCGGTGACCTAGTACTCGACCCTACCTGTGGTTCCGGCACCACCGCCTACGTCGCCGAGCAGTGGGGCAGGCGCTGGATCACCATTGACACCTCCCGTGTGGCGCTGGCTCTCGCCCGTGCCCGCATCATGGGCGCGCGCTATCCCTACTACCTGCTCTCCGACAGTCGTGGGGGACAACTCAAAGAAGCCGAGATCGCTAGCAGGGCACCCGCCGACTCGCCCACCTATGACGACATCCGGCAGGGTTTTGTCTACGAACGAGTGCCCCACATCACGCTCAAATCCATCGCCAACAATACTGAGATCGACGTGATCTGGGACAAATGGCAGATGACGTTAGAGCCGTTGCGCGAGAAGCTGAACGCCGCGCTCAAGAAGACCTGGAAGGAGTGGGAGATTCCCCGGGAGCCGGGCGCTCCGTGGTCCGCAACGGCGACAGCGACATGGAGCAAGTTCCAGGCGGCGCGCACGAACGAAGCAAATTCGACGGCGCTTCGCGCGTTGAACCAAGAGTTGGGCCGAAATTACACGCTGGATGATGTGCCCGACCATCCTCGCGATCCGTGGGAGTCCACTCCCACCGACCTCCACCGCCGCTGGTGGGAACAACGCATTGCCCGGCAGAAGGAGATCGACGCCTCCATCGCTACCAAGGCCGACTACGAATACCTCTACAACAAGCCCTACGAAAACAAGAAGACCGTCCGCGTGGGCGGACCTTTCACGGTCGAGAGCCTAAGCCCCCACCGCGTGCTTGGCGTGGGTGAAGACGATGAATTGATCGACATCGGGAAGGAAGACAGCACCGCATACGGAGCAAAGCAGTCCTTCCCACAGATGATCTTGGAAAACCTCAAAACCGCCGGTGTGCAGCAGGCGAACAAGGGGGACCAGATTGCTTTCACAGCTCTCACCCCGTGGCCCGGCGAGTTGGTCTGCGCGGAAGGCTGCTATCTCGAAGGAGAGGCTGAGAAGCGTGCCGCCATCTTTATTGGCCCCGAGTTCGGAGCCGTGCAACGCGCCGATCTTGTCGCCGGAGCCCGTGAGGCCGGCGATGCTGGGTTCGATGTGTTGATCGCCTGCGCTTTCAATTACGAGGCCCACGCCACGGAATTCAGCAAGCTGGGACGCATCCCCGTGCTCAAAGCCCGGATGAACGCCGACTTGCACATGGCCAAGGATCTCAAAAATACCGGTAAGGGAAACCTGTTCGTCATCTTCGGCGAACCAGACATTGAACTCCTGCCGGAGCAGGATGGCCGATTGCGCGTGAAAGTGAAGGGCGTCGATGTCTTTGTCCCCAGCACAGGAGAAGTCCGTAGCGACGGCGCCGATGGCATCGCTTGCTGGTTCATTGACACCGACTACAACGAGGAAAGCTTCTTCGTCCGGCAGGCCTACTTCCTCGGCGCCAACGACCCCTACAAATCCCTCAAGACGACTCTCAAGGCTGAAGTCAACCGGGAAGCCTGGGAAACACTCCACAGCGACAACTCCCGGCCGTTTGACAAACCAAAATCCGGGCGGATCGCCGTGAAGGTGATCAACCACCTTGGCGATGAAGTGATGAAGGTGTTCAAGGCCTAGCCCTATGGACTTCCGTATCGCCGACACTTTCACAGGCAGTCTTGCCAGATTAACGGGCGACGAGCAGAAGGCTGTCAAGATGACGGCCTTCGACTTACAGCTCAACCCCGCCAATCCTGGTATGAGCTTCCACAGGCTCAACAAGGCCAAGGACAAGAACTTCTGGTCGGTGCGGGTTAGTGATGACATCCGGCTGATCGTGCACAAGAGCGAGATTAGCCTCCTGCTCTGCTATGTCGGCCATCACGACAAGGCGTATGACTGGGCGGAACGGCGGCGGCTGGAGGCACACCCCAAGACGGGTGCCGCCCAGCTCGTGGAGATTCGAGAGACCGTTCAGGAGATTCTCATCCCGACGTATGTGGAGGCTCCGAAGCCAGCGGTGGCCAAGCTGGCACTGCTGTTTGCGGGCATGTCCGATGACGATTTGCTGACCTACGGGGTACCACCGGAGTATCTGTCAGACGTGCGCCAGATCGACGAGGACAATCTCCTGTCGATGGCCGACCGACTACCAGCCGAGGCCGCCGAGGCGCTCTTGGAACTGGCCACTGGCGGCAAGCCGCTTCCACCTCAGCCGGGCTCGCCGACGATGAATCCGCTCGATCATCCCGACGCGCAACGCCGATTCCGGGTGATGAGCAGTGTCGAGGAACTTCAGCGCGCCCTGGAGTTCCCGTGGGACAGGTGGTCGGTGTTCCTCCATCCCGAGCAGCGGCAGCTGGTTGAACGGGACTACACCGGGTCCGCGAGGGTTTCCGGCTCCGCCGGCACGGGGAAGACGATTGTGGCGCTGCATCGCGCCGTCTTCCTGGCCCGCGCCAACCAGAATGCGCGCGTCTTGCTGACGACGTTCTCGCACATGCTGGCGAATGCCCTCCGCACCCAACTCAGGCGACTCATCAGCAACGAGCCGCGCTTGGCAGAGCGACTGGAAGTCCATTCGATCAACGCTACCGGAGAGCGCCTCTACAAGTCCCACTTCGGGCAGATCAATCTGGCGCCGCCAGAGGTCGCCCAAGAGTTGTTGCGGGTCGCTAGCGAAGTGGAGAGAATCACAAGTTTAGTGTGCGATTCCTGCTCACCGAGTGGGAGCAGGTTGTTGATGCATGGCAGTTGGACACCTGGGAAGCGTATCGAGATGTCGCACGCCTCGGTAGAAAAACGCGGCTCCCAGAGGCTCAGCGGGCGATCCTCTGGTCAATGTTCGAGCAGGTCCGAGCGGGCCTTGCGGAGCGGAACATGATCACGCGCTCAGCAATATTCACGAAGCTGGCGGCAGCCGTTGCGGAAAGTCGGAACCCGCCGTTTGACTTCGCCGTGGTCGATGAGGCGCAAGATATCGGAGTGGCCCATCTCCGGTTCTTCGCGGGGCTCGGTCGGCATCGGTCCGACGCGCTTTTCTTCGCTGGCGACCTCGGCCAGCGCATCTTCCAGCAACCGTTCTCGTGGTTGGCCTTGGGCGTGGATATTCGGGGCCGGTCGAAGACGTTGCGGGTCAATTACCGCACGTCACATCAGATCCGGGTGCAGGCGGACCGACTGCTCGGTCCCGAGGTATCCGATGCCGATGGCAACAGGGAGGAGCGATGCCACACCGTCTCCGGCTTCAATGGTCCGGCACCGGAGATTCGAGTTCTGCGCAGCCAGGAAGAAGAAGTTGAACACGTTGGCCAGTGGTTATCAGGACGTGCGAAGGACGGTGTCGCGCCCCATGAGTTTGGTGTCCTCGTGCGATCCTCCGCAGAACTGACCCGCGCGCGGGTGGCTGTGCAGCTCTCTGGACTCCCGTTCAAAATTCTAGATGAAGACGTCGAAACCACCAGCGGTCACATCTCGATTAGCACCATGCATCTCGCCAAGGGGCTAGAGTTCCGAGCCGTCGCCGTGATGGCCTGCGACGATGAAATCATTCCGTTGCAGGAGCGCATCGAAACTGTGGGCGACGCCGCCGATCTGCAAGAGGTGTATGACACCGAGAGGCACTTACTGTACGTCGCGTGCACGCGAGCAAGGGATCACCTGCTTGTCACGAGCGGATCCCCGGCATCGGAGTTTCTCGATGATATGAAAAGTAGGGGCATAGCCTCAACGCAGGTTTGTGAGTCAGTGTGACTTTGACGGTACTTGAAGCCGCTTGTGTGTCCAGTTTCAATCAATTTTCCCTTCATATCTGCTCATTAAAAAAGTTGCCCAATTCCATGAGACTGGAGAAGTTTGATTCCATTACGCGTGCGCGAGCTACTCTCAAGAAGTGTGTAAAAGCAGAGGCGGTGAGTAACCTTCCGGTTGAAAGCAAACAACCCTGGGCGAAAGGCCCGAAGGAAGGGGTCGGAGACAAGCGGACGTGCCGAAGCGATTTATGCAACAACGCGGCTGCAACCCTTCCGGGGCTCTCATCCCTCTCCTTCTGTGGTCTTCCCCGGTCCCTCCGCCCAAGATGGAGGCTATTTAGCCGGACAGGGCTTGTCCTTCCGCAACGAAAATTTCGATGTTTCTGCCAAGCCACTTCTTACCGTTTAGCTCGGTCGATTCGAGTTGCAGCGTATCGTCTCTTATGTCTCCGATATCCATGACTAGTGGGGATACTCCCAACGAACGGCTGTCGATTACAAACCTGAATTCTCGTTGAAAGCTGTACTGGTCTTGCTTCCGGAACACGGATTCCACGTCACGGAAGTTTCCGTGAAACGTCGCCGGGTCGTAGTATTTGACCAACCCATATGCGATTCGGTAGTTCTTCGCCTGTGCAGAAGATCTCATGCGGTTAATGAACTCAGTCACGTTCTTGACAACGACTGCGTACTTGCCAAGAGACAAGCACTTACCGGGTATCATTAGCTCTTGTCGAAGGGGCTCGATGTTGTCGTTTGAGAGACTCGCCAAATCCAAGTCTCCGCTGTGGGCGGCGTGGACGCAAAAGACGTTGAGATGGTTCAACCAGTCCATCTGTATCTGAACCGGCCCGGCAAGATCGTCTGACATGTCCATGCCGTTGAGCGTTAGACGACCTTTGCCAGGTTGCATCCAACCAGTCGTACCCTCATGCTGATCCATGCGCCCGGTCTCGTCGCTATCTTCAGCTTCCTTGAACCTAGAAAGCCTGTTGGCGAAGATTCGACCGTGGACGAAATCATCGGCGTGGTTTGGGTTGTCGAAGAACTTGACAAGGAAGAGAATGGTTTTCATGCGGTCCGTCAAGCCGTCTTGTTTATGCTGCATGGTTTTTCCTCCCATCACATTGACACTTCCGCGCTCTCTGTGCGCAGGATATCAGCCCAAATTTCGAAGCGCTTTCTTTCTCCCAATACCGGAACGAAGCTGGCGCTAATCTCTCCAGGAATCGGGATGTATAGCCGGTCTTTCAGGACAATAGAGCATGTTGGGTAAGCGCCGCCGCCGGTCGGGTCCTCAATAACCTCGCGGGTTAGGAGATCATAGTATGGCTACCGGCGGGTCACGGCGATACTTCATGGGGAAGGGTGGAAGGTGAATCCTAAGCGGGTGGAGAGGCTGTGGAGACAAGAAGGGCTGAAAGTCCCGTCCAGACAGCCGAAACGAAGGAGACTGTGGCTTAATGACGGTTCCTGTGTTCGGTTACGAGCGGCTCGCAAAAACCACGTCTGGAGCTATGATTTCGTGCATGAACGGACCCATGATGGGCGAGCCTTTCGGCTATTGACGATCCTGGATGAGTACACCAGAGAGTGCCTCGCCATTGATGTGAAACGGCAGATGAATCACCAAGACGTGTTGGACCGGTTGGCGGAGTTATTCGTTGATCGGGGAGTGCCTGAGTTTATCCGGTCCGATAACGGATCAGAGTTTACGGCACAGGCGGTCCGGGACTGGCTGCAGGCTGTTGGGGTAAGGACCTTGTACATCGAGCCGGGCAGCCCCTGGGAGAATGGGTACATTGAGAGTTTCAACGGGAAACTACGGGATGAGCTGCTGAACATGGAGATCTTCGACACGCTTGGGGAAGCCAAGGTGTTGGTAGAACGCTGGCGAAGGGATTATAATCAGATCCGGCCTCACAGCGCCTTGGCCTATCGGCCGCCGGCGCCAGAGGCCAAACTACCTAGGTCTCAGGAGTTCAGTTCTATCCCGTGCAGGGCACTTCAAATGGCTCCGAGTCTAACTTAGAGGGTGGACTCGTTCGTGGGGGCAGGTCTGTTTCAGGCGTGTAGCCTCCGATATCGGAGGCCACCCGAAGGAATTTCTCCATCTCAAATCCGCCCCCGATCCGGACCACTTCCATCAGCCGATTCACATGGTCAACGTTCACGTTTCGCAACGGTGAAGTCATTGATGTTTCCCCGGGTGGCGATTTCCGATCAGTCTGCAATCTTCGATCATCGCCAATGATTATACTAAGGGCAAGAGCGGCAACTCTTTGGAGCAGCGCTCACCGGGGCACTGTCAGAGTAAAATTGCAGGTCTGAGTTATTTCACCAAGGACAGGGGATAGGCCTTCCCGAGTTGACGCCACTGGGCAAGCGCAGCGGCGCGGTTGAGCTTGAAATTATCCCGTGAACAGCGCCAGCGGCTTTCCAGCAGCTGGTCGAGGCGAGCAGGGTATCTTCGGTGACCATAGAGTGTGATAAAGGACGTTATCACACTCTAAAATAGATCGGGCATGCACAGGGTCGATCCCGAGCGCGGCCTGGGCGCACGACTAGTGCCGACCAGGGCATTGTCAAGTGAACGCATCACAAGCTGAGACAGCCCCAAGATATTGTTAGTAGAACCACGTTGAATACTCGATGGGGTGGCTTGGACCCTCGGCAACCAGTTAACTTGACAATGCCAATATTTAGGGCAGCGAGCAGGCCTACCCAAAGTGAATGCCAAACAGCTGATTCTCAAGCTGGAGAGGTGTCGGTACGCGGTTCTCTTCGAGGATCTTAGTGACGATGCATTTGGTTATCGCGTACGTTTCGAGCAACGGCTCAAGGAGAGATTCCGACCGACCATGTGCAGCTGCCGAACGAGAATCGTAGAGCTTTGTCAGCTTTCGTTGTAAGGATTGCCGATTCTCGCCTGCTGGTTCCAGGAAGGTCGCAATGAGCGCGGTAACGCGAAATCGGAGCTCGTTGCGCCCAGGTGAGAAGACGGCCTCAAGGGCTCCCCATAGTGAAAGTAATGCAAGCTTGACGCTTCGTGCGAACAAACTCTGATCGAACGCTTGCATGAGGAGATTGAACTCCTCGCTTTCGTGCATGAGGACGCCGCCTTCACGCCAGTGGTCGCCAACCCATACGAGCACGGACTCGGAGACCCTAGTCGCTGGCGCGCGATCCAAGATGAGCCGTCGTGGCTCAGCCTCGATAGGCCAGAACTGGATATCGTGCTCGATTTCGGGTGCCTTCGAGAAAGGTTCACTCGCGATCACAGGTACCGATATGAGGGGCGTGGCGCGGAGCCGCAGAAGGGCAGCAAACCACCACGCCGTGTTGAAGTGATCGAACCACCGAGGTGGGTTGAATTCCTTCGGGACTTTCAGCTGGGCTAGGACATCGAATCCAAAGCCTCCCTGAGCTGCCTTCCAGGGAGCCGGATGATGCTTACCTAACTCTGCTGGAGCAAACGCCATGAGGAAGGGAGCCATGAGGTGGGCAAATGTCTTGGATAGGACGATTCCCTCTCCGAAGTGAAAGCTATTCACTTCAACGCTTGCGCCTGCGATGCCTGCGTAGAGATCAATCTCGTTCAGGTTCATGATCTCTTCAGCCTACCAGCCGCCGCTGGCCAAAGTTGCACCAGAACCCGCTACACTGCGTGCCAGCACTTGCCCGTCTTGGAGGGCTTCTCCATGGGGGATTGATTCTCTGGTGGCCGCCTGAAGACAGGGTCAGGGCCAAGGTCGCTTTTTCGTAGGAGCTGCATGGCCAATTTCACTATTCATGTGAGGCTCAGGCCAATCCGTTTCGGCTTCCTGGTCAAGCCGCATGACATGGGAAGTCTCTTGGAGACATTGTCAAGTTAACTGGTTACCGAGGGATCAAGCCACCATATCATCCCTGCCTTAGCACGTTTGGCGCTCGTAGGCCTTCGCCCTTGGCGTTGCCCCGATTCGCCGTGCCGTTACCTTCCACAGCGGTCCATGGCCAACTTCGTGTCCCGCAATCGCGTGTGCGATCTCGTGCAGCACGGTGTCCCGGATCTGCTCCTCGCTTCCCTCCAGCGCATGGGTGCGGCTGATCCGGATCACGCGGTGTTGGAAATGGCAATCGCCAAGGCGCTTCTTGGCCTCGATAAACGCGAGGGTCCAGCCCGTGAGCCCATGCTCGTCCATCAGCCGCCTGGCCATTCCCGCGACGCCGTTCAGCCGCTCCGTGCCGTTCCTGGCGCTTTCCCCTCCCGCCCTGCGGAGTAGTCCATAGGAGACGTTCCAGCATGTCTCTTCGCAGCGTACCTTTGCGCTCTTCGGGTTGAGCTTCACGATCTCGCCACGCCTTGGTCCGCCGGGGCTTGTGAACGTCACCTCGTCCCCCACGCGGTAGTCCGCTCGCGCTTTGTCGTGCCGCGTGACTATCGTAGCTAGCCGCGCTCCTCCCGAGTGCTTTAACGCCGACTCCGGGACTTTCCAGGTCCGCTCCCCGGTGTCGATTACCTTCGCTAAGCGTCGCCGTCCCTGCATTTGGAGGAGATGTCCGTGGATTGTCTTCCCCTTGTGGGTGAACTGTACGGTAGACCCGATAGATAGCGGGCGCTCCTCCTGCTGATTGGTCATTCGGCCTTCTCCTCTTGGGGTTGATCAGCCTCTCCAGAGCTTCCTTGTTGAAACTGTGCGCCCAATCTTACAAGGTCGATCGGTCGATCATCGAACTTGGTCACCCCGTTCTGAGAAAAGCCCTCATGCCCGACATCTTCCTACCTGCCCGCAAATTTCCTGAACGTACGATTTTTCCGTTTTGTGAGGTGACCCCATTCCAGCCGCGCTTCTCACTTGGGTCGCGATGCTGTTTCTGTTGTAAGAGGTAACGAACCCGGCTCAGCTGAAGGCGGCGCTTCGTGACAAGAACCTATGCATGATCCGGATCGGAAGGCTTTCGTTGGATACGATCTTAAATAGCGTTTTTGAGAGCTTGGCCCGCTGAAAATTTTGCTACCCTTCTCGCCGGAATCCGGATGGGCTGAACGGTTTGAGGGTTCCTTCCCATACGCTCCCCTCGTGTGGAGGCTAAAAAGTCCCGAACCCGACGAGAGTGACCTTGTCGCCACTCTTGAGAGACCTTTGCACATTGCTCACGAAAGCGTCCAGAGCCTCCTGAGCTTGGGCTTTAGTGATACTCGCATCATTCGCAATTGCCTCAACTAACTCGCCTCTGTTCATCTCTCCTCCTTAGTGTTAAACAAATTCAAGCGGCCTCCATCAGCAACTGATCGCGGATTTGGTTGAGGCCCTCTTCAAACTGTGCGTCCCGAATGGCTAGGGGATTATATTGACGCTTTGGCGTCAAGTATATAATCTCCTAGCGGACTCATGATCTACACTTTTCTGAACCCGAAGGGCGGCGTGGGCTGGACGCACGGGTCCCGATTTGCCGCCATGGTACGCACCGCGTTCGCGCTGCTCGTGGTGTTTCTGTGTGTTTTATCCGGCGCCCTCGCAGCAGTGAACGATGAACCCAGTTCATCTTCAACACCTTCTCCTTTCTTGTCTGGGGTGGTTTGGTGATGTGGATGGCCGCAGGATTCACTATGCTCGAGTCCGGATCGATACGTGTCTGGTGAGAAGAGAGCTGGACATCGTGCAGTACGATCACCTGCGGGAGCGCCTGTTGGAATTCCACAAGTCTTTAGTTGGACAATAGGGGAGGGGCCAATGAAGAAAGCAACTTTGATGGTGACGGTCCTGATGCTCGTGCCCGGATACTGCATTGCTCAGGGGAGCGGGGCTTCAGGGCTCGGGGAAAACAATCTAGGTCGCAAGTCGGACAGTCACTTTCATCTCCTGGACTTTCTTCAGAATGGCGAATTCCTCAATGCGGATCACCGTTTTCCAGGCACCGAGTGGGGACTTATGGCCAGCGGCCGCTATTCAACACTTCCTTTTGGAGAGAGGGGGAGAAGAATCGAAGCACTGTTGAAAGGCATGGAGGCGGCAAGGGTCGATCACATCATGGTCTCGGGCATACCCTTTATCAAGAAATGGTCGGAGAATGAACCCTTTATGAGGCCCCGGTATTATCTTGACAGCAGTTCAAGAATGAAGCGTGCCCGAGATACTGATATCGCCGTTGCGTTAGCCATTCTCGACTACCAGAGAAAACATGCTGATGATTCTGCCAGGCTCCAGGAACTCGACAAGATACATCCGTTTATCACGGGCTTTGACGTTACCGATCTTGGTGCAGTGGATCTCATCGTGAAACGCATCAAGGAGTTTCCGGGCATCTGGCAAGGGATAGGCGAAGTAATGTCGCGCCACGATGATCTCACCAACCTGACAACCGGAGAGAGACCTCGCGCAGATCACCCCGCCCTGGTACGGGTGTGCCGATTCGCGGGACAGCATTTCCTGCCGGTCAGCATTCACCACAACATCGCTCCCATCTCCCGAAACTCCAACGAAATTAAGGATCCCCTCTACCTTGATGAATTCGTCGAGCTACTCAGTAATTGCAGCTGGGAAGACGGAGGAGTGACCTACAAGACGATATTCATTTGGTGTCACGCAGGAATCAGTCGAAGAGTGAATATCAAGAATCTTCCATTTTGGATCCAAGAGATGCTCGAGGCCTTCGGAGATCAAGTCTATATCGATCTGTCGTGGGTAGTGTTGGACGACTACGTCTACAAGGATCTGGATCAGTGGGTTCAACTCATCGAGCAGTATCCGACCAGATTTATGATCGGGTCCGATGCAGTCGCTGGTGCCAGCAAACTCGAGCAAGAGTTTAGCCGCTTTGAGAGGCTATTGGCACAACTCCCCTCAGAAGTGAGGGTGAAGGTCGCTCATGACAACTTCGCCGACTTGATGCGGGAAATGTCGAACCTCAGGACCAGGGCAGGTCTGGGGAACAAGGGTATTGTGTTGGACCACCACTATGAGTTTCCGGAATATGCGCATACCGGACGATTGGCCGAGTCGGATTCCTTTACCCGCACCCGAGAGGCATCTAAATAGCCTGATTGAAGCCTGAGAGAAGATTGACCAGGCCGACCCCGGCTTCGGAGGGAAGATCACTTCCGACGCGCGCGTCTCACTGTTGCGGGAAGTGGAAAAGCTGACCGGACTGCTGGCGGGATGGGTTCTGGTGCAGATAGGATTGTCGGAGCGATAAGACTAGGAGTGCGCCGCGGCGATGCGGCCTATGCTGCCATGACGTGACGCCAGATCACCGTGGGATTCGACTGCCGTGTGATCGGAATTGCGAACTGGCGTTTGTGAATCTTCTGCGCCAGCTCGATGCCGATAATGACACGTCGCGCATTGTAGAACGTCTTGAATCCCAACATCGAGCGCAATCGCCCTTTCACCCGGCGGTGGTCCTGCTCTACAATGTTGTTCAGGTATTGACAGCAACGAATCTTCACCGGGTTCCGCCCCCGGAAGTTAAACTCCCCGTTCATTCCTATGTGCCGCAGGGCGCTATGGCTCGGCCGGTGGCCATCCAGAGTGATGCTGTGTGGCTCCCGATGATGCTTCAGCGCCTTGCGAAAGAAGGCCTTCGCCGCTGCGATGCCACGTGCCCGACTGAGAAAGAACTCCACAGCGTTGCCCTGTCCGTCCACGGCTCGATACAGGTACATCCACTGGCCCCGCACCTTGATAAACGTTTCATCAACCCGCCAACTCCCACCCACCGGCCGTTCGAATCGGCTCCAACGCCTTTCGCAGATTTCGGCATAGCGAACGACCCACCGCAAGATTGTGGTGTGCGAAATCGGTAAACCCCGCTCACCTAAAATCTCGGCCAGGTCCCGGTAACTCAGTTTGAAGCGGAAATACCAGCGAAGGCAGAGAAGAATGATGTCGTCTTCGAACCAACGTCCGGCAAATAGAGGATTCCGTTCCGTTTTACGATGCGCCATATCTCATTATCGCCAATCCCCGTTGGCTGTCTGCACCAGAACCGTCGACCCCGGAGTATGCGGCCCAAGCGATCTTTGTTGCTGCGAATGCCAAGATCAAAAAGGGGTCCACCGAGAAAAAGGAGAGGTCCGGCTAGGGCTCTCTTCCCACCTACCCCCTTCCTTCAGCTTGGCAACTTAGGTATATAATTCCCTTAAGTTAGAGCCGGGGGAGCATCTTGATGAGATGGTCATCGTGATTCGCGGACAGCGTTATTGGTTTATGGCGCGCGGTCGACAATGAAGGAGAGGTCCTGGATTTCCTCGTGCAATCGAAGCGGAACGCCCAAGCAGCGTTGAAGTTGATGCGCAAGCTGCTGAAGAAACAAGGCTGGACACCCACCCGGATCACAACCGATAAACTCAGGTCCTATCACGTCGCCATTCGAACCCTCGGCCTAACGGCTCAACACATCGACGATAGGCGTGCGAATAATCGTGCCGAGAATTCGCATCAGCCCGTCCGGCGTCGAGAACGAAAACAGCAGCGTTTCAAATCACCGGGTTCGGCCCAACACTTCCTGAACATCCAGGCCGCCGTTTACAATACCTTTTACCTCCAACGTCATTTATGCAATAGACTCACATTCAAACGATTTCGAAAAGACGCATTCAATGTATGGGAAAGTGCGAGTGCGGCCGCCTGAAAGGGAATCCATGCGGGCCTTTGCGGCCCAACACGATTAACGTGACAATGCCCAGGATCGGGGGCGCGGGCGGCAAATTCATGGCCGTTCGCTTCACGTCGCGAACGGCCCCTCGACGCATCGATACGACAGAGAACTCTCGTCTATTGAAACCGTCTCAAGAAACGACCGTACCTTCTAACGGGACAGTACTGGAGTTGAATATATAATTCCTTATTATGTTACATACTGCTCCTTACAGCGCAGTCATGAAAGTGCGTTCCCGATTCATCCGTGCCGTGGCAATCTGGTTTCGCTCCTTCAGCATCGTATCGCTGACGCTGATGGGCAGCCTTGCCGTGAACGCGCAGACGAACACGGGCAGCATTCGAGGTTTCGTCTATGACGAGACCCGGGCCGTGATCCGGGACGTGACCGTCACGGCGATTGACGAGAGCCGTGGCGTGGCCCGGGAAGCGGTGACGACCGATAGCGGCGGGTTTGCCCTCAGCCATCTCGTGCCGGGAAGATACACGCTACGCTTCGAGGCCCCGAATTTCGCGACCCTCACCGTGGAAGGATTCGAAGTGCAGGTGGGTGGGATTGCGACGTTTTCGCCGCAACTGGCGGTCGCTGTAACCGAGACCCGGGTGGTCGTGTCGGCAGCCTCCACGCAGTCGGTCATCGAACCCGAACGCGTTCAGCAATCCGATCACATTGACTCGGTTCGTATCCAGAATCTCCCGATCAACCGCCGCGACTATCTGGGCCTGGCGCTGCTAACCCCAGGCGTCGTGAATACCAACCACATCGCCAACGCGATTGATCGGCGCATCCTTCCCACACCCTCTTCGGGACTCGGCATCGGCGGGGGAAGCGGGCGCGGCAACACGTTCATGATTGACGGGCTGGACAACCTTTACAATTCCGGAAGCGTTCGATCCTCGATCAGCCAGGATGCCGTCCAGGAGTTTCAGGTCAACAGGAACTCATTCTCCACCGAACAGGGCGGGGCGCCGGGCGGCACGATCAATATCGTCACGAAGGGTGGCACGAACGATTTTCATGGAACCCTTTTCGGCGGTCTGCGCAACCGTCGCTTCCAGGCTCGCAATTATTTCGACCCAGAAAAGTCCCCGTACACACGGGCGCAGTCCGGCGTATCCATTGGCGGTCCGATCAAACCGAACAAAACATTCTTTCACCTCGCTTACGAACGCCTGGACCGCCACGAATCGCAGATCGTTCCGCTGCTGGCCGATCGATCGTTCCTCACATCGTTGACGGATTCACAGCAATCTCTGGTCGACGCGCTCCGCGTCGCGGCGCCGACCCTTACGCCACTCGTCAATCAACTCGCTTATGCGCTGGTGCCGGCTCATACTCCGGCCGTGGTGTCCCTGTTCGAAAAGAACAGCGGCACCTTCCCATTCGGGGAGCAGCGCCAGCAGGTCATTACGCGTGTCGACCACACACTGGGGGATGGCCACAATATGTTCTTCCGGGGAAACTGGAGCGGGCAGGAGAGCGACAACATCAATTTCGGGGCGCTCACGGCCCGCAGCAGAGGAAGCAACTCGAACGTCAATGATTTCGCCGTCGCGTTCGGCGATACCTGGGTGATCAACCCCCGCTGGGTCAGCGAGACGCGTGTGGGTCTCGGGTATCACGACTTCGGCGTGTATCCGACCGACAAGTTCGGCCCTGCAATCGATATCGGCGCGATCAGCTTCGGCAGGGACTTCATTCTCCCGGTGCGAGTCGTCGAGCGGGTCTTCCAGATACGCCAGAACTTCATGCGCGTGTCCGGTCGCCAGACGCTCAAGTTTGGCGCCGACATTAATCCTCTCCGCGATAGCGCGCAAGCGGAAACCTTCTTCGGCGGGAGGTTTGTTTTTGGAGAGGCCATCCCGCTCAGCAACGTGATTGACAGCGTGGCGGGCCCTGGAACGTCGCAGGGGGTCAAAGGCCTGCTTGCCGGTGCCGGCGCGGCGCAGCTCGCGGACGCTGTCGACGCGCCCATTTCGGCCTTGCAGGCGTTCGCCCTCGGCTTGCCCACCGTTTACCAGCAGGGCTTCGGCAATCCGAATTGGGCGGGCTGGGCCAACCGGATGAACTTCTTCGTCGAGAACTCGATCCGGGTCTTGCCGAACTTGCTTCTGACTCTGGGGCTGCGGTACGAGCTAGAACTGAAGACAAATTTTCCGCGCGATTACAACAACTTCGCGCCAAGAACTGGATTTGCCTGGAGCCCGGACCCGAAGACCGTGGCGCGGGGCGGGTTCGGAATCTACTATTCCCGAATCGACGGCCACATCGGGTATATCAACGATCTTCTCGGCGAAACCCAGCAGATCAACCAGGTGTTCATCCCCTTGACGGGCATCGGCGGCCTTCAGAGCCCGTTGACGGGCCAGCCGTTGACTTCCGCGGAGATCTACCGGACTCTCCAGGCCCGAGGTGTGCTCGGTCAGCGGGCCATCCTGCCGGAAGACCTGGCGCCTCACGGTATCGTGCCAGGCCCGGGATACCCGCTACGCGTCGGTTTCCGGGTCGTGGATGACATCGTGAACCCGTACTCCCTGCAAGGCAGTTTTGAAATTCAGCGCGAAGTTGGGGATTACGTCTTGTCAGTGGCCTATAATTACAACCGCGGCGTCCACCTGATCCGGCCGCTGGACTTGAACATCTACAAAGCCGGCACCAACCCGGCCACCGGCCGGCCGGTGGCGGGCTTCCGCAACCCTCTGATCCTGCAGGACAACGCGTATGGCAGCTGGGGAAGATCGGACTATCACGCGATGATCGTGAAGTTGGAGAAGCGGTTCTCGGATGGGTTTTCGATCTCTGCGCATCACACCTGGAGCAAGGCCATGGACGAGGCCACGGACTACAATTCGTCATATCAGCCGCATATCCAGTGGGACGCCCGGAACGAACGCGCCCTCTCCACCTATCACCGCGGCCACCGTTTCGTCGCCAATGCCATAGCCCAATCCCCGTGGGAAGCCGCAAAGTGGCGAGGCTTCGGGCACAACCTGCTAGCGGATTTCACGCTGTCCGGAATCGTGGCGGCGAACTCGTTTGCGCCATTCAACCTGACTACCGGCTTCGATTCGCTCGGCGACCGCCATACCGACACCCACCGCCCGTGGGGCCTCGGCCGCAACGCCGGGAAGGGCCCGGATTTCTTTAGCGTCGACATGAGGCTCACCCGCACGATCCCGCTGTCGGAAACAGTGAACCTGCAGGTCATCGGCGAAGCGTTCAACCTGCTGAACCGCACCAATTTCAAGACGGTGAACGGCGTTGTTGGAAACGCGTCCACTGAAGACCTTCCGGCAAATCTCGTGGGGCGGCGCGGGCCAGTCACGGAACCGCTCTCGTTCGCCTCGGCGTTCGATCCGCGGCAGTTCCAGTTCACGCTACGGTTGATGTTTTAGAAACGGCCGCTTGGTTCCACTATGTTGAGCGATCCCCTCCAGAGGGTGATTGTGCGCATCTTCCGCAGCTTCCCTTGTTTTGTTTCGCTTTGCCCTCGACTTCTCCAGACACTTCTGTTGGAGGCGCCTCACAGGTCCACCCCAACTCCGGCCGCCCGGTCTGCGGGCCATATCAACGGCCGGGATTGCACAAAGGAACGGTTACGCAATTTGCGAAACAATATTGCGATGTTGATTTTATTAGCAACATAGTTATGCAGTGGTGCTCGCCTAGTCGAACACCTCCAATGCCTTCATGGGTGCAGAGAGAGGAAGCGGTGCACGTTGAATCGAGGCAGCCCAGGTTGCTAGACTGCGACCTATTCCCAACAGCTATTGGCATCTTGATGAGAGGGTAATCGTGATTCGTGGGCAGCGTTATTGGTTATGGCGCGCGATCGACAATGGAGGCGAGGTCCTGGATTTCCTCGTGCAATCGAAGCGGAACTCCCAAGCAGCGTTGAAGTTGATGCGCAAACTGCTGAAGAAACAAGGCTGGCCCCCCACCCGGATTACAACCGATAAACTCAGGTCCTATCACGTCGCCATTCGAACCCTCGGCCTAACGGTTCAACACATCGACAATAAGTGTGCGAATAATCGTGCCGAGAATTCGCATCAGCCCGTCCGGCGTCGAGAACGAAAACAGCAGCGTTTCAAATCACCGGGTTCGGCCCAACACGATTAACGTGACAATGTCGGAGCGGGAGACGTCCAGTATCTTGGCGATCGAGGCCTTGGAGACATCTTTGCCCAACAGCGCCCGGATGTCTTGCTCCTTGCCGTCGAACTCGATCGCCGCATTGATGGCGATGAAGCGGATTTTACGCCGGACCAGGGTCTCCACGATCTGGATCACCTGACCGAGGCTGCGTCCGAGCCGCGACAACTCGCTGACCAGCAGACGGTCGCCGGGCTGCAGCGTCCCCAACATTTCGTCGATGCGGCGCTACGCCAGCCAGGCACGGCTGACCATCGCCTATCGCCCCGTGCCGAAGCCGGTCTTTCCGGGATCGCCGGCGATCCCATTAAGACCCCCGGCATCGAGCAGGACCGCCAGGACCGGGACGCTCTGGACTTGCGACCCGCCCGGAGAACCTACGGCTGGGACGCAGCCTGGAGCGGCGTCTGTATCGGTGCGGGGACGCATTGAAAACGCAAGCCGCCGTGCGGGCTGCCGGCGTGAGAGGGCGGGGCAACTAACGCATTGTGGACCGGGCCCGGCGCCGGGGGCAGACGTTCTTCGATGAACTCAAGAACTCACCCAATTTCTGCGAGCGGCATGCCGTCGTTCAACCAGCGTGCGAGCGCCTTGCCCGGATCGGCGATTTTCTCGATCGAGGCATACCAACTGGCCTCCCAGCCGGTTTCCGGAAGGCCGGTGAACAACATCAGGTTGAGCGGATAACCCTCGCTGTCGGTGCAACGTCGAAAATCGTCCCGGAACAAGAACACCGGCTTCTCCCAGGCGACCGCCATGCCAAGCTCCACCATCACGCCCTCGTCCGGAGGACAGCCGTTGACCACCGCAAACAGCCCATCGGCCTGGCGCACATCACGAAGATCGTCCTGACCGATCTGATACGCCCAGTTCGGACTCGCCCGGTCGATCTGGTTGTTGCGGGCGAATGGCTCCCACACTTCGGCGCCCACCGACTCTAGAGCCGCCACAAGCTCTTGCAACGGCCCCTCGCGCTGCTGCGTGGAGAAGCCGTACGGGTTGGCCAGATACAGGGTCTTCTTCAATGTCATGTTCAATTTAGCAACCTCCAGAAAGACTTGATGCAGTTTCTACGAGACTGGCTGGCGGCGTCTCATATTCATTCCCGGATTTTACGCACAGCCCCGAAACATGGCTTGATCAGTTTAACGGCTGAATCCAGGTGTTGTGCGGAATTTTTTCAAGTTACCGGACAGTATGGGGTGCTGCCCCCCCCCCCCGCATTGCATGCCCCAAGCCGCGGCCTTGGCAGGACAGGAAAACCTCGCCATCTTGTACCGCCCGGGTTTCCTGGCCAGAAGAACCCACCCTAATCAAGCCGCCGAGCCGAGAGCACAAGACGTTTTGGTACTTGAGGTGGCCTATCGGTGGGGGTCGCTTCCCGCGGGGCAGGCTGAGGCACACAACCGCATGCCTTTGTGATCCGGCCATTGTTCGGCCAACTCGGTGCCCGGCCTTTCGAAGAGAACGGCGAGTGGAAACTGCAACACCGCTGCATGCAACTTGAAGGCTTGCAATCTCTCTGCGACAATCGGCAGGCTGTTGCTCAATGGGCGAGTTCGCGATCTGCCAAGGAACCGCCTTCATGCATCACCGCCGGGGGCGCGGCCCTGTTCCTGGCCGTCCGCAGGCGTGGCGCTCGCACGCTGGGGGGGATGGAGCGGCGTTCGGGAGGAAGCAGGTTGCTGCCCGGCACACCCGGGTTGTTAAAGTATTCATTGCCTGCCTCCAAATTCCGGGGCATAATTCACCTACAGTCCAGGAGGTAGCCGTGAAGAAAGTAGGGGTGTTTCTATTTCTGGCGGTACCGGTCCTGTTTCCACCAACCGTGTGGGGACAGGGTCCTGAGGTTGACACCGGCACTACCGCCTGGATGCTGACCTCGACGGCGCTGGTCTTGCTCATGATCCCCGGACTGGCCATGTTCTATGGGGGGCTTGTGCGGGCTAATCCTGAGCACCATGATGCACTGCTTTGCGGCCATGGCCATCGTGGGGGGTCCTGTGGGTGGTCTGTGGCTACTTGATGAGCTTTGGCCCGAACGTGCTCGGGGGGTGGTTCGGCTGGGACAGCCGCTACCTTTTCCTGCAAGGAATCGACGACACCATCATGGAGGAAGGGATACCCGAGTACGTGTTCGCCATGTTTCAGGGCAAGTTTGCCATTATCACCCCGGCCCTGATCGCGGGAGCATTTGCCGAGCGGGTGCGGTTCGGGGGCTACTGCCTGTTCATCACACTCTGGAGCCTGATCGCCTACAACCCCCTGTGCCACTGGGTGTGGGCCGAGGATGGTTTCCTCTTCAACCTGGGAGCCAACGGAGCCATCGACTTCGCAGGCGGTACGGTCGTCCACATCTCCTCCGGCGTCAGCGCCCTGGTGGTGGTCCTCTACCTGGGTGCCCGCCGGGGCTATCGGAAAACGTCCATGCATCCCAGCAACCTGGTTATCACCTTGATAGGGGCGGGCCTGCTATGGGTGGGCTGGTTCGGATTCAACGCAGGCAGCGCGGTGAGCAGCGGACTGGACACCGCCCGGGCTCTGACCGTTACCCAAGTGGCGGCTGCGTCCGGTGCCCTCTCCTGGATTTTCATCGAGACCATCAAGCACGGGAAGGTGGGCAGCCTGGGCGTGGCCAGCGGAATTCTGGCCGGCTTGGTGGCCGTTACTCCCGCTGCCGGCGTGGTGATGGTTCCCGGGGCCATCTTTTTGGGTCTGGTGGCCTCTGACCTGCCCCCACGAACGAGTCCACCCTCTAAGTTAGACTCGGAGCCATTTGAAGTGCCCTGCACGGGATAGAACTGAACTCCTGAGACCTAGGTAGTTTGGCCTCTGGCGCCGGCGGCCGATAGGCCAAGGCGCTGTGAGGCCGGATCTGATTATAATCCCTTCGCTAGCGTTCTACCAACACCTTGGCTTCCCCAAGCGTGTCGAAGATCTCCATGTTCAGCAGCTCATCCCGTAGTTTCCCGTTGAAACTCTCAATGTACCCATTCTCCCAGGGGCTGCCCGGCTCGATGTACAAGGTCCTTACCCCGACAGCCTGCAGCCAGTCCCGGACCGCCTGTGCCGTAAACTCTGATCCGTTATCGGACCGGATAAACTCAGGCACTCCCCGATCAACGAATAACTCCGCCAACCGGTCCAACACGTCTTGGTGATTCATCTGCCGTTTCACATCAATGGCGAGGCACTCTCTGGTGTACTCATCCAGGATCGTCAATAGCCGAAAGGCTCGCCCATCATGGGTCCGTTCATGCACGAAATCATAGCTCCAGACGTGGTTTTTGCGAGCCGCTCGTAACCGAACACAGGAACCGTCATTAAGCCACAGTCTCCTTCGTTTCGGCTGTCTGGACGGGACTTTCAGCCCTTCTTGTCTCCACAGCCTCTCCACCCGCTTAGGATTCACCTTCCACCCTTCCCCATGAAGTATCGCCGTGACCCGCCGGTAGCCATAACGCCCGTATTGCGTAGCCAACTCCACCATCTGGGCCACCAATCGGGCCTCATCATCGGGAATTTGCCTTTCCCTTCGCTGGGTCGATCGAACCTGTCCCAGCACTTGGCAGGCCCGACGTTCGGAGACTCGCTCTGCTCCTAATCGCTCTCGTACCCACATCACCGCTCGTCTCCTGTTCGCCGGGCCTAGAAGTTTCCCGAGGACACTTCCTTCAGGATCTGCTTGTCCAAAGACAGATCCGCCACCAGCTTCTTCAACCGGGTATTCTCCTTCTCCAACACCTTCAACCTATTGGCCTGGTCCAACCGGAGCCCTCCATACTCTTTGCGCCACCGGTAGTAGGTCTGCTCGCTCACCCCCATCTGCTTCGACACCTGTCCCACCCTGTGTCCTTGGGCCAGACCCACCTCTGCCTCACGCAGCTTCATGATGATCTGTTCTGCCCTAAACCGCTTCCCTGCCATCCTTGCCTCTTTCCTAAACCGGAAATCCTAACATTCAAACTGGACTCGTTTTAGGGGGCAAGGGCAGCTGACTTCTTGCGATTGAGGTCCCAGTTACTGGCCCTCGAATTTTTCCTGTGCGTCAATAGAACGAGGTTGGCCGCCCGGTGAAGCCAATCGTTGTGCGCTTTGCGGTCGCTGAACCAATCGTCCCATTGGCTGCCTGTTTCTATGGTTTGCGGACAGACATGTTCCACCGAGATGGTTGGATAATTATTATAGACAGCCGATCCATCGGAAAGCGCCAGGTCTAGCCTGAGTAGTAAAGGCTTTACGACACGGCTTTTCAGGTAGATTGGTCCATCGAGTGCATTGAGGAAATAACGAGCATCCTCGTCGCTAAATTTCAGACCCGTTGACCGTGGTGTGCACCCTTCCCGCGGATCAATCTGGTCCAGCACATCGGCATAGCGAGACATCCGAGCATTCACGTCAGACCGGGTAACGAACAGGTAGTAAGCCAGACGTTCAAGCTTCATGATGAAATCTGGGATATCGACGTCCTCATTCTCCGAATATTGCTTCAATCGCAGCAACAACGGCGGCACCCAGTCCTTATTGTCCAACCGATTCAGGGAGCGAAGGAGCGATGTTGTCCGTGCATCGAACAGGTGCTTGGTCCTGTCACGGTCTTCAGCGAGCGTGAACGCCTCAGCGAATGGCTCAAGCGTACCTGAAATAAATTCTTTAGGATCACCTCGGAACGGGCGAACGAATTCGGGGAAACCGACTTCAAGTGCCGAGCGCGGCTTTTCACGTTGAAAGATCATCCGGATATGGTGGAAAAGGTCACTGAATCGATCTCTGTCGAGGGCAAGTTCGATTTCTTCCCACCGCGTTGACAACTCTTTTTCGCGGGCCTCACCTGCACGTTCAAGAAAATCGGCCTTAAGAATATCTGTCGCGATCAAATCCAATCCACGTGCATTGAGCACGGTGAATATGCGCCGCGCTGCTGCGCCCGTGGGTACTGTCACCACGACAAGGTAACAGCTCTTCAGGACGAAACTGATCAGGTTGTCACGCTGCCCATCAGTCATATTCAACAATCGTTCTCGGTAGTGCAAGGAGTTCTCAACGATGCGCGCCTGACTCCCTTCCAGTCCCTCAAGCCGTGGCAAATTTGCTGTCGCGTCACGTCGCTGCACGGTATTTTAAAAGAAGACTTGATCACGCTGGCGCAAATGCAGGCGCAGTCGTTCGGCCTGGCCGAGATCATGTTTGGCGGCCTGTTTAACATATGCGTCGCGACCGATCTTGAGCTCCGCATCATCAGTCAGGTCACGCAGGACACTGAACAGGATCGTCAACGTTGTTAGGCGCTGTTGACCGTCGACAACATTTGCCTCGGGCTTCGCTGGTGTTTTGACTAGAACAATACTGCCAAGAAAATAAAGTCCCTCTGAGCGGCTGTTAGGCGCCATTGCATCCAACAGATCGTCGAATAGTTCACTCGCCTGTTGGATTTCCCAGGCATAGGGTCGCTGATAGGGAGGAATCGTGAACGCATAATCGTCGGAAAAGATATCCGCGATCCGTTTTTCCCTGCCTCGATTCGTTCCAACGCAGTACTTGTCATTCTCACTTCCTCTGCAATTGTTCTGCTACGCGCCTTCACACATAAGCTTCGTTGGCGCAATCGGTCCCGATGGCCGGATTTGGGTGCATCCGGCCCGGCAACGCACGATACCTGTCCTCGCCCTGATCGGGCCTAGCTCCCCCCGGCCTGATATCTTGGCCCGCTCGACGTGCTCACGATGCTGGTATAGCCTACCGCGAGCGGAACTTCGCAAGACGCGTGTGCTCCACTAGCTACCGAATGTTTTGAAGCGTAAAGACCTTGCCCCGGGTTGAAAGAAGGAGCTTCTTTATGTCTTCGCGGCGCACGCCAAAACCCCGTCCCGCAATGGCGCCGCGCAGCCTAATTCTTCCACGGGTTCAAGAGATCTGCTCCGGTCGTAGCAAAGTCTGACTCGTTGCGTGTGACGATCACGAACCGATGCCGAAGGGCGGTCGCGGCAATCAAGCCGTCGATGGCGGGGATGGGCTTTTTCAGGCGGGCCATCAGGCGGCCCCATTCGTCCGCAACGCCGGTATCGACCGGCAGAACACGGTCTTCGAACCAGGCGGGCAACTCCGTTTCAAGCCACGCTGCTATCCTCGCGTGGCGGCGACCACCCCCGAGCTTCTCGATTCCCTTGCGGATTTCGCCCAAGGTCAAAACGCTGACGAATAACGTCTCCGGCGGCACCGTGTCGAACCATTCGGATACGCGGGGCGAAGGCCTCGGCTTGAGCAGTTCGGAAAGCGCACAAGTATCGATCAAGAAGCTCACAATTCAATATCGCGCGGCGGCGACTGGTCGCGCTCAATGTTCAGCCGAACACCCGCCAACGGTGACGTCCGTAGAAATTCTCCCAGTGAGGGCTTCGACTGCTTGAGGCGGTCGTAATCGTCCGCCGAAAGGAGGACGGCCGCCCGCCGTCCGCGGACAGTGATCGTCTGCGGACCGGTCGCGGCTGCACCGCGCATCAATTCACTGAAGCGGGCCTTGGCCTCCTGCAGCTGCCAATTAGACATGACAAACCTCCTCTAACTAGTCTGACTGGATTATTGCAAAACGAGTCCGGAAGCGCAAGAGTTCATGTTCACGCCGCTCCGAGGCCGTCTGTCCCAGATGCGCGATCAAGTACCGGCACCACTTTGTAGCCTTCCACCCAGTACGAACCGGGCTGATGCGGTGCGTGGTGACCCACTGAATCATCCTGCTCCTATCGGTGGTCTCCTCCAGACGTGCGAGAGGGCGGTGCAGGCTGCCCTTGCCCCCTAAAACGAGTCCAGTTTGAATGTTAGGATTTCCGGTTTAGGAAGGAGGCAAGGATGGCAGGGAAGCGGTTTAGGGCAGAACAGATCATCATGAAGCTGCGTGAGGCAGAGGTGGGTCTGGCCCAAGGACAGAGGGTGGGACAGGTGTCGAAGCAGATGGGGGTGAGCGAGCAGACCTACTACCGGTGGCGCAAAGAGTATGGAGGGCTCCGGTTGGCCCAGGCCAATAGGTTGAAGGTGTTGGAGAAGGAGAATACCCGGTTGAAGAAGCTGGTGGCGGATCTGTCTTTGGACAAGCAGATCCTGAAGGAAGTGTCCTCGGGAAACTTCTAGGCCCGGCGAACAGGAGACGAGCGGTGATGTGGGTACGAGAGCGATTAGGAGCAGAGCGAGTCTCCGAACGTCGGGCCTGCCAAGTGCTGGGACAGGTTCGATCGACCCAGCGAAGGGAAAGGCAAATTCCCGATGATGAGGCCCGATTGGTGGCCAGGATGGTGGAGTTGGCTACGCAATACGGGCGTTATGGCTACCGGCGGGTCACGGCGATACTTCATGGGGAAGGGTGGAAGGTGAATCCTAAGCGGGTGGAGAGGCTGTGGAGACAAGAAGGGCTGAAAGTCCCGTCCAGACAGCCGAAACGAAGGAGACTGTGGCTTAATGACGGTTCCTGTGTTCGGTTACGAGCGGCTCGCAAAAACCACGTCTGGAGCTATGATTTCGTGCATGAACGGACCCATGATGGGCGAGCCTTTCGACTATTGACGATCCTGGATGAGTACACCAGAGAGTGCCTCGCCATTGATGTGAAACGGCAGATGAATCACCAAGACGTGTTGGACCGGTTGGCGGAGTTATTCGTTGATCGGGGAGTGCCTGAGTTTATCCGGTCCGATAACGGATCAGAGTTTACGGCACAGGCGGTCCGGGACTGGCTGCAGGCTGTTGGGGTAAGGACCTTGTACATCGAGCCGGGCAGCCCCTGGGAGAATGGGTACATTGAGAGTTTCAACGGGAAACTACGGGATGAGCTGCTGAACATGGAGATCTTCGACACGCTTGGGGAAGCCAAGGTGTTGGTAGAACGCTGGCGAAGGGATTACAATCAGATCCGGCCTCACAGCGCCTTGGCCTATCGGCCGCCGGCGCCAGAGGCCAAACTACCTAGGTCTCAGGAGTTCAGTTCTATCCCGTGCAGGGCACTTCAAATGGCTCCGAGTCTAACTTAGAGGGTGGACTCGTTCGTGGGGGCAGGTCACGGCGGCTCATGCCCCATATTCGACAAATTGGATATCCACTTTACTCAGGTGACCCCAAGATGTAGTATGTGCCTTCGTGGAGGATTATCCACGCGACCTGCTCGAGTTCGAGGTACGCTTCGCCAGCGAAGAGGCCTGTCGCGACTATCTGTCCGCGTTGCGCTGGCCGGAGGGTTTCCGCTGTCCGGGATGCGGGCATGAGCGGGCTTGGCCGGTGCGCAAAGTGTGGTTCGAATGCGCTCGCTGCGGGCGGCAGACGTCGGTGGCCTCGGGCACGATCTTCCAAGACACACGTAAGCCGCTGCGGCTGTGGTTCCGGGCGATCTGGCACGTCACTTCGCAAAAGAACGGGGTCAGCGCGCTGGGTCTGCAGCGCGTTCTCGGGTTGGGCAGCTATCAAACTGCGTGGACCTGGATGCACAAGCTGCGGCGAGCGATGGTGCGTCCGGGGCGGGAGCGATTGGCGGGCGTAGTCGAGGTCGATGAGACCTATTGGGGCGCTGAGGAAGAGGGTGTGAGCGGCCGGCAGAACGAGCGTAAAGCATTTATTTCAGTATCCGCGGAAGAGAGAGCCGCGGGCTAGGACGGATCCGCATGCAGCGCGTGCGGAACGCATCGGCGGCCAGTTTGATGCCCTTCGTGGAGGAGTCGGTCGAGCCGGGAAGCTTGGTGCACACCGACGGCTGGCTGGGCTACGAGCCGCTGGAGAAGAAGGGCTACCAGCATCGCATCGTCTTTCTGTCGGGCCGCCGCAAGCAGGCCTCGGAATTATTGCCGAGGGTGCACCAAGCGATCTCGTTGCTCAAGCGCTGGCTGCTGGGCACGCACCAAGGCGCGGTTAGCCACGAGCATCTGGACTACTACCTCGACGAGTTTGTGTTCCGCTTCAACCGGCGCAACTCACGCAGCCGGGGAAAACTCTTCTACCGCCTTGTGCAGCAGGCAGTCGCCGTGGACCCAACGCCGTATCGATCGATCGTCGCCGACTGGGACGCCGAGGCCCCGTGAGCCCAACCACAAGATGTTGGGGTTACCTGAGTCCAGTGGATACCCCATTTCGACAATTCGTCCGCGTCCGACAGGCGTTGGTTCGCGCCAAGGCGGGCGACACGACCGCGACCGTGCTGCTTGATAATACCCGGATCGGCGTCATCCACCTGGACCGGCGCGGGCGGATCCTGGAGGTTAATGACCGTGCCCGTAGCATTCTGCGGCTCGGCGATGGCTTGTCGGACCGGGATGGGGTGCTGGGTGCCCGCAATCCGGACGACCAGCTCCGCCTCGAGGGGTTGGTGGCTACCGCGCTGCCGGTCGTCGGCGCCATCGCGGTCAGTGGGTCAATGCTGCTCCGCCGCCCGTCCGGGTCACCGCCATTCGTGGTGCACGTCAAACCCGTCGCTGTTCCCCAACCGGACTACGGAGCGCGGCATGTCGCCGCACTGGTCCTGATTGTCGAGCCGGGGAGCCAGCATCGGATCGACTCCGGCATGGTGGCCAGGACCCTGGGGCTGACGCCGATGGAGAGCCGGGTAGCGGTTTGGTTGGCCGAAGGCAAGAGCGTCCGTGACATGGCCGAGGCCACGGGGCGCACCCAAGGCTCCATCTATTGGCACCTGAAGAAAATCTACCAGAAACAGCCGATCTCCCGGCAGGCGGACCTGGTGCGGCTGGTGCTGTCGATCGCCGAGTTCGGGTAACCGCAGCGCTGCCAGAGATCTCAGTGGGGCGGCCCGGTTCCCGGCCGCTACCTTTTTCTTCCAAATCTAAACTACCAATTTGGTAGTGACTCAGGCCCGCAATTTACGCATAAGTATATCAGGAAGTCTTAACCCGATAAGGGGGTTCTGGTGCAGGTAGGATTGTCGGAGCGATAAGACCAGGAGTGCGCTACGGCGATGCGGCCTATGCTGCCATAACGTGACGCCAGATCCCGGCGGGATTCGACCGCAAGGTGATCGAAATTGCGAACTGGCGTTTGTGAATCTTCTGCGCCAGTTCGATGCCGATAATGACGCAGTCGTGCATCGTAGAACATTTTGAACCCCAACATCGGGCGCAATCGCCCCTTCACCCGGCGGTTGCCTTGGCGAGCATCGGCGACGCCCTGATAAAAGCAATTAAGCCGGCAGCAAGGATAGACCGGCGGCGACGCATACGGCTCAATCAGAAGTGTGCTGAGGCTTTCATACCGTACATGACTAAGAAAGACAAAGAGATCATCGGGTACTTGCTGCACCACAATCAAAAGATGTTTCAGGCGGGACTGACCGGCGGCGACGCAGCGCCACTAATCTCGAAGGGGATCATTCGGCAAGACCTGCGACCGGGACAGGCCTTTGAGGAAGGGTGGGTGCCGTTCTCTGTGCCAGACCATATCTGGGCCATATTGGAGAGGAATCGCAAATCATTCCCTTACACACCGCCCGAGGGCACAGCGGAACCACCCCCGTGGAAAGAACCGAACTGGTAGGGCATGGTATAGTCTTGCTCCGTCACCGACCCGTTTGGAGCACCCGGCCCTGGTCGCCATGGTAGGATCAGCCCCGTGACCAACCGAAACACCCGCACTGGAAAGTTGCCGGTTTTACTAATCGCCTTTGCCATTCTAGCCGGGTTTCAATTCCGACCCGCCGAAGACCAGTACATCGAGCAGACCCGCAAGGCCGCCAAGCAAGGAGACGCCCAGGCCCAATACAGCATTTAGATGCTTGATGGGCTCCTGGATTAGAGGTACCACTTCTCGACCAGTAGCCGTAGCAGATACTGCGCTCAAACACCTTCAGCTGGAGAAGTGCCCCCCCGCTGCTTGCTACCCTAGCTTGGCCCGATCCTGATGGGCTTCATAATAAGCCCTCAGGATGGCATTAATTCGGCTGTGGTAGCCCTTGCCCTGGTCCTGCAGCCACGCCAGCACGTCCGCGTCCAGACGCACGGTCAGCTGCTTTTTCCCGGGCGGGACCACCACCCGCGCATCCCGAAAGAAGGCCGAATCGAGTGCCGGAATATCGGAGTAATCGATATTCGCGTCACCCATCACATCAAGGCGTTTCAAGTTGCTCCTGGTAGGCTTTTTCTTCACGGTAATTGCCCTTTCTCATCGAAATTATCCGCGCGTTCTCACCGCGCGGCGTGTGCGCCACCACTACCACATTGCCCTCGAGGTGGCCCAGGGTAATGAATCGCGGTTCGCCGTAGTCGAAGCGGGTGTCTTCGAACGTGACGCACGGCCCGGAGAACACAGTGTCTGCATCATCAAAGCTGATTCCGTGCTTGGATCGGTTCTCTTGGCTCTTGGTTTCATCCCATTCATACACGGCCGCAGCCTTTCATATAACTACAAGTGTAACTACTAAGCCTGCGCATGGCAAGAGGAAGACAACTCTGTGTTATGGGTGAAAAAATCCTCGCCTTGGAATTGACGTTCCCCCCGTTTGGAGACCATTCATTCCTAGAAATCAGGCACATGTCAGGATCCGGTTTTGGTGATGCCGTCCCACGAATTCGACGGGTGAAAGATGCCCCAGGGATCCGTGAGGTCGGCAGTGATTGTAATCGAGACGCCATGCGTCGAGAAGCTGCCTGGCGTGATCCAGTGAATGGAACTTATTCACGTTCAGGCACTCGTCGCGGAGGCGGTCGTTGAAGCTCTCTATGTGTCTGTTTTCCATGGGTTTGCCGGGATGCGTAAAATCGAGCTTCACGCCACGCTTCCAGGCCACGCTTCCAGCGCTTTTGACGTGAACTCCGTACCGTGATCGACAGTGATCGTTTCAGGGGCTCCATGCGCGGCAACCCATCGATCGAGGAGGTTGGCCACGTCGCTTCCCCGAAACCGAAAGCGTGGCTATACGATCACGACTCCACTGATCGATAACCGTCAAAATGCGGAACGGACGTGCATCGAACAGCTGATCGTGCTCGAAATCCATACTCAGCCGTTGGTGTGGATGTGTCGCCTTCGGAACCACGCCGCGATGGAGACACCTGTGCTTGCGTCGTCGCACCCGCATCCGGAGCTGCAGGCCCTCGAGACGATACAGCCGGTGCACGCGCTTGCGATTGATCCGCCATCCCTCACGCCGCAGCATCACGTGGATCCGCAAATAGCCGAACCGCGGTCGCAAATGGGCAATCTCACGGATCCGCCGCCGGAGTGCCGCCTGATCCGGAGCCCGGCTCTTCCGGTACCATGCGGCACGGGAAAACAACCCGTACCCGCAGGCTCTCCGTACGCTGACCGGATAATGATTGACCACCCAGTGCACCAGTTTCCGACGTCTCACCGGCTTCAAAGCTTTTTTTAACCACGTCGGTCAGGATTTGCTTGTCCAGCGTCAGGTCGGCAACCAGTCGCTTCAGCCGGGCATTCTCTTCCCGGAGCTGCCGCAGCGCGTAGGTGATCTGCTCTTCGGTGAACTTCGATCGTTTCATTGCCCTCTCCTTCCGATTCGCGAGGACCTCTGAGATGCGACTTTATTCCAGTTCTAAATGGCTGTCGATTTCGGGGAGAACGTCAGTATGCATATCCGACAGAAACGGCCTGATTGTAAGGATAGTCTGGGACCTTCGTTACCATCTCTGGTACGAACAGACTCTCTAGAATTTTCTCCGCTTCCTTGTAATCTCCAACCGCTAAGAGGGCGTCCGGCATCCCGGAGCCCTCCCATGTGCTTCGCGCCTTGGGCTTCACCGAAACGCAGAGCAAGGCCTCCATCCGCTTCAGCTTTGGCCGGTTTACCACCGACGACGATATCGAAACGGCTACTCACTTGGTTCTTGAGGCTTTGGATTCGCTCTCTTCGGGGTTCGTGAGGAAGCCAGCATGAGACTTGAAACTTCGAACATGCGAAACACAACGCTCGGGCAGATGCACACATTCAAGACTTGGGGATTTGCGCGATCAGAGACTTGTCCCACTCCTGAGAAAGAACAAGCCGAGCGCTTCTTTGAGAAGTTGCTGAACGGTGTTGTTCTACCGGAACCACCCAAAAGCCGAGATCTGCCTGAATGGGCACCCTACCACAAGCGATTTAGAACACTCAGGGGAACTCACTAGTCCGCACTGTTCCATGGAGCATGAGTGCATGCATGAATGCAATCATGCTCCATTAGGCGTGGTGTTCCTTGTAGTACTCCCATACTTTTAGAAATAAGTGGCTGGAATGGAGATCCCGGGCTGCGGCGTAAGCCTTAAACTCGCACTTGGCTGCGGGAGGTATTCGCACCTGAAAAGGAACGTTCTCCCCTATCCCGGGGCGCAGAAGATTGTCAGGCGTCGCGGCAGGTGTGGGAGGGACTCCTTTGGGATTTGGCTTTTGGAGAGCGGTGTTTATTTTGGTCATTAGGAGGCCTTTCTGTTAGTGATCTTGGTTATGGCATTGATGATGCTCTGTGCGGTGGTGTCGGCGCGGCGGTTCAGGGTCTTGTAGTTGGTTTCGGTGGCGGCGCGGCCTGCATCGCTTGCTCGACGGTAGGCGATACGCTCCGGCACCTCACCCGCTATCGTTCGGTATCCTGCCGCGTCGATGTATTCCCTTGCATGCTGTATCTCGATCTTGCTGTCGCCAACACGCCAAAGGACGAAGGCGAGCCGTTCCGGGTCTACGCCGTGCTGGTGGCTCAGTTCGTGGGCAAGGGCCACTTGCGGGTGAAGATCGTCAACGGCAAGGCGTGTGGGGAGTATCACGAAATCGGATGCACGGGCCATGTCGCGGGTGGCCCTGCTGGCATGGGGGGCACCGTCAAAAATAAACAGGTCGAACTTCTCCGCAGCGGTCAAAGCAGTGCTTACACTCGTGAAGGTTTCGGTGTGAATTTCCGGCGTGACTTGGTTTGCAGTTCGGCGCTTGAACCAGTGGTAGCTGGTGGCCTGCTGCACATCCATATCAGCGATGTTGACGAGCCATCCGTTGTCAGCGAACTCGCGGCCGATCAGGCGGGCGATGCTGCTTTTCCCAACACCGCCCTTTTGTGAGACAACGGCTACTTTGATTGCCATGGATGAAAGGATAGGGTTTGGGTGGATCCAGTTAGGGCTTTGAGCAACCTAGCATGTTCGCATGCAAGCATAAATGCATGGTAGCATGCACAAAGAAAAGGGTCAACGATTGGGCTTCGGTGGGCCGGGTGTGGTGTATCTGAGTAGGATGCTGCATGGCTGTAGCACCAGGGCTGACTAAGCTATGAAGGCCATCGACACCGCCCCGATAATCGGCCACCACCGGAGATCCTATGGATGCACCTCCAGAACGGGGTGTCTGCGCACAATTGCCAGGCCACGTTATGGTATGTTGGCTTTGTTAGGAGGGTTTTTCAATGATCGATTGGCAGGAACGGATTAGTGTGGATGCCGATATATGCCACGGAAAGCCGTGCATTCGGGGGTCACGAGTCATGGTTTCGGTGATTCTGGACAATTTGGCGGAAGGTTTACCTGTCGAGGAAATTGTCAGAGAGTATCCACCGTTAACTTCGGGCGATGTGTGTGCGGCCATTGCTTACGCCGCAACGCTCGCGCGTGAAGAAGAGATTCTGCCCTTGCGCTGATTCCATGCTCGTGAAGCTTGACGAGAATCTCGGCCGTTCCCACGTTGCGCTGCTGTTAGAAGCAGGTCATCAAGCATACCGAGTACATGATCAGGGTCTTTCCGGAGAGGCTGACCCGATTGTCTGGGAGCGTGTTTCTAACGAAGGACGGTTCTTCATCACCATGGACTTGGGCTTTGCCGATGTTCGACGGTACAAGCCCGGGTCTCATCCCGGGATCTTACTCCTGCGTGCACGCAATCGGAGCAGGGCGGCCGTCCTTCAGGTTCTGGAACGCGTCTTGTGCGAAGGGCCGCTTGATGCGCTTCAGGGATGTCTCGTCGTTGCAGATGAAATGCAAACGCGAGTCCGGAGGCCGACCGCATCGTAAAGTTGGTAACTCATAATTCATATTCTCCTTGAAAGATCAGAGAGCGGCGAGGACCGGCCCCGGCGCTCTCTGATGCAGGTTGCCCGCTAGGACTCGGCCTCCTGCTCTTCTTCCTGCGGAAGATCGAAGATGCGCGTGTGAGCCTGATCGGCCATTTTGGCAAGCACCAACAAATCGTTACGCCCGAAGCTCTGCGTACTCTTCCACTGATCGCCGTCCTTGTAGAGGCGCGAGAAGGTGACGTTGTGCCTCGGGTGCTCTTCGGTTCCGTTGCGCCAAATCGTCGCCTTGACGCGACCGATCCGGATTTCATCGACGGGTTTCTGGTTAGCCATCATGTTTTTCCTCCTAAAGAGTTAAGGGTTTGTGAGCGTTTTTCGCTCACCCGCGAATGGCGGAAAACGCCCAAACCCTGACGCGGTAGGAGAGCGCCGCCGGCCGCCGGTAACGGGCCGGGCCGACAAAGGCAAAGCCGAGTGACAGACGCCAAAGGCGAGCGGAGCGCTCTGGCACGAGCCTTGCCTCGGCACAAACCGGGACCGGCAGCGGGCGGCGATAGAACACGGTGCAACCCAGACCCGTTCTCCCGGTCGGCGCGAAAGCGAGTTGGCAAACCGCCCGAAGGCATGTCACCATCGGGCCTCGCCCGGCAATTCTCGATCAATGGAGCGCCGCGCCTCAGTGCGAAAAGTGAGCGGCCCGAACGCGCAAGTTGCAACAGGTGGCCGAGTTTGCGAAACCGCGATTTCAGCGGCGGTTCCATCAGCCGATTCCTCGCCGCCTCGCTTGTTCTTCCAGTTGAATAAACTCCGATTACTTTGAGAAGGGAAAGCGCCGGTAAGCGTGCGCGTAGCCCTCGCGGATCAGCCGGGCGTTGAAGTTCTTGCCGTCCAGGTAGACGTGGCGAAGGCATTGTCACGTGAAGTGCTCTAATCTCGATCTGGTGATTTCGGTGTAGCCTTTTGGGATGGACACCATCTCCTTCAAACGTCACCGCTTTCCACCGGAAATCATTCGACGCGCCGTTTGGCTCTATGCCAGGTTCACTCTGAGCTATCGGGATGTGGAGGATCTTCTTGCGGAGCGGGGTCTGGATATTTCCTACGAGAGCGTACGGCGCTGGTTCCTCAAGTTTGGTGCGCCGGTTACCCGAAACCTGCGCCCCATGCGGGCCTTTTCGGGCCAACACGATTAACGTGACAATGCCATTTTGCTTGTGCGGCGGCGGGGACCGTGCCACGGGTTGATTACATATAATTCCAGTTAATTTCTGGCCATGCATCCCGCTTCTGGGTTGTCTTTGTTCCGGTTTCTTTTTTCACAAGCTAGCCGCTCTTACTACTTGTAGATCTTCTACTTGAGATTAACTACATGAGTGTATTGGTGTTTCATCCAAGGAATCGGCCCCTAGTATTAGTGTTTCACCCAAATACCGGCATTGAAAGTATTGGTGTTTCATCCTGGAAAACTCTCCCAGATCACAACGTGCTGTGGATGAAACACGTCTTCAGGCGCTCCAGAAGCGATTTGGGGACCTTCGGCGCATCTCCTTCCAAAGACTTTCCGCTCCGCCAGCGGGCGATTCTTGGTCAGGAAAGAGGTCTTGAGGGTCATCCCACAAGCTGAAGCCGCTTGCGCGGGAGGAATGGCAGGCTTCGAGGGGTAAAGGGCCAGCACCCCCTGGGCCGTCGAGTAGTTCAGATCCGGCCAAGCCACCTTGATCTTCTTCAACTCGCGCAAGCCATCCGTGCGAAAGTTGTTAACGGTGCGCACCCCGCGCGCCTTGGCTGGGTCCACTCCAAATTGGCGGTAGAGGTGCGCCCAGGAGAGCCGCAGTGGACGCTTAAGCGCAAAGGTCCGATAGGTCAGCCACAGGTGAAATCGATGCCCAGCGAAGAGCGCTTGAGGGCCTTCAGGATATTCAAGTCCAGCGGCACGGGATGGCGGATGATCTCCTGGAAGAATGGTTCACTCAGTTGAATCGTGCTGTCCCACAGTGAGGGCTGGTCGGGCCGTCGCGGGTGCCACCAAAAATCAGTGAAGTCGGCAATCAGAGCGGTAGCGGTCGCTTCGCGGTGTTTATCCTCGTAAATCAGCGAGACGCTGCAACCGAACAGCCGTTTCATTTGATTGCGAAGCCGCGTCCGCACTCCGCCGCGGCCGCCGCTTTGGGTATGGATATGAGTTTTCGCATGAACTCGGAGAGCGAGCGACCTAGAACCAGCACGCGGCTTTGGGTCTGCACGGCTTCGGTGCATACCCAGGCCAGCAACAGGCGCGGAAGGTTGCCGAAGGGCAGCCCAGTTTGACCCACGGCCGTCATGATCAGTGGACTTGCCCCGGTTTGGTGGACAGTTCTTAGTTTGAGTTTTTCAACTAGTCGCAGTAGGCGTTGTGGGAACTGTGGGAGCCGCGTAGCGGCTTCCAAGAGGCGGTGGGAATCGCGCAGCGATTTCCATGGCCTGGTCAGTTTCCACAACAGCTGACGCCTGATGGTACCTCCTTTCATAGCTTGCTGGGGAGTGGTTCTCTAGAGACGAATGGCGACGGTGGGGGTTGTAGAAACCCTCCAGGAAGTCGAAGACAGCCATCCGGGCCTCGATGGGGGTGCGAAACGAAGACCGCTCCAAGAGTTCACACTCCAGCGTGGCGAAGAAGCTCTCGCACAAGGCGTTGTCGTAACAGTCGCCCCGGGAGCCCATCGATAGGCTCACTCCAGCCTTCCGGCAGCGCTTGCCCAATTCGATGGACGTGTACTGCGATCCCTGGTCCGAATGGTGAATGACCCCTTCAGGTCGGCGTCGCCAGATGGCCATGTTCAGGGCATCGATCACCAACTCGGTCCTCAAGTGGGTGGCCATCGCCCAGCCCACCACGCGGCGGCTGAAGGCATCGAGAACTACGGCCAGATACAAAAACCCCGCCCAGGTCCCGATGTAGGTGATATCGGCAACCCAGAGCTGGTCCGGCCGGTGCGCCGTAAAGTTGCGATCCACCAGATCCGGGGCTCGGCGAGACCCTGGCTCCCGATGCGTCGTCCCAGTGCGCCGGCGTCGGCTCACCCCCTCCACTGCTGCCTCTTTCATCAGACGCGCCACCCGCTTGCGAGAAACACCTCGGCCCTCATCCGCCAGTTCGGCTCGGATCCTCGGCGCTCCATAGGTGCCTCGACTCCAGCGGAGTATCTTCTCGATCCGGGATCTCAACTGCGCATCCTCCTCCGCTCGAACCGAGGGCGCACGCAGGCGCCACGCGTAGTACCCACTGGGGGAAACGCCCAGCACTTGGCACATCGTGACGACGGGATAGCTTTCCTGGTGCTCACTCACGAAGACCTTGTTGCATGGATCATCCCGAAGGATACCTTATCATCGTGTTTTTCAACACCGGGGATAACCTAGATGCCACATAAGTTCAACGCAGCCCGACGGCACAAGTTTGATAAGGCGCAGTATCGGGTGATCAACTGGGCGGAATATAACGAGAGCCTGCGCCAGCGGGGTGATCTGACGATTTGGGTCAGTGATGAGGCTCAAAGTGTGTGGCGCGCGCCGCGCCGCACGTCACGGGGTGGCCAGCGGAGATACTCGGATCTGGCGATCGAGACATGCCTGACGCTCGCACGGCGTATCGGCTTGGGTTGCGACAAACGCAGGGGCTGATGGGTTCCATTGGCATGCTCATGGGGCTGGATATACGGGTGCCGGACTTCTCCACACTGTCGCGTCGCGCAAACGGCTTGAGCATCGCGCAGGTGATGAGGTAAGCCGGGTCTATGCCTGTCCATCTGGTGGTGGACAGTACCGGCCTCAAGATCTTCGGCGAAGGGGAATGGCTCGCGCAGAAGCATAAAACCAGGGGAATACGCCGCCGCTGGCGCAAACTCCACCTCGGACTGGACCTCCATAGCGGTGCGATTGTTTGCGCCAATCTGACTCACGATGAGGTTGGAGACAGCACCGCCTTACCCGGGCTCCTGGATCAACTCGATGCCCCGGTCACGGGCTTTCTGGCGGACGGCGCCTATGATGGAGCGTCCACACGGGATCTGCTGAGGGAACGGTATGGGGAGACCCTGGATGTGGTTATACCGCCGCCGAAGAACGCAGTGATCCGACCGCAATCGGCGCGGGATCCAACCGTTCGGGATCGCCATATTGCCCAGATCCGCAGCAACGGCCGCATGGCCTGGCAGGCGGCCACAGGGTACAACCAGCGCAGCCGGATAGAAACGCAGATCGGCCGGTGGAAGAGCGTCATCGGCCCCAGACTCAGATCCCGCAGCTTCTCCAGGCAAATCACGGAGATCCAGGTCGGCCAGAAAGTCCTGAACACAATGACCGCACTCGGACGGCCTGTGTTCGAACGTATCGCCTGACGCTACCGCTTGGGAAAGGGCGAATTCCATCTCCGCCCCGATCCATGCAACAACGCTTCGCCAAAACAGACCTGGCGGAGATCTTCAAGTGTCGCGGGGACCCGCACCACTGGGGCTTTGTTGCGTATCAGATCGGCCCGCGAGGCTGCTGCGGCACGTTAGCCCGATCGAATGGGACAAAACGCTATCCGGTATACGGCCAGTACGTGCTCGATCGCGCCCTTGTCCGCTAGGAACGGGTCCTTATGTTGTATTTCAACAGCAATCTGGGCGCTACCCTGGATAGGACAGCTGTTTATCAAGTTGTTGAAGATGATCATCGTGCCGCTTGTGCTGACGTCGATCATTTCCGGCGTGGCGTCGGTTGGAGGTAGCGCGGGACTGGGGCGGTTGTTTGGAAAGACTCTGGGTTACTACGTGCTCACCAGTTTTCTTGCGGTGATCACGGGATTGGTGCTGGCCAACACATTGCAGCCAGGTGTGGGAGCCGACATTGCGGGAGCCGAAACCCATGAATTACCGAATCTCACGGTTGTGACCTCGCCAGTGCAACTTGTTTATTTATTGTGCATCTCAGGATGCACAATAACGCCGTCGCAACTGCCGGGATTTAGGACGATGGACATGATGAAGTCAAGTAGAAGAAAATCGAACGAAGCCATGGATTCAAAGATCGTTATTGCAACCCTTGTCCTCGTGTTGGTGATCGGATCGTTCGTCGGAACTGCGGCGGCACAGGAATACTCGTTCGGCGGCGACCTCGCCATCGTCAGTAAATACATCTGGCGGGGCCAGCGGCTGACCAACGATTGGAGCATGCAACCTTCCATGACGATAGCGATCGACGGTTTTTCGTTCAACGCCTGGGGAACGATGGACCTGATGGCTGTGAACGAGGGAACGGGAAGACTGCTCATCAACGAAAACCCTGCCGCGACCGGCAGCGGCAATAACGGCCTTCAGGGGAGATTTTCTGAGATCGACTACACGTTTGCGTATGACCATTCGTTTGATGATGTCTCGGTCGGCGGCGGCGTGATCTTCTACACCTTCCCGGACCGTTTTGACACAACGACCGAACTCTATGGCACGGTGGGTTTCGACTCGGTTCCCCTGGACCCATCCGTGACGTTGTACGTGGACGTAGATGAGACCAGCGCGGGTAATGGCGACACCGGCGTGTATGTGAACATCGCGGCCGGTCATTCATTTGGGTTCAACTACGATGTTTTTACAGGCCTGGATGTCGGTGGTTCGATCGCCTTCGCGAACGGTGGATTCGGGAATTTCTATTACGGCATTGATGACGGCGGATCGCACGACGCCAGTTTCACTGTCAGCCTCCCGATCGCGATCAACGACAACTGGTCGGCGGTCGGCTTCGTGACTTACAGTAGTCTCCTAAGTGAATTCCGCGCCGGGCAGTTCCTCGATCTGAGGGATGTCTACCGGGGAACCGAAGGGACCCCCGGTTCTTACTCCGACACGGTGTGGGGCGGGTTCAATCTGAGCTTGTCCTTCTGACGGGTTCGACTCGGATTGCAGGGATCCCGGCAGGGGGATTCGGCCTGGGGCTGCGACCAGAAGGAGACGAAAGCGGGCCCGTCTCCAGGGGGTTAGATCGGCATTGTCAACGTTAAGTAGAATCCGCCCCTAAAACGGACAGATCCTGCTGGAACCGAAACCAGGAATCAATGACTTAGCGGTGGAAGAAGCCGGCAAGAACACCGCCAAACAGGCTAACGTGACAATGCTCCATCGTCCTCCCGAGATCCCGCCTCCAGACCGAGGATATAAGCCCATGGAGCCGGGATAAAGATCGGGTAGCACAAAAGGACTCGCTCTATTCCCCCTCAAAGCTAGGATTCTGTTTATCGGCGGTTCGAGTCTGATCGCACGACGCCCGGCCACCGGCGGCAACGGTTAACTCTTTGTTAATTCATCATGGAAAAAATAATAGAAGGCACCAATGGTTCACTGGCCGGTTGGATAGCTTCAATACACATATTTGCCTCTGGGTTGTTAGCTGACATCATTACTTCTAAGACATCACCCGCCTCCAGTGGGAGTATTCCCTGCGAGATAATGACGTCCTTGGCCATGCTGCCAGCGTCCTGACAAAGCTGTACGTTGGAATTAGATACATCGCTCCCGTTGACGCGCAGCCATAAGTCAAAACAACCAAGGGGCCCTGCATCTTCGCGCCCCACTTGGGGGGCAGCGACCACTAGATATGTTCCGGCTTCATTGACCGTTATTTTATTGTTTTCAAGGGTGATGCCATCGGCTCCATCCGTCACATCTATTTTAACCAACTCAGGCTCCGTACCCGGGCACTGGGTAATGGTCGAGGATGCCTGCAGATACTGGGCGGCATTTGCCATACTCACAGATGCTAAAACTACACACAGCGTAGAGGTTAACTTTTTCATAGTCTCAAGTCCTTTCTAATGAATCGGAACTGGTTCAGGCGGCCCAGGCCGCTCACGCATCTTACAACCCTTACTGGTGAATTCGAGTGTCTCAGCGTTCAATCTCCGGCTCAGACGTGGAAACGTCTTGCTCTCGATTCGGCAGCTTTACTAAATCATAACAGAGGTTGCTCTGTCCAGAAAATCAGGAGCGGTACATGGGCCACGAAAATGTCGTGTGCCCAGGGAGCCACCCCGATCAGAATAGAACCTAAGATCCGGCCTTCAGGAGCCATACCCACGAGATGAAACTTTCCTGGCGTTATTTGGAAGACGCCCGTACTCTTTGGGTCCGGCTTGTGCGTATTGCAAACCCTAGTGGCCGATGCCGTCTATTCGGCCCAGCTTTCTAATGTCCAGGTGCAAGAGCTACCCGGGATGCTCTTTCGGGTAGCGTCGAGGTGGCTGGGTTGGATCCAGAGCTTTGAGTCGACCGGAGACTCCGTCGGGAGAGCATCCGGGCCACCGTCGAGCGAGCCAGACCCAGACGGGCGGCGATCTCAGCCGAGACCATCCACCTGTGTCTGAGTTGCACAATCTGATCGACACAAGGCGCAGCCATCTGCCGGGGTATGCGATGAGGCTGGGAGGAACTATCTCTCAGTCCCTCAAACCCTTGCTGACAATAGCGGCCCAACCACGTATAGACGGTCCGCGGGCTCACTCCCAACTCGGCTTCCACCCGGACCACTGGATCGCCCCGTTGAATTCGATCCACCATCAGGGCTCGACTATGAGGGCAACTTCGTGCATTGTGATGAAGGCTCATCCAATGTCTCCTTTCGGTGCTGAAAGTTTACTGACCTGTCCCCAAGAGTGGTCCCACCCTCTAAGCTGGATAGTACCCCTCGCAGCACTCAAAATCGCCGCCAACCGAATACGGTTCACATCATATGAGAACATGTCTTAGCCCGGCGCCCATGGATCGATAAGCTCCACATCCATCTCCTTGAAATCCCTAGTGTTGCGTGTGACCAAGTTCAGATCATACCGTCGCGCTACGGCGGCGATCTGCGCATCGGCCATTGGCTTTGGGCGTCCGGTTCTGTCGCCATCACCCATGATCTCGCCCCAGATCACCGCCGCTTCTTGATCGAAAGGAAGGATGCGTCCCTGGAATTGAGCAGCCAGATCATGATTGATCCACCGCTTGAAGCGCTCCCTCTTCACCTTGTCCTTCACACGGTGGGCACCGCGCACTAGCTCTCCGAGGCTCATCGACGCAAGGAAGAGGTCATTGGACCTCTGATCGCCAAGCCAGGCGATCACCCTGGCATTGGGATGTGGTTTGAGTGCTTCGCTAATCACATTTGTGTCGATCAAGCATGCCATTATTCGAGGTCGACGCAGCGGCCCGGGAATTGATCGCGCTTGATCATCAGCTCTTCGCCGATGAGTGGCGAGGCACGAAAGAAGGCCACCAACTCCGCACCGGTCCGCGCCGGTTCAACGGACGTCATTGATGCCAAGGCCTCACGCATCCTTTTGGCGTCCTTGCCTCCCGCTCGAAGAGCACCGGCGACGGCCTTTATCAGTCCCGCATCGTGCGCAGCCACGGTGACCTCGACCCGCCGTGATCCCCGAGCGGTTACCTTGGCGCGGTGCCGAACTACACGCGTCTTCGATCCTTCGTTTGTCGGTTGCCTAGTCATTTTACATTTAATACCGGAAACGTTACCGGATTATAGATCAACCTCAATTGCCAGTCAAATGTTAAGCACTCCATTAGGGTTCTTGAGTAATTACTCCCCCTATACCGGAGGTTTCGATGAGGAATTCAAGAACCCTGTTAGTTAAGACTCGCCCGATCCTGCATATCCAGCTGTTTTCCCACCGCGCCCAACCTCTCCATCTGAGCTTTCAACACAGATGGGCCGAACACTCGGAGTGTGTTAAATAACTCCCGCAGGCTCTCCGGTCCCAACCCGCAAACGTTCAGGGCCTCGCCGACCTGGGCGCAGTCGGGGCAGAGTGTCTGTCCCGTCCCGATGTCTTCACCCTCGACACCGCACAGCGTGATCGACTGAGTGGACGACTCGCCCACCCAGTCCACGCGCAAGTGGTGATAACGTCCTTGGTTCTTCATGCACATAGATTATCTCAGTTTTGCTTCCCGTCCGGGGCGGGCTTGCACAAAAGAGTGGTTGCACACCGTCATTTCCCCGCAAGCTCCCCGTTCCGGCGTGAGGGGGTTCCGTTAATTGTAAATTATGGAAACTAACGGGGAGGCGCCGAACCATGGCCGGATCGATAGGGATGTGGACATTGATGCGGTCGGGAATTTGATGATCGGCAATAGCGGGCAACTTCTGGCAGAATCGGTCATCGCTGGCTCATCCCGGCCCACGCGGCCGCACCGGCTTCGGCCACCGGCTGCATCATCGTCATCTCCGGTCCCCGGTCGGGGTCGGCGAGCCTGTCGCTTGGGAACACTGGGCGAGAATTTGCTTCTTGAGGCTGGCACAGCAGGTTGAGGCGCTGAAATAGGAACTCCACAACAGGTCCGCTAACCCCTTCCCCGCCAGCGTCCATCCCTGCTGTTTCCTGGTTCTGTATAAGCGCCGTTCCCACGCCAGAAACGTAGGTCACTTCCATGCGGTCCCCCTTCTCCAGATCCTTTCGGAAATAGCCCAGGAAGGTATCGATCTGAGATCGGAGGCCGAGGGGGGTGTGGGGCGGCAGGTTCCTCTCAAACGCATCTTCAAGCGCGCTGGCCATAGTTTTCGCGTCGACATCGCGGAGTAGATCGATAGGGAGGGATTTCGCCCGATCCGTGGCGATCAGCATCTGTGGATCGCAGCTACGGCGCTCGGCGTAAGCCCCCATCGTGTAGACGTCGAACCACCACCACTCACGAAGCCCGGCGCCGACCAGGGTGAGCGTCCGCCCACCGGCCTCTACCGTGTCCGGATATCGGTTTCCCTCTACGGTCTGGGTTTGGCGGCGACGCCCCCTACGGGCCCTCGATCGGTCTCCGAGGTATCAATGTCCGGGTAAAGCCACGAGTGTTCGAGTCCGGCGTGCCGGTCGCCATATCGTTTGGGCACGTTCTGGGTCCAGTTGCTGGGCAGCGTAAGGCAAAACACCAGCAAGAAAACAAAAGCGACTCGCTGTAATGCGAGCGGCGCGTTCTCAGGCCGGCGGGGTTTCTCCGCCGCCGCCGTTTCGGTGCCGCCTTGCAAACGACCCTGTCGCCGGAGGCGCGATCGGATTAACAGGACGACCCCGATCAACGCCATGACGATGTTCAGGGTCTGACCGGTGCCCAGAGTCAGCCGGTGAGTGGGATAGTCGCGAAACAGATCAATCCCTTGAAGGGGACTTTAAATGGTCCCGGGTATAACTTAGTGGGTGATACCACTCGTGGGGGCAGGTCACAATGTATTGGGCTGTTCTGTCAGTCGTTGTCCTAAATCCGATTCACGCCCAACTATGTATTCGTAACCCCTTGAACTCTTGGAAGTCGCCCGTATTCGACGTAACCAGGGTCAGGATGCTGACCTTGGCGATCGCGGCGATCTGGCCGTCGACGAATGGCGGTGTCATGCCCCCCGCACTTAATCGAGCACGCTCGATCGCATGCCAGTCGGCGGCCCGCTGGTCATAGTCCAGCACTGGAAAGCTTGCCAACACCACATCCTCAATATAGCGCTCGATTGCTTCCCGTTGTCGTGACGGTGCAAGTCGAGCGCAGCCGAACCGCAACTCGTGCCAGACCGGTGCCGGAATCGCAATGTCGTCCTCGTGTTCGCGCAGCAGTCGCATGACGCTCTTGGACGGCTTCGGCCGAAGCGGCTCTGAGATAATGTTGGTATCGAGCAGGTATTTCATGATTCACAACCGGACGTCTCGCCCCGGTGTACCCTCGCGCGTCCAGGCGAATAGGTCGTCTGGGTCAAGTGCAAGCTCCGCGAGAGCGCTCTCGTTCGTGAAGTCCCGATACGCCGCGGTGAAGCTACGACGGTTCGAAGAGAGACGCTCGAAGCGCCGCACACCGATTAAAACCGCGACCGGTTCGCCTCGTCGCGTCAACGCCACCTCCATTCCTTTCTCCGCTTCGCGAACGAGCCGTGGTAGATTGCGCCTTGCCTCAGCGATCGAATGTTTGTCAGTCATTGCTTCACCCGTAATGTACCTGAACATGTACATTATACCGAAGACCCTATGGGTAGCCACACACGGAACAATTTATGGCGAGGGCGGTCAACTTTCGGACGCCCCGAAGGCAGGTGCCCCTCACTTCTGATCATGCAACTGATTTTCTGTAATTTGGTTGGGAGCTAGGTTGAGGTGGCCCCGGCTAGTCGGGCAGCTTGCGCATCAACTTCAACGCTGCTTGGGCGTTCCGCTTCGATTGCACGAGGAAATCCAGGACCTCGCCTTCATTGTCGACCCCGCGCCATAACCAATAACGCTGTCCGCGAATCACGATGACCCTCTCATCAAGATGCCAATAGCCGTTGGGAATGGGTCGCGTGTGGCGCAGGTTTCGGGCAATCGGCGCACCAAACTTGAGGAACCAGCGCCGTACGCTCTCGTAGGAAATATCCAGACCTCGCTCCGCAAGAAGATCCTCCACATCCCGATAGCTCAGAGCGAACCTGGCATAGAGCCAAACGGCGCGTCGAATGATTTCCGGTGGAAAGCGGTGACGTTTGAAGGAGATGGTGTCCATCCCAAAAGGCTACACTGAAATCACCAGATCGAGATTAGAGCACTTAACGTGACAATGCCAGGGTCCGTTAGCAACCGATTCTTATGTGGTATTTTTACAGCAATCTGGTCGGTACCCCAAATTGGCATTGTGCTATATTCGTCATCGTGGTGGGTTCAACATTTCTCAGAAAAGCGGCAGTCCCATTACTCCTGTTGCCGCTGCTGGTTTTTGCGTTTAGCGGATCGCTGGAGTTTGCTCATCCTATCGAAGAACCCTCGCCCGTCGATGTCCATACTCACACCGCCTCAGCTGTCGATATAGATCTGGTATGCGCTGGAGAGGACCCCCACGAAAATCACAACTGCCTCCATGTTCAGCGATTCAATCCCGCCCTGAAACTCATTTTGTCCCTCGTAAACTCGCCTGTTTTCAGACCCCCAACAGCAGGTGCCATCGACAACATCAGATTGTTCGCGGTCGGGATACCTCCACTTCGCGGTCCTCCCCTGAGCTAGCCGATTCAAAACTCGTTCTGTCTTTCTAGCTTCCATTTTGTTTTCAGTTTGGGAGGGTTTTACTCATATTTCTCGGGTTCGCAAGTCGTCCGCTCAGATTGGTTGTCGTTTTTACATTTCCCCTATGGGGAGCGGTTTACCTGAATGCCCAGGAATTCGGACAAATCGAAGGAACGGTGTTGATAAAAGAGACGGGTGACCCGTTGCACGGGGCCCACATTCTGGTCGTCGAACTCGGCCGTAGCACACTGAGTGCCGATGACGGTTCGTATGAACTTAATCGCTTACCTCCAGGCCGTTATCAGGTCATCGCACACCTAGACAGCGTCTTTAACGAGGAGGCTCAGTCTATCGACGTTACAACCGGGGAAACGGTTACAGTCAACTTTATGCTTAGCTTGAATGCTCAAAGATACGAGATCAGCGTCACGGCAAGCGAGAAGCAGGAAACCCCCTTCGAGTCGTTCAGTAACGTGAATTCCCTCCACGCCTACGATTTGGGCGGCTCGCACAACGTCTCGCTCGGCGAAGTGCTTGATCGGGGGGTAGGCATGGGAATCGCGAAGCGGAGCTTCGGTCCTGGATCATCGCGACCGATCATCCGTGGTTTTGACGGCGACCGGGTGTTAATCATGGAGGACGGTATTCGCACGGGAACGCTGTCATCGCAGTCGGGCGACCACGGTGAGGTGGTCAATCCGGCACAACTTGAGCGGCTCGAAATAGTCAAAGGACCGGCGACATTGCTTTACTCGGGGAACGCCATCGGCGGTACGGTCAACGCCATCAGCCGCCACCATGAGCTGCATCGTCATGCGCACGCAGGAATGCGCGGTTACGTTTCTGGATCGGCGGGTACGACGAATGCGCTGGCTGGTGCCGGTGCCGGGTTCGAGTATGGAGCCGGAGACTGGATGATATGGGGCTCGACCGCAGGCGTTCGCACGGGCGATTACACCGCCCCTGAACAGGGCGGTATTTTCAACTCAAGGGCGAACAACGCCAATGGCGGAGGGGGTTTCGGTTGGTTCGGCGGCAAGGCCTTCTTCAGCTTCGATGTCAAAGTGGACGGCGGCAGCCACGGAGTGCCATTTGCCGGGGAATTCCATGCTCCTCACGACAAGGAAGAAGGTGAGGATCACGGAGAGGGAGGTCACGACGTGCGCGAGGAGGAACTCGAACGGATCGCGCTCGATTCGCGCCGTCAGAGCTATCGTTTTAACTGGGGCCTAAACAACCTCAGCTCGGCAATCGAGAACTTTGGGTTGAAATTGAGCTATGTCGACTGGGAGCACGATGAAGTTGAGTTGTTCGAGGATGGGGAGCAGGAGATCGGAACAACCTTCAACAATAGCCAGTTCATCTATCGCGGTGTCTTCGAGCAAGGCAAGCACGGGCCGCTGAGTGGCCGCTTTGGATTCTGGGGCATCGATCGCGAATATGCCGCAACAGGCGAAGAGGTGCTCTCCCCGCCGGTCGATCAGAATGGATTCGCGGTCTTCGTCCTAGAAGAACTGGACTTCGAGCGTGTGAAATTTCAGTTCGGCGGCCGCGTCGAGACGCAGCGTTACAATCCGGCATTCGCCGAGCGAGGCAATGAGGTTCACGGAGCCAAGGAAGCCGATGACGGCGAAGAAGTTCCAGCCGCCGTCAGACGCACTTTTACCAGCAGTGCCGCCGCGGTGGGCCTGCATGCTAGTCTTTGGCCTGGCGGAGCCTTCGTAGCGAACTACACGCACAGCAATCGCGCACCGGCGATCGAAGAACTCTATAATTTCGGTCCGCACGTAGGAAACCTAGCCTTCGAGGTCGGCAACCCGAGCCTTGGTGTCGAAGAGAGCGACGGTTTCGACCTGTCGTTGCGCCACAACGAAGGCCGCGTGCGCGGCGACGTCAACTTGTTCTACTACGGTTTCAGCAATTTCATTTTCCCCTTTGCGACCGGTGAGGAAGAGGATGGACTGCAGGTGATCGAATTCACCCAGCGTGAGGCGCGCTTCCTGGGTGCGGAGGCGAATGCGAACCGTGTCTTGCACCACGACCTGTGGCTGAATCTCGGCATCGACTTCGTCGATGCTCAAGACACGGACATAAATACCCCGCTGCCGCGGATCCCGCCGCTAAGAGGTCGGATCGGCCTCGATTACAAACCCGCAGGCTTCCAATTCGCTCCAGAGTTGATTCTGGCGAGCCAGCAACACCAAACGTTCACGGGCGAGAAGCGCACGCCGGGCTACGCCATCGCCAACCTCAAGGTGTCCTACACGTATGCACAGCAACACTTGACTCACCAGTTTTCAGTGAGCGTCTTCAACATCGGTGACCGGCTTTATCGCAACCACTCGTCTTTCATCAAGGACTTTGCCCCGGAGATCGGACGGGGAGTTCGATTTACCTACATGGCACGATTCTTTTAGACAGTGAACCACAACCAGCCTTTGGCCAGGGCGCAACCTACGACGTGCGACCGGAAACTGCTGACGGCTCTGAGCTGGTACGACCTACCGGTACGCCGCGACCGTCATCGGCGGCGCACAGCTAGCCAATAGCTCCCGTCTGGCAAGTCCGCGCTGTTCTGGCCGGGAGCAAAGTACCGGATGCAACCTTGGAGCAGAATACTTAATTGTATAATGGCTTGGGGACTGAGACCTTCAGATTGCTTGCGCATTTGGTGATGGTAATCCTCAAGGCACTCGGATTTTTCACGAATGGGCAGGTAAATTGATGACCGAAGAAGAGTGACCTTGCCCCCTAAAACGAGTCCAGTTTGAATGTTAGGATTTCCGGTTTAGGAAGGAGGCAAGGATGGCAGGGAAGCGGTTTAGGGCAGAACAGATCATCATGAAGCTGCGTGAGGCAGAGGTGGGTCTGGCCCAAGGACAGAGGGCGGGACAGGTGTCGAAGCAGATGGGGGTGAGCGAGCAGACCTACTACCGGTGGCGCAAAGAGTATGGAGGGCTCCGGTTGGACCAGGCCAAGAGGTTGAAGGTGTTGGAGAAGGAGAATACCCGGTTGAAGAAGCTGGTGGCGGATCTGTCTTTGGACAAGCAGATCCTGAAGGAAGTGTCCTCGGGAAACTTCTAGGCCCGGCGAACAGGAGACGAGCGGTGATGTGGGTACGAGAGCGATTAGGAGCAGAGCGAGTCTCCGAACGTCGGGCCTGCCAAGTGCTGGGACAGGTTCGATCGACCCAGCGAAGGGAAAGGCAAATTCCCGATGATGAGGCCCGATTGGTGGCCAGGATGGTGGAGTTGGCTACGCAATACGGGCGTTATGGCTACCGGCGGGTCACGGCGATACTTCATGGGGAAGGGTGGAAGGTGAATCCTAAGCGGGTGGAGAGGCTGTGGAGACAAGAAGGGCTGAAAGTCCCGTCCAGACAGCCGAAACGAAGGAGACTGTGGCTTAATGACGGTTCCTGTGTTCGGTTACGAGCGGCTCGCAAAAACCACGTCTGGAGCTATGATTTCGTGCATGAACGGACCCATGATGGGCGAGCCTTTCGGCTATTGACGATCCTGGATGAGTACACCAGAGAGTGCCTCGCCATTGATGTGAAACGGCAGATGAATCACCAAGACGTGTTGGACCGGTTGGCGGAGTTATTCGTTGATCGGGGAGTGCCTGAGTTTGTCCGGTCCGATAACGGATCAGAGTTTACGGCACAGGCGGTCCGGGACTGGCTGCAGACTGTTGGGGTAAGGACCTTGTACATCGAGCCGGGCAGCCCCTGGGAGAATGGGTACATTGAGAGTTTCAACGGGAAACTACGGGATGAGCTGCTGAACATGGAGATCTTCGACACGCTTGGGGAAGCCAAGGTGTTGGTAGAACGCTGGCGAAGGGATTACAATCAGATCCGGCCTCACAGCGCCTTGGCCTATCGGCCGCCGGCACCAGAGGCCAAACTACCTAGGTCTCAGGAGTTCAGTTCTATCCCGTGCAGGGCACTTCAAATGGCTCCGAGTCTAACTTAGAGGGTGGACTCGTTCGTGGGGGCAGGTCAGGTCGCAGCTGGGTGCACGTCAAATTGACTCAAGACGTGCTGCATTACCCAATACTGAAGAGCCTTAACCTCTGTCGCTGGCTGAGCAATGGTCCTGAATTCGCCCTGTTTCCGCTTCGGTATCTTGAACACCTTGTACCGATGAGGCGCGGAGCGAATTAGTCGAAGCATTTCGTCCTGAGGCAAGAGCACCGCTATCCCGAGTTCCTTGAGAAGGCTAGCCACGGTGTTTCCTTCCTCCGGTCGATTTGCGGAGCGCGTGAGTAATGGCGCGGCGCTTGATTGATGTAAGTCTCCGCCTCAATTCGATCATTATGCGGGACTTATCTCTGAAGCGTGCCTCTTTTAGATACGCATAACGGATGAAGGGATGTGTAGAATTGTTCACGAAGAACGTCTGGTTGGAACGCCGATGAGCGATTACGAATTCGACGTTTTGAAGAACCGAGAGGTGCCGTTTCAGAACCGCCCGTTGGAGAGGGCTCCCGCCAAAATCGCAGTATTCCTAAACAAAACGTCTTCTTGCGCTTAGGCTTAAATAGTCATATAAGTAGTCAGAATAGCGAATGCGGGAGGGACACATGAGCAAGGCGTGGCAGGTTCAGGAGGCGAAGGCCCGATTTAGCGAGTTTCTTGAGGCGAGCGTCAGGGAAGGGCCGCAGATCGTGACGAAGCGAGGCGTGGAGGCGGCGGTGCTTTTACCGATCGAGCAGTGGCGGAAGTTGCGGGCGCTAGCGAAGCCCGATCTGAAGGAGTGGCTGCTCGCACCGGAAGCCCGGACGGAGACGCTTACACCGCCGCGGACGCGCCGCCGCCATCGACCGCCACTGGACTTCGAGTAACCCGGTGTACCTTTTAGATACCAACGTTGTTTCGGAACTTCGCCGTCCCAGACCGCACAAGGCGGTGTTGAACTGGATCGAGGCGGTTCCCGCCGACCGGCTGTTCCTGTCCGCCGTCACGGCCGGAGAAATTCAGGCCGGTATCGAGAGGACGCGCGAGCAGGACACGGCGAAAGCGGCGGAACTGGAATCCTGGCTCGGTCGGGTCATCGACGGCTACGGTATCCTGCCGATGGACGTGGCGGCTTTTCGGGAATGGGCGCGCCTCAAGCACCGGCAGTCGGATTCGCTGTTCGAGGATGCGATGATCGCCGCCACGGCTCGCGTTCATCGGCTGACGGTGGTGACGAGGAATGTCCGCGATTTCCATGAATTCGAGGTGGAATTGTTTGACCCGTTCAAGGGAAAGTGACCGGGACCGCACAAGAGAGATCTGAGCGGCTGCCGCACCTATCTCTTCGCGCGTTTCGCTCAAGAAAGGGACGCTACGCGAAGAGATCAAAAGACCCGGGTTACCTGTGGTTTGGTAGCTGGTGCGACGGATATGGGAGAGGGCGATGACACGAGGACGGCAGGGGAAGGCGCAAAAAGAAGCGGCGGCTGAACGGGGCACCAGTGGTGCGACAACCGGCTATGAGGCCGAGCTGTGGCAGATGGCCGATGCCTTGCGCGGCTCAATGGACGCGGCCGAATACAAGCATGTCGTTCTTGGAATCATTTTTCTGAAATACATCTCCGATGCCTTCGAGGAGAGGCACACCCTCCTCGAAAGCGAAAGGGAACAAGGCGCCGATCCGGAGGACCCGGACGAGTACCGCGCCGAGAATATCTTCTGGGTGCCATCGGAGGCCCGCTGGACACATCTCAAGGCCCAGGCAAAGCAACCCACCATCGGCCAACTCGTCGACGATGAGATGACCGGAATCGAGCGCGACAACCCGGCGCTCAAGGACGTGCTGCCCAAGGACTATGTCCGCGCCGCACTCGACAAACAGCGGCTCGGCCAGATTATCGACCTCATCAGCAACATCCGGGTAGGTGATGCCGAAGCCCGATCGAAGGACGTGCTCGGACGCGTCTACGAATACTTCCTGTCACAGTTCGCGAGCGCCGAGGGCAAGAAGGGTGGCGAGTTCTACACCCCGAGCTGCATCGTCAAGCTCCTGGTCGAGATGCTGGAGCCTTTTTCAGGACGGGTCTATGACCCCTGTTGCGGCTCCTCCGGCATGTTCGTGCAATCGGTCGAATTCATCCGTGCGCACGCCAGCGGCAATGGAAATGGAGGAAAATCCCCCAGGGGCACCCGGACCGATATCTCGATCTACGGTCAGGAATCGAACTACACCACCTGGCGCCTTGCCAAGATGAATCTCACCATCCGAGGCATCGAAGGTCAGATCGCCCATGGAGACAGCTTCCACAACGACCGCCATCCCGACCTCAAGGCCGACTTCATCCTCGCCAATCCCCCATTCAACATCTCCGACTGGGGCGGTCAGCGGCTCGCCGATGACAAGCGCTGGCAATATGGCATCCCGCCCAAGGGCAACGCCAACTTCGCCTGGGTGCAGCATATCGTTCATCACCTGACCCCAGCTGGCACGGCTGGTTTCGTACTCGCCAACGGCTCAATGTCATCGAACCAGTCCGGCGAAGGCGGCATTCGCAAGAGTCTGATCGAGGCCGACCGGGTGGACTGCATGGTTGCGCTACCGGGCCAACTCTTCTACTCGACCCAGATCCCGGCCTGCCTGTGGTTTCTCGCCCGCGACCGCAAAGGGGGCAAGTTTCGTGACCGCCGGGGTGAAGTGCTCTTCATCGACGCCCGCAAGCTGGGCCGGATGGTGGACCGCACGCATCGCGAACTCACCGATGAAGACATCACCCGTATCGCCGATACATACCATACCTGGCGGGGCGGGGAAGATGTGGGTGATTACGCCGACGTGCCCGGCTTCTGCAAGGCAGCAGTACTGGAAGAAGTTCGCAAGCACGGCCATGTGCTTACCCCCGGGCGCTATGTCGGCGCGGAACCCCAGGAGGACGACGGGGAACCGTTCGAGGACAAGATGAAACGGCTCGTTGCGCAGTTGAGGGAGCAGCAGGCCGAAGGTGCGAGGCTGGATGTTGCCATCAAGGTCAATTTGGAGGCACTTGGGTTTGGAGGCGACCGATGACCTACAGCGAAGGAGAAATCAGACGCCAACTCAGCCTTGGTGAGGACAGCCACTGGGAATTCAAGCAAATCGAGTTCGCCGGCAGCCGCCCAAGGAGTCCGAGGCGCGATGATTTGGCGGATGAGATCGCAGCGTTCGCCAATGCGGGCGGCGGCGTGCTGCTCTGCGGTATCACCGACGCAGGCGAGGTGCAGGGCATGTCTCGTGAACAGATTATCGAGTTGGATTCTGTTCTGGTCGAGGTGAGCTCCGACGCCATCAAACCAGCCGTTCGCATCCGCACCCATCACGGGCAACTGGATGGCAAGCGGTTGCTACTGGTCGAAGTGCCGGAGGGCGAATCGCTGCACGACAGCCCGAGTGGGAGCTATGTTCGGGTGGGCGGCACAAAGCGAAAGATAACCAGCGACGAGCGGCTACGCCTGGCGCAACGACGGGGACAGGCGCGTTTCCGCTCGTTCGACGAGCAAACCCTTCCAGATACCGGATTCGGAACTCTGGATGAATCGCTCTGGAAGCCGCTGTTGACTGCCGAAGGCGCAGCAAATCCCGAGTCAGCGCTCGGGAAGTTGGCGCTCCTGGTGCCCGACGAGGCCGGAATTCCGCGCTCTACGGTAGCTGGCGTGTTGTTGTGCACCCGAAATCCCAAACAGTGGCTCCCCAACGCCTGCATCACCGCGACCCACTACCGGGGCAAGGACCGCGCCTCTGGCCAGATCGATGCACAGGAGATTACCGGCCCGCTGAACCGCCAAATCGCCGATGCGGTGGCCTTCGCCATAAGGAACATGCACGTTGCGGCGCGCAAGGAGCCGGCGCGCGTGGACCTGCCCCAGTACAGCGACAAGGCGCTGTTCGAGGCCGTGGTCAATGCCGTGGCGCATCGCGACTATTCGATACGTGCCAGCAAAATCCGCCTGTCGATGTTCGAAGACCGCCTGGAAATTCAGTCGCCTGGCTCGCTGCCGAACAACCTAACCATCGACAGCATGGCAACGCGCCAAGCAACTCGCAATGAAGCCTTGACCTCGGTGCTGGGACGAATGTCGGTGGGGGGCGTCCAAGGCTCGGAGGACAGGCAGTATTTCATGGAGCGTCGCGGCGACGGCGTTCCCATCATCCGGCGCGAAACCAAAGCACTCAGCGGGAAACTGCCCGAATATCGACTAATCAATGCTTCGGAAGTCTGCCTCATCATCCCTGCGGCAGTGCAGGAGCAGAGCCCTGCCCACGCTGTCATCACCGTGCGGTCCGTCGGCCAACCCTTGCCTGGTGCCGATCTGGTGACTCTTTTCCCGAACAAGACCTGGAAGCGCGCGACCACGGACGAGGCCGGGGAGGCACCCGTCGATCTGCACACGACTCATCTCCCTATGACCGTGTTCGCTGCCGCACCCGGGTACGCAGCACATTTAGAACGGGAATGGATTCCCAGCCGGGGAGCGCTCACGATAGAAGTTAAAGCCCTCCAGGAAGGTGGGAGTGTCATCTTCTCCGAGGCGACCGGCGACCTTCCAGGACTCAAGGGTAGGCTTAATCCCATTCGCGACACCCATGACCGAACTTATCTCTACGCGTCCAACATTGCCATCAACGAGGGCGAGCAGCAACCGGTCCACTTCATCCCTGGTGAAGACCTCTGCTTAACCGATGCCGAAGGAACCGAACTTCTGGTGCGCATTGTCGATATCGTAGGTCGCTCGGCGCTTGTGGAATATCGTCCATATCCTGAAGTGAAAGAATGACGGTCCACCATCGCAACGACACCGCGCACGACTGTGGCAAAGGCTTTGCTGAAACCACCGTGAAGCTGTTGCCCGACTTCATCGCCGATGCCAAGGCGCTTGCCGGCGTGATCGAAGAGGCGGGCGATGGTTAAAGGGCTGCATCTTCCGCCGAGGCATCGTAAGGAGATCGTGGCGTTGCTGCACAAGCATTTTCCCGGTGTCGAAGTCTGGGCTTATGGCAGCCGCGTCAATGGCCAGAGCCATGATGGTAGCGACCTGGATTTGGTGCTGCGCGGCTCGCAATTTGCCGAGATCGACACTTTCGCGGCTCGCGGATTTCATCGAAGCGCTGCAGAATTCTACTACCCCTTTCCTGGTGGAAGCGCGCGATTGGGCGCGCGCTGGAGAGCTTTCACCGCGAGATCGAGCGCAAGCATGTGGTGATGGTAGAGAGGGAGAATTGTAGTTCTCTGGCCCGTGAGTGGTCTACTGCCACGATAGAAGACATTTCCGAGAAGGTCGCCATGGGACCGTTCGGCTTGTCAATTAAGGTTTCTACGTTCGTACCAGACGGCGTTCCAATTATTAGCGGGCAACATCTCCACGGTGTCAGGGTCGACGATTCTCCCGGCTTCAACTTCATAAGTCATGAGCATGCGCAGCGCCTTGCTAATGCCAATGTGAAGCGCGGTGACATTGTATTCACTCATGCAGGAAACATCGGGCAGGCCGCCTACATTCCTAACAGTTCGATGTTCGATCGATATGTCATCTCGCAGCGTCAGTTCTACATGCGTTGCGACCGGTCCAAGGCCATTCCCGAGTTTATCGCCCTGTTCTTTAAATCTCCGGAGGGCCGACACAAACTCCTCGCCAACGCTTCTCAAGTAGGTGTTCCTTCCATTGCTCGACCAGTCACCTACTTGCGTACTCTTGAAGTTTCTATCCCTCCCCTCCCTGAGCAGCGCGCCATCGCGTACATCCTGGGGACGCTGGACGACAAGATCGAGTTGAACCGGCGCATGAACGAGACGCTGGAATCAATGGCGCGGGCGCTGTTCAAGTCCTGGTTCGTCGATTTCGACCCCGTTCGCGCCAAGATGGCAGGCCGCAATACCGGCCTGCCCAAGCACCTTGCGAATCTCTTCCCAGACCGGCTCGTGGATTCCGACATCGGGAAGATACCGGAGGGGTGGCGCCAGGGTACGCTTGCCGACCTCGCGCGTCTCAATCCCGAATCATGGAGTAGCCGCAACGCACCGGACTGTATCCTGTATGTGGACCTGGCGAACACGAAGTGGGGCTACATCAACGACATTCAGGAATACACATGGGAGGGCGCGCCTAGCCGCGGACGTCGAGTGTTACGCCTAGGTGACACCATCGTGGGAACGGTTCGACCAAGAAACGGATCCTTCGCACTCATAGATCGAGATGGCTTGACTGGTAGCACCGCCTTTGCCGTGTTGCGCCCTAGGAACGCGGCTGAGCGGGAAATCGTATGGTGCGCGGCGACCTCAGGAGATGCCATCGAACGGCTTGCTCATCTCGCGGATGGCGGCGCGTATCCGGCGGTAAGGCCGAGAGGCGTCTTGGACACAGCCGTGGTACTTCCGGACGCACGAGTCCGACTGGCGTTCTCCTCGTTGGCCGCGCCATTCCTGAACCGAATGGGAGCGACTCAGCGTGAATCCCGCACCCTAGCAACCCTCCGAGACACGCTTCTCCCGAAGCTTATTTCGGGACAGGTTCGAGTGGGAGGCGTGCTGGCTATGATGGAAGGAGGGGATCTTGGCCGGGCCACTTGATCTCGCCGGTGTACTCAAGCAGGATGCAGCTTTCTTGGAATCGGCGCGCGAGAAGGCCTTTCTCCTCCATCCATCGGACATCAAGGCAGCTGGCAACGAAGTTGAGGACGCTGTGCGGGACTATTTCAGACGCGTCTTGCCGCAACCGTTCTACGTGACTTCCGGGTATCTTATTGATTCCAAGCACGAGCTAAGCTCGCAGATAGATGTGATCATTGCCGATGCATCCAATCTCCCGTCTCTGTATACGGCGCGGGACGGAACAGAATACATCCCAATCACTTCTGTGTATGCGATAGGAGAAGTCAAGTCCACTTACTTCAAGTCCAAGAGGTATTTCGATCAAATGAAGAAGGCGCTGGCCAAGATTCTGGAGATGGATCGCCCACTGGTCAAGAACACTGCGTTTGGGGGGAAGCTTCGGGACGACACAACCATTCGGGACATGGCGCTGGGAAGCAACAACAGGTTTCTGAATCACCTGTTTTCGTTTCTCTTCTGCGTAGACGCCGGAGATTTTGCGTTTGAAGACGTCACTGCCCACCTCAAATCAACGGACCCTTCCCTCGTTCCCAATGTGACTGTCCTCCTTGACAAGGGGATGATAATGCGGTCGCAGATCAATGCGGACGGGAGTTGCGGATATCACCGTTACCCAACGGAGGTGCCGTCGCCCGAGTATGATTGGATGTTCGCAGAGAGTGTGAAAGAGGGGTCAAACTTGGCGGTTCTATACGGAATGCTGATCGACCACCTGAATAATTCACATCTGGAGCCGGCCAACGCTTACTCCTACACTGACAAGCTGTTGACATTCCGACGTTCGACTATGCATTGGGCCAAAGACACCCCTACGGAACGGCCACCCGCATGACGCCCGCGACTGCCGCGTTCACCGAGTCGGGGGTCGAAGACGCCGCGCTCGAATGGCTTGAAAGCCTCGGTTGGAAGGTGGCCCACGGTCCCAACATTGCGCCGCACGCGGAAGGGGCGGAACGGACGGACTACCGCGAAGTCGTTCTGGAACATCGGTTGCGCGACGCGTTAGACCGGCTGAACCCATCCGTGCCCACCGAGGCCTTGGACGATGCGGTCCGCAAGGCGACCCAACCCGGAGGCTCCACGCTGGAAACCCGCAACCGCGCGTTCCACCGCATGCTCGTGGAGGGCGTGACGGTCGAGTACCGTACCGACGAAGGCGTGGTTCGCGGCGCACAGGCCCGTGTGCTCGATTTCGACGACCCCGCCAACAACGACTGGCTCTCGGTCAACCAGTTCACCGTGGTCGAAAACAAGCACGAGCGCCGCCCCGACATCGTTCTGTTTGTCAACGGCCTACCTTTGGGGGTGATCGAACTCAAGAACCCCGCCGACGAAGAGGCCACCATCTGGACCGCTTGGCAACAGCTTCAGACCTACCAGGCCGAGCTGCCGACGCTGTTTGCCATGAACGCGGCTCTAATGGTCTCGGACGGGGTCGAGGCGCGGATCGGCACTCTGACCGCTGGGCGGGAATGGTTCAAGCCTTGGCGCACGATCTCGGGTGAAACGCTGGCCGATGTGCGCCTCCCCCAACTCCAAGTGCTGCTCGAAGGCGTCTGCAAACCCGGGCGATTCCTTTCTTTGGTCCGGGATTTCATCGTCTTCGAGGATGACGGCAGCGGTGCACTCGTCAAGAAGATGGCGGGTTACCATCAGTTTCACGCAGTTGAGGTGGCGGTCGCCGAGACCCTGAGGGCGGCCGAGTTGATTCAGACGAACGAGAGGCTCGAAGAAAAAGCCGTCTTTCAGGAACCGGGCCGAAAGCCCGGTGGCGCGCCGGGCGACCGGCGCATTGGCGTGATCTGGCATATCCAGGGCTCAGGCAAGAGCCTGAGCATGGCCTTTTATGCTGGCCGCATTATTCGCGAGCGGGCCATGGCCAACCCCACCATCGTCGTGCTGATGGACCGGAACGATCTGGATGACCAGCTCTTTGGCACCTTCTCTCGGTGCCAGGAGCTGTTGCGCCAGCCCCCGGTGCAAGCGGCAAGCCGGGCGGACCTACGCGCCAAGCTCGCGGTTGACTCGGGAGGCGTGGTGTTCACCACCATCCAGAAGTTCTTCCCCGAGGAGAAGGGCGATACCCACCCGGCGCTTTCCCAGCGCCGTAACATCGTGGTCATTGCTGACGAAGCCCATCGCAGCCAGTACGACTTTATCGACGGCTATGCCCGCCACATGCGCGACGCCCTGCCCAATGCCTCCTTTGTTGGATTCACCGGAATGCCTATTGAGCTTCGGGACGCCAATACCCGCGCCGTATTCGGTGACTACATCAGCATCTACGACATCCAGCGCGCGGTCGAGGATGAAGCGACGGTGCCGATCTACTACGAAAGCCGTCTGGCCAAGCTGGACATCGACGAGATCGTCCGCCCGACCATCGACCCGGAGTTCGAGGAAGCGACCGAGGGCGAGGAAGTCGAGCGTAAGGAGAAGCTCAAGACCCGATGGGCGCAGCTGGAAGCCATCGTCGGAGCGGAGAAGCGCCTGAGACTCGTCGCCCAGGACATCGTCGCCCACTTCGAGCAGCGCCTTGAAGCCCTCGATGGCAAGGCGATGGTCGTGTGCATGAGCCGGCGCATTTGCGTCACCCTCTATCGGGAGCTGGTGCGCCTGCGACCCGATTGGCATCACGAGGATGACGACAAGGGAAACCTCAAGGTGGTGATGACCGGCGCTGCTTCCGATCCGCCCGACTGGCAACCGCTAATCCGAAACAAGACCCGGCGCGAGGCACTGGCGAAAAGATTCCGCAATGTCGACGATCCACTACGCATGGTGCTGGTACGCGACATGTGGCTGACCGGCTTCGATGCGCCGAGCCTGCATACCATGTATGTGGACAAGCCGATGCGCGGCCACGGCCTGATGCAGGCGATCGCCCGGGTCAACCGAGTGTTCAGGGACAAGCCGGGCGGTCTTGTTGTCGATTACCTGGGCTTGGCCCACGAACTCAAGCGTGCCTTGGCGACCTACACCGAAAGCGGCGGCACCGGGAAGACCGCGCTCGATCAAGAGGAAGCGGTGGCGGTGATGCTGGAGAAGCACGAAATCTGCTGCGGCCTGTTCCACGGCTTCGACCGGTCCAAGTGGACTACCGGAACGCCTCAGGAACGCCTGGGCCTGCTGCCAGCTGCGCAGGAGCACATCCTGGTGCAGGAGAACGGCAAGGACCGCTACGTGCAGTCGGTGCGCGAACTCTCCCAAGCCTTCGCGCTCGCTGTGCCCCATGAGGACGCGATCCGCATCCGCGACGACGTGGCCTTCTTCCAAGCTGTCCAGTCGGTGCTGGCCAAACGCGCGGCGGCCGATGCGCGCCCCGAAGAGGAGCTGGATCATGCCGTGCGCCAGATCGTCTCCCGAGCGGTGGCATCGGAAGGGGTGATCGACATCTTCGCCGCCGCTGGACTGGAGAAACCAGATATCTCGATCCTGTCGGAGGAATTCCTGGCCGAGGTGCGGGGGATGCCTCAACGCAACCTCGCCGTCGAGCTGTTGCAGAAGCTTCTGAAGGGCGAAGTTGCCGCCCGGCGGAAGAAAAACGTGGTGCAGGCAAGATCATTCGCCGAGATGCTGGAGCAGACCCTCCTCCGCTACCAGAACCGGGCCATCGAGGCCGCGCAGGTGATCGAGGAGTTGATCCAGCTGGCCCGGGAACTGCGGGAGGCTACTGCTCGCGGCGAGAAGCTCGGCCTATCGGAAGACGAACTGGCCTTCTACGACGCCCTGGAGACCAACGACAGCGCTGTCCAGGTACTCGGCGACGAAACCCTCCGAGCGATCGCGCGAGAGCTAGTGGGGACTGTGCGCGGCAACGTTACTATTGACCGGACACTGCGCGAGAATGTGCGAGCCAATCTCCGCCGTCTGGTCAAGCGCACTCTGCGCAGGCACGGCTACCCGCCGGACAAACAGGAGAAAGCAACCCGCACGGTGCTCGAACAGGCCGAGGTGTTGTCCGCCGACTGGGCGACGTGACTTCCTCATGTTCCAGTCGTCGATATTGCCTAGGTAGCCAAATATATGATTCCCGAAAAATCATACGTTAAGGAGTTTGGGGACGTAGGAAGGCGTCCAGTTGAGGCACACCCTAGCCTAACGTCAGGGACAGTGCGCTAAGGCGTCAGAATAGAGTTATCCTTTGGATTGATGGACACATCCCGTCCAGGGTTCTAGAGTTCTTCCTGACAGACTGGATTCAGGGTCACCACATCGGCTAGGTCCGGGTGAGCTCATTTGACAATCTAAGCCAACCAGAATGTGTCTCAAGTTTATTGACCCTCACCGCAGGGAGCTAACCGTACAGCTCTTCGACAATGTCGGAAGTATCCTTAATGATCTCCTCGACCTTCTCAGTGGCTTCCGATGGCTCGCCGGCGTGAAGAATCTCTCCAGCTAGGCGGCCAATGGATTTAGCGCGGTCCTTCTTTTCCGAACTCAGCATCCGGCTGTCGGTCAGACCCAGTAACCTGGCGAACTCATAGGGTTTAATGTGATCGATCTTGCCAGCATCCGGTAGCTTCCCTCGCTTGTGTAGCTCCTTAAAGAGGGCAGCTTCCAGGACCGACCGACAAAAGACGATGGCCATCTCGTCTAGACCTAGCAGGTAGCATGTCTTCAAGCGTTGCAGATGATGATCTATCGATGAAGGAACCGTCTGGCTGACAACGAGCGTTCCGACCGAATGGCAACGCTCCCCATACTGTTCGGGATTGACGATACATATCACTTCCCTGGCCCAATCCAAATACTTTTCAGGTTTGAAGGTAGAGCGATACGCGTCACAGCGCACGTTAAACATGAAATCTTCGAGGGGATCGGAGAGGGGATCGAAAAAATCGAAATCGGGGGCAGAGAGCGGTCCGAAGAATTCGTTAAGTTCAGTCTTTAGTTGGGAGTCTTGGCGAATGCGCTCGAACGCCTTTGGAAGATTTCTATGGATGCTTTGAAGTTCTTCTTCGCTCTCTGCTGTGAGCATGTGAACAAGCCGAAGGCGCATTGCAATTCGATCTGTCGGAGTCTTCCTTTTTTTGATTTCAAGAAGTTTGCGCTTAACCTTAATGTCGAAAATCTTAACCGTGCCCATTTTGGCCAGTTTTTCCCGGAGGTTTTGCCTACAGCTCTATGGGCTCACGGGCGAGCTGTAGGCAGCTGAGTATCTCGGCGGGTTCGACTAGAGAAAAAGTTTCTGGGAGCGGCTCTTCCATCTTGATGAGCCTCTCGGTTAGTTCAGAGATTCTCTTTACTTCCTCATTCATTCGGCAACCTCTCCCGTCTTGGCTCCCAGCCCCATCTGACGATGCAGCAAGCCCGGCAATATCTGCTTCAGAATCTCGGAGGCTTTCTATGGCCACCTCAACCCCTACGGGAAGTACCGCTTCGACTCGGACGAGGACCTCGCCGGAACCGCATTGAGACCGCTAAGGACACCAGGCGACGGCCCTTAACGTTGGATTTTGCACCGTTGCTATCGTAACCCCAACTGGACGGCCGCTGTCCCTGTCTATTCCTGAGAAGTTATTTCTACCTCCACCGGCACCACCGGCAGTGTGGTGAAGATGCGGTTGCCCGCATCTTCCAGCTCCACCGCCACTCCGGTGAACAGGCCCGGTGCGGTGCAGCGCACCGACCCCACGAAATCGAATGTATCCGTGCCGGTGAACAACTCCTCGATGAACTGGGCCTCCTGCCCGTTGGCCTCCAGAGGGATCTCCTCTTCTTCGAGCACGGCGCCGTCTTTCATCAGTTGGCAACTCACCACCATCGCTTCTTCTCCCAGGTTGTGGACCGCCGCCGCGGTGCTGATTCCCCCCACCTGGCGGCGGGCCGGGAAGATGGCGTCCCTTACGGGTTGGCTGGCTCCCACCCCGGCCACCCCGATGCCGGGCAGGCCAAAGCGCAGGACCCCGCCGATGGGGCCGTCCGAGACCACCTTCACTGATCCGCTCACCACCTCCCCACGGCCGTGGGTCGAAATCGTGAGTTCTCCCAGGGGCTCCATCTCCGTCTGAACGCTCAGGGCTCCATCTTCTGTTACCTCCAAATCTCCCGTGATATCCACCACCGATTCCGCCGCAATGGGACGGCCCCCTTTATCGTAAAAATAGAGGGCAGGCCGGATCGGCTGGCCGGCCAGGGTAAACGGCCCGACACGACGCGGGCCGGACACATTTACGAACACCAGGCTGGAGGTGATGCCCTTCCCATTGGCGAAATGCGCAAAGTCCAGGATCGTCTCCCCGCCTCGTCCCTGGCTCACCGGCATCACCGGCAGCGTGGTGAAGATGCGGTTATCGGCATCCATCTCCACCGCGATTCCGGTGAACATTCCCGGCGCGGTGCAGCGCACCGATCCCACGAAATCGGACGTATCGGTGCGGGGGAACAACTCCTCGATGTACCGGGCTTCCTGTCCGTTGACCTCCAGCGGGATGGCCACCTCTTCGAGCACAATGCCCCCGCTCATCAACCGGCAGCTCACCCCCAGGGCTTCCTCTCCCAGGTTGTGGATGGCCGCCGCCGTGCTGAGTCCGCTCCGGCGGCGAGCGGGGAAGATGACATCCCTCACGGGTGGGCTGGCCCCCACCCCGGCCACCCCGATGCCGGGCAGATCAAAGCGCAGGACCCCGCCGATGGGGCCGTCCGAGACCACCTTCACTGATCCGCTCACCACCTCCCCACGGCCGTGGGTCGAAATCGTGAGTTCCCCCAGCGGCTCCATCTCCGTCTGAACGGTCAGGGCACCGTCCTCGGTGATCTCCAGATCTCCCGTGAGATCCACCACCGACCGGACGGCAATGGGTTCGCCTTCCTGGTCGTAGAAGTGGAGGGCGGGCCGGATCGGATGGGGGGCCACATTCACGAACACCATATCGGAGGTGATGCCATCCCCGTTGGCGAAATGCGCAAAGTCCAGGGTACGCTCGCGAAACGGGACCCCAACCGACCATACCTTGGCGCCTCCGGCTCCGAAGCTGGCGATCCGGGGATCGTCAGGCGAGAACACAATACCGCTGCCGCGCCCGCCGCCGCCTGGGAGAATCGTCAGCAAATCGCCGGTCAGGGCATCCCACATCCAGGTTGTCCCGTCTGGACTCACACCTGCCAGGCGCAGCCCATCCTGGGAGAATGCAGCATAGGAGAAAGGTGCTCTATGTCCTTCCAGCGTGAGCAGTTCCCCACCGGTACGGGCGTCCCAGACGCGCAACACGCGGTTGCGACCGTCGTACGTCGCCACTCGTCTGCCGTCCGGGGAGAATCTTGCGCCGCCCCGTCTACCGGCTGTCTCCAGGTCGGCAAGCTCTGCGCCTGTTTTTGCGTTCCACACCTGGACCCTGCGTTCGGGAAACTGTCCGTCAATGGTGAGCAGCAACGAGCCATCGGGGATTCTTCCACGTAGACGACGCCCTTTTCAAAAGTCAGGGAGTGCAGGATTTCGCCGACACCCAATCTAAACTGTTGCTCCGTTGTTCGAAGCAATCAGCAAGCGTACTCCGTCGTAGGACCAGGACACATGCCTGTACTCCGGTACTCCGCTCTGTCCGGATCAAGTTCCAACGGCTCCGAGGCGATATTGTCAAGGTTCCAAACCGTGATGAAAGAACTCACCGCGGCGATGCGTCGGCCATCCGGAGACCAGGCCGCGGAACGGACTTGGCTGTCGAGCGTAATCCCGGTTCCGCCCTGTGTTGCATGGTCCCAGAGTTCGAGCACATTGAAGGACTGCGAATCCGAAATCGTAAGAAAGCGGTCTCCACGGGGGGAATACGACACCTGTTCGACGGGGCGTCTGGGCGGCCTCAAGCGAG